>NZ_JAIZRT010000015.1:0-104948 GCF_020420065.1 Burkholderia sp. AU31624
GTCGCCCATCGTGGCAGCTTTGCCCAAGTGTGGCGCTACTTCCCATGTGCCGGACGGCTCGCGTAATGCACCGCCGCGCGCTGTTGTCGCGCCACGTACCGCCAATCTATAGGCAGGCGGTGCGGGTAGCGGCACATAGGTGGGATCGAACAGGCCCGCAACGCTTTGCCCCTCCCGCACGTGAATGCCCCACGAAGTGCGCAGCGTTTCGGTAATTCGGTCACCGTTGCTCAACCGGCTGCCGACCAGCGCGAACGGCTTGCCTCCGCTATGGTTGTCTCCCGCGCCGTCGATAATCGCGGCCTCGCTACCGTCGTCGTAGGTCACTACATCGCCGACGCAGGCGACTTCCAATCCGGCCAATGTCAGGCCGCCGGTTGCGGTGGTGACACGTCCACCGCGTTCCGTGAGCGCGCCAACGGTGGCGAAAAGATGGGTCGGTGCTTTGAGTTCGTTTTTCATCCGGCTTCCCTGTCTCAGTAAATGGAATGGCTGCCTAGAGACGCTATTCCAGATAAGAAACGTCGATCAATCGGACGAATATGATTCAGAGCTGGTAACTTCTATTACTTGTTCCGTTCTGCCTGTTGCATTGACCGCGCGTGCGCGAATGCGCTAGCTCAATCGCGGATACTCAGTCCCTGCGCACGCGCAGCAGGAACTTCTGCAGCTTGCCCGTCGGCGTGCGCGGCAGCGCCTGCGCGAACGTGAATTCGCGCGGGATCTTGTACGCGGCCAGCCGCTCGCCGCAGAACGCGCGCAGTGCATCCGCGTCGGGCACGCTGCCCGCGCGCAGCACCACGTGCGCGACGACCGTCTCGCCCCAGTCGGGATGCGGGACGCCGACGACGGCCGCCTCGGCGATGTCCGGGTGCGCGCCGAGCACGTCCTCCACTTCCTTCGAATAGACGTTCTCGCCGCCCGTCACGATCATGTCCTTCAGCCGGTCGACGATGAACAGGTAGCCATCCTGATCGATCCGTACGATGTCGCCGGTGCGATACCAGCCGTCCGGCGCGAACGCGGCGCGCGTCGCGGCCGCATCGTCGAGATAGCCGAGCATCATGCTGTCGGTCTTCAGCCAGATCTCGCCGGTCTCGCCCGGCTGCGCGTCGAGGCCGTCCATCCGCACGACGCGCAGATCGACGCCCGGGCCGCCGGTGCGGCCGATCGACCCGGCCTTCGCGATCTGCTCGTCCGGATACAGCGTCGTGCCGGCCGGCCCTGCTTCGGTCATGCCGTACACCTGGAAGAACGCGTTGCTGCGATACGCACGCGTGAGACGTTCGGCCTGCGCGGGGCCGATCGGGCCGCCGCCGTACAGCCACGCGCGCACGCTCGACAGGTCGAACGCCGCGAACCCGTCGATCGTGTCGAGCGGCAGCAGGTACGACACCGGCGCGCCGAAATACAGCGTCACGCGCTCGCGCTCGATGGCCTGCAGGAAGCGCAGCGGATGGTATTCGCGCAGCAGCACGACGGTGCCGCCCGCGTACAGCGTGCCGCCGAACCAGTTGTTGAGCGGCGACGAATGCCAGATCGGCATCGCCATCAGCGTGCGCTCGTGGCGGCCGATGCCGGTCGCGAGCGCCGCCTGCATCGCCGCGAGCGTCACGGTGCGGTGGCTGTGCACGCAGCCTTTCGGGTGGCCGGTCGTGCCGGACGTATAGAGGATCTGCGCGATGTCGCCCTCGGCCGGCTCGATGCCCGCGAGGCCGTCCATCGTCGCGCACAGCGTGTCGAAGCACGGCACGCCGTCGAGTTCGCCTTCGGTCACGAGCCGCCGCGCGGGATGCACGAGGCGTTCGACCACCGGCGCGAGCGCCACGTCGAACAGCAGCGCCTTGCTGCGGCTGTGTTCGAGCACGTAGTCGACTTCCGGCGCCTGCAGCTTGTGGTTGACCGGCACGAACGTCGCACCGAGCCGCCACGCGCCGAACATCAGGTCGACGAAGGCCGGCGTGTTGAAGCACATCGCGGCGACACGGTCGCCGGCCGCGACGCCGAGCGCGCTCAGCACGGCTGCCGCGCGGTGCGAGCGCTCGCGCGCGGCGGCATAGGTGATCGTCGCGGATTCGCTGACGAGGAACGGCTGGTCGGGCGTCGCACGGGCGGCGCGGTCGAGGGCGGCGACGAGGTTCATCGGGACTCCGGGCGGGCGAACGAAGGCGAACTGGGCCTTACCGAGCTATCCAAAGGGCATCAGGCCGGGTACGCGCGCTGCAGCAGCGCGGCGACGTCGATCGCGTGCGGATCGAAGCCGCCTGCGATGCGGCCCCAGTCGGGCGCGGCGAGCCGCGTCACGACGAATGCGTCGGCAACGGCCGCCGGCGCATCGCGGCGCAGCAGGCACGCCTGCGCGAGCACCGCGAGCCGCTGCGCGAACACGCGGCCCGACGCCTCGAGCGTGTCGGCCGGCGCCGCGAGCATCGCGCGCAGCGCATCGAGCGCCATGCGGATGCGCGGTTCGCCCGCACCGAGATCGGCGAGTTCGTCGAACAGCGCAGCGACCGCGTCGGGCTCGCGCGATATCGCGCGCAGCACGTCGAGGCACATCACGTTGCCCGAGCCTTCCCAGATCGAGTTGACGGGCGCCTCGCGGAACAGCCGCGCGATCGGGCCGTCGTCGACGTAGCCGTTGCCGCCGAACACTTCCATCACCTCGCCGGTCAGCTCGACCGCGCGCTTGCACACCCAGAATTTCGCGGCGGGCGTGACGATGCGCTTCCATGCGCGTTCGCGCGGCGAGTCGTCGCGCTCGAACGCGTCGGCGAGACGCATCGACAACGACAGCGCGGCTTCGCTCTCGAGCGCGAGATCGGCGAGCACGGTGCGCATCAGCGGCTGCTCGGCGAGCGCGCGGCCGAACGCATGGCGCCGGCGCGTGTACGCGATCGCCTGCACGACGCCCTGGCGCAGCATCGCCGCGCTGCCGAGCACGCAGTTCAGCCGCGTGGTGGTGGCCATCTCGATGATGGTCGGGATGCCGCGGCCTTCGTCGCCGAGCATGATGCCCCACGCGTCGTTCAGCTCGATCTCGCTGCTCGAGTTGCTGCGGTTGCCGACCTTGTCCTTCAGCCGCTGGATCTCGATCGCGTTCTTCGTGCCGTCCGGCCGCCAGCGCGGCACGTAGAAGCACGACGGGCTGCCGGCTTCGGTGCGCGCGACGACGAGGTGCGCGTCGCACATCGGCGCCGAGAAAAACCACTTGTGGCCGCGCAGCCGGTATTCGCCGCCGCGGCCGCCCGCGCCGACGGCGGTCGCGAGCGTCGTGTTCGCGCGCACGTCGGAGCCGCCCTGTTTCTCGGTCACGCCCATGCCGAACCAGATCGAGCGCTTGTCGGCGACCGGCACGTCGCGCGGATCGTAGTCGTTGCTGTAGAGCTTGTCGCGCAGCAAGTCCCACAGCACGGGCTCCTTCTGCAGCACGGGAATCGCGGCCTGCGTCATCGTCGCCGGGCACAGCGTGCCGGCCTCGATCTGGCCATGCAGGTAGAAGCCGGCCGCGGTCGCGGCCCAGCGGCCGCGGCGCGTGTCGCGGAACGCGAGCGACACGAAGCCTTCGTGGCGGTACTGGCCGAGCAGCGTGTGCCACGCCGGGTGGAAGTCGACGCGGTCGATGCGCCGGCCGCGCCGGTCGAAGGTGTGCAGTTCCGGCGTGTGGCGGTTCGCTTCGTCGGCGAGCCGTGCGGTGTCGGCGCTACCGAGCCGCGCGCCGTAGGCGTCGAGCTGCGGCACGGCCCAGTCGGCGCCCGCGCGGGTGAGCGCATCGCGCAGCGCGATGTCCGTCGCGAAGAGGTTATAGTCGACCAGTTCGTCGAACTGGTTCGTGACGGCGTGAGTCGATTCGGTCATCGAGGTGTCTCCGGTCTCATGCTGCGCGGGCGGCCGGCGTCATGCCGCACGGATGACGCTTCGGCGCCGGCTCCGGCCCCCGGTAAAACGCATGCCCTGCTGATTTCCAGAGTAGCAAATATGCCGCCGCGACATGTTCAGGTTCCGGCGCCGCCCGGCCAGCCGGCGGCGCAACCCGCGCCCGCCTTGCGCCGCCGGCCGCGCCAGTCGCGCGCGCAGGCGAGTTCCGACGCGCTGCAGCAGGCGTTCGTTCAGCTTTTGCTCGAACGCGGCTACGCGAAGGCGACGATCCGCGAGATCGCGGCGGTCGCGGGCGTGAGCATCGGCACCTTCTACGAATACTTCGGCGACAAGCAGAGCCTCGCGGCGCTCTGTATCCACCGGCACGTACAGGCGATGGCCGACCGGCTGCGCGACGCCATCGCGCGACTGCATGGCGCGCCGCGGGCCGAACTGGCCGCCGCGCTCGTCGACCTGCAGGTCGACGCGATCGGCGCCGACGCGGCGCTGTGGGGCGCGCTCTTCGCGCTGGAACGGCAGGTGTCGCCGCTCACCGCCTACCGTCGGCATTACGACGCGTACGTCGCGCTGTGGCGTGACGCGCTCGCGCATGCGGCCGATCCGCCGCCGGCCGCGCGGCTCGACGGGCTCGCGCGGATGGCGCACACGATCTGCTACGGCGGGCTTTCGCAGGCGTTGCTGACGCTCGGGTCCGCGTTCGACATCGCCGCGCTGCGCGACGAACTGCGGGCCGTGCTGCTCGCCTACCTGGCGGCGGCCGGCCGGTAGCATCCCTGGGGCCTGCTCACACTGATAACAGCCTAGGGGAAATGCCTGATTCGCATGTCGCCCCGACAGGCTAGCCTTGCCGCTGCGTACCCCTCCCCACGAGCCATGAGAAAAATGCATGGCTGCCATGACGAACTTTCGATTGTCCACCGATATTGGCTCGGGCTAAATCGTGCGACAGATGCAGGCCGTGCGTGTCGCGCGCGGCCGCCCGAAGGACATCAGAAGGAGGAGTCATGCGAAGCGCGACCGCGCCCCGTTCGAAACTACCCGACGTCGGGACGACGATCTTCACGGTGATCGGCCAACTGGCTGCCCGTCACGATGCGTTGAACCTGTCGCAGGGGGCGCCGAATTTCGCGCCCGATCCGGCGCTGGTCGAAGGCGTCGCGCGCGCGATGCGCGACGGGCACAACCAGTACGCGCCGATGGCCGGCGTCATGGCGCTGCGCGAGCGGCTCGCCGAAAAGATCGAGGCGCTGTACGGCCCACACTACGATCCGGCTACCGAGATCACGGTGATCGCGAGCGCGAGCGAAGGGCTCTACGCGGCGATCAGCGCGCTCGTGCATCGGGGCGACGAGGTGATCTACTTCGAGCCGTCGTTCGACAGCTATGCGCCGATCGTGCGGCTGCAGGGCGCGACGCCGGTGGCGATCAAGCTGTCGCCCGAGCATTTCCGCGTGAACTGGGACGAAGTCGCCGCGGCGATCAACCCGCGCACGCGGATGATCATCGTCAACACGCCGCACAACCCGACCGCGACGGTGTTTTCGGCCGACGATCTCGAACGGCTCGCGCAGCTCACGCGCGATACCGGCATCGTGATCCTGTCCGACGAGGTCTACGAGCACGTCGTGTTCGACGGCGCGCAGCACCAGAGCATGGCGCGCCATCGCGAGCTGGCCGAGCGCAGTGTGATCGTGTCGTCGTTCGGCAAGTCGTTCCACGTGACGGGCTGGCGGGTCGGCTATTGCCTCGCGCCGGCCGAGCTGATGGACGAGATCCGCAAGGTGCACCAGTTCATGGTGTTCGCGGCCGACACGCCGATGCAGGTCGCGTTCGCGGAAATCCTCGCGCGGCCGGACAGCTATCTCGGCCTGTCGGCGTTCTACCAGGCCAAGCGCGACCTGCTCGCGCGCGAGCTGGCCGATTCGCGTTTCGAGCTGCTGCCGAGCGAAGGCTCGTTCTTCATGCTCGCGCGCTTCCGGCACTTCTCGGACGAAAGTGACAGCGATTTCGTGCTGCGCCTGATCCGCGACGCGCGCGTCGCGACGATTCCGCTGTCGGCGTTCTATACCGACGGCACCGACGCCGGCGTGATCCGGCTCAGTTTCTCGAAGGACGACGCGACGCTGATCGAAGGCGCGCGGCGGCTGCGTTCGCTGTAAGGCCCGTACGTCAACCGGCGACGGGAGCGTCGCACCGACCAGACACAGGAGATCACGATGAAGCACACGGCCACCCTGAAACTCGCGTTCGCACTCGCGTGCGCCATCGGCTCGGGCGCGGCGCTCGCCGAGGCGCAGACGCTGCGCTTCGGCCTCGAGGCGCAATATCCGCCGTTTGAATCGAAAGCGCCGAACGGCGACCTGCAGGGCTTCGACATCGACGTCGGCAATGCCGTCTGCCAGACGGCGAAGCTGTCGTGCAAATGGGTCGAGACGTCGTTCGACGGCCTGATTCCCGCGCTGCAGGGCCGCAAGTTCGACGCGATCAACTCGGCGATGAACGCGACCGAGCAGCGGCGCCAGGCGATCGACTTCACGACGATCATCTATCGCGTGCCGACCCAGCTGATCGCACGCACCGGCAGCGGCCTGCTGCCGACGCCGGAATCGCTCAAGGGCAAGCGCGTCGGCGTGCTGCAGGCATCGATCCAGGAAACCTTCGCGAAGGCGCACTGGGAGCCGGCGGGCGTCGCGGTCGTCGCGTACCAGGACCAGAACCAGGCGTACGCGGACCTCGTGGCCGGCCGTCTCGACGCGACGCTCGTGCTCGCACCGTCCGGCCAGCGCGGCTTCCTGTCGCGTCCGGACGGCAAGGGCTTCTCGTTCGTCGGCCAGCCCGTGCGCGACGACAAGATTCTCGGCAATGGCATCGCATTCGGGCTGCGTAAAGGCGACAGCGCGCTGAAGGCGAAGCTCGACGCGGCGATCGACAAGCTGAAGGCGGACGGCACGGTGAAGTCGCTCGGCCTGAAGTATTTCGGCGATATCGACATCTCGGCGAAGTAAGCGGAGCCGCGCGCGATGCAGAACGGGAACACGGCCGCCGCGGGTGGCGAACAGGGCCGCGGATCGTTGTCGGGTGACGCGGTCGAGGCCGTGCTCGTCGCCGAACTGGGCGATGCGCTCGTGACGCGCGCGGTGGATATCGATCCGCGTTACTTCACCGCGTACAACGAGCCGGCCGGCGTGCGGCCGCGTGCGCTGGTGCGACCGCGCAGTGTCGACGACGTGTCGCGCACGCTCGCGCTGTGTGCGCGGCTCGGCCAGCCGGTCGTGCCGCAGGGCGGTTTGACGGGACTCGCGCGCGGCGCGGTCGCGCTCGGCGGCGAGGTGGTGCTGTCGATGGAGCGCTTCGCGGGCATCGAGGCGCTCGACGCGGCGGCCGGCACGATGACGGTACGCGCCGGAACGCCGCTGCAGACGGTGCAGGAAGCCGCGGAAGCGGCGGGTTTCACGTTCGGCGTCGATCTCGGCGCACGCGGCTCATGCCAGATCGGCGGCATGCTCGCGACCAATGCGGGCGGCACGCGCGCGATCCGCTACGGGATGATGCGCGAGCAGGTGCTCGGGCTCGAGGCGGTGCTCGCGGACGGCACGGTCGTGTCGTCGATGAACCGGATGCTGAAGAACAATGCGGGCTACGACCTCAAGCAGCTGTTCATCGGCAGCGAAGGGACGCTCGGCGTCGTCACGCGTGCGGTGCTGCGGCTGCATCCGCTGCTGGCCGCGCCGGCCACGGCGCTCTGCCGCGTGCGCGACTACGACGCGGTGGTCGCGCTGTGGAACCGCGTGCGCATGTTGCCGGAGGTCGTCAGTTTCGAGGCGATGTGGCCGGCGTTCTACGACTACGTCGCGCGTCATACGCCGGGCATTTCGGCGCCGTTCGTCGGCGACGATGGCTTCGCGATCCTGATCGAATGCGCGACGAGCGCGCCGGGCAGCGATGCGCACCAGGCGCTGGAAACCGGTCTCGCGGCGGGGTTCGACGCAGGGCTCGTGGAGGATGCGGTGCTCGCGACGTCGGAGCGGCAGGCGCGCGACTTGTGGACGCTGCGCGAAGGCCTCGCGATCGACGCGCTGCCGCAGCTCGTCAACTTCGACGTGAGCCTGCCGACGGGCGAACTCGGCGCATTCGCCGAGCGCTGCAACGCGGCATTGCGGGCGCGCTGGCCGGACGTCACGTGCCTGTTCTTCGGCCATGTCGGCGACGGCAACGTGCATATCGGCGTGTCGCTGGCCGGGATGACCGACACGGATCTCGATGCGCTCGATCACTGCGTGTACGCGGTGGTGCGCGACATGGGCGGCTCGGTGTCGGCCGAGCACGGGATCGGCGTGCTCAAGCGCCCCTATCTCGCGCATACGCGCAGCGATGCGGAAATCGGATTGATGCGACGCCTGAAGGCCGCGCTGGATCCGCTCGGCATCCTGAACCCCGGCAAGGTGCTTTGATCGGGGTGACGCACGTTGCCGGCGGGAGCCGGCGTGCGTGACGCGTCAGCCGTCCACCCAGCGCAGCGCACCGATCTTCAGGTGCTCGACGACGCTGCGCGCCCAGTCGAGTTCGGCATTGAGCAGGACGAGCGCATGCTCGTTCTGCAGCAGGAACAGGCGCGGCACCTGGTCGGCCTGCGCGGTGGCGCGCAGCGTTTCGAGGCGTTCGCGCTCCGCGTCGAGCCGCGTGATTCGAAGCTCGAGCTGGTGGCGGGCATCTTCGGCGTCGAGCAGCGGCAGGAATGCCAGGCCGGCGCCGAATGCCGGAAATTCACGCGCGGGTTCCGCGAGCAGCGCATGCAGCCACGCCTGCCCGGCCGTGTGGCCGGCCTCGGTCAGCGCATACAGCGTGCGCTCCGGAAACGCGCCGTCGCGCTCGGTGTCGTGCACGGCGATCAGCCCGTCGCGCAGCAGCCGGTCGATCGTCTGGTAGAGGCTGGTGCGCTGGCGCACGTTGACGACTTCGTCATACCCGCGCGCCTTCAGTTGCTGCAGCATCCCGTAGGGATGCATCGGTGTTTCGGTGAGCGTCGCGAGGACGGCCAGCGCGAGCGGGGACGGGCGACTGGTGGACATGAATAGTGATTAAATACCTAGTAAGAATATAACTATTCTTAACTAGACTATCATATTTCACAAGGGTTTCAGCCGAGGTGCGAGCGCTTCGCGGCCGGGGCGACGGTTTCCATCGTCGCGAGACCGTGCACGATGCCGCAATCTTCGACCGAATGCTCGCCGACGCACTGGCGGCGCAATTCGGTGAGCTGGTCGCGTAGATGTGTAAGTTCCGCGAGGCGCGCATCGACGTGTCCGATGTGCTCGTCGAGCAGCGAATTGATCGAGTCGCAGGGGTCGGCCGGCGTGTCGGTGAGCTGCAGCAGCGCACGGATTTCGTCGTGGGCCATGTCGAGCGCGCGGCAGTTGCGGATGAAGCGCAGCCGCTCGACGTGCACGTCGGTGTAGTTGCGGTAGTTCGAGTCGGTACGCTCCGCATCCGGCATCAGACCCTCTTTCTCGTAGAAACGGATCGTCTCGGGTGTGCAGCGGGCCGCTTTGGCCAGTTCGCCGATCTTCATGACCTTTCTCCCGTGTAAGGGTTGACCTTGTAGTGGCTTCAGGGTGTTAACTCTACACCGTTGCCATTGAGGAGGTTGTCATGACCGACGCCCAGCGTACCCACGACCCACGACACCGTCATGCCGGCGGCGCCGCTCCGTGCTGCGCCGACGCGCACGATACGGATACGGCCACCGTCGCCGACGCGGCGCCGGTGGCCGGCGAGCACGCGCACGGCGAGGTCGCCGCAGCGCGCGGCGCGCAGTCGCGGGCCCACAGCCACGACCACGATCATCAACATGATCACGCACATGCCGGTGGTGAAGAGGGTCACGCCCACGGCGCCGGTTGCAGCCACGGCAGCGGCAAGGAACACGACCACGATCATGGTCATGACCATGCGCACGAGCATGGCGACGGCCATGTCCATGGCGCCGCCTGTGCACACGGCAGCGCCGCACACGACCATGCCGACCACGACCACGACCACGACCACGACCACGACCACGACCACGACCACGCGGCCGGCGACTGCTGCGCGCCTGCCGCGCTGACGCTCGCGCCGCTGCCGGTCGCGCAGGCGACCGCGTCGGGCCACGTGCGCTCCGCATTCCGGATCATGCAGATGGACTGCCCGACCGAGGAAACGCTGATCCGCAAGAAGCTCGGCGGGATGAGCGAAGTGTCGGCGCTCGAATTCAACCTGATGCAGCGGATGCTGACGGTCGAGCACGTGCCGGACGCCCAGCCGGCGATCGAAAGCGCGATCCGCTCGCTCGGGATGACGCCCGAGGCGGCAGCGCCCGGCGCACCGGCCGCGCGCGTCGCCGACGCGCCCCCGAAGCCGTGGTGGCCGCTGGCGCTCGCCGGTGTCGCCGCGATCGCGTCCGAAGGCGCGACCTGGGCCGGCCTGCCCGTGTGGCTCGCGGCGGCGCTTGCGCTCGCTGCGGTGCTCGCATGCGGGCTCACCACGTACAAGAAGGGCTGGATCGCGATCCGCAACGGCAACCTGAACATCAACGCGCTGATGAGCATCGCGGTGACGGGCGCGATGGCAATCGGCCAGTGGCCGGAAGCGGCGATGGTGATGGTGCTGTTCACGATCGCCGAGCTGATCGAAGCGAAGTCGCTCGACCGCGCACGCAACGCGATCCAGGGCCTGATGCAGCTCGCGCCGGACACCGCGACCGTGCAGGACGCCGACGGGTCGTGGCGCACGATCGAGGCCGCGCAGGTGGCGCTCGGCGCGGTCGTGCGCGTGAAGCCGGGCGAGCGGATCGGGCTGGACGGCGAAGTCGTCGCGGGCCGCTCGACGGTGAACCAGGCGCCGATCACCGGCGAGAGCCTGCCCGTCGAAAAGACGACCGGCGACGCCGTGTACGCGGGCACGATCAACGAATCGGGTTCGTTCGACTATCGCGTGACGGCCGTCGCGGCCAACTCGACGCTCGCGCGGATCATCCACGCGGTTGAAGAAGCCCAGGGCGCGAAGGCGCCGACGCAACGCTTCGTCGACCAGTTCGCACGTGTCTACACGCCGATTGTGTTCGCGGTCGCGCTGCTGGTCGCGGTGGCGCCGCCGCTCGTGATGGGCGGTGCGTGGCACGACTGGATCTACCGCGCGCTGGTGCTGCTCGTGATCGCGTGCCCGTGCGCGCTGGTGATCTCGACGCCGGTGACGATCGTGTCGGGGCTCGCGGCAGCCGCACGACGCGGGATTCTCGTGAAGGGCGGCGTGTACCTGGAAGAAGGGCGCAAGCTCGCGTGGCTCGCGCTCGACAAGACCGGCACGATCACGCACGGCAAGCCGGTGCAGACCGACTTCGACCTGCACGCGACCGACGCCGACGAGGCACGCGTGCGGCACCTCGGCGCGAGCCTCGCGGCGCGCTCCGATCACCCGGTGTCGCAGGCGATCGCAGCCGCAGCGCGCGACGCGGGCACGACGGTATTCGCCGATGTGCAGGACTTCGAAGCGATCGTCGGGCGCGGCGTGCGCGGCGCGATCGACGGCACGCGCTACTGGCTCGGCAACCACCGGCTCGTCGAGGAACTCGAGCGCTGCTCGACGGCCCTCGAAGCGAAGCTCGATGCGCTCGAGCGGCAGGGCAAGAGCGTCGTGGTGCTGGTCGACGAAGCGCGCGTGCTCGGCATCTTCGCGGTGGCCGACACGATCAAGGACACGAGCCGTGAAGCGATCGCGGATCTGCATGCGCTCGGCATCCGCACCGCGATGCTGACCGGCGACAACCCGCATACCGCGCAGGCGATCGCGCAGCAGGCCGGCATCGACGACGCACGCGGCAACCAGTTGCCGGAAGACAAGCTCGCGGCGGTCGAGGAGCTGTCGGCCGGCGGCGCGGGCGCGGTCGGGATGGTCGGCGACGGGATCAACGACGCACCGGCGCTCGCGCGCGCCGACATCGGCTTCGCGATGGGCGCGATGGGCACCGACACGGCGATCGAGACGGCCGACGTCGCGCTGATGGACGACGACCTGCGCAAGATTCCCGCGTTCGTGCGGCTGTCGCGTGCGACGCATCGCGTCCTGGTGCAGAACATCGGCTTCGCGCTCGGCGTGAAGATCGTGTTCCTCGGCCTCACGGTCGCGGGGCTCGGCACGATGTGGATGGCGGTCTTCGCCGACGCGGGCGCCAGCCTGATCGTCGTGGCCAACGGTTTGCGGCTGCTGTCGTCCTCGGGGGCGTTCGGCGGCGGGCAGGCCAAGCGTTGAGGAGCGGGCGATGAGCTTTCTGAAACGAATCCTGGGCGGCCACGGCGGTGGCCATGGCGGCGGGCACGGCAACAGCGGCGACGGTGGCGGGCATCACGGCGGGCAGCGCCGGGACGGGCACGACGGCCACGATGCGCGCGGCCGCGATCGCCACGGCTGGGGCTGGCAGGCGCCGGCCGACAGTCGAAGCGGGCAGGCCGGCGGCAACGTGCCGCTGACCCAGCTGGCCTGCGCGGGCTGCGGCGCACTCAACGCGGCGGATGCGCGCTTCTGCGCGCAGTGCGGTGCCGCGCAACGCGGCAAGTCCTGCAGCCGGTGCCACTCGGCGCTCGCGGACGACGCGCGGTTCTGCCCCGGGTGCGGGACGCAGGCTGCGTAAGCCGGTCGGTCCGCGCATTCGCGCCGGCGGCGTGTGAACGCCAGCCGGCGCGCTTCGTTTCAGGGCCGCCGCGCACGCCTTCCGATCAGCGCAGCGGCAGGTAGATCTCGGTGCGCAGGTCGGCCGGCGCGGCATCCATCGGCGTATTGAGGTACAGCTCGAACGGCGGCGCGTCGGCGGCTTCACGGCCCGAGTGGCGCAGCCAGTCGCCGTAGAGCCACTGGTAGGCCGTTTTCAGGTCCGCATACGGCCCCGTATGCAGCAGCACCGCATATTCGCCGCCTGCGACCGTCGCACGCTCCACCGGCGGCGCGGGTTCGATGTCCGGCGCGCCGTCGGCCGGCATGAAGCACGCTTTCGCGCGCAACTGCGCTTCGGGCGTCGTGTCCGGATCGTCGTAAAAAATCCCGATCATCTTCGCGCCCGGGCCGATCAGCCCGCGCGGACCGGCCCACGCACCGATCCGGGCGAACGCGTCGCCGACCTTCAAGTACGACCCGGTGTGCGCCACCGCATAGCCGTGTAATTCCGGCAGCCGCCGGATCTCGACTTCATGCTTGAACATGTCTTCCTCTCCTCGCTGTAACGGATAGATGGGCCGGTGGCTGCCCGTGCGACGGTGCTGCACGGGCGGCACGCCGTAGGCGTCGCGAAACGCCCGCGCGAACGCGTGCGTCGAACCGTAGCCCGCGCGCCGCGCGATTTCGTCGATCGGCCGCGCCGTGCACACGAGATCCTCGGATGCGCGCACGATCCGCATCCGCCGCACCGTCAGCACGATCGACTCGCCGTACAGCGCGCGATAGACACGCTGCCAGTGATACGGCGACAGGCACGCAACTTCGGCGAGCCGGTTCAGGTCGAGCGGGCCGTCGAGGTGTGCGCGGATGTACTCGTGCACGCGCGCCACGCTCGCCGCATAGCGAAGCCAGGCGGGCGGGTCGGGTTTCGTTTCGATGGTCATCGGCGTGTCAGGGCAGGAACCGACGTCACGGTAGCACGGCCCGATTTGATAAATCTTGCGGAAATGCGTAGGAGACCAACGAGTCGAGCCCCATTTTATTTTGGCGAAATGGGGTCTTGCCCCCCTGCGATCTATGACTAAAGTTAAAGACGGTGAAATCGGGTGATCGCGTCATTTTTCTCGGGTAAGTTGCTCTGTCGGGGCAGCACGTTTTTCGAAGTACGCAGGTAGTTCGTCGATGTTCAATCGCAACACCACGTTTTCGGGAGAAGAAGAAATGGATGCTTCCAGCTTCATCACGTCGCTGCAGACCACGCTAGGGGGGTATCTGCCAAAGATCGCCGGCGCGATCGGCATCCTGGTGATCGGCTGGCTGATCGCCGTCGTGGTGCGGGCCGGCGCGATGCGCCTGCTGAGCGCGCTGAAGGTCGATCAGCGGATCAACGAAAGCACCGGCCAGGGCGCCTGCGTCGAGCGCATCATCGCGGGCGGCCTGTTCTGGCTCGTGCTGCTCGTCACCGCGGTGGGCATCTTCAACGTGCTCAACCTGTACGCGGTCTCCAACCCGTTCTCGCTGCTCGTCACCCACATCGTCAACTACCTGCCGAACCTGATCGGCGGCGCGGCGCTGACGCTGATCGCGTGGCTCATCGCGTCGCTGCTGCGCAGCCTCGCGAACCGCGCGCTGAAGGCGAGCAAGATCGACGACAAGCTGTCCGAAGGCGCCGGCATGCAGCCGATGACCGGCTATCTCGGCGACGTGCTGTTCTGGCTCGTGATCCTGATGTTCCTGCCGGCGATCCTCGCGTCGTTCGCGCTGTCGGGGCTGCTGTCCCCGGTGCAGGGGATGGTCGACAAGCTGCTCGCGATCGTGCCGAACATTTTCGCGGCCGCGGTGATCGGCATCGTCGGCTGGATCGTCGCGCGCGTGCTGCGCGGCCTCGTGACGAACCTGCTCGTCGCCGCCGGCGCCGACCGCCTCACGCAGCGCCTCGACAGCCCGACGCCGGTGCGCGTGTCGAGCCTGGTCGGCACGATCGTCTATGTGTTCGTGTTCGTGCCGACGCTGATCTCCGCGCTCGACGCGCTGAAGATCGACGCGATCTCGGTGCCGGCCACCAACATGCTGAACCAGTTCCTCGGCGCGGTGCCGGACATCGTCGCGGCGATCGTGATCGTGCTCGTGACGTTCTACTTCGCGCGCTTCGTCGCGTCGCTCGCGCAGAAGCTGCTGGAAGCCGCGGGCGCCGACGGGCTGCCGGCCGTGCTCGGCGTCGAGCGCGTGTTCTCGGGGATCCTGCAGCCGTCGGTGCTGGTCGCGCGGCTGATCGTGTTCTTCGCGATGCTGTTCGCGTCGGTCGAAGCGGCGAACCGGCTCGGCTTCTCGCAGGTGCGCGACGTCGTCACGCTGTTCATCGAATTCGGCGGCCACGTGCTGATGGGCGGCGTGATCCTCGTGATCGGCGTGTGGCTCGCGGGCCTCGCGCGCCGCGTGATCGAGCAGGCCGACCGCG
The DNA here is from genome assembly GCF_020420065.1 of Burkholderia sp. AU31624. Lineage (NCBI taxonomy): Bacteria > Pseudomonadati > Pseudomonadota > Betaproteobacteria > Burkholderiales > Burkholderiaceae > Burkholderia > Burkholderia sp. AU31624. Next base: position 15,017 of record NZ_JAIZRT010000015.1, read on the forward strand.
AGCACAGCGTGCTGTTCGCGCGCATCGCGCAATTCGCGATCCTGGGCCTCGTGTTCGCGATGGGGCTGCGCGCGATGGGCATCGCGAACGAGATCGTCCAGCTTGCCTTTGGCCTCGTGCTCGGCGCGATCGCGGTGGCGGTGGCGCTGTCGTTCGGCCTCGGCGGCCGCGAAGCGGCCGGCAAGCTGCTCGACCGCTGGTTCAACCAGCGCGGCGGCGGCCAGTAACGCCACCGTCGCGCCTCCGTCCGGCCGCGCTGCATGGCCGGACGGCGCTGCGGCCGCGTATGTATCCAGCCGGGCGGGAACGCCACGCGACAGTGTCCGCTCGGGCGGCGCCGCCAGCGCCCGGCTGTCGGCGTTCGGCGAAGGCTGCCGCTGTGCCGTCTGCGGCGTGTCGGCTTCGTCACGCGTTCCGTGTCGGCATTTCCGCAAGCGAAATGTCAGCCGCGATCTTTGCCGAATTTCGATAACACGTCGTTTAATGACTCTCTAGCATCGATTCTCAGTCGCGCAGGCCGGCAGGCATGGCGCCTTTGAGGAGAGAGTCCGATGAAAGCAGAGTCGAATGGCCGGCCCGCCGCCGGCGCCAAGTCGTCCGGCCAGCCCGCGCTGCAGCAGACGCTCGGGACCTGGCAACTGTGGGGCATCGCGGTCGGCCTCGTGATTTCCGGCGAGTACTTCGGCTGGAGCTACGGCTGGGCGAGCGCCGGCACGCTGGGCTTCGTCGTCACCGCGCTGTTCGTCGCGGCGATGTACACCACCTTCATTTTCAGTTTCACCGAGCTGACGACGTCGATCCCGCATGCGGGCGGCCCGTTCGCGTATGCGCGCCGGGCGTTCGGCCCGACCGGCGGCTATCTCGCCGGTGCGGCGACACTCGTCGAGTTCGTGTTCGCGCCGCCCGCGATCGCACTCGCGATCGGCGCGTACCTGCACGTGCAGTTCCCCGGCCTCGAGCCCAAGCATGCGGCGATGGGCGCGTATCTCGTGTTCATGGCGCTGAACATCGTCGGCGTGCAGATCGCGGCGACCTTCGAGCTGGTCGTCACGCTGCTCGCGATCTTCGAGCTGCTGGTGTTCATGGGCGTCGTGTCGCCGGGCTTCGCGTGGAGCAACTTCATGAAGGGCGGCTGGTCGGGCGCCGATCATTTCAGCGTGGGCGCGTTCCACGGGATGTTCGCGGCGATCCCGTTCGCGATCTGGTTCTTCCTCGCGATCGAAGGCGTCGCGATGGCCGCCGAGGAAGCGAAGAACCCGAAGCGCTCGATCCCGATCGCGTACGTGGCCGGGATCCTGACCCTCGTTGCACTGGCAATCGGCGTGATGGTGTTCGCCGGCGGCGCGGGCGACTGGACCAAGCTCGCGAACATCAACGATCCGCTGCCGCAGGCGATGAAGTACATCGTCGGCGCGAACAGCGGCTGGATGCACATGCTCGTGTGGCTGGGATTGTTCGGGCTGGTCGCGTCGTTCCACGGGATCATTCTTGGCTATTCGCGCCAGATCTTCGCGCTGGCCCGCGAAGGCTACCTGCCCGAATGGCTCGGGAAGGTGCATCCGCGCTTCAAGACGCCCCATCGCGCGATTCTCGCGGGCGGCGTGGTGGGCATCGCGGCGATCTACAGCGACGAGCTGATCCAGTTCGGCGGGCAGACGCTGACCGCGAATATCGTGACGATGTCGGTATTCGGTGCGATCGTGATGTATATCGTGAGCATGGCGTCGCTGTTCAAGCTGCGCCGCTCGCAGCCGAACATGGCGCGGCCGTTCCGCGCGCCGCTGTACCCGATCTTCCCGGCATTCGCGATCCTGGCCGCGCTCGTCTGTCTCGGTACGATGGTGTACTTCAACGGGCTGGTCGCGCTGGTGTTCCTGGGCTTCCTCGCGTTCGGCTACGCGTACTTCCTCGCGACGCGTGCGCAGCGTGCGAGTGCGCCGGGCGACGCGCTGCTGGAGGAGTGAGCAGGTGCAGGTGAACGGCCGTTCCTGACGGCATCCGGCGCGCCCCGTCGAACGGGCGCGCCGTCGGCTTTTGGCAAGGAGATTCGCAGATGTCCTATACGGAGACGATCGGCCCGCGCACGTACCGTTTCGCGGACCTGAAGACGCTGCTCGCGAAGGCGAGCCCGCTGCGTTCCGGCGACCAGCTCGCCGGTGTCGCGGCGGCGAGCGAGGAGGAGCGCGTCGCCGCGAAGATCGCGCTCGCGGGCGTGCCGCTGAAGGCATTCCTGAACGAAGCGGTGATCCCGTATGAAGACGACGAGGTCACGCGCCTCATCGTCGACGATCACGACGCGGCTGCCTTCGCGGAAATCTCGCACCTCACCGTCGGCGAGTTCCGCAACTGGCTGCTGTCGCCGGCCGCCGACGGCGCGGCGCTCGAACGGATCGCGCCGGGCCTCACGCCCGAGATGGTCGCGGCCGTGTCGAAGCTGATGCGCAACCAGGACCTGATCGCGGCGGCGAGGAAGCGCCGCGTGGTCACGCGTTTTCGCAACACGGTCGGGCTGCCGGGCCGGATGTCGGTGCGGCTGCAGCCGAACCACCCGACCGACGACGTGAAGGGCATCGCCGCGTCGATGCTCGACGGGCTGATGTACGGCTGCGGCGATGCGATGATCGGCATCAACCCGGCCACCGACAGCCTCGCGGCGATCGTGAAGCTGCTCGCGATGATCGACGGCTTCCGCGAACGCTACGGCGTGCCGACGCAGTCGTGCGTGCTCACCCACGTGACCAACACGATCGCGGCGGTCGAGAAGGGCGCGCCGGTCGATCTCGTGTTCCAGTCGATCGCGGGCACCGAGAAGGCGAACGCGAGCTTCGGCATCTCGCTCGCGCTGCTCGGCGAGGCGCACGAGGCCGCGTTGTCGCTCAAGCGCGGCACCGTCGGCAACAACCTGATGTACTTCGAGACGGGGCAAGGCAGTGCGCTGTCGGCGAACGCGCACTTCGGCGTCGATCAGCAGACCTGCGAAGTGCGCGCGTATGCGGTGGCGCGCAAGTTCGACCCGTTCCTCGTGAACACGGTGGTCGGCTTCATCGGGCCGGAATACCTGTACGACGGCAAGCAGATCATCCGCGCGGGGCTCGAGGATCACTTCTGCGGGAAGCTGCTCGGCGTGCCGATGGGCTGCGACATCTGCTACACGAACCACGCGGAAGCCGACTCGGACGACATGGATACGCTGCTGACGCTGCTCGGTGCGGCCGGCATCAACTTCATCATGGGAATTCCGGGCGCGGACGACGTGATGCTGAACTACCAGAGCACGTCGTTCCACGACCAGCTGTACGTGCGCGAGGTGCTCGGCCTGCGCCGCGCGCCGGAATTCGAGGAGTGGCTGGAGACGATGGAGATCGCCGACGCGCACGGTGCGTTGCGCGCCGCGACGTCGCGCGTGCCGCTGCTCGCGGGCGCGAACGACTGGATGGGGATTTCGGCATGAGCGACGCCGTCGAAAAGAACCCGTGGGCGCAGCTGAAGTCGTTCACGAATGCACGGATCGCGCTCGGCCGCGCGGGCAACAGCCTGCCGACCGCGCCGCTGCTGGCGTTCAACCTGTCGCATGCGCAGGCGCGCGACGCGGTGCACCAGCCGCTCGACGTCGACGCGCTGCGGCGCGAGCTCGACGCGGCCGGCTTCGCGACGCTCGGCGTGCAGAGTGCGGCGCCCGATCGCCAGCATTACCTGCGCCGGCCCGACCTCGGCCGCAAGCTGTCGGATGAAGGGCGCGCGCTGCTGGCCGCGCACGGCGATGCGGTGAGCGGCGATGGGCCCGACGTCGTGTTCGTGGTCGGCGACGGGCTGTCGGCGTTCGCGGCCGCGAAACAGGCGCTGCCGTTGCTGCAGGCCGTGCGGCCGCGGCTCGATGCCGATGGCTGGCGGATCGGCCCGGTGGTGGTCGCGACGCAGGCGCGCGTCGCGCTCGGCGACGAGATCGGCGAATTGCTGCGCGCGAAGGTGGTCGCGATGCTGATCGGCGAACGGCCGGGGCTCAGCTCGCCGGACAGCCTAGGCGTGTACCTGACGTGGGCGCCGAAGGTCGGCTGCCACGATGCATTGCGCAACTGCATCTCGAACGTGCGGCCCGAAGGGCTGCCGTACGCGGGGGCCGCGCACAAGCTGCATTACCTGATGACGCACGCGCGCCGGCTCGGGCTGACGGGCGTCGGGCTGAAGGACGACAGCGATGCGTTGCTGCCGCAGGCAGAGGCGGAGCGGATCGGGGCGGATTGAAAAGGGCCATGCGCTGGCCGCCGCGTGGCGGTGTTCGAGCCGTTCGGGCGGCCCGACGGGCGGCTATCTGAACAACCGCTCGCACAGAAAATCGACGAACACGCGCAGTTTGGGCGACAACTGCCGGCTCGACGGCCATACGATCGAGAATTGCCCGGGCGCGATCCGGTAGTCGTCGAGCACGGTGACGAGTGCGCCGTGTTCGAGCGCGTCGCGCGCGAGGAAGTCGGGCATGTAGCCGATGCCGAGCCCCGCGAGCACGGTGCCGCGCAGCGCCTCCATGTTGTTGCAGGTCAGCGCGGTGCGCAGCTTCAGCGGCGTGCCGTCGTCGGCCGCGAGCGCCCAGTCCTGCAGCTTGCCGGTGGTCGGGAAGCAGTAGCGCACGCATTCGTGCGCTTCGAGATCGCGCGGCGTGCGCGGCGTGCCGGCCTGCGCGAGATACGCGGGCGTCGCGCACAGCACGAACGCGAACGGGCCGAGCCGCCGCGACATCAGGCTCGAATCCGACAGCGGGCCGCTGCGGATCACCGCGTCGAAGCCGCCTTCGACGACGTCCACCATCCGGTCGTTGAAATCGAGATCGAGTTCGACGTCCGGGTAGCGCTGCCGGAATTCGGGCAGCACCGGCAGCAGGAACCGGTAGCCGATCACCGGCAGGCTCACGCGCAGCTTGCCGCGCGGGCGCTGTGCGGAGGCCGTCACGGTCGCTTCCGCGTCGCGAAAATCCTCGAGGATCCGCTGGCAGCGTTCGTAGAAGTGCCGCCCCTCTTCGGTGAGCGTGACGCGCCGCGTGGTGCGGTTGAACAGGCGCACGCCGAGCGACTGCTCGAGTTTCGCGATCGTCTTGCCGACCGCCGACGCCGAGATGCCGAGCGCGCGGCCGGCCGCGACGAAGCTCAATGCTTCCGCGGTGCGGACGAAGGCGACGATGCCGGTCAGGTTGTCCATCGAGTCGAAGGCGTGCGTCGACGCACGTGGCCGAGTGAATTGCGGAATTATAGTCCGTTATATGCGGAGCTTTGCGTGGTTTTTCGTGGATTGAATCGGATTTATCTTCTGTCGCTCTGACGGCGCATCCGCGCCGGCTTTTCGAGGAGCGATGATGGATCACCCTTTTTCAGCCGCTTCGGACCCGTCGGCACGCCGGCGCGCATGGGTGCTGGCCGCCGTCTGCCTGGCCGCCGTCGCGCTGCCGCTGTCGTTTTCGGGCGGTGCGGTCGCGACGCCCGCGATCGGCCGCGACCTGCACGGCGGGACGGTCGCGATGAACTGGATCACCAACGCGTTCATGCTCGCGTTCGGCAGTTTCCTGATGGCGGCCGGTGCGCTGTCCGACCAGTTCGGCCGCAAGCGCCTGTTCGCGATCGGCGTTGGCGGCTTCACGCTGATGTCGGTCGCGCTCGCGTTCGCGCCGTCGATGCTCGCGGTCGACCTGCTGCGCGCCGCGCAAGGGCTCGCGGCGGCCGCGGCGCTCGCGGGCGGCACGGCCGCGCTCGCGCAGGAGTTCGACGGCGCGGCGCGCACACGCGCATTCAGCCTGCTCGGCACGACCTTCGGCATCGGGCTTGCGTTCGGGCCGGTGCTGGCCGGCGCGCTGATCGGGCATTACGGTTGGCGCGCGATCTTCGTAACGAGCGCGGTGGCCGGCGGGCTGTCGCTCGTAGTCGGGCTGCCGCGCATGCACGAGTCGCGCGACCCGCACGCGACGGGGCTCGACTGGCCCGGCACGGCCGCGTTCACCACTGCGCTGACGCTGTTCACGTTCGGCGTGATCGAGGCGCCCGCGCGCGGCTGGTCGAGCCCGCTGGTGATCGCGCTGCTGGCAGGCGCGGCGCTCGGCGCGGGTGCATTCGTCGCGATCGAGACGCGCGTCGCGCGGCCGATGCTCGACCTGTCGCTGTTCCGGATCGCGCGCTTCGTCGGCGTGCAGGTGCTGCCGGTGTCGACCTGCTGCTGCTACATCGTGCTGCTCGTCGTGCTGCCGCTGCGCTTCATCGGCATCGACGGCTTCAGCGAGATCGACGCCGGCTGGCTGATGCTCGCGATTTCCGCGCCGATGCTGATCGTGCCGTTCATCGCGGCGACGCTCACGCGCTGGCTGTCGGCCGGCGTGATCTCGGGGTTCGGGCTCCTGATCGCGGCAGCCGGGCTCGTGTGGCTGGGCATCGCGCTGCGCGGCGGCGCGGGGGCGGCGGCGATCGCGCCGATGGTGACGATCGGCGTCGGCGCCGGGATGCCGTGGGGGCTGATGGACGGGCTGTCGGTGAGCGTCGTACCGAAGGAGCGCGCGGGGATGGCGACGGGGATCTTCAGCACGACGCGCGTGGCCGGCGAGGGGATCGCGCTCGCGATCGTGGGTGCGGTGCTGGCCGGGCTCGCGCGGACGGGGTTGACGCAGGCGGCGGGTGCCGCCGGCACGCCTGAAGCGACGCTGCGTGCAGCCGCGCGGCTCGCGACCGGTGATCTCGCGGGTGCGGCGGCTGCGTTGCCGGGTGTCGGGCGTGCGGCGCTGCTCGCGAGTTACACGCATGCGTTCGATCGGTTGTTGATCGGACTGGCGGTCGTGACGGTGCTGTGTGCGGGGGTGGTGTTTGCGTTTCTGGGTGGGCGACCGGCGGCGGCTGAAACGGATGACGACACCGACGGGCACGCACATGCCGACGTGCCGGCGCGCAGCCGGATCGAACCGGCTTGTGCGGAGATGCACGCGCGTTGAGTGTCGCGTCGTCGCGCACGGGCGCTCCGGCCACGGCGGCCGGCGCGTCGTCCTGTTTCGTCATCGCCGCATTCGCACGCTGACGATCCGCCTTGCCCCTCAAGCCAGCACCAGCGGCGGCAGCGTCGCATCCGCCCGTGCCTGCGCATGCGCCACTTCAACCACCACATGGCGACGCGCATCGGGCCACAGATGCGCACGGCTGCCCGCCTCCTCGTCGATCGTCGCGCGGCCCTGCACGAGCCAGGTTGTCTGCCGCACGAAGTCGACGAACAGTAGCGCGACGGCCGGATTCACCAGCAGGTTGCCGATCGTGTTGAACAGGTGGTTGCCCGCGAAGTCGGGCAGCACGAGCGTGCGGCGGTCAGGCAGGTCGACGAGCGGCTCGAACGAGCCGTCCGCGCGTGGCTGGCGCCCGCGGTACGAGCAGTCGCTGTTGCCGGCCGCGTCGGCGGTCGCGATGATCAGGAACGCCTGCTCGCGGATGAACGCGATGGCGTCGTCGGTCAGGGGGCCGCGGTCGTTCATGGTGTCGGTCGGCGCACACGCCGCTGCATGGGAATGCGAAGGGCGCACGCAAGCGACATGCCACGCGGCACGGCCTGCCTCCGCGCGCGGAGGCGCCCGCGCACTGTGGAGATTTCGAACACCGTCCCGGCGCGCTGCGCAACCAGGCTGTTCAGAATCGGCACACCCGCCGTGCTGCGTCGGTGAACACGGCCCGTTGCGCCCGCGGGCCGGCCGCGGTTGCCGTGCTTCCGTCCTGTTTGGCACGCATGTTGCATAAACGAGGGCAGCGCAATTCCAACCGGCGCTGTACTCACACAAGCACGATGAACAGGAGACATGTATGAACCCGTTTGACCTGAAGCAACTGGGCCTCGACGTCGAATACCCGTACCGTCAGCAATACGACAACTACATCGGCGGCAAGTGGGTTCCGCCGGTGAAAGGTGAGTACTTCGAGAACGTGTCGCCGATCAACGGCCAGCCGTTCTGTCGCATCCCGCGCTCGGGCGCCGACGACATCGAGCTCGCCCTCGACGCCGCGCACGCCGCGCGCCGCAAGTGGGGCAAGACGTCGGTCGCCGAGCGCGCGAACCTGCTGCTCGCCGCCGCCGACCGGATGGAAAAGAACCTGAAGCTGCTGGCGGTGGCCGAGACGATCGACAACGGCAAGCCGCTGCGCGAGACGATGGCGGCCGACCTGCCGCTCGCGATCGACCACTTCCGCTATTTCGCGGGCTGCATCCGCGCGCAGGAAGGCGGCATCTCCGAAATCGACGACAACACCGTCGCGTACCACTTCCACGAACCGCTCGGCGTCGTCGGCCAGATCATCCCGTGGAACTTCCCGCTGCTGATGGCCGCGTGGAAGCTCGCGCCGGCGCTCGCGGCCGGCTGCTGCGTGGTGATGAAGCCGGCCGAGCAGACGCCCGCGTCGGTACTGGTGCTGATGGAGCTAATCGGCGACCTGTTCCCGGCCGGCACGATCAACATCGTGAACGGCTTCGGCAAGGAAGCGGGCGAAGCGCTCGCGACCAGCAAGCGCATCGCGAAGATCGCGTTCACCGGCTCGACGCCGGTCGGCAAGCACATCCTGCGCGCGGCGGCCGACAGCCTGATCCCGTCGACGGTCGAACTGGGCGGCAAGAGCCCGAACATCTTCTTCGCCGACGTGCTCGACCAGGACGACGCGTTCCTCGACAAGGCGCTCGAAGGGCTCGCGATGTTCGCGCTGAACCAGGGCGAAGTGTGCACGTGCCCGTCGCGGATCCTGATCCAGGAATCGATCTACGAGAAGTTCATCGAGAAGGCGGTCGCGCGGGTCGAGCGCATCAAGGCCGGCCACCCGCTCGACCTGCAGACGATGATCGGCGCGCAGGCGTCGCAGCAGCAGCTCGACAAGATCCTGTCGTACATCGACATCGGCCGCGGCGAAGGAGCGCAATGCCTGACCGGCGGCGAGCGCACGGCACCGGCGGCGGAACTCGGCACGGGCTATTACGTGAAGCCGACGATGCTGCTCGGCAACAACAAGATGCGCGTGTTCCAGGAAGAGATCTTCGGGCCGGTCGCGTCGGTGATGACGTTCAAGGACGAGCAGGACGCGATCGAACTCGCGAACGACACGTTCTACGGGCTCGGCGCGGGCGTGTGGACGCGCAACGGCACGCGCGCGTACCGGATGGGCCGCGAGGTCGAAGCCGGCCGCGTGTGGACCAACTGCTACCACCTGTATCCCGCGCATGCGGCGTTCGGTGGCTACAAGCAGTCGGGGATCGGCCGCGAGACGCACAAGATGGCGCTGTCGAACTACCAGCAGACGAAGTGCCTGCTGGTGAGCTATCAGGCCGAGGCGCTCGGGTTCTTCTGATCCGTGCGCGGGCGTCCTGGCCGGCCGGCGGCGCGGTATGCGTCGGCCGGTCGGGGCGCCGTCTCGAGCGGCGAAGCTTTGGATACTGGAGGGTCGTCGAACGCATGTCGCGCCGGGCGAGGGTGGCCGCCTGGCCGACGACCGGTACGCGGATGCGTGCCGCGCGACCGACCGGCGATCCGGAGATTGACCGTTTTCGCTCATTCGCATTTGCAATCTGGTTCCGGCCGCGGATTGTCGCGGTCTTCGCCGGAAACGATACCGATAGTCGTTTGCTCGCGGCGGCAAGTCGAGCCGGCGCGCCGGACGTAAAACCCCATGTCAGAACCGCCCCGATCCTATCCATGCCATCCCGTGTTCCACGCGGGTGAACTCGACGCGCATCACCGCTTCGGCGTCGCCGACGAGGCCGAGCGGATGAGCGACGTCGTGACGACGCGGCTGAGCATGGGCGTGCGTCAGTTCATCGAGACGCAGCCCTTCATGTTCGTCGGCACGGGGTGCGGCGGGCAGGCGGGCGTGACCTGCGACATCGTGCAGAGCCGGCGCGACGCGAACGGCGACCTGCTGCCGGTCGTGCGCGTGATCGATACGAAGACGCTGCGCTTCGTGCTGCCGGTGTACGGCGAGCGCGACGGCGGCCGGATTGACGCGGCGCGGTGTAATGGCAGCGGCGTCGGGTTGCTGTTCGTCGACTTCGTGCGCGGCATCCGTTACCGGATCAACGGGCGCGCGACGCTGCGGACGGATCTGGCCGATGCGGACGCGGCGCCGTGGCCGGCCGGCAGCGCGATCGTCGAGTTGGCGGTGACTCAGGCGTACGGCAATTGCGGCACGCGGGTCGTGCGGTTGCGGCCCGCGAACGGTGGCTAGCCGGCCGCCGCGCAGTGCCGGGCGGGGCGCCGCGTACCGGATGCGCCGGCGCGGCGCGTGCCGCACCGACGGGGTGCGTGCGACAAGGCGTTCGGGCATGCCCGCATGGCGCGTCCGTGCCGCGCAGCGTCGAATGACGGACTTTGCGCGGGTCGCGCGCCGTTCGGCACGGGACTTGCGTGGCAGGTGCGGTTCCGGGCAGGTGAGGGAGGACACGATGGACCAATACGTGGCGTGCAGCGAAGAACCGACGGCCGAAGACACGCGGCGCAACGCGCAGGGCGACGACGCGCTGGCCGGGCAGGCGGTCGTCAGCGTCGCGCATGACGCCGACGAGCAGGCGCGCAACCTGATCGGCTGGCGGCAGACCTACGACCAGCTCGCGGCCGGCCGCTTCGTCGGCACATTGACCGAGCTGCCGCTCGACACGATGAAGCTGTTTCGCGAATCGACGAGCCACCTGCTGCGGCAGGCATGCGAGGTGCGCGGCGATGCGTACTGGTTCGGCATTCCGCTCGTGAGCGACGGCACCGCGCGCGTCGATGCGTGCCGCATCGGGCCGGGTGCGCTCGCGTTCCGGCCCGGCAACGTGGAGTTCGAACTGGTGACGCCCGCGCAGTTCTCGATCTACGGTGTGGTCGTGCGCGGCGACGTGCTGCGTCACTACGCGGAAGACGTCGAACACCGCGCGCTCGACGAGCGGCTGTTCACGCAGCGCGTGATGCAGGTCGGCGATGCGCGGCTCGCGCGCCTGTGTACGCTGCTCGGCCGCCGGCTCGACGGCGCGGTGGCGATGGCCGGCCCGCTGGCCGATGCGCAGCGCGACGACCTGCAGGCCGAGGTGCTGGCCGCGCTGTTCGACGCGTGCGCGCAGCCGGCCGACGACGATTCGGGCCGTGCGCCGTCGATGCGCCGCTGGATCGTCGACCAGGCGCGCGACTACGTGCTCGCGCACCGCACGCGCCCGGTCGGCGTGCCCGAGCTGTGCGAGCAGTTGCACGTGAGCCGGCGCACGCTGCAGTACTGCTTCCAGGACGTGCTCGGCATGGCGCCCGCCACTTACCTGCGCACGCTGCGGCTGAACGGCGCGCGGCGTGACTTGTGCGGCCGCGCGGCTGGCTCGGTGCAGGACGTGGCGGAGGCGTGGGGCTTCTGGCACCTCAGCCAGTTCGCGACGGATTACCGGCGGCTGTTCGGCAAGCGGCCGTCGGAGACGCTGCGCGAGCGCGCGGTGATGGTGGCGGTGGGGTGAGCGCGGGGCGGTAGGCGAAGCGGTTCTGGTTTAGACGCGGCCTTCGGCTCAGGAGCAGGCTCAGGGTTCGGCACCGGCTCAGGCTCAGGCTCAGGCTCAGGCTCAGGCTCAGGCGGCGACGCTTTCGGCCTCGCAACCGGCCGCCGCATCCTGTCTCCCTATTCGGCCGTAGCCGTCGTTTCGCGTAGCGCGGGCCACGCCAACGCATCCCAGTCGATCGCCCGGTAAGCGGCCTCGACCGCGGCGAGATCGGCCGGCCGCTCGCTGCGATGCATCCCGTGCAATTCGGCGGGCACGTCGAGCGCGACCGGCACGCAATGCGGGTAGTCGCGCACGCGCAGCGCCGGCCCGATCGTCGTGAAGCACGCGAGCGTCGGCACGTCGAAACCGTCGGCGAGATGCAGCGCGGCGGTGTCGGGCGCGAACAGCAGGCTGGCACCCTTGACCCATGCCATGAACCGGGCCGTATCGTCGGCCGCATCGACGCTCACGTCGACATAGGCGGGATGGGCGACGGGCCCGAACCCGGCCACCGGCAATCCGTAGCGCTGCGCGAGCTGCTCGACGAACGTTGCCCGCAGCGCGGGCGGCACGCTGCGCAATGCAGTGCTCGCGGTCGGGCAGAACAGCACGTACCGGCGCCGCCATTCCTCAGGCAGCGCAGGCAGCGGCAGCCGCGCGAGCCAGCGGTTGCGCTTGGCCGACGCCGGCACCGACGCGGGCTCCGCGCCGAGCGCGTCGAGGAAGAAATCGATCATCGGCAGCCGCGCGAACGCGGGCCAGTACAGGTGATTGCCGACGTCGATGCACGGTGCATCCGCCGGCAGCGTGTCGGCGGAGTTCGGCAGTGCGCGCGACGGCGCGACGAGGTCGGCCGCGAGCGCATACAGCGCCTCGACGTAGCGCGGCGCGCGGGCCGGCCGGTACAGCGTGAAGTGCAGGCCCGGGTGCGCCGCACGCAGCGCGGCGAGGGCGGTGAGCCCGATCACCGAATCGCCGAGCGTGACGCCCATCCCGTTGATCACGTGCACGTGCCGTGCGCGGTCGTAGTCGAGCCGGAACGGCCGGTGCGCGGCGTGCAGCAGGCCTCGCGCGGACGCGGCCGGCACGTGGCCCACGGCGCGCGCGCCGCCTTGCTCGAGGTCGTATGGCGCGACGAGCGTGCCGTCCGGCGCGAGCAGCGTGCCGGGGAGCGTGAGCGCGTCGTCGTGCGACAGCGCGACGTCGGGCGGCGCGGCGTGCGTGCCCACCGTCACCCACCGCGTGCGCGGCGGCCCTGTTCGCGGATCTGTTCGAGTGTCGCGGCCGGCGTGCTGGCGTCCTGCGGGATGCGGATCTCGATCAGCGCGGGCAGCCCGCAAGTCAGCGCGCGCTCGAGCGCGGGCGCGAAATCGGCGGTGCGCTCGACGGTCTCGCCATGCGCGCCGAACGCACGTGCATACGCGGCGAAATCGGGATTCGTGAGCCCCGTGCCATGCACGCGCCCCGGGTAGTTGCGCTCCTGATGCATGCGGATCGTGCCGAAATGCCCGTTGTTGACGACGATCACGACGATGTTCAGCCCGTACTGCATCGCGGTCGCGAGCTCGTTGCCGGCCATCATGAAGCAGCCGTCGCCCGCGAGCGCGACGACGGCGCGCGACGGGTACAGCGACTTCGCGGCCAGCGCGGCCGGCACGCCGTAGCCCATCGCGCCGCTGGTCGGCGCGAGCTGCGAGCGGAAGTGCCGGTACGCGAAGTGGCGATGCAGCCAGATCGCATAGTTGCCGGCGCCGTTGGTGAGGATCGCGTCATGCGGCAGGCGCTCGCGCAGCTGCACCATCACGTCGCCGAGCTGGACGTCGCCGGGCATCGGCAACGGCGCATGCCATTCGCGATACGCGCGATGCGCGTCGGTGGCCGTGCCGGCCCAGGTCGGGCGCTCGGGCGGCTCGAGTGCGGCGAGCGGCGCGGCGATTTCGGGCATGCCCGACACGATCGGCAGGTCGGCCGCATACACGCGGCCAAGCTCGTCCGCACCCTGGTGCACGTGGATCAGCGTCTGGCGCGTCTTCGGGATGTCGAGCAGCGTGTAGCCGCCGGTCGTCGCTTCGCCGAGGCGCGGGCCGATCACGAGCAGCAGGTCGGCGTCGCGGATGCGCTTCGCGAGCGCGGGGTTGATCCCGAGCCCGACGTCGCCCGCGTAGTTCGGGTGCGCGTTGTCGATCGTGTCCTGGTAGCGGAACGCACAGGCCACCGGCAGCTGCCAGCGCTCGACGAAGGTGCGCAGGTTCGCGCACGCGTCGGGTGTCCAGCCGCTGCCGCCGACGACCGCGAACGGCCGCTCGGCGCGCGCGAGCCGCTCGCGCAGTTCGTCGAGCTGCGCGGCCGACGGCGCGGCCGCGACGCGTTTCGCGGCCGGCACGACCGGCTGCGGCGCGCATGCTTCGGACAGCACGTCTTCCGGCAGCGCGAGCACGACCGGGCCGGGGCGGCCCGACGTCGCGACGTGGAACGCATGGCTCAGGTATTCGGGGATGCGGCGCGGGTCGTCGATCTGCGCGACCCATTTCGCCATCTGGCCGAACATCCGCCGGTAGTCGATTTCCTGGAAGGCTTCGCGGTCGAGGTGCTCGCGTGCGCACTGGCCGACGAACAGGATCATCGGCGTCGAATCCTGGAACGCGGTGTGCACGCCGATCGACGCGTGGGTCGCGCCGGGGCCGCGTGTGACGAACGCGATGCCGGGGCGGCCGGTGAGCTTGCCGACGGCCTCGGCCATGTTCGCGGCGGCCGCCTCGTGGCGGCAGACGACCGTCTGGATGCGCGCGGTGTCGTCCGCCAGCGCATCGAGTACGGCGAGGAAACTCTCGCCCGGCACGCAGAACACGCGTTCGACGTGATTGGCGAGCAACGCATCGACGAGCAGTCGCGCGCCGGTGGTGGCGGGCTGCTCGAGATCCTTGGAATGCGACATGGGCTGCCGTCTCCCTGGGTAGCGGGACGTACAGCTTACGCCCGTTGGTGGGCCCCTGAATAGTGTCGGAACACGTAGGGATTCGGGGCATGCAATGCGGTTTCGGCCGAACGGCCAGCTTGTGCGTGCATCCCCAACGCGGAAGAATCGAGCGCTATGAATGTCGAGCCGGTCCGCTCGTCGTGGGCGTTACGGAAGGGGCCGCGTCCGCGAAGAAAAGGCGTGCCGGCGTTCGCGTCCGAATCGATACCGAGGTAAGCGCTGATGTACACACATGGATTTACATCGTCGGCCAAGCGGATATACTGTACATCCACAGTACATCCGGATGTTGGGGGCGACATGCATACGACGAGGGTATTTCGGAACGGCAATTCGCAGGCCGTGCGAATTCCAGCCGACCTTGCCTATGAACGCAGCGATATCGAACTGGAAATCGAGCGCATCGGTGACGAAATCCGCATTCGGCCGGTGCGGCGGCCGTTGACCCGCGTCCTCGAGAAATTCGCGAAATTCGGGCCGGATTTCATGGCCGAAGGGCGTGGCGACCACGAGCAGGCCGAACGCGAGGGTTGGTGATGCCGCGCTACATGCTCGACACCAACATGTGCATCTACCTGATGAAGAATCAGCCGGAGCAGGTTGCGAGGCGGTTTGCGCAGTGCTACACGGGGGACGTCGTGATGTCGGCGATCACGTACGCCGAGCTCGAGTACGGCGTCACGGCGTGCGCGAGCCCGGCGCGGGAGCGCGGCAATCTTGCCGCGCTGATCGACGATATTCCGGTCGCGCCGTTCGACGTCGCGGCCGCGCAAGCGTATGGTCCGGTCCGCGAGGCGACCCGGGAGCGGAAGGAGGATCACCTCGACAAGCTGATCGCCGCGCATGCGGTGTCGCTCGATGTCGTACTCGTGACCAACAACGAGCGGGATTTTGTGAGCTATCCGGGATTGCGGCTGGAGAACTGGCTGAACGATTGATCAGGGCACGCAGGGCGCCCGAGGGTCATGCGAGACGTCGGATTGTCCCGCATGACCCTTGGATCCAGCATCAGCACTCGACGATATTCACCGCCAGCCCGCCGCGCGACGTTTCCTTGTACTTCGTCTTCATGTCGGCGCCCGTCTCGCGCATCGTCTTGATCACGGAGTCGAGCGACACGTAGTGCGAGCCGTCGCCGCGCAGCGCCATGCGCGCCGCGTTGACCGCCTTCACCGACGCCATCGCGTTGCGCTCGATGCACGGGATCTGCACCATCCCGCCGACCGGGTCGCAGGTGAGGCCGAGGTTGTGTTCCATCCCGATCTCGGCCGCGTTCTCGACCTGCTGCGGCGTGCCGCCGAGCACGGCCGCGAGCGCGCCGGCCGCCATCGAGCACGCGACGCCCACTTCACCCTGGCAGCCGACTTCCGCGCCGGAGATCGACGCGTTCAGCTTGTAAAGAATGCCGATCGCGGCGGCCGTCAGCAGGAAGTCGATCACGCCCTGTTCGTTCGCGCCGGGCGTGAAGCGCGTGTAGTAGTGCAGCACGGCCGGGATGATGCCGGCTGCGCCGTTGGTCGGCGCGGTGACGACGCGGCCGCCGGCCGCGTTTTCCTCGTTGACCGCGATCGCGTACAGGTTGATCCAGTCGATCATCGACAGCGGATCCTGCAGCGCGCGCTCCGGGCTGCCCGTCAGCGTGCGGTACAGCTGCGGTGCGCGGCGCTTGACCTGGAACGGGCCGGGCAGGTTGCCGTCGGCTTCCGGGTTGCCGATCCCGCAGCCGCGCGACACGCACGATTGCATCACGGCCCAGATCTTCAGCAGGCCGTCGCGCGTCTCTTCCTCGGTGTGCCATGCGCGCTCGTTTTCCCACATCAGCTGCGCGATCGACTTGCCGGTCGACTCGGTCAGCGCGAGCAGCTCGGCGCCGGTGCGGAACGGGTGGGTCATCTGCTCGGCCGCGCTCAGCACCTTCGTGTTGGGCGCGCCGGCCGTCACGACGAAGCCGCCGCCGACCGACAGGTAGGTGCGCTCGACCAGCACGTTGCCGCTCGCGTCGGACGCGCGCAGTTTCATCCCGTTCGGGTGCTCGGGCAGCGCCTGACGGTAGAACGCGATGTTCTCCTTCAGCACGAACGGCACCGGATGCGTGCCGAGCAGTGCGAGCTGCTTCGATTGTCGGATGTCTTCCAGCCGCGCGTCGATCGTGTCGGGATCGACGGTGTCGGGCGCGTCGCCGAGCAGGCCGAGCATCACGCCGCGATCGGTGCCGTGGCCCTTGCCGGTCGCGCCGAGCGAGCCGTACAGCTCGACCTTCACGTGGGCCGTCGCCGCGAGTTGCCCGTCACGCTCGAGTCCCTGGACGAACATCAGCGCCGCGCGCATTGGCCCGACCGTATGCGAGCTGGACGGGCCGATGCCGATCTTGAAAAGGTCAAAGACGCTGACTGCCATAGTGATTTCTGCCTTGCTTTAAGAATAATGCTAGCGCGCCTGCAATGGCAGGCACGCGGCGAGCCATGCGGGCGGCGTTGGGGAAAGCTGCTGCGCGACGCGGGCGTAGCGCCCGTCGAGCCGCGCGGCCAGATGAAAGAGTTCGGTGGCGTTTTTCGGGTCCCACTGCCCCGTGTAGCCCGGCAGGCCGGCCTCGCGGCGCTTCGCGTCGAACGGCACCGGCGAATTCACGAATTCCTCGTGGGTTTTTTCGCCGAGCGCGTATGGCACGAGCCAGTCGAGCGCGGCCGCGAGCGTCGCGCCGTTCGCGCCCCGTTCGCGCAGCCAGTTGCGGTTGAAGCGGCGCGCGGCGAGCGCGGCCGTCACCAGCGGCTGCAGGTCGTACACCGCGTAATGCAGCGCATCGCGTTCCTCGAAATCCCAGGTCTTGCCGTCCGGGCCGATGTTGTCGGCGAGATGCTCGACGAACAGCCGCTGCGCGGCGTTCATCATCTTGCGGTCGCCGAGCGTGAACGCGGACAGCGCGATCAGCTTGATCCGGTGGCTCTGCCAGTTGTTGCGCCAGGTGCCCGTGAGCGGACGCTTCTGCGCGTCGATCTGCGCGACGTAGCCGGCGCCGAGCTTCGCGATGAACGCGGCCGTCGCGTTGCGGGTCTTCACCGGCAGCGCGCTCGCGGTCATGTCGTACGCGACGATCAGGCTTTCGAAACGCGTCTCGTCGATCGGGTTGAAGCTCGGCTGGTAGGTCGCGACCCACGCGGACAGGAAGCGGTCGACGAGCTGCAGGTAGCGCGGCGCGTTCGTCACGCGCCACGCGAGCGCGGCATCGCGCATCAGGTCGAGATCCTTCAGCGCGGCGGCACTCTGGTCGTAGATGCCTTCGTGCGGCAGCGTGCCCTCGGTGTGCACGCGCGCCATCGCCTTCGGCTGCTCGCCGATGCGCGCGTCGACGCTGCGGATCAGCGCCTGGATGCCCGGCTCGGCCTGTGTCGTCTCGCTCGCCTGCAGTGCCGGCGCCGCGCAGAAATTCATCGCCGCGCGCGCGCTGCCGGACGCGCCGAGACCGGCGGCGGCAAACGACAGCGACGCGACGAGCATCGGCACGACGCGGCGCGCGCGCGGCCGCCCTTGCATTGCACCATGGCCCGGAAACATCGGACGCACCATGCGGAACTCCTTCATTGGCTGGATCGCGTGTGATGTTAGCCGGATTGGCGGACGAACGTGAACCGGTTCGAGCGGCGAACAAAAAACCGCACGCAACTCCGGGTTGCGTGCGGTGCGGTCACCATCGGGCGGCTCCTGGGCTGGCGCGCGTTATGCGTATTCCGACATCGGCACGCACGAGCAGAACAGGTTGCGGTCGCCGTAGACGTTGTCCGCGCGGCCGACCGGCGGCCAGTACTTGTTCGTGCCCAGCGACGCCACCGGGTACGCAGCCTGCTCGCGCGAGTACGCGTGCGGCCATTCGTTCGCGGTGACGACGGCCGCCGTGTGCGGTGCGTGACGCAGCGGGTTGTCCTCGCGGTCGGCGCGGCCTTCCTCGACGGCACGGATTTCGTCGCGGATCGCGATCATCGCGGCGATGAAGCGGTCGAGTTCTTCCTGCGATTCCGATTCGGTCGGCTCGACCATCAGTGTGCCCGGCACCGGGAAGCTCATCGTCGGCGCGTGGAAGCCGTAGTCCATCAGGCGCTTCGCGACGTCGTCGACGGTGATGCCGCTCGATTCCTTGATCGGACGCAGGTCGAGAATGCACTCGTGCGCGACCAGCCCGCCCGGGCCCGAATACAGCACCGGGTAGTGCGGCGCGAGGCGCTTCGCGATGTAGTTCGCGTTGAGGATCGCGGTTTCCGTCGCGGCGGTCAGGTTCTTCGCGCCCATCATCGCGATGTACATCCACGAGATCGGCAGGATCGACGCCGAGCCGTACGGCGCGGCCGATACCGCGCCGATGCCGTCTTCCTCACGCGTGTAGCCGGTCGAACGCTGGTTCGGCAGGAACTTCGCGAGGTGCGCGCCGACCGCGACCGGACCGACGCCCGGGCCGCCGCCGCCGTGCGGGATGCAGAAGGTCTTGTGCAGGTTCAGGTGCGACACGTCGCCGCCGAACTGGCCCGGCGCGGTCAGGCCGACCATCGCGTTCATGTTCGCGCCGTCGACGTACACCTGGCCGCCGTGCGCGTGCACGATCTCGCAGATCTCGCGGACGTTCTGCTCGAACACGCCGTGCGTCGACGGATACGTGATCATGATTGCCGCGAGGTCCTTCGCGTGCTGCTCGGCCTTCGCCTTCAGGTCGGCGATGTCGACGTTGCCCTGCGCGTCGCATGCAACGACCACGACCTTCATGCCGGCCATGTGCGCGGACGCCGGGTTCGTGCCGTGAGCCGACGCCGGGATCAGGCACACGTCGCGATGGGCTTCGCCGCGCGATGCGTGGTAGGCGTGGATGATCAGCAGGCCCGCGTACTCGCCCTGCGAGCCCGCGTTCGGCTGCAGCGACACGGCCGCGTAGCCGGTGGCCGCGACGAGCATCTGCTCGAGCTGGTCGATCATCTCGCGGTAGCCGACGGTCTGGTCGGCCGGCGCGAACGGGTGGATGCCGCCGAATTCGGGCCACGTGACGGGCAGCATTTCCGACGTCGCGTTCAGCTTCATCGTGCACGAGCCGAGCGGGATCATCGAGCGGTCGAGCGCGAGATCCTTGTCCGACAGGCTGCGCAGGTAGCGCAGCATTTCGGTTTCGGAATGGTGGCGGTTGAACACGTGGTGCGTCAGGTACGCGCTCGTGCGCTCGAGGCCGGCCGGCAGCGCCGGGACGCCGGCGAGGCCCGCGTCCAGCGCGTCGACGGCAGGCGCGGTGCCGCCCGCGGCCTGCGCGAACACGGCGAGGAGATCGGCGAGGTCGTCGCGCGTCGTCGTTTCGTCGACCGATACGCCGACTTGCGTGTCGCTCACGCGGCGCAGGTTGATGCGCTTCGCCTTCGCGAATTCGTGAACCTGCGCGGTGCGCGCGCCGGTGTCGATCGTCAGCGTGTCGAAGAACGTGTCGTTGACGGTCGCGAAGCCGAGCTGCTTCACGCCGGCGGCGAGCAGCGCCGCGATGCGGTTCACGCGCAGCGCGATCGTCTTCAGGCCGTGCGGGCCGTGGTAGACCGCGTACATGCTGGCCATGATCGCGAGCAGCGCCTGCGCGGTACACACGTTCGACGTCGCCTTCTCGCGGCGGATGTGCTGTTCGCGCGTCTGCAGCGCGAGGCGCAGCGCGGGCTTGCCCTGCGCGTCGACCGTCACGCCGACGAGGCGGCCCGGCATCTGGCGCTTGAATTCGTCACGCACCGCGAGATACGCGGCGTGCGGGCCGCCGAAGCCCATCGGCACGCCGAAGCGCTGCGTGTTGCCGATCGCGACGTCCGCGCCCCAGTCGCCCGGCGGCGTGAGCACGGTCAGCGCGAGCAGGTCGGCCGCGACGACCACGTGGCCGCCGGCCGCGTGGATCGCTTCGGTAAGCGCGCGGTAGTCGCGCACGTCGCCGTTCACGCCCGGGTACTGCAGCAGCACGCCGAATGCATTCGCTTGCGCGGCGTCGGCGGCCGGGCCGGTCTTGACCTCGATGCCGACCGGCAGCGCGCGCGTGCGGATCACTTCGAGCGTTTGCGGCAGCACGTCGTCGGCGACGTAGAACACGTTCGACGTCGGCTTGCCGGTGCGCTGCAGCAGCGTCATCGCTTCGGCGGCGGCGGTGGCTTCGTCGAGCAGCGACGCGTTCGAGATCGCGAGACCGGTGAGGTCGGCGACCATCTGCTGGAAGTTCAGGAGCGCCTCGAGGCGACCCTGGGAAATTTCGGGCTGGTACGGCGTGTAGGCCGTGTACCACGCCGGGTTTTCGAGCACGTTGCGCAGGATCACGGCCGGCGTGTGCGTGTCGTGGTAACCCTGACCGATATACGAGCGGAACACCTGGTTCTTGTCCGCGAGAACCCGCAGCGCGGCGAGGGCTTCGGCTTCGCTCTTCGGCTGCGCGAACGGGCCGAGCGGCAGCGTTTCGGCGCGGCGGATCGAGGCCGGGATCACGGCGTCGATCAGGGCGGCGCGCGTCGGGAAGCCGAGCGTGTCGAGCATGGCCTGCTGGCTGGCGGCGTCGGGGCCGATGTGGCGTTCGGCGAACGCGTCGTGCGTTTCGAGCGCGGCGAGCGAGAGGGGCGTGCGGTTCATCAGGCGGTCCGGGTGTTCGAGCTTCATGGCGTTCCTTGGTCGGCCCAGGCTGGCGCTTCAGCGCCGACTCGGGCCCCATGCTTTGCGGTCGACCCGGGGCGGCGCGTTGACGCCGGGCCCGGGTTCCGCGCGGGGCAGGGCGGCTGACCCGCTCCGCGCGATTCAGGGAGGGTTAGTCGATCAGCTTGCTGTAGGCGGCAGCGTCGAGCAGGCTGTCGGTCGATGCGCCGGCGGCCAGCTTGATCTTGAACAGCCATGCGTCATACGCATCGCCGTTCACGTCTTCCGGGGAGTCGGCCACGTCGGTGTTGATCGCGACCACTTCGCCGGTCACGGGCGAATAGATGTCGGACGCGGCTTTCACGGATTCGACGACGCCGATCGCGTCGCCTGCCTTCACCTGCGTGCCGACTTTCGGCAGCTCGAGGAACACGATGTCGCCAAGCGTGTTCTGCGCGTGATCGGTGATGCCGATCGTCAGCGTGCCGTCCGCCTCGGTGCGGATCCACTCGTGTTCGTCGGTGTATTTCAGCTCGGCCGGGACGTTGCTCATCGGATGCTCCTGATTAAAAGGGTGTGTTCGTTTTGCTGGCGCGCCGCCGGGGCGCGCCGGGTGTGGTGTTGCGCCGGGCGCCATCTCCCGGCTTCCCGGGAGGCGGGCCTCCCGGCCGTTACGCAGCGAGGACCTTGCCGTTGCGCACGAACGGCAGTTTTACCACGCGCGCGGGAAGATTCTTGTCTCGAATTTGCACCTGGACCAGGTCGCCGATCTGGACGGCTGCCGGCACGCGCGCGAACGCGATCGATTCCTGCATCGACGGCGAGAACGTGCCGCTCGTGATCTCGCCTTCGCCGTGCGGCGTGACGACCTTCTGGTGCGCGCGCAGCACGCCGCCGGCCTTGCCGTTTTCCTTCTGCAGGATCAGGCCGACGAACGCGGCGCGGGTGCCGTTGGCTTCCAGTGCGGCGCGGCCGACGAAGTCGCGCGGCGCGGAGAGATCGACCGTCCACGCGAGGCCCGCGTCGAGCGGCGACACGGTGTCGTCCATGTCCTGGCCGTACAGGTTCATGCCGGCCTCGAGGCGCAGCGTGTCGCGCGCGCCGAGCCCGCACGGGCGCACGCCGTTTTGCTGCAGCGCGTTCCACAGCGCTTCGACGTGCACGGCCGGGACGATCACTTCGAAACCGTCTTCACCGGTGTAGCCGGTGCGCGCGACGGTGAGATCGCCGAACGGCGTGCCGGCGACCTGCGCGGCGTTGAACGGCTTCAGTTCGCTGGTGGCGGCACGCGCGGCGGGCACGGTCGCCCAGGCCTTTTCGCGGGCGTTCGGGCCCTGAACGGCGATGATCGCGAAATCGCGGCGCGGCGCGATCGTGACGCCGAAGCCGCCTTGCTCGTTCAGCTGGTTGAACCACGCGATGTCTTTCTCGGCCGTGCCGGCGTTGACGACGACGCGGAAGAATTCTTCGGTGAAGTAGTAGACGATCAGGTCGTCGATGACGCCGCCCTGCGGATTGAGCAGGCACGAGTAGAGGGCCTTGCCGGGCGTCTTGAGCTTGCCGACGTTGTTCGCGATCGCATGCTCGAAGAATGCGCGCACGCGGCTGCCGGTGAAATCGACGACGCACATGTGCGACACGTCGAACATGCCGGCGTCGGTGCGCACGGCTTCATGTTCTTCGATCTGCGAGCCGTAGTTGACGGGCATGTCCCAGCCGCCGAAATCGACCATGCGGGCATTGAGCGCGCGGTGCGCGGCGTTGAGCGGGGTGTGATTCAGTGCAGTCATCGAGGCCTCAGGCAAGGCGCTTGCGCGCGGATCAGAACGGCCATGTGCCGACCACCGCGGCCGATGGCCTGCGAGCGATCCGGTACATGCCCCTCTGTCCTCGATACCTGAGAGATTGCGCTGCCGGCCAGGCCTGGCGAACGCGCGCCCCTTCGGTGGGCAGCTTGCCCGCGCAGCGGATGCGCTGCGGGCTACTGCCGCTCTCCAGAGTGCGGGGAGAGTGTGGCCCGCGCAATGCGCGGACGGGATTCCCCGACGCGGTCGGTCCTTTTGCCTGAGAGTTTGCGGGTGTGCCCCTTCGGCGGCGCAACCGGCTGAAACAGCCCGGTTACACGCTCTCCCGACGCGTGCGGGCGACTGTACGCGAGCGGGTGGGCCTTGTCAATTTGAGCAAAAGAATGTCGCTTCGCGACAAGCGGCGGCAACCGGTGCCGCCGCTTTTTCCGCTCCGGCGGGCGCCGGTGCGTTACTCGCCGATCGCGCGTGCGGCCGTGTCGAGTTCCTGGTTCAGCACGCGCTGCTCGTCGCCGGACAGGCCGCCGCTGTGCTGCGCGGACATGTCGTTCGATTCCTGGCGGATCACGTCGAGGCGATGATGCAGCTGCGCGCCGTACGGCGGCGGGTAGTAGCCGCCGTTCACGCGCGCATCGATGCGGCGGTGCAGGTTGTCGATCCGGCCCTGGATCTGCTGCATCCGCTCGTTCGCGACGACCTGCGGATTCGGCCGCGGCGGGGGCGCCGGGCGGACCGGCTGCTGCGGCTGCACGATACAGGCCGCAAGCGAGGAAACCAGGGCGCAGCACACTGCTGCGCGAATCAACCGTTGCATCAACATTCTCCTGACGGATTGGTGTCGGATCGACTTTTTTGAGAAACGCATCAGACTAGTCTGCCGCTGACTTTCGTTCCTCCGGCATTTGTAACCGAATGTTCCGGCTGATCCGGATGCACCGGCGCCGGCCGGCCGCCACCGGCCGGCGCGCGGTGTCAGATCGTGCGGCGCACGAACGGCACCCGGCGGCCGTCGTGCTCGCTCTGCGCGGCGAGCTCGATGATCGTCATCACGTCGACGGCGTCCTGCGCGGCGACGGGGAACGGCGCGCCGTCGCGGATCGATGCGGCGAGCGCGCGGTAGAACTCCGCGTACTGGCCATCGAGCGTCGGCACCGGGCGCTCGACCTCGACTTCGCCGTCGAGCACGCGCAGCAGGCCGGGCGGGTTGCCGCCGCCGAATTCGACGTCGTCGGCGGTGAGGCCGGCCTTGAGCTGGTCTTCCTGCGTGTCGAGCCCGAACTTCTGGTAGCTGCCGCGCGTGCCGTGCAGCGTGAAGCGCGCGGGTTCGATCGCCGACAGCGCGCTCGCATGCAGCGCGACGTCCTTGTCCGGATAGCCGAGCTGCAGGTGCACGAAATCGGGCGCCGTGCCGTTGTCGCGGCGCGTCTTGACGGTCGCGCTCACCGTTTCCGGCAGGCCGAACAACGCGAGCGCCTGGTCGATCAGGTGCGGGCCGAGGTCGAGCAGCAGGCCGCCGCCGCGAGCCGGCTCCTCGCGCCAGCGCGTGCGCGGCGTCGGGCGGAAGCGGTCGAAGTGCGACTCGAAACGGGTGATGCGGCCGAGCTCGCCCGACTTGACGATGTCGCGCACGGTGAGGAAATCGCCGTCCCAGCGGCGGTTGTGGAACGGCGCGAACAGCCGGCTACGCGCGTTCGCGAGCCGCGCGAGCGCGAGCGCCTCGTCGGCGGTGAGCGTCACGGGCTTGTCGACGACCACGTGGCGGCCCGCTTCGAGCACCTGGCGCGCAAGCGCGAAGTGCGTGTCGTTCGGCGTGGCGATCACCACGCACTCGATGTCGTCGAGGCCGAGCAGCGTGTCGAGATCGGGGACGACGCGCGCGCCCGGATACGCCGCCTGCGCGCGATCGGGCTGACCCGTCGCGATCGCGGCGACTTCAGTGCGGCCGCTCGTGGCGATCACGGGCGCGTGGAACGTCGCGCCGGCGAAACCGAAACCCATCAAACCAATCCTGAGCAATGACGACATGGCAATTCCTGGCTGCGAAGGAAACTAAAGGATGGCGCGCCGGGACGGCGCGAAGACGACCGGCTATTTTGGCATGGCGCCGCCGCTTGCACCGGCGCGTTCTGGCGAAATGCACGATGCGATGCGGCGCTTGCGCAAGGAAATCCGGCATTTTGCGCAAGCCGGTCGGCCGCGCGAGCGGGGTTTGCCTGCCTACACCCGTGCAATGAACGGCTGCCGCGGGGGCGCCGCCCGGCGTCATACGGTTGCCCGCCGCAGCACGGCGGCGGCGACCTGCGCGGCCCACACCGCGCAGGCGGTTGCGCCGGGGTGGAAGCCGTCGGTGGCCATCAGGTGGCGCTCGAGCGGCAGCTCGACGCGCAGGAACGTGCAGTGCGGCTGCGTGGCGGCCCAACCGGCGAGCGCCGTGTTGAGCCGCTTCGCGCGCAGCCCGAGATACCACGCGAGCGGCTGTGGCAGCGCCGGAAAGCGCTCCATCGGCGGCACCGCCGACAGGATCGCGTGCCCGACCCGGAAGCGCGCGGCGAGCAACCGGACGAGCTCGGCCTGCTGCGCCTGCCAGCGAGCCGGCGGCACGCCGCCCGTCACGTCGTTGACGCCGAGCGACGTGACGGCCACGTCGAACGGCTCGGCCGGCTCGGCGGCGAGCCAGTCGACCAGCTCCCGCGTGGTCAGGCCGGTGCGCGCGAGCAGCTTCCAGCTCACGCGATGGGTGGCCGCGAGCGCGCTCGCCAGTTGCCCGGACAGCGCGTCGCGCTGCGTCGCGACGCCGACGCCCGCCGCGGCCGAATCGCCGACCACCAGCACGCGCAGCGGCGGGCCGTCGCCCGCCACGCCGTCGCGCGGGCCGGCGGCCTCGGGCAGCCGCGGCGTGACGCGGCGCACGTAGCGCCCCTGCGCGAACAGCAGCGGGCCGAGGGCAGCGGTGGCGAACGGGTATCCCATGATGTCGATCCGGTGGCGGTACAGGTGACGCAAACGGGCCGGCGCGGGGGCGGCGCCGAAGTGGCCATATTGTGGCCGATCGGTGCGCGAACGGGGCCGGATTGGCCGAACGGGCAGGGGGCGGCCGGCCGGTCGGCCCGCGCAGCCCCGCGCGGCGGCGCTCCCGAAAAGCGCGCCGCCGACGTGTTAACATGCGCGTCCTGCCCGCGTGTCCGCCTGCTTCGCCAGCCCGCCGCGCACGGCATCCTCCCGGCGTTCCGCCGTCAACCGCAACACCATCCGTCATCATGTCCGCAGGCCTGAATCCCGCCCAGAACGAAGCGGTGCGCTACCTCGACGGTCCCTGTCTCGTGCTCGCCGGCGCGGGCAGCGGCAAGACCCGCGTGATCACGCAGAAGATCGCGCACCTGATCGAAGCGAAAGGCTTCGAGCCGCGCCACATCGCCGCCGTCACGTTCACGAACAAGGCGGCCGCCGAAATGCGCGAGCGCGTGTCGAAGCTGCTCGAGGGCAAGACGCTCACCACGCCCGGCAAGGAAGGCCGCAAGGTGCCCGTCAACCAGCTCACCGTCTGCACCTTCCACTCGCTGGGCGTGCAGATCCTGCGCCAGGAGGCCGAGCACGTCGGCCTGAAGCCGCAGTTCTCGATCATGGATTCGGACGACTGCTTCGGGATGATCCAGGAGCAGATCGGCACGACCGACAAGGGCCTGATCCGCAAGATCCAGAGCACCATCTCGCTGTGGAAGAACGGCCTGATCATGCCCGAGGAGGCGATGACGATCGCGGCCAACGAGGACGAGCACCAGGCCGCGCTGGTCTACCGCAACTACGTCGCGACGCTGCATGCGTACCAGGCGGTCGACTTCGACGACCTGATCCGCCTGCCCGCCGAACTGTTCGCGAAGAACGAACAGGTGCGCGACCGCTGGCAGAACAAGCTGCGCTACCTGCTGATCGACGAATACCAGGACACCAACGCGTGCCAGTACGAGCTGCTGAAGCTGCTCGCCGGCCCGCGCGCGGCGTTCACGGCAGTGGGCGACGACGACCAGGCGATCTACGGCTGGCGCGGCGCGACGCTCGAGAACCTCGCGCAGCTCGGCAAGGATTTCCCGAAGCTGCACCTAGTCAAGCTCGAGCAGAACTACCGGTCGACGGTGCGCATCCTCACCGCCGCGAACAACGTGATCGCGAACAACCCGAAACTGTTCGAGAAGAAGCTGTGGTCCGAGCACGGGATGGGCGATTCGATCACCGTCACGCCGTGCAACGACGAGGAGCATGAAGCCGAATCGGTCGTGTTCCGGCTGTCCGCGCACAAGTTCGAGCGGCGCGCGCAGTTCCGCGACTACGCGATCCTGTATCGCGGCAACTTCCAGGCGCGGATCTTCGAGCAGGTGCTGCGCCGCGAGCGGATTCCGTACGTGCTGTCGGGCGGCCAGTCGTTCTTCGACAAGGCCGAGATCAAGGATCTGTGTGCGTACCTGCGGCTGATCGCGAACGCCGACGACGATCCCGCGTTCATCCGCGCGGTCACGACGCCGCGCCGCGGGATCGGCAACACGACGCTCGAAGCGCTCGGCTCGTTCGCGGGCCAGGCGAAGGTGTCGCTGTTCGAGGCCGTGTACATGGGCGGGATCGAGGCGCGGCTGTCCGCGCGCCAGGTCGAGCCGCTGCGGATGTTCTGCGACTTCATCCAGCGCCTGACCGAGCGTGCGGACAAGGATCCCGCCACCGCCGTGCTCGACGACATGATGGAGGCGATCCACTACGAGGCGTACCTGTACGACGCGTTCGACGAACGGCAGGCGCAGTCGAAGTGGCAGAACGTGCTCGAATTCCTCGAATGGCTGAAGCGCAAGGGCACCAAGCCCGAGACGGAAGCGGTCGATGGCGAGGCGGAGGGTTTCCACAACGCGGACGGGCTCGCCGATACCGGCAAGAACCTGCTCGGCCTGATCCAGACCGTCGCGCTGATGTCGATGCTCGAGGGCAAGGACGAGGATCCGGATGCGGTGCGGTTGTCGACGGTCCACGCGTCGAAGGGGCTCGAGTATCCGCACGTGTTCCTGGTCGGCGTCGAGGAAGGCATCATGCCGCACCGCGGCGGCTCCGAGGACGACGGCCCGATCGACAACGAGCGGATCGAGGAGGAGCGCCGGCTGATGTACGTCGCGATCACGCGCGCGCAGCGCAGCCTGCACCTGAACTGGTGCAAGAAGCGCAAGCGGGCGCGCGAGACGGTCGTGTGCGAACCGTCGCGCTTCATCCCGGAGATGGGGCTCGACGACGCGCCGCCACCGACGCCGGAAGAGGCGCCGATGTCGCCGAAGGACCGGCTCGCGAGCCTGAAGGCGTTGCTGCAGAAGTGACGCGGCGGCGCCGCCGCCGGGCGCACGGTGCTCCAGAGGTCCGCCCGCAAAACAAAACCCCCGCGACGCGTGTGCATCGCGGGGGTTTTTTACTGACGGCCGGGTGGGGTTACTTCGACGCGTTGACCATGTAGTCGACGGCGGCCTTCACGTCGGCGTCCGACGCGTTCGACCCGCCCTTCGGCGGCATCGCGCCCTTGCCGTGCAACGCGTAGTTGTAGACCGTATCCATCGAGTCCTTCAGGCGCGGCGCCCAGTCTTCCTTGCTGCCGAACTTCGGCGCGCCGAGCACGCCCGCCGCGTGGCAGGCCTGGCAGGTCGACGTGTACAGCGCCTTGCCGGCGTCGGCGCCGGCCGGGGCGGCGGCCGCCGCAGGCGCTTCGCCGGCTTTCGGGATCGCGGCGATCGCAGCCTGGGCCGCGGCGATTTGCGCGCTGGCGGCGTCCGCCGTGCCCGATGCGGCTGCGGTGCCGCTGGCCGGTTGCGCCGCGTTGGCGGCCGGCGCGGCCGGTTCGGGGAAGTTCGCGCCGTCGTTGTTCGCCATGTAGACGATCGCACGGGCGATTTCATAGTCGCTGACGTCGTCGGGGCTCGTGCCGCCGCGCGGCGGCATCGCGCCCTTGCCGGCCAGCGCCGTCTTCAGCAGCGTGTCGAAGCCTTGCGAGATGCGCGGCGCCCAGTCGTCCTTGTTGCCGAACTTCGGCGCGCCGGCGGCGCCCGTGCCGTGGCAGGTCACGCAGACGGCCTTGTAGACTGCCTCGCCGGTCTTGAACGTGCGGGGCGCGTTGGCGTCCTTCACGTCGACCTTCGCGAGCGGGGCGACACGTGCGGCGACCTGTTCGTCGGATAGCGCGTCCGTGCCGGCGCCGGCACGGAACGCATGGTTCGCATAGTTGGCGAACAGGACGATCAGGATGATCGGAATCGCGAACGACGCGATGATGACGGCAATCAGCTGCCCGGGGGTTTTGACGGGAGATTCGTGGGGTGCTTCGCTCATGCTTGCCTCGTCTCCGTGATTAGGAATTGTGAGCGCGGTGCAACGGCAAATGGCAGTCCAATGAAGCCCGGTCGATTATAGACGGAACGTTTACATCACGGCGAGCGGTGCGATGGCGCGTGTTTACCCGCACGCGGCGCGGCCCGGCGGGGATTCGTCGGGCAAGGTGGACGCGTCATGGGAAACCGGGTATCCTTGCCGTCTTGCCAATCGTGGGCGGCCTGTATATTGGGGTCGCTTCACTGTCACAGGCGCCCGTAGCTCAATGGATAGAGTACTGCCCTCCGAAGGCAGGGGTTGCTGGTTCGATCCCAGCCGGGCGCGCCAAGCCTAGTCAGGCTCTCAGCGGTTTTCTCCGTTCGTCGCATTGTCTCGTTGCAGCTGAATTGCAGCCGGCACCGGCACGCGCTCGGCCGTCAGCGGCGTGACCCATTGCGCGAGGTGGTCGGCCGACAGGTGCGCGTACCGCTGCACCATTTCCATCGTCTCCCATCCGCCCAGCTCCTTGAGCACCTGCAGCGGCGTGCCGCGCTGCACGTGCCAGCTCGCCCACGTGTGACGCAGGTCGTGCCAGCGGAAATCGCTCAGGCCGGCACGCTGCAGCGCCTTGGCCCAGGCGGCCGTCGCCGTCTGGTAGACCGGCCGGCCGCGATAGGTGAACACGCTGTCCGCGCACTCCGGCGCCCGCGGGTTCGCATGCTGGCGGCGCAGTACGGCGATCGCGGTTTCCGAAAGCGGCACCGTGATGGCCTTGCGCGCCTTCGCCTGGTCCGGGTGGATCCACGCGACGCGCCGCGCGAGGTCGACTTGCGACCACCGCAGCCCCGTCACGTTGGCGCGGCGCAGGCCGGTCTCCAGACTGAAACGCGCCATGTCGGCGAGATGCGCGGGCAGTTCGGCGAGCAGCCGCTCCGCTTCGGCCGGGGTCAGCCAGCGGATGCGCTTCGAGACGATCTTCGCGCGTTTCGTGACCGGCGCGCGCTCCAGCCATTCCCATTCGACCGCCGCATTCAACACCGACTTCAGCACGCCGATCACGCGACGCACGGTGCCGTCGCTGACGGCGCGGTCGGTCTCGACGATGCCGTGCCGGGTGCGCACCGTGCGCGGCTCCTGGCGCTTCGCGAGCGCGATCGCGTCGACGCGGTTGCGGTCGATATCGGCGAGCGCGACGCCGGACAGGTGCCGGTCGAGCCAGCGCAGATGAATCTTCGACGTTTCCAGGCTGGCGAGCCCCGCGCGTTCGCCGACGTAGCGCACGACCGCGTCGTTCCACGAATGGCGCGGCTTCGTGCCGAGCCGCGCCTGATTCCACAGGTCGACCTTCAGCCGGTCGTGGAATTCCTGGGCCTGCGCTTTGTCGCGGGTGCCAGTGCTTCCCTGTATCGGCGTTCCGCCGCCAGGGGGGTACAGCTTGTATTGCCAGTTGGGGCTGGTCTTGCGCTTGTAGAGCGACATGGGCGGGTTTCCTCTTGCTGATCGTGATGGGCGACGGGCGGGAGCCATTCGCCGGCGAGGTAGCGCTGCAGGGCGGCGACGGAAAAGATCCAGCGCTTGCCGACCTTGCGGCCGGGCAGCGCGCCGGCCCGGGCCTTCAGGCGCACCGTTTCGGGATGGGCGCCGAGCAGCGCCGCGGCGCCGGCCAGGTCGACGGTGGCCGGATGCGGGCTGTCGGCAGGCCGCGCGCCGGGCGGGCACGCACCGCAACTCGTGGAGTGGTGGTTCGCGTGTGAAGGGTGCATAACACGTTGATGTTCAAGCGTTTTGTTGGCCATCGGTTGCCATCATTCAGGCGTGGCGAGCGCGTGGAACCCATGGCGCGAACTCGCTGCATCGCCGGCGACCGATGGCAATGCGGCGCCGACTCGTGGCGCGCGATGGCGGCTCGTCGCCGTGGCTTCCCGGTTCTCTTTCTTCTTTTTCTTCAATGAGTTGAAGAGAGAGAAAGAAGAAGGGACCGCCGCCGGCGCGCCGGCCGGACTCATGGCAAAAGCGGCATGACACGTGGCGAACCCGGCGTGAGGCAGGGCGGCAGTTTCCTCAGGAATCAAGGACTTGCGAGCCGTCACCCGCGACAACCACGACTCGCGTGCGCTGCCTGCCCACTCCCGGCGGGTTCCGCCGTGCGGTGGTTGGCCGGACAGGGCATGGCTCATGGTCGGCCTCCCTGCAGCGCGTCGGTCGCCAGGTCCTCGCGCACCGACACGTGCAGGCCGAATGCGGCCAGGCGCTCGAGCGACACCGGCGTCAGGTACGGCACGCGGCGCATGTAGATGCGGCGCTCGACCTCCTTCTCGCCGACCACGACGCCGGCGTGCTTGAGCTGCGCCTTGAACACGCGGTCGGACTTCACCGGCAGGCCGTTCCACTTGTCGCGCAGCGCGCTCGTGTGCGCGAGGTGATCCATCACGTGCCCGGTGCGCAGCAGCAGGCAGAATTCGCCGTCGACGGTGTCGAACGTGTACGGATGCTTGTAGTTGCCGCCGTCGATTTCCGACAGCACCGTTTCCATGATCCAGACCCACGGCTCGCGGTCGGCGCTGGTTTCGGCGACGTGGCCGTTCATCTCGGCGATCAGGTCGCGCGGGAACTCGCCTTCGCTCGGGTCCATGCCGGCGAAATCGCACAGGTAGCGCCACGCGAGCCCGATCGCCGCGTAGTTGCCGGCCATGCGCCGCGCGCCGTCGTCCTCGCCGCTCGCGCGGCAGCCGGCGAGCGCCTGGTCGCGCAGCGTCGCGTACTGGTCGAGCGCGGTGCGCCGGTCGAGGCCGGTCAGGAACTCGAGCCATTGGCGGACCGGGAAGCGCGGCAGGTCGTCGGGCAGCAGCGGCCCGCGCTTGCCGGTCAGCGTCGTGCGCACGAGCTTGCCGAGCAGGCTGCGCACCGGCACGTCTTCGCCGGCCAGCATCACGGGCGCGCACAACAGGTATTCGGTCATGTCGGTGCCGCGCCGCGTCACCGTGTACTGGTAGTTCTCCTGCAGCAGCCCGACCGCCTTGTCGATCACGTCCTGCCGCCGTGCCGACAGCTCTTCCCAGCCGACCGGGTGGCTCGTGTGACTGATGCTGGTCAGGAGGCGGAATTCGGTCTGCAGCGACTGCCCCGAGAACATCGTGAACGCGAGCGAGCGCTCGAGCCGCTTGATGAGCGTCGACTTGCCCGCGCCCTTGTTCGCCTGGACCGTCAGATGCGGCCAGAAGCCGAGCAGCGCCTTCAGGTGGCCGCCGAGCGCCCACACGAGCGGGATCGTCGCGGCGTTCTGCCGGAACGTCGTCTGATAGGCGGCGATCACGCGGCGCGCGTCGCTCACCGGGCCGCCCGGGAACGTGAGGTTGTGATACGGGCACTGCTTGTCCGCTTCGGTGAAGTAGCAGTCGGGGCCTTCGTTGACGATCAGCCGCCCGTCGCGCCACGCGAGCCCGACGAAGTTCGCGGCCCGGCGCGCGCCGAGGTCGGCGCCGCGCTCGAGGATGTTCACCATCCGCTTGAACGGCGCCGGCGCCCAGATCGGGCCGAACTTGCTCCACTGGTCGACGTTGTGCAGCTGGTCGTCGAGCATCACGCGGCGGATCAGCTGCGCACCGTGCCGCGGCGCCTGCACCGACACGGCGAAGTAGACGGTGGGCGCCTGGTCGGCGTCGCCCGTCATTGTCGACGTCGCGCTCGCGACGGCCACGCGGCTGATGCCGGCGATGCGAAAGCCGCACAGGTCGGTCATCACGGGCGTCTCGACGCCGGATTCCTCGTTGCGATCCATCTTGGTGATGTAGTTCGTGAAGTCGGGCCGCACGCGAAACCGCCAGTACTGCGCGAAATCGTGCGCCGGCAGGAAGATGCGCGGCCGGCCGCGGCGCGAGGCGTCGCCGGGCAGGCCGGCGACGAGCCACGGCTCGAGCTGGTCGAGCGCGCGTGCGAGGTCGGCCGGGCCGCGCAGCTGCAGGTAGTCGTTCACGTCGTTGATCGGCGTGCGCTTGGCGTCGCCGTCCGCCAGATCCGCCAGCCAGTCCGACTGGTCGACCAGCACGGCGCTGATGTCGAGCGCGGTCAGCCGTTCGTGGAGCGCCCACGCGGCCTCGGGGCCGGGGCGCTGCCCGGCGCGCGGGTGGCCTTCCGCGAACGGCTCGTCGTTGTCCAGGCAGATCGTGACCTGCTTGCCGCGCAGGAATGCGAAGTCGATGCGTTCGACGTTCGCGAGGCCGCGCAGCGCCAGCGCGGCCGTGCCGGGCAGCGCGCAGGTGTCGATCGACAGCGCGTTGATCGCGCTCTCGACGATGACCACGCGTTTCGCGCGGTCGAGCCGGCGCGCGTCGGCGGTCCAGCCGTAGCCGGCCTTGTCGCCCTGGGTCTGCGTCTTGACGCCGCCGTTGAGCGCGGGGTCGACGTAGCGCATGTCGACCGCGACGACGCGCGCATCGCCCGGCGCGCGCACCACGAACGCGGCGGCGGGGCCGCCGTGGCCGACGTCGCCGGCGGCGATCTTCGGGCTCGTCCACGTATTGAAGCCGAGCGTGCGTGCCGCGAACGCCGCGTCGAGCGCCGCGGCGGAGATGCCGCGGCCGCCGAGGTAGTCGCGCACGCGATCGCGTTCGGCCGTGCAGCGGTCGGCGATGTATTCGACGGTGGATTTCTCGCGGCGCTCGGCGGGGGCCGGGCGCTCGGACGGGAGGCCATACGCGTCGTGGAGATAGCGGACGGCGTCGGCCACCGTGCCGCCGCGCGCGTGGATCACGAGGTCGATGCACGAGCCGCCGGCGTCGGCGCTGTGATCGCGCCAGCCGGTGCCGTACTTCGGGTGATTCGCATAGATCGACAGCGACGGGCTCCGGTCCGCGTGCTGCGGCGAGTGATAGAGCGCGCGGTCGCCGCCGCGGCCGCGTTTCAGGCCGAGGCGGCCGGCGAGGTCATGCAGGTCGATGTGTCGTTTCAGTTCGTCGATCGAGGCCATATCTTCGTCATTGCTGCCGTTCGGGTTGCGGTGATGCGGGCGGCGCGGGATGGCCCGTCGTGGCCGGTGAATGGGCGAGCGCGCGCAGCGCGGCGGCGGATTGCGGGAAGCCGAGCGCGAGGCGATCGGCGAGCGCCGACACGAAGCGGCCGAGCGTGCGTTGCCGCTCGGGGCTGTCCGGCAGGGCGTCGAAGCCCAGCGTGTCGGCGGCCGCCGCGATGGCGGCGCGCAGCGCGGCGTCGTGCGGCGCGGGTTCGGTGGCGTAGCGGTTCATGGGCGCGCCTCCTGGTCATAGACCCGTACGCATCGCGCGGGGTGGCGGACCATCGCCGGGCGGGCGGGGCATCGGACGGCGCGGCCCGCTTGGATCGGGATCATGAGGTGTCCTTTTCAATGGCAAAGGCGATCCCTCGCGCCGTTCAGGCACGATGCGAGGGAAACGCGGGAACGAGGGGTTAGGGCGTCAGACGGGCAGCTCGAGTTGCGCGGCCAGGCGTTCGCGGACGTGCGGCGAAAGCGGCAAGTGCAACGCGAGGTTCGGGACGGCGGACGGCGACAGCGTGCGGGCGAATTCCATGTTGACGACGTACGTGTGGCCGCACTCCGGATTCGCGCACTGGAACGTGATTTCGCGGAACGTCAGCGACATTTCGCGGCTGCTGCGCGCGGTGGCGCGGGTGCGGCAGTGCGGGCAACGGTTCAGGATTCGCATGGGGGCGTGCTCCGGGCGAGAGTCTGCGCAGGGCCGGCCGGACGGTGGGCTTCGCGGGCGATCCGGCTGCATCGCTGGCCGATCGGCGGATGGGTGCGGGCGTGCGCGCGGTTCACAATCGATGTTGCGGGCACGGACGGTCGGACGAGTTCGACGGTGCGGAACATGACGGCGCCCGGTTCAACGGCTGGTGGTGCGCGAGCGCGGTGCCGCGATTGCGCGCAGGTGGCTCGCGCCGATGCGGATCAGTTCGCGCGCCATGCTCGAGATCGAGCGGTTGCGCTGCGCGGCGAGCTGCTCGAGCTCGCCGCGCTCGACCGGCGTCAGCCCGACGTAGACGGGTTTGTCCGACATCGTGCCGCGCGGCGAACGGCGCGGGCCTTGGGGAGTAGTCATGGTCGGTATACTTTGTCGAGATAGTCTTGCGTTACGGTAAGGCCAGTGTAATGAGCAAAAAACAGCGCGTCAATTGTTAATGGGTAATTTATGACACAAATCGGGAGTCGCTTGCGGGACGAGCGCTTGCGGATCGGGCTCAGCCAGGATGAGTTTGCGACCGTGGGCGGTGTCGCGAGGCGCTCGCAGTCGGCGTACGAGTCGGATGAGCGCTCTCCCGACGCGTCCTATCTGCTGGCCGTTCGCGAGATCGGTGTCGATATCGGCTACGTGCTGACCGGCGAGCGGTCCACGGCAGGCGAACCGGCGTCGGCGGCGGGCGGCCGCGACGCGGACGAAGCCGACGTGCTGGCCATGTACCGGCAGCTCAACGACGCCGGCAAGGCGTCGCTGCACGCGTTTCTCGCCAGCTGCATCAGCACGGGCGCGATGGTGCAGTCGGCGCCGGCGCGGCGCGCGAAGCGCCTGCCGGAGAATCGCCGGGCGGCACTCGATCAGCGCACGGCGGAAAACGTCGAGCGCGCGATGGCCGAGGTCGAACGGCTGAAGTCCGAGCGCGCGGCGAAGCAACCGAAGAAATAAGCGGCCGCGCGGCCCGGCGCACGCGCTGCTGCGTATGCCGGCAGCGCGCTGCGCACGGCCACACGCGGCCACACGCGGCCCGATCCGCGCCACGGCGCATGCGGCGGCGCGGGCGGCTCATCCCCTTTCCCTTTCCCCGATACCACGGCGGTGCGCTGAGCGCGCCGCGCAAGCGCATCGGATAAAATCGGACGAATAACTGTATATCCATACAGTATTGGTTTAGCATTCTGAAAGCCGGTGAGCTGGCGGCGGGGCGTTCCGAGGCGACCCGTCGTGTCAGGCGGCCCCCGGTGGATGACTGAGTTTGCGGAGACCGGAAAAATGGACACCAACAGGAAGCACGACATCGGGACGATCGGCGCGTCGGCGCGCGCCGACCATCGCGCGGACCCGCGCGGATCGACGATGGGCCCGCCGCGATATCGTCCGGACCTGACCGACGACGAACGGGCCGACGCGCACGCAAAGATCGACAGCGCGATGCTGTCGGTCGGGCAGGTGCTCGAGGCCGCGCTGCAGGCGATGGCCAATCTGCGCGATGCGCGGGCCACGTTGCAGCAATGCGACGACGCGCGGGACACGCGCATCACGCTCGGCGGGCGCCAGCAATCGAGCTGAAGCGCCGCCACGCCTCCCCGCCGGCCGGCATTCGCTCCGGCCGCTGCATCGAATCCGAGCCGCGCACCCCGCGCATTGCGTCGCCCCGCCCACCGAGATCCTGAGTTCGCCACCGCGATCGCCGGCACGCGATCGCGTGCCGGGCATTGCGGCCCTGGGCGTTACTTCACCCGTCAGCGCTTGCCGGTTCGACCCGACTGCTTCGGCGCATCGCGTACCTCGAGCTCGAGCGCGGTCGTGAACCCGCCGTCGCCGATCGTATGCGTCGCCTTCTTCACGAGCCACGGCGTCTCGTCGATTTCCGGCTTGAACCCCGTCACGGTGACGGGCATTTCGGGAAACAGTTCGGGCCGGCCCAGTGCGAGCGTGTAGCTCAGCGTCGACTGGCCGCGCTGCGTGCGCGCATAGTCGGCTTGCGCGGCCGCCCGGGCCTCGGCTTCCGTCGCGTAATCCTCGGGCAGCACCTTGACGTTTTTGCCTTTTGCGTCGCCGACGACCACCGACAGCCGCCGCGCGCTGCCGTTCGAGTGATAGTGCGCGCGCACCGACGTGTAATCGTCGCGCTGCGCGATGTGGTAGCGATGCTGATCGCCGCTCGCGCGGGTGATGGCCAGCACGTCGAGCGGCTGGCCGCTGACGGTCTTGCCGCTGCCGATCGGCATGAACAGCAGGCGCTTGTCCTTCACGGTCATCACCGCGTCGTAGCGCCTGGCGAGGCGCGTCAGGAACGACATGTCGGATTCCTGCGTCTGGTCGACATGGTCGATCCGCGTCGCGGCGAGCGTGGCGTCGACGGCGGCCGTGAGCCCGTGGCGCGTCGCGATGGTGCGCACGATCGCGCCGATCGTCTGCCGGTGCCAGCTTTTCTCGCGGCGCTCGTGCATGCCCTTCGTCATCGATGCCGAGCGCGCGCGGATCGTGATGACGTCCGGTGCGCCGCCGTGCTCGACTTCGTCGACCGTGAACGCGCCCTTGTCGACGAGCGGCTCGCCGACCCAGCCGATCGACAGCTTGATGCTCGCGCCGCGCTTCGGAATCGCGAACGTGCCGCGCGCGTCGTCGAGCACCAGGTCGAGCATGTCGGCCTCGTCCGCGCGCGATTCCGACAGCGACAGGCTGATGAGGTTGGGCGCGATCAGGCGCGACAGGTCGCGGCCGTCGAGCGTGATCCGATAGTCGGCCTGCGGCTGCACGCGGCCCGCGCGGGCCTGCGCATCGCCCGGCTTGCGTTCCAGCGTGCTCATTGCTCGTCCGCTCCGCTTTTGTCGTCCTGCTGCGGCTCGGCCAGCACGCCGTCGTCCACGCGCTTGAGCGTCAGCGTGAACGCGATCTTGCGCGCGATGCCTTCCTTCGTGTGATACGTGGCCGTCTCGTTGAGGCTGTCGATCACGTACGCGCCGTACACGTTGCCGTTCCCGTCGACGAGCACGTAGGCGTCGCCGGCGTCGCCCATCCGGGCGAGCGCCTCGATCGACGCGATCTCGCCGATGCCGTTGTCGGGGGCGACGATGCCGGACAGGGTGATCGTGTCGTCGCCGGCGCCGGTGAACTGGCTCGCATCGCGCACGCCGATGCGCGAGCTGGTGCGGTGCTTCCAGTTGCGCTGGCGCTGGAGCTCCTGGTACGGCGTGGTCGCCAGGCTGAAAACGAACTGGTCGAGCGACATCATCATGGGCGGGTTTCCTTCAACGAACGATCAATCGGACAGGCGCGAGCCGGCGCGCGACGCTTTCGCGCGTTCGGCGCGTTCGAGCTCGGCGCGCACCATGCGGGCGATCTCGGCCGCGTCGGCGCCGGGCGGCGGTGCGATGTTGATGGTGACGGGGCCGCTCGCGGGCGCGGCGCTGGCGGCAGCGGCGGCCGGCGCCGTGAGCGGTGCGCGGTAGTCGAGCGACAGGTTGTAGCGCTCGAGCGGGGCGGCGGCGGCGATCGCCGGGCTCGCGGCGAACGCGGGCGGGCCGACCAGCGCGGCGGTGGTCGTGAGCGCGGCGGCGGTGCGGGCCATGAGCGACGGGGCGCCGGCCGTGGCGTCGTCGGGCGTGGTCGAAGCCTTTATGCCGAGTTTTTCCTTGGCCCAGTCGCGCATCGAACTGCCGAGGCCGCCGACCGTCTCCTTCACCGCGACGAAGCGGCTCTTGATGCCGTCGACGAGCCCCGACACCAGGCTGGCGCCGATTTCCTGGAAGCGCGTGCCGATGTCGCCGAACCAGTCGCCGATGCCGCCGATCGCGGTCTTCACCCACTCGACGGTGGCGTCCCATTTCGCGGTGATCCAGTCGCCGGCCGCGCCGAACGCGCCCTTGATGGTTTCCCACAGCGCGATGAACTTCGGGCCGAGCGTGTCCCAGTTCTGCCAGACGTAGATGGCGGCCGCTGCAATCAGGCTGATCACGGCGATCACCGGATTCGCCAGCGCGAGCCGGCCGAGCACCATGAACGCCTGCCCGACGAGCCTGAAGGCGCTGACCATCGACGTCGCGAAGCGGAGCACGTTCACCGTCCCGAGCACGTTACCGAAGACGCTCGCCAGCGTGCCCACGACCGTGAGTACGCCACCCAGCCCGGCGAAAGTCGTGGCGAGGATGCGGGTGGCCGTGCCGTGTTCGCGCACGAACTTCACGATTTTCCCGAGCACGGTGGCCGTGACGTCCAGCGCCGCGTTGTACATCGGCGTGATCTTCTCGCCGATCTCGAGCTTCAGGTCGCGCAACTGCGCGAGGACGACGAGCTCGCGGCCCGCGGTCGAATCCGCGGCTTTCGCCCGCATGCCGGTGACGCCGTCGGCGGCGGCACTCTGCCGCTCGGTGTCGTGGATCTGCTCGCGCTGGTCGTACATCGTGGTGAGCAGGTTCCCCGCGGCCTTGTCGGGAAACAGTTTCGCCAGTTCGGCCTTGACCTTGTCGGGGCTCGTGATGCCCTTGGCGGCGAGCTTCGGCAGCAGCACCTTTTCGAGCCATTCGAACGGCGACGCCTGCAGCATGTCGCTGCCCGCCAGTGCGCCCGGCTTGAGCCCGGCGATCGCACCGTTCTTCCGGTGCGTGAGCCCTTTCGGATCGACGAGGCCGAGCGCCGCCAGCCGTTGCGCGGCGAGTGCGGACGCCTTGCCCTCGAGCGCGCTGCCGGACAGCGCGGCCAGGCCTGCGCCGGCCGACTTGCCGCCCAGCTTCTCGATGAGCGGCTGCATCTGGTAATAGAACGCGTCGGTGCGCAATTTCTTGGCCGCGTTGCCACCCGATTCGGCGAAGTTGTTCCACTCGTCGCCGCTGACCTTGCCGCCGGTCGCCGTCTGCATCTTCTGCACGATGTTCGCTTCGGCGCCGAACGCCGCTTCGCTCTTCGTGCCGCCGCGCAGGTCGATCACCTTCAGCATGCTCATGAACTGGTCGACGTTCTTCTTCGCATCTTCCTTGCCGTACAGCGCCTCGTTCGCGAATTTCATCGAGGACAGCAACGGCAGCGCGACCCGCGCATGCTGTTCGTCGCCGCCTAACTCGGTCAGCGATTCGCGCATCAGCGCCAGGTTGTCGATGGTCGACAGCCCCGGCGCCTGCTGCGCGCGCGCGAACTTCACCGCGTCGGCCGACGCACCCGCGGCGCGCATGCGCAGCGTTTCGCTTTCGGCCTGCTTCGCGGCGTCGAGCGGATCGGACAGCATGCCGAGCATGTTCTTGCCGACGCCCTTGACCGTCTCGCCGCGCTTCGCCCACTTCTCGCCGACGCCGCGCAGCGCGTCGATCCTGGCGCGCCGGGCGTCGGCTTGCTGCTGGCGCCGGGTGTCGTACCCGCGCACCCCCGCGTCGATCATCGATGC
This sequence comes from Burkholderia sp. AU31624, assembly GCF_020420065.1. Taxonomy (NCBI): domain Bacteria; kingdom Pseudomonadati; phylum Pseudomonadota; class Betaproteobacteria; order Burkholderiales; family Burkholderiaceae; genus Burkholderia; species Burkholderia sp. AU31624. Next base: position 55,307 of record NZ_JAIZRT010000015.1, read on the forward strand.
ACGCGACGCCATCGTCGCGCGGAGGTTGCGCTCGTCCCGCGACAGGTTGCGCGTGTCGATGCCCGCGCCGGCGAGCTGGGTACGCATGGCTTGTACGCGGCCGGCCTGGTAGTGGTGCGCGGACGCCAGGTTCTCGGCCGCGCGTTGCGCCTTGTTGAAGTCGCTGATCATCTGTTGCGACGGCGAGCGGGTCGCGCGCAGCGACTGGGCGAGCGTGTCGACGCGTGCGCGTGCCGCCGAGAGCTCCGATGCCGTGGTGGCGAGGCCCTTGCGTATCTCGCGAAACTCGCCGATGCGCTTCTGCGTCTTCGCCATGTCATCCAGCTCGCGGCGGGTCGCCCGCAGCGAATCGGCCAGCCCCTTGTTGCCGGTCAGCATCATTTGCAGGGGCTTCGTCATGTTGTCGACCATGTCGAACATGACGCGCAGTTTCGTGGTGTTGTCCATCGTCGATCGTTTCGCTCATTGGGTGCCGGCGCGTACTCGGGCGCGCTCGCGCCAGTCCATCAGCTCGGCCAGGCTGAAGGCATCCATCACGGGCGGTGTCCAGCCGAACACCGTCGCGATGTCCGCCATCGGGTCTTCTACGCGGTCTGGGAGGCCAGTCGGGATTTCACGGCCTTCGGCATCAAAAAACCGGCGAAGATGCCTCCCAGCTGCACGAGGTCGGCGGGGTCGATGTTGGCGACGTCGGCTTCGGTCAGCATCGGCGAGCTGATGCGCGGCAGCACTTTCGACAGCGCGACGACGTCGAGGCTGACGAGGTCGGACAGCGACACGCCGCGCAGTTCGCCCGATTTCGGCTTGCGCAGCGTGATCGACGTGATCGTCTGGTTGCCGCGCACGAGCGGCGTGTCGAGCGTGTGGGTGGCCGGATCGTCCTGGTCGGGCGCGGCGACGGCGGTGACGGCGGACGCATCGGCCTGCGAGTCGTTCGCGGCCGGGTCGGGTTGCATCGGATTCATGGTGGTCCTGTCGGTGATCAAGCGGGGGGAAGGGCGAGGAAGGGCCCGGCCGGCGTAACCGGCCGGGCGGCGGATTACAGGCCGATCGCGTTGCGCAGCGCGGCGAACAGGTCGTTGCCGTTGACCTTCTCGATCATGTTGACGAAGTCGATCTCGATCACGTCCTGGCCGTTCACGGACAGCTTGTAGTAGCTGGCGACGGTCGTGACCTTGAACGCGGTGTCTTCCTTCGACTTCGCGGTGCCCGGGTCGATTTCGCTGTGGCGGCCGCGGATCACGATCTCGATCGCGTCGACGTTGGTCGAATCCTCGGACTGGTAGCCGCCGGCGAAGCGCAGCAGCACGCCGTCGTGCTTCGTGATCGCGTATTGGCCGAGCACGGAGCGCATGAAGCCGCCGCAGGTCCATTCGAGCTGGATCCCTTCCTGCCCGAAGTCGACCTTGATCGGGCCGCTCATGCCGCCGCCCTGGTAGTCCTCCATCTTGCGCGTGAGCTTCGGCAGCGTGACTTCGACAACCTGGCCGACGAAGTTCTCGCCGTTCTGGAACAGGTTGAATCCCTTGAGTTTGCGAGGCATACCCATCGTGTTTGACTCCTGGTGAGGCCGGTCGTTACGCGCTGACGCGCGCGGCGAAATCGGCGAGGTAACGGTCGGTGATGCGCTGGCGCAGCATCAGGTTTTCGAGCGGCGGAACCGGCGTGTATTCGTAGTCGAGATACGCCTTGCCGGACTTCAGCACGTCGGTCGTGTTCGGCTCCGGGTCGTACCAGGCCGAGCCGCCGATCAGGTAGCCCTGCGAGATCCATTCGCGGAACTTGGCGTTGATCGTTTCGATGATGTCGCGCGGCAGCGACGGGTTGAGCGGGCCGTCGATGATGGCCATCTGCGCTTCGGCGATCGAATCGGCGATGACCTGCGCGGTGCGCGTGTAGTTCTCGAACGCGAACAGCGGATCGTCCGAGCACGTGCGCGAACCCCAGAAGCGGAAGCCGTTGCGGTTCACGAGCGTCGTCACGTCCTGCTCGTTGAGGAAGCCCGCGTCCGTCGCCGGATCCTGCAGGTCCCACGACACGTCGGCGCTGATGCCGGTGACGCCGTTCACGCCGACGTTCGACAGCGTCTTGTGCCAGCCCGTGTCGTTGTCGATCTTCGCGCGCAGGCCGGCCGCATACGCGGTGGCCGGCACGACGACCGTCTTGCTGGTCGTGTCGTCCCACGCGAGGAAGTCCGGCCAGACGACCATCAGTTCGCGCTGGCTGAACTGCTTGCGATAGGCGACGGCTTCTTCCTTCGTCTTGCAGCCGTTGGCCGACACGTACGCGAACGCGCGCAGCGACTGCGCGATCGACGCGAGCGCCGCGGCGACGGGTTGCGTGTCGAGGCCCGGCGTCGCGAGGATGCGCGGCTTCACGCCGAAGCGCGCCTGCGCGCCGAGCAGCGCCTTCATGCCGGTGTACTTGCCGTCGGCGGTGACGGTGCCGATCACGTTGGTCGCCGTCTCGGCGGCGTCCTTGCCTTCCGCGACGCGCACGACGATCGTGACGGGCTTGGTCTGCCGGCCGATCGCGTCGAGCGTGCGGCGCAGCGTGCCCTTGGTGCCGGCCTTGCCGAGCGCGGCGACGACGTTGGTCAGCAGGACGGGCGTGTCGAGCGGGAAGGCGGTGGCATCGGCGTCGGACGCGGTGCAGACGATACCGACGACGGCCGTCGACACGGTGCGGATCGGGCGCGAGCCCTCGTTGATTTCGATGACGCGTACGCCGTGGTGGTAATCCTGCGGCATGGTGTGTGGCTCCTGTGTGTGCAGATCAGATGAAAGAGAACGGGAGAAATCCCGTGCGGATCAGGCCGCGGGGTCCGCGACCGGAGCTGCAGGTGCGCTGGGTTCGTCGGGCTTCGGCTCGGGCTTCGGTTCCGGTTGAGGTTCCGGCTCCGGCTTGGAAGGCGGCGGCGGTACGTACGGCGCCGGCGTGGTCGGCCACGTCACCGCATCGGGGAACGTGTCGGCCTGGACGACCGAAACGAGTGCCATCTGGTAGGCCGACCAGGCCTTGAAGTAATAGACGCCTTCGTCGTCGAGCAGGCCCGCGGCGTAGGCATCGGCCTTGCCGGCGTTCGCCTTGCGTGCGGCTTCGAGTCGTCGCTCGAACTCGGCCATCGCGGCGTCGCGTTTTTCGCGCTCGAGCAGTGCAGCCGGGATCGCCCACGCGCCGTTGATCCACGCATGGCGCGGCGACGGTTGCGGTTCGGTCGTGAGGCCGAGTTCGTCGGGCGTCTTGCCGGCAGTCGCGATTTCGACCGGTTCGCCCGTGTCGGTGCGATAGCAGAGGCGGCCGCGGAAGTCCGGCAGCAGCGTCCACGCGTTGTCGCGATAGAACGGCCAGGTCGTCGGCGTGCGCGCCGGCGGCTCGTCGAACGTCGCCCATGACGGCACGAGCCAGCGTTCGGGGTTGCGCGGATCGGCGTCGGGCTGGCCGCTGCTCAGGTATTCGCCGGTCGACTGGTGGTAGTGGTGGATCAGCATGTTTCGGGGTCCAGGTTAATAAGCGCGGATCAACGCGAGCAGCGCGACGTTGCGCGAACGCGATTCGTTGGCGCCGTCGAGGTTGACGGTGATGGCGTGGCTGTGACTGCCTGCGGCACCGATACCGACGTTGTGACCGTGCGTGCCGGCGCCTTCGGTGTTGAATTCATGGTTGTGACCGCCGGCGCCGGACGTGAATGCCCACGGGTTGTCGTTGTCGACGCCGCCGTTCGAGCCCTGGTGAGCGCCGGAATGCGTACCGAACGGAGCGACACCCACTTCCGTGTAGGGTGCGACGTGCTGGTGATCGCCTACGCTGCCGGTCCAGCCGTGGTGGCCGTGCCAGCCCTGTGAGTCGGTCCACGCGGAGTGCGCGTGGTCGCCGACTGCGGCCGCGCTCGCGCCATGGCCGTGCGAGCGGTTCGCGCTGTCCTGCCACGAGCCGAGGATGCGGTTGGTGTCGACACCGCGGGCGTCGTCCCAGCACCGGATGAATTCGCCGCGTAGCTCCGGCAGGCGGAACGTCGTCGAGCCGTCGCCCAACGAGAAGCAACCCCATCGCTGGTTGTGCCATTCATCGTCCGAGACGAGCGTGCCACTGGCTTGCGCATAGGCCCAAAGAGCGGGGTAGTCGGCACGATTGACGAGCACGCCGTTCGCTTTCAGGAACCCGGCGCGCGGCAGCGTGCGCGGCTCGAATACGATCTGGCCGACCGTCGCCGTCGAGAGGGCGGCCAGCACCCATTCAGTCGTGGCGAGCGCCTTCGAACGATCGCCCGGGGCGGGTGTCGGGCCCTGCACGGGTGTCTGGAAGGTCGTTCCGCCCGGTGTGAACGCAACCTGCGGGATCGAGTTGCACGTCACGCCGAACGAGCCGTCGTTGATGTGGTACAGGCCGGTGTCCGGCGCACCGTCGTTGACGAACGTGAGCGACGGTGCTTGCGCGCTGCCTTCCGCCAGGAAAATCCGCTTGCCCGGATCGAACCAGAGATCACCCGACATCGTGCCGCCGGTCGTGCGATCGAGCGGCGTGAGGTTGCCGGCGTGCCACACCCGCTTGCCGTTTACGCGGAAGGTGCGGTCTTCCATGAAGTACTGGAACGAGTCGTTGTTTCTCCACCAGCCGACCGTCTGGGCATTTGCATAAAAGTAGCCGTCGGTGGGGCCGACCCTGATGCGTCCTTCGTCCGTAGTCTTTCCGACTACGAGATCGCCGCCAATGTTCGTCAAGGCTCCGTTGCCATTGATGAGGACATTCCCGCTGATGAGCGACCAGGCGAACGGGCGGAAATCATTCCACTGGCCGTCCGGATCCCCCTTGTTGGTCGACAGCAGGTAGACGTCTTTGCCGTCATTGCGCAGGAAAGCTCCGTAGCCGTTGGAGATCGCGCGGAAATGGGAACCCGTGGCGTCCATTTCACGCGCGGTCAATCCACCCGCGAACGTTGCGCTCCCGCCGACCTGGATCGCGTTACGGCCGTCGTCGCCGATGTCGCCGACGGTCAGGCGCTTCGCGACCGAAAACGTCTGGTTGCCACGGTTGACGCGAAACGCGGGGAACTGCGTGACACCGTCATCCGCGAACGCGTTCATGCCGAAGTCGTTGCCGTTATTCCCGCCGGTCGCCGCGCCATCGCGCTTGAACATCGACCAACGGAACTTGCCGCCGTCCGCAAAGAACAGTGTCGAGAAGTTGCCGGCGCCGCCGTCGATCGTTGAATTCCTCGAATTGCTCGTGCCTTCGACGGCGATATCGCCGCCGACACGCAGTCTCGAGCCCCCGTCGTCATTCTTGACGTCGCCGACGAGCACCCGGCCACCGTACGTGACGCGCACCGCACGCGCCTGGTTCGCGTCGGTCTCTGCGTCGTTGCCGGTCTTGTTGACCCACAGATCGACGTACTCGCGCCCCCACGCTCCATTGTCGAAGCCCGCCCGCACCGTCGCGATCAGGCGCGTCCCGACATCGGCGTGGTTGCCGCCGAACGTGCCATGCAGACGCACGCGGCTTTCCCGTCCGTTCTTGCCGGTCGGCGGACGCACCGTGACATGCGCCGTATCCGGACCCGCATCGAATTCAGTCACGACCGGCCCGGTGAACTTCGCCCCGGTCAACGCCGCATATCGCGACGCCGCGGTTTTCGGCGTCACGGCGCGCGCATCGTCCGCACCCGCGTTCACTTCCGCCTGCGTCGCCAGCTCGACCACGCCCTGCCGCTCCGTGGTCGCCGGCGGGTTGAGGAACGACGCGTCGCCGAACACGAGTTTCGTCGCGTCGATCGTCGCGAACTGCAGGTCGGACGACAGCAGCAGTATCGCGGCCGGCGACTTCTCCATGATCGGCGTCGCCTGGCCATAGCTGGCCAGCAGCACGCCGTTCTCGAGATAGAGGCCGAACCCGTACAGCGAGTACTGGTCCGCGGTGTCGTCCTTCAGCGTCGTATGAATCGTGTCCGGCGCGACGTTGGCGCCGCCGAAGGACTTGATCCGCTTCAGCTCGTTCGGCAGCTTCGTGAGCCCCTTGTCGGCGACGAACGGCGCGTTCGCCAGGCCGATTTCCACGACCTGGTGGGCGTTCGTGCCGCCGTTGCCGGCGGCGACGAGCGCGGCACGGCCGGCGTCGGTGATGATGATCTGGGTTGCCATGTGCGATCAGTAGTCGGTGAGGTTCAGGCGGCGATAGGCCGCCACGCGCGCGGCGGCGCCGACCGGTTGTCGGCCCCGCATCTCGAAGCCCTGCGTGAACGTGTAGTGCGCCCGTACCGGCTTGGTCCGGTCGATTTCCGCGAGGATGTCGGCGACGTATTCGGCGGTCGGCGGCTGGCCTTCCTGGCCGCTGACCGTCATCACGAGGTCGAACGTGCCGGGTTGGCCCGGCGGGCGCTGCTCGAACCATTCACGCAGGACGATGTTTCCGCCGAAGGCCGCGACGACTTCGCGCACCGCGGCGGCGGTGCCCTTGCGGCGGGCGATCGGAATCGCCTGGCCGACCCGGGCGCGCTTCACGTACTCGGGCCAGTAGTCCTTCCACGCATCGACGCCGAGGTGCCACGCGAGCCACGGCAGCAGGTCGGACCGGATCGCGTCCGGATTCATCAGCGTCGCGAGCGGCGTCGGCACGTCGTCGATGCGTGCGTTCGTCGCGGCGAGCCGGCGTTCGAGCCGCGTCGCGTTCGGCGGGAGGACGTCATTCATTGCTGTACACCCCGCCGTCGATCAGCTCGATTCCGGTGCAATACGGCGCCTGCTGCTTCGTCGCCGGCAGGCCGGCGGACGGGCTTTCGAGGATCACCTTCTGCACGCCGGCCGCGCGGGCGGCCGCGTAGATCCCGTCGAGCGTGACCTCCATCCCGAGGCGGTGCATGGATTCGGTGTATCTCTTCATCGCGCGGTTGGCTTCCGCGAGCGCCACCGCGCGATCCGGGCCGGCGAAGAACACGAGCCGCGCGCGTACCTGGTAGCGCAGGATTTCCGCGCCGCGCACCGTGACCTTGTCGGTCAGCGGCCGCACGTCGTCGGCCTGCAGCGCGGCCGCCACCGCGGCGATCAGCGCCGGGTCCGCCGTGCCGTCGCCATCGCGCGCCAGCACCGAGACGAGGACTTCGCACGACGCCGGGCTGACCGCCGACGCGTCGAGCACGCGGCCGTCCGCGTTGCGTGCGTGCGAAACGTACGCGCCTTCGGGGCCGGCGACGGACAGGCTCTGCGGCGCGAGCTGCGTGCGGGCGCGCAGGTCGGTATCGCTTTCCATGACTGCCGCGACGTTGTGTTCCGGATCGGCGGGCGTGATCGTCAGGCGCCGGATGCCGAACAGCGCGGCGAGATGATCGAGGTCCGTGCCGACCGCGTAGGCGAGCATCACGGCGCGCGCGGCGTCGTTCACGCGCTGCCGCAGCACGATCTCGCGGTACGCGTTCTCCTGGAGCAGCTTCACGACCGGCTCCGATTCGAGCGCGAGCGTCGCGGCGATTTCCGCCTGTTCGTCGGCCGGGTAGAGCGACACGAAGCGGGCCTTGCGCGCGGCAAGCAGGGTTTCGTAGTCGATCGTTTCGACGACGTCGGGTGACGGCAGCTGCGAGAGGTCGATCGGCGTCACGCTCATGTGGCGCTCCCGTTCGTCATCGGCACGCGGGTCGACACGGTCGTGCCGTTCTCGCCCGTCCAGCCTTCGATGTCGAGATAGACCGACCCGGCGGCCGCATTCGCGTCGTCGGCGGCGAGCACGACGCGGGTGAGGGTCAGGCGCGGCTCCCAGCGCATGAGCGCCGTCGCGACGGCCGCGTACAGCCGGGTGCGCACGGTGCCGTTGCCGGGTGCGTCGATCAGGTCGGGCAGCTCGGAGCCGAACGTGCGGCGTTTCACGCACGACGCGAGCGGCGTCGTCACGATCCTGCCGATCGACTGGTAGAAGTGGTCCAGGCCCGAGATCGAGCGGCCGGTGTTCGCGTTCATGCCTTTCATTGCGGTGCGCTCACGAGTTGTCCATCGCCTTGTTCGCGATGCGTGTGATGCGGGAGGCTGATGCCCTGGGATGTCACTTCGCGGGTGAAGGTGGCCGCGCCGTCGATCTGCATCGTGGCGCCGCCGCCGGCGCCGCCGGTGCCGGTCATGCCCGATTCGAATGCGAACGGGCCCTTGACCGTCATCGCGCCGGTGCAGGTCGTCTGCGGCGCGTCGAACGTGATGCGCTCGGCCTTCACCGTGGCGTCGCGGGTCTGCACGACGACCGAGCCCGGCGCGACGATGCGCACGGTCGCGCCGGCGGGCAGCTCGGCCGTGAGCGCATGCGCGGCGTGGTCGTACGTCATGCTCGCGCCATCGGGGTAGACGCGTGCGTGGGTGTCCGGGCTCGAGGCAGGGGCCGGCGCGGCGTTCGAATAAACGCCGCGCAGCGCGACGCCCTGCGCCGGATCGCCCATCGGGCAGAGCAGCACGACCTGTTCGCCCGGTGTCGGCGGCAGCCAGTCGCGCGTGCCGCCGGCGGTGCCGGCGACCCACGGAATCCAGTTGGTCTGCAGGCCGCTGCCGTCGGAGTCGGCGTCGCCGACCGAGACGCGGCACAACGCGGCCGCATGGTCGACCGCGAGGATCGTTCCCTTGCGCACCGCGTTGCGTGCCTGCCGTTGAATTTCATTTGCGTCCATGCAGCCATGGTGACGGTCGGGCAGCCACGGCGCGAGCGATGGCCTGTGTCGTCGCGACGAGGACAGCCCGCACCGGATGCCGGCACGAACGCGCGCGTCGAGAATCGCATCACCGGTTGAAATGAGGATGGCGTCGTGCGCCCCGGCGATGGAGTGGCGAGGCTGGAGTGCGTGAGCGGGGCGACGTCGCGGTGGCGACTCGGCGGAGGTGCGACGGGTTGCGTGGCGACGAAATGCAGAGGGGTGCGCGGCGGAGAGCCGCATAGACGGGACGTTGGTGCAGCGGGCACAGGGAAGTGCCACCACGGGTGATGCTGTCAATGCAGCTCGCATCGCCTGCACCGGCTGATTCGACGGCAATGCGCGAGCGGGGAAGCAGGCGATCGGCGTTGCGATCGCGGCGCGAGGATTCGTTACGGTGAGCGAAACGAGGCTGGCGCAACGAGGTGGCCCGCTGCGACGCGCAGCCGTTGCCGGGGCGAATGCATGCGAAAGAACCCCGCGCACTCACGGCGCACGGCGATCTCTCGACCGCACGCGACGCAGATGCCGTGTGCGGAAAGGTGCGCTTACCGGGCTTACCTGATCTGCGGCAGCGCGACCCAGGTGAGCGTATTGGCCGGATCGACCCGCGTGTCGTCGACGTGGGTGATCACGTGCCGGCCGTCCGGCCCGGTTGCGACGTTGACGCTTTCCGTCAGCGCCAGCCGGATCGACAGGTCGACTGCCGCCGGGTCGCGAATGCCGACCTCGAAGGTGATGCCGCTCGTGCGCGCGGCGGGATTCGTCACGAGATCCGGCTGGTTCTTGCGGACCCATTCGACGACCGCGACGAACACGGGATCCGTGTCGCCGGAGAAATTCGTCGCGAGCACGTGGGCCGTGTACCGGTATTCGAACGACGGCGTCAGCGTGCCGGTGGTCGCAATCGATCCTTGCTCGACGAGCACGGTCAGCGCGCCCGGTTCGGTTCCGAGTGACGGGATGGCGGCGACGAGCGCCCGCCGCAGGCTGTCTGGCTTAATCATGGGGATGGGCTCCGTGGCGGGTTGCGGGCGTGCCGGCCTGGCAGGCCGCGATCATGTCGACTTGCGCCGCGCAGGTCGCCCAGGCCGCCTTCGCGAGCGTGAGCGCGGCATCGAGCTCACCGTTGGTGCGGGGCGCGAGCATCGGCAGCGTGCAGGGGCTCACCGCCTGGCACGTATTCGACGTAAGCGTCGGCACCGGTGAGAGCGGGATTGGCTTGCAGGCGGACAACGTCGTCAGGCAGACGAGTGCCAGCCCAGGCGCGAAGCGCGGCGTTTTCATCGGTCAATCTCCGGTTTTCAAGTCGGGTGGCGTCGAGCTTCGATGCGATCGCGGCCTGCGAACGGTCGAGCCGGGCCTGCTGTCGGGCGCGCTCGGCGGTGTCCTGACGCATGCGCGCGATGACGTCGTCGCGCCCGGCGAGCGCCTGTCGTGCGTCGACGAGTTGCTGCCGCGTGGCGCCCAGGTCGGCGCGCAGCGCATGCACGACCAGCGCCGCGGCGGCGCACGCGGCAAGCGCGGCGACGCAGGCGGCGAATTTCGCGGCGAGCCCGTTCATGCGGCGGACGGGGCGCCGGTCGATGCGGATCCGCCCGGCGTCGACGCGGCCGGTTGCGACGCATAGCGGTCATAGGCGCGCGCGAGCTTCACGTCGTAGAGGTTCGCCGCGTAGTCGGGGCCGTTGTACGCGCGTGCGAATGCGGCCCACTGGCGGGCGCGGAGCGCGCGGCGCAGTGCGTCGTCGGCCGCGATGTAACGGACGAAGGCGTCGAGATGCCGGGCTTCGCCGCTTTCCATGCACGCGACGAATTCGTCGATGCCGGCATAGCCGAGGCGCGCCCAGTGATAGCCCATCACCTGGAACGCGCCCCAGCTCGCGGATTCCCACGCGGCGCCGGCATCGATCGACTCGGCCGTCGCGAGGCGCGCGTATTCCGCGGCGCCGCCGCGATAGCCGCCGCGCGTGCGCGACACGATGTCCGGCTGGCGCGCCGCGAACGGTGCGGGATCGATGCCGCGTGCCTGCAGCCGCTTCCAGAACACGTGGCGTTCGAACAGGATCACGGGCCGGCCGTCGGGCAGGAACCCGGCGTCGCGCGACTCGACTTCGTTGACCGCGCGAATGCACGCGAGCGGCACGTCGAGCGTGCGTGCGGCGCATTCGAGATCGGCGAGCGCGAGGTGGGTCGGATCGCGCCGGCCGGTGGCCAGCGCGGCGCAGGTCTTCGGGCCGGCGATGCCGTCGTCGACGAGGCCGGTGTTCCGTTGCAGTGCGATCACGGCGGCTTCGGTCGCCGCGTCGTAGAGGTGCGTGACCTGCACCGGATAGCCGGCGCGGATCAGCCGGCGTTGCAGCAGGCCGACGTCGTCGCCGTGGTCGCCGAGGCGGCGGGTCTTCATGATTCATTCACTCCTGAGCAGGCGGGCGACGTTGCCGCGCGTGCCGCAGACGGACATCGCCAGCAGGACGGCGGTAGCCGCTTCGAAGAAGCCGACGGAGCCGGCATGCAGCAGCAATTCGATCGATGCGCCGCCGGCGACCGCCACGACGATCCACGCGAACCAGGACGCGCGATGCCGGTGCCGCGCGCCGTTGCGCCGGTAGGTGAGCACGCGCACGAGCACGGCGACGTGGGCGCAGAGCGCGATCAGCACGAGCGGGAGCGGCATGTCATCCCCCCTTGCGGAACAGCGCGAGCAGGTCCAGCGTCTTGACCCGTTCGATGAGTTGCAGCGTGACGGCGATGACGAGCGCGGCTGCGAAGAACGCGGCGACGCCCGTCGAGTGGATCGGCGTGGCGCCGACGATTTCCGGCGCGGCGAGATAGCCCATCACGAGCGAGATCAGCAGGTACGCGGCGCGCCGTGCGACGCCGATTTCCTTCGACGTGACGACCACGAGCGCGGCGCCCGTGAACGCGCCGATCAGCGCGTTGCCGTCGATGCCGGGCGCGAGCCCGGCGACGCCGATCGCGGCGGACAGCATCGCGGCGGTAGTGAGGTTCGGTTCGGCCATGCAGGCGATTCCAGGGTCAGTCAAACAGTTGCAGCAACGGCCGCGCGCGCGTGGCGGTGTCGAGCGGCGGCAGATGGACGGGCGTGCCGGCCGGCAGCACGACGCCGAGCCCGGCGAGCCCGGTGTTGGCTTCGAGCACGGTTTCGACGGTGCCGTCCGTGCGGCCGTAGTGGCGCCAGCACAGCGCGTCGACGGTGTCGCCCTGCAGGGTGCGCACGATCATGGCCGGCGCTCCCGATGCGGGAACGCAACGCAGTCGCCGGCCGGCGCGTGGTGGAGGCTTGTCGATGTCGTGCTGCTTGCCATGGCGAGGTCCCGGGCGGTGACGCAGTGGAGAGGGTTCCCATGGTCGAGCTTCGCCGGGCGGCGTTCAACGACACGCATGCGTGGCCTGTGCGGAGACGCAGCGCGGCGCGTGTCGCGACGGGCATCGGGCCTTACGCTTTCCGTGCGGGTGCTCGATCGGCGCTTGATGGGCACGTCACGGGCGGGTGCGGCGTGCGCCGTGCAGCCGGATTGCAGCTGGCGTGGGCCGGGGCGGCCTTGATTGACCTTGTGCAGCCTTGGTTTTGCGCGGTGCGACGCGTGGCGGGCCCTTGCCGGGCAAGGGCGGGGGGAGCGTAGGTAAAACTCCGAAGGCAGGGGTTGCTGGTTCGATCCCAGCCGGGCGCGCCGAACCGGGTCAGGCTCTTGGCGGTTTCGTTACTTCATCGTTGCCCCTGACTACGATGAAATTGCGGTTAGCCGGCGCAGGTTGGCCGTGTTTACGCTGTTGCTGGCGCGGCTGCCGGTGGCGCCGATCACCTGCACAACGGGCAGGTGCGTTTTCGACGTTTCCAGGCCCGGCAACGCCTCGCGATCGCCGACATGGCGGATGACCGCAGCGTTCCGGGCGTGGCGCGGGTGTGGGCGAGCCTCGCCTGGTTTCACAGCGCGACCTTCAGTTGGTCGTGGAACGCCAGGGCCTGCACTGGGTTGCTGGTGCTGTCTTCTACGACCGGACCGCTCCCGGTGGGGCGGTCGAGCGGAATGCCGAGGCTGCTGCGGCGCGGCGGCGGATCAGCCGGTGAGCGTTGAACGAAGGTCGATCGGTGCCGGCGTGATTTGACGCATGTCGAAGATCAACACTTCGTTGTACCCGGTTCGCAGCCACGGGGCGAGGAGAACAGTGCGCCCGGCGCCCGGCAGGGCGATTCTTCTATACAGTGTCATGCGCCTTGCTTATGTAGTCTCGCCTTTACCCTGATCCGGCAAGGAGGTCATCATGGACAAAGCAGCAGGGCGAACGAGCGCGCCAGGCGATGTGCGTCCGACAAATAGCTCTCGTCTACCTCTCCCACGCCAAGTTCGACCATGAGGCACCGCTACAAGTCGAACGCGCCGATGATGGCTCCAAGATTTATGTCGGCAGCGTGGCTGCCACGCTGCCGCGATGCGGCTTCGGTGATGGTTGGGATCCGACTGCAGTTGGTGCGTACTTGAGATTCGAGCAATGGCGTTAAGTCGATCAATGCGTCGGATGAGCGTGATTTATGCGGTCTATCCGCCAAAGTGCTTTATGTGGGTTTCAAGGTCTGATATGACCGCGATCAACTTGCTCATTTCATCGTCGTGGTCCTGCTGCGAGATGTTTCCCGATGCCAATTGCTGGCCAAGCAGGACCATCACCTTTTTCGCGTCCACCAACTTGCTTTCGAGCGCGCTGATCGCCGCTTCGATCGCTTGACGGTGTGTAACGGCGCCCGGGCTGTTCAGATCAAGAACTTGAATCGCGAAGATCCCGGTCGGGGACTGCGCATAGACTTGTCCGACCGAATACCGCAAATGCGAAAACATTACGTGGTCGCACGGGTTCGGAATGAATTCACCTGCGCTTCGCTGACCCCTAGTAGGCCAAAAGGGGCCCTTATTCGTATTGCATGTTCCGCAGGCGTAGTAGAGGTTGCTGTAGTCACACTCGGAGAGTGGAAAGCGGGATTTCGGCCGATAATGTTCGACCGCATACGTATGCTTCAGCCCAAGATCCGGCGTACAGCAATATACGCACTTGTTGCCGAATTCGAGCCGAAGGGCGGCCTTATATGACTGGTACCGCTTGTATGGCCCAGGCACGAGTGTCCGGGAGTGCCGGACCTTGGGGTAGCTAAATGGCGTCACGCGATACCGAGGCGCTGCTTCATGGCTTCCAGTTCGGAAGACGCATTCTCGATTGTGTCAGCGGCGGCTTTGAGTGCGTTCACCGATTCCACCGTTACCCGTGGGGCGAGCCGACGCAGTCGGGCAGTCAGCAACTGTAACCTTGCGTCGTCTTCGTACGTTGTCTCGTTCTCAAATTTGGCCACGAGTAGCCGGAGGCGTCGATCCCGAATAGTCTCTACATCACTGTTGGGGATATCGGGCCGCTCTTCAACCGCAGAGGAATCACCAGTTAATGACGCTTGCCATTCGCTTGAAGTCCGCGACGTCGCTTGGCGGCCGCCCGATCGAGTGACGGGCTGAGAAACGACAAATGGGGTGCGATCCGTGTACGAGCCATGATGGCCGCCAGCCGGTGGTATCGGAGCGGTTACCGTGAGGTTGGCTGTGCGCGCTAAATTGAGCGGAGTCTGGTCACGTGCCGATTGCAAGTAAGTCATGTCGTCCCCGTGTCTGATTGTAGGTAGTGGCGCGCTTTGTCACCAAGCGCCCAACTAAACAACGAAAATTCTAGTTCGTGAAGCTTACGAATGGTATCCATCGCCTCGGATATGTCGACGTCTTCTCGATACAGGTCAAAATCAAGGATGTAGTTTCGGCTGGTCTGATTTTTCGCATCCAGGGCAATCCCATGCTGGAACAGAAACCCGCCAAGATACGTCTGTCCGCGCGTTTGCTGCCAGTATTCGCTGACATCTCCGAATACGTTGTCGGAGAGCGGGCGCGCCAACGACTCGTTCAGCCACCCGTCAACCTCGTCGACTTTGCAGGGCAGTCGATTGATGTACCGAAGGCCGACACGTGTGAAAAAGTCGCTATCAATAGTCCGCTCTGCTGCATCGACAACAATCTTTAGCTGCTGCTCGAATTCTTCGAAAGATGTATATCGCGACGTTTCGAGCGTGATTGCAGACGGACGAAGCACGGCAACCCATCGACCTTGCTTGGAACGAAACTGATGCGCGTTTACTTGGACGACCGATCCCGGGCCGACATTCACATTGTTGAGAACGTCATGAAGCGGAAAGCTGTGCTTCATTGTCTTCCAGAACGCTGCCGGTGGCTTGCGATCCTCGATTTCGAAGATGGTCGGAAAACGCAGCTCGCAGACGGCTTGTCCGATGAGGTTGCGCGGAAAATGCGTTTTGGCAGCGGGCGGGATGTTCAACACCCGCTTCTCGCTCGGGGCATCATGCAGATCGTCGATTTCTTCCACTAGCGGATCCTTGTTCATCGGCAACTGCAAGGTCAATCGTCGGGCAATTCTGCCACGTATCGACAACGAACGAAATCTGGATCTTCGGCGCCACGGCTTGGCAGCGATATCGATATACGGGGCCAGATTTCTGCCTGATGACTTACGCGATCACATCGTTCCTCACTGTTCTCCGTTGGAGAACGGGATCACTCGGCGGCAAGCACGCACATGCTGACTAGGATCTTCTGTTTCGTCTGCAAGGCCGGTTGCTCGCGCGGGACGATGGAATGACCGGAAATTCTACGGCAGGCGTCGCCGATGCACGGCGTGCGCCTGCCGCCGCACCGTCATGCGAGAATCCCCGCAACGACAACTCCAAGCGACGATCGCGGCGGCCGTCCGCGCATCGCGCCGACTCCCGATGGCTGCCATCCTGTCTACCTCGACCGCAGTCGATGCCCGCGCGCTGACCGATGCGCAGCAGGCACTGCTCGCGCGTCTGCACGCCTATTCCCCCGACGATCCGACCGCGCCGCTGCCGTACAGCCGGCGCCTTGCCGAAGCCGAAGGCTGGTCGCATGCGCATGCGCTGGCCGTGATCGACGAATACAAGCGCTTCGCGTTCCTCGCGCAGGCGGCCGGCCATCCGGTCACGCCGTCGGTCGCGGTCGACGCCGCGTGGCATTTCCACCTGCAGTACACGCTCGAATACTGGGACGTCTTCTGCGCCGGCGTGCTGCGCGCGCGGCTGCATCACATGCCCGGCACGGGCGCGCCGGACGAAGCCGCCGTGTACGCGCAGCGCTACCGCGACACGCTCGACAGCTACCGCAGGCTATTCGGTTGCGAGCCGCCCGAAGCGATCTGGCCGCGCCCCGTGACCGAGCCGGACGTGCCCACCGACGCCCCGGTGCAGCGCGCAGCACCGCGCGACGGCCCGTCGAGCGAGCCCGCCGCGCGCCCGCGACGCGGGCGGCGCTTCACGAAGTTCGCGTGGCCGACGGCGGCGATCAGCGTCGCGGCGACCTGCGCGAGCGCGAGCGATTTCAATGTGCTGGACTTCTCGGGGCCGGACTTTCTCGGGTTGTTCTACGTGCCGCTCTGCGTCGCCGCGCTGCTGCTGATCGCCGGCCTGCAGTGGATCGAATACCGCCACCGGGTGTGGGGAACGCGCGCCCCCGAATCGTCGCCCGACCTGAGCGCGGAGGAAGCGGCGTATCTCGCGGGCGGCGGTGCGCGGATGGCGCAGGTCGCGATGCTGTCGCTCGCGCATGCCGGTGCGATCGAGCTGCGGATGAGCAAGGGCCACGACGCGCGGGTGCGGATCGACGATCCGCGACACGCAGGCGCGTATGGCGCCGACTGGGAATGGCTGAGGCGGCAGCCCGGCGGCGAGACGAGCTGCCACGCGTTTCGTCAGCGTCTCGCGTGGCGCGAAGCCGACTGCGCCGCCGCGTTGCAGCGCAAAGGCTGGCTCTGGGCGCCGGGCGAAATGCGGGCGACGCGGATGGCCGCGCGCGCGATCCTGCTGCTCGTGTTCGGCGCGGGCGCGGCGAAGCTCGCGGTCGGCCTGAGCCGCGGCCGGCCCGTGCTGCTGCTGATGATTGTCATGGCGGCGTTCATGGTCGCGTACCACTTCATGGTCGAACGCCTGCCCGGCGTCGGGCGCGGCGGCATGACGCGCGGCGGCGAGGCGGCGCTCGACGCGCACCGCGAGCAACGCCGGGGCGACCGCGCGACGCCGGACGGGCTCTTGTGGACGGCCGCGCTGTTCGGCGCCGGCGCGCTCGCCGGCACCGTGTGGGCCGCGCATTCGAACGTGCTGATGGCGCCGCCGCCCGTTGCCGTGCAAACCGGCGGGTCGAGCGGTTCGTTCGACTCGGGCGCCGGAGACAGCAGCAGTTCCAGTTCGTGCAGTTCGTCGAGCTCATGCAGCTCGAGCAGTTGCGGCGGCTGTTCGAGCACCTGAGCACAGCGCGCGCCGACTTACGCGATCGCGGCATCGGCGGGCGTGCGTGCCTGCGCGGCACGCCCGTCGCCCGCCTCGACGATCAGCGTCCAGTCGAACGCCGGCAGTGCGCAGAGCTGCTCGACGGTGGCCGTGTACTCGTGCGCGGGCGCGTGCAGGTAGCGCACCTTGTCGGTCCATTCGGGCAGCGGCGCCTGCGACGTGGTCACCACGACCGCCAGCAGATCCTGCTCCGGCCGCCGCGCGATGTCCTGCAGGCTCAGTCGGACCTGGTCGAGGTCGCCCTCGGCGTCCAGGATCAGCGCGCCGGGGATCGGCGCTTCCGGGCAGCCGGGCGGGCTGCCGATCGCGCCTTTGTCGATGCACTGCTGATACACACGGCGATAGCGCGGCAGCGCCTGCTGCAGCGCGTGATGCTTGCGGACCTTCGCCTGCGCCGTGCGCGCGAGCCCGCGGCGCAGCGCCGGGTGCGCGATCAGCCGCTCGAGCGCGTCGACCCAGGCCTGCGGCGCATCCGGGACCAGCAGGCCGTCGCAGCCGTCGTGCAGCGCGAAGCGATAGGCCGGCCGGTCGCTGGCGATCGACGCGATGCCGGCCGCCGCGTATTCCTGCCACTGGATCGTGCTCGTGCCGGCGTTGTAGTCGTGGTCGGCGAGCGGCAGCAGCGCGATGTCCCAGCGCCGTTCCGGCAGGCGTCGTGCGTGCGCGTCGTAGTCGTGAAGCTCGGGCTCGCACCCGGCGGCCGGATGGCCGGCCCAGCCCGGCGGGACGTCCGCGCCGACGAAACTCACCCTGACCTTGCCGGGATGGCGCGCGCAGATCGCTTGCAGCGCCGCGTCGACGAGCGCGAAGTTGTCGGCGCGCAGCGACGCGCCGGCGATGCCGATCGTCACGCAGTCGTCGTCGCGCGCCGTCACGGGGCGGTAGAACCGGTCGAAGTCCACGCTGTCGGGCAGCACGTGAACGCGCGGGTGCGACAGCCGGTAGCGGCTGGCGATGAACGGCGTGGATACGATCACGGCGTCCGCGTTGCGCAGCACGAGCTCGATCCCCGCGCGGGCCACCCCGCCTTGCGCGGCGAGCGGATGCGTGGACGGCAGGTCGGTCAGCAGGTCGTCGGTCTCGTAGATCACCGGCTTTTCATGCTTGAAGATCGTGTACAGGTCGTTGCCCGTCAGCATGCCGGGCGCCAGCCGGTGCAGCAGGATGGCGTCGGCCGTGGCCAGCACGCTGCTGTCGATCTGGCCGTCCCGGAAGCCCGGGACGAGTTCCCATTCATCGTTCAGCAGACCGAACGGCAGCGTGAGGCGAATGCGCGACGACGCGCATGCGTCCGGATCGATCGAATACACGATCAGGCGCTTGCGGTGCGGTGCGGCGTCCGCAGTCGCGGCGACGGGCGCCAGCGTCCGGTTCTCCGCCAGCAGCCGCGCGTACAGCGCACCGTGGCGGGCGGCGTTGCGGCCGATGTCGTGCTGCGCGCGGATCGCATCCTGCGCGGCCGCGGCGAGCTGCGCGCGGGTGTGCGGATGCTCGATCAGGTGCGCGATCGCGTCGACCCACGCGTCGGCGGTGTCGGCGACGAGCCAGCCCGTGCTGCCGTGGACAACCGGGCCGCCTTGCGCCGGCGTGGCGACGAGCACCGTGGCCGCGCCGGCCGCCGAGCATTCGAGCCATGCGCGCGGCGGCGCATCGTCGCGCAACGTGACCGGCGCCGCGACCAGCGCGATGTCGAGGTCCGCGCGCTTCAGCGCGTCGGCGTAGCGGTCGTAAGGGGCAGGCTCCGCGATCAGCGTGACGTCCGGTTCGCGGTCCCAGCCGGCCGGCAGCGCCGCGCCGACGAACGACACCCGGAGCTTCCCCGGAAACCGGCGGCGGAGCTCGGCCAGCGCGTGGCGGACCTGCTCGAGACGCACGCCGTCGAGGCCGGTGCCGGAAACCGCGAGGTTCACGTGGTCGCGCACGCCGGGCGCCGTGCGGTGCAGACGCTCGAGATCGACGCCGGTCGGCAGCGCGTGGACCGATGCGTTGACATGACGGTACTCCCGCACCAGCGCTTCCGACGGCACGACGAGCGCATGCGCGCGCTGCACGGCGCTGCGGATGCCTGCCTTGCGGCGCGCGTTGTCGGCCGCGCCGGGGATGTCGGCGAGCAGCGTGTCGAGCGGCACGTCGATGTCGAGGACGACCGGCTTGCCGAGCGAGAACAGGTGTTCCTGCGTGGCGGCGGACAGCAGGCCCGGCGTGTCGCCCTGCAGCACGATCAGGTCCGCGCGCTGCAGCGCGTCGGGATCGATGCCGGCTGGCGTGACAGGGAACGTCAGCGCCCATTCGCGGTCCAGCCGCGCGAACGGCTGCGCGAAGCGCAGGCTGGTGCGCGCGTGGTCGGCGGGTTCGGCGGTGACGACCGCGATGCAAGAGCGCGGCGCGGACTGTCCCTGGGCGGCGGCGCCCGTCGCGACGGCCTGCGCATCCAGCTGGTCCGCGTGGGCCTGGGTCCGCTCGACGAAGTTCCGTAACTGCTGCCAGAACGTCTCCTCTTCCTTCAGGTAGACGCTGCGCGCTTCGTGAACGGTGGCCTTCGCGTGGGCGATCGCGTGTTCGTCGAGCCCCCACGCGATGCCCTTGCCGTCCATCACCCACCGGAACGGCTCCGGCAGCGACGCGTCATTCATGATGCACACGACCGGGCAGCCGCACAGCAGCGCTTCGAACACGGCGGTGGACCATTCGTACATGTACACGCACTCGACCTGTCGGAACAGCGCCGCGAGTTCGTGCGCCGAACGTTCCGGCACGCGGGTCGAGATTTCGATCGACTCGGCGGTGACCGGATGCAGCGTGCCGCCGCGCCGCAGGTGGCGATTGATGAAGACGGCCGTGCCGTTGCGGCGGGCGTCGTCGACCCCGTCGCTGTTGAAGATGCGCGTGTCGACCAGCGGCATGCGCAGCAGGTCCGCCTTCCATTCCTCAGGCACCAGCGACGGCCCGAACGTGAAGACGAGGTCGTCCGGCTGCAGGGTGATCGGTTCGCCGTTGATGCGGCCGGGCTCGGCCAGCAGATAGCGCACGACGCAGCGCGCGTTGAACGGATTGCCGGTGACGACGTCCGGGTAGACGACGATCGGGCTGCGGTTCGCGCGGGCGTGCGCCTGCGCGATGTCGTTGGTCAGCGGCGGCGTGCGCAGGTCAGGATGCACGACCGCCGTGCAGACGTACGCTTCGTGGCCGAGCAGGTTCAGCGCGTGGCACAGGTAGTGCATCGCGCGGATCCCGCCGGAGGTTTGCCGGAAATTCGGCGCGAGTATGTAGTACGGGTGGTCGAGTCGCGTAAAGATGCGCGAACCGCCGTGCGCCACGCCAGGTTGGGGAGTCGTCATCGTTATCGGGTGCGGTAGAAATCGAAGACCACGTCGAGGATGCGATCCTGTTCGGCTTCGGTCATGTCGTGGTACAGCGGCAGCCGGACGAGCCGGTCGGCGACGAGGTCCGTCACCGCCATGCCGGACCCGCAGCGCCCGTAGCGCTGGCCGGCCGGAGAACTGTGCAGCGGCACGTAGTGGAACACCGCGTTCACGCCCACCGCGCGGATCTGCTGCAGCAGCGCGGTGCGCTCGGCGAGGTCGCGTGCGAGGAAATAGAACATGTGGCCGTTGCCGCGCTCGGCGAGCGAAATCGCGGGCAGCTCGACCAGCCCGTCCGCGTGCAGCGGCTGCAGCGCGTCCTGGTAGCGCTGCACGGTCGCGCGCCGCTGCGCGGTGATCACGTCCGCGTGCTCGAACTGCGCGTACAGGAATGCCGCGATCAGTTCGCCCGGCAGGAACGACGAGCCGACGTCGACCCAGGTGTACTTGTCCACCTGCCCGCGGAAGAACTGACTGCGGTTGGTGCCCTTCTCGCGGATGATCTCCGCACGCTCGACGAGGCGCGGGTCGTTGACCAGCAGCGCGCCGCCTTCGCCCGAGATCACGTTCTTGGTCTCGTGGAAGCTGAGGCACGCGAGGTGGCCGAGGCTGCCGAGCGGCTTGCCGTTCCACGTCGACTGCAGCGCCTGGGCGGCGTCCTCGATCACCCACAGGTCGTGGTCCGCCGCGAGCTGCCCGATCACGTCCATGTCGCAGGCGACGCCCGCGTAGTGCACCGGCACGATCGCGCGCGTGCGCTTGGTGATCGCGGCGGCGATCTGCGTCTCGTCGAGATTCAGCGTGTCACGGCGGATGTCGACGAACACCGGCGTCGCGCCGCGCAGCACGAACGCGTTGGCGGTCGACACGAACGTGTAGGACGGCATGATCACTTCGTCGCCGGGCTGCACGTCGGCGAGGATCGCGGCCATCTCGAGCGCGGCCGTGCACGAGTGCGTGAGCAGCGCGCGCTGGCAGCCGATGCGCGCTTCCAGCCAGCGGTGGCAGAGCTTCGTGAACGCCTGGTCGCCGGCGAGGCCGCCCTGCTCGACCGCCTTCGCGATGTAGTAGAGCTCCTTGCCGACCACGAACGGGCGGCCGAACGGAATGCAGTCGAGGTTGGGTGGGCCGAACATGGTCAGGCTCCTCGTAAAGTGACGGGCGATCGGCGGCGCGGGCGCGGCGC
The DNA here is from genome assembly GCF_020420065.1 of Burkholderia sp. AU31624. Classification (NCBI taxonomy): domain Bacteria; kingdom Pseudomonadati; phylum Pseudomonadota; class Betaproteobacteria; order Burkholderiales; family Burkholderiaceae; genus Burkholderia; species Burkholderia sp. AU31624. The sequence continues at coordinate 76,938 of NZ_JAIZRT010000015.1, forward strand.
CGTTCAGGTGTCCTGCCGGACGGCGCCGCGCGAGCGCGCAGGGCCGTCGTCGTGCAGGCTTGCGTGACGGGATGCGTTCATCGGCACATGTCACGCGCCCCGATAGAGCGCGTACTCGCGAGCGTCGGGGCCGCAGTTGAACAGCACGTCGAGCACGGTGACGCCATGCACGAAGTCGCCCCACTGCTGCGGGTACTCGGGATAGGCCGGGTAGTCGAACCAGCGCACCGCGATGTTCGCGTCCGCGAACAGGTTCTCGTCCAGGTAGCAGCGGGCGGACGGGCCCGACAGGTACTCGGTCGCGCCCGCCTGCATGCACAGGTTCAGCAGCTTCTCGGTGCGGTCGCCGTTCAGCGTGTAGTCCGACGACGACGAGATGCGCGTGTCGATTCCCAGCTGCTGGTTGATCCACATCAGCAGCGTGCGGTTCAGCTCGCTGAGCGTGTCGTAGCGGCGGCCGAGATAGAGCGCTTCGAGCGCGTCCGCATAGCCCGCGAAGTGCGGCGCGCGCGCGTAGTTCTGCTGCAGCCGCTTCCAGTGCTGCGGCGCCCAGTCGTCGCCGTCGATCTCGGTTTCGCGAATCGTCTGGAGATACTTGCCCTTCACCTTCACCGGCACGCTCAGCCATTGCACGCCCTGCGGCGTCTTGATCTGGTTGCGGTTGCGCCAGTCGCGGCGCGTGTACTGCGCGTCGTCGTACAGGATGAATTCGTCGCTGGCGGCGATCAGGTCGAAATAGCCCTTCCACGGGATGTAGTTCGACTGGACGATCGCCACGCGCTTCGCAACCGCTTCCATGGGCGTGCCGCTCATGCCGGGATGTGGCCGTACCGGTACATGTCGACCAGCTCGGGCGGAATGCCCCAGTCGGTCGCGCCGATCCGGTCGTGCAGCGCTTCGAGGTCCGTGCGCATCGAGCGCTGCAACTGCTCGACCATGCGGTTCCTCGCCGGCTCGAAGTCGTGCTGGTACGCCGCGTTGAGCTGGTGCCGCACGGTCTTCGCGATCGCGGCCTCGCGCGACATGTTGCGGATCAGCGGCCGCTCGGGCGCAAGCTCCGCGTAACGCGGGTCGATCGGCTCGCCGCGCATCGCGGCGACGAGGTCGCGGCACAGCACCGGCGACAGGTGGAAGCCGTCCCGCTTGGTGCCGCCGAGGATCCACAGGTCCCGCACGCTGGTTTCGCCGAACAGCGGATACAGGTCGGACGTCATGGGCCGCCAGCCGACGTTCACGTTGACGAGGTTCGCGCGGTAGAACTTGCTGTTGATCTGGTCCATTGCCGCTTTCAGCAGCGAGTACGCGCTGCCGACGTGGCCGTGGTCGATCGGCACCGGGCTGATGTAGTTGCTGGCGCCGATCAGCGTGCGGTCCGGCCCGTACGGCGCCGAATAGACGCCGCATGCGAGGCCGCGGTTGGTGGTGCGGATGCAGTGCGTGTGCACGTTTTCCGCGCTCTGCAGCTCGATTGACATGCCGATGCCGTAGAACAGCCGCTGTACCGGCAGCTCGGGCGCGCTCGCGCGCAGCAGCTGGCCGAGGTTCGCGCCGTTGCACAGGACGAAGCGGTCCGCGTCGAGCGTGCTGCCGTCGGAGAGCCGCGCCGCGACGACGCGCCCGCCGGCGATATCGAGCCGCTCGACCTGGGCGTCGACGAGCGTCGTGTTGCCCGTCTGCGCGACGGATGCCGTCAGCGCGTCGAGAAACTGCTTCGGATTGACCCAGCCCTCACGCTTCAGGTAGAGCGCGTTCAACGCGCGATAGCGCGGGTCGGGGTGATAGTTCGGGATGCTTGACGGATCGACCGCCTCGCAGGGTTCCTCGAATTCGCGGCAGAAGCGCTTCACGGCCGCGAAGTTCTCGTCGTCGAGCGCGTCGGTCGCCGCGTTGTTGAGCACGTACGTGCCGAACCCGTGGGCGACCTCGCGCGCCGGCGTGCAGATCTCGGCAAATACGCCCGGCCAGGCCGCGGTCGCCGCGCGGCTCAGCTCGAACTTGAAGCGGTCGAGCGGCGTGCCGAGCGAGTCGCCTTCGAGTTCGGTGAATGAGTTGAGCATCGCCGCCGCCGCGCGCGTCGCCGAGCCCGGGCGCAGTGCCGGGCCGACGATCACGAGTTCGACAGTCGGGTCCGCGCGTTGCCATGCCCGGGCCGTCATCAGCCCGAGAATGCCGTTGCCGAGGATCGCGATCTTCATTAGCGCCCCTGTCCGCCTTCGGGGAACGTCATGTAGCAGAGCGACGGATACGCCTGCGTCCGGTGAATCTGGTGGGGGTACTTGCCGAGCACCTTGTGCAGGTAGTGCATGCCTTCCGCGGGGGCCTGATGGCCGCGCATCAGCTGCCACACCGCGACCACGCCGCCCGGCACCAGGCGCTGGAGCACCGCTTCGAACGCCTGCTCCGTCGGGCCCGGCACGTTCAGGTCGAACCATGCCAGCGCGATCGTCTCGCCCGGGTGCGCTTCGTCGAACGCCGCCAGCGTGTCGCGGCAGTCGCCTTCCCACACGCGGTGCTTGCCGTTCACGTGGCCCATCGCGTTGTTGCGCTCGTGCAGCGACAGCAGCTTGCGCAGCAGGTCCGCGTAGCCGCTCGCCACCGAATAGGTGCCGTCGGAGAACAGCTTGCGGTCGCGCGAGTCGTCCTCGGAGAAGCCTGCGTAGCCGGTGAACGTATCGAACGCGTGAATGCGGCGCTGGAAGTTCAGCGGCTCGAGGATCGCGCGGAAGTTCTCGCACAGCACCGCGGTCTGCCCGCGCCATGTGCCGAGATCGAGGATCGAGCCCGGCAGCGGCACGATCTTCTGATACACCTCGAAGGTCGCCAGGAACCGCGCGAGCAGCGAACCGCGCACGAACAGGCCGAGCGAGCGTTCCAGTTCCTCGGGGGTCGCGGGATACGCGTGCAGCAGTTCGAACAGTTCGCGGCGCGCGGCGAGCTGGTCGTCGTTCGAGTTGGTGATGATGGATGACTCGTGCATACAAAAGGCTCCAGGGACTATGAGTGATACCGAACGAAGTGCCGTGGCGGACCGGGGTCGCGTGCGCGGCCGGCATCCGGTGCGGCAACCGGGCCCGCACGCGTCGCGGCTGTCCGCACGGTGCAATCCGGTCATCTTTCGGAATCGAGTCTAGCGAGCGGCGCCAGGATCGAATGTCGGATTAGCGGGTGGTTTCACCCCGCATTTCGATGGATGCGCGGGTGTCCGGCGCGCATTCAGGGCGCCCGCGGGTGCGGCTTGCAGTCGCGGGAATAACGACCAATTCCGGCACCTGCTCGCCCAATTGGAACGCGGCGTGCGCGAGGAGAATTCGGACACGTCGGAGACCGTCGGTGCGTGCGTCCGCGGGCGCAGGCGTGCGCCGGCGCAGGGGTGCCGGCCGCGATTCGAATCCCGTATTGGCTACCAGGACGACTTAAGCATCATGATGCCCACCTCCCCCGCCGCCGCCACGATCGAACAGGCGCTGGCGCACCATCAGGCCGACCGGCTGGAAGCGGCCGAGACGCTGTACCGGCAGATCCTCGACACCGATCCCCGGCACGCGGACGCGCTTCACCTCCTCGGCCTGATCGGTCATCAGTACGGGCGCTATCGGGAGGCATCCGACCTGATCATGGCGGCGATCGAGGTCAGGCCGGACGCGATGTACTACTACAACCTCGGCAACGTGATGCAGGCGGACAACCGTCACGCCGCCGCCGCCGAGTGCTTCCGTCTCGCCATCGAGCTTCGACCCGACTACGTCGATGCGTACAACAACCTCGGCAACGCGCTGCGGCTCGCCGGCGACGCCCGCGCGGCCGTCGATGCGTTCTGCCAGGCCATCGCGCTGAAGCCGGACAACGGCCAGGCCTACAACAACCTTGCGAATGCGCTGTTCGACCTGAACGAGATTCCGGCCGCGCTCGAGGCTTACCGGCACGCGGTCGCGCTGCGCCCCGAACTGCCGGAGCCGCGCAGCAACCTGCTGTTCGCGAGCCACTGCAGCGAAGCGTTCGATCAGGACGCCTATCTCGCCGAGGCCGCGCGCTACGACGAAGTCGTCACGCGCGGCGCGACGCCGTGGACGGACTGGCTCGTCGACCTGACCGCCCGCGCCGGGCGGCCGCTCAAGGTCGGCATCGTCTCGGGCGACCTGAAGGCGCATCCGGTCGGCTATTTCATCGAGAGCATGCTGAAGCATCTCGACCCGAACCGGATCGAGATGCATGCATACCCGACGCGCGACGTCGAGGACGACGTGACCGCCCGCCTCAAGCCGGCCTTCGCGACGTGGACCTGCATTGCCGGCCTGAGCGACGAAGCGGCGGCCGCGCGTGTCCGCGCGGACCGCATCGACGTGCTGCTCGACGCGGCGGGCCACACGGTCTACAACCGCCTGCCGCTGTTCGCGTGGAAGCCGGCGCCGCTGCAGGCGAGCTGGCCCGGTTATTTCGCGAGCACCGGCGTGCGCGCGATCGACTACGTGATCGGCGACCGTCACGTGCTGCCGCCCGCCGAGGCCGCGCATTTCACCGAGCGGCCGTGGCATCTGCCGGACAGCTATCTGTGCTTCACGCCGCCGGCCGAGCCTGTCGACGTCGGCGCGCTGCCGATGCTTGCGAACGGCCATCCGACCTTCGGCTATTTCGGCAAGCTCGCGAAGATCACCGATCGCGTCGTCGCGGTCTGGTCGCGCGTGCTGCAATCGGTCGCGGGCGCGAAGCTGTTCGTGAAGGCGGAGCATCTCGACGATCCGCGCGAGCAGCAGGCGCTTGCCGCGCGCTTCGCGGCGCACGGCATCGACGCGCAGCGTCTGATCCTCGAAGGCCGCTCGCCGCGCGCCGAATACCTGGCCGCGTACCGGCGCGTCGACCTGATGCTGAGCCCGTTCCCGTATCCGGGCGGCACGACGACCGCCGAAGCGCTGTGGATGGGCGTGCCCGTACTGTGCCGGCGCGGCGAGCGCTTCCTGTCGCACATCGCCGAGAGCCTGCTGCATTCGGCGCGGTTGCCCGAGTGGATCGCGGACGACGACGACGCTTATGTCGCGAAGGCCGTCGCGCAGGTCGGCCAGCCCGCCGAGCTGGCGGCGCTGCGCACGACGCTGCGCGCGCAGGTGCTCGCGTCGCCGCTGTGCGACGCGCCCCGCTTCGCGCGCCACTTCGAGGACGCACTGCACGGCATGTGGGCGCAGCACGTCGAAGCCGCGCCGGGCGCGTCCGTGTGAGGCCGCTCGCGACGTGACGGGCGTGGGCATTTCCACGCCGGCGGCACGCGGAACATGGCGCCCCACGCGCAGAACACCGCGCCGGCCGACGTGATCGTCATTCCGGCCGGTGGCGCGTGCGCGACACCGTCGTCGGGATGGCACGCGATGGGATGGCGGCATCGGCCGTGACGATCGGGCACGGCCGCCGGCTGATCGACTTCGGACGTGAACCTCATCCCTATTGAGCAGAGCAGACGAGATGGACGGAACAGGACAGGCATTGCAGGCGGCGCTCGCGCATCATGAGGCGGGGCGTCTCGCCGAAGCGAAGACGCTGTACGGTGCGATCCTCACCGCGCAGCCGGGCCAGCCGGACGCGCTGCATTTTCTCGGGCTGCTGGCGTGCCAGCTCAAGCAGTACGACGCGGGCATCGCGCTGATGGAGCAATCGCTCGTCGCGCGGCCGGACGCGTCGTACTTCAACAACCTCGGCAACATGCTGCGCGAAAACGGCCGGCTCGACGACGCGATCGCGCACTACCGTCGCGCGGTGACGCTGCGGCCGGACTATCCCGAGGCGCACAACAACCTCGGCAATGCATTGCGCGACGCGCGCGAGCCGGCGGCTGCGATGCAGAGCTGCGCACGCGCGATCGAGCTGCGGCCCGATTACGCGCAGGCGTACAACAACCTCGGCAACGCGCTGCAGGATCTGGGCGACCTCGACGGCGCCGCCACGCATTACGGCCGCGCGATCGAGCTGGACCCGTCGATGGCGATGGCCCACGCGAACCTGAGCGCCGTGCGTCACAAGCAGCTGCGCTGCGCGGAAGCGCTCGCGCATGCGCAGGACGCGATCCGGCTCGCGCCGACCCTCGCCGAAGCGCACAACCACGCGGGCAACGCGTATCACGGACTGGACCGGCTCGACGCGGCGCAGGCCAGCCATCGCACGGCCGTCACGCTGAATCCGGCGGACGCCGGCGCGTGCCACAACCTGTCCGTCGTGCTGCTGAAGCTGCAGCGGCTCGACGAGGCGCTCATCTATTGCCGGCAGGCGTTGCAGGCCGGCCCGCCGGCCGTGTTGATGCACGTCAATCTCGGCGACATCCTGCGCGCGCAGGGCAACGTCGATGCCGCGGTCCACGCGTATCGCGACGCGCTTGCGCTGGTGCGCGACGACGCCGACGACGTCGCGGCGACCGTGCTGAACCGGCTGCTGTTCAGCGCGGCGGCGTCCGCCTGCGTGAACCCCGCCGACTACCTGGCCGACGCGCGGCGCTACGGCCGGCACCTGGCCGCGCGTTCGACGCGGTATGCGTACGATCCGCGCGAGCGGGCCGCGCGCGCGCAGGGGCGGCCACTGCGGGTCGGCTTCGTGTCCGGCGACCTGCGCCTGCATCCGGTCGGCATCTTCCTGGAAAGCGTGCTTGCGCACCTCGGACGCACGCGCATCGACCTGCGCGTGTACGTGACCACGGACGAGGAGGACGCGATCACCGCGAAACTGAAGCCGCACGCGAGCAGCTGGCGCTCGATCGCCGCGCTGGGCCCGGAGGCGGCCGCGCGGATGATTCACGACGACGAAATCGACGTCCTCGTCGACCTCGCGGGCCATACGCAGTCGAGCGGGTTGGCCGTGTTCGGCTGGAAGCCCGCGCCGGTACAGGCGAGCTGGCTCGGCTTTTTCGCGTCGACCGGCTGCGACGCGATCGACTACTTCATCGGCGACCGCTACACGCTGCCGGACGCCGAAGCGCATCACTTCGTCGAGCAGCCGTGGCGGCTGCCGGACAGCTTCCTGTGCTTCACGCCGCCGGCCTGCGACGTCGAGGTCGGCCCGCTGCCGATGGCGGCGCGCGGCCATCCGACGTTCGGCTGCTTCGGCCAGCTCGTGAAGATCGGCGACGACGTCGTGCGCGCATGGTCGCGCATCCTGCACACGCTGCCGGACGCGCGGCTGCTGCTCAAGGCGCACGAACTCGGCCGCGAGGGCGTGCGCGACGCGACCGCCGCGCGCTTCGCACGGCATGGCATCGGCGCGGGCCGGCTGATCCTCGAGGGCGGTTCGCCGCGCGCGGAATACTTCGGCGCCTATCACCGCATCGACGTCGCGCTGAGCCCGTTCCCGTACCCGGGCGGCACGACCACCGCGGAAGCGCTGTGGATGGGCGTGCCGGTGCTCGGCATGAAGGGCGGCCGCTTTGTCACGCACATCTGCGAAAGCGTGCTGCACGCGGCGGGCATGGGCGAATGGGTCGCTGACGGCGAGGCTGCCTACGTCGCGAAGGCGATCGAGGCGGTGCGCGACCGCGAGCGGCTCGCGACGCTGCGCGCGGGGCTGCGCGCGCAGCTGCTCGCGTCGCCGCTGTGCGACGCGCGCCGGTTCGCCGCGCATCTCGAAGCGGCGTTCATCGGCATGTGGCAACGCTATACGAACTCGGAACACGAAGCATGAACGATATTCACGACACGCTGCAGTCCGCGCTGGCGCATCACCAGGCGGGGCGTCTCGCCGAAGCGAAGACGCTGTACGACGCGATCCTCACCGCGCAGCCGGGCCAGCCGGATGCGCTGCATTTTCTCGGTCTGCTGGCGTGCCAGCTGAAGCAGTACGACGCGGGCATCGCGCTGATGGAGCAATCGCTCGTCGCGCGGCCGGACGCGTCGTACTTCAACAACCTGGGCAACATGCTGCGCGAAAGCGGCCGGCTCGACGACGCGATCGCGCACTACCGTCGCGCGGTGGGGCTGCGGCCGGACTATCCGGAGGCGCACAACAACCTCGGCAACGCGTTGCGCGACGCGCGCGAGCCGGCGGCTGCGATGCAGAGCTGCGCGCGCGCAATCGAGCTGCGGCCCGGCTATGCGCAGGCGTACAACAATCTCGGCAACGCGCTGCAGGATCTGGGCGAGCACGAGGCGGCGGCGGCGAGCTACGCCAAGGCGGTCGCGCACCAGCCGCAATACGCGGATGCGTACTGCAATCTCGGCAACGCGCTGAAGGCGCAGGAGAAATTCGACGATGCCGCGGAGGCCTATCGTCGCGCCATCGCGCTGCAACCGGGCTTCCGTGTCGCGCACCAGGGGCTGAGCGAGACGCTGCGCGCGGCAGGTGATCTGCGGGGTGCGGTCGACCATGCGCGCGAGGGGCTCGATCCGGGCGACGCGGACGCGCACTGCGTACTGGCCAGGCTGCTGCAGCGCATGAGCGAGTTCGGCAAGGCGGTCGAACTGCTCGAGCGGGCGATCGCGATCGATCCCGCGCATGCGCGGGCGTGGGCCTGGCTCGGCGACCTGCGCAACCAGCAGGGCGAATACGGGCAGGCTGTGCAGGCGTGCCGGCACGCGATCGAGCTCGATCCCGAACTGGCCGATGCATACAATTTCCTCGGCTACGCGTATCACAACCTCAACCGGTTGGCTGCGGCGGAACTGAGCTACCGGCACGCGATCGACCTGAACCCCGACGATGCCGACGCCCATCAGAACCTCGCCGCCGCGCTGTTGCGGCTCGAGAAGCTCGACGAGGCGATGAAGCATACGGAGATCGCGCGGGAACTCGGCATCGATCCGCTGAAGCTCCAGATGACGCTCGGCGACATCCTGTGGGCGAAAGGCGATCTCGCCGGCGCGCTGGACGCATTCCGCGCGGCAATCCGGTTCGACCTGCATCGCGCGTACTCGCGGATGCTGTTCAACATGTCGAGTTCGCCCGCGTTCGAGCCGCAGGAGTGGGTCGCTGAAGCGCGCCGCTACGGCGAACATCTCGAGCGCGATGCGCTTCCGTTCGAGCACGACCGCGCGCAGCGCGTCGCGCAGGCACAGGGGCGGCCGCTACGCGTCGGCTTCGTGTCGGGCGACCTGCGCCAGCACCCGGTCGGCATTTTTCTGGAAAGCGTGCTGGCGCGGATCGACCGGTCGCGCATCGAGCCACATGCGTATGTGACGTTCATCGGCGAGGACGACGTGACCGCGCGGCTCAAGCCGAACTTCGCGAGCTGGAAGAAGGTGGTCAGCCTGGGCCGCGAGGAGGCCGCGAAACTGATTCGCGACGACGGCATCGACATCCTGATCGACATGGCAGGCCATACCGACTGGAGCGGTCTGCCGATCTTCGGACACAAGCCCGCGCCGGTGCAGGCGAGCTGGCTCGGTTTCTTCGCGACCACCGGTTGCCGCGCGATCGACTATTTCATCGGCGACGCGCATACGCTTCCGGCCGACGAGGCGCAGCACTTCACCGAGCGGCCGTGGCGGCTGCCGGACAGCTACCTGTGCTTCACGCCGCCGCCGTACGATGTCGCGGTCGGCCCGCTGCCGATGGCGGCGCATGGCGGCGTCACGTTCGGCTGTTTCGGCAAGCTGGTCAAGATCAGCGACGAGGTCGTCGCGCTGTGGTCGCGCATCCTGCACGCGCTGCCGGACGCGCGCCTGCTGCTGAAGGCCCATGAGCTCGGCGCCGGCGACGTGAACCAGGCGACGCTCGACCGCTTCGCGCGGCACGGCATCGGCGCGGATCGGCTGATTCTCGAAGGCGGTTCGCCGCGTGCGGAGTACTTCGCCGCGTATCACCGCATCGACATCGCGCTGAGCCCATTCCCGTACCCGGGCGGCACGACCACGGCCGAAGCGCTGTGGATGGGCGTGCCGGTGCTCGGGATGAAGGGCGGCCGGTTCGTCACGCACATTTGCGAGAGCCTGCTGCACGCGGCGGGAATGGGCGAATGGATCGCGGAAGACGAGGCGGCGTACCTCGCGAAGGCCGTCGCGTTCGCGCGCGACCGTGACGGGCTGGCGACGCTGCGTGCGACGCTGCGCGAGCGCGCGCTCGCGTCGCCGCTGTGCGACGCGTCGCGCTTCGCGCGCAACCTGGAGGACGCGCTGCACGGCATGTGGGCCTGCTACGCGTCCGGCGAGACGGCGACCCCGGACGCATGACGAGCGGGGCGCGCCTCGGCGGGAAGCCGCGCTCGCGCACCGTCGGGCCGGCCGCCCGAGATGATCGGCGCGGCCGTCGAGCGGGCGACGCGGGCGTAGTCGGCGCGATCCGGCTCGCTCACCCGCCCGCCGGCGAAAAAAAAAGCCGCAGTGAAGCGGCTCGATGGTACGGCGACAACGGTCCGCTCGACTGGCGGCGTCTTTTAATTCGACCTGCGCGGCGGGCGAGACGCCCGGCCGGTCACAGCAAGCCGGCCATCTGGTACTGGCTCGCGGCCTTGATCCGCTCCTGGGACTGCGCAAATTCCGCAGCCAGGCGGTCACGGTCCGTCTGCGCATGCTCGGTGATCGACGCGTCGATCGCCATGATCTGCCGCACCTGGTCCAGCCCGTCCGGGGTCTGCTCGCCGGACAGGTTCATCAGCAGCGGCGAGCGTTCGTCGACGAGGGCCGCGACGCGCACCCAGTCGCGTGCGTCGGCCGCCGACTGCATGGCACGGGTCAGGTCCAAGGCGCGGGACAGGGTGTCGTTCGTCATGGTTCGGCTCCGAAGGGGGGCTGCCAAGGCTTACTTGTTGTTGGCCAACGCGCCGGAGCTGTTCTGGCCGCCGAACAGCTGGGTCAGGTAGCGGGTGTTGTTCGCCATCTGCGCCATCAGCGTGTTCAGCGCGGTGAACTGCGCGGTGTATTGCGTGGTCAGCTGGTTCGAGTAGGTCTGCAGTTGCGTGGCCTGACTCTGCACGCTCGTCAGATCGGCATTGATCGCGGTGGTGCGCTGGTCGATCAGGCCGGACGTCTGCGTGTACGAGGTGATGTTCGCATTGAGCGCCTGGGCGATGCCGTTCGTCTGGTTGAAGATCGCCGCCACCGCGGAGCTGTTCGACTTGAGCGCGGTGGTCAGTGCGGCGGTGTCGACCGACATCGCGCCGGTCGAGTCCACGTTGATGCCGATGCTGCCGAGCGCATAGGTCGTGCCGCCCGTCGTGACGCCGCTGCTGAGCGTCGTCGCGAGCGTGTTCCTGATCGTGTTCATCATCGCGTCGCCGAGCAGCGGGCCGGCGGTCTTCGCCGTCGAGTCGTAGCTCGTCAGCGATTTCGCGGTGTTCACGAAGTTGGTATACGCGGTCGCGAAATTGTTGATCGCGGTCGTCGCCGCGGCGGTGTCCTGCGACAGCGTGACGGTTTGCGTCGTGCCGACGGCGGCCTGCGACAGCGCCAGCGTGACGCCCGTCAGCGCGCCCGACACGTTGTTCGACGCGCTCGACACCGGCGTGCCGTCGATCGTCAGCTTCGCGTCGGCCGCCGGCGTGACCGTCGTGTACCCCGACGTCAGCTTCGAGTTGACGCCCGTGCCCGTGATCGAGATCGTGTTGGCCGCGCCGGTGTCGTTCGACTGCATCACGAGATGCTGGCCGTCCGAACCGGTGATGACCGACGCGGTGACGCCGGCATTGCCGGACGCGGAGTTGATCGACGACGCGATGTCGGACAGCGACGCGCCGGCCGCCACGTTGACGTTGAATGCGGGATTGCTGCCGAACGTGATGCTCAGCGAGCCGGCCGAGATCGTGTCCGCCGACGTCACGCCGGCCGACGACAGCTTGTTGGCGGTCGCGAGCTGCGTGACATTGACCGAATACGAACCGGCCACCGCGCCGCTGCCGCTCGTGACCGTCGTCGCGATGCCGCTGCCGCTCGCCGTCGCGGCCAGGCTGCTGAGCGTGGTGCCGTTCGAGAGGCCGGTGAGCGCGGTCTGCAGCGCGGACAGCGCCCCCTTCAGCTGGCCGATCGCGGACAGCTGCGTATTGTCGTTCGTCTGGCGGGTCTGCAGGGTCTGCAATTGCCCGGCCGTCTTCGCGTTCACCAGCGTCGTGACGAGCGTATTGACGTCGAGCGACGAATTGGTCGCGCCGCTGATGATCGACTGTCCGGCCTGCGACAGGAGGGTGGTGATGTCCGTGCTGCTGACGGGGGTCGTGGTGGCCATGCCGTTGCTCCGGTCGTCCGCGCAATCAACGTGCGCGATGCGGCGGGGCGCCGCGGTTCAATGCAAAGAGGGAGGCGTGCCTCCCTGGAAAATTCTGATCCGGGCGGTGTCGGCGGCGTCGCGATGCATCGCATGGCGACGCCGCCGGGCCCGGAGGCGGGCGGGCGCGTGGCCCGCCGCGGGTGCTGCTCGATTAGCCGAGGAGCTTCAGGACTTGCTGCGGCAGCGAGTTCGCTTGCGCCAGAACCGAGATACCAGCTTGTTGCAGCACTTGCGCCTTGCTCAGGTTCGCCGTTTCCGTCGCGAAGTCCGCGTCGGTGATCTGCGAGCGAGCGGCGGTCATGTTGGTTGCCTGGGTTTGCGTCGTCGAGATCGCAGCCTGGAACGTGTTCTGTGCTGCGCCCAGCGTTGCCTGGAACGTGTTGACTTGCTTCAGTGCCGCGTCGATCGCCGTGATCGCCGATTGCGCGCCCGACTGCGTGGCGACGCTCAGGGTGTTCACGCTCATGCCCGTGCTGTTCCAGTTCGCCGTGCCGAAGTCGACGGTAACGACCTGGTTCGCTGCTGCGCCGATCTGGAACGTGACGCTGCCGGTGCCGCCCAGGATGGTCTGGCTGTTGAACGTCGTTTGCGATGCGACACGGTCGATTTCGCCGAGACGCGTCGTCACTTCAGCTTGCAGGTTCGCGCGAGCGCTCGAATCCAGCGAGCCGTCGCCAGCTTGTTGCGCCAGCGTACGGATACGCTGCAGGTTGTCGACCGTCGATTGCAGCGCGCCGTTGGCGGTCTGGATCATCGAGATGCCGTTGTTCGCGTTTGCAACACCTTGCGTCAGCGCATTGATTGCCGCCGTTTGCGACGTCGAGATCGCCAGGCCTGCTGCATCGTCAGCAGCGGTGTTGATGCGCTTGCCCGACGACAGGCGGTTGATTGCTTGCGACAGTGCGCTTTGCGAGCCCGACAGATTCGTCTGCGTCGTCAGCGAAAGGATGTTGGTGTTGATGTTCAGCATTTGCTTCCTCGTTTTGGAAAATGGCTGGGATACAGACAGGTTCTGATTTCGGCGTTGCGCTTTATCGCGACTGGCGCTGCCCCGCCTTTCCTGGTTGACGGCGGCACCCGGCGAAAACTTTAGAGGGATGTTTGGGGAAATTCGGGACGGAAGGAGGGTTGTCGGTCGAAAGGCACGCCCGGCTTGGCCGGCCGGGCCGCCGGCAGGCGCGGCACCCGGCCCCGTTCGACGGGGCGAGCGGCCGCGCCACGCGGAGCGACGAACCGGGGGATGCAAAAGGGTAGTTTTGTCTGTGATTCTCTGCTATGATGGCGGGCTGAATTGAGATTTCTGTCAAGCCTCTGCCGTTTTCGGCATGTCTGCTGGCAGTCAAACGCGGCGCTGCACGCGGTTGTGAAGCGTACTCGCGGTGCTTTCCGCCTCTCTTTTCCGGCCTCCGAGGCCGTATTTCCGCTCGTTTCGCCTGTTTGTGGGGACGCTCGGATGGCCGGTGCGTGGCGCTTGGCCGCTACGTTTTTGACCGTTTAAGCAATTTAGGAACGACATGACGACGATTCTTCTGAAAGAAAACGAGCCGTTCGAAGTGGCGATTCGCCGCTTTCGCCGTGCTATCGAAAAAAATGGCCTGATCGCTGAACTGCGCGAACGCCAGTCCTACGAAAAGCCGACCGCAGTCCGCAAGCGCAAGAAGGCAGCAGCCGTCAAGCGCCTGCACAAGCGCCTGCGCAGCCAGATGCTGCCGAAGAAGCTCCACTAAGAGCGTCTTACGGTTCGCCGCGAAACGGCGGAGCGTGCTTCGAAAGAAGCCGCTCCGCCGTTTTGCTTTTGGGGGCCGGGAAAATCCCGAAGCCGTGGCGCGGCGGCCGTGCCGGCTAATGGCTGACGGCCGGCGGTTTGCGGCCGCCGGCCCGCCGTTCAGAAGTCGATCTTCGCGCTCAGGCTCACCGTGCGCGGGTCGCCCGGCTTCACGTAGTCCGCGTACTGGTATTCCCAGTAACGGCGGTTCAGCACGTTGTCGATCGACGCGCGCAGCGTCACGTCGTGGCGGCCTACCCGCGTCAGGTAGCGCGCGCCCGCATTGACGACGAGAAAGCCCGGCGCGTCGAGGCCGCCGGCCGCGCGCAGCGGCGTCGCGCCGGTGAATTTCGCGTCGACGCCGAGCGTCAGCCCCGGCACGCCCGGCACCGCGTAGCCGAGGTCGCCGGCGAGCACGAAACGTGGCGCGCCCGCGACACGGTTGCCGTTGTTGCCGATCCCGTTCGCATACCACGCGTCGAGCAGCATCGCGTCGACGCCTGCGTTCCAGCGTGCGCCGAATTTCGCGCGCGCACCGAACTCGATCCCCTGGATGATCGATTCGCCGTCCTGCACGTAGACGTTCGCGGCGTTCGCATATTCGGCGCTGCGCTCGATGCGGAACAGCGCGGCCGTCGCGCTCCAGCGCGCGTGCTCGCTCTTGATCCCCAGCTCGTATTGCTTGCTGCGCAGCGGCTTGAGCACCTGGCCGGCGTTCGCGTAGACGTCGTTCACGCGGCTGCCGGGCTCGAGCGATTCGGCGTAGCTCGCGTAAGCGGTCGTGGTCGGCGCGAGCTTGAACATCACCGCGAACGTCGGCGTGACCACGCCGTTCTGGCGGTAGCCGGGATCCTCGGCGCCGCTCGCCTGGAACGAGCGCTGCTCGTAATTCATGTAGCGCACGCCGGCGAGCACCGACCACCGCTCGGTGAGCTGCACGGTGTCGCTCGCGAACAGCGATTTCTGCACGATCTCGCTCGTGCGGTACTGGATGAAGCCGTGCGGGCTGTCGTAGCGGTAGGGGTTCGGCGCATACAGGTTGCCGGCGCCGAGCGGCACGAACACGCTGTTCGCCGAATAGTCGTTCGCCTGCTTCTGCCACGACGCGCCGAGCACGATCTGGTGGCTGAACGGGCCCGTGCGCACCTTGCCCTCGACCATCGCGCGCCACTGGCTGAAGCGGTGATCCTCCATCCCGACGTAGCGGCTGTCGGTGTAGTTGCCGGCCGCGTCCTGCAGGTACAGCGTGCTTTCGTTGCGGCGGCGCGTCGCCTTGCTGTAGCTGTACGCGACGTCGAGCTGCCAGTCGGGCGCGAGCTGGTATTGCAGCCCGGCCGTATAGAGCTGCAGGTTCGTGTTCAGGTACTGGTCCTTGCCGCCGAGGTTCGTCGTGCCGCCGCTGATCGTCGCGGGCAGCGCGCCGCCCGGGTAGCTGCCGGTGAAGATCGACGGCGTCTGGCCCGTCGTGCGGCGGTCCTGGTACAGCGCGCCGAAGGTCACCGACAGGTCCCGCGTCAGGTTCGCCTGCAGCGCGAGCGAGACGCTGTCGCGGCGGATGTTGCCGTCGTTGTACGTCTTGCCTTCCTCGTGCGTCGCGTTCAGCCGCGCGCCGAATAGGCCGTTCGGCCCGAAGCGCTGGCCGAGATCGACGTGCTCGGTCCACACGTTGGTGCTCCGGTAGCCGACGTCGACGCTGCGTACCGGTTCGACGCCAGGCTGCTTCGTTACGTAGTTGACGACACCGCCGGGCGTCACGAAGCCGTACAGGAACCCGCCGAGCCCTTTCAGCAGCTCGACGCGGTCGAGCTGTTCGTACGGCATCGTGATCCCGTACGTGACGAACGGCAGCCCGTCGATCTTGTAGCCGTTCTGCCAGTCGAGCTGCATGCCGCGCACGGTCATGTAGCTGGCCCATGCGCTGTACGCACCGCTGTTGTCGGACACCGAGGCGTCGTTCGCGAACACGTCGCCGAGCTTGTACGGCTGGCGTGCCTCGAGCTCCTCCGACGTGACGATCGTCGTCGAGAACGGCGTGTCGAGCTGGCGGCGCGTGCCGAGCGCACCGGTGGAGAGCGTGTCGGTCAGGTGCTGCGGCGAGTCATGCGCAGCGGTGACGTTGATGGCCGGCAACGCCGTGGCGCCGCCGGGCGAATCGTCCGCGTGCGCGAGCGACGCGGCAAGGCAGGCAAGGGCGGCGGCCACGCGACGTGGGCGGACGGGAGGACGGGCGAGGCTGACGGTCATGGCGGGTAAGTAAAAATGCAAGTAAGAATCATTCGCATTGCGATAAAATGTTGCGCATCGTATCAAAACCCGTCGAACGCGCAACAATTCCATGCCGCGTGCAAGGGCATCCGGCCTCGCCAGCGGTGGCCGGCCGGCTCGTGCGCGGCGCCTGACCGCAAATGACCTGCATCCCGTTGAACCGGGGCCGCTCGTGCCGGCCCGCTTTCCTTTCCCAGGGCGCGCGATGAACGCGTTTCTGCGGCCGTTTCTCGTCCGCCTGCATCGCTGGTTCGGCCTCGCGATCGCGCTGTTCCTGTTCGTCGCGGGCCTAACCGGCGCGCTGATCGCGTGGGATCACGAACTCGACGCGGCACTGAACCCGGACTTCTACACCGCCCGCAGCGATGCGGCGCCGCTTGATCCGCTCGCGCTCGCGACGCGCATCGAGGCTGCCGACCCGCGCGTGCAGGTGACCTATCTGCCGCTCGCGATCGAGCCGGGCCACACGCTGCAGGCGGGCGTGATGCCGCGCACCGACCCGGCAACGGGCCAGCCGTACGCGCTCGGCTTCAGCCAGATCGCCGTCGATCCCGCGACGGGCGCGGTGCAGGCCCGCCGCGAATGGGGCGCGCTGTCGGTTGCGCGGCTCGACCTGATGCCGTTCATCTACCGGCTGCACTATTCGCTGTTCCTGCCCATGTACGGCGGGATCAACTTCGGGTTCTGGGTGATGGGCGTCGTCGGCATCGTGTGGGCGATCGACTGCCTGATCGCGCTCGTGCTCGCGTTTCCGAACCCGAAGAGCTGGCGCAAGTCGTTTGCGTTCCGCGTGCGCCGCGGCGGCTATCCGCTGGTGTTCGACTTGCACCGCTCGGGCGGCGTGTGGGTGTGGGGGCTGCTGCTGGTCGTCGCGGTCACGTCGATCTCGATGAATCTCGCCTTGCCCGTCGTGCGGCCGCTGGTATCGCTGGTGTCGCCGCTGGCCGAGACGCCGTACACGAATCCCGAACACTTCCCGCCCGCCGAGCCGGGCAGCACGATCCTGCCGCGCGAGCGGATCGTCGAGATCGCGCGCGCGGCCGGGCGCGACGCGGGTTTCGCCGCGCCGCCCGGCGCGCTGCTGTTCGCGCCGGCGATGAATGCCTATGCGGTCGGGTTCTTCACGCCCGGCAACGATCACGGCGATGTTGGGCTCGGCAATGCGTGGCTCTATTGGGATGCGGTGACCGGCAGGCCCGTCGCCGCCCAGGTGCCGGGCCGCGGTTCGGCCGGCGACCTGTTCATGCAGGCGCAGTTTCCGCTGCACTCGGGGCGGATCGCCGGCGTCGCGGGGCGTGCGGCGGTGAGCGCGCTCGGCATCGTGATCGCGATGCTGAGCGTGACGGGCATCTGCATCTGGGTGAAGAAGCGCAGCGCCCGTGTGCGGGCCGCGCGCAGCATGCGGGCGGTTGCGCCGGCGTCGTCGCGCGCCGCAAGGTGAGGTGTGGCGCGCCGCGCAGCGCCGCGCTTCGTGAGCGGTGAGCGGGCGGCGTAACCCGCGCTGGGCCGCGGGGGCCGGCGGGCGGCCGGCCGCTGCCCGCGCCGTCGGCCCGCTTCGTGCCGTCAGCCCGCCTTGCGCCGGCGTGCGGGCGATTTGCCGCCGAGCGCCGCGCATTGCGCGTGGCACGGGCAGCCAACTTCGTGATCGTTGACCATGCCGGTGGCCTGCATCAGCGCATAGCAGATCGTCGAGCCGACGAACTTGCAGCCATACGCCTTCAGCGCCTTGCTGAGCGCGTCGGACTGTTCGGTCGACGCGGGCGCGTCGCGGTACGACTGCCACGCGTTCTGGACCGGCGTATCGCCGACGAACGACCACAGGAACGCGGCGAGCGACCCGTGCTCTTCGCAGATGCGCTGCACGGCGCGCGCGTTGGTGACCGCCGATTCGACCTTCGCGCGGTTGCGCACGATGCCGGGATTCTCCAGCAGCTTCTCGATGCGTTTCGGCGTGAAGCGCGCGACGGCATCGACGTCGAAATCCGCAAAGGCTTCGCGATAGCCCGCGCGCTTGTTCAGGATCGTCGACCACGACAGTCCGGCCTGCGCGCCTTCCAGGATCAGCATTTCGAACAGGTGGCGATCGTCGTGCGACGGCACGCCCCACTCGGTATCGTGATAGTGAGCATCCGCTTCCGTCTTCACCCAGTTGCACCGCTGCGACATCGTCTGCCTCGCTTTTCGTATCGATTCGATCGCGTCAGCATAGCGGAAGCCCTTTTCACGGAACAGCCGGCCGAACGGCAGATGGGCGCGCGGCGCCGATCCGGTTAAGCTTGGCGCCTGTTCGAATCAGCGGGATGAAGGCATGGCGGCATTACTTTTTGCGATCGGCATCGACGGCGGCGGCACGGGCACGCGCGCGGTGCTGGCCGACCGGCACGGGCGCGAGCTCGCGCAGGGGCGCGGCGGCCCGTCGGGGCTCGGGCTCGGCATCGAGCGCGCGTGGGCGTCGATCGGCGCAGCCTGCGCGGATGCGTTCACCCAGGCCGGTCATGCATTCGACTGGTCGCAGTGCGCGCTCGGCTGCGGGCTCGCGGGCGTCAACAATGCGGCGTGGCTGGCCGCGTTCCGCGCGCAGGCGCCGCTCGGCGCGCTCGCGGTCGAGAGCGACGCGTATACGACCGTCGTCGGCGCGCACGGCGGCGCGCCGGGGCTGATCGTCGCGCTCGGCACCGGCAGCATCGCCGCCGCGCTCGATGCGGCCGGCGCGTGCCGGATCGCCGGCGGCTTCGGCTTCCCGTCCGGCGACGAGGCGAGCGGCGCATGGCTCGGCGTGCGCGCGCTCGCCTATGCGCAGCAGGCGCTCGACGGCCGCGTGCCGCGCGATGCGTTCGCCAGCGCGCTGCTCGCGGAAACGGGCGCGCAGGATCGCGACGCGCTCGTCCAGTGGTCGTGCGATGCGAACCAGACGATCTACGCGCGGCTTGCGCCGATCGTGTTCGCGCACCGTTCGCATCCGGTCGCCGGCGCGCTGATCGCGCAGGCGGGCGACGAGATCGGCAAGATGATCGACGCGCTCGATCCGCAGCAGGCGCTGCCGGTCGCGCTGTGCGGCGGATTGGCGGACGCCCTCGCACCGGCCGTGCCGGCGCGCCACGCCGGGCGGCTGCGCGCGCCGCTCGACGATTCCGCGCACGGCGCGCTGCGGCTCGCGCTGCAGGCGCTGCGGGCGGCGGAAGGGCGCTGACGGCGTGTCGAGCCGGAGGAAAGCGCACCGCAACCGCGCCGCGGGCGGCAATCGGCCGGGAACCGTCCGGCGGGCAACCGGGCCCGACGTTAGAATGGCCGTTCCGCAGAGCCCTGAGCGCCATTCTTCCGTCCCATGTACAAAGTCATCGCCACCGATCTCGACGGTACCCTGCTGAACAGCGACCACCAGCTCGATCCGTACACGATCGACACCGTCCGCCGGCTCGACCGAGACGGCCTGCAGTTCGTGATCGCCACCGGGCGCCATTACGCGGACGTCGCCGGCATTCGCGACGTGCTCGGCATCCGGCCGTACCTGATCACGTCGAACGGCGCGCGCGTGCATGCGCCGGACGACACGACGATCCACGCGCAGGACATCGATCCGGCAATCGTCCGCGGCCTCGTGCAGCCCGAGGTCGTCGGCGCGCACGGCCGCGTGATCGTCAACCTGTTCACCGACCAGGGCTGGCTGATCGACCGCGATGCGCCGCACCTGCTCGAATTCCACCAGGATTCGGGCTTCCGCTACGACGTGATCGACATGCCCGCGCATGACGGCGCGGATATCGCGAAGGTGCTGTACATCGGCGATCCGGCCGATCTGGCGGTCGTCGCCGAGCAGATGCGCG
Source organism: Burkholderia sp. AU31624 (assembly GCF_020420065.1). NCBI lineage: Bacteria > Pseudomonadati > Pseudomonadota > Betaproteobacteria > Burkholderiales > Burkholderiaceae > Burkholderia > Burkholderia sp. AU31624. The sequence goes on from NZ_JAIZRT010000015.1 coordinate 96,954, forward strand.
TGCGCTTCGGCGATGCGCTGTACGTCACGTACTCGCTGCCCGACTGCCTCGAGGTGATGACCGCGAACGTGTCGAAGGGCCGCGCGTTGCGCTCGGTGCTCGCACGGCTCGGCGTCGACACCGGCCACTGCATCGCGTTCGGCGACAACATGAACGATATCGACCTGCTCGAAACCGCCGGCCACGCGTTCATGATGAACAACGCGAATCCCGACCTGGTCGCGCGGCTCCCGCACATCCCGCGGATCGGCAACAACTTCGATGCGGGCGTCGCCCGCCACCTGCGCACGCTGTTCTCGCTCGAAGACAACGTCGCCGCCTCCTGAGCGTCCCGCCGGGGGCGGAAATGAAAAACGGGCGCCAGTGGCGCCCGTCGAAATGACTTGCCTCGATCTTCTTCGACAGCGTGAGGCTCGCTGCTCTGCTCGCTTGACCCCGTAGTGTTTTATTCGCTTGTGCGAGCCGATGCCGGCAGCAGGTCGACGGCGTCGTCACGCCCCGCGACCAGCGGATAGATGATCCCGGCGAGTACCGCGCCGATGATCGGTGCCACCCAGAACAGCCAGAGCTGACCGATCGCATCGCCGCCCACGAACAGCGCGGGGCCGGTCGAGCGGGCCGGGTTCACCGACGTGTTGGTGACCGGAATCGAGATCAGGTGGATCAGCGTCAGGCACAGGCCGATCGCGATCGGCGCAAAGCCGGCCGGCACGCCGCGCTTGTCGGTGGCGCCCAGGATCACGAACAGGAAGAAGCCCGTCATCACGACTTCGCAAATGAACGCCGAACTGAGTGCGTAGTGGCCGGGCGAGCGCTCGCCGAAGCCGTTCGTCGCGAAGCCGCTGCCGACGACGTCGAAGCCCGGTTTGCCGGTCGCGATCAGGTACAGCACGAATGCACCAAGCGTCGCGCCGACCACCTGCGCGACGATGTACGGCACGAGATCCCGTGCGGGGAAGCGGCCGGCGACCGTCAGGCCGACGCTCACCGCCGGATTCAGGTGGCAGCCCGAAATGTGGCCAATTGCGAATGCCATCGTCAGCACGGTCAGGCCGAAGGCAAGTGCGACGCCGGCAAAGCCGATGCCGAGGCCCGGAAAGGCGGCGGCCAGCACGGCGCTTCCGCACCCGCCGAGCACCAGCCAGAACGTGCCGAATACCTCTGCAGCGAGACGCTGAGAAAGATTCATGTAAGGACCTCGTTCAAGTGGATTGAAGACAACCGGACGACGCGACGGATTTAAACCGTCACCCGGAATTGGTCTGGATTATAGGAAATGAATCGGGTCGGGGAGGGTCAACGATTGTTAAATTTGAATAGCTGACGAATGCCTTTTATTAGAATAAGTCCGCATTCTCGATATAGCCGAATCGGTTAAAGATGGCAGCATTAATTTCGAAGGGCAGGGCGGCAGTGCGGATGGCGTAACGGATGTTGGTGTCCCGGCCGGATTCGCCGGGGCCGCATCATCGAAAAGGGGAGTCAAAAAATGTCTCAATACGCGAAGCTCAAGGCGCAGATCGCCGATCTGCAGGCCCAGGCGGACGATGTGCGCCGCCAGGAAGTGGCGGCGGTGATTGCGGAAGTCCAGCAAAAGATTGCCGAATATGGGCTGACTGCCCAGGATCTGGGCTTCGCGGAGCGAGCGAAGCGCGGGCGTCCGCCGAAGAAGGCGCCGCTGCCCCCGAAATACCGCGATCCGAAGTCGGGCGCGACCTGGAGCGGGCGCGGCAAGCCGCCGAATTGGATCGTCGGTAAAAACCGCGATCGTTTCCTCATCGAATGACCGAAAGCCCAAACAAAAGAGCCGCATCGAGATGCGGCTCTTTTGTTATCCGCGCCAATTTCGGCGCGGATTGGATTACGGCATATTTCCTTGCGGCATTCAGTGTCAGGCGCCGGCGACCCGGCGCAATGCCGGTTGACGGGCTCCCGTGCAAAGCGATTCGTAAGTTTCGACATATCGCTGCGCCATGGCCTTCGAGCTGAAGCGCGTATCGAAACGTTCGCGGATGGCGGTGCGCGACAGGCTGTCGATCCGGTGCAGCGCGCCGACCGCGCCCTGCACGTCCTCGACGATGAAGCCGGTCACGCCGTCCTCGATCACTTCGGGCACCGAGCCGCGGTTGAACGCGACGACCGGCGTGCCGCAGGCCATCGCCTCGATCATCACCAGGCCGAACGGCTCCGGCCAGTCGATCGGGAACAGCAGCGCCTTCGCGCCGGACAGGAACGCGGGCTTCTGCGCCTCGTTGATCTCGCCGATGAATTCGACGTGCGCCTGGTCGAGCAGCGGCTCGATCACTTCCTTGAAGTAGTCGGCGTCGGCCTTGTCGACCTTCGCGGCGATCTTCAGCGGCAGCCCGCTTTGCGCGGCGATCCGGATCGCGGTGTCGACGCGCTTTTCCGGGCAGATCCGGCCGAGGAACGCGAGGTATTCGGGCTTCACGCCCGGCTGCGGCGTGAGCAGCGTGTCGGGCAGCCCGTGATACACGGTGCCGGCCCACGCGGCCTGCGGCAGCGGCTTGCGCTGGTTGTTCGAGATCGACACGACCGGCGCGTCCGGGAACGCGTCGAACACGGGCTGCAGTTCCGGCAGGTCGAGGCGGCCGTGCAGCGTCGTCACGTACGGCGTGTCGAGGCGCGACATCAGCGGGAACGGCAGGTAGTCGAGGTGGAAGTGCAGCACGTCGAATTCGTGCGCGACCCGGGCGACCTTTTCGAGGAGCCGCATATGGGGCGCCATCGAATCGCGGATCGACGGGTCGAGTCGCAGTGCGCGCGGCCAGGCCGCCTCGAGTCGGGCCGACGTGACGGAGTCGCCGCTGGCGAACAGGGTCACATCGTGGCCGAGATCGACGAGCGCCTCGGTGAGGTAGGACACGACACGCTCGGTGCCGCCGTAGAGTTTCGGCGGAACGGCTTCGTAAAGCGGCGCGATCTGGGCAATTCGCATGGAGGTTCTCCTGTTTCGACCCGGGGGCGCGGGGCGCCGATGCGGATCCCGTGCAAGGTTGCGGAACTCGCCGGCGTACGCGGTTGGCGGTACGTGGCCGTGCCCTGGGCGGGGTGCGCGGGGCGCCGGACGACGAGCTGCGGGGCGGGCCGGCACGGCTCGCGCCGCCGCCCATTGGAGTCCATTATCGATATCGCCCTGAGGGGTTCGAGTGTTTTTTCAAACACTTAAGGCTTGTTACACGATGAAATACGCGAAAACCCCGATAAAAAGGGTGTGGAAACAGAAACGGAGATAGACGCAACTATTGTTGCGTCTTCGTGAAAAAGCACTATAATTTTTACCGATCCGATTGCCGGCAGCCTTGCCGGCAAGCCTTCCAGGACTGCACGGAGGCCATCGGACACATCACAGCCGAATTCGCGCTGCCAGCCGTTTCCCCGATTGAGCCTTTCAATTCGCTTTGTCGGAAAAATTCCTACACGGTTTACAGACAAATCCTGCGCGGCATACGCCACTTCGCTGATACCGGCGCACATGCCGTTTGGCCAAAATTCGCCCTGTAAGACTATAAACGAGCCGACTGAGCGCCAAGAGCGCCCTGATCGAGCAAACGTTTTCATAACACGAATGGCCAAAGCAAAGCTCTTTAACGGGGGAATCATGAGCGCTACCAGCGAAATGCTCAGTGAGATCAAAGAGGTCAACCTGTCGTACCTCCTCCTCGCGCAACGCCTGCTGCGGGAAGACAAAGCGATGGGCATGTTCCGCATGGGCATTTCCCAGGAACTCGCCGATGTGCTCGCCAACCTCACGCTCGCACAGACCGTGAAGCTGGCCGCGTCGAACCAGATGCTGTGCCGCTTCCGCTTCGATGATCACGCGCTGCTGTCGTCGCTCGCCGACAAGGGCCGCAGCGATGTCGTCGCGCACGCCCACTCGGCCATCCTGATGGCCGGGCAGCAGGTCGAAGGCGTCCGCTGATCCATCCCGCCTTGCGTGTGTCCCGGCGTGCCGCGCCGGTGGGCAGCGTATTGGCCATCCATCCGAATAACGTCAAGCGGACGGTTATCACCATGGCAAGCAAAAGCGTCGTGATCGAGGTGAAGGAAATCACCCTCGCCATCGAACTGATCGAACTGGGCGCCCGGCTGCAGCTGCTGGAAGCGGAGACGAGCCTGTCGCGGGACCGTCTGATCAAGCTGTACAAGGAACTGAAGGGCGTGTCGCCGCCGAAGGGGATGCTGCCGTTCTCGACCGACTGGTTCATGACGTGGCAGCCGAACATCCACTCGTCGCTGTTCTACAACATCTACCGGTTCATGCAGGATCACGGCCGCTGCGAGCCGATCCAGTCGATCGTGAAGGCGTACCGGCTCTATCAGGAGCACGTGAACCTGTCCGGCGACGAGGCCGCGCTGAGCCTCACGCGCGCGTGGACGCTCGTGCGCTTCTTCGATTCGGGGATGCTGCAGATGACCCCGTGCACGCGCTGCGGCGGCCACTTCGTCGCGCATGCGCATGATCCGCATCAAGGTTTCGTCTGCGGCCTCTGCCAGCCGCCGTCGCGCGCGGGCAAGACCCGCAAGGCCGCCGCCGCGCGCGCCGAACTGGCCGCTGCCGCGGCCTGAGCAGCGCCGGGCGGGGCGTTCAGGCCGCGCCGGGTGGCGCGAATCGTCTGCGAATTGCTGGTAAACACCGTCGGGCCGCCGCCTGGCCGCCCGCGAAAGTTTTCCTGCCGACTGCCGTAAACCTGTTTAACGGCGGTCTCCCCGCCGGTCATTCGTGAGGGACAGGCAGTGCTGATTATCGTGGGAACACTCGTGACGCTGTTGTCCGTCTTCGGCGGTTATGCGCTGGCAGGCGGGCATCTGGGCGCCTTGATCCAGCCGGTCGAGATCCTGATGATCGTGGGTGCCGGTGTCGGCGCGTTCATCCTCGGCAACGGCGGCAAGACCATCAAGGCCACGCTGCGCGTGCTGCCGACGCTCTTCAAGGGCTCGAAATACACGAAGGATGTCTACATGGAGCTGATGGCGCTTCTTTACGTGCTGCTCGCGAAGGCACGCAAGGAAGGCACGCTCACGCTCGAGGCCGACATCGACGATCCGGAAAAGAGCCCGATCTTCACGCAATACCCGAAGATCCTCGCCGATCATCACATCGTCGAATTCCTGACCGACTACCTGCGCCTGATGGTGGGCGGCAACATGAACGCGTTCGAGATCGAGAGCCTGATGGACGAGGAGATCGAGACGCACCACGCGGAAGGCGAAGGCCCCGCGCATGCGCTGATGCGTGTCGGCGACGCGATGCCGGCATTCGGTATCGTCGCGGCCGTGATGGGCGTCGTGCACACGATGGCGTCGGCCGACAAGCCGCCCGCGGTGCTCGGCGCGATGATCGCGCAGGCGCTGGTCGGCACGTTCCTCGGGATCCTGCTGTCGTACGGGCTGATCGGGCCGCTCGCGAGCCTCGCGGAGCAGCGCGTCGCCGAGTCGACCAAGATGTTCCAGTGCATCAAGGTGACGATCCTCGCGACGCTGAACGGCTATGCGCCGGCGATCGCGGTCGAGTTCGGCCGCAAGGTGCTGTTCTCGACCGAGCGCCCGTCGTTCTCCGAACTCGAAGAACATGTGCGCCGCGTGAAGGCAAAGTGACGCGGAGCGCCCAATGAGCAAGAGCAAGGATCGCGCAATCGTCGTCAAGCGGGTGGCCCCGGCGAAGAAGGGCCACCACGGCGGCGCCTGGAAGCTCGCGTACGCGGACTTCATGACCGCGATGATGGCGTTCTTCCTGCTGATGTGGCTGCTGAGCTCGGTCACGCCGGTGCAGCTGAAGGGGATCGCCGAATACTTCAACACGCCGCTGAAGGCCGCGCTGTTCGGCAGCGGCGACCGCAGCTCGCAGGATTCCAGCATCATCAACGGCGGCGGCCGCGACCTGTCGAGCGTCGACGCCGGCACGCTGCGCCGCACCGACGGCACCACGCAGCTCGCCGAACGTCTCGCGAAGATGGGCGACGAGCATTCCCGCTCGCAGGCGCAGAACGCACAGGCCGCGCAGGACCGCCTCGAGCAGGCGCGCCTGCACGACCTGCAGATCAAGCTGATGGCCGCGATCGAGGCCAACCCGACGCTGCGCCAGTTCAAGCAGCAGATCCGCATCGATTCCACGCTGATGGGGCTGCGCATCGAGATCGTCGATTCGCAGAAGCGGCCGATGTTCGCGATGTCGAGCGACCACGTCGAGCCGTACATGCGCGACATCCTGCGCGAGATCGGCAAGACGCTGAACGACGTGCCGAACCGGATCATCGTCCAGGGCCACACCGACGCCGTGCCGTACGCGGGCGGCGAGGGCGGCTACAGCAACTGGGAGCTGTCGGCCGACCGCGCGAACGCGTCGCGCCGCGAGCTGATCGCCGGCGGCATGGGCGAGGCGAAAGTGCTGCGCGTGCTCGGCCTCGCGTCGACCCAGAACCTGAACAAGGCCGATCCGCTCGATCCGGAAAACCGCCGGATCAGCGTGATCGTGCTGAACCGCAAATCCGAAGAGGCGCTGATGCGCGACGATGCGACGACCACGACGCTGTCGGCCGATGCGGCCGGCTCGCAGCAGCTCGCGCAGCAGCTGGCTCCGGCGCCGGCCGTGCGCCCGGCGCTCGCGGCGTCCGCCGTCGCCGTGCCGAAACCCTGACGTTTACGAGATTCCGAGACAGATATGATCCGAACCATTCTCGCCATCGACGACTCCGCGACCATGCGTGCGCTGCTGCAGGCAACGCTGATGCAGGCCGGCTACGACGTGACGGTGGCGCCGGACGGCGAGGCCGGCTTCGACCTGGCGGCCACCGTGCCGTACGACCTGGTGTTGACCGACCAGAACATGCCGCGCAAGAGCGGGCTGGAAGTGATCGCCGCGCTGCGCAAGCTGACCGCCTATACGGAAACGCCGATCCTCGTGCTGACGACCGAAGGCAGCGACGCGTTCAAGGACGCCGCACGCGACGCGGGCGCGACCGGCTGGATCGAGAAGCCGATCGACCCCGCCGTGCTGGTCGACCTGGTCGCGACGCTGTCCGAGCCGGCCGCCTCCTGACATTCACGCGACGCATTCAACCCGGGACCGGGCATGACTCTCGACATCACTCAGTTCTACCAGACATTTTTCGACGAAGCGGACGAGCTGCTCGCGCAGATGGAGCAGCTGCTGCTGAACCTCGACGTCGGCTCGCCCGACCCCGAGGATCTGGCCGCGATCTTCCGCGCCGCGCATTCGATCAAGGGCGGCGCGGCGACGTTCGGCTTTTCCGCGCTGACCGACACCACGCACATCCTCGAATCGCTGCTCGACCGCGCGCGCAACCATGAGCTGACGCTGACCAAGGAAATGGTCGACGCGTTCCTGGAGACGAAGGACGTGCTGTCCGACCAGCTCGTCGACTACCGCGCGAGCGCCGAACCGGACGCGGCCGCCGCCGCGACGATCTGCGCGAAGCTCGAACGGCTGAAGGCCGAGAGCGGCGCGGCCGCGCCGGCTGCCGCCGCCGCTGCGCCCGTGGCGCCGGTCGCGGCCGTCGCCGCCCCGGCCGCGCCGGCCGTGGAACCGGCCGCCGGCGACGATCGCGCGCCCGACCACGTGATCGAGCAGGCCGTCGCGGCCGCGCATCCTGCGGGCGACGCAGGCGAAGGCGGCCCGCACCTGAAGATCACGCTCGTGGGCGTCGACGCGAAGGATCGCGAACTGCTCACCGAAGAACTCGGCAACCTCGGCCGGATCGTCGGCCGCGAGGAAGCGGGCGCGGACCTGACGCTGTGGGTCGAATCGGACGTGCCGTCCGACGACATCGTCGCCGTGTGCTGCTTCGTGATCGACGAAAGCCAGATCCGCGTCGGGCACGGCACGGCACCGGCTGCCGCGCAGGACGCCGCGGCGCCGGCCGCGGAACCGGCCGCCGCCGCGCAACCGGCGCGCGCCGAGGTATTCGCGCCGCAGGCCGCGGCACCGCAACCGGCGGCATCGGCACCGGCCGCACC
>NZ_JAIZRT010000016.1:0-85129 GCF_020420065.1 Burkholderia sp. AU31624
CGCCCGCCGAGCCGGCCGCCGCCGCCGCGCAAGCGCCGCAGCCGGCTCAGCCGGCGGCGCAGGCCGACCACGCGCCGCAACCCGCCGCGCATCACGACGACAAGCGCGCCCGCCCGGCGGCCGCGGCGGCATCGGGCGCCGAAGGCAGCTCGATTCGCGTCGGTGTCGAGAAGGTCGACCAGCTGATCAACCTGGTCGGCGAGCTCGTGATCACGCAGGCGATGCTCGCGGAAACCGCGAGCGCGTTCGATCCGGCGCTGCACGACCGCCTGTTCAACGGGATGGCGCAGCTCGAGCGCAACGCGCGCGACCTGCAGGAAGCGGTGATGTCGATCCGCATGATGCCGATGGACTACGTGTTCAGCCGCTTCCCGCGTCTCGTGCGCGACCTCGCCGGCAAGCTCGGCAAGCAGGTCGAGCTCGTCACGTTCGGCCAGGCGACCGAGCTCGACAAGAGCCTGATCGAACGGATCATCGATCCGCTGACCCACCTCGTGCGCAACAGCCTCGACCACGGGATCGAGACGGTCGACAAGCGCGTGGCCGCCGGCAAGGACGCCGTTGGCCAGCTCGTGCTGTCGGCCGCGCATCACGGCGGCAACATCGTGATCGAGGTGAGCGACGACGGCGCGGGCCTGAACCGCGAGCGGATCCTCGCGAAGGCCGCGAAGCAGGGCATGCAGGTGTCCGACAACATCAGCGACGACGAAGTCTGGCAGCTGATCTTCGCGCCGGGCTTCTCGACCGCCGAGACGGTGACCGACGTGTCGGGCCGCGGCGTCGGGATGGACGTCGTGAAGCGCAACATCCAGTCGATGGGCGGCCACGTGGAAATCACGTCGGTGGCCGGCCGCGGCACGACCACGCGGATCGTGCTGCCGCTGACGCTCGCGATCCTCGACGGGATGTCGGTGAAGGTCGGCAACGAGATCTTCATCCTGCCGCTGAACTTCGTGATGGAGTCGCTGCAGCCGTCGAACGACGACATCTACACGGTCGGCAACGGCGAGCGCGTGGTGCGCGTGCGCGGCGAATACCTGCCGCTGGTCGCGCTGCACGAGGTGTTCTCGGTCGACGACGCGCGCACCGACCCGACGCAAGGAATCGTCACGATCATGGAAACCGAGGGGCGCCGCTTCGCGATGCTGATCGACGAGCTGGTCGGCCAGCAGCAGGTGGTCGTGAAGAACCTCGAAACCAATTACCGCAAGGTGCACGGCATCTCGGCGGCGACCATCCTCGGCGACGGCAGCGTCGCGCTGATCGTCGACGTCGCGGCGCTGAACCGCGAAACCCGTGCGATGCACGGCGCCCGTGCCGGCGCCGAGCTCGCGATGTTCTGATGTCACTCGCCATTCAACCGATTGGGGGCAAACGTGTCTGCTGAAGTCCAAATGATCAATCCGGCCGCGGCGAACGCGGCGACGAGCCGCCGCGACGCGGAACAAGGCGACGCGACGGGCCAGGAATTCCTCGTGTTCACGCTCGGCGACGAGGAATACGGGATCGACATCCTGAAGGTGCAGGAAATCCGCGGCTACGACAGCGTCACGCGCATCGCGAACGCGCCGGAGTTCATCAAGGGCGTGATCAACCTGCGCGGGATCATCGTGCCGATCGTCGACATGCGGATCAAGTTCCATCTCGGCCGCGTCGAGTACGACCACCAGACCGTCGTGATCATCCTGAACGTCGCGCATCGCGTGGTCGGGATGGTGGTCGATGGCGTGTCGGACGTGCTGACGCTGCAGACCGACCAGATCATGCCGGCGCCGGAATTCGGCGCGACGCTGACGACCGAGTACCTGACGGGCCTCGGCACGGTCGACGGCCGGATGCTGATCCTGATGGACATCGAGAAGCTGATGTCGAGCCGTGAAATGGCGCTGATCGAGACGCTCGGCGGGTAAGCGCGCTGCGCGCGCAGGAATTTCGGGAGAATCTGCAATGTTGCAAAACTGGTCGATCCGCACGACGCTCACGGCGGTCGGACTCATCCTCGTGGCGCTGGCCGCAGCCGTCGGCGGGCTCGGCCTGGTCGCGCTGAATCACGCGAGCCGCTCGCTCGACGCGATCGCGCACGTCGACCTGCCGGCGATCCACTCGCTCGACGATACGTCGTCGTACCTGCTGCGCGCGCGCGTGTCGCTCGACCGCTTCCGCTCGCTGACGGAAGCCGGCAACACGGCCGAAGCGGCCAAGGTGCTCGACCGCGCGCAGGAGCTGTACGCGAAGTCGAACCAGAACTGGCAGGCGTTCCAGGCGACGCCGAAGCTGGGCGTCGAGCAGGCGCTCGTCGACGAGCTGGCCACCCGCTACGCGACGATCGTGAAGGAAGGCGTCGAGCCCGAGTTCGCGGCCGCGCGCGCGGGCGACATGGCCGCGTACCACGCGGTCGCCGATACCAAGATCAGCCCGATGTTCGTCGCGTACGACCAGGCCGCGGCGGCCGTGGTCGCGTCGCTGCAGAAGCGCGCGGAAGATCGCCAGGCCACGACGCAATCGCAGATCTCGCTGATGATCGGGTTGATCGCGGCGGGCATCGCGATCGCGTTCGTCGTCGTGATCGCGATCCGCTTCGCGCTGCGCGGGCTGATCGTGCAGCCGCTGGAAGACGCGATCGCGCACTTCGAGCGCATCGCCGGCGGCGACCTCACGCAGCCGGTCAACGTGTTCAGCACCAACGAGATCGGCCGCCTGTTCGGCGGCATCAAGCGGATGCAGGACGCCGTCACGACGATGGTGCAGGCCGTGCATCGCGGTACCGAGTCGATCGACGTCGGCGCGCGCGAGATCTCGACCGGCAACACCGACCTGTCGCAGCGCACCGAGGAACAGGCCGCATCGCTGCAGGAAACCGCGTCGAGCATGGAGCAGCTGACGGGCACCGTGCGGCAGAACGCGGAAAACGCGCGACAGGCCAGCCAGCTCGCGGTGAACGCATCGGACATCGCGACGCAGGGCGGCGAGGTGGTCGGCCAGGTCGTGTCGACGATGCAGGACATCGCGGCAAGCTCGGGCAAGGTCGTCGACATCATCGGCACGATCGAAGGCATCGCGTTCCAGACCAACATCCTCGCGCTGAACGCGGCGGTCGAAGCCGCGCGTGCGGGCGAACAGGGCCGCGGCTTCGCGGTGGTCGCGGGCGAGGTGCGCTCGCTCGCGCAGCGCAGCGCGAGCGCCGCGAAGGAAATCAAGCAGCTGATCGGCGATTCGGCCGAGAAGGTCGAAAGCGGGTCCGCGCTCGTGTCGCGCGCCGGCACGACGATGGACGAGATCGTGCAGGCCGTGCGCCGCGTGACCGACATCATGGGCGAGATCAGCGCCGCGTCGGACGAGCAGTCGACCGGCATCGAGCAGGTCAATCGCGCGGTCGGCCAGATGGATTCGGTCACGCAGCAGAACGCCGCGCTCGTCGAGCAGGCGGCTGCCGCGGCGGCGTCGCTCGAGGAGCAGACGCGCCAGATGAAGGCGATCGTGTCGGGCTGGCGCGTGGCGGGCGGTATCGTGCTCGCGCCGTCGCGCGGTGTCGCGCGGCCGGTCGCCCATGAGCACGCGCCGGCGCTGACGTCGGAGCCGCGTTTCGATGCGACGCCGGTCGCCGCGCTGCCGGCGCCGCAGGCTGCCGCACAACCGGCACGGCGCGCCGCGCCGGCGCCGCGTGCCGCCGCATCGGGTGCTGCGGGTGCGGGCCATGAAACGAAGCGTGCGGCCGATACGGGCGCGCACGCGCACAAGGATGCACCGGCTTCCCGCGGCACCGCTGCGGGTGGCTATGGGCCGCGTCTCGCAAAAACCGCCGCACCGGCCGACAAGCCGGCCGCGAAGCCCGCGCTCGTGCGCCCGGCGCTGAACGGCGAGAAGCCGGCGGCGGCCACGGCCGGCACGTCCGACGACGATTGGGAGACCTTCTAAACCATGCCGCACGCGCGCGCGCCGTTTCGACCCGATGCACCGGATGCCTCGCCTCGCGCGGGCGAGCCGGGGCGCGATTTCGCGTTCACCAGCGCGGATTTCGCACGCATTCGCGCGCTGATCCATCAACGCGCGGGGATCTCGCTGTCCGAGCACAAGCGCGACATGGCGTACAGCCGTCTCGCGCGCCGCTTGCGGGCACGCGGCCTCGACACGTTCCGCGACTACCTCGACCTGCTCGAGCAGGAAGACGATCCACTCGAGTGGGAAGCGTTCACCAATGCGCTGACGACGAACCTGACCGCGTTCTTCCGCGAGGCCCACCATTTCCCGATCCTGTCGGATTTCGTGAAAGGGCGGCCGGCGCCGGTCTCGGTCTGGTGCTCGGCGGCGTCGACCGGCGAAGAGCCTTACTCGATCGCGATCACGCTGATCGAGGCGCTCGGCGAATCGGCTGCGCGCGGCGCGTCGATCCTCGCGACCGACCTCGACACGCAGGTGCTTGCGAAGGCGGAGGCCGGCATCTATACGTACGACCAGGTCAAGCACCTCGCGCCGGAGCGGCTGAAGCGCTTCTTCCTGAAGGGCACCGGCGCGCAGGCCGGCCGCGTGAAGGTGCGTCCCGAGCTGCGCGCGATGATCCGCTTCGAGCAGCTGAACCTGACCGATGCGGATTACGGGATCGCGAAGCCGTTCGACGCGATCTTCTGCCGCAACGTGATGATCTATTTCGACAAGCCGACGCAGGGGCAGGTGCTGTCGCGCTTCGAGCCGCTCGTGAAGCCGGGTGGGCTGCTGTTCGCCGGCCATTCGGAGAACTTCACGTATGTCACGCAGGCGTTCCGGCTGCGCGGGCAGACGGTGTACGAACTGACCCGCGACGCCGCCCAGGGCGCGCGGCCGCGGGGCGCGCAGGCGTCCGCGATGCCGTCTCCCGCGCGCATGCATGCCGCGGGCGCCGCATCCGCTCTGGGAGAGCGCGGATGAGCGCCTTGCCGATCGCCACCAATCGCTACTTCGACAACCACTTCGGCCGTCCCGGCGTGAAGCTGCTGCCGAACGAGTTCTACACGACGGCCGAGGACATGGTGCTGATGACCGTGCTCGGCTCGTGCGTCGCCGCGTGCCTGCACGATCCGTACGCGGGCATCGGCGGGATGAACCACTTCATGCTGCCCGACGACGGCGCCGATCCGGGCGCGGCCGCGTCGGAATCGATGCGCTACGGCGCGTATGCGATGGAAGTGCTGATCAACGAGATGATCAAGGCCGGCGGGCGCCGCGAACGCTTCGAGGCGAAGGTGTTCGGGGGCGCCGCCGTGCTGGCAGGGATGACGACGATCAACATCGGCGACCGCAACGCGGATTTCGTGCGCCGCTACCTCGCGCTCGAACGCATCCGCATCACGGCGGAAGACCTGCAAGGCGTGCACCCGCGCAAGGTCGCGTTCATGGCGGCCACGGGGCGCGCGGCGGTGAAGAAGCTGCGGCTGCAGGTGCCGGGCGTCACCGAGCGCGAAGCCGCGCTCGCCCGCGAGGCCGATCGCGCCCGCACCGCACGGCCGCGTCCGCAAGTCGAGCTGTTCGCGGCGAAGCGTCCGGCGCCGCCGCAGCCGACGCGGCCGCGCATCGAGCTGTTCGGCGCGCGCAGCGCGGCGCCGGCCGCCGGCGTGCGGCCGGCGAACCTATCAAGAAAGCAGGAGGCATGACCGCAGTGCAGAAGATCAAAGTGTTGTGCGTCGACGATTCGGCGCTGATCCGCAGCCTGATGACCGAGATCATCAACAGCCAGCCCGACATGACGGTGTGCGCGACCGCGCCCGATCCGCTCGTCGCGCGCGAGCTCATCAAGCAGCACAACCCCGACGTGCTCACGCTCGACGTCGAAATGCCGCGCATGGACGGGCTCGACTTCCTCGAGAAGCTGATGCGCCTGCGGCCGATGCCGGTCGTGATGGTGTCGTCGCTGACCGAGCGCGGCTCGGAAATCACGCTGCGCGCACTCGAACTCGGCGCGGTCGATTTCGTCACGAAGCCGCGCGTCGGGATTCGCGACGGGATGCTCGACTACGCGGAGAAGCTCGCCGACAAGATCCGCGCGGCGTCGCGGGCGCGCGTGCGCCAGGCGCCGCAGCCGCAGGCCGCCGCGCGCGCGGCGGACAGCCACCCGGCCGCGCCGATGATCAACAACCCACTCGTCAGTACCGAGAAGCTGATCATCATCGGCGCGTCGACGGGCGGCACCGAGGCGATCCGCGAAGTGCTGACGCCGCTGCCGCCGGATGCGCCGGCCGTGCTGATCGCGCAGCACATGCCGCCGGGTTTCACGAAGTCGTTCGCGCAACGGCTGAACGGCCTGTGCCGGATCGCGGTGAAGGAAGCCGAGCACGGCGAGCGCGTGCTGCCGGGGCACGCGTATATTGCGCCGGGCCACGCGCACCTGTTGCTTGCGAGAAGCGGGGCGAACTATATTGCGCAACTGTCGGACGAGCCGCCGGTGAACCGGCACCGCCCGTCGGTCGACGTGCTGTTCCGCTCGGCGGCGACGCACGCGGGCAAGAACGCGATCGGGGTGATCCTGACCGGGATGGGCCGCGACGGCGCGGCCGGCCTGCTGGAAATGAAACGCGCGGGCGCTCACACGTTCGCGCAGGATGAAGCAAGCTGCATCGTGTTCGGGATGCCGCGCGAGGCGATCGCGCTCGGCGGCGCGGACGAGATCGTGCCGCTCGCCGAGATGAGCCGTCGCGTGATGGCGCGCCTGGCGACGATGGGCGACCGCGTGCAGCGCGTTTGAATGGAATGTCACGGGGCGCGTGCCACGATACGCGTCCCGACGGAAACGAATCTGGAAAGGAACGACGATGGACAAGAGCATGAAAATCCTGGTGGTGGACGATTTCCCGACGATGCGCCGGATCGTCCGCAACCTGCTCAAGGAACTGGGCTATTCGAACGTCGACGAGGCCGAGGACGGCGCGGCCGGCCTCGCGCGGCTGCGCGGCGGCGGTTTCGACTTCGTGATCTCCGACTGGAACATGCCGAACCTCGACGGCCTCGCGATGCTGAAGGAAATCCGCGCGGACGCGACGCTCACGCACCTGCCGGTGCTGATGGTCACGGCCGAGTCGAAGAAGGAGAACATCATCGCGGCCGCGCAGGCCGGCGCGAGCGGCTACGTCGTGAAGCCGTTCACGGCCGCGACGCTCGACGAGAAGCTGAACAAGATCATCGACAAGATGGCGAAGACCGGGAGCTGACGTGAACGAGCCGATCCATGCCGCGCTGACCGGCGCCGGGTTCAGCGCCGACGGCCAGGCCGAAGGCGCCGATTTCGCGAGCGACCGCATCCTCGCGCGCATCGGCCATGTCACGCGCGCGCTGCGCGATTCGATGCGCGAGCTCGGGCTCGACAAGCATGTCGAGCGGGCGGCGGAAGCCGTGCCCGATGCGCGCGACCGGCTGCGCTACGTCGCGACGATGACCGAACAGGCCGCCGTGCGCGTGCTGAACGCGATCGAGGTCGCGAAGCCGATGCAGGAGCGCATCCAGAACGAGGCCGAGGCGCTCGACGCGCGCTGGGCGCAGTGGTACGCGGCACCGATCGAGCACGCGGAAGTGCGCGAGCTGATGGACGATACGCGCACGTTCCTGCGCACGCTGCCCGAGTCGGCTTCGGCCACCCGCGCGCAACTGCTCGAGATCATGCTCGCGCAGGATTTCCAGGACCTGACCGGGCAGGTGATCAAGAAGATCATGGACATGGTCTACCTGATCGAGCAGCAGCTCCTCACGGTGCTCGTCGAGAACATCGCGCCCGAGCGGCGCGAGCAGTTCGCCGCCACCGCGGCTGCGCTCGCGGCCGAGCAGGTCAGCCCGACCGGTAGCCCCGAGTCGCTGCTGAACGGCCCGCAGATCGCGCCGGAAGGCAAGACCGACGTGGTCCAGGACCAGGGGCAGGTGGACGACCTGCTCGCCAGCCTGGGCTTCTGACCTGCCGCAGGCATCGGCGCGCCGCGTATCGCAGCGGCGCCCGATGCCCGCGTCACACGTTCCCCGCACCGCTTTCCCACGCACGTCTCACCTGCGAGGCCCAGGGTCGTCCTGCGTCAAATTGACACTTCGACACACTCAGCAGGCATACTACGCGTCAGCAGCAACGTAGCGTCATTCGTACGATTTCATATGTTGGCAGGTGGCGCGGGCGCGATGGCCGCACCGCCGGCAACAAAGCCAGTCCCTTGGGGGGGAACGTGAAGCTGAAACGCTTGGGCTGGGCCGTCGCGCACGCGACGGCTGCAATGGGTGTGCTGTGGAGCGTCCACGCATACGCGGAACTGGGCGGCGCGCCGATGTCGCCGCCGGCGGACGATCGGGCCGCGACCGTGCGCGCCTTGCAGCGCGCGATGCGTTCGGCGGACGGCATGCAGACGAGCACGGCCGCCTATACCGTCCGCGAGATCACGCTCGGATCGGGCACCGTCATCCACGAATACACGTCGGCCGCCGGCAGCGTGTTCGGCCTCGCATGGCAAGGGCCGACGATGCCGGATCTCGCGTCGCTGCTCGGCAGCTATTTCCCGCAGTACACCGCAGGCGTCCAGGCGGCGCACCAGGCGCGCGGCTGGCGCGCGCCCGTGTCCGTCGACACCAGCGGCCTCGTGATCCGGACCGGCGGCCACATGGGCGCCTTCTCGGGCCAGGCGTGGCTGCCGGCGGCGCTGCCTGCCGGCCTGACCGGCACCGACATCCAGTGACAGCGGGAGAGCGATCTTGAGAATTCCTCGTACATTCAAGCGCTGGCTCGGCGTGCTGGGCCTCGCGGCGGCGACGGCCGTCCTCGTGACGGCTTGCGGCGGCGGAGACGGCGGCGGCAGCAGCTCGGGCAGCAACGGCAACGGCGGCAACAACGGTAACGGCGGCTCGGACGGCAATTCCGGGAACACGGCCGTCATCACCGTGAGCGCCGGCGTCGCGAACGTGATCAACATCCCGACCATCAGCCTGAAGGTCTGCGCGCCGGGCACGTCGAACTGCCAGGTGGTCAACAACGTGCTCGTCGATACCGCGTCCTACGGGCTGCGGCTCGTCGGCAGCGCCGTGTCGGGCGTGCTCGGCAGCCTCCCGCAGGTGACGAGCGGCGGCGCGCCGGTCGCCGAGTGCGGCAAGTTCGTGTCGAGCTATACGTGGGGGTCGGTGCGCACGGTCGACCTGTCGATCGGCTCCGAGCAGGCGAGTTCGCTGCCCGTGCAGATCATCGGCGACCTCGGCACGACCAACGTGCCGAGCTCGTGCACGAACGGCGGCGCGTCGGCCAACTCGGCGAGCGCGCTCGGCGCGAACGGGATCCTCGGCATCGGGCCGGCGCCGGTCGACTGCGGCACGACCTGCGCGACGTCGACGTCGACGAACAACAACTATTACGCGTGCCCGAACGGCAACAACGCGAACTGCACGGTCGCACTCGTGCCGGTGGCGCAGCAGGTGGCCAACCCGGTGCATCGCTTCGCCGACAGCAGCGGGGTGAGCGTGAGCATGCCGCAAATTTCGGACAGCGGGCAGGCCAGCGCAACCGGGACGCTGACGTTCGGCCTGCCCGACCTGACCGGGAAGACGGTGATGACGTCGACCACGACGGGCGACGTCAGCGCGACGTTCCAGGGGCGCAACGTGACCGCGTTCTTCGATACGGGTTCGAATGCGTACTTCTTCAACGATACGTCGGGCAAGTTGCCGGCCTGCTCGAAGAACACGCAGTTCTACTGCCCGTCGACGACGATCAGCAACTCGGCGACGCTGACCGGCCAGAACGGCGTGAGCGGCACGGTGACGATGCCCGTCGTGAACGCGGATTCGCTGTTCTCGAACCCGTCGACGTTCGCGTTCGACGACATCGCCGGCCCGTTCGGTTCGTCCAGCTGGCTCGATATCGGCATGCCGCACTTCTACAACCGGACGATCTACTTCGGGATGGACAAGACCGCGAGCGGCGGCGCGGCGCCTTTCGTCGCGTTCTGACGCGGCACGGCGACACGCAGGACCCAGGGGGCGAGCGATCGCCCCCTTTTTTATTCGACGGCCGTGCGCGGCACGACGGGTCCGACCGGTGCGCCGCCGCGCGCGGGCACAGCGCCTACGATGTAATACCGGCACCCATGCCGGCACGACATCGAGGAGGCAGCGCCATGAACCCGCGCATACAACGCATCACGCCGTTCCTGTGGTTCGACCGCGAAGCAGAGGCGGCCGCCGGTTTCTACGTATCGGTGTTCGACAACGCGCGCATCGTGCACGTCGCGCGCTACGGCAAGGCCGGCGCGCATGCGTCCGGCAGCGCGGAGGGCGCGGTGATGACCGTCGCATTCGAGCTCGACGGGCAAGCCTTCGTCGCGCTGAACGGCGGCCCCGTGTTCCAGATCACGCCGGCCGTGTCGTTCGTCGTCAACTGCCGGGACCAGGACGAAATCGACCGCTACTGGGCGCGCCTGTCGGAAGGCGGCGACGAGCGTGCGCAGCAGTGCGGCTGGCTGCGCGACCGCTTCGGCGTGTCGTGGCAGGTCGTGCCGGCGCAGATGAGCGAGCTGATGACGGGCGATCCGGCGCGCGCGGAGCGCGTGATGGCGCAGGTGATGACGATGAAGAAGCTCGACCTCGACGCGCTGCAGCGGGCGGCGGCGGGCTAGGCGGCGGGAACCCGTTGCAGGCGTGAACCGGCGAACCGGCGCTAGGCCGGCGGCCGGCCGTCGCGCATCAGGCGCGTGTGATCGAGAAAGCGGTGGCCGGGCCCGTACGCGGTGCTTTCGATCCGGACGGCGTCGGCCGGCGCGACCGGGCGCCCGGCGGCATCGACCGGCACCGATTCGATCTCGACGACCGGCACGCACCAGGCCGCGCGGGCGCGTTCCGCCGGCTCGCCGCGCGTGTCGACGCAGCGGAAGGTGAAGCTCGCGGGAAAATCCTGCGCGTGCAGGGTTTGCGTCGATCCGTTCCACGCGTGGCGCAGGGCGATCGTGCCGGGATGCGGCGCGTCAGGCGCCTGCGCGCCGGGCGGGCGGGCCGGCGTGCCCGCGCAGCCGGCGGCCAGCGCGCAGGCAAGCGACAGCAACGGAACGAGCGGATGACGGAGCATGGTGCGGTTCGACCGGAATCGGCGAGTCATGGCGAAGCGTAGCGCGCTTTGCGCGCCCGCGTAATGCCGGCCGGTTAATCGAATGCGGCACACTCGTTGCCGATTATCGATCGCACTCGATTTCATTCGGACGTAATCAAATGCTGGATTATCCAGGGCTGTCGTTTCTGTCAGGTCTTCAAGATTATTAAAATGACGCGGCATGCAAGCCGATGGCCCCGGATTCTGCTATTGCAGCCATTCCCGCACCATGCGGGGCGGCGAGACGGCGCGGTGCGCGCACTACCCGGCATGTGAAAAGAGATGGAGTCCGTCGACATTCAAACATATAATGCCGGCGTTGTTTCCGGGGTCGTCTATATAAAACAGGAGGGTAATAAAATGAATTTTTCCGAAGCCGTTCGTGCCGTACTCAATAAATACGCGACATTCGAAGGCCGTGCGCGTCGTGCCGAATACTGGTATTTCGTGCTGCTGACCACGGTGCTGTCGATCGCCGCGCAGATCATCGGCGTGGCCGGCCGCGACGGCGGCCTGATCACGCTGCTGCTGCTCGGCGTGCTCGCCCTGGTTTCGCTGGCGCTGATCATTCCGGGCATCGCGGTCAGCGTTCGCCGCCTGCACGATACGGGCCGCTCGGGCTGGTTCCTGCTGCTCGGCCTGATTCCGGTCGTCGGCGGCATCCTGCTGCTGGTATGGACGTGCTCGCGCGGCACCGAAGGTCCGAACCGCTTCGGCGCGGACCCGATCGTGGCGGCCTGACCGACGCCTGCCCCGACGCGCGACGCCGCCGCGTCGGGGCCCGATTTCGCGTCGCCCCCGCTGCACCGCTTTACTGCTTCACCGTTTCCGCGTTTTTCCCCGCTTCACGCCGTCGCCGCTCCGCCCGGAGCCGACACCCGCCATCGCCCCCGCCGGCACGTTTTTCCGCCGCGCCGCACACCGTTCCGTCCCCCGTCCAGCGCCGTTCGCACCGGCTCGCCCGATTCCCCGAAATACCCCCCTTTCCCGGCTTTGCTCGACCGATCGGCGTTTGACGCCTCCATGAATAATCGGTGTCACTGGAAAGCGGCATTCCGCCGTACCCGACTGGAGGCCCCGTGGCAGACGAGAGCGATCTCGACAAGACCGAAGCCGCCACTCCCAGGCGCCGCGAGAAGGCGCGTGAGGAGGGGCAGGTCGCGCGTTCGCGCGAGCTGGCTTCGTTCGCGCTGCTCGCGGCCGGGTTCTATGGCGCGTGGCTGCTCGCGGGCCCGTCGGGCGGGCATCTGCAGGCGATGCTGCGTGGTGCGTTCACGTTCGATCGCGCGACCGCGTTCGACACGAGCCGGATGCTGTCGGCGGCCGGCAGCGCGAGCCTCGAGGGCTTCGCCGCGCTGCTGCCGATCCTCGCGCTCACCGGCGTCGCCGCGCTGCTCGCGCCGATGGCGCTCGGCGGCTGGCTGATCTCGTCGAAGACGTTCGAGCTGAAGTTCGACCGCCTGAACCCGATCTCGGGCCTCGGTCGGATCTTCTCGATCCAGGGGCCGATCCAGCTCGGGATGTCGTTCGCGAAGACGCTGGTCGTCGGCGGCATCGGCGGCATCGCGATCTGGCGCAGCAAGGACGAGCTGCTCGCCCTCGCGACGCAGCCGCTGCGCGTGGCGCTGCCCGATGCGCTGCACCTGATCGCCGTGTGCTGCGGCACGACGGTCGCCGGGATGCTGGTGGTCGCCGCACTCGATGTGCCTTACCAAATCTGGCAGTACAACAAGAAGTTGCGCATGACGAAGGAAGAAGTGAAGCGCGAGCATCGCGAGAACGAAGGCGATCCGCACGTGAAGGGGCGGATCCGCCAGCAGCAGCGTGCGATCGCGCGCCGCCGGATGATGGCGGCCGTGCCGAAGGCCGACGTGGTCGTGACGAACCCGACGCACTTCGCCGTCGCGCTGCAATACACGGACGGCGAGATGCGCGCGCCGAAGGTCGTCGCGAAGGGCGTGAACCTCGTCGCCGCGCGCATCCGCGAACTCGCGGCCGAACACAACGTGCCGCTGCTCGAAGCGCCGCCGCTCGCGCGTGCGCTGTATCACAACGTCGAACTCGAACGCGAGATTCCCGGCTCGCTGTACTCGGCCGTCGCCGAAGTGCTCGCGTGGGTCTACCAGCTCAAGCGCTTCCGTTCGGAAGGCGGCGCGTTCCCGGCGATGCCGGTCGATCTGGAGGTGCCGGCCGACCTCGACAAGGGCGCGTCGGTGTCCGCCGAAGACGAGCGCGAAGAACAGGAAGACACGCTCGGTAACGGAGGCACTGCATGATTAGCCCCCACGCTCACTTTCGTTCGCTGCCCCCCGAGGGGGTGGCTGCCTCCCTTGGGGCGGCCCGGCGGGAGGCAGCATGAGCACCCCGACCGGCCTGTTCGCGAAGCGCCCGAACCCGTTCGCGGGCACGAACCTGCGCGCGCTCGCGGGCCCGATCCTCATCTGCATGATTTTGGGGATGATGATCCTGCCGCTGCCGCCGATGCTGCTGGATCTGCTGTTCACGTTCAACATCGCGCTGTCCGTGATGGTGCTGCTCGTCAGCATGTACACGATGAAGCCGCTCGACTTCGCGGCGTTCCCGAGCGTGCTGCTGTTCTCCACGCTTCTGCGCCTGTCGCTGAACGTCGCGTCGACGCGCGTCGTGCTGCTCGAAGGCCACACGGGCCCGGACGCGGCCGGCCAGGTGATCGAGGCGTTCGGCCACTTCCTGGTCGGCGGCAACTTTGCGGTCGGCATCGTCGTGTTCGTGATCCTGATGATCATCAACTTCATGGTGATCACGAAGGGCGCGGGGCGGATCGCCGAAGTGTCCGCGCGCTTCACGCTCGACGCGATGCCCGGCAAGCAGATGGCGATCGACGCCGACCTGAACGCCGGCCTCATCAACGAAGAGCAGGCGCGCAAGCGCCGCCTGGCCGTGTCGCAGGAAGCCGAGTTCTACGGGTCGATGGACGGCGCGTCGAAGTTCGTGCGCGGCGACGCGATCGCCGGCCTGATCATCATGGCGATCAACGTGATCGGCGGGCTGATCGTCGGGATGGTCCAGCACGACATGACGTTCGCGGCCGCCGGCACGAACTACACGCTGCTGACGATCGGCGACGGCCTCGTCGCGCAGATCCCGTCGCTGGTGATCTCGACCGCGGCCGGCGTGATCGTGTCGCGCGTCGCGACCGACGAGGACATCGGCACGCAGATCACCGGCCAGCTGTTCACGAACCCGCGCGTGCTGAACATCACCGGTGCGATCATCGTGCTGATGGGGCTGATCCCCGGCATGCCGCACTTCGCGTTCCTTGCACTCGGCGGCGGCGCGATCTGGCTGGCCCGCACGCTGACCAAGCGCGCGGCGGCCCGCAAGGCGGCCGGCGACCTGACCGACATCGCGCCGCCCGCGGTGCTGCCGGTGGACAGCCACGAGGCGACCTGGGACGACGTGCAGCTGATCGACCCGCTCGGCCTCGAAGTCGGTTACCGGCTGATCCCGCTCGTCGACAAGAACAGCGACGGCGAACTGCTCAAGCGCATCAAGAGCATCCGCAAGAAATTCGCGCAGGAAATCGGTTTCCTGCCGCCGGTGATCCATATCCGCGACAACCTCGAGCTGCGGCCGAACGCGTACCGGATCGCGCTGAAGGGCGTCGAGATCGGGGTCGGCGAAGTGTTCCCGGGCCAGTGGCTCGCGATCAACCCCGGCCAGGTGACGGCCGCGCTGCCGGGCGCCGTCACGCAGGATCCCGCGTTCGGGCTGCCGGCCGTGTGGATCGACGTCGCGATGCGCGAACAGGCGCAGGTGTACGGCTACACGGTGGTCGACGCGAGCACGGTCGTCGCGACGCACCTGAACCATCTGGTCGTCCAGCACGCGGCCGAGCTGCTCGGCCGCCAGGAAGTGCAGTCGCTCATCGAGCGCACCGGCAAGGATGCGCCGTCGCTCGTCGAGGACCTCGTGCCGAAGACGATCTCGCTGACGACGCTGCAGAAGGTGCTGCAGAACCTGCTCGAGGAAGGCGTGCCGATCCGCGACATGCGCACGATTCTCGAAGCCGTGTCCGAACACGCGGGCCGCGGCGATGCGTTCGAGATCACGGCCGCCGTGCGGCTGTCGCTCGGCCGCGCGATCACGCAGCAGTGGTATCCGGGTGCCGGCGAGATGCAGGTGATGGGCCTCGACTCGAATCTGGAGCGCGTGCTGTCGCAGGCGCTCGCCACCGGCGCGAACCCGGGCCTCGAACCCGGCCTCGCGCACAACCTTCTGACCGGCACGCAACAGGCGATGCTGCGTCAACAGAATCTCGGGCTGCCGCCCGTGCTGCTGGTGCAGCACGCGCTGCGCGCGATGCTCGCGCGTTTCCTGCGCCGCAGCCTGCCGCAATTGAAAGTGCTGTCGTATGCCGAAGTGCCGGACACACGCACGATCAAAGTCGTTAACGTCATCGGGGGTTCCGCTTGAACATTCGCAAATTCACCGGCGCAACGAGCCGCGACGCACTTCGTCTCGTGCGCGAGGCGCTCGGCGCCGACGCGGTCGTGCTGTCGAACCGCACGCTCGATGACGGCAGCGTGGAAATCGTCGCCCTGGCAGATTCGGACCTGGCCGCCGTGGCGCCGCCGGCCGCGGCACGCCCGCGCATCGCCGCGTCGCGCCCGCCGGAATCGGTGCCGGCCGCCGCCGTGCCGGGCATCGTGTCGCGCCCGGGCGCGCCGCTGGCCCGCCCGACGGTCAATCCGTATGCGGCAGGCGAAGGCGGGCTGCCGGACGTGTTCTCGTCGGTGTTCGGTGCAAGCGCCGACGCGGACGCGGCGATGCCGCAACCTTCGGCGCTCGATGACGAAGCGCCGGCCGCGGCAGTGCCGTCTTCCGCCGCCCCCGCGCCGACCGCCGCCGCACCGGCCGCCGCGTCCGAACCCGCGCCGTGGCTCGTCGAGCACGCGAAGCGCCTGACGCAGCAGCGCGACGCGCTGATGGCGCGTGCGCAGGCGGCGCCCGCCGCGCCGCCAGCGAGCGCGCCTGCGCCGCAGGCCGCCGCGAGCGCGACGCCGCCCAACTGGGCGCGCGACATCGTGCGCGACGCCGAACGCCGGATGCCGGCCGCCGCCACCCGCGCGCCCGACGCGAACACGAGCGCGGCGCATGCCGCGAAGGCGGCCGAGCGCACGCGCCTGTCCGCCGACGCAGCCGCCGCGGTGGCCGACGCCGTGAAGTCGCGCATCGAGCGGATCGTCAACGATACGGTGATGCAGGAGCTCGGCGAACTGCGCGGGATGATGGCAGAGCAGTTCGACAGCCTGATGTGGCACGACCGCCAGCGTCGCAGCGCCGTGCATGGCGCGCTGACGAAGCACCTGTTCGCGGCCGGCTTCTCCGCGCAGCTCGTGCGGATGCTGGTCGACAACATGCCGGCCGGCGACGGCGCGCAGACCTTCGAACAGGCCGCCGAATGGGCGCAGTCGGTGCTCGCGTCGAACCTGCCGGTGCTCGACAGCGAAGATGCGCTGATGGAGCGCGGCGGCGTGTTCGCGCTGATGGGGCCGACGGGCGTCGGCAAGACGACCACCACCGCGAAGCTGGCCGCGCGTTGCGTGATGCGCTTCGGCGCGAGCAAGGTCGCGCTGCTGACCACCGACAGCTACCGGATCGGCGGCCACGAGCAGTTGCGCATCTTCGGCAAGATCCTCGGCGTGCCCGTGCACGCGGTGAAGGATGCGGGCGACCTCGCGCTCGCGCTGTCCGAGCTGCGCAACAAGCACATCGTGCTGATCGACACGATCGGCATGAGCCAGCGCGACCGCGCGGTATCCGACCAGATCGCGATGCTGCACGGGGCGAACGCGCCGGTGCAGCGCCTGCTGCTGCTCAACGCGACCAGCCACGGCGACACGCTCAACGAAGTCGTGCAGGCGTACCGCAGCGCGGGCGAGCATCCGGACCTGGCCGGCTGCATCCTCACGAAGCTCGACGAGGCGACCCACCTCGGCGGCGTGCTCGACACGGTGATCCGCTACAAGCTGCCGATCCATTACGTGTCGACCGGCCAGAAGGTGCCGGAGAACCTGTACGTCGCGTCGACCAAATTCCTGCTGAAGAGCGCGTTCTGTGTACCGCGTGACGGCTCGCCCTTCGTGCCGCAAGACGAGGACATGCCGACGCTGCTTTCCGCACTGACCGCACGTTCCACCGCCGAGCTTCACGAGGTGCGATTTGGATAAACGAATCATCGACCAGGCCGAAGGGCTGCGGCGCCTGCTGGCCGGGCGCGCGTCACGCATCGTCGCGGTGGCGGGCGGGCCGGCGGGGGTCGGCTGCACGTCCACCGTCGTGAACCTGGCGGCGGCGCTCGCGTCGCTCGGCAAGGATGTGCTCGTCGTCGACGAGCGTGCCGACGTGCATTCGGCCAGCGCGACGCTGGCGGGCGCGTGGCTGCGCGACGGCGAGCGCACGCGGGTCGCGGCCGGCTTCGGCCTGTGCGCCGCGGCGCGGCTCGCGCGCACCGGCTACACCGACGCGCAGCTGAGCGATTTCATCGACGGCCCGGCCGACATCGTCCTCGTCGACGCGCAGCTCGGCGCCGACGGCTCGTTCTCGGCGCTCGCCCGCGAAGCGCACGACGTGCTGGTCGTCACGCGGGTCGCCGCGCAGGCGATCACCGAGGCGTACGCGTACATGAAGCGGCTGCATTTCGCGCATGCGTTCGCGCAGTTCCGCGTGCTGACCAATCACGTCGGCAGCCACGCGGACGCGAAGACGGCGTTCGACAACCTCGCGGGCGTCGCGAGCCGCTACCTGACGGTGTCGATCGCCGACGCGGGCTGCGTGAGCGCCGATCCGCTCGTCGAGCATGCGCGCGAGCTGACGCGTGCCGCGGTCGACGCGTTCCCGTCGTCGGCCGCCGCGCGTGACTACCGGCAGATTGCCGCCGACCTGCTGTACTGGCCGATGCGTCCGCGTTCGGGTGCCGGCCGCGCCGTGCACGCGGGCGGCAAGCCGTCGTATGAGGCGGGCGCGGCACACGCCGCGTGAGCGCCACCGGAAGGAGAGAGCCATGATGTACAACGCTCAAGGAAAGATGTCCCAGGCCGACGTGCTCGCGCAATATGCGCCGCTCGTGCGACGCCTCGGGCTGCAGCTCGTCGCGAAGATGCCGGCGAGCGTCGACCTCGACGACCTGATCCAGGCCGGCATGATCGGCCTGATGGACGCGGCCGGCCGCTACAAGGAAGACCAGGGCGCGCAGTTCGAGACCTACGCGACGCAGCGTATCCGCGGTGCGATGCTCGACGAGCTGCGCAGCAACGACTGGCTGCCGCGCAGCCTGCGCAAGACGTCGCGCGAGGTCGAGCACGCGGTGCACCAGGTCGAGCAGCATCTCGGCCGCTCGGCGAGCGAGACCGAGATCGCGCAGCACCTGAACATGCCGCTCGACGAATACCAGGGGATGCTGCAGGATCTGCACGGCAGCCAGCTGATCTACTACGAGGATTTCGACCGTGCAGCCGACGACGAGCCGTTCCTCGACCGCTACCGCGTCGATCACGCCGATCCGCTGTCGGCGCTGCTCGACGAGCACCTGCGCGAAGCGCTCGTCGAGGCGATCGAGCGGCTGCCGGAGCGCGAGAAGCTGCTGATGTCGCTGTACTACGAACGGGGTCTGAATCTGCGCGAGATCGGCGCGGTGCTCGAAGTGAGCGAATCGCGCGTGTGCCAGCTGCACAGCCAGGCCGTCGCACGCCTGCGCGCCCGGCTGCGCGAACAGGCGTGGGTCGGCGCGGAGTCCTGACCCTTTACTGACGGCCGCGCGCGCCGACGCCGCGCGCCCCGGGTGCGCGTCGTGAGTGTGCGTGCTTGCGCATTCTGCGCGCCGATTTGCTACAATCCTCTCCGCTTTCCGAGGAGCGTTGCGACGGACCACCCTGCGTCCGCCAGGCTCGGAAGGCTTCACCAAGCAGCCGTGCGGCACAACCGCGTCGGCCCCGCTTCCTGAACGGCGCTCACGTCACCAATCTAGAAACTTTTTAGAAAGGAGGGCGTGATGAACGCCATTATCGATTCCAAAGCTTCCAACGATTACGTCGTCGCCGACATGGCGCTGGCCGGCTGGGGCCGCAAGGAACTGAACATCGCCGAGACCGAAATGCCGGGCCTCGTGCAGATCCGTGACGAATACAAGGCGCAGCAGCCGCTGAAGGGCGCGCGCATCGCCGGTTCGCTGCACATGACGATCCAGACGGGCGTGCTGATCGAGACGCTGAAGGCGCTTGGCGCGGACGTCCGCTGGGCCTCGTGCAACATTTTCTCGACGCAGGACCACGCCGCTGCCGCGATCGTCGAAGCCGGCACGCCGGTGTTCGCGTTCAAGGGCGAATCGCTCGACGAATACTGGGAGTTCTCGCACCGCATCTTCGAATGGCCGAACGGCGAATTCGCGAACATGATCCTGGACGACGGCGGCGACGCAACGCTGCTGCTGATCCTCGGCGCGAAGGCCGAGAAGGACCGTTCGGTGATCGCGAAGCCGACCAACGAGGAAGAAGTCGCACTGTACAAGTCGATCGCGCAGCACCTCGACGCGGACCCGACCTGGTACTCGACGCGCCTCGCGCACATCAAGGGCGTGACCGAGGAAACCACGACCGGCGTGCACCGCCTGTACCAGATGGAAAAGGACGGCCGCCTGCCGTTCCCGGCGTTCAACGTGAACGATTCGGTCACGAAGTCGAAGTTCGACAACCTGTACGGCTGCCGTGAATCGCTGGTCGACGGCATCAAGCGCGCGACCGACGTGATGATCGCGGGCAAGGTCGCGGTCGTCGCGGGCTACGGCGACGTGGGCAAGGGCTGCGCGCAATCGCTGCGCGGCCTGGGCGCGACCGTGTGGGTCACCGAAATCGACCCGATCTGCGCGCTGCAGGCGGCGATGGAAGGCTACCGCGTCGTGACGATGGAATACGCGGCCGACAAGGCCGACATCTTCGTGACGGCCACCGGCAACTACCACGTGATCAACCACGATCACATGAAGGCGATGCGCCACAACGCGATCGTCTGCAACATCGGCCACTTCGACTCGGAAATCGACGTCGCGTCGACCCGCCAGTACCAGTGGGAAAACATCAAGCCGCAGGTCGACCACATCATCTTCCCGGACGGCAAGCGCGTGATCCTGCTGGCGGAAGGCCGCCTCGTGAACCTCGGCTGCGCGACCGGCCACCCGTCGTTCGTGATGTCGAACTCGTTCGCGAACCAGACGCTCGCGCAGATCGAGCTGTTCGTGCGCGGCAACGAGTACGAGAACAAGGTGTACGTGCTGCCGAAGCACCTCGATGAAAAGGTTGCGCGCCTGCACCTCGCGCGCATCGGCGCGAACCTGTCCGTGCTGTCGGACGAGCAGGCTTCGTACATCGGCGTGCAGAAGGACGGCCCGTTCAAGCCGAACCACTACCGCTACTGATCCGATGCGCCGCTGCCGCGGTGCCGGGCGCGCGTCACCCGCGCGCACCCGGTACGGCGGCACGGCGCGGGATCGCCGGCTGCCGCGGCGCGCCTTCGGGCACCCGCGGCAGCCGGCGGCGGCCACTGATCGTACCGATCGACAACCGAACCGGAGCACTCCATGAGCGTCATCCTCACCTGGGTCATCAACGCGCTCGCGCTGCTGATCATCACCTACCTCGTGCCGTCGATCCACATCAAGAGCTTCGGCACGGCGCTGATCATCGCGGTCGTGCTCGGCCTGATCAACACGGTGATCCGTCCGGTGCTGATCCTGCTGACGCTGCCCGTCACGATCGTCACGCTCGGGGTGTTCATCCTCGTCGTGAACGCGTTGTGCTTCTGGTTCGCGTCGTCGCTGCTGAAGGGCTTCGAGGTGTCGGGCTTCTGGTCCGCGTTCTTCGGTTCGATCCTGTACAGCATCGTGTCGTGGCTGCTGTCCGCCCTGATCTTCGGTCAGCGCGACATCGGCTGACGCCCCAGGGCCTGTTCCCTCAGAATCATGAAACCGATCGAACTCTCGTTTGAATTCTTCCCGCCGAAGACGGCGGAAGGCGTCGAGAAGCTGCGCGCCACGCGTGCGCAGCTGCTGCCGCTGAAGCCGAAATTCGTGTCCTGCACGTTCGGCGCCGGCGGTTCGACGCAGCAGGGCACGCTCGATACGGTGCTCGACATGCAGAAGGACGGCCTCGAGGCCGCGCCGCACCTGTCGTGCATCGGTTCGTCGCGCGACAGCCTGCGCGCGATCCTCGACCAGTACCGCTCGTACGGCATCCGCCACATCGTCGCGCTGCGTGGCGACCTGCCGTCGGGGATGGGCGAAGTCGGCGAACTGCGCTATGCGTCGGAGCTCGTCAGCTTCATCCGTGCCGAGCACGGCGACTGGTTCCACATCGAGGTGGCCGGCTATCCGGAGTACCACCCGCAGGCGCGCTCGCCGAAGGCCGATCTCGAGAATTTCGCGCGCAAGGTGAAAGCCGGCGCGAATTCCGCGATCACGCAGTACTTCTTCAACGCCGACGCGTATTTCCGCTTCGTCGACGATGCGCGCAAGCTGGGCGTGGAGGTGCCGATCGTGCCGGGCATCATGCCGATCACGAACTTCTCGCAGCTGATGCGCTTCTCCGAGATGTGCGGCGCCGAAGTGCCGCGCTGGGTCGCGCGCCGGCTCGAGAGCTTCGGCGACGATCGCGAGTCGATCCGCGCGTTCGGCGCGGACGTCGTCACGAGCCTGTGCCAGCGTCTGGTCGACGCGGGCGTGCCGGGTCTGCATTTCTATACGCTGAACACGGCGGCCGCGACGCGGACGATCTGTGAACGGCTCGTCATGTAAGCGCGCTTACGCGATTGCATGCGTCAAAGCCCCGCCGGTTGTGCCGGCGGGGCTTTTTTTTCGATGACGGCGGCGCGCGGCCGCGTGCGTCAGCGCTGCGCCTGCATCAGCGGCGGGCGGCGCTCGAACCACGGCCGCGCCTGTTCGAGCTGGCGGGCGAGCCGGAGCAGCAGCGCGTCGTCGGCATGACGCGCGGCGAACTGCACGCCGATCGGCAGCCCGCGCGCGTTCCAGTAGAGCGGCACCGACATCGCCGGCTGGCCGGTCAGGTTGAACAGCTCGGTGCAGCCGGCCCACGTGAACGCCTTTTCCGACGACTTCGCGAGCATTTCCTTCAGCAGCGGCTTCACCGGCAGCGCGGCGAGCACCTTCATCTGCGCCGCTTCGAACGGCGTCGGCTGCAATTCGCCGATCTTCACCGGCGGGCCCGCGAGCGACGCGCACAGGATTGCGTCGTAGCGCGACACGAGGCCGGCCACCTGCACGGTGAGCTGGCGCTGCCATTCGAGCACGTCCGGCAGCCGCGTGCGCGCGAGGCGCCGGCCGATCACGGCCATCGCCCACGTCGCGGCCTCGAATTCGCCGCGCTTCGGCGTGCGGCCGGTCAGTGCGCGCGCGCCGAGCACCATCTCCTCGGCGATCGTCGCCCATAGCGTGAGGAAGGTTTCGGCCGCGCGCGCGTAGTTGACGTGCAGCGTCGCCGGCTCGACATGGTGGCCGAGCGATTCGAGCAGCGCGGCCGCGTCGTCGAGCGCCGCGCGCGTGTCGTCGGCGAGTGCCGGCGCGAGCATCGGATCGAGCACGAGGCCGATCCGCAGCGGGCCGGGCGGCGTGTCGAGCTCGCCGAGGAACGTGCCGGGCGCGCCCGGTGGCAAGGTCTGGCCGGTCGTCACGTCGAGCAGCAGCGCGCTGTCGCGCACGCTGCGCGTGACCGCATGCTGGACGACCAGCTCGCCGTTCGACGGCAGGTCGACGAGTACCGGGTTGCGGCTCGGCTTCAGGCCGAACAGCCCGCAGCACGACGCCGGAATGCGGATCGAGCCGCCGCCGTCCGACGCATGCGCGAGCGGCACGATGCCGGCCGCGACGGCCGCCGCCGCACCGCCGCTCGAGCCGCCGGGCGTGTGATCGAGATTCCACGGGTTGCGGCACGCGCCGAACAGTTCGGGTTCCGTGTACGGCATCTGGCCGATCTCCGACGTGTTGGTCTTGCCGAACACGTTGAGACCGGCCGCGCGGCTGCGCGCGATCACCGGCGAATCGTCGGCGGGCACGAAATACCGGTAGTGCCGGCTGCCCATCGACAGCGGCAGCCCGGCGACCGCCGCGCCGAGATCCTTCACGAGATAGGGAACGCCGGCGAACGGCGCGTCGGCGCCGCCGTCGGGTGGGGCGGCCGCGCGCTGGCGTGCGGCTTCGTAGTCCTGCAGCACGATCGCGTTGATCGCGCCGTTGACCGCTTCGGCCTGGCCGATCGCGGCGTCGAGCAGTTCGCGCGGGCTCGCCTTGCGTTCGCGTACCAGTGTGGCGAGGCCGATCGCGTCATGCGCGAGATAGTCCGAGTGCATCGCTGTCATCCCCGTGGTGGCTCGTGGCGATGACAGCAGCATAACGCGGGCCCGGTGCGCGGGGCCCGCGGCCGGCCGTTTTTAGAGGTGCTCGGCGAGGAACGTCAGCGTGCGGCCGTGCGCGAGCGCCGACGCGCGCTGGTTGTACGACGCGCGATCCGTGCAGTTGAAGCCGTGCTCCGCGCCCGGATAGTCGTGGAACGACGCGTGGCCGTGGCCGGCGAAGGCGGCCTTCACCTGGTCGACGGCCTCGGGCGGGATCGCGTGGTCGTGTCCCGCGTAGTGGAACAGGATCGGCTGCTTGATCTGGCCGGCCAGATCGAGCGCGTTCTGGATGCCGCCGCCGTAGTAGGCCACGGCCGCGTCGATCTTGCCGGTCGCGGCCGCGCGGTACGCGAGCTGGCCGCCGAAGCAGTAGCCGATCGCGGCGATCTTGCCGGCCACTTCCGGGCGCGCGCGCAACGCATCGGCGGCCGCGCCGATGTCCGCGACCGCGAGGCCCACGTCGGTCTTTTTCATCAGCTCGATGCCCTTGTCGCGATCCGCGCCTTCGTAGGTCAGCTCGACGCGCGGCTGCGTGCGCCAGAACACGTCCGGCGCGAGCGCGACGAAGCCGTCGGACGCGTACTGGTCGGCGACCGCGCGGATGTGCGCGTTCACGCCGAAGATCTCCTGGATGATGATGACGGCAGGGCCTTTGCCGCGCTTGGGCAGCGCGAGATAGCCGCCGAAAGTGTCGTTACCGGCGGGGATGTCGATCCATTGGGCAGTCACGTTCTGAACTCCTGGCGAACGGGGTGCGCGATGCGCGCCCCTAGGGGGAAGAGGGCGGCCTAGTGTGCCATCGATCGTGTGACGCTGCAGCGCACGCGCCCGCTTCTCGCGCAGCGATCGTTTCGATCTCGATAATTCATTTTTCGGCGCTGCGCCGCTTCGATAGAGTCGATGTGCCGGCCTTTACAAAGCGCTTTCGCGCACCGTCATCGAAGGATTCACCATGTCCGCCCGTCTGTTTTCCACGCCCTTTTCCGAACGCTTCGGCCTGCGCCTGCCGCTCGTGCAGGCGCCGATGGTCGGCGCGACCACGACCGCGATGGTCGCCGCCGCGTCGAATGCCGGCGCGCTCGGCAGTCTCGGTGCCGCCGCGTTCGCGCCCGAGCGCCTCGCGACCGAAGTCGACGCCATCCGCGCGGCGACCGATCGCCCGTTCGCGATCAACCTGTTCGTGCTGCCGGACGCGACGCCCGACGCGGCGACCGTCGCCCGCGCGCTCGCCGCGATCGACCCGCTGCATGCAGCGC
This sequence comes from Burkholderia sp. AU31624, assembly GCF_020420065.1. Taxonomy (NCBI): domain Bacteria; kingdom Pseudomonadati; phylum Pseudomonadota; class Betaproteobacteria; order Burkholderiales; family Burkholderiaceae; genus Burkholderia; species Burkholderia sp. AU31624. The sequence goes on from NZ_JAIZRT010000016.1 coordinate 24,760, forward strand.
TCGGGTTGCCGCCGGGCACCGCGCCCGCGCGCTACGCGCCCGACTTCCGCGCGCAGCTCGACGCACTCGTGGCGCTGCGCGTGCCCGTTGCGAGCTTCACGTTCGGCGTGCTCGATGCAGCCGACGTCGCGCGCCTGAAGGCGGCCGGCACCTACGTGATCGGCACGGCGACGCACGTGGCCGAGGGTCTCGCCTGGCAGGCGGCCGGCGCCGACGCGCTGTCCGCGCAGGGCGCCGAGGCGGGCGGCCATCGCGGCACGTTCATCGGTTCCGCCGACGATGCGCTGATCGGCACGCTCGCGCTCGTGCCGCAACTGGTCGACGCGACCGGCCTGCCCGTGCTCGCCGCGGGCGGCATCATGGACGGCCGCGGGATCGCGGCCGCGCTTGCGCTCGGCGCGCAGGGCGCACAGCTCGGCACCGCGTTCCTCACCTGCACGGAAAGCGCGATCGCGGCGGACTGGAAGGCGCGCCTGCTCGCGAGCGCCGACACGTCGACGCAGGTCACGCGCGCGATCACCGGCCGCCACGCGCGCGGGCTGCGCAACACGCTGATGGCCCGGCTCGGCGAACGCGTGGCCGACGCCGCGCCGTACCCGGTGCAGAACGCGCTGACGCAGCCGCTGCGCCAGGCCGCCGCGCGCGCGAACGACGGCGACTATCTGTCGCTGTGGGCCGGGCAGGGCGCACCGCTTGCGCGGCGGCGCGGCGATGCGCCGACGACGTCGCAGCTCGTCGCGGCGCTCGATGCCGAATGGCGTGCGGCGGCCGCCTGAATCGTTCATATCGGACGACGAAACGCGCGTTGTCACGCGCGTTTCATTCAATGATCACGGGCACAAAATACCGAATCGAAATGCCCCCGGAATGTTTTAAAACGACCTTTCAGCAAGTCGCCTGGAATTAGCGGAAACCCTTATCCGGCGGGGCTCGCGGCGATATTCGAGGAGTCGTTCCAAAGCGTGCATATCGGTAGTGTTACCACTACCCCAAAAAAGTCCCACAAATTAATTTGATCACCTACACTTGCGCGCAAGTACGGACGGGCGGCTGCTAAAAGCGGCGGTTTTCACGTGCTTGAGGCCAAGTGCATGAACGATGCAACCGGCGAATCGTCCAGTGATTGCAAACACAGGGATGGCAGCGGGGCACCGGGCGATGGCGTTTATTGGGACCGAAACTGGAGACTTACATGAATATCAAGATGCAAAAGCTGTTGCCGATCACCGCGGCCGCGATGCTGTGCGCTGCAGCTGCGGGCAACGCAGCGGCCGATCAAGTCGTCAAGATCGGCCACGTCGCGCCCTTGACGGGCGGCATTGCACACCTGGGCAAGGACAACGAAAACGGCGCACGTCTCGCGGTTGAAGAGATCAACGCCAAGGGTCTCACGGTCGGCGGCCAGAAAATCACGCTGCAACTCGACCCGCAGGATGACGCGGCCGACCCGCGGCAGGCCACGCAGGTTGCGCAGAAGCTCGTCGACGACAAGGTCGTCGCGGTGGTCGGCCACCTGAACTCGGGCACGTCGATCCCGGCCTCGAAGATCTACAGCGATGCGGGCATCGTGCAGATCTCGCCGTCGGCGACCAACCCGGCCTACACGCAGCAGGGCTTCAAGACCACGTACCGCGTGGTGGCTACCGATGCGCAGCAGGGCCCGGCACTCGCGAACTACGCGCACTCGAAGGGCATCAAGAGCGTGGCCGTGGTCGACGATTCGACCGCATACGGCCAGGGTCTCGCGAACGAGTTCGAGAAGAAGGCCAAGGCGCTCGGCCTGAAGGTGGTGTCGCATGACGCGACGAACGACAAGGCGGTCGACTTCCGCGCGATTCTGACCAAGATCAAGGGCGAGAATCCGGACGCGATCATGTACGGCGGCATGGACGCCACCGGCGGCCCGTTCGCGAAGCAGGCGAAGCAGCTCGGCCTGCGCGCGAAGATCTTCGCGGGCGACGGCGTGTGCACGGAAAAGCTGGCCGACCTGGCCGGCGACGCGACCGACAACGTGGTGTGCTCGGAAGCCGGTGCTTCGCTCGAGAAGATGTCGGGCGGCGCGGCGTTCAAGGCGAAGTACGAGAAGCGCTTCGGCCAGCCGATCCAGATCTACGCACCGTTCACGTATGACGCCGTGTACATCATCGTCGATGCGATGAAGCGCGCGAACTCGGCGGATCCGGCGAAGATCCTCGCCGCGATGCCGGCGACGAACTACTCGGGCGTGATCGGCACGACGACCTTCGACTCGAAGGGCGACCTGCAGCACGGCGTGATCTCGCTGTACAACTACAAGGGCGGCAAGAAGTCGCTGCTCGACGAAGTGAAGATGTAACGATACAAGCGGTCAACAGAAGGGGTGAAAGCGCGCATGCGGCAACGCATGCGCGCTTTCTTTTTGGGCCGGCGCGCGCCGCGCCCCGTCAGATCTTCAGCCGCGCGAGCACCTTCGGCGCGACGGCCGCGACGAGCGCCGCGCACAGCGCGACGACGGACAGGCCGATCGTCAGGTTCGACGCCTGCGCGACGGCGCCGATCACGACCGGACCGAACAGCATGCCGAAATACGCGAGCCCGGCCACGTGCGCGAGCCCTTCGGCTGCATGGATGCCTTTCACGCGCGCGGCGGCCGCGAACAGCACCGGCATCATGTTCGCGAGGCCGAGGCCCATCAGCGTGAAGCCGGTCTGCACCGTGGCCGAATACGGCAGCAGCAGCGCGCCGATCATCCCCGCGCAGGCGAGCGACGCGCTCGCGAACACGAGTTGCGGCGCGCCGAAGCGGGCGCGCACGGCGTCGCCCGCGAAGCGCGCGATGGCCATCCCGCCCGAGAACGCGGCATAGGCGGCGCTGGCGAGCGCGGGGCTCGCCACGACGACGTCGCGCATGTAGACCGTCGCCCAGTCGTACATCGCGCCTTCGGCGATCAGCGCGACGAGCGCGATGCCGCCGAGCATCCACAACGCCGGCGAGCGCCAGCGGTTGCCGCCGCCGTGCGCGTGTTCGTGATGCGGCACATGCGGGAGCACGGCCGGGCTGGCGACCACGAGCACCGTCGCGCTGGTCGCCGCCGCGAGCGCGAGATGCACGGCCGGCGCCATGCCGGCCGACAGCAGCGCGCCGCCGGCGGCCGCGCCGGCCATCCCGCCGATGCTGAACATGCCGTGCAGCGACGACATGATCGGCCTGCCGATCGCGATTTCGACCGCGCTGGCCTCGGCGTTCATCGCCACGTCGAGTGTCGCCATCGAGAAGCCGAACAGCGCGAGCACGGCGAGCAGCAACGGGTAATCGGGCACGACGAGGATCAGCGCCGCGCAGGCCGACATCACGAGCCCACCCGCGAGGCACGCGGTGCGCGAGCCGACGCGCGCGATCCAGCGCGCGATGGTCAGCATCGCGGCGATCGAGCCGACGGCGACCGCGAACAGCGCGATCGACAGCAGCCCGGGGCTCAGCGCGAACTTGTCGCGCACGGTCGGCACGTGCACGCCCCACGACGCGAACATCATGCCGGCGACGAAGAACAGCGCCATCGATGCCGCGCGGGCCCGCTGGCGGGCCGGCAGCGACAGCACGCGATGCGCGTCGGGCGGCGCGGCGAACGGGGACGACGATTCGGGGGAGGAGGATTCGGACACGATGACGCTCATCAAAGGAAATGCACGGACGCGTGCGGCGCCCGTCGGATCCGTCCGATTCTATCGAACCGCTTACGATCGTGCCGGGCGTTGGCCGTTCGGCCGATGATCCGGCGATGTCCCGGTGACCCGCGTTCGGCCGCATCGACTGCCTTGGCCGTTCGACCGATGCACGGCGCGCCGCGCCCGCGGGTAACATCGGAGCGCATGGCGTGCCCGGCGCGCCACCCTTCGACCGCAGGAGTCCTCTTGAACATCGATCCCGCTCTCGCCGTGCATCTGCTGCACCGCTGCGCGCTCGGCACGCTCGCCACCCATGCGCGCGATCCGCAGGGTTTCCCGTATCCGACGGTCGTCCCGTTTGCACTCGATGCAAGCCATCGTCCCGTGATCCTCGTGAGCGGCCTCGCGGAGCACACGCGCAATCTGGCCGCCGATCCGCGCGCGGGCTTCCTCGTCGTCGATGCGCCCGACGGCGACGTGTTGAACGCCGAGCGCGCGACGCTGCTCGGCCGGTTCGTGCCGCTCGGCGACGATCCGCACGTCACCGCGCGCTACTGTCGTTATGAGCCGGATGCCGCGCGCTATCTCGCGCTGGGCGATTTCACGTTCTGGGCACTCGATGTCGAGCGGCTGCGCTATATCGGCGGGTTCGGGCGCATGGGCTGGGTCGACGGCACGCATCTCGACACGCTGCCGCCGCTCGCGTTCGACGAGGAGCAGGCGTTATGGGACGCGTACGATGCCGGCGCGGCGCGCCGCGACGGGCTCGAATTGCTTGGCGTCGATCGTCACGGCGCCGACTGGCGACATGCCGGCCGCCGCGTGCGTACGCCGTTTGATACGCCATTGGCCGATGCGGGCGAATGGCGCGAGCGGCTGATTGCGTGCGCACGGGATGTGACGTGACGTCGCGGATACCGGCGGGTCCGCGCCGAGCCCGTTTAGCGATGCGCGCCATCCGATTTTCGTAAAACTGTCGTCCGATGAAAGCTTCTATTTTTCAAATGCAGGGTAATTGCGTATGTTGATAGACCTAATAGCCAATCGCTAATGTCCTAATCTCTGTGTAGGAACGTAAAAATTTGAGAAAAGGCCGCGGCCGGTCAAAATGACACGTGTGAAATTCCAATTGATCTCGGGATTTTCATGAATCCCGCTTCTATCAAATCTTTTTTGTGCTAATCTCTGCCTTCGAAAATCCGAGGCACATATATTTCATGAATGGTGAGCTGGCTGCAGACCGGCGCCATTGGTCAGATAGAAAGGGAAACTATGTCTTCTTACAAGGACCTGCTGGCCCAGCGGGAGAAGCTGGAGAAGCAAATCGAAGAAGCAAAGTCGCGTGAATACGCTGAAGTGCTGAATGACGTGAAGCAGAAAATTGCCGACTACGGCTTTTCGCTCGCCGAACTCGGTCTCAGCCGCGCGAAGGCAGGTAAGGTTGGTCGTCCGCGCGCAGGCGTTGCCGCGAAATACCGCGATCCGGAAACGGGCGCGACGTGGTCGGGCCGCGGCAAGCCGCCGCGCTGGATCGCCGGCAAGAACCGCGAACAGTTTGCGATTTAAACGCCCGTTTAAATAGCCTGCTCTTCAAAAGAGCCGCGTGTCCGTTAAGGAGCGCGGCTTTTTTGTTTTCAGCGGTCGCCGCGCACATGGCGTTGTCATGAAAATGTAATGATGGGGCGTGAATGAAAATACGACCCGTTCGCATAAGCGGTTGATTTAAATAAGAAATTTGTGGGTATTGGCGGGGTTCACGGGGCGCCCTTGATAGAATCGGGTATCGCTCACCGATATCTCATATTTCATGTCCACGTTTTCCGGCGACGCGCAGAGCGCAGATAAGCACGCGGTTGCACGCAAGAGCACGTTCGTCAGTATTGTGCTGAATGTCGTGCTTGCGACATTTCAGATCGTCGTCGGCGTGATTGCCCATTCGCAGGCATTGATTGCTGACGGGGTGCATTCGATTTCCGATTTGATCTCGGATTTTGTCGTGCTGGTTGCGAATCGGCATAGCGGCGCATCGCCGGATGCCGACCACAATTACGGCCACAGCCGCTACGAGACCGTCGCCTCGCTGTTTCTCGGCGCGATCCTGATTGCGGTTGGCGTCGGCATGCTGTGGCGGGCCGGCGACCGCCTCGTTAATCTCGAAAACATTCCGGCGGTACATTTTTCCGCGCTGATCGTCGCGCTGACGGTGCTCGTGTCGAAAGAGGCGCTGTTTCGCTACATGCTGCGTGAAGCGCGGCGCGTCCGTTCGGCGATGCTCGTCGCGAACGCATGGCATGCGCGTTCGGATGCCGCGTCGTCGCTCGTCGTCGCGATCGGCATCGTCGGCAGCCTGGCCGGCGTGCGGCTGCTCGACCCGATCGCGGCGGCGATCGTCGGTTTCATGGTGGCGCGCATGGGCTGGACGTTCGGCTATGACGCGTTGCAGGATCTCTCCGACCGCGCGCTCGATACGACCGATACGGCCGAGATCCGCGCGCTGCTCGCGGCGACGCCGGGCGTGCGCGACGTGCACGACCTGCGCACGCGCAAGATGGGCGACGCCGCGCTCGTCGACGCGCACATCCTCGTCGATCCGAAAATCTCCGTCTCCGAAGGGCACTACATCGCCGAGACCGCGCGTGCGCGCGTGCTGAACGACCCTCGCGTGCTCGATGCGCTGATCCACGTCGATCCCGAGAACGACGCGGCGCGCCGTCCGGCGCTCGCGCTGCCGCCGCGCGGCGAGATCGTGGCACGGCTCGAGGCCGCGCTCGCGCAGCGCGGGCTGCATGCGGCGGCCATCAACCTGCATTACCTGAGTACGGGGCTCGAGATCGACGTGACGCTTGCCTGCGATCCGCACGAGACGGATGCGGCGCTGGCTGGCCGGCTCGACGCCGACGCGCTGAAGCGCGAGTTCGGCGCGCGCCGGATCGGCTTCACGCGCACGATGCCCGCGCAGGCGTGACCCGCTGCGGGCACGCGGGATGGAGGGCCGCCAGCGCGTGCCGGCGCGTTACAGCGGCAGTTGCGTGTCGAACTTGATCTCGCGCAGCACGACGCTCGTGCGTACCTGCGACACGGCGGGGATCTTGAAGATGCGTTCGTGCAGGAACACGTCGTAGGCCTTGATGTCCGGCGCGACGATCTTGAGGATGTAATCGGCTTCGCCGGTCGTGCTGTAGCACTCGGTGACTTCCGGGCAGGTCGAGATCTCGCGCTCGAACTGCTCGACGCCGCCTTCGTTGTGGCGGGTCAGGTGCACGTGCGCGAGCGCGCAGACGTGCAGGCCGAGCTTCTCGCGATCGAGCAGCGCCGTGTAGCGCTGGATCACGCCCGACTGTTCCATGTCCTTGATGCGGCGCCAGCACGGCGTGCTCGACAGGCCGACCTGGTCCGAGATTTCCTGGACCGAGCGGCGCGCGTCGAGCTGCAACAGGCGAAGGATTTTTTGCGAAAAGGAATCGAGCGTCACCTGCGCCTCCATGCGGCAGCTACAACACGCTGAATGTTAGAGGGCCGGGAAAGGAAAGGCAATCTGGCGTCGCGTTGTTGAGCGAGATTCGCTAATTTGCTCGCGGATCCGTGGGATTTTGTCCCGCGCCTGCGCTTTCCGACCGATCGGTGTCCGACACCGCGAGACCCGCGAGCGCGGCCTGCTGGCGGCGCAGGTCGGCCAGCATGTTGCAGAACAGCGCGCCTTGCTCGATCGCGTCGTCGAGCGCGACGTGCGTGTGCGGATGGTCGTCGAACCAGTGCTTCGGAAAGCGCGGCTTGATCGCCTTGCGGTACGGCAGGCCCGTCATCGCGAACGCGAGCGTCTTGATGTCGAGCGCCGACCACGAGAACGGGCAGCGGCCCGCGAAGCGCATCATGTACCAGAACATGAACGTGAAATCGAAGCCCGCCGGCATCGCGACGAACACCGGCTTGCCGGGCAACGCCTCGACCCAGTCGACGTACGCGAGCAGCGCCGCTTCGGGCGCCTGCAGGTCCTTTCGGCACGCGGCCCATGCTTCGGGCTCGGTCTTCCACCACGCTTCCTGCACCGGGTGCGCCTGCGCGCCCGGCAGCGTGTCGAGATTGGCCGAGAACGTCGCGATCAGCTGCTTGTCCTCGGTATAGGCGGCCGACGCGAAGCTCAGCATCGAGTGCGGGCCGGGAATCGGGCCGTCGGCCTCGACATCGGTGCTGACGTAGATTTCCGGGATGGCGGTCTGGTTCATCCGAATACCTTGTCGGACACGAACGGGTTGGTGCGGCGCTCGTCGCCGAACGTCGACACCGGGCCGTGGCCCGGCACGAACGTCACGTCGTCGCCGAGCGGCCACAGCTTCTCCTTGATCGACCGGACGAGATCCTCGTGATTGCCGCGCGGGAAATCGGTACGGCCGATCGAGCCCGCGAACAGCACGTCGCCGACGATCGCGACGCGATGCGCGCGGCTGAAGAACACGACGTGGCCGGGCGTGTGGCCCGGGCAGTGATAGACCTCGAGCGTCTCGTCGCCGAACTGCACGGTGTCGCCGTCGTTCAGCCAGTGATCCGGCTCGAAGGTTTCGGCGGCAGGAAAGCCGAAGCGTTCGCTCTGCATCGGCAGCTTCTCGATCCAGAAGCGCTCTTCTTCCTGCGGCCCCTCGATCGGCACGCCGTAATGCGTCGCGAGCGTCTTCGCGCCCGCGCAGTGATCGATGTGCCCGTGCGTGAGCAGCACCTTCTCGACCTGCACGTTCTGCCGCGCGACTTCCTGTTCGATCCGGTCGAGATCGCCGCCCGGATCGACGACGGCGGCGCGGCCCGTTTTTTCGCAGACGAGCAGCGAGCAGTTCTGCTGGAACGGCGTGACCGGAATGAGCGTGACTTTCATGGAGGCACCGGCGGCTAAAAGGAGCGATTGTACCGGTCGCGCGTGCCGCCTGCCGGTCGCGCGATGCGCGTCGCGGTGCACGCCTCCGGGCATTCCCGGAGCATGTCGATTGTTACCGCCATAGTGAGAATCAATGGTCCCCGACGGGCGCTTTCCGAGACAACCTTTTGGTTTATGTATAATGCGCCCCATTGCACGTGAATTTCACGCAATTCGCTGGTGTTTCGGCCCCGTTAAAAAAGGGGCGTCGGAGGCACCGTCAAGCATCAGCCGCCGGGGAGTCCGGCGGTGTATCCAGCACTGAATATTCGGTGCTCACGTCTTGTCCGGCCGGGTGCTGCGCGCCCGCCTGCGGCCCTGCTGCCGCGCCGCCGGATGGGGCCTGTGCCGCCGTTCCTGTGAGTCGGTCGTTTCGACGCGCGCGAACGTGAAGCCATGTTCGATGGCGGCATGTGGGGTCTGGTCAGGCTGTTGGGGACAGGTTGTGCCAGACGTGAAAGCTAATCAGGACGGTTGCGGCCTAGACGAAAGCCGCGCCCATGCTAGCCGCCTGCTCGCATCCGAGCGGGGCGTGCACGCATTTGCCGTCCGGGCCGCATATCTGCGCCGTGAATCGGCGTGATGAAGCAGCGGCCCGAACCAGAAGGCGACACGTCGATGAATTTACGTTTTCCGAGTCGATTCGGGACCATTGCATTGTTTTTTGCGCTGACGGGCTGCGCGGTGCCACCCAGCCAGACCACCAGCAGCGCGAACCAGAAGAAAGCGGTCGACAAGACGGCCGCTGCCGCGAAGGCGGATAGCGACAAGCAGTTGAATTTTGATTCAGCGCTGGCATCGATGCCGGCTGCCGACAGCAAGGACGCGAAGAAGTCGTCGCTGGCGGACGCCGAGCCGATCGACGGCAAGGATGTGTCGGATTTCCGCCAGACGGGCCGCGCATCGTGGTACGGGCGGGATTTCCACGGCCGCCGCACCGCGAACGGCGAGCGCTTCAACATGAACGCACTCACCGCCGCACACCGCACGCTGCCGCTGTCGTCGTACATCAAGGTGACGAATTCGTCGACCGGCAAGTGGGTCGTCGTGAAAGTCAACGATCGCGGGCCGTTCAAGCGCGGCCGCGTGCTCGACCTGTCGTATGCGGCCGCCAAGATGATCGGCCTCGTGCACGCCGGCACGGGCCGCGTGAAGATCGAAGGGCTGTCGCCGCAGGAAGCGCGCGAGGCTCGCGACGAAATGTTCGCGTCGGTCTCGGCGAAGTAACGCAGCGGCTCGACCGCTCATGCAAAAGGGCTGCCCGAGGGCAGCCCTTTGTCTTTCCTGCGCGGCGCGATGCCGGTGCCGGCTTCCCGGTGCCGGCCGCCTCGCGCGTCAGCTTTCGTCCTTCAGCACCAGCGCACGCGCATACAGCGTGTTGCGCGACGCGCCCGTCAGCGCGGCCGCGAGCTTGGCCGCGCTCTTCACCGGCACCTCTTCCAGCAGCAGCTTGAGCAGCGCGTCGTGCGCGGTGTCGTCGGCTTCGCCGCTCTTCGCCGGGGCGCCTTCGACCACCAGCACGAACTCGCCGCGCTGCCGGTTCGCATCGCCGGCGAGCCAGGTCTGTCCTTCGGCCAGGGTGCCCTGGAACAACTGCTCGTGTAGCTTGGTGAGCTCGCGCGCGATCAGCAGCCGGCGCGCGGGGCCGAATGCGTCGGCGAGTGCGGCGACGGTTTCGGCAATCCGGTGCGGGGCTTCGTAGAACACCAGCGCATACGGGTGCGATACCAGCGCCTGCAGCGCGGTCGCGCGCTGCTTCGTCTTAGGCGGCAGGAAGCCCGCGAACGTGAACGCGCCGGCCCAGTCGCCGGCCACGCTCAGCGCGGTCACCGCCGCGCTCGCGCCCGGCAGCGGGATCACCGCGAAGCCGGCGGCGCGCACCGCGTCGACGAGCCGCGCGCCGGGGTCCGAGATGCCGGGCGTGCCGGCGTCCGATACGTAGGCCACGCGCTCGCCGCCGCGCAGCAGTTCGATCACGCGTTGCGCGGCTTCGCGTTCGTTGTGCTCGTGCACGGCGACGAGCGGTTTCGAGATCCCGTAGCGGGCGAGCAGCTGGCCCGTGTTGCGGGTGTCTTCGGCCGCGATGCGGTCGGCGAGGCCGAGCACGTGCAGCGCGCGCAGCGTGATGTCGGCGGTGTTGCCGATCGGCGTGGCGACCACGTAGAGGGCAGCGTCCGGGTAGTGCTGCGTGTGCGCGAGTTCGAGGAGGGCAGTCATGGCAGGCAATGCGCGCAATCGCGGCGCAAGCGGAACAAGGACGGCATTGTGCCACGCGGCGCCGGCCCGGCCGGGCGACGGGTGCGGTTTGGTGCGCGCCGGCGACAACTTTTCGGATGCGGCGCGATCCAAACCGGTCGGCGCGGCGTTCGAGCTGCGCGCGCGGCAGTTTCTCGAACGCCGCGGCCTCGGGTTCGTTGCGGCGAACGTGACGATGCGCGGCGGTGAGCTCGATCTCGTGATGCGCGAGCCCGACGGCATGCTCGTGTTCGTCGAGGTGCGCGCGCGGCGCAGCGCCCGGCACGGCGGCGCGGCCGCGAGCGTCGGCTGGCGCAAGCGGCGTCGCCTGGTGGCGGCCGCGCTCCAGTTCTGGGCGCGGCACGGCGCCGGCGCCGCGTGCCGCTTCGACGTCGTCGCGTTCGAGGCCGGCCGGCTCGCGTGGCTGCGCGACGCATTTCGTGCCGACGATGCGTAGCGGCGAGCTGTGACGAGATGTAAAGAGTTCTTGCCGGACCCCTGGAGAGGGTGCCGGAGTACGGTAAACTCGCCGCACCCACGATGTCGCGCGATGCGTGCCACGCGCCCAGTTCACCAGGAATCGATGTCAGTCGAACGTATTCAGCAACATTTCCGCGACAGCGCCGCGCTTCACGCCGAAGCGGCCGACGCGCTGTCGCTGCCGATCGCAGCCGCGGTCGATGCGATGTTCGCCGCGCTGGCGAACGGCAACAAGATCGTCGCGTGCGGTGACGGCCCGTCGGCCGCCGCCGCGCACTACCTCGCCGTGTCGCTCGTCGGCGGCTTCGAGCGCGAGCGCCCGGGCCTGCCCGCGATCGCGCTGGCCACCGACGCGTCGCAGGGCGGCCTCGCGGGCGCGGTGTCCGCCGATCAGCTGTTCGCTCAGCAGGTGCGCGTGCTCGGCCAGACCGGCGACATCCTGCTGGTGCTCGATCCGGCCGGCGCGTCGCCGCGCGTGCTGGCGGCGATCGACGAAGCGCACGAGCGCGAGATGACCGTCGTCGCGCTGACGGGCGGCGACGGCCATGCGGTCGCCGCCGCGCTGTCCGATACCGATATTCCGATCAGCGTGCCCGCCGTTCGCGCGGCGCGCATCCACGAAGTCCATCTGCTGACCATCCACTGCCTGTGCGACGGCATCGACGCGATGCTGCTGGGTGAGGATTGAACGAAGGAGAGCCGTCGATGAATCAAAGCCGCGTCAAACAGACGCTCGTCAGAACCACGCTGCTCGCTGCGCTGACGGCGGGCCTCGCCGTGTCGCTGCAAGGTTGTGTGCTCGGGGTCGTGGGCGCAGCGGCCGGCGGCGGCGCGCTGATCGCGACCGATCGCCGTACGCTCGGCGCGCAGACGGAAGATCGCGAGATCCAGGTCAAGTCGCTCACGCAGATCAACAACGGGCTGCCCGACCAGTCGCACGTGAACGTGACTGTGTTCAACCGGCGCGTGCTGCTGACGGGCGAAGTGCCGAACGATGCATCGAAGCAGCGCGCCGAGGAAATCGTGCGCGGTATCAACAACGTGAACGGCATCGTCAACGAGCTGTCGGTCGAGCCGGCGTCGTCGCTGTCGTCGCGCGCGAACGACTCGTACCTCGAAGGGCGCGTGAAGTCCGAGCTGATCGCGACGAAGGGCATCTCGTCGAACTACTACAAGGTCGTCAGCGAACGCGGCAACCTTTACCTGATGGGGCTCGTGACGGTCGACGAGGGCAATCGCGGCGCGGAAGCCGCCAGCCAGGTGCCGGGCGTCGAGAAGGTTGTGAAGGTGTTCCAGTACGTGAAGCCGCAGGACGCGCAGGCGCTGCAGAACGCGTCGCCCGCGAGCGGCGCATCCGGCGCACAGGCTGCCGCCGCGCCGGCGGATACCGCGACGGTGGGCGCCGTGCCCGACGCGTCGGTGCAGTCCACGCCGCTGCAGCCGCCCGCACCGATCTCGAATTCGTCGAACGTGCACCCGGGCAACCCGAAGGCGCCGGCGCAATGAAGAACAGGCAGATGAAGCAGATGAAACAATGGATGGTGCAGGGCGCCGCGGCTGCGGCGCTCGTGGCGGGTACGCTGGGCGGCGCGCATGCGGATGTCGGTGACGGCCTGAAGGTCGCGCGCGGCAACGCCTGCATGGGCTGCCACGCGGTGGACCGCAAGCTCGTCGGCCCGTCGTTCAAGGATATCGCCGCCCGCTACAAGTCCGATCCGCAGGCTGTGGCCAAGCTGTCGAAGAAGGTGAAGGAGGGCGGCTCGGGCGTCTGGGGTGCGATTCCGATGCCCGCGCACCCGCGCATGAGCGACGCCGACGTGCGTTCGGTGGTCGAATGGGTGCTGGCTGGCGCGCCGTCAAAGTAAGGTTTGAGGGGCGATTCAACCCCTATTGCCAAGCGCGGAAATGCGTGTGTATGATGGTTGACTGTTGGGGCGGTAGCTCAGCTGGGAGAGCGTCGCGTTCGCAATGCGAAGGTCGGGAGTTCGATCCTCCTCCGCTCCACCAACGGAATTCGAAGGGCTCGATCGTCTTGAGACAGGAAGGGTAATGCTGCACCGGGTGCAGCGTTGTGTTTCCGCCCGGGCGTACAGCCTTATGTATCGCAAGCAAAAAGCCGGCCTCGTGCCGGCTTTTTGCTTTTCTGCGCGACATCGGCGTGCGTGCACGTTGTTTCGTCGCCTTCCTCTTCAGCCGCGTGTTTTTCCGCGCGAATCGCTTGATCCCCCTCGGGCTGCGGCCGGCGCCTCCCCCCCGCCGCGTGATACCTGAATCCGTCATTTTTAGTCAGATTGTGTCGGCAACCGGCATGGATACACGTAGGGTTCCGAAATATTTCCGTTAATTTGATATGCTCGCTGTCACAAATCGGTAGTGTGACCGTGCCATCACGCGCGTCGCAAAGCCGAAGCCAACAGGTCGACAACAATATTGAGAGAACGGCTGTGTCGATAAACGAAACAATAAGCAGCTTTGCATCGGGGGTGGTCGACTGGAACAGTCGACCGGTCGCCTTGAATTTCGGCAAGGCGCAAGACGCATTGGGGCACTTGCTTGCGCTGCAGCACGCGCACGTGCACGAGGGGTTGATGACCGGCATTCGCGGGCATCTGACCTGCGTGTCGGCGCGCCACAACCTGCCGCCTCGGCTGTTCCTCGGCGTTCCTGTCTCGATCCGGCTCGTCACCGATCGGGGGCAGCTGCACTTCGTCAACGCGATCATCCAGGACGTGCAGATCGGCCAGAGCGACGGCGAGCTGTGCGTGTACCAACTGACGGTGTGCGATGCCCTGTCGTTGATGGACAAGCGCACGAATTCCCGCGTATTCCGTCAGAGTAGCGTCGTCGACATCCTCTCGACACTGTTTACCGAATGGCGTCAGCGCAGCCCGGCGCTGGCGGCGGCCTTCGAGTTCGACCTGTCTGGCTTGAGTCGCGACCGATATCCGGCGCGCGAACTGACTCGCCAGGTCAACGAATCGGATGCGAAGTTCGTGCGCCGCCTGCTGCGACGCGAGGGCATTACGGTGTTCGCCAAGGCCGGCGCGGGCAAGGGCAACAGTCACGGCGACACGCCCGCGCACACGCTCGTGTGCTGCGACGACCCGATGTCGCTGCCCCAGGCACCGGCCGGTACGGTACGGCTGCATCCGCGCGACGCCGCCACCGAAGAGCGCGACACCGTCACGCTGTTCGCCCTGCATCAGCGCCTGACGCCCGGCCAGGTCGGCCGCCCGTCATGGGACTACAAGAAAGCGCGTATCGACGAGTCGATGGTCGCGACGAGCCTCGATCAGGGCGCGGCCGGCAACGACCTGGCGCAATTGCTGACCGATGTCGCGATCGACATCCCGCATGCGGGCGATTCGTGGAACGATCACGAGCGCCTCACGCGTGCCCGGATGCTCGCGCATCAGTTCGAAGCCGAGCGTTACGACGGCGTGAGCAGCGTACGCGACCTTGCCGTCGGCGCATGGATCACGCTGACCGGCGATCCCGAACGGGACATGCAGCCCGCCGACCAGCGGCAGTTCGTGATCACGTCGATCGACCACGACGTCTGGAACAATCTGCCGAAAGGGCTGACCGACCGCGTGCAGGCGCTGTTTGCCGCGAGCCGGCACCTGGCTTATCCGTCGCCATTGCAGCAGCCTGCCGCAGGGACCGAGCCCGACACGCGCTACGAGAATCATTTCACCTGCGTGCGGCGTGGCGTACCGCTCGCGCCCGCATACGACCCGAAGATCGACCTGCCGCCCGTGCATCTGCTGACCGGCACGATCGTCGGCCAGCAGGGCGAGGAAGTGTTCTGCGATGCCGACGGCCGCGTACGCGTGCGGATCCACGGTCTCGATCCGGCGGATCATGCACATGCGCAGGGCGCGGGCACGAACGACAACGCCGGCGACAGCGCGCCGATCCGTGTCGGGGCGAGTCTCGCCGGCGGAAGCTTCGGCGCGCTCTTTCTGCCGCGTGTCGGCATGGAAGTCCTGATCGGCAGCCTCGGCGGCGATCCGGACCGGCTGGTCATCATCAACGTGCTGAGCAACGGCGTGAATCCGCCGGCGGCCTTCACCCACATCGGCAATCTCCCCGGCAACCGCTATGTGTCGGGGATCAAGACCAAGGAAATCAAGGGGAGCCGGTATAACCAGCTGCGTCTCGACGATACGCCGGGACAGATTTCCAGCCAGCTGGCGAGCGAGCACGCGCACTCTCAACTGAATCTGGGGTACCTGACGCAGCCCCGCCAGGACGGCCGGGGCCAGGACCGTGGAGAGGGTGCGGAATTGCGCACCGACGCGGCCGCCGCGCTGCGGGCCGCGCAGGGGATTCTGCTGACGACCTATGCACGCTCGCAGGCGAGCGGTGGGCAGCTCGATCGTGACGAGTTGCTGCGACTGCTCGGCGAGTGCACCGAGTTGTTCAAGTCGCTGGGCGACTACGCTGGCCAGCACGGCGGACAGGCCGCCGATACGGCGGGCCAGCAGGCGGTTGCGGCTGCGTTCAAGGGCTGGACACCCGGCAGCGGCGCGTCGGGCGCTGGCGCTGGCGATGCGGCCGGGTCGCAGGCGCTGATGGCGTTCGGCGCGCAAGCCGGTTCGGTTGCGATCACGCCGAAGACGCACGTGACCTACGCCGGCGAGAACATCGACCAGGTCGCGCAGCAACATGTCCAGTTGACCAGCGGGCAGCGCATCACGCTGCACGGCGGGCGCGGCGTCGCGATGTTCGCCCACAGCGATGGCGTGTCGGCGATCGCGAATCAGGGCAAGGTGACGCTACAAAGCCAGAACGACGACACGCAGATCGATTCCGCGAAGAACATTCAGTTCACGGCGGCCGGCGGCAAGCTCGCGGGCATGGCGAGCGAAGAGGTGGTCTTCACGACCTCCGGCGGCGCGTACCTGAAACTGCACGGCAGCGATATCGAGCTGGGGTGTCCGGGCAGTTTCACGGTGAAATCGGCCGGGCACTCGTGGCAGGGGCCGGCGAGCATGAGCACGGACATGCCGAAGTTCGATCACGCGCCGCTCGGGCGCGTGCCGAAGCTCGTGCGGGCGACCGATGGGCAGGCCGTCGAGGGCATGCAGGCGGAGATCACGAAAGCGTCGGGCGAGGTGATCAAGGGGCAGTCCGATGCCGCGGGCAAGCTTGCTCCGATCCAGAGTAACCAGTTCGAACCGTTCGTCGTGAATTTCTTCAAGAACAAGATCTGACCGGGGATAAAAATAATCATGGCAGACACAGCCGATACTGCACCGGCCAGTCCGGGTGCATCTGAAAACAATCCGTCGGCACCGGCCGCAGCGAGCGACGGTGGCGGTATCGATCCGCGCACGCCCGCGGGCGGCGGGGCGTCGGGAGGCGGTGACGATTCGCAGAATCGCTATTTGGTCGCCAACGGTAATGGCGTGGTAACGCTCAACCAATCCGACTACCTGTGCGTGATGCAGATGCCGTTGCCGGGCATCGTGATTTTCGTGCATGGGGTCAACTCGGAAGGGGAGTGGTTCGAGCCGGGTGAAGAGGGGCTTTGTGCGGGCTTAAATACGCGCCTTGGGCGCGAGGATGATCATCTGACGCACCGCGGGCCGCAGGGCGGCCAGATGGGGCCGATGCGCTACATGAAGAGCCTGACGGATGATGGGTTCATTAATCCGAAGCTCACGTCGAAAAGCTATCTTCAACCAGACGAAAACACCTACTCGCCGGTCATTCATTTTCGTTGGGGCTACAAAGCGAACGCCGAGGATCTGAAGCGGTACGGGAAGTCGATCTTCCTGAACGAGCAGAACTACTGGGGCGGCGGCCCATTCGCAAATGGTTGCGGCAGCCTGCCGGACCTGTGGAACGCGGGCGTCGATCCGCGCATCTTCGGGTTCATCAACATTCAGAGCATCAATCCCACGCCGCGTCAGATCTACGAGACGCCGCCACGTGCGTACAACGTGATGGGCGCGTTGCGTCTGGCGAAGCTCATCGGGTCGATCCGGAAGGTTCAGAAGGATGTCCCGATCACCGTGGTGTGCCATAGTCAGGGCAATATGGTCGGTATTGCCTCCGCGTTCCTCGGCGACCGACTGTCGAAGGATGAGGGTGTGAGGTGCGTGGCCGATACCTATGTGCTGGCCAATCCGCCCTACGGGATCGTCGGCTCCATCGAGGGCGACAACTCACCGTTTATGGAGCATTGGGCCGAGCGTAACAACCACGATTCCAAGGGCAATCGCGGCCGGGTTGAATCACTGGCGCGGGCGAAGACGCTGAAGGCTTTTTTCGAACTGATCGCGCAGAGCAAGGATGCCGAGGACCAGCGTGACCCGCTCGACTACCGGATGACGATGGCAAACATGAAGCCGGGTGAAGACGGCAAGCCCGCCTACGATCCCGACAATGACAGAAAGCAGTATGGCGTCCAGAACCACACCTACGGGCGCGTGACCTTGTACTCGTGCCCGCACGATCAGGTGATTTCCGCTGCTCCGGTGCAGGGCATGGGCTGGCGAGGATTGCATCCGAAAGAAGTCGAGCTCGTGAAGGGTTCGAGCCTGTTCACGCAGCGCGTGTTCGCCACCAACTTTCAGGTTGGCCAGCAGGATCCTGTTATTTATCGAACGTGGGAGCATGACTGGCGCTACCAAAAGGGTTCTTCGAAGCTGTTCTTCTATCCCGAATCGCCGCCGGCCAAATACAGCCTGGTCAAGGCGTTGCGAGGCAATGAGCGTTGGTATGGCCAGCTCGGCACCATTAGCGTGGCGCCCGTGTTGTATATCGCGACGTTAGTGAGCTCTGCTTTCGGCGTATTCCGCACCAACGCGGATCCGCCGAAGGACTGGCACGTACGGTGTGATGCGCCTGGTCTGCCGGAACCGTTCTTTCCGCAGGCGATCCGCTATGGTTCGATCGTGCATGTGAAAGACGGCGATGCGGAAAGCGATTTTAACGAGGACAACGATCCGGTGGCGGCTGCGCGTAACAAGAGCAAGACAACCATCAACATGGTTGATCCATACGATACGTACAAGGCTGAAGGCAAGCGTGCAGCCGAGATGGCGCCCAACGGCGATGCGGACAGCGAGGCGTCACAACGCTACGAGGACCATGCAATTGCGCGTATGGAGGCCCGTCACGACAATAATCCGGAGTGGGTCAAGAACGACCAGGTCATTGGAGAGGCTGGCCCCGCCGCGCAAATGCCCGACGGATATGAAAAATGGCGCAACAAGCAGATTGTCCACATCCTCGGCCAGGCCGTGAATAACCCGACGAACCATTCGACGATCATGACCAATCCCAAGCACGCCAGATTGGCGCTGGCTTACGATGTCGCGATCGGCATTTGTCGAATTTCCCCACAACAATTGAACGATTTTAGGATCGAGGCCGATTGGAGATTTGGTCGGCAGTTAGGTAAAGGTGATTCGAGCAAATCTTATTCAGAGTACTTTAGATTCGGCACGATGAACAAAGCATCGCTTGTTGATTGGATCAAGAAAGACCAGGAAGCGACGCTGCCGGATTCAATAGATGATACGCGGCAGGGTGGTGCGATGCTCGGTATCGGGAGGGTGATATGAGATCGCTGTTTACCCCCCGATCACGTCGCCTGGCACTGGCATTGTTGGGAGCACTACTGGTGATTTGTATTGTTGCCGTTGAAGCAGTCAATCACGGCACGCAGACACGAAGCATGGGAGAGGAAATGACTAGATGGATGGGATTGCCAGCATTGGCGGGAATTGCGGTTTTCGCTTTCGCCACTGCGTGGTCATCGTCAACTGCTGAGGCCGCGCAGCCCGTCAATGCATCGACACCGTCGGCGCCAGTCCAAGAAAAACCATTTCTCGCGCAGGTCGTAGGACTGGAATGGCTCAATCCCCTTCAGCGCCGTGACTATCCGACAGAATGGCAACTGCTATGGACAATGGGTCTCGTCAAACCGAACAAGAACGACGACATGGTCAGAACGGATCCAAAGAATTTTTCCTCCGTTAAGCCCGTTGCGATTGTTGCGGACGGCAACAACGGAAGGGAAAGTTTTGATGGGTTTTATGAAAAATACATTGATGCGTTTGTGGAATTGCTTTATGACAAGTATGCGATGAATGGGCATTATTTTTACACGGTCCAGCCATCCGATAAGCGACTCTGGAGAGAATTGGCAGGTATTCGAGTTGAATTCGCGATCCCCGCTCGCCTTTCTCCGAAAGAAGCTCGCTCGCATCTTAGCGACCAAATGATGACGGCATTTTCAATTGGAAGCAAATCATTCCCCGATCTGTGGAGCAGGGATACGCCTCCCGACATTCAGATCCACGTCGGCGGCGCAAATGCCGGCTTCACATCGCTGAACGCCGCACTCGACTATCTGCAGACGCATCCACAGGAAAGCGTGTGGGTGATGAACTGGGACGCGCCGAGCTTTCCGCCCAAAGACGAACAGATGAACGAGAACCTTACCGTGCTGTTCCTCGCGGGCCCCGATCTGAAGACCGAACGCGAGCCGCTCGCATGGATCGGTAAGGCTGCGACGGGCAAGGTGAGTAACTACGAGGCGAAGGCTGGCACCACGCGTGCGGTCCAGGCGTGGAAGGCGACGATCACGCAAGCAGCTCAAAACGCAAACGTCGACCTCGCAAGCATCCAGTTCGTCGTGCACGACGCAGGCAAGGGCAGTGACGCGGCATCGTCGCGTCTTGCCTCGCTGTCGCAGACGCTCACGGAAACGCTGCCGGAATTCGACTACACGAAGCAGGTTTTCAACACGCCGGCGCTGCTTGGCGACATGGGTGCGGGCACGGCGCTGACGGACATCGCGCTCGCGATCGGCCGGATCAACCATTTCGGTGGCAATGCGCTGGTCGCTGGCACAACGGATGCGGGCCATCCGACAGCCGTCGTCGTGCTACCGCCGTCGAAGCTCACGCCGATCAATTCAAACGCCGACTGGTTCCGCGCACGCGGTGAAAACAACGCGTATCTGCCGTGGTGGGGACGACGTCACGACACGAACTATGGCATCCAGGGTTATTCGTACTGAGGAGCATTCATGCGCGGCATTATTCGGGTGGGGGACGTGCATAGCCATGGTGGCCGCGTAGAGACCGGTGCCCCGAACAGTGAAGTCATGGGGCGCGCGGTCGCCCGTCAGGGCGATCGCTGCACGTGCCCGCTGCATGGCGAGGTCGTGATCATCGACGGCGAGGCCGGTTTCGATGTGGAGGGCGCACCCGCGTCGTTCGATGGTCATAAAACCTCGTGCGGCGCGGTGCTCATTTCGTCAGTCGCCACCTCCGGTCTTTCCTGATCCGGGTGTGATGACGCATTCCAATTCCCTGGATCAGGCAGCCAGCAGGATGCGGGCGTTTCCGGTGTTTGGCAACAACCGGCCGCGACCCGCCTTCACCTTCACCCCCGCCCGAAACTAGGCCGCTTCGGATCGTACGTCCACCCCGGCACGAGATAGCGCATCGCGACCGCGTCGTCGCGCGCCGTGCCGCCGACTTGCCGATAAAGCGCATGCGCGGCCTCGACCTGCGCCATGTCGAGCTCGATCCCGAGCCCCGGCCGCTCCGGCACGGCCACCTGGCCGCCGACGATCTTCAGCGGCTCGCATGTAAGCCGTGCATCGCCTTCCTGCCAGATCCAGTGCGTGTCGATCGCGGTGATCGTGCCGGGCGCGGCCGCCGCCGCATGCGTGAACATCGCGAGCGACACGTCGAAGTGGTTGTTCGAATGCGAGCCCCACGTGAGCCCCCAGTCGCGGCACAGCTGCGCGAGCCGCACCGAGCCCTGCATCGTCCAGAAATGCGGGTCGGCGAGCGGGATGTCGACTGCCTGCAGCCGCACCGCATGATCCATCTGCCGCCAGTCGGTCGCGATCATGTTGGTCGCGGTCGGAATGCCCGTCGCGCGGCGGAATTCGGCCATCACCTCGCGGCCCGAATAGCCGCCTTCCGGCCCGCACGGATCTTCCGCATACGCGAGCAGGTGGCCTTGTCCGCGGCATAGCGCGACGGCCTCGTCGAGCGACCACGCGCCGTTCGGGTCGAGCGTCGCGCGGGCGTCGGGGAAGCGCGCCTTGATCGCGGCGATCGCTTCCATCTCGTCGGCGCCGGCCATCACGCCGCCCTTCAGCTTGAAATCGGCGAAGCCGTAGCGCTCGACCGCGGCCTCGGCCTGCCGCGCGATCGCGGCCGGCGTGAGCGCTTCCTCGTTGCGCAGCCGGAACCATGCATCCGACGCCTGCGCCTCGTCGCGATACGGCAGGTCGGTGCGGCCGCGATCACCGAGATAGAACAGGTACGCGAGCATCGGCACCGCATCGCGCTGCTGCCCTTCACCGAGCAGTGCGGCGACGGGCACGTCGAGATGCTGGCCGAGCAGGTCGAGCAGCGCGGCCTCGATCGCGGTGATCACGTTGTCGAGCCGCAGGTTGATCTCGTGCGGCTGGCGCAGCACCGCGGCTTCGCCGGCCGACGTCACCTCGTGCCGGATCGTGCGGCCCGCACCCGGGCCCGCGCCGGACAGCGCCGCGCGCACCGCGTTGAGCGTCGCCTGGTAGCGTCCGATCGACTGGCCGACCACGAGATCCGTCATGCGCTCGAGCGCGTGGCGGATGCCTTCGCCGCCCGGCACTTCGCCGACGCCCGTGTGTCCGCTGCTGTCGTCGAGGATCACGAGGTTGCGCGTGAAGTACGGCGCGTGCGCGCCGCACAGGTTGAGCAGCATGCTGTCGCGGCCGGCGACGGGAATCACCTGCATGCGCGTGACGCGCGGGGTGCCGGCACGGCGGGATTCGGACATCGGTTCGCTCCTGGTTCCGGTGGGGCACGGGCCGCCGGCTGCGCCGGCGCGGCCCGTGCCGTTCATTGAAGCTCGACGCGGCGGATCTCGCCGACGACGAACAGGTAGCAGATCACGGCGACGAGCGCGTGCGCGACGACGTAGACGAGCGCGCCGTTGAACGAGCCGCTGCGGTCGACGATGTAGCCGATCGCGATCGGCGTCGTGATGCTGGAGAGGTTGCCGCACGTGTTGAGCAGCGCGCCGCTCAAGCCCGCGATCTGGCGCGGCGCGGTATCGGCGTTGACGGCCCAGCCGAGCGCGCCGAGCCCCTTGCCGAAGAACGACAGCGCCATGAACAGCACGACGAGCACGTGCGAATCGGTGTAGTTGCAGACGATCATCGACATCGACAGCAGCATGCCTACCACGATCGGCACCTTGCGCGCGACCGACAGCGAGCGGCCCTGCTTGAGCAGCCCGTCGGACACGACGCCGCCGAGAATCCCGCCGAGGAACCCGCACACGGCCGGGATCGACGCGACGAGCCCCGCGTTGAGGATCGACATCCCGCGCGCCTGCACGAGGTAGACGGGAAACCAGGTGATGAAGAAATAGGTGAGCGCGTTGATGCAGTACTGCGCGACGTACACGCCGATCAGCATCCGGCTCTTCAGCAGCGCCTTCACGTGGCGCATCGACGGGCCGCCGTCGCGTCCGCCAGTCGCCTGGTCGATGTTGACGAGCGCGCCGCCTTCGGCGAGGTAGTCGAGTTCCGCGCGGTTGATGGTCGGGTGGTCCTTCGGGTCGAACATCGTGCGGTTCCACACCAGGACGAACGCGAAGCCGAGCACGCCCATCACCGCGAACACCGACTGCCAGCCGAATGCGTGCACGAGCCAGCCCATCAGCGGCGCGAACACGACGGTCGCCGCGTACTGCGCGGCATTGAAGATCGCCGACGCGGTGCCGCGTTCGGCGGCCGGGAACCACGCGGACACGATCCGGCTGTTGGCCGGGAACGACGGCGCCTCGGCGGCGCCGACGAGGAAGCGCAGCCCGAACAGCAGCGCGAACGCGGCCGCGCCGCCGAAGAAGCCGATTCCGCCCTGCAGCAGCGTGAACAGCGACCAGAAGAAGATGCTGAACGCATAGACGATGCGCGAGCCGTAGCGGTCGAGCAGCCAGCCGCCAGGCAGTTGCGCGACCACGTACGACCAGCCGAACGCGGAGAAGATGAAGCCCATCTGCACATGGCTCAGGTGCAGCGCGCGGGCGAGGCTCGGGCCGGCGATCGCGATCGCCGCGCGATCCGCGTAGTTGATCGTCGTGACCGCGAACAGGACGGCCAGCACCAGCCAGCGCACGCGCGTGCGACGGGCCGTTGCCGACGCGGACGCCGGCAGCGCGTGAAGCGGATTCATGACTGTCTCCTCCGAAGGGCGGAAGGTGCCGTCGTGCGGCAGGCGCGTCGGTGCGCGCCATTCGTGTGGGTGCTGCCGGCCGGAGGCCGGACGCCGCTGCCCGTGGGCAGGGCGTCCGGGCCATTCTGTCATGTCGAAATTTGCGCCTTCATGCCAATTGCTGACTTGATCGATTCAGCAATTGAATCGATCGAGGAGCTGGCCCAGGGCCGTGCCAGGGCTGCCGGAATATTTTTACCCGGGTGATATTGACATCTGGTTTATACCCGGATAAAAATAGCGCTATTCCGATTCCAGCCTGCGAGTGACCACGATGAGCACCACCACACTGCTTCCTTCCTACACGGCGTTCGACGGCCACCGGCGGCTCGCGTCGGGCCCGCTCGTGACCGTCGCGCTCGCGGTCCGCCAGGCTGCCGGCGACGCGATGTCCACCACGATCCTGATCTTCGACGATGCGACGGGGCGCTCGATCGACCTCGACTTGCGCGGCACGGCGGACGAGATCCGCGCGCGCTATGCGCCGCCGTCGGGCGATGCATCGGCCGGCTCCGGCGAGCCGGCCGGCGCGGGAGAACAGCGCGGCCGCGGCCGGCCGAAGCTCGGCGTCGTGTCGCGCGAGGTCACGCTGCTGCCGCGTCACTGGGAATGGCTGGCCACGCAGCCCGGCGGCGCGTCGGTCGCGTTGCGCAAGCTTGTCGAGGACGCACGGCGCACGCACGCGGAAGCCGACCGGCGACGCGACGCGCAGGCGCGCGCCTACCACTTCATGTCGGCGATGGCAGGCGACCTGCCCGGTTTCGAGGAGGCCGCGCGCGCGCTGTATGCGAACGACCTGGCACGGCTCACCGAGCTGATCGCCGGCTGGCCGGACGACGTGCGCAACCATGCGCTCGCGCTGGCACGCGGCGAACTGCCGCCGTCCACCGAAGACTGCTGACAGGAGCATCGGACGCCATGACCGCATTCGATCTGAATCGCGGCGCGATCGCGCCGGTTGCCGACGAGGTCGATCTCGTCGACCTGCGCGTGACGGGCGCGATCCCGCACGAACTCGCCGGCACGTTGCTGCGCAACGGCCCGAATCCGCCGGGCGGCCGTTTCGAAGGAAACGACGTGCTGTCGTGGTGGCCGGAAGCCGCGATGCTGCACGCGATCGCGTTCGAAGGCGGCCGCGCGACCGGCTACCGGAACCGCTGGGCGCGCACGCAGCGCTGGGCCGCCGTGCATGCGCCTGAAGAAGCATCGCAACTGCCCGACACCAACCCGAACGTGAACGTGCTGCAGCATGCCGGCGAATTGCTCGCGCTGTCAGAGGGCGGCGCGCCGTTCGCTATCACGGCCACGCTCGATTCGCTCGGCGTGCCGGCGCGGCACGCGGGCCTCGGCGGCGGGATGACCGCGCATCCGAAGGTCGATCCGGTGACCGGCGAGCTGATCGCGTTCCGCGCGGACTGGCGCGCACCGTGGCTGCGCTACGGCGTCGCCGACGCGCAGGGCGTGCAGCGCGTCGATCTCGAGATCGCGCTGCACGCGCCTTCGATGATGCACGACCTCGCGATCACCGAAACCCGCAGCCTGCTGCTCGACCTGAACGTCGGCTACGACTTCTCGCTGCTGAAGCAGGGCCACCGGATGCCGCTGCGCTGGCACGACGACCGGCCTGCGCGCATCGGCGTGCTCCCGCGCCACGGCGGCGCGGTGCGCTGGTTCGACGTCGAGCCGTGCTTCATCTTGCACGTCGTGAACGCATACGACTGCGACGCGTCGTGCATCGTGCTCGATGCGGTGCGCTATCCGTCGTACCTGCGGCTCGACGCGGGCACGGGCCGCTTCGCCGACAACCCGGTCGGCGAGCTGTGGCGCTACGTGATCGATACGGCGAACGGGCTGATCGACGAAGGGCCGCTCGCCGACGGCGGCATCGAGATGCCGCGCATCAACGAAAGCCGGACGGGGCGCCGCTACCGCTACCTGTATGCGGTGGAGCAGCCGAACCCGGTGGAAATGCGCGGCGTGATGCGCTTCGACCACGCGAGCGGCACGACGACACACTACGCGGTGCCGCCCGGCGACCAGAACAGCGAGCCGGTGTTCGTGCCGCGCCCGGGCGGCGCGAACGAGGACGACGGCTGGCTGCTGGTGATGGTCTACCGCGCGGCGACCGATACGAGCGACGTCGTGATCCTGGATGCGCGCGCGATCGATGCGGGGCCGGTTGCCGCCGTGCACCTGCCGCGCCGCGTGCCGGCCGGGTTCCACGGTGCGTGGGTACCGCGCGAACGTTGAACGTGAGCGCCGGCGCGCGTCACTGCGCGCGCAGCGCGTCGACGATCTTCAGCCGCGCGGCGCGCATCGCCGGCAGGAACCCGCCGACGAGCCCCATCACGAGCGAGAACAGCAGCGTCTTCACGACGATCGCGGGCGTCAGCACGAAGCGGAACGACAGGTCGGCGAAGGTTTGAAAGTTGGTCGTCGAGAACGACGCGAACTGCATCAGCGACGCGCACGCGAGCCCCGCCACACCGCCGACGATGCCGAGCAGCAGCGCTTCCAGCAGGAACGCGGCGAGCACGTTGGTGCGCTTGAAGCCGAGCGCGCGCAGCGTGCCGATCTCGGCGACGCGGTTCGCGACCGACGCATACATCGTGATCATCGCGCCGATCATCGCGGCGATCGAGAAGATCGTCGACAGCGTGATGCCGAGGATGTTGATGAACGTCGACAGCGCCTTCGACTGGTCGCCGTAGAAGGTCTGTTCGCGTTTCGCCTCGTCGGTGAGGCGCGGGTCGACGTCGATGTCGGCCTTGAAGCGGGCGAAGCCGTCGGCACTCGGGATGCGCAGCACCATCGACGAATAGCTGGTACGGCGGAACGACTGCATCAGCTGGTCGACGTCGCCCCAGATCTCCGAATCGAAGCCGCTGCCGCCCGCGTCGAAGATGCCGACGATGGTCCAGTCGCGCTGCGCGAAATGCAGGCTGTCGCCGAGCTGCGTGCCGCTGAAGCCCTTCGCGATCGCGCTGCCGACGATGATGTCCGACGAGCCGGGCGCGAACATGCGACCGGCGGTGAGCTTCACGTGCGGACGCAGCGCGAGGCCCGTCGGCGACACGCCGCGGATCACGACGTTCGACGGCTTGCCGGTCGAGATCTTCACCAGCGAGATCAGCACGACCGCTTCCTTCGACACGAGCGGCCGGCCGTCGGGGCCGAGCGCGACGGCCGGATGCATTTCGAGCGCATTGGCCTGCTGGTGGTCGATCGAGCTCTGGATCTCGGTTTCGGCGCCCTTGCGGATCACCACCGCGTTGTCGGGTTCGCCGGTCGACACGAGCGTCTTCGTGAGCCCCGCGTCGAGCATCTGCACGGTCGCAAACACGAAGATCACGAGCGCCATCCCGCCGGCGGTCAGCGCGGTGGTGAGCCGCCGGGTCCACAGGTTGCGCGCGATGTAGTTGAGCGGGATCGCCATGTGCCAACCTAACCGATTGCCCGGAGGCCTTCGACGACGCGCACGCGCGCCGCCTGCCACGCCGGCACGATCGCCGCCGCGAAGCCGACCGCGACCGAGCACGCGGCCTGCAGCACGACCGTCTCGGTCGACACCTTGAACACCGGGAAGATGCCGCCGGCCGCCTGCTTGAAGAGGCTCGCGGCGGGCGGCGTCGCGAGGATCCCGAGCCCGCCGCCGGCCACCGCGATCACGACCGATTCGCCGAACACGATCAGCGCGAGGAAGCCGGGGCCGAAGCCGAGCGCCTTCAGCGTCGCGTATTCGGCTGTGCGCTCGCGCGCGCTCATCGCCATCGCGTTGGCCATCACGGCCATGATGATCAGGATCACCACGTACGACACGAGGCGGATCGCCGCGATGATCTGGTTCGACATCGCGACGAAGCCGAGCTGGAACGCCTGCTCGGTTTCGGTCAGCGTCTCGGCGAGCGAGTTCTTGAACACCGCGTCGACGTGGCGCGCGATCGCGGCGCCGTCGTCGGGGTTCGCGACGCCGAGCACGAACACGCCGACCTGGTCGGCCTGCTTCGGCGTGCGCTGGCGCACCGTTTCGTTCAGGTATTCCCAGTGGAACACCAGTTGCCGCGTGATCGTCGAGTCGTCACGGCCGTCCAGGATGCCGCGCACGACGAAATCCCACGTGCCCGGGTAGATTGTGCCCTTCAGCGGGATCACGTCGCCGATCTTGAAGCCGAATTGCGTCGCGAGCTGGCGACCGACGAGGCAGCCGCGGCGGTCGCGATCGTAGTCGGCGCGCTGCTGCGCCGGGATGATGAATTCCGGGTACAGGTCGAGATAGTTGTCCGATACCGCGAAGCTCGCGAAGAAGTTCTTCGGGTCGCGGTAGATGCCGCCGAACCAGTTCGAGCGGACCACGGCCGTCACGCCTTCGACGCCGCGGATCCGGTTCTCGTCGCTCACGGGCAGCGGAAACACGAGCGAGATCGCGTTGCGCGTGACGAGCCGCCCGCTGGAGGCGGCGGCCGCGCCCGCGTACCACGCGTCGACCACGGTGTGCAGCAGCCCGAACGCGAGCACGGCGATGGTGAGCCCGAGCACGGTCAGCAGCGTGCGCAGCCGGTGCCGCATCGCATTGCGCGCGATCAGCTTCAGCACGTACATTGCGCGCGCTCCCGGAGCCGGTCAGCCGGCGTGCCCATCGATCAGCTCCCCTTTTTCCAGATGCACGAGCGAGCGCGCGGCGCCGGCCGCGTGCGCGTCGTGGGTCACCATGATGATCGTCTTGCCGAGCTCGGCGTTCATCCGCTGCAGCATCGCGAGCACGTCGGTGGCCGACGTGCGGTCGAGGTCGCCGGTCGGCTCGTCGGCGACGATCAGCACCGGATCGGTGATCAGCGCGCGCGCGATCGCGACACGCTGCTGCTGGCCGCCCGACAGCTCGGACGGGTAATGGCTCGTCCGGTCGCCGAGGTTCACCATGTCGAGCACGAGTTCGACGCGCTCGCGCCGCTCGCGGCGCGACAGGTGGGTGAGCATCAGCGGCAGCTCGACGTTCTCGAACGCGGTGAGCACCGGCATCAGGTTGTAGAACTGGAAGATGAAGCCGACGTTCGCCGCGCGCCATTCGGCCAGTTGCGCCTCCGCGAGCAGCGAGATGTCGAGCCCGCCCACGCGCAGCTCGCCGCTGTCGGGCCGGTCGATGCCGGCCACCAGGTTCAGCAGCGTGCTCTTGCCGGAGCCGGACGGCCCCATCAGCGCGACGAAGTCGCCTTCGCGGATATCGAGCGTGATGTCGGTCAGCACGGGCACGATCTGGTTGCCGCGCCGGTACGACTTCGCGACGTGGCTGATCTCGACGAGGGGCGGCGGAGCGTCGTTCACGCGTGCGCTACTTCTTCGCGACGGTCACTTTCGCGCCGTCCTTCAGCTTCGCACCCGGCGCGAGCACGACCGTGTCGCCGGGCTTCACGCCGGTGAGCGCGACGAGTTCGCCGATCCGCATGCCCCGCGTCACGGGCACGGCGCGCACCACATCGTCCTTCACGACGAACACGACCGGCCGCCCGTCGCGCTCGACAACCGCGCTGGCCTGCACGGCCGTCACGGGCCGCCGGTCCTGCGCCGACACGGGCTTCGACAGGAACGCGATCTTCGCGCTCATGTCGGGCAGCACGCGGTCGTCGCGATCGACGAAGCGCACCTTCACGAGCACGGTGGCCTTCGAGCGGTCGACGGTCGGCACGATGCGCGACACGCGGCCCGCGAAGCGCATGTCGGGCAGCGCGTCGAGCTGGATCTCGCACGGTTGCTCGGCGCGGATCTTCGCGATGTTCGATTCGGCGACGTCGGCCTCGACCTCGAGCGTGTCCATGTCGGCGATCGTCACGACCGCGCCCTTGCTGTCCGATGCGGACGAGAACGGCGTGATGTTGTCGCCGACGTTCGCGTGCTTCGCGAGCACGATGCCGTCGAACGGCGCGCGGATCACCGTCTGGTCGACTGCCACCTGCGCGGCCTGTGCGTTGGCCTCGGCCGATGCGATCGCGGCTTGGTCGCTGTCGAGCGTCGCGCGCGCCTTGTTCACGCGGGCCGTGTCGGTGTCGAGCTGCGCGGCCGGCACGGCGCCGCGCGGCGCGAGCGCCGACGTGCGGTGCAACGCGATCTCCGCATCCTTCAGTTCCGCCTGCGCGACGCCGAGGTTCGCGCGGGACACCTGCACCTGCGCGCGCGCCTGCGCGAGCGATGCCCGCACGTCGTTGCTTTCGAGCCGCGCGATGATCTCGTCCTGCTTCACACGCGTGCCTTCGAGCACGCCGAGCCATTCGACGCGCCCCTGGCCCTTCGACGCGACCGCGGCCTTGCGCTGCGGCACGACGTAGCCGGTCGCATTGAGCTGCGTGTCGTTCTGGTACGGGTAGGCGGACGTGACGGCGGTGGTTTCGACGGCCGGCCGGCCGGTGAGCGCGAGGCCGGCGGCAAGCGCGCCGATGACGAGCGCGGCGGCCACCGCATAGTGGAGCCATCGGCGACGGCGGGGCGCCGGTGCGGGCGGACGCCGGTCGATCTTCAGTTTGTCCAGGTTGTGATCGGGCAATTTGAGCGCCTCGAGACGGCGGCGGTCTGGCGACCGGCCGCGATCCGGTTTCCGGGGAAAGGGACGGATGGACGCCAGTATAAGCGTCGCCCCGACGGTGCGCGAGCCGGTTTGCAGCGCCGCCGCGGCGGCGGCCGGATGGGGCGCCGACCGGGGGTACGCGTGCTCCTCCGGGGAAACCCGAGGGGCGCAAGCAACGTGTCAACTTGCCGCTAACACGGTGCGTTATGGAACCAGTGCGTCAGGTTTTGTCGCGACGGCACGGCGCAAGCCGGCCTCGCGGCCTGGGGCTCCGATGCGAATGCCTCGCATCTTTACTGACCGGTACGTTTGATTTTTTCTCCGCTAAAGGAAGAACAATGAAGAAGACGCTCGCTTCGATCATCGCCGCAGCATTCGCACTCGCATCGGTTTCGGCATTCGCACAGGCGTCCGCGCCGGCAGCCGACACGTCGGCAGCCGCTCCGGCACCGGCCAAGAAGGATCACAGCAAGCCGAAGCACCAGCTGAAGCGCCACGGTTCGGCCAAGGGCAAGGCGAAGGCCGAAGCCGCATCGGCCGCCGGCACGAACGACGCAGGCGCGCAGAACTAAGAAGCGCGTTGCGCTGCGGCCGGCACCGCCGGCCGCCAGTCGCGAGACCCCGCATGTTCACGCATGCGGGGTTTTGTTTTTTCAGGCCTCGTGTTCATCGGCGGGCGGCGGTGGCGGCGCGCGCATCGCGTCGACCACCGTGCGCATGCGCCGCCAGTGCGAGCCTTCCCAGAACACGCGCCGGCACACGTCGCACGCGGCGAAGCGCCGGTGCCGCTGCCGGACGCCGGCCGGCACGCGCGGCGCGGCAGCGGCCGCGTCGAGCGGATGCAGCGGCGCATTGCAGCGCAGGCACAGCCGGAATGGCCGCATGTGCGGCGCGAGATCGAGCCGCTCGAACAGTTCGCGCAACTGGTCGGCCGGCTGCAGCGCGTGCAGGTAGCAGCCGCGCTCGACCGCGCGCCGCTTGAGCAGCTCGCGGTCGCGGGTCAGTACGATCCGGCCCTCTCGCGCGGCGAGCGCCGCCAGCGCGTCGTCGCGGTAGTGGTTGTCATAGCAGGTGTCGAAGCCCGCGAGGCGCAGCAGTTGCGCGAGGCCGCCGAGATGCGCGTCGGCGACGAAGCGCCATTGCGCTGGTGGCGGCGCGGCGGCCCCGTTCACGGCAGCCGTCCGTGCACGCTCCGGAAAGGCTTCGACCCGGTCGCCGTCGTCGAGCGGCCGGTCGAGCGCGGCCGGCGCATCGTTCACGCACAGCCGGCCGATTTCGGTGTGCGGGACGCCGAGCGCTTCGATCGCGTGCTTTACCGTCGCGTCGCGCGCACACGCATGCCCGAACGCGCGGTCGCGCTGGGCGCGCGGGAGAAAGGCGTTCAGTTCGTCGTGGAAGCGGAAGGTCGCAGTCGCCATGCGGGCAGTATGGCACCGCGCTCGGCCGGCCGTGTGCCCTGCAGCCGCCACGCATCTGTGTTTAACTCCCCGCTTCACGGAGCGAAGGAGCGGGAAATGGATCTCGGATTTATCGGGCTGGGTGAAATGGGGCAGGCAATTGCGACGAACCTGCTGAAGGCCGGGCATACGGTGCGGGTCTGGAACCGGTCGCGCGAGCGCGCCGAGCCGCTCGCGGCCGTCGGCGCGCAGATCGTCGACACGCCGGCCGACGCGTTTCGCGGCGACGCGGTGTTCTCGATGCTGGCCGACGACGCCGCGGCGCGCGCGATCTTCGACGACGCGCTGCTCGCCCAGGCGCCGCGCGGCCTGATCCACGTGAACATGGCGACGGTGTCGGTCGCGCTGGCCGAATCGCTCGCGCACGCGCATGCGTCGCGCGGCATCCATTACGTCGCCGCGCCGGTGATGGGGCGGCCCGACGTCGCGGCCGCCGCGCGCCTGACGATCATGGCGGGCGGCCCGGCCGAGGCGATCGACCGCGTGCAGCCGCTGTTCGACGCAATCGGCCAGAAGACCTGGCGGTTCGGGTCGCTGCCGCAGCATGCGAACGTTGCGAAGATCGCCGCGAACTTCACGCTCGCGTCGGCGATCGAGACGCTCGGCGAAGCCTCTGCCTTGCTCGGCGCGCACGGCGTCGCAATGCGCGACTTCCTCGACGTGATCACCGGCAGCGTGTTTCCGGGCCCCGTCTACGAAGGCTACGGCTCGATGATCGCCGAGCGGCGCTACGAGCCCGCGCGCTTCAAGGCGCGCCTCGGGCTGAAGGACGTTCGCCTCGCGCTGGAAGCGGGCGACGCCGTGTCGGTGCCGCTGCCGGTCGCGAGCGTCGTGCGCGACAACCTGCTCGACGCGCTCGCGCACGGCGGCGGCGAGCAGGATTTCGCGGTGCTCGGCGAAGTCGCGCTGCGCCGCGCGGGCCGCTGAGCCGTCGCGCGACAGAAGTCCGGCGCACCGGCATAATCGACGTTTCGTTTTCCCTTACATCGATGCAGAGGCGGGCATGAACTTGCATACGTGGTGGCTTTTCGTGGCGACGGTGTTCGTCGTGTCGGCGATTCCGGGCCCGAACATGCTGCTGGTGATGACGCATGGCGCGCGGCACGGGCTGCGGCGTTCGACGTGGACGATGGCCGGCTGCCTCAGCGCGCTGGTGCTGATGCTGTCGGTGTCGGCGGCGGGCCTCGGCGCGGTGCTCGAAGCGTGGCCGGCGATGTTCAACACGTTGCGCTTCGCGGGCGCGGCCTACCTGATCTACCTCGGCGTGAAGGCGTGGCGCGCACGCGTCGACGACGAGCAGCCGGCCGCCGACGTCGACACCGTGCCGCGCCAGGCCGCGCCGGCATCGCGCGGGACGCTGTTCCGCAACGGCTTTCTGGTCGCGGGCAGCAACCCGAAGGCGATCCTGTTCGCGGCTGCGCTGCTGCCGCAGTTCATCAACGCGGCCGAGCCGACGCTGCCGCAGTTCGGCATTCTCGTCGTCACGTTCGCGGTGATCGAGGTGAGCTGGTATCTCGTCTACGCGTCGTTCGGCACGCGCATCGGCGCGACGCTGAAGAGCCAGAGCGTGGCGAAGATCTTCAACCGGCTGACGGGCGGGCTGTTCGTCGGCTTCGGCGCAATGATGGCGCTGGTTCGTCACTGATTTCGCACTGACACCGGTGCGCCGAACGCCCCGTCCCTCGCAAGAGGGTGGGGCGTTCGGCTTTTCGGGCCTCCGTCACGCGCTTGCTTAAGCACGCGGGCGCGTCCATGCGGCCGCGCCGGCCCCGCGTCCGGCCGTGAGCCCGAAGACGGCGGCCGCGCCGGCGAACGCAAACCCCACGCCGCACACCGCGCTCCACCCGCCCCAGGCCCACGCGGTGCCAGCGAGCACCGCGCCGAGCGCGCCGCCGATGAAGAACAGCCCGACGAACAGACCGTTCAGGCGGCCGCGCGCGGCCGGGTTCAGCAGGTTGATCTCGCGGCGGCCGATCGTCTGGTCGACGATGACACCCGCATCGAGCAGCGCCGCGCCGCCGACCAGCAGTGCGAGCGCGAGGCCGCGATGCAGGTGTGCGTCGAAGCCGAACCAGCCGGCACCCGCGATCCCGAGCACGACGAGCGCCACGAGCATCGTGCCGTGCGCGATCCGTTGCGCGGCCGGGCCATGGCCGTGGTCGCCGGCACGGCCCGCGAGCGGCGTGACGATCGCGCCGCTCGCGCCGGCGAACGCGAACAGCGCAATGCCGTGCAGGTCGAGGCCGAACGGCGGCTGCGCGAGCCGCAGCCCGACCGCGGTCCAGAATGCGCTGAACGCGGCCATCGCGAGCGCGGCCGACAGCGCATGCCGGCGCAGTACCGGCTCGTCGGCCAGCAGGCGCCCCATCGACGCAAGCAGCGCGCGGTAGCCGGCCGAGATCGACGGCGTGCGCGACGGCAGGCGCAGCGCGAGCACCACGGCGATCGCGGCATTCGCGAGCGCGGCCAGCACATAGAACCCGCGCCAGCCGGCCGAGCCCGCAATCAGGCTCGCGAGCGGCCGCGACAGCAGGATGCCGAGCATCAGCCCGCTCATCACGTTGCCGACCGCGCGGCCGCGCTGCGCCTCGGGCGCCATCGACGCGGCCATCGGCACGAGCATCTGGATCACGCTCGACGCGGCGCCGGCCACGAGCGTCGCCAGCAGGAATACGGTGCCCGACCGCGTGAACGCCGGCAGCGCGAGCGCGGCCGCGCACGCGGCCAGCGTCGTGACGATCAGGCGGCGGTTCTCGAGCAGGTCGACGAGCGGGACGAGCAGCACGAGCCCGGCCGCGTAGCCGAGCTGCGGCAGCATCGCGACGAGGCCGGACAAGCCGGGTGGCAGGTGCAGGTCGGCGCTGATCGGGCCCGTCAGCGGCTGCGCGGCGAACAGGTCCATCACGATCACGCCGACCGTCGCGGCGAAGAACAGCGTCATGCCGGCGCTCAGCGCGGGCGGCGTGCCGGCCGGCGCGCTGACGGGCGGGCGCGCGGCGGCGTGGCAAGGATTGGCAGGGCAGTTCATCGGAAGCCTGGCGAATGGGTCGAAGGAGTCCCCATCGTAGGTGTCCGATGTTTATGCGACAATTGAAATATCTCGAATATGATTATGCGAGTTTGTTTTGAATACGCGTGATCTCCAGGCATTCGTCGCGGTGGTCGACAGCGGGTCGATGGTCGCCGCGGCCGCGAAGCTCCACCTGACGCAGCCGGGCCTGACACGGCGCGTGCAGAACCTCGAAACGCTGCTCGGCATGCCGCTGCTGGAGCGGCAAAGCAAGCCGCTGAAGCCGACCGCCGCCGGGCGCGACGTCTACGCGCTCGCGCGCAACGTGCTCGGCGCGGTCGACGAGCTGATGGCGGCGGGCGCGCCGGACAGCGAGCCGTCGGGCGAGCTGCGCATCGGCGTGCCGCCGTTCCTGTCCGAGCTGGCGCTCGAGCAGCCGATCGACCGGCTGCGTGACGCGTTTCCGCGCCTCACGCTGCGGGTGACGGCCGGCTGGTCGCCGGCGTTGATGCAAGGCGTCGAGCGGGGCACGCTCGACGTCGCGGCCGTGATGGTGCCGGCCAGTTCGACGCTGCCCGACACGTTCACGTCGACGCTGATCGGCACGCAGCCGACGGTGCTCGTCGCCGCGCGCGACTATCCGCTGCCGGACGGTCCGCTGTCGATCGACACGCTGTCGGGTTTTCCGTGGGTGCTGAGCCAGGACGGCTGCGGGATGCGTTCGGCGCTGAGCCGCATGCTCGGCGCGGCCGGGTTGCCGTTCGACGTCGCGGTCGAGGCGTTCGGCTCGGAGCTGCAGTTGTCGCTCGTCGCGCGCGGCGCGGGCATCGGCATCGCGGCGCCGAACGCGCTGGCGCGCAGCGCGCATCGCGATGCGCTGAGGGTGGTGGAAACGGTGGGGCTGGAGACGCGGATCAACGTGTGGATCGTGCACGGCGCGCTGCCGGGCCGGCTGGTGCGGCCCGTCGCGCTGCTGCGCGATGCGCTGGGCGAAGTGCTCGACCGGGTAAACAGAGCGGGGTCAGGTGCGGTAAAGGCGGTCTAGAGGCGACGTTCGAGGGAAAATCCTTATTTTCTCTACGGAAATGTTGCATTGCGGAAACTGTTTCGCTATAGTTGCACCTGTCTCCTCCATGTCTCCTCTGATATGGATTCAGCCCGCCTCTTAGGCGGGCTTTTTTTTGCCTGCGATTTTGTCGCGGCCTTCCATTCGTCGTCGGTCGCTGCGCTCAGAACTTGTACGTCATCCCGACGTAGCTGATGATCGGATCGGCCTTCAGGTCCGATTTCGACTCCGAGAGCACCGTGCCGTCGGCCGCCTTGATCGTCACCGTCGACGTCGTCTTCAGCGGGATGTACGTAACCGACGCGATCAGCCCGAAATGCTCCGTCATGTTGTACTGCAGGCCCGCGTTGAACACCGGCTGCCATGACGACGACGCCTTCGCCTCCACGGATGTCGTACCCGGCTTGCCCGCGCCCGCCGCGAGAACCGCGCCGAGGTTGTCCTGCGTCTGCTTGATGAAGTTCGTGTTGAGCTGCAGGTCGCTGAACCAGTTGTACGACACGCCGAGGCCGAGGAACGGCCGGAACTTCGCGTTCGCCGCGCCGAAGTAGTACTGCAGGATCGCCGCCGGGCTCCACTGCCGCACGCTCTTCACGATCGGATTGACCGAGGCCAGCCCGATGTTCTGCGTGCCGAGCGCGCCGGCCGGGCCCGGCGGCTTGATCGTGCCCTGGCCCGACACCTTGAACACCGGCGGCACGCCGGCCACCGACGTGACCGCGATATGGTCGGTCAGGAAGTGGCTGACCGTCAGGCCCACGGTGTCGGCGCCGCTCGTGTGCAGCCCGGTGCCCGGCGACGTGAACGACGGCGGCAGCCGCAGCGGCGTGTTGATCGGCGTCGGCGCGACGTTGGTCGTCATCGGCGTGCTGCTCTGCTGCGGCATGATATGGAACCAGCCCAGCGTCACGACGTTGCTGCCGGCGCTCTGCGCATGCGCCGCGAGCGGCGCCACGGCGGCGGCGCTCGCCGCCGCGCAGAGAAGGGTCTTCTTCATCACGGCTCCTCCCTCCGCTTACTGGACGAATGCGCCGATCGTGAAATACGGCGTCGATCCCGCGTTGTCGAGGAAACCGAACACGCCACCCGTGAAGATGAACTTGCCGGTCGGCGACGTGCTGCCCGAGCCCGTGTGAATCGTCGTGACCGTGCCAGGCACCTTCTGCGTGTAGTCGAGATCGAGCGCGGTCGCGAGCGAGGCCTGCGACGCGTTGAACGGATCGAGCAGCGTGGCCTGCTTGTCGATCAGCGCGGTGGTCCGGTAGTCGAACTGGCTGTCGACGCCGATGTACTCGCCGTTCTGCGAGCCGAGCGCGATCGCCGTCTGCGGCGCGAGGATCGAGATGCTCGATTCGTCGTCGGCGGTGAGGCCCGGCACGCCGTTGCTGTCGGGCGTCGGGTTCGGGTTCGCGACACCCGTGCGCACGAGGATCGGCACGAGCTGGTTGCGCAGCTTGCCGACGATCATGAAGCCCTTGCCCTGCGGCGTCGCCGACAGCGTCGGCTTCAGCTGGCTCGCGTAGTTGTTCGACTGGAACGCGCCGCTGCCGTCGGCCGACTGCACGAAGTTCGTGCCCTGCTGCGCGCACGCGCCGCCGGCGAACTGGCCGGTCGTGTCGCACTTGGTCCACGTGCCGTCCGCATTGATCGTCACCTTCGCGTCGATCGACGCCGGCGCGAACTTCTGCGACGGCACTTCGCCGAAGCCGACGTGGCTGTACGTGCCCGCGACCTTCGTGATGTCGGTTTCGATCGACGAGAAGCCGATGAACGGGTAGTACGGGAACTTCGTATCGGGCACCGCGGCCTGGCCGAGCACGCCGTCGAACTGGATTTCCTTGCCGGGGATCGTGCCGCCCGCGACGCCGAAGCCGACGAAGATGCGTGCCGGACGCGACGCATCGAGGCTCGCGCCGTTCAGCCGGAACGCGCACTGGTTCAGCTTGTTGGTCGGCAGCAGCGTTTCCTGCGTGAGCGTGCCGCTGTCGATGGTGCCCGCGCGGGTCGGCGTGACGGTGCCGGTCTTTTGCGGCACCGCCGATTCGACGTAGGTGACCTGCCAGGTCATCTTGGTCGTGTCGAGCTGGACTTTCGCGAGCTCGCCGCTGCCCGCGCCGCCCGTGAACACGGTGTTGTAGTCGAGCGTGGCGGGGCAAAGCCGGTCTTCGACGAGCGGGGGCGGGTTGTCGCCGCCGCTGCCGCTGCCGCCGCAAGCGGAAAGAAGGGGGGCGGCAAAGGCCGCCGCCAGAATGAGGTTGCGCTTCATGTTGCTCCTCCAGATTTGTCTTGTGCGGCGGCCAGCTCCCTGTCGGCCGCTTCTGTTGGTCGTGCTCGTCCTGCTTGCGCCGTGCCGAGCGCCTTCGTGCCTTCCCAGCGTCACGCGACGGCGGTCAGCCCGCCGCCGCGCCCTCGTTCGCTACTTGCTGATCTGCGCGCCCACGCCGAAGTACGGTGTCGACGACGTCGTCGAATTCGCCGACGTCGGCGTGACGCCGCCGTTCACCGTGCCCTGGATCAGCGCCGCATACAGGCCGCCCGTCGCGATCACCACGCCGGAAGCGGCCGAGCCGCTCTTCGGAATCGTCGTCGCGTTCAGCAGGCCGGGCGTCGCCTGGCCGTAGTCGAGCGTGAAGCCGTCTTCCTCGGCCTGCGTGCTCGGGTTGATGAACGACGCGTTGCTGCCGCGGATCAGGGCCGCCGTGTACTTGAAGTTCGAGTCCGCGCCCGCGTAACCGCCGTCGATCGCGCCCGACGTGATCGCCGTCGCCGCGCCGAGCACCGCGATGCCCGATTCGTCGTCGACCTGCGCATCGAGGTGCAGCGGCGGCGTGCCGAGGTTCACGTTGCCCGTGCGTACGATCACCGGCACCGTCGCGCCATTGAGCTGGCCGATCACCATGTGCGCGGTCGCCGACTTTCCGGTCGCGCCGGTCGGCAGTTGCGTCTGTGGCAGTATCTGCGGGGCCTTCGTGCTGTCGAAGTAGCCGCCGTTCGCGCTCGCCTTCCACGGGTCGCCGGTCGTCTGGCAGCCGCCTGAGCCGCTCGACGTGCACGCGCCGTTCGCGTCGAACGTCTCGCTCGAGTTCGAACCCTTCGTCGCGTAGTTGCTCGACGGCACGAGGTGATAGATCAGCGCGTTGTACGTGCCCGGCAGCTTCGTGAGGTCGGTCGTCGTGTTCGCGAAGCCGAGGAACGGATAGAAGTCGAAGTGTCGGTTCGGCACCTGGCCGATGTTCTGGAGCACGCCCGGGATGATCGTCAGCCCGTCGTACTGGATCGTCGCGCCCGGAATGCCGCCGCCCGCGACGCCCATGCCGACCAGCAGCATCGGCGGGTTCGCCTGGTTGAAGTCGGCGGCCGTCGAATAGGTCGCGCCGTTCGGCGCCTTGCCCGAGCCCGGCGTGAGGATGAACGCGCAGCGCGTCTGCTCGGCGGTCGGCAGCACGCCGGTCGGCGGGTGCATGACCGCCCCGGTGATCGTCGTGCCGACGCGGCTCGGCGTGACCGTGCCGGTCGCGAGCGGAATCGGCGATTCGAGCCACTTGAGCGTGTAGGTCATCGCCACCGCGTCGATGTTGACGCTGACGATCTCGCCGCTACCGGCGCCGCCGAGGTACGTGCTCTTCACGATGTCGGCGTTGGCCGGGCACAGCGCACCGTTGATGGGCTGTGACGGCGGCGGCCCTTGCGTGCCGCAGCTGGATCCGGAACATTGGGGCGCATTGATCGGCGCGGGTGCGCCGCCGTCCCCCCCACCACATGCAACCAGGAAAGGGGCAATGGCAAAGGCCGTTGCCACCCCCTTCGATAAGGTGTGCGACATGCCGCTGTCTCCAATCGTTTAATTGTGCGAGCTAATGTCGCCGCCTTGATTTTTGCTGTCAATTGATGAACCCGTCTAAAAAAGGCGATTGAAACGGGCATCGTGTATTGAATCCTTGTCCGACACGGCATTCGGTAAGAATTAAAACGCGAGACGGGCTGCCGAAAGCGGCCGGAGTGGGGGATGTGCGACGCCGGACAGGCCGGCGCGGCGCCTTCCTGCGTATAACGGCAGCGTTTAAAGCGGCGGTATCCGGTTTATCCCTATTCGGGATTGACTGGATAAAGAAGGGGCGGGATTAATTCACTGGTAATCGCGCAATTGAAAGCTTGTAAATATTTGTAAATGCGCGATCCGGAATTTTTTATATATTGCCTGACAGGGATAAATAAAAAGCCGGCCAGTGGCCGGCTTTGCATTGCATGCGATGCTGAATCAGCGTTTGAGACCTGCGTCCTCGGCCGCGCCGATGCTCAGGTTCATGCACTGGATCGCGGCGCCCGATGCGCCCTTGCCGAGGTTGTCGAGGCGCGCGACCGTGACGAAGCGCTCCGCGTTGCCGAACACGAACAGGTCGACCCGGTTCGTGTCGTTGTTCGCCTGCACGTCGAAGAAGCCGCCGTCGAGGTTCGCGTCCGCATCGAACGGGGCGACGCGCACGAATGCTTCGTCCGCGTAGTACTCGGCGAACACGCGCTGCACGTCCTGCGGCGTCGTGCGTTTCGCGAGCTGCTCGGGCGTGAAGTAGGTCGTCACCGCGAGACCCTTCAGGAACGGCCCGACGATCGGCGTGAAGATCGGCGGGTTCGCGAGGCCCGTGTGCGCGGCCATTTCCGGCAGGTGCTTGTGCGTGAGGCCGAGCGCGTACGGGCGCGGGCTCGCGAGCTTGCCGCCCGGCGTGGCGTTTTCATAGTCGGCGATCATCGCCTTGCCGCCGCCGCTGTAGCCGGTGATCGAGTAGCTGTGCGCGGCGAACGTCGGTGCGACGATGCCCGCATCGACGAGCGGACGCATCGCGAGCACGAAGGCCGACGCGTGGCAGCCCGGCACGGCGATGCGCTTCGACGTGCGAATCTTCTCGCGCTGCGCGCGGGTCAGTTCCGGCAGGCCGTACGCCCAGTCGGCGCTGGTGCGGAACGCGGTGCTCGCGTCGATCAGCGTCGTGTTCGGGTTCTCGACGAGCGACGCCGATTCGCGCGATGCAACGTCCGGCAGGCACAGGAACGTGACGTCCGACGCGTTGATCAGGCGGCGGCGCTCTTCGACGTCCTTGCGCTTCGCTTCATCGATGCGCAGGATCTCGATGTCGCTGCGTGCCGACAGGTATTCGAAGATCTTGAGGCCGGTCGTGCCTTCCTGGCCGTCGACAAAAACTTTGGTGCTCATTTCGCTCTCACTGAATGAAACGGGGGCCCGCGCCCTGAATCCGCCATTTTAAGACGTCATCCGGCGTGCCTGCACCGCGCGGGGCGAAAAAAAGACGGCCGGCGGGCCGTCTTGTGTCCCTATGTCGCCCGCCGGAGCGGGCGCCAGGGCAGGCTCAGCCGCGGCCGGCGACCCACCGGGCGGTCGCTTCGGCAACCCGCCGGCCGAATGCCTTGCCGGTCTCGAGGTCGCCCGGCAGCGGGCCTTCGTCGGGCGTCGAATCCGCCGGCGACTGCGCGAGCAGGCCCGTCGAGCCGCCCAGGTAGTTGATGTCGTTGCGCGTGGCCGCCTTCGAGTTGGCCGGCATCAGGCTCGTGCCGACCCACACCATCCCATGCTGCATCGACAGCGTGACGAAATATTGAATCGTCGAGAACTTGTCGCCGTTCATCGTCGCGGAGTTCGTGAAGCCCGCGGCGATCTTGTCCTTCCATTTCTGCGTGAACCACGCTTTCGACGTCGCGTCGGCAAACTGCTTGAACTGCGCCGACGGGCCGCCCATGTAGGTCGGCGCGCCGAAGACGATCGCGTCGGCCGCGTCGAGCGCGGCCCAGCCCGCGTCGTCGACGTCGCCGACGGCGAGCAGGCGCACGGTCGCGCCGGCGTCCTGCGCGCCCGCGTGCACGGCCTCGGCCAGTTTCTGCGTGTGACCGTAGCCGCTGTGATAGACGATGACGATGTTCGACATGAAGCGTTCTCCGGAAAGGAACGGGAACGGCGGACCGCAGGCTCGCCGCGTCACGCGTCGCCGGTGGGCGGCGCGACGGATCCGCGGCATGGCGCCGCGACCGGTGACGACGAGTCTAGCAAGCCGAAATGACGGGAGAACGCGTGAGCGCGGAGAACACCATTTCGCGGCGGCCGGCAATCGCGGTGGCGTGCGATGCCTGGCGCCCCATGCGCGTTACTGCCCGTAGTTGACCGTGAGTTGCGCGGTACCGATCGCCAGCGTGCCGATCTCGTGTTCGAACATCGGCGCGGGGCGGCCCTGCGCGACGCGCAGGTCGTCGCCCTTGAGCGCATAGACGGTGATCACGTAGCGGTGCGGCTTGCCCGGCGGCGGGCACGGGCCGCCGTAGCCGTCGATCCCGAAGTCGTTGCGCGCCTCGCTCGCGCCGATGCGCCGCAGGAAC
Source organism: Burkholderia sp. AU31624 (assembly GCF_020420065.1). Taxonomy (NCBI): domain Bacteria; kingdom Pseudomonadati; phylum Pseudomonadota; class Betaproteobacteria; order Burkholderiales; family Burkholderiaceae; genus Burkholderia; species Burkholderia sp. AU31624. The sequence continues at coordinate 66,740 of NZ_JAIZRT010000016.1, forward strand.
CCGGACGCGCTCGCGTCGGCGGGCAGGCTCGTGACCGTCGCCGGAATGCCCGCCACCGCCCAGTGCCACCAGCCGTGCCCCGGCGCATCGGGATCGAAGACCGTGACCGCATAGCCGCGCGTGCCGGCCGGCGGGTTGTGCCAGGCGAGCTGCGGCGAGTGGTTGCCGCCCTTGCAGTCGCCGCGGTCGAACACGTTCGCGGCGCGGACGCGCCCGCCCGGCGTCAGGTCGTCGCTCGTCACGGTGAACGGGCCTTCCGCATGCGCGGGCAGGGCGGAGAGGGCGGCGGCGTAAAGGAGGGCGGCGAGGAACGGCGACGGGCGACCCGATGGCGCAGGCGGAGTGATCCGGCGATCCACACGCATATGGCGCTTCTCCCGTCACGTGGGCCGGACCGATGCGTCCGGCATTGTTGGCGTAGTGCGTTGCCTGCGCAGCTGATGGCAGCGATGGATCAAGTCTAGCATTAGGGTTCGATGAGCGATGCACGCCGCGACGCGAGGTCGCGATCGTTTCCCGCACGAATCGGCGGACGCAAATTCGACGGACGAAAAAAAGCCGCCCGCGATGAAGCGGGCGGCTCGTTCAGCCAGGACGCCGGCCGGCGGGCCGGCGCGGCGTCAGTCCTTCGGGGACGTTGCGCCGCCGTGCGCAGCCGACCACTCGGCCGGTGCGTGCAGGAATTTCTCGACTTCGTCGAGCGTCTTCGTCTCGAAGTAGCCCGAGGCCTTCGCGACGCGCAGCACGTCCCACCACGTGGCGAGCGCGTGCAGGTCGACGTCGATGTCCTTCAGGACCGACACGCTTTCCTTGAAGATGTTGTAGTGGAACAGCACGAAGCAGTGGTTCACCGTCGCGCCGGCGGTGCGCAGCGCGTTGACGAAGTTGATCTTGCTGCGGCTGTCGGTCGTCAGGTCTTCCACCAGCAGCACGCGCGAGCCCTCTTCCAGATGGCCTTCGATCTGCGCGTTGCGGCCGAAACCCTTCGGCTTTTTGCGCACGTACTGCATCGGCACCATCATCCGGTCGGCGATCCAGGCCGCGAACGGGATGCCGGCCGTTTCGCCGCCCGCCACCGCGTCGATCTGCTCGAAGCCGATATCGCGCGTGATCGTCGTTTCAGCCATTTCCATCAGCGCGCGGCGCACGCGCGGATACGAAATCAGCTTGCGGCAGTCGATATAGACGGGGCTTGCCCAGCCGGACGTGAAGATGAACGGTTTTTCTGCGTTGAAGTGCACTGCCTGTACTTCGAGCAGGATTTTGGCGGTCGTATCCGAGATCGACTGACGATCGTAGCCTGTCATGGGCATTCCTTGGGTGATGAGCGAAGAGCGGGCGCGGGCCCGGTGGCGCAGCAAGGGGAACCTGCCCAGGGGGCCGGGGCGCGATCGGAGGGCCAATCGCATCGCTGCGCGCGTAGCCCGCTATTTTACCCGATTCAGGCCGGTTTTCGGCGGAATTCGCGCGGGTTCGCCGCGCGGCTCACCACCGGCGAAACAAGCGGGGTCGGATCGCTCGCACGCTGATGCGGAGGATGCGGCGCTGCACCAACATGCGTCATTTAGGGGGTGTACACTAGGCGGCCCTTAGAAATCGTTCAGTACTTTGTACTTTCCTCTTGCCACCCGCCAAGGTTCGATGGCGTGCCGACCCGGCGCGTCGCGTGCCGTCTCGCAGTCGACCACCCCCTCGATTCAAGCAGACGCGGCCGAAGGTGCTGCGTACTGAACCGTCAATATTTCGCATGTCTCTCGCAGGTCAATCATGGACGAACAACTGAAGCAGGCCGCACTCGCTTATCACCTGAATCCGAAACCCGGCAAGATTTCGGTCACCCCGACCAAGCCGCTGTCGAACCAGCTCGATCTGTCGCTCGCGTATTCGCCGGGCGTCGCCGCAGCGTGCGAAGCGATCCACGCCGATCCGCTCGACGCGCAGAAGTACACGTCGCGCGGCAACCTCGTCGGCGTGATCACGAACGGCACCGCCGTGCTCGGCCTCGGCAACATCGGCCCGCTCGCCGCGAAGCCGGTGATGGAAGGCAAGGGCTGCCTCTTCAAGAAATTCGCGGGCATCGACGTGTTCGACATCGAACTGTCGGAGTCCGACCCCGACAAGCTCGTCGAGGCGATCGCGATGCTCGAGCCGACGCTCGGTGGCATCAACCTCGAGGACATCAAGGCGCCGGAATGCTTCTACATCGAGCAGAAGCTGCGCGAGCGCATGAAGATCCCCGTCTTCCACGATGACCAGCACGGCACCGCGATCATCGCGTCGGCCGCGATCCTGAACGGCCTGAAGGTCGTCGGCAAGAAGCTGTCCGAAGTGAAGCTCGTGTGCTCGGGCGCGGGCGCGGCAGCGATCGCGTGTCTGGACCTGCTGGTGAACCTCGGCCTGACGAAGTCGAACATCCTCGTCGCCGATTCGAAGGGCGTGATCTACGAAGGGCGCGGCAACCTCGATCCGTCGAAGCAGCGCTATGCGGCGACCACCGACGCACGCACGCTCGCCGACGCGATCGTCGGCGCGGACGTGTTCCTCGGCTGCTCGAGCGCGGGCGTGCTGAAGCAGGACATGGTCAAGACGATGGGCGACCGCCCGCTGATCCTGGCGCTCGCGAACCCGGAACCGGAAATCCGTCCGGAAGACGCGAAGGCCGTGCGTCCGGACGCGATCGTCGCGACGGGCCGTTCGGACTACCCGAACCAGGTCAACAACGTGCTGTGCTTCCCGTTCATCTTCCGCGGCGCGCTCGACGTCGGCGCGACGACGATCACGGAAGAAATGAAGCTCGCGTGCGTGCGCGCGATCGCCGAGCTGGCGCAGGAAACCGACCAGAGCGAGGAAGTCGCGAAGGCGTATGAAGGCCACTCGCTCGAATTCGGGCCGGACTACCTGATTCCGAAGCCGTTCGACCCGCGCCTGATCATCAAGATCGCGCCGGCCGTCGCGCAAGCCGCGATGGATTCGGGCGTCGCCACCCGCCCGATCCAGGACATGGACGCGTACCGCGAGCAGCTCGGCGCGACCGTCTACCGCACCGGCATGGTGATGCGTCCGGTGTTCGCCACCGCGAAGCAGAAGCAGGCCCGCATCGTGTTCGCCGAGGGCGAAGACGAGCGCGTGCTGCGTGCCGCGCAGTTCGTGCTGCAGGAAAAGATCGCGAAGCCGATCCTCGTCGGCCGTCCGTCGGTCATCGACATGCGCCTCGCGAAGATCGGCTCGAAGCTGAAGGCCGGCACCGATTTCGAGATCGTCGATCCGGAAGACGATGCGCGCTACCACCGCTACTGGCAGGCGTATCAGGAGATCGGCGCGCGCGACGGCGTGACGCCGGAAGTCGCGAAGGCCGCGATGCGCAAGTTCAACACGCTGATCGGCGCGATGCTCGTGCATCTGGGCGACGCGGACGGGATGATCTGCGGGATGATCGACACGTTCCACAGCCACCTGAAGTTCATCGAGCAGGTGCTGGGCCGTGCGAAGGGCGCCGAGCACTTCGCGGCGATGAACCTGCTGATGCTGCCGGGCCGCAACCTGTTCGTGTGCGATACGTACGTGAACGAGCTGCCGAGCGCCGAACAGCTCGCCGACATGACGATCCAGGCCGCGGCCGAGATCGAGCGCTTCGGCATTGTGCCGAAGGCTGCGCTGCTGTCGAACTCGAACTTCGGCAGCGCGCCGTCGGCGTCGTCGCGCCGGATGGGCGAAGCCCGCAAGCTGATCGTCGAACGTGCGCCGAACCTGGAAGTCGACGGCGAAATGCACGGCGACGCGGCGCTGTCGGAACTGATCCGCAAGCAGGCCTTCCCCGGCACGACGCTGTCGGGCGAGGCGAACCTGCTGATCATGCCGAACGTCGAAGCGGCGAACATCGCGTACAACCTGCTGAAGATGGTCGGCGGCGAAGGCGTGACGGTCGGCCCGTTCCTGCTCGGCGCGGCGAAGCCGGCCCACATCCTGACGCCGGCCGCGACCGTGCGCCGGATCATCAACATGACGGCCGTTGCCGCCGCGAACGTGAACACGAAGTAAGTCCACGTCCGCGTGTGCCGCGCTTCACGCGCGGCGCAATGAAAAACGCCACGGAACCTGCGTTCCGTGGCGTTTTTTTTCGTGAAGCGACGTGAGCGGATAGCCGCTCACCAGCGGGCATCCGGCCGCGAATGCCCGCCGCGTGCCGTTACGCGACCTGCTGGTGCGACTGGCCGCCGGCCGGTGAGCGCCATTTCGCGAGCAGCGTGTCCCACTTCACCCGTACCGCGCGCAGGTTGTTCTCCTTCACGTGGCCATAGCCGCGAATGCCGTCCGGCAGCGCCGCGAGCTCGAGGGCGAGCGGGCGGTTGGCCGCGTTCAGCTTGGCGAGCACCTCGCCGATCAGCGCTTCGTACTCGCCGATCAGCGCGCGCTCGGTGCGACGCTCGTCGGTACGGCCGAACGGGTCGAGCCCCGTGCCGCGCAGGAACTTCGCCTTCGCGAGCAGCCGGAACGCCGACATCATCCACGGGCCGTACGCCTTCTTCACGAGATGGCCGTGGGCGTCCGTCTTCGCGAACAGCGGCGGCGCGAGGTGGAATTTCAGCTTCCAGTCGCCTTCGAACTGCGCGGTCAGGCGCGCGAGGAACGCCGGATCGGACTGCAGCCGCGCGACCTCGTATTCGTCCTTGTACGCCATCAGCTTGAACAGGTTGCGCGCGACCGCTTCGGTCAGTTGCTCCTGCACCGTGTCGCCGTCCGCCAGCGCACGCTCGGCCGCGCGCACCTTGTCGACGAACGCCGCATAGCGTGCTGCGTACGCGGCATTCTGGTACGCGGTGAGGAATTCCACGCGCTTCGCGATCAGGGCGTCGACCGCCTTCTTCGTGTGCAGCGAAATCACCGTGGCGCCTTGCACGGGGCGCGCGTCGCCGGCCGCGGCCTGCTTCACGCTCGCCAGGTCGTACGCGGCGCGGCGGCCCCAGTCGAAGGCCGCGCGGTTCTTCTCGACCGATACCGCATTCAGCTCGATCGCGCGGACCAGCGACGCGAGCGTCAACGGCAGCCAGCCCTTTTGCCATGCGTAGCCGAGCACGAACGGGTTCGTGTAGATCGCGTCGCCGAGCAGCGCGACAGCGAAGCGGTTCGCGTCGATGAAATCGACGGCTTCGCCTGCCGCCGCGCGGATGTCGTTCTCGGCGGACAGGCCGGGGAACGACCAGTTCGGGTTCTTGATGAACTCGGCGGTCGGCGTCTGCGCGCTGTTGACGACCACGCGCGTCGTGTCGTGCCGCATCCGCGACGTGCATTCGTCGCCGGCCGTGACGATCGCGTCGCAGCCGATCACGAGGTCGGCTTCGCCCATCGCGATCCGCGTCGCGTGGATGTCGGTCGGCGCGTGCGAGATCTGCACGTGGCTCATCACGGCGCCGCCCTTCTGTGCGAGGCCGGTGACGTCGAGCACGGTCACGCCCTTGTTTTCCAGGTGCGCGGCCATCCCGAGCAGCGCGCCGATCGTGACGACCCCCGTGCCGCCGACGCCCGTGACGAGCACGCCGTATGCGCGGTCGATGTCCGGCAGCGTCGGTTCGGGGATCGGCGGCAGTGCGTTGCCGTCGACCGACACGGCCTTCGGCTTCTTCAGCTGGCCGCCCTCGACCGTGACGAAGCTCGGGCAGAAGCCCTTCACGCACGAGAAGTCCTTGTTGCAGCTCGACTGATTGATCTGGCGCTTCGTGCCGAATTCGGTTTCCAGCGGCTCGACCGACAGGCAGTTCGACTGCACCGAGCAGTCGCCGCAGCCTTCGCACACCGCGTCGTTGATCACGACGCGCTTGGCCGGGTCCGGGTACGTGCCGCGTTTGCGGCGGCGGCGTTTCTCGGTCGCGCAGGTCTGGTCGTAGATCAGGATCGTCGTGCCTTCGATCTCGCGCAGCTCGCGCTGCACGTCGTCGAGCTGGTCGCGGTGATGGATCGTCACGCCCGGCGCGAGCAGCGCCTTCTGGCTGTCGTACTTCTCCGGCTCGTCGGTGACGATCACGATCTTCTTCGCGCCTTCGGACGCGAGCTGTTGCGTGATCTGCGGCACCGTCAGCACGCCGTCGACCGGCTGGCCGCCCGTCATCGCGACCGCGTCGTTGTAGAGGATCTTGTAGGTGATGTTCGCTTTCGACGAGATCGCCGCGCGCACGGCCAGCAGGCCCGAGTGGAAATAGGTGCCGTCGCCGAGGTTCGCGAACACGTGCTTCTCGTCCGTGAACGGCGCCTGGCCGATCCACGGCACGCCTTCGCCGCCCATCTGGCTGAAGGTGCTCGTGCTGCGGTCCATCCACACGGTCATGTAGTGGCAGCCGATGCCGGCGATCGCGCGCGAGCCTTCCGGCACGTTGGTCGACGTGTTGTGCGGGCAGCCCGAACAGAACCACGGCTTGCGCTCGGTCTGCACGTGCGGCTTCGCGAGCGCCATTTCCTTCGCGTTGATCACGGCGAGGCGCGCGGCGATGCGTGCCCGCACGTCGGACGGCAGCTCGAACTTCTCGAGGCGCGTCGCGATCGCCTTCGCGATGATCGCCGGCGACAGCTCGTAGTGCGCGGGCAGCAGCCAGTTGCCCATCGGCACCGACCATTCGCCGCCGGCGCCGTCCTTCTCGTCGAACTTGCCGAACACGCGCGGACGTTGCCCGTCGGGCCAGTTGTACAGCTCTTCCTTGATCGCGTATTCGAGGATCTGGCGCTTTTCCTCGACGACGAGGATTTCGTCGAGCCCGCGCGCGAACGCCTGCGCGCCCTGCGCTTCGAGCGGCCACACGCAGCCGACCTTGTAGAGCCGGATGCCGATCCGCGCGCAGGTTTCGTCGTCGAGGCCGAGGTCGGTCAGCGCTTGACGCACGTCGAGGTACGCCTTGCCGCCGGTCATGATCCCGAAGCGCGCGCTCGGCGAATCGATCTCGATGCGATCGAGCTTGTTCGCACGCACGTAGGCGAGCGCCGCATACCACTTGTAGTCGAGCAGCCGTGCTTCCTGCACGAGCGGCGGGTCGGGCCAGCGGATGTTCAGCCCGCCTTCCGGCAGGATGAAGTCGGTCGGCAGCACGATCTCGGTGCGATGCGGGTCGATGTCGACCGATGCCGACGATTCGACCACGTCCGTCACGCACTTGAGCGCGACCCACAGGCCCGAGTAGCGGCTCATCGCCCAGCCGTGCAGGCCGAAATCGAGATATTCCTGCACGTTGGACGGGAACAGCACCGGCAGCCCGCAGGCCTTGAAGATGTGTTCGGACTGGTGCGCGAGCGTCGACGATTTCGCCGCGTGGTCGTCGCCGGCGAGCACCAGCACGCCGCCGTGCTGCGACGAGCCGGCCGAGTTTGCGTGCTTGAACACGTCGCCCGTGCGGTCGACGCCCGGGCCCTTGCCGTACCACATGCCGAACACGCCGTCGTGCTTCGCGCCGGGGTACAGGTTCACCTGCTGCGAGCCCCACACGGCGGTGGCGGCGAGATCTTCGTTGAGGCCGGGCTGGAAGACGATCTGGTGGGCGGCCAGGTGCTGCTTGGCTTTCCAGAGCGACAGATCGAGACCGCCGAGCGGCGAACCCCGATAGCCGGAGATGAAGCCGGCGGTATTGAGACCGGCGGCGCGATCGCGTTCCTGCTGGAGCATCGGCAGGCGCACGAGGGCCTGGATGCCGCTCATGTACGCGCGGCCGCGTTCCAGTGTGTATTTGTCGTCAAGCGTGACGGACTTCAGCGCGGCTTCTAGCGATGCGCGTTGGCCTGCGTCTAGCGGGGCATTCATTAACTGTCTCCTCCACCCAGTTTGGGATCACCAAAACTCGACTGCTTCGGGCGTCTTGTGGACGCGTCTGCAGTGGCCGGCATATTGGCCGGTTTTAAGCGATGGTAGCACTGGGGCAAACCCGCCGCCCATCGGTTGGAACGCGGGGGAATTGCGGCGGCGCATCAGAAAAACAGGGCGGAACCATGCGTTACATCATGTAAAAGCATGTAAAGCCGGCCCCATCTTCGTGCAAACGCCGTTAATCTTGTCGGCCTGCCGGAGGTGCCCGGTCGCGTTGGCTTGTTTCGACGCAATCGGGGAGGCGCCGGCAGTTTTACAGGAGGTGCAATGAACACACGTCATATCCAGAGTTTCCTGATCGTGTCCGCCGCGTTTTTCTCGATGACCGGCCCGGTGCACGCGCGAGGCGCGAGCGCACTGGCGGCCGCCGGCGCGCAGATGCAGCAGATCGTGCCGGCCCAGGACGCCGTCGCGCAGCCGTCGGCCGAGCGCGCCGTCGAGTCGAAGGCGAACGCGCGTTGATCCGCTCGCGCGGCCTGCGGGCCGCGCCGGAATGCAAAAAGGGCGGGAATCCGAGGATTCCCGCCCTTTTTTTTGCGCCGCCGGATCGTGCGGGCTGCCGGGTTGCCCCGGGCAGCCGCCCGCCGGATGCGTCAGGCCTTGTCCTGTACGACGCCGCGGCGGATCTGGTCGAGTTCGATCGATTCGAACAGTGCCTTGAAGTTGCCTTCGCCGAAGCCCTGGTTGCCCTTGCGCTGGATGATCTCGAAGAAGATCGGCCCGATCTGGTTTTCGGTGAAGATCTGCAGCAGCAGGTCGTCGCGTGCGCCGTCGATCAGGATCTTGCGCTTTTTCAGTTCGTCCAGCGATTCGCCGTGGTTCGGCACGCGGCGGTCGACCAGTTCGTAATACGTGTCGATCGTGTCGAGCAGCTTCACTTCCTTGCTGCGCAGGCCATCGACCGCCTGGTAGATGTCGGCGGCGCCGAGCGCGATGTGCTGGATGCCTTCGCCGTGGTACGCGTCGAGGTATTCCTGGATCTGGCCGGCCGTATCCGAGCCTTCCTCGTTGATCGGGATGCGGATCTTGCCGCACGGCGACGTCATCGCCTTCGACTTCACGCCCGTCACCTTGCCTTCGATGTCGAAGTAGCGCACTTCGCGGAAGTTGAACAGGCGTTCGTAGAACTCGGCCCATTCCTGCATGCGGCCGCGATGCACGTTGTGCGTCAGATGGTCGATGTAGGTGAGGCCGTGGCCGACCGGGTTCGGGTTCGCGCCGGCGATCGGCTCGAAGTCGACGTCATAGATGCTGATGTCGCCGATGGCGCCCGGTTGCGCGCCGTTCTTGCCGCGCCAGCGGTCGACGAAATAGATCAGCGAATCGCCGATGCCCTTGATCGCCGGGATGTTCAGCTCCATCGGGCCGGTCTTGTTGTCGAAGCCCCATGCGCCGAGTTCCAGCGCGTGCTGGTACGCCTTCGCGGCGTCCTGCACGCGGAACGCGATCGCGCAGATCGACGGGCCGTGCAGGCGCGCGAAGCGTTGTGCGAACGAATCGGGTTCGGCGTTGATGATGAAGTTGATGTCGCCCTGGCGGTACACCGTCACGTCCTTGTGGCGGTGGCGCGCGATCGCGGTGAAACCCATCCGTTCGAACAGTTGTCCGAGCGCTTTCGGGTCCGGTGCCGTGTATTCGATGAATTCGAAGCCGTCGGTGCCGACGGGGTTGTCCCAGTTCGGGATCTGCATGGCGTGTCTCCTGTGGGGGCGATCGGCCGGGGCGACGTGCGCAGGCCCGGCCTGGTTCGATGTCGAACGTCGCGCACGCGGTGGCGTGCGCGACGCATCGGTACGTGCGACAAAGTGTAGCGGGCAGCCGCGAGCGTAAACTTGCGAACTTAATTGCCCGAACCTACGATGGCGCAATTTCCCGTCTCAAATCATTCATTGGAGGGCAGAAGATGGCGCAAGCCGAATTGGATGCCATCGACCGGCGGATTCTCGCGATTCTTCAGGAGAACGGGCGCCTGTCGAACCAGGAGATCGCCGAGCGCGTGAACCTGTCGCCGAGCCCGTGCCTGCGGCGGATCCGGCGGCTCGAGGAAATCGGCGTGATCACCGGTTATGTCGCGCTGCTGGATCCGCAGAAGCTCGGGCTCGACCTGCTCGCGTACGTGAGCGTGCGGCTCGAGAAGCGTGGCGGCCTGGCGCCGGCGCGGGCCGACGAAACGTCGGCGCGCGCAGGCGCGACCCATGCGGAGCTGTTTCGCGCGGCCGTGCAGACCTGGCCGGAAGTGGTCGCGTGCCACGCGATGACGGGGGACATGGATTACCTGCTGCGCGTGCAGGTCGAGGACATGGCGCATTTCTCCCGCTTCGTGCAGGAGCATCTGCTGCATCACCCGTCGGTGATCGACGTGAAGACGAGCTTTTCGCTCGAATGCTTCAAGGAGACGACGGCGTTGCCGATTCGTTCGGTGCGCTAGTGCGCGGCGGGGAAGGGAGGGGCCGGGCGCGCGGCAGGCGCGGCCCGGCTGGCTGAAGTTACGCCGTCAGCGCGGCGGGCATCAGCGATTCGATGAACTTCGTGGTGCGGCGCGCCTGGCGCTTCATCGCGTAGTCGAACACCGCGGCCTGCTCCTGCAGCATCTCGGCGATGATCGTCGAGTGGTCGGCCGGCGGCAGCGACAGGTACGCATCGGCTTCGCCGTACGCGTACTCGATCCGCATCCCGGATTTCTTCGCGATGTGCATCATCGTCGCGTTACGCGATAGGCAGTGCATGTACAGCATCGTCACGTGCGTGTTGCGGCTGCGGATCGCCGCGCGCTCGAACAGCTTCGAGCCGACGCCGCGGCCGCGTGCGCTTTCGAGCACCGACACGCCGAATTCGGCCGTGCGCTTGTCGCCCTCGGCCGGCAGGTAGGCCAGGTGGCCGACGCCGATTAGTTCGAGGTCGTGGTCGAACACGCCGAACACGGTGTCGCGGCCGAAGTCGATCGTGCGGACATAATTCTCGATCACGTGGTCGGGCACCATCTGGCCGAAGCGCAGCAGGCGGTCCTCTTCGTCAAGCGAGAGAAAGTGGGTGAGCATCTGCTCACGGTCTTTGGAAGCCAGTTCCCTGACGAGAACCGGCGCACTGCCGACCGTGCCGACAACTTCGGCAGGGCCGTTGAATTGCGTGTTCATCGTGGGTTCCTCAGTGTGGGTGCACAAGCGGGTTGTGCAATGCAACAGCATTTTACCCGAGCGAGGTTGGGGAAAACCCGTATTTGACGTTATTTGTGCTGAGGGGAAATTCTAAAACCGCTTAGTTCATTCTCTAAGCTATTGATTTTAAGCGAATTTAAAATTCATCATATGAAATGCGCGGCGGGCAGCCGCAGTGTGCCCGTCGCGCAACGCTTGCTGCTGCGCGTCATTCAGGCGGCCGTCGACAGCCCGCGCTCGATCAGGTCGATCACCTGCTCGGCGAAGTCGCGGTAGCCGAGGCGGCCGCCGGGCTTCAGCCATGTGAACGTCCAGTTGATCATCCCGAACACCATCATCGTCACGGACGTCTGGTTTTCCTTCGAGATGCGGTCCGGATACGCGCGTGCGAGCTGCCGCGTGAACGCCGCGACGATGTCGCGCTGGCGGTCGAGCACGATTTCGCGCTGCGCGTCCTCGAGATACTTCACGTCGTTGAGCAGCGCGACGTGCCGGCTGTGCGACGTCTCGTATTCGGCGAGGAACGCACGCACCAGCTCGGCGAACGCGTCGCGCTCGCTGAGGCCGCGTCGCTGGCTCGCCCCTTCGACCTCGGCGATGATCAGCATCAGCCGTTTCGTGTAGCGGTCGAGCAGGTCGAACAGGATCGCTTCCTTGCTCTCGTAATAGTGATAGAGGCGCGCCTTCGACGTGCCGCTCGCGGTCGCGAGATCGGACATCGACGTGCTCGGGTAGCTCGTCTGCGCGAATTTCTCGGCGGCCAGATCGAGGATCTGCTCGCGCTGGGATTCGTGGTCGGGCGCTCGGGTACGGGCCATGGTCGAATGGGGAAGATTAGCGGTGCGGGGTGGCCGTGCGGGCCGCGCGCACCTGCGTGGAAGAGAGGGCGTCGGGCGCGTCGTCCTGCAGCTCGAGCCGGCCGGCCGCCGCGAGTTCGCGGCAGCGCCACCAGGCGATCGAGTCGCTGACGAACAGCCCGCCGCGGTCGGCGTCGGCCATGATGCTGCCGACGAGGCGCGCCGCGGGCCGCCAGGCGGTTTCCGCGCGCGCGACGATCAGCGCGTCGAGGTCCTCATAGTAGCCGCTCTTGATGGTGTTGCTGACCCAGTAGCGCAGCTCGGCGTTCAGGTGCTTCGCCTCCTGCCATTCGAGCGCGAGGCGGCCGATGCGCAGCACCGAGATTGGCGCGGCCACCGGGCGCTTGCGCGCCAGCTCGGCCGGCGAGAACATGCCGGTCGCGCACGCCTGGTCGGTGCGCGATAGCGCCGCGCGCTGGGCCGAGTCGAGATCGGCGGCCGACAGACGCACTTCGTTCAGGCGTTGCGGGACGTTGCGCAGGTGATAGGCGACGCGGCGCAGCAGCAGCTTGTCGCCGACGCTCGGCGCATGCCATACGACCACCTGGCCGGTATCCGTCGCGAGCTGGTCGAGGCGCGCGAACTCGCCTTCGATCTCCGCGTTCCAGTCGGGAATCTGGTCGCCGAGCACGCGCTGCCAGAAGGCGGCGCGCGTGTCGGGCGTCTCGTCGGCGCCCTTGAGCGGCCCGACGCCGAGATCGTCGAGCAATCCGACGACGCGCTCGTCGCGTCCGGCTTGCGCGAGTGCCTCGTGCAGCGACGCGGCGGCGGTGCCGCCCTGAATCACATGAATGGTACTCATCGGCCTGTCGTCAACAAAAGAAAACCGCCGGCCGGGCGGACGTTGCGATGTCCAGCCGGCCGGCGGCCCCTAGTGTAAGCGAGATGTGTGACGGCGAGAAACCGCCCGGCGCCGCGACGCGACGTCGCTCAACGCTCGTCGTAGCTCACGACGACCTTGTCGCTGACCGGGTGGCACTGGCACGTGAGCACGAAGCCGTCCTTCACTTCATGCTCTTCGAGCGTGTAGTTCTTCTCCATCCGCACTTCGCCCTCGAGCACCTTCGCGCGGCACGTACAGCACACACCGCCCTTGCACGCGTACGGCAGCGCGAGGCCCGCGCGCAGGCCGATGTCGAGCAGGCTCACGCCTTCGTACGGCAGGCGCAGCTTGCGCTTCTTGCCGTCGAGCACGATTTCGAGGTCGGCGGCCGGGGTCTTGTCGGTGATTTCGACGACCGGCGCACCGGCTTGCGGCAGCGGCGTGCCGAAGCGCTCGACGTGCACCTTCGCCTGCGGCACGCCGGCCGCCTTCAGCGCGGCCTCGGCTGCATCCATCATCGGCGCGGGGCCGCAGATGAACGCCTCGTCGATCGCGTCGGCCGGCATCAGCGTGTCGAGGAATTCCGCGCATTTCGCCTGGTCGAGCACGCCGTTGAACAGCGCGACGTCCTGCTGGTCATCCGACAGCACGTGATAGAGGACGAAGCGGTTCATGTAGCGGTTCTTCAGGTCCTCGAGCTCCTCCGCGAACATGATCGCGTCGACGCTGCGGTTGCCGTAGATCAGCGTGAACGTGCTGCGCGGCTCGAGTTCGAGCGTCGTCTTCACGATCGCGAGCACCGGCGTGATGCCGGAGCCGCCTGAAAACGCGACGTACTGCTTGCCGTGATCGGCGTTCAGGTGCGTGAAGAACCGGCCGTCCGGCGTCATCACGTCGATCGTGTGCCCCGGCTTGAGCGAGTCGAACGCGAAGTTCGAGAAGCGGCCGCCGCGCACCCGCTTGATGCCGATGCGCAGTTCGCCGTCACGATCGTAGTCCGTCGTCCCGACGCAGATCGAATACGAGCGGCGCGTTTCCTCGCCGTCGATGTGGGTCTTCAGCGTGACGAACTGGCCCTGCGTGAAGCGGTACGCATCGCGCAGCTCGGGCGGCACGTCGAAGGAGACGGTGACGGCGTCGGCGGTCTCGGGCCGCACGTCGCGGATACGCAGCGGATGAAATTGCGGGGTCGCCATATCGATTAATAAGGTTTGAAGTAGTCGAAGGGTTCGCGGCAGTCGACGCAGCGATACAGCGCCTTGCAGGCCGTGGACGCGAATTGCGCGAGACGCTCGGTACGGGCGGAGCCGCAGCGCGGGCACGCGGGTGCCGCGACCGGTCGCGGCACGAAGCGCACGACGTTTTCCCGCGGCGCGGCGGTGCCGCACTGGCCGACCGGCGGCGCGATGCCGTACGCGCGCAGCTTGTCGCGTGCTTCTTGCGTGATCCAGTCGGTCGTCCACGCGGGCGCGAGTACTGTCTCGATCCGGTGCGGCGGAAGGTCCGCGGCCTGCAGCGCGGCGGCGATGTCCTCCGCGATCTGCGACATGGCCGGGCAGCCCGAGTAGGTCGGCGTGATGACGACCTCGAGCTGGCCGTCGTCTCCGAGGCGGACGTCGCGCAGGATGCCGAGTTCGCGGATCGACACGACCGGGATCTCGGGGTCGGGCACGGCTTCGAGCACGTCCCAGGCACGGGCGAGCAGCGGGTCGGCGTGGCGCGCGACGGGCACGGCGTTGGCGGGGGCGGTCTGGACGGACATCGTCGGGCTCCGTTGGGCGTGGGGGCGGCCGGTTACCAGCTCGCGCCGGGATGCTGGCGTGCGAGGCTCTGCAGTTCCGCGAGCAGGTAGCCCATGTGCTCCGAGTGCTCGCCCTGCTTGCCGGTCGTCACATGCTGCACGGGGGCCGGCAGCGTGAGCGTCGCTTCCGCGAGCGCGTCGTCCACGTCCGCGCGCCATGCTGCTTCGAGCGTGGCCGGCGCGGGGGCGATGCCCGCGGCGGCGACCGCGTCGTCGATTGCATCGGCAGCGAAGAATTCGCGCGTGTACGGCGTCAGGTAGTCGAGCGCGTTCTGCGCGCGGCGGTGCGATTCGTCGGTGCCGTCACCGAGGCGAACCAGCCACTCGCGTGCATGCTGCACGTGATAGCGGGTTTCCTTTACCGATTTCGCGGCGATCGCGGCGAGCTGCGTGTCGGTCGACGTTTCGAGTGCGGTCCACACGTGCAGCATCAGCGCCGAGTACAGGAAGTTGCGCACGATCGTCACCGCGTAATCGTTATCGGCGCGCGCGGTGCCGGCGATCGGGCCATAGTGCGGCAGCTCGGCGAGCGTGAAGTTCGCGAACTCGCGCTCGGTGCGAAAGTACGCGTAGTCGTCTTCGGTCTTCGTCGCGCCGGTGAGCTGGCGCTCGAGTTCGGCCGCGTGCGTATACAGCATGCGCGCCTGGCCGATGAGGTCGAGGCTCATGTTGGTGAGCGCGATGTCTTCCTCGAGGATCGGGCCGTGGCCGCACCATTCGGCGTTGCGCTGACCGAGGATCAGCGTGTTGTCCGCGAGGCGCAGCACATAGGAGAGGTGTTCGGGCGTGATCGTCATGGCGCGGGCGTTACATGTGGTTGACTTCGTCGGGCAGCGTGTAGAACGTCGGGTGACGGTAGATCTTGTCGCCCGCCGGTTCGAACAGCTCCGCCTTCTCGTTCGGATCGGACGCGGTAATGGCCGCCGACGGCACCACCCAGATGCTCACGCCTTCCTGGCGGCGCGTGTAGACGTCGCGCGCCATGCGCAGCGCCATCGATGCGTCGGCGGCGTGCAGGCTGCCGCAATGCTTGTGGTCGAGCCCCTGCTTGCTGCGCACGAACACTTCCCAGATCGGCCATTCCTTGTTCATCACTTTCTCCTCAATCCTGAATTCGATGGTGTGCCGCCGCTCAGGCAGCGTGCTGTTCGGCGCGGGCGCGGCGCTTGGCTTCGTGGGCGAGTGCGGCTTCGCGCACCCATGCGCCGTCCTCGTGCGCTTTCACGCGGGTCGCGAGGCGTTCCTTGTTGCACGGGCCGTCGCCGTTGACCACGCGCCAGAATTCGTCCCAGTCGATCGTGCCGTAGTCGTGATGGCCGCGCGCCTCGTTCCACTTCAGGTCGGGGTCGGGCAGCGTCACGCCGAGCACCTTCGCCTGGTCGACCGTCGCGTCGACGAACTTCTGCCGCAGATCGTCGTTCGAGATCCGCTTGATGCCCCATTTCGCGGACTGGTTGCTGTGGACCGAATCGGCGTCGCTCGGGCCGAACATCATCAGCACCGGCCACCACCAGCGGTTCACGGCCTGCTGGACCATCGCGCGTTGCGCGTCGGTGCCCTTCATCATCGACAGCAGCGCGTCGAAGCCCTGGCGCTGGTGGAACGATTCTTCCTTGCACACGCGGATCATGGCGCGCGCGTACGGGCCGTACGTGCAGCGGCACAGCGGGATCTGGTTCATGATCGCGGCGCCGTCGACGAGCCAGCCGATCACGCCGACGTCGGCCCAGGTGGGCGTCGGGTAGTTGAAGATGCTCGAGTATTTCGCCTTGCCGGCGAGCAGTGCGTCGATCAGCGAATCGCGCGATACGCCGAGCGTTTCGGCCGCGCTATAAAGATAGAGGCCGTGACCGGCTTCGTCCTGGACCTTCGCGAGCAGGATCGCCTTGCGCTTCAGGCTCGGCGCGCGAGAGATCCAGTTGCCTTCGGGCAGCATGCCCACGACTTCCGAGTGCGCGTGCTGCGAGATCTGGCGAACCAGCGTCTTGCGATAGGCATCGGGCATCCAGTCCTGCGGTTCGATCTTGCCGTCGGCGGCCATGACCGCATCGAACCGCGCCTGCTCGGGCGACTCGGCTGCGGCGTCGAGCGGCGCGACGTTGCCTGGGATGTCGAGGGATTGCGTGTACATGGCGAAGCTCTCGTCCGGTTGAATGTGTGCGAAGTATAAACCAACCGACCGGTCGGTTAATATATTTCTTGCGGATTTGCGGCGAGACTCGGGTAAACGAGAGGCGTCGGGGCGCGATCGGGCGGCGTGACGGCGATCCGGCGCGTGGGGTTCGCGTCTTCTGCGGCACAATGCCCGCTTTCGACGAGGATTTTGCCGATGTCATTTCGAAGCAGTATCGCCGCGGCAGTGCTGGGTGCCGCCGTCTTTGTCTCGCCGCTCGTGGCCTCGGCCTCGGCCGCGCCGGCTGGATGGGTGGCGGCGTGGGCGACCGCGCTGCAGCCGATCCCCGACCTTGCCGCACCGCCGCCGCTTTATCGTGCGCCCGACGTGTCCGGGCGGGCCGTGCGCCAGATCGTCTATCCGACGGTGTCGGGGCGTGCCGCGCGGATCCGCGTCAGCAATGCCTACGGCCGTGCGCCGCTGGTCGTCGAGGCGGCGAGTCTCGCGCGCGCAGGCGACGGGGCGGCGCTTGCTGGTGCGGTGGCGCCGGTTCGGTTCGGCGGCAAGGCGTCGGTGACGCTTGCGCCGCGCCAGGAACTCGAAAGCGATCCGGTGGCGATCGATGTGGCGGCCGGGCGGCCGTATGCGATCAGCCTCCAGATCGGGGCGAATCAGCGGATGACGGTCTGGCACCGCGTGTCGAACCAGTTCAATTACGTGTCTGCACCGGGTGATCACGTGAGTGATCCGGGCGCCGCCGCGTTCCGCACCCGTTTTACCCAATACGCATGGGTGAGCGAGTTCGCGGTCGAGGCTGGTTCGGCGCGCGCCAGCGTAGCGGCGATCGGCGATTCGATCACCGACGGACTGCGCTCGAGCGTGAACCGGAATCGCCGCTGGCCGGACGCACTAGCGCGTCGGCTGACCGCTTCTGGCGTGGAGTCGATCGGCGTCGCGAACCTTGGTATCAGCGGAAACCGGCTGCTCAGCGATTCGGCGTGCTACGGCACGTCGCTGGCGTCGCGGTTCGAGCGTGATGCACTGTCGCGCGCGGGGGTGAAGGCGGCGATCGTGCTGATCGGGATCAACGACATCAACTTCGCCGCGATGCCGCCGCGCGCGGGGCTCGATTGCGACCACCCGCATACGCAGGTCACGGCTGCATCTTTGATCGACGGCTACCGCCGGCTGATTGAAGCGGCGCACCGCCAGGGCGTGAAGGTCTTCGGCGCGACGCTGACGCCAGCCGGGCTGCCGGAGGGGCGCGAGGCGATCCGGCTCGAGGTGAACCGGTGGATCCGGAGTGGTGGCGGGTTCGATGGCGTGGTCGACTTCGATGCTGTGCTGCGCGATCCGGCGCGCCCGAGCGTGCTGCAGCGTCGATACGATAGTGGGGACGGCATTCATCCGAGCGACGCCGGCTACGCCGCGATGGCCGACGCGGTGCCGGTCGAGCAACTACAGGCTGCGGTGATCGGCAAGTGACGCGCTTCTATATATAGAGGGAAGTGTTGCCGGCAACGCGTAGGTCAGTGGCACCACTTGGCCCGTCGAGCCCCAAGCCCCCGTGCGCGCCAGCGCACGGGGGCTTTTTCAAAATATTTTCACAAAGGGGCTTGCGTAGACGGGGGTGGGTGCTTAGAATCACGCCTCTTTCGCGCTAACGGAAACGCGGCGCGGAAGAGGGAAGCAGGGTTGGCGGTGTGCTGGAGTCAGGAGCGCACAACTGGCCTGGAAGTTGAGCCCCGCAGTCGCAACGATGTAGTGTAAAAAGTTGTTGACGAGCTGCGAAACACGGTTC
>NZ_JAIZRT010000017.1:0-51570 GCF_020420065.1 Burkholderia sp. AU31624
CGACCTGGGCCACCACCGACAGCTTAAAAGCCAGACTGTAGTCCCGCTGCGTCCGCTTGATCCCTTGCTCCATTTGGCACCTCTTCGCTTCAGCGAAAAAGTGTCAACCTATTTCAGGACGGGTCACCGGCCCAGGAAGCAAAGCGCCTGCGCGCTTTGCGCGAGGACTCGAAAGGCTGCGCTTGCAAGCGCAGCCGGGGTCGCGCTTGTGTGACCGAGTCCTCTCCTGGGCACCATCTGTTTTATAAAAAGGTCGGCTTCTAGCCGGCCTTTTTTCATTTCCGGCACCGAAAACACCCCCATCCCAGAGAGCAAACCAGTCGCTTTGGCTTTGCACACCGGTGCCAGCGAGCCTAAGGGCATGATCCCGCAACAACCCGGCGCGACGCGCTCGGATCGCCCCACAAACCACTCTGCGCCCGACTTTCTCGATCTCCGCGATCCATCCCCGATTTCGAACACCCCCGCACCACCGTCCCGCCTCCACCGAAACCGGGATTTCCCTAGGCTGACACGCCGACGTGCGCGCGGTTAAATAAATCAACGTGATTTATTTAATGCGCTGCCGGACAGCGCACCATGGAAGGAGACGCCATGAGAAGCCCGCACTTCGGCCAGGGAAGCAACTCGGCCAACGTGCGCCGTTACAACGAGCGCCTGCTGCTGAAGACGCTGCGCCGCGCAGGCAGCGCGTCGAAGGCCGACCTCGCCCGCCTCGCGAGCATGACGGGAACGGCAGTCGGCAGCATCATCGCGTCGCTCGCCGATGCGAAGCTGATCGAATTCGCGGGCCGCACCGAAGGCCAGCGCGGCCAGCCGGCCTCGCTGATCCGCCTCGATCCGAGCGGTGCGTTCGGCATCGGCGTCCATCTCGACCGCATGCGCATCGAAACGGCCCTCGTCAACTTCGCGGGCGACGTGCTTGGCCGCCGCTCGCACGACACGCTGCTGCCGCCGCCCGCCGACGTGCTCGAGATCGTCCGCCACGACATCGACGCGATGCAGGCCCTGCTCCCCGACCACGAGCGCGCCCGCCTGACCGGCATCGGCGTCGCGCAGCCGTACAACCTCGGCGCGTGGATGCGCGAGCTGGGCCTCGCACCCGACACGTTCCGCGCGTGGGAGGACGTCGATTTCGCGGCCGACCTCGGTCGCACGTTGTCGCTTCCGGTGTTCGGCGAAAACGACGGCAACGCAGCCGCGATCGCTGAGCTGTTCTACGGATACGGCCGGCAGTGCGACGACTTCGTCTACCTGTTCATCGGGCCGGCCATCGGCGGCGGCATCGCGATCGACGGCGACTGCCTGCGCGGCGTGACCGGCAATGCAGGCGACATCGCCGTGATTCCCGTGCCGCCGAGCCGGCTGGCTTCCGCGCCGCCGCCACGCGGCCCGTGGGACATCCTGCTCGCGCGTGCATCGCTGCATGCGCTGGTGCGCCATCTGCGCCATCACGGTGAAACGGTCGACAACCGGGCCGATCTCGAAGCGTGCATCGCCCGCGGCCTGCCCGCCGTCGACGAATGGATCGACGATTGCGTCGACGCGCTGGCGCCGGCATTGCGCGCGGTGCTGTGCGTGGTCGACGCGCCGGTGGTCGTGCTCGACGCCGATACCGACGCGGGCCTGCTCGACGCGGTCACGACGCGCCTGCGCGCCGCCCTCGTGGCCACCGCGCCCGAAGCGCGCGGCACGCCGGTGCTCGTACGCGGCACGTTCGGCGCCGACGCCGGTGCGATCGGCGCGGCCACGCTGCCGATGTTCTTCAACTTCTCCCCGCGGGCCGGCATCCTCAAGGGCGCCCGCACCGACTCGCAGGAGGTCAACCATGTCGCGATCTGAGTCGCCCCGCCCGTTGCTCGAGATGCGCGGGATCAGCAAGACGTTCCCGGCCGTGCGTGCGCTCGACAACGTCAGCCTGACCGTCTATCCCGGCGAGATCCATTCGCTGATGGGCGAAAACGGCGCAGGCAAATCGACGCTGATGAAGATCCTGTCGGGCGCCTACCGTGCCGACGCCGGCGGCGAGATCCTGATCGACGGCGCCCGCATCGACATCGACGGCCCACTTGCCGCGCGCGATGCAGGCGTCGCGGTGATCTACCAGGAACTGTGCCTGTCGCCGAACCTCACCGTCGCGGAAAATATCTACATCGGCCGCGAACTGCGGCGCGGCAACCGGCGCTGGGGCACGATCGACCGCGCGGCGATGGCGCGCGGCTGCGAGGACGTGCTCGCGCGCCTGGGCGCATCGTTCGGGCCCGACACGCTCGTCGACACGCTGTCGATCGCGGAGCAGCAACTCGTCGAGATCGCACGCGCCGTGCACACCCGCGCACGCATCCTCGTGATGGACGAGCCGACCACGCCGCTGTCGTCGCGCGAAACCGAGCACCTGTTCCGCCTGATCCGCCAGTTGCGCGAGGAAGGTCTCGCGATCATCTACATCAGCCACCGTATGGCGGAGATCTACGAGCTGTCCGACCGCGTGTCGGTGCTGCGCGACGGCGCATACGTCGGCACGCTCGAACGCGCATCGCTGTCGGCCGAGCGCCTCGTCGCGATGATGGTCGGCCGCGACATCTCCGGCTTCTACAAGAAGGAACACGCACCGTACGACCCCGGCCACCTGCTGCTGTCGGTCCGCGACATCGCCGACGGCGCACGCGTGCGCGGCTGCAGCCTCGACCTGCACGCCGGCGAAGTGCTCGGCATCGCGGGTCTCGTCGGCGCAGGCCGCACCGAACTCGCGCGGCTGATCTTCGGCGCCGAACCACGTGTGCGCGGCGACGTGAAGGTGGGCGAACGCACGTTCGGCGCGCACTCGCCGCGCGACGCGATCGACGCGGGCCTCGTCTACCTGACCGAAGACCGCAAGCGCCAGGGCCTGTTCCTCGACATGAGCGTGCGCGACAACATCAACATCTCGGTCTGCAACCGCGATGCGCGGCTCGGTGCCCTCGATCTCGCGCGCGGCGCCGAACGCGCGCGGGACGCCATTGCGTCGCTGTCGATCCGCGTGCCGAACGCGAACGTCAACGTCGGCGCGCTGTCCGGCGGCAACCAGCAGAAAGTGCTGCTGTCGCGCCTGCTCGAAACGAAGCCGCGCGTGCTGATCCTCGACGAGCCGACACGCGGCGTCGACATCGGCGCGAAATCCGAGATCTACCGGATCATCAACGAACTGGCCCGGGCCGGCGTGGGCGTGATCGTGATCTCGAGCGAACTGCCGGAGATCATCGGTGTCGCCGACCGCGTGCTCGTGATGCGCGAAGGCGAGATCGCCGGCGAACTCGGCGGCTACACGCAGACGCCCATCACGCAGGAAGCCATCATCGCGCTCGCCACCGGCTCGCAGGCCGAACTCGCCGACGCGCACTGAGCCGCGCCCTTTTCATTTCCTTCTTACATCCAGGTTACCGAAATGATCAACCCGACCAAGCAGCGGAACCTCGCTTCCGCGACGGCCCAGCCGGTGGCCACCCGTACGCCGCTGTTGCGCGGCGCCGATCAACGCGCCCGCATGCAGTCGCTGATCCGCACCGCCGGCATGCTGCCGGTGCTGCTGGTCCTGTGCATCGGCTTCGGCTTCCTGACCGACGGTTTCTTCACGCTGCAGAACCTGTCGATCGTCACGCAGCAGGCGTCGATCAACATCGTGCTCGCCGCCGGCATGACCTTCGTGATCCTGACGGGCGGCATCGACCTGTCGGTCGGCTCGGTGCTCGCCGCCGCGGCCGTCGCGGCGCTGCTCGCGTCGACCATCCCGGGCTGGGGCTGGCTCGGCGTGCCGTTCGCGCTCCTCGTCGGCCTCGTGTTCGGCGCGATCAACGGCGGCCTGATCTCGTTCCTGCGTCTGCCGCCGTTCATCGTCACGCTCGGCGCGATGACCGCCGTGCGCGGCGTCGCGCGCCTGATCGGCAACGACACGACCGTGTTCAATCCGCAGTTGCCGTTCGCGTTCATCGGCAACGGCACGATCCTCGGCGTGCCGTGGCTCGTCGTGATCGCGTGCGCGGTGATCGCGATCTCGTGGTTCATCCTGCGCCGCACGGTGCTCGGGATGCGCATCTATTCGGTCGGCGGCAATCCGGAAGCCGCGCGCCTGTCGGGCATCAACGTGCGGGCGATCCAGCTGTTCGTGTATGCGGCGTCGGGGCTGCTCGCCGGCCTCGGCGCGGTGATGTCGGCCGCACGGCTCTATGCGGCCAATGGCCTGCAGCTCGGCCAGTCGTACGAACTCGACGCGATCGCCGCGGTGATCCTCGGCGGCACGAGCTTCGTCGGCGGCGTCGGCTCGATCGTCGGCACGCTGATCGGCGCACTGATCATCGCGGTGCTGACCAACGGGCTCGTGCTGCTCGGCGTGTCCGACATCTGGCAATACATCATCAAGGGGCTCGTGATCATCGGCGCCGTCGCGCTCGACCGCTACCGCCAGCGCGATTCGGCCCGCACCTGAGCCCCTGCCCGTCCATTCAACCTGGCGGCGCAGGCCGATCCCTGCGCCCGCCCGCCAAGCCACTTCACGGAGACACCACGACATGTTCAAGCACAAAGCCGCCCTGACCGCCGTCGCCTGCGCACTCGCCTTCGGCGCTTCCGCCGCGCACGCGGCCGACAAGCCGCTCAAATCGATCGGCGTCACGGTCGGGTCGCTCGGCAACCCGTACTTCGTCACGATCGTCAAGGGCGCCGAGGCACGCGCCAGGCAGATCAACCCGAATGCGAAGGTCACGGCCGTGTCGGCCGACTACGACCTGAACAAGCAGTTCACGCAGATCGACAACTTCATCTCCGCGCACGTCGACATGATCCTGCTCAACGCGACCGATCCGAAGGCGATCGAGCCGGCGGTGAAGAAGGCGCAGGCGGCCGGCATCACGGTCGTCGCGGTCGACGTCGCCGCGGCCGGCGCGAACGCGACCGTGCAGACCAACAACGTGAAGGCCGGCGAGCTGGCATGCGACTACATCGCGAAGAAACTCAACGGCAAGGGCAACGTGATCATCGAGAACGGCCCGCAGGTGTCGGCCGTGATCGATCGCGTCAACGGCTGCAAGACCGTGCTCGCGAAAAGCGCCGGCATCAAGGTGCTGTCGAGCGACCAGGACGGCAAGGGCTCGCGTGAAGGCGGGATGAACGCGATGCAGGGCTATCTGACGCGCTTTCCGAAGCTCGATGCGGTGTTCACGATCAACGACCCGCAGGCGATCGGCAGCGATCTCGCCGCGAAACAGCTGAACCGCCCGAACATCGTGATCACGTCGGTCGACGGCGCGCCCGATATCGAGGTCGCGCTCAAGTCGAATACGCTCGTGCAGGCGTCATCGAGCCAGGACCCGTGGGCGATGGCGCAGCAGGCCGTCAACGTCGGCTACGGCATCATGAACGGCCAGAAGCCGGCCAATCCGATGATCCTGATCGAGCCGACGCTCATCACGCGCGACAACGTGAAGAGCTACAAGGGCTGGAGCACCCCGCGCTGATCGCGCCCCCCGTCCGCTCGCGCTACCGGGCAGTGCCGGACTGCGTCGCTGCATGCGACGGCCCGCACTGCCCGCCTTTTCAGATCAATCGCTGCATCGCCGCGCACACCACCGCGGCACAAGGTTTCGACATGACGACGACGTTTCCCCGCCTGATCGTATTCGGCGAAGCACTGACCGATTTCATCCGCGACGACGACCAGCACTGGCATAGCGTCGCCGGCGGCTCATGCTGGAACGTCGCGCGCGTCGGTGCGCGACTCGGCGTGCCGACGGCCTTCGCCGGCACGGTCAGCCGCGACACCTTCGGCGACGAGCTGATGCGCAAGAGCGCCGACGCGGGGCTCGACCTGCGCTTCATCCGGCAGGTCGACCGCGCGCCGCTGCTCGCGATGGTCGTGTCGAAGCAGCCGCCCCACTACTTCTTCATCGGCGAGAACAGCGCCGATCTCGCGTTCGATCCGGCGGACCTGCCCACCGGCGCACTCGACGCGGCCGAGATCGTGCACGTCGGTTCGCTCGGTGTCGTGCGCGAGCCGCTCGCGTCGCGCCTGATCGACGTGGCGCAGGCTGCGCGGGCGGCCGGCAAGCGGATCTCGTTCGACCCGAACTTCCGCGCACCGATGGCCGCGCCGTCGTATCGCGACACGCTGCGCCGGCTGGCCGGGCTCGCCGACTGGATCAAGGTATCCGACGAGGATCTGCGCGGGCTGTTTCCCGAACTCGATGAAGCCGCCGCGCTCGCGCAACTGCGCGCGTGGGCGCCGGACGCCGCGATGCTCGTCACGCGCGGCGCATCCGGCATGCAGCTCCTGCATCGCGACCTCGTGCTGTTCCAGCCCGCGTTCCCGACCGACGTGGCCGACACCGTCGGTTGCGGCGATGCGAGCATCGGCGGCTGGCTTGCGAGCCAGTTCGCGCGTCCCGATGCATCCGCCGCCGAGCATCTGCGCTACGCAGCCGCCTGTGCGGCGGTCGCCTGTGCACATGCAGGCGCCTATGCGCCGACGGCGGCCGAAGTGACCGACATGATCGATCGTTCCGCCGACGCCGCAGTGTCGCCATAGCACTCACCGGCGCGGCGCCCCCGCGCCGCCCCGTCACGCGGCGGTCGTGCCGTCGCTGCCGTCCGGCGGCATCCGGGCCTGCAGCAGTTGCAGGCTCTCGTCGACGCTCAGTTCGGACATCGCATCGTCGTGCAGCGTATCGTCGGCCGCGCGGCGCAACGCATGCAGCGCGTGCACCTTGAGCCGCACGATCGCGAGCCGCAACCCGCGCGCCGTGCATTCCGCCGCGAACGTGCGCAACGATTCGATCGTCGTGCTGTCGACATCCGGCGTTTCCTCGAGACTCAGCATCACGGTATGCGCGTCCGGCGCAGCCTTCATCAACGCACGCACGCGGTTCAGCATCCGGTCCGCATTCGCGAAGAACAGTTGCGCCTCGGGCCGCACGATCAGCACGCCCGGCACCGGCTTCGCCTCGGCATGGCTCGCCACGTCGACGAAATCGTGACTGTCGCGCAGCCTGCCGAGCACGCTGACGTTCGGTTCGGACAGCTTGCGCAGCGTCAGCAGCAGGCTCACGCCGATGGCCGCGAGCAGCCCGTGCAGCACGCCGAGCACGAGCACCGCGAGCAGCGCGGCGATCACGACGAGCCGGTCGCGATGCCAGGCCCAGTACGGCCGGAATACCGACGGATGCAGCGAGTGGCTGACCGCGAAGATCACGATCGCCGCGAGCACGGGCTCCGGCGTGCGCGCGAGCTGCGGCAGCAGCAGCCAGACGATCAGCGCGACCACGCCCGCCGCCCACAGGCCGGCAAAGCGCGACTGCGCGCCGGCCGCTTCGTTCGCCGAGGTCGCCGAATAGCCGGCGCCGACCGGCATCCCGTGCAGCAGGCCCGACACGAGGTTCGCGCAGCCGAGCGCGACGAGGTCGCGGTTCGGCGACACGCTGTCGCCATGCTTCAGCGCGAAGTTGCGGATCGACCCGTACGATTCCGCGTACAGGATCAGCATCAGCGCGAACGCAAGCTCGATGGTCTGCATCCACGCGTTGCGGTCGAGGGTCGGCAGGCCGAACTCGATATGCTTGAAATCGATATGGCCGACGATCGCGATCCCGTATCGCTGCCAGTCGATCGCGTAGCCGGCCGCGATCGACAGCACGATCACGACGAGCGTCGCGGGCACGCGCGAGCTGCGCCCGAGCGTGAACAGCAACGCCAGCGCAATGGCGCCGAGCACGACGCTCGCGAGATTCGCGTGCGGCGCGCCGGTAATCAGGTCGAGCGCGACATGCGGCGCATCGCTGTGCTGCACCGAAATCGCGAGGATCTTCGGCAACTGCTTGATGACGATCGTCAGCGCGAGGCCGAACGTGAAGCCGCGCAGCACCGGCCGCGCGACGAAATCCGACATGCCGCCGAGCCGCGCGGCACCGGCCAGGATGAACAGCACGCCCGTCATCGCGACGAGCGCCGCCGCGAGCGCGAGCTGCGCGGCGAGCGCCATCCCCGACTCCGCGAGCACGGTCGCCGCGAGCACGGCGGCCGACGATGACGTCGACGACACGATCGCGAAGCGGCTGCTGCCGGTGAGCGCATAGACGACGAGCCCCGACAGCAACGCGATCAGACCGGCCTGCGGCGGCAGGTTCGCCAGCCCCGCGTACGCGACCGCCTCGGGGATCAGCAGCCCCGCGATCGACAGGCCGGCCAGCGCATCGAGGCTGATGCGTCGCGTAGGCGGCGGCGCGGCCGCGTCGAGCGCGGCAAAATGGTCGGCATGCTGCGGGCCGGCATCGGGACGGATCGGGGCGGTCGTCATGAGGCGGTCAGGGCTTGACGGCAATGACGCCCGACCAGCCGGGCAGATAGCGTGCATCCTGCTCGTGCGCGCGATGCAGCGCGATGTCGAGCGCCTTCGCGAAGTTCTTGCGGATCTGGTCGAGCGACACGTGCTGGCGCAGGTAGTCGGCCCACAGGAATTCGCTGAACGGCGTCGCATCCTTCGCGTAGCCGCCCGCCGTGCGCAGCTCGCCGGCGAGGCTGCGGTACGGATCGTCCACGAGCCCCGTCAGCGCCTTCGGCAGATTCGCGTAGTCGCGACGCGTGCCGTCCGCGCCGAACGGATGCACCCACTGGTTGTGTTCCATCATCCGCCAGAAGATCGTGTCGTCGAGCCACGACAGATCCTTCAGCAGCATCGCGTTCACGCGTGCCTCGCCTTCCTCGATCAGCGCGAGGCCGAGGTGGTGGTGATCGGTGATGTAGTGCAGCCCGCCCGGGCCGAGCACGGCCGGGAACCAGTGCGATTCGATCGCGGCCTTGCGTGCCCGCTTGTTGAGCGCCTTCCAGTGCTTGCGCTTCGCCTTCACTTCGCGATAGCCGACCGTCATCTGCGTGGGACGCAGTTCTTCCAGCTTGACGGGAATCAGGTGAACATCGTTGCCGAGAGCCATGGTCGTACCCCATGTTGCGAAATTCCGGCAAAGATACTCCTGATCGCGCGAGCCGTTAATACGTCATGACCTCGATACGCCTGCGGTTGACGATCTCTGACAACCGCCCGACGGCCCGCCCACGCACGACGCCGCGCTACGCGCGCAGATCGTTGCGTTCGAGACGATGTCGAATGTAAGGAATGCCATCGTGCACGACACTCACGCGACGCATCCCGAGCTTGCGCGCGACATTCAGCGAGCCGCTGTTGGCCTCGGCGATATCGGCGATCACGCGCGGCAGGCGCACGGTGTCGAACGCGTGACGCACGACGGCCGCCGCGGCTTCGCTCGCGATGCCGCGCCCCCATGTCGCACGCACCAGCCGCCAGCCGATCTCGACGTCGCGCGCGCCGTCCACATAGTCGGGAATCAGCAGGATCCAGCCGACGAACGCATCGGGGGCGGCCTTCTCGAAGATCGACCAGTAGCCGAGGCCCGGCGGATACCCGCACGTGATCCGGTGCGTGACGAAGCGCCGATGCTCGACGGGATCGTGCCACGGGCCCGCGATGTGCCGCGTGACCTCGGGATCGCGATCCATCGCGACGCACGCGTCGAGATCGGCCAGCACACGCGGACGCAGCCACAGCCGCGCAGTCTCGAGCACGGGCAGCGTGGCGGCGGAACGTTCGGTCATCGGGACTCCTGATTCGGTGACGATGCGCATCGGGGCGCATTACAAAACAGCTACAAACAGCCTTCCGGAATGATACAGATGCCTGTCGCCGGCTTGGTGCGACGGCATTGCCATTTCCGAAACAGTTCATTTCCTAGGGATTATTCCCGATTCGACGTTATCGCGCCCCACATCGTCCGGCGCCGCCGCCTACACTCGATCCATGCCCCCGCACCGCGCGCAAGCCGGGCCGGCATCCGCATCCACAACGTGAGCGCGCAAGCCAACGAGGAGACCTCGGACATGAGCTGGACCCGCGAACAACGCAACGTCACGATCGCCGCCTACCTCGGCTGGACACTCGATGCGTTCGATTTCTTCCTGATGGTGTTCGTGCTGAAGGACATCGCCGCCGAATTCGGGTCGACGATTCCCGCCGTCGCGTTCGCGCTCACCCTGACGCTCGCGATGCGCCCGCTCGGCGCCCTGATCTTCGGCCGGCTCGCCGATCGCTTCGGCCGCCGTCCGACGCTGATGGTCAACATCGCATGCTACTCGCTGCTCGAACTCGCATCGGGTTTCGCACCGAGCCTGACCGCGCTGCTCGTGCTGCGCGCGTTGTTCGGCGTCGCGATGGGCGGCGAATGGGGAGTCGGCTCGGCACTCACGATGGAAACCGTGCCGACCCATGCGCGCGGCTTCGTGTCGGGGCTGCTGCAGGCCGGCTATCCGAGCGGCTACCTGCTCGCGTCCGTCGTGTTCGGCCTGTTCTACCAGTACATCGGCTGGCGCGGCATGTTCATGGTCGGCGTGCTGCCCGCGCTGCTCGTGCTGTACGTGCGCTCGCACGTGCCCGAATCGCCGGCATGGAAGCAGATGGAAAAGCGCCCGCGCCCGAGCCTGGGCTCCACGCTGAAGCAGAACTGGAAGCTCACGATCTACGCGATCGTGCTGATGACCGCGTTCAACTTCTTCTCGCACGGCACGCAGGATCTCTATCCGACGTTCCTGCGCGAACAGCATCACTTCGATCCGCATACCGTGTCGTGGATCACGATCGTGCTGAATATCGGCGCCATCGTCGGCGGCCTGTCGTTCGGCGCGATCTCGGAGCGGATCGGCCGGCGTCGCGCCATCTTCATCGCCGCATTGATCGCCCTGCCCGTGCTGCCGCTGTGGGCGTTCTCGAGCGGCCCGGTTGCCCTCGCCGCGGGGGCGTTCCTGATGCAGATCTCGGTGCAGGGTGCGTGGGGCGTGATCCCGGTTCACCTGAACGAGATCTCGCCCGACGAGCTCCGCGCGACCTTCCCCGGCGTCGTCTACCAGCTCGGCAACCTGCTCGCGTCGGGCAACGCGACGATGCAGGCCTCGCTCGCCGTGTCGAACAACAACAATTACGGCTTCGCGCTCGCGCTCGTGGCCGGCGTCGTCGCCGTCGTGATCGCCGTGTTGATCCTGTTCAGCCGCGAGCGGCGCGGCATCGACATGACGCAATCGGTCAATACGCGTAGCACGGTCGGCTGAACCCGCGCATTGCCGCACCGCATCATCGCGCGTACCCCGTCCTGCCGAGGGCACGCGCGATACTTTCCGCATTCGCACATCGAACTAGAGGAATTTGTCCAGATTCCCCGCTTGCCCGCTCCGTCCGCGATTTTTTATCTTAATAAAAACGGCTGTTTGAATCAGACAAACAAATCACCAGTTCGCGGCCGGGCGACCGGCATGGGAGGCGGGACATGGCAGTAAGTCAGGAGGGGCGGCCAGCCGCGGGACGGCCGTCCGGGGCACGGTCATCCGGCACGCGGCAGACCGGCGGGACGAAGGCGCGCATCCTCGATGCGGCCGAGGACCTGTTCATCGAGCATGGCTTCGAGGCGATGTCGATGCGCCAGATCACCTCGCGCGCGGCGGTCAACCTCGCCGCGGTCAACTACCACTTCGGCAGCAAGGAGGCGTTGATCCACGCGATGCTGTCGCGCCGGCTCGACCAGCTCAACCAGGAGCGCCTCGGCATCCTCGACCGCTTCGATGCGCAACTCGGCACGCATATCACCTGCGAGCACGTGCTCGGCGCGATGTTCATTCCGGCGCTGAAGGCCTCGCGCAATCCCGAACGCGGGGGGCCCGGCTTCCTGCGCCTGATCGGCCGTGCGTACACCGATCCGTCGCCGTTCGTGCGCAACTTCCTGACCGCGCACTACGCGAGCGTCGCTGGCCGCTTCTTCGACGCGTTCCAGCGCGCGTTGCCGCACCTGCCGCGCACGGAGCTCGGCTGGCGGCTGCATTTCGCGATCGGCGCGCTGTCCGGCGCGCTCGCGGGCGCCGAAACGGAAAGCCTGATCGACGAGTTCTCGCAAGGCCGCACGATGAACGACGTGCAGATGATCGCGCGACTGTCGTCGCTGATCGTCGCCGCGCTGAAAGCGCCGATGCCCGACAGCGCGCAACTGTCGATCTTCGCGGCCGTGCTCGACGATGCGGGGGCCAGCGAAGCGTTCGGGCTGCCGCAGTCGGCTGCGACCGCCGTCGATACGGCGACGCTGCATTCCACGAACTGAGCGCGCGAGGCCACGCGCGGCTTCCTGTTCACGATTTGATTGAAACGCGCGGTCGTGCGGGGCGTCGAGGCGCCCCGTCGATCGACCGTGCGGCACGAGGCACGGGCCGGCGCCGAAGCGCTCGCCCTCGCCGAGAGCAAAGACCGGAGACTCGTCATGTCATCTTCCGCAGCAACCGCAGCGGCCCAGCTTCCGCCGAACACCGACGGCATCTGGTACGCGTCATACCCGCCCGGCGTCCCGCATGAGATCGACGTCACGCAGTACGCATCGCTCGTGCAGTTCTTCGACGAATGCACGAGCCGCTTCGCCGAGCGCGTCGCCTACGTGAGCGCCGGCGCATCGATGACCTATCGCACGCTCGCGCGGAAAGTCGACGCGTTCGCGTCGTACCTGCAAGGCATCGGCATCAAGCCCGGCGACCGCGTCGCGATCATGCTGCCGAACACGTTCCAGTACCCCGTCGCGCTGTTCGGCACGCTGAAGGCCGGTGCGATCGTCGTCAACGTCAATCCGCTCTATACCGTGCGCGAACTCGCGCACCAGCTGAAGGACAGCGGCGCGCAGACGATCGTCGTATTCGAGAACTTCGCGCGCACGCTGCAGGACGCGCTGCCGGAAACGCAGGTGAAGAACATCGTCGTCACCGCGCTCGGCGACCTGCTCGCGGACGGCTTCAATGCGAAAGGACGCCTGATCAATTTCGTGCTGAAGCACGTGAAGAAGCTCGTGCCGGCCTACCACCTGCCGCAGGCCATCCGGTTGCGCTCGGCGCTTGCGCTCGGGGCGCGCGGCACGCCGCAGCCGGTGCAGATCACGCGTGACGACCTCGCGTTCCTGCAATACACGGGCGGCACGACCGGCGTCGCGAAAGGCGCGATGCTCACGCACGGCAACCTGATCGCGAACCTGCTGCAGGCGAAGGCCTGGATCGCCGACCAGGTCTCGGGCGACGTCGAAACCGTGCTCACGCCGCTGCCGCTGTATCACATCTATTCGTTGACGGTGAACGCCTTCATCTTCATGGGGCTCGGCGGGCGCAACATCCTGATCGCGAACCCGCGCGACATGACGATGGTGATGAAGATCATCCGCAACGAGACGTTCACCGGGATCACCGGCATCAACACGCTGTACAACGCGTTCCTCGACAACGAGGAATTCCGCAAGCGCGATTTCTCGAAGCTGAAGCTCGCGATGGCCGGCGGGATGGCGATGCAACGCGCGGTCGCGGAGCGCTTCCAGCAGGTGACGGGC
Organism: Burkholderia sp. AU31624; assembly: GCF_020420065.1. Classification (NCBI taxonomy): domain Bacteria; kingdom Pseudomonadati; phylum Pseudomonadota; class Betaproteobacteria; order Burkholderiales; family Burkholderiaceae; genus Burkholderia; species Burkholderia sp. AU31624. The sequence continues at coordinate 13,431 of NZ_JAIZRT010000017.1, forward strand.
CGGCCGGTCGTCGAAGGCTACGGCCTGACCGAGTGCTCCCCGATCGTCACGATGAACCCCGTGGACCTGAACGACATGGCCGCGTTCAGCGGTTCGATCGGCCTGCCCGCGCCGTCCACCGTCGTGCGCTTTCGCCGCGAGGACGGCACCTGGGCGCCCGTCGGCGAACCGGGCGAGCTGTGCGTGCATGGTCCGCAGGTGATGCGCGGCTACTGGCAGCGCCCCGACGAGACGGCCAAGGTGATCGACGCCGACGGCTGGCTTGGCACCGGCGACATCGGCGTGATGGACGAACGCGGCTTCATCCGCCTGATCGACCGCAAGAAGGACATGATCCTCGTGTCGGGCTTCAACGTGTATCCGAACGAGATCGAGGAAGTGCTGGTGATGCATCCGGGCATCAGCGAAGCCGCGGCGATCGGCATTCCCGACGAGGTGCAGGGCGAACGGATCAAGGTGTTCGTCGTGCGCCGCGACCCGGCGCTGACGGTCGACGACGTGCTCGCGCACTGCCGCAAGAACCTGACCGGCTACAAGATGCCGAAATTCGTCGAGTTCCGAGACGCGCTGCCGCAGACGAACGTCGGCAAGATCCTGCGCCGCGCATTGCGCGACGAGGAACTCGCCAAAATCAAGGCCGCGAAGCAAGGCTGAACGATCCATCGCCCCGGGAGACGCCGTCGATGAACGAAGGAAAGAAGCGCCACGCGCGGCATGCCGCCGCCGTGGCAGTCGCGTGCATGCTGTCGCTCGCCCAGACTGGCCTGCATGCGCAGGAAGCGGCCAGCGCCGCGGGCGCGGCGCAGGAGGTCGCGCTGCCGGCCGATCTCGCGAAAGTCACCCGCGAACCGGTCGCGCAACAGGCGCGCTGGCTGCGCACGGCCGCGCAGCGCGGCACGCTCGCGCAACTCGATGACGCGACGCTCACCGCGCTTTTCAAGGCGCTCGATCCGCTCGCCGTGCCGCTCTATATCCGCAACGGTCCCAACGGCTATCCGTCCTACCAGTTCACGATGGTGCGCCAGGAACGCATCAGCGGCAAATGGTCCGATACGCCCGACCGCATGCTCGTGAAGACCACCCGCGAGCCGCTGCGCGTCTATGCGAAATGGCTGCCGGGCGGCGCGCACGTCGGACAGGAGACCATCTACGACACGACGCAGCGCAAGGACGAGATGTACGGCCACCTCGGCGGCCTGCTCGGCAAGATTCCGCTATGGACGGCCATCGACGGCGCACTCGCGCGCGCCCAGTCGAATCACCAGGTGAAGGATCTGGGCACCGAATTCATCACGAACCTGTACCTGACCGAAGGGAAGAAATATCTGGAAGCCGGCGTGCAGCGGCCGACCGATGTGGAAGCCAGAACGATCAACGGCGTGCGCGTCGTTACGCTCACCTACGAAACACCGACCGGCCGGCCGCAGTTCTACGCGAAGAAGGAAGTTTTGGGGCTCGACTTGCACGCGCCCTATTTCCGGACCGTCGAGTCGTATGACAACGACGGCAAGATCTTCGAGCGGATCGTCATCGAGAAAATCGCCCCGGCGACGCTCGACGACACCGCATTCGACCCGAAAAACCCCGACTACGCGTTCTGATGCGCGCGGGGCTGGCCTCGGGCTCAATCGTCATCGTCGTCGCCGTGGTGCCGGTGCCAATGCTTGTAATAGTGCTTGCGCCACTTGCGATAGCGGTCGTCGTCGTCATCGCCGTAGTAGCCGTATCCGTAGCCTGGATAGGCGACCACGGCAGGTTGCGGCGCCACATAGACCGGGGCCGGCTCGACATAGACCGGCGCGACCGGCACGCCGATGCCGACCGACAGGTCGACATGCCCCGCCATCGCACTGCCGGAAGCCAGCAACGCCACGCTCCCGACCCACCCTGCCCATCGTCTCTTGTTCATGTTCTGAATCCCTGATATGCCGGCCCGCCCGGCTCGCGCGACTAAAGTAAACGTCGCGCGCGAACCCAGGTGATACGGCCTTGCGAGAGTCGTAACGCGACGTAACGAAATGGCGTTAGCCGTTTGGCCGAATCGCGAAAATGCGCTGGAACGTCTATAGTGGGTTACGGTTCGACACAATCACGACTACGCGCTCCCCGATTGAACAGGGTAGAATCCCGCCAAACACCTTGTGGACGAACACGCCACACACACGCACAACATATTCTCTGACGCAGGCTCCTGCCGCACCTCAATGGCCAATCCCGCAGAATCCCATCCGCAAAACGACTTCATCAATTCGGCGCGCAAGGAACGTAAGCGCGTTGAAATCTATCTCGTCAACGGCATTCGTCTGACGGGGTGCATCGAGTCGTTCGACCAGTACCTGGTGATGCTGCGCACCCCCGTGGGTCTGCAAGGCATCTACAAGCGCGCGATTTCCACGATCCAGCTCGACACGGGCGGCTCGCGCCCGGGCGGCAGCGGCCCCCGCGGGCCGCGCACCGGCGGGCGCCCCGGCGGCCGTGAAGGCGGCGGTCACAGCCCGTACGGCTCGCACGGCGGCTCGCGTGAATCGCGCGGCGACGGCGGCTACGGCTCCCGCGAACCGCGTGAAGGCTATGGCTCGCGCGAACCGCGCGAGGGTTACGGCTCGCGTGAGCCACGCGAAGGCTACGGTGCCCCGCGCGAACCCCGTGAACCGCGCGAAAGCTACGGCGCACCGCGCGACACCGGCGACGCATCCGGCAACGCCTCGCCGTCGGATGCCCGCGGCGGCAGCGGGCCGGTCATCGTGACGCGCCGCCGGCGAATCGTGCCGGACGGCCAGTAAAACAAAAGGGCAAGCCAACCGGCTTGCCCTTTTTACTGGTGCGACCGGCGCGGCATGTCGCCGCACCGCCGCCGGGTTCAGCGTGCCGTCGTCGGCAGGCCCGCATCGGCCTCACGCTGCAACGAACGCACCTGCTGCTGCAACGCACGCAGTTGCGACTGAAGCTCGGCCTGCTGCGCCTGCAAGGCGGCCGTCTCGTTACGTACGCTCTTCTGGCGATCCGCGACCGCCGCCTGCTGCTGGCGGGCGATCGAGATATCGGCCTGCAGACGCCGCGCGCGATCCTGCGTGACTTCGATCTGCTTGTCCATTTGCGCCTTCTGCGATTCCAGCTTCGCCGCCCGCAGTTCGTTCACGGCCAGCCGCTCCGCCTGGCGCGAGAAATCGCGATAGATCGCTTCCGCACGCGTTTCGTCGTAAGTCTTGATGACGCGCCAGAACGCCTTCTGCTGGAACAGCGCGACGAAGTACCCACCGTCCTTCACGTTGAACAGCAGGCTCGCGCCGTAGCTGCCGTTGTAGCTCGTGCGCATTTCCGTCAGCGTGTGCGCCTGGATCTGGCGCTGCAAGTCGTCGACCGTGCTCGGCCCCGTCGACTCGCCCGCCTGCGGCTGCAGCGACGTCTGCGAATCGATCGCCGGAATCGCCGCCACCGGCGCCGATGCCTGCTGTACGACCGGCGCGCCGCTGTCCGCCAGACTTTGCGCGTATGCGCCCTGCATGCCTCCCGCCAGGGCGAGCAATACGCACGCCCTTCCCAACCCCGTCATATGGCTCATGAAGTTCTATTCCCGCCCGAGTCGTTGTAATTCAGCGCGATTTTATCTCATTAATTACTCGCTTTCGCGGGTCTCGGGTTCCTCGTCGAAGATCTGGTATTTGCGCATTTTTTCCCACAGTACCTTGCGGCTGATGCCAAGTTGCTGCGCCGTATCCTGACGCCGCCAGCCGTTTGCGTCGAGCGCCGCGATGACGCGATTGCGCTCGTTCATGTCCCACTTGCTGCGATCGACGAACACCTCGGCCGCACTCTCCGCCGGGACCGGCTGGGCCGAACTGCGCGCGTGCGCGATCAGCCGCTGCAGCCGCGCGGCATCCCACCCGCCCGTCTGCCGCACCGTCACGCCGACACGCTCGGCGAGGTTGCGCAGTTCACGCACGTTGCCGGGGAAATAGCTGTCCGCGACGGAATCCGTCAGCCAGTACGGCAGATCGGACAACTGAGCGAGCCGCTCCTCGCCGACGACCTGCGCGACGAACGACTTGAACAGCGCGATCTTGTCGACGGCGCCGCGCTCTTCCAGCGACGGAATGCTCAGCTCGATCACCGCGAGCCGGTAGTAGAGATCGGCGCGGAACAGGCCATCCTTCACGAGCTGCGGCAGCTTCTTGTTGCTCGCCGCGACCAGCCGGAAATCGACCTTGACCGGCGACGTCGCGCCGACGCGCAGCACCGCGCCATCCTCGAGCACGCGCAGCAGCTTGACCTGCTGGTATAGCGGCAGATCGCCGACTTCGTCGAGGAACAGCGTGCCGCCGGCCGCCTGCTCGAAATAGCCTTTATGCGCAACAACCGCACCCGTGAACGATCCCTTCGCATGACCGAAGAACAGCGATTCGAACAGGCCGTCGGGAATCGCGCCGCAGTTCACGGGCACGAATTCGCCATGCCGGTAACGCGAATGTTTTTCGTGCAGCAGTTGCGCGATGCGCTCCTTGCCGACGCCGGTTTCGCCGTGCAGCAACACGTTGGTGTCGCAATCGGCGAACGTATCGACTTCGTGCAGCAGGGCCTGCATCGATTCCGAGTGCGCGACGAGTTCGGTCGGATGCGACGTTTCGGCCGTATGCGCCCGCAACTGCGTGACGAGCTTGCCGATCATGCCGCGCAGCTCGGCACACGTGAAGTCGAGCGGCAGGATGTGCGAATACTCGGGCGGATACTGCGACGCGTCGTGATCGCGCGCCGCGCCGACCCAGACGACCGGCATGCCGATATTGGCCTGCCAGTCGCGCAGGAACGCGGCGCCGATTTCGATCATCGTCACGCTGATGATCGCCAGCGACGGCCGCAAGGCGGCGCGCTCGGGCGAGATCTCCGCGTTGTCGGCGCGGATCACTTCGACGTCGAAGCTCGCCATGCACCGGGCGACGCGGTCGACAATGTCCGCCTTGCCTTCCCAGACGTACAGGTCGAGCTCTTCGAATGCGGGCGTGGTTCTCATCGGGTGGTCTTGCTTCTCTAATTGCTGACTGTTTGCGCGACGCCGCAGGTCAGCGACATCTGATGCACCGTGGCGGCACCGAGCTGGACACCGAGCAGGTCCAGCAACGGATCGATGATACCGTCGAGCGCGGTCAAAAGCGGGCTCAGCACGGTGGTCAGGACCGACAACAGCGATGAAATGAAATTCGGCGGAATCGTGACCGTGACGATCCCGAACAGCAGACTCACGGTCGGTGTGATCTGGGCGTTTTGCAATCCCGTCAGCGCGTTGTTCACGGCCGAACCCAGCGCGTTCGTATTGGTTGTCCAGTAGTACGACGGATCGCTGCCGCCGCGCCCGTAGAACGTGTTGGTTGCGGGGCTGCCGGCCAGATTCACCGACACGTTGGAAACGGTCGCGGACACCTCTACGGCGCCGGCCAGAACCAGCACGTCGAGCACCTTGGCCGGCGTCGAGCAACTGTAGTTCGCCGGCAGGTTCAGCAGATTGCCGGCCGTGAGCGGCGGCTGGCCGATGCAGAGATTGGCGATGCTCGGCTGCGCGGTGATCGTCGCGGAATTCGGCGATGTCAGGCAGTTGGTCGACAGCAGCGTCGCACTGCCGGCACCCAGCTGCACGTAAAGCGGCAGATACACGTTCGCGGACACCACGACCGGCAGCGGATTCACGCCCAGGTTGACGACGAGATACAGGCCGACCTGCGCGTTCGTCGCAACCGTCCGCCACGCACCGTTCTTGTCCTTCCCGCCTTCACCGACCGCAATGGTCGGCGGGCTGATGACCTGCGCCTGCAACTGGACGATCGATACCGAGTTGCCGTTCGGCAGCGTCAGCGGCACGTTGGCGCCGATCACCACGCCCGGCTTGCCGGCCTGCGAGATCTGCGCCATCGCCATCACGAGATCGAGCACGTTCACGGTCGCGTCGGCCGCCGCCTGCGTGTTCGCGAGGCCCAGCGTCAGCAGCGACGTCGCGCCCTGTCCGGTCAGGCTGGCGACCTTGAGCGCCGTGTTGCTAAGCAGGTTCAGGTTGGCGAGGGTGGTCAGTGCGCCGGTTGCGCTGGTCTGCAGCGTCGTACCCAGCGTGGTCGTCTTGTTGACGGCCGCCACCATCGCGTTGAGCAACGTGCCGACCGACGCGTTGGCATTGACCAGCCCGCCGATCGTACCGTTGCCGACCGACAGCGACTGCAGCGCGACGGCGATGTCGCCGAGCTTGACGTTCGCACAGGCGAGCCCCTGGTAGGACACGAGGTTCAGGTTCAGCGGCGTGCCGCCCTGCCCCTGCAACAACGAGCCCAGCAGCGCGTTCACCAGGCCGGGGTTCCCGCTCGGCGCGCCCGAGCAGCCGACGCCGCCCACCGCGGCCAGCGTCGCGCCGATCGAGAAGGTATCGATGTTGGTTGCCTTCGCGGTCGACGTGGCGGTCACGGTGCGGGTCGGCCCGAAGAAGAAATACGGCAGCGTCTTGGAGACCGTCACCCGCACGGCATTCAACTGCGTCGCGAGCGGCACCGTCGATTTCGACGAATAGAAGGAGCTCGCCGTCCCGGTCGCCGACGGCGCCCAGTAACCGCATTCGGCCGACAGCGACGTGGTGCCGCTGCCGTCCAGCGTGAAGCCGTTCGTCGTGGCGTTGCTGGTGGCCACGGAGGTCACGTTCGCACACGTGTCGTCCAGCTTCTGAACCGCGGCGAGCGCAGCAAGATCGGCCACGCGCTGCATGTCGCGGCGCGTGAAAAAGACGTTGCCGATATCGACCGAACCGAGAATCACCATCGACAGCAGGATCCACACGGCCGCCGTGACGACGACCGAACCCCGCTGCCGCCGCGGCGACGCGCGACCGGGTCCGGCCATCCGGTTCGATGCATGTCGAGCAATGCTCATCGCGGCTCCGCTCAATACGATTGCGATGAACCCTGCCCGCCGGACGATCCGTTGCCGCTCGAGCTGACCGGCGACCCCATCGATTCCGGAATCTTGTGCTTGAACGATTCGAGATAGCGTTGATAGGACAGCGACGCGGTATCGCCCAGTGCCGGCAACGCCGGCCCGGCCGCACGTCCGTCACGCTGGAATGCCAGCAGTGCGTTCGTTGCGTGACCGATTTCCGACGCGTCGGGCGCCGGCTGGTCGCTATACGCCGCGGTAGCGGCCCCCATGAGCACGAGAAGCGCGACACCCTGGCACACGCGTGCCACGCGACCGGGATTCTTGTTGTTCGTCATGTCAGTTCCCCCCAATGCCTTTTTTCATTGTGCAAACCGCTGCAGCAGCGGCGCAGTCGGATCGAATCCCTGGATGTTCGCCACCGGGGACGGACGCTTCGCGACATCCGAGCCCGACACGTCGACCACGCTCCCCGAACCGATCGGCGTGGCAACCGACGCCGAAGCCGGCGCCTGGGATGCGCGACGCCACGTGCGCGCCGCCGCGGTGATCCGCGCCGCGTCGTTGCGGATGTCGTTGCGAACGTCCGTCGACAGCTTCTGCTGCGCCATCAGCTTCTGCGCATCATGGGTCCGGCCGGATGCGAGCAGGTACAGCACCAGGTTGCTGATGATCTTCGGATTGCTCTGATCGAGCTCCGCGGCCTTCATCAATGGAATGCGCGCCCCGTCGACGTCGCCGCTGCGCAGCTTCGCGTAGGCGAGATCCGAAAGCGTCGACGCATCGGTCGGCGCCAGCACGGTGGCCTGCGACAGCGCCTGCGCGGCGCGCGGAAAATCGCCCGCGCCGCCGGCAATCAGCCCGAGACCGCGATAGCCGCGCGCGGCGAGCGCCGTGTTGAGCAACTGCGTATACACCGCGGCGCTCGCGGCGGGCTGGTCCGTCATGCGCAACGCATCGGCGCGCAGCAGGATCGTCTGCGGCGATGCGCCGTACTGTTTTTCGTATGCGTCGATATGCGCCAGCGACGCGTAATACAGCCCTTGCGACTGCATCCGCTCGATCAGGCCGAGATACATGCCAGGCGTATCCGGCGCCGCCTGCTTCTGCGCCGCCGCGTCCATCAGCGCGGCACGCTCGGCCTGCGGACCGACGCCGTACCCGCTTTCCTTGAACGCCGAGCACGCGCCGAGCAGGCCCACCATTGCCAGCACGCCGGCCACTTTCACGATTTCATCGATGCGTCTCATCTTGCTTCCTTGGCTTCCCGGCATCAGGGCTGCGCCTGGCTCAGCGCGCGCAACACCGAGATCATTCCCGGCCCGGCCGTCACGATCAGCAGCGCCGGCAGCAACGTCAGGATCATCACGCCCGTCATCTTCACCGTCAGCTTGCCGATCCGTTCACGCAGCATCGCGCGGCGCGCCTCGCGCAACCGGTCACCGAACTGCTTGAGCGGCTCCTGTACCGCGCCGCCGTGTTTGTCGACCTGGATCAGCAGCCGCACGATCGCACGCAGATCCTCGTTCTCGAAACCGGACGACAGCCGCTGCAGCGATTGCTCGCGCGTCCGGCCGGCAGCGAATTGCCGCTGCGCGATTTCCATTTCCAGCGACAGCACGGGCATCATTCCCTTGAAGTCGTTCGTCACGACCTGGATGCTCTGGTCGAGCGACAATCCGACACCCTGCAGCAAGCGAAGCATGTCGACCAGCAGCGGCAGTTCGTCGATCACCGATTGCCGGCGCTGTGCAGCACGACGTCGCAGGTAGAGCTTCGGCAACATGAAGCCGGTGACGAGCGCGATGCCCCCGCCGGCCCGCCATTGCGCGCCGGTCAGGTGCGAGCCCATCAGCACGAGGAAAAGCAACGGCACGACGATCGCGCAGGCGAGCCGCGCGCTCAGGAACAGCCCGCGGGTACGCGTGTCGGCGTAACCGCACTGCTCCAGCAACAGCCGATCTTCGTCGGCGACGAGATACCGGCCCAGACGGGTATCGAGCAGGCGCGTCCCGACCATCGACAGGCGGTCCAGGCATTGCACGACGAACGACGGCCTGGCGCCGGCAGCGCGCCCGACCGGATTCGGCCGGGATTCATCGGACTGCTGTGCGGCCCGTGCGCCCGCTGCCTCGAGCGTCGCGGTGCGCCGCTCGAGCGCGCTGGCCAGCGTGCGATCGCTGCGCGTCTGCGCCCCCGCGCGGCGCACCGCGAGCCATGCCAGCAGCACGACGCCGAGCGCGCCGAGTGCCAGTGCGAGCGAACCGAGTTGATTGGCTGTCATGCCGTCACCTGAGTTTGGCCATGTGGTACAACCAGATCCCGCCCGCGAACTGCAGCATGAAGGCGACGAACAACAGCTGACGTCCCGTGTAGTCGTTCCACATCGACTGGAGATAGAGCGGATTCGTCGCGATCACGAAACTGCCGATCGCAATCGGCAACATGACCAGCACCCACGCGGACAACCGCGTCTCCGACGACATCGCCGCCAGCTCCCGCTCGGCCTGCTCGAGGTCGCGCATGAACGTCGACATCCGGTCGAGCATGACGTCGGCGCGGCCGCCGTACCGAACCGAGAGCCGCAGCACCGAACCGACCAGTTCGAACTCCTTGGTCTGATAGACGCTCGCGATATGCCCCATCGCACGGTCGATCTCGACCCCGGTGCGCAACATCCGCGATACGTGGTCCAGACACCCGCGCAACGGCGCCTCCGTCGTCAGCAGCGCAGCCTGGAACGCCGCCGGCACGCTGTTGCCGAGCGTGACGAGACGCACGATGCCGTCGAGGAACGACGGCAACTGGCGCACGATCGCCAGGCGCCGCCGCTGAATGCGGGACACGAGCCAGAACACGAGCAGCGACGCGCCGCACACGAGCGCGGCGATGCAAGCGAGCCAGCCGCCCCGGTTACCGGCCACGAGCCCGACCGCGGCCAATCCCAATAGCGCGAGAAGCGCCTTGCCGCGTGCATCCTCGATCCCTGCACGACTCGCCAGGTTGGCGAGGTATTCCATCGCGATCTCGCGCCAGTGTGCCCAGCGCGACGCCGGCGCGGCGGATTGCGCGCGCGCCGCGCCGGACGCGGCCGCGACGTTCGGCGCCGGCCGCGCGTCGCGCTGAATCGCACCCGCCGCCCGCGCGGCCGGCTCGATGCGGCTGTCGATGAAGCGCTGCACGTCGGCTCGGCCGCGTTTCGCCTCGCCATGCCGCCACAGCATCAACGCGGCGGCCACGCAAAGCAGTGCCATTGCAAGCACGCCGGCCATCAGGCTATACATTGAAGCCCCCGCCCCCGCGCCCGAAGCCGCCACCGAAACCACTGCCGCCGCTACCGCCGAAACCGGCGGCCTGCAGCGACTGGCGGAAGCGTGCGAGCTTCGGCGAATGCGGATGAATGCCGAGCGACTCCCAGTTGTCGACCTCTTCGCCCTCCGGCGTCACACGCGCCTCGTAGCGATACAGTTCCTGGGTCGCGATGATGTTGTCGGACAGTCCGGTCACTTCGGTAACCGAAAGAATCCGGCGCCGGCCGTTCGATAGCCGGCCGATCTGCACGATGAAGTCGATGGCATTCGCGATCTGCCGGCGCAGGCTCGATTCCGTTCCCTGGAAACCCGCGAAACCGGCCAGCATCTCGAGGCGATACAGACACTCGCGCGGCGAACTCGCGTGGACGGTACCCATCGATCCGTCGTGCCCCGTATTCATCGCCTGCAACATCTCGAGCACCTCGCCGCCGCGCACTTCGCCGACGATGATGCGATCCGGCCGCATCCGCAGCGTATTGCGCAGCAGGTCGCGGATCGTCACGACGCCGTTGCCGTCGAAGCCGCCCGGGCGGCTCTCGAGACGCACGACATGGGGGTGATTCAGCGAAAGCTCGGCCGTGTCCTCGATCGTCACGACCCGCTCGTGCTCGGGAATGTGAAACGCGAGCGCATTGAGCAGCGACGTCTTGCCGGAGCTCGTGCCGCCCGACACGAGGACGTTGCAGCGCGCCTCGACCGCCGCTTCCAGCAACGTACCGATTTCCGTATTGAACGTGCCGTTGGCGAGCAGGTCGGCCGGCTTCAGCGGATCCTTGCGGAATTTCCGGATCGAGACGACCGGCCCGTCGATCGACAGCGGCTCGATCACGACGTTGACGCGCCCGCCGTCCGGCAGCCGCGCGTCGACCATCGGGTTCGACTCATCGAGACGTCGGCCGATCGGCGCGAGGATGCGGCGCACGATCCGCAGCAGGTGCGCGTTGTCGGTGAAACGGATCGGCAGCTTCGCCAGGATGCCGTGGCGCGACACGTAGATGTCGTTGTAGCCGTTGATCAGGATGTCCTCGACGTGCGGATCGGCGAGCAGGTCCTCGATCGGACCGAACCCGGCGAGCTCTTTCGTCAGCGCCTCCGCAATCGCCCTGACCTCGGTCTCGTTCAGGGGAATGCGCCGCAGACGCACGAAGCTGTCGATTTCCAGATCGACGAACTGGTTGATCGCCTGGCGCGACCAACGGCCGAATTCGGCGCCGAGTTCCTCGATGCGCGTCAGCAGATGCTCGTGCGCGGCATTCTTGATGTCGTGAAACTGCTGCGACTGGGAGAACGGCGCTGCGCCGTCGGCAAATTGGATGTCGTGTGCCATCGCTTACGATCGCCTGGACGAAGGTTGAATGAAACGCTTCAGGGCGGACAAGCCCAATGCGGTGCGCTGGCCGGCGGAAACCGGGCCGGCCAGTCGATCTGCGAGCGGCTCGAGGGCACGCACATAAGGATCGCGTTCGGCCGTATCGACGATCAGCCGCCCCTGGTTGGCCGCCTGGCCGATTGCCACGCGACGCGCCGGCAGCGTCGCCAGGTGCGAAATGCCGAGCCGTTCCGCGATCTGGGCCGGCGTCAGGCTCAGCGTCGCGTCGTACTGGTTGACGACGAGACGAATCTTGCCGATGTCGACGCCCGCATCGCGCAGCCCTTCCAGCAGGTCGACCGCCGAGACGATCGAGGCGACGCCCTGGTCGCACACGAGCCACGCCTCGTCGGCCACCGCCGTGATCTGCGCAACGAATTCATGGTTCGTGAATCCGCCGAGATCGATGATCTGCTGATCGAAGAACGCGCGCAGCCGGTTCAACAGCCCGACGCATGCGGCGTACGACACGTCGCGCAGGTCGGCGAGATTGGGCGGCAACGTGGTCAGCGCGACGCCGCTCGCGTGGCGCGTCAGCGCGGTATTGACGAACGTCCGGTCGATGCGCCGCAGGTTGCGCACGGCTTCGACGAAATGGAATTCGCAGCGCGTGTTGAGGAACAGCGCACTGTCGCCCGCGGGAAGCCCGAGATCGACCAGCGCCGTCTGCCGCGCGTGAGGCGCGGCGACGCCGAATGCAGGCGTGCCGCCTTCCGGGTCGGCCGAACCCATGCGCTTGTGCAGCCACACGGACAGATTCGAGGCGAGCGTGCTGACGCCCATCCCGGCGCGTGCGCCGAGCAACGCGACGACTTTGCCGTGCCGGTTGGCCGGCTCGGTGCCGGTATGTTCCAGCAACCCGCGGGTGATCCGCAACGCATCCTCGGCACTACCGGACACGTCGATGAAATCGCGTACGCCGGCCCGCAGTGCGGCCAGCGCGCTTTCCGGCTCCGAGAGCGTGCCGAGCGCGACGACCGGCAGGCCTGGATGGGCCAGCCGTACGGCAGCCGCGGCAGCGCTCGCCGCGCTGTGCGCACGGGAAAAATCGATGAAGACGATCGCGGGATTGAGCCCCGTGATGCGCTGGCTCAGCGCGCCCGGTTCGAGCGACAAGGCTTCCACCGTGCCGGCCGACACGAGTGTCTCGCCCAGCCAGCGGGCATGCTCGTCCTGCTGCGATGCGCACACGAAATAATCGGTCACGGCAGGCTCAGCCAACGATAGGGTTCTCGCGTTCATGTTGAACACCCCCGGTTACATATCGCGCGACATCTCGTCCCGCATTCATTTCGAAAATCCGGGCGCCGCATCGGGTGATGCGATACCGCCAAGATACGACCGCCACACCGGACCATCGCGCTGTTCGGACAATTCGCCCGGCGTGGTCGGCAACGGCGCGCCCTTCGCGATCGGCGCAACGAGATGCGGCGTCACGATGATCACCAGTTCCTTATCGTTCTGCTGATAGTTCAGCGACTTGAAGAAGGCGCCGATGATCGGCAGGTCGCCCAGGACCGGCACCTTGTTGATGTTCGACATCGTTTCGCGGTCGATCAGGCCGCCGATCACGAAGCTTTCCCCGTCGCCGAGCTCGACCGTGGTGTCGGCGCGGCGAGTCGTGATCGCCGGCACCGAGACGCTGTTGATCGTGACGCCATGCTGGAAGTCGAGCTGGCTCGATTCGGGCGCCACCTTGAGTGCGATGCGGCGCTGGCTCAGCACGGTCGGCGTCAGGGTCAGGCCGACGCCGTACTGCTTCCAGTCGATCGCCGTCGAGCCGAGCGCCTGCGGCACCGGCACGGGAATTTCGCCACCGGCGAGAAAGCTGGCGCTTTGCCCGGACAACGCCACGAGGGTCGGCTGCGCGAGCACACGGGCCAGATTGTTCGCCTCGAGAATCGAAATATTGCCGAAAATGCCGCGCCCCGCCGAATTCACCACCAGGTTGAACGCGGACGCGATCGGAATGCCGCCCGTCGCCTGGAATGCCCCCGTCCCCCCGCCGGTCACCGACTGGAGACCGCCCGGCGAAAATGCGCCGAAAGCGAATCCGTTGCTCTGCTTGAAGAAATTCAGCCCCGCTTCCTTCAGCACCGAACGGCTGAATTCCACGACCCGGACGTCGACTTGCACGACGTTCCGATTGCCGACCGTCGACGCATCGATCACCGCCGCATCCTTGCCGCCCATCCGCTTGCCGACGGCAACTGCCCGCTCGTGCGCGTCAAGCGACGCTGCCGCGCCCGACACGACTGCCGCGCCGCCATACGCCCTCACGGACGGTCCCGCGCCGTCCAGCACGGCCTGTGCGGCTGCATCGACGACATTGACGTTCCACACGGTCGGCTCGTCGCGACCGCGCTCCCACAGCATCACATTCGTCGAACCCGGCGCCTTCGCAACCAGCAGCACATTGCCGGCGCGACTGCCCTTCATGACCAGCACGTCGACGACCGACGGATCGCCCACCGCGATCCGCTGCAGCGTGCGGCCGGTAGCGACCTGTCGCTGCGAGCCGACCGCCAGATCGATCGACCCGTTTGTGCCGGCGGCCCCGGACAACACGGCGAAGGTCATGGCCCAGATGGCAATCGCGTATGCAATCAGTTTTTTTGTCATTGTGTCGGAGACCGTCATACGGCCTTCTCCCTTCCGTTACTGCTGTCGATGACCGTGTTTAGGTTGTCAATAAGCGACCGTTTCGGTTCGCCCACCCCGAATCACTTCAATACTGCTCCCGCCTTCGCGCGCGACGATCGGTGCGCGCGGCGCACGCGCCGGCGCCTGCACGCGGGGCGTATTGCGTGCCCGCCCGCCTGAAAGTTCATCGAGCCACACGCCGGCGGCCGCCTGCCCGGAAGGCGTCAGGTCACCGGCCGTGCGGATCGCGACCGTCTGCGTCGCGACTTCGTCATCGCGCGGATTGCGCAGTGCCAGCGTCAGCCGGCCGCTTGCTTCCGCGAGCGTCAGCGCATCGACCTGTGCCGTCGGCACGGCGAGCACGGCGGTCCGTACCGCGCCGCCCGGGCCGCCGCTGCCGTCACGATCGGGCGTCGCGTCGCCGAACGACAGGATCCGCAGCTTCGACATCAGCAATCGCGCCTGTGAATTGGGAATTTCCGAGCCGGTTTGCGCCATCCCCGAGTTGTCGCGCCGCAAATTCAGGAACACGTCGACAAAGTTGCCGGGGCGCAACCGGTTTCCGACCGCATTCGTCTCGTCGACCTTGATGGCCACCGCCCGTTCGCCGGGCGCCACCTGGTTCGCCAGCCCCGACGTCAAGCCGCCCTCGACGACCGGCGCGGCGGCAAGAATGTCGTTCGCCGGAATACGACCGACAGGCAGCGACGGATCGCTGAAGCCGCCGGTCGGCATCATGGGTGCCGAAGCCAGCTTCAGGGCATCGGCCGGAATCGGTTGACCAGCCGGCAACAGACGCGTCGCCACGACCACCGGGACCGTCTGCACCGTCGCCACAGCGGGCGCCGCGGCCGGCGGATGGGCCGGCGCGCGGCCAAGCATCCACGCATAGATCCCGAGCAGCACGGCGAGCGCAATCAGCAGCCCGGCGATGATCTTCGTCAAGTTGTTGCCCATGGTGAATGTCGAGTGCCGTAAATGTTGTTATGTCGATATGCGAACGCCGCTTGCACCTGTTACCGCGCGCCGCCCGGCGTCCGTTTCATAAAATGGTGGCCGGGTTGATCTGCACGGTTGCCGTGCCGGTCAACTGCGTCGGCGTAACGAGTCCGAGCAGGGGCAGCGATGGAACCAGCGGGTTGGTCTTGTACGGGTACGTCACCGTGACCGTCACACAATACATGGTTGCGTCGTAACTGCATGCCCCCGACACCGGCGTCGGAATCTGAACGTTGGCCAGCCACGTCGTGAGCCCGACCGCCGTCGACTGTGCCGCCTTCGCACGGTCCGTCAGCGCCTGCGCCCCCGACCCGTTGGACTCGTAGACATAATTCAGCGCCGTACGCGCGCCTTCGGTCGCCGCGAGCGTCAAGCCCTGCTGAACGGCGAAGATCAGCCCGTACGTCACGATCGCGTACATGATCAGGAAGAACAGCGGAAACACCAGCGCGAACTCGACCGCCGTCGCCCCCTGCTGACGCCGCCACGACCGCGGCCGGCACTGTCGCTTCATTGCACCCCCCCGGTAACGACGAGATAGGCCAGCCATATCGCTGCAGGCGCGACGAGACAGGCCGCATACGGCGTCGCCCGCCGCGCACCGAGCGCGAACGTCGGCGAACCGCGCGACCACAGCGCGCCCAGCGGCGTATGGGACAGCGTCATCAGCGCGAGGACATGTATACCGGCCACCAGGCTGGCGACAACCCACAGCCACGGCAGTATCGACAAACCGCACCACGCGCCGAGAACCGCGAACACCTTCACGTCCGCCGCGCCCATCACGCGAAATGCAAAAAGCGGGAAAAAGCTCAAGAATCCGACGAGCATGCCGATCAATGCCTGCCCGACTGAAATACCAAACGGATTTGCATTGGCCAATGCACTGGCAAGCGCCGCCAGGAGTCCGACGACGACAAGCGTATTTCGAACAAGCCGAAATCGAATATCACCGGCGGCAACGAGCGTCGCCCAGGCAAAAAAAATGCTGGTACTGAGAAGATGTGCCATATCGCGATCGACCGACCATGTCGACGTAAGGGCGAGCGGGCCGCGAAAACGGACCGCTCGCCACCCATCGAACTAACGAGGATCAGCCGGTCGGCAACGTATTGGCAATCGTGGTGAACAGCGCCGAGATCTTGGTACCGATAGTGGTGACGCTACCGATGATCAAGGCCGCAATCAGACCCGCAATCAGACCATACTCGATCGCGGTAACCCCGTCTTCTTCCCGAAGGAAGCGAATCATCATTGCTTTCATTTTATTCCTCGTGCCTGTATTTACGTTCTTTGGCCTTTTATACGTATACGTCCTCGCATATCTGGCCGGTTGCCCCGCTCTGTTCGCCACATCTGCTGTAGCGACAATCGGGTGCACTTTCTTTATAGATTGCCCCGAGGGGCATGGCTCAACATTTGATGCAAGTTAACATTCGCGATAGTGACCCTCCTCGAACGTTGTGTACCGAACCGTACATTTGCTTACATCTGCTGCCGATTCTATATCCGATCCCATTTAAATTCCAACCTCTTTTAACGACACGGATCGAAAAAAATGACCAGGAGCACAACGTATTTGTACGGCGTTTCGGTACGACTTACACATAGGATTTACGATAGGTTAGATGTGCACACCTAATCCACCAGTAAAACAATTGCCTCGTCCACCAAGCCTGCACGCCCCCCACGTTACGCCGCACGCGTAACGCCAATGTTGTGACGTTACGTTACGAAACGCGCGAAACCGTTCTCATTCGTCTGTCCTTAAACAGATTCAACAATCTTTCAATTTCCATAACCTCCTTTTCCGACAAGGAATTGCCCCGTTTAAAACCTGTTGTCGAACCGTCGAGCATCGAAATGGCACGACAGTTGCAGAGTAGTCCTCGCACCACTCAACACAACGAAGTTCACAACACATTTTTAATGCGAGGACGAAATGGACATTAAGGTTATCCCCCATGGCGTGTTCCGGACGACTCTGATCGCGGCCACCGTTGCAGCCATGCTTTCCCTCTCCGCGTGCGGCGGTTCCGGCTCCATCAGCCAGGGGCTCGGCGGCGGCTCGAGCTCGGGCGGCGGCGATACGATCTCCACCTCCGGCACGAGCGGTACTTCGGGCACGAGCGGCACCAGCGGTACCTCGGGCACCAGCGGTACGTCCGGCACCAGCGGCACCTCGGGCACGAGCGGCACCTCCGGCACCAGCGGCACCAGCGGCACCTCGGGCACGAGCGGCACCTCCGGCACCAGCGGTACGTCGGGCACGAGCGGCACCTCGGGTGTGTCGTCGAACCCAGTGGGAACTGTCCTCGCAAGCAGCAGCAACATCCTCACGAGCGCCGGTGGAACCGTCTCGGGCCTCGGCTCCGTCATTGCCAACCAGTCGCTGCCGGGTGTCAACCCGGCCACCACGCAAGCCGCAGGCGGCATCGTGCAGAGCGTTGGCGGCGCCGTGACCGCACTGGGCAACGGCCTTGGCAACGGTCTCGGCCAGCTTGGCGCGACGAAGGATCCGCTCGGCACCACGCTCGCCAGCACGGGCGGCGTGGTCAACCAGCTCGGCGGCGCGGTCACGCAGACGGGCAATCTGGTCTCGAGCCTCGGCAGCGGCCCGCTGACGCCGCTGGCACCGGTCACGGGCGCCGTCGGCGGCCTCGTGTCGACGCTCGGCGGCGCCGTATCGAACGGCGGCACCACCCTCACCAACGCGCTGTCGACCGGCCCGATCCAGCAAGTCACGCAGACGGTCAGCTCGGCCATCACGCCGATCACGACGATGGTCGGCCAGACGACCCAGACGATCGGCACCGCGACCGGCCTCGGCGCGCCCGTCAACACGCTGCTCGGCACGGTCGGCAACGGCCTGAACCAGGCCGGCGCCCTGCTCGCGTCGGCGGGCGGCAACCCTGTCACGACCGGCCTTGGCAACACGGTCTCGTCGACGGGCAACACCGTGAAGGCCGTCGGCGGCCTGCTCACGGGCGGCACCGGCGGGGTGACCAACCCGCTCGCACCGCTCACGGGTCTCCTCACGACGGTCACGGGTACGCTCGGCGGCGCAACGGGTGGCGCCAGCAGCCCGCTCGCCCCGGTCACCGGCCTCGTCTCCACGGTCACGGGTGCGCTCGGCGGCGCAGCAGGCGGCGGCAGCGGCCCGCTCGCCCCGGTTACCGGCCTCGTCTCGACGGTCACGGGCGCACTCGGCGGCGCAGCAGGCGGCAGCGGCGGCCCGCTCGCCCCGGTTACCGGCCTCGTCTCGACGGTCACGGGTGCGCTCGGCGGCGCAGCAGGCGGCAGCGGCGGCCCGCTCGCTCCGGTCACCGGCCTCGTCTCCACGGTCACGGGCGCACTCGGCGGCGCAGCAGGCGGCAGCGGCGGCCCGCTCGCTCCGGTCACCGGCCTCGTCTCGACGGTCACGGGCGCACTCGGCGGCGCCACGGGCGGCACGAGCGGTGGCCCGCTCGCCCCGGTCACGGGTCTCCTCGGCGCGGTCACGGGCGCACTCGGCGGCGCGACGGGCGGTGCAGGCGGCAGCAGCCCGCTCGCTCCGGTGACGAACGTCGTGTCCACGGTGACCAGCACGGTCGGCGCACCGGCATTGACCGGCGGCACGGGCGCCGTCACGAACTCGGGTTCGTCGTCGAATCCGCTCGCGCCCGTCACGTCGCTGATCGGCGGCCTGCTCGGCGGCACGCACGGCAAGTAAACCGACATCCATCAATCGACAAGACAGCGAGGAGTCCATCATGTCCCAGCAACGTTCTCTCACGACAGTCGCCCTGCGCCAGTGGCGCGCGCCCCTCACGGCCTTCGCCGCCGCCTGCCTGCTGGCCGCCTGCGGCGGCGGTGGCGTCAGCTCGCCGCCCACCAGCAGCAACAACAATAACAACCCGAGCACGAGCGGTACGCCAAGCACGAGCGGCACCAGCGGTACGTCCACCGGCACCAAGGGCGTGGTCAGCACGGTCGGCCAGACGGCCACCGACCTCGGCAGCACGGTCGGCAACATCAGCGTGCCGGGCCTGGGCGACGGCGTGACGAAGGGTGTCGGCAGCACGCTCTCCAGCACCGGCACGATCGTCGGCGCAGCCGCCGACGCGGTGAGCAACGGGCTGGGACAGATCGGCACGACCAAGGATCCGGTCGGCACGACCGTCGCGGGCCTCGGCAACGTGGTCGGCGCGACGAGCAACACGGTGTCCGGCCTGAGTTCGACGGTCAAGGCGCTCGGCACCGGCCAGCTCGCGCCGCTCGCGCCCGTCACGACGCCGGTCGGCACCGTGCTCGACACGGTGGCCAACGGCTTGACGGCTGCCGGCACGACGATCGGCTCGACACTGTCGTCTGGCGCCGTGCAGCAGGTCACGCAACCGCTCAGCTCGGCAATCACGCCGCTCGTGATCACCGCCGGCCAGGTCACGCAACAGGTCGGCACGACGACCGGCCTCGGCCAACCCGTCTCGGGCCTGCTCGGCCAGGTCGGCGGCGCGATCAGCTCGGCCGGCAAGCAGGTGGGCGGCACGTCGAGCCAGCCGCTCGTCGGCGACGTCGGTCAGCTCGTCACGGCAGTCGGCAACACCGTGACCAACGCGGGTGGCCTCGTCAACCCGAACGGCCCGAACGGCGCGGCACCGATCCCCGGCCTGATCACGAGCCTCGTCGGCGGCTCGACGGCGACCGTACAGAACGGCACGTCGTCAGGCTCCGGCTCGACGAATCCGCTCGGCGGCCTGCTGTCGGGTCTCGGCTCGACGCCGCTCGGTTCGCTCACGGGCGCACTCGGCGGCGCGACCGGCGGTTCGGGCAGCAGCCCGCTCGCGCCCGTCACCGGCCTCGTCTCCACCGTCACCGGTGCACTGAGCGGTGCGGCGGGCGGCAGCGGCGGCCCGCTCGCCCCCGTCACGAATCTCGTGTCGACGGTCACGGGCACGCTCGGTGGCGCGACGGGTGGCGCAGGCAGTGCAAACCCTCTCGCGCCTGTCACCGGTTTGCTGAATACTGTCACCGGAGCAGTCGGCGGCGCAGCAGGATCCGGGGGATCGAGCCCGCTCGCACCGGTCACGTCGCTGGTTGGCGGCGTCACGGGTACGGCAACGTCGGGCGGCAGCTCGACGGGGCTGCTGGCACCGGTAACGGGGTTGCTGGGTACGCTGGGTAGCGTTGGCAAGTAAGGAGGACGGTCGCACCTTCGCAGCCGGAGCGAATGGCGCGGCCGTACAAACACAACCGGCATTGCGGCACGCGGCGCGCGGCACCCTGGTGTCGCGCGCCGGCATTACAAAGAAGACGAAGAGCAAGGCCAACGAGGAAGAACAATGAAATCCAGACTCGACAGATGGATGATGCTGCTCGCCATCGCGGCAGCAGGCACGGCACATGCACAAACGCGCGTCGGCGGTAACCCGCTCGACTCCCTGCCCCAGATCAACGCGCCGAAAACCGGCCCGAACGTGACCGTGCAGGTCGCACCGCAAGCACCGCAATTGCAGGAGTTGCTGTCGCGTCACCTGACACCGACCACATTCCAGGTCGAAGGCGTGAAATCCGTTCCGTTCGACGAGATCTCGCGTCGCTTCACCCCGCTCGTCGGCAAGGACATCACGATCGGCGAGCTGATCGAAACCGCCAACGGCGTGACGAAGCTGTACCAGGATCGCGGCTTCGCGCTGTCGTTCGCGTTCGTTCCTGCGCAGACGTTCGAGAACGGCGTCGTGCGCATCACGGTTGTCGAAGGCTATGTGTCGGACGTCAAGGTCACCGGCAAGCCCGGTGCAATGGAATCGAAGATTCGTGCGATCGCCTCGCATATCACTGCCGATCGCCCGCTGCGCCGCGCGACGTTCGAACGCTACGTGAACACGTTCGGCCTGTTGCCCGGCCTCACGGTCAAGGCGAACGTACCGCCGCCGCAAACCACCGACGGCGCCACGACGCTCGAACTCGCGGTCGACCGCAAGCCGTTCAACGTCAGCACCGGTATCGACTTCAACCACCCGGGCGTCCAGGGTCTCATCACCGCGACCGAAAACGGCCTCACGTCGTTCGGCGAGCAACTGAGCATTTCCGCGCTGGCGCCGCCGGGGCGCGACAAGCAAACTTATTTCGCATTCAGCGGCGCGATACCCGTGGGCAGCAGCGGCCTGATCACGCGCCTCGACGCGAGCACCTATCGCGGCAAGCCGACGGACAATCCTGGCTTGCCGTCGTACATCCAGCGTACGGTCAAGAACGAGAAGCTCGGTCTTTCGGCATCCTATCCGATACTGCTGAACAACCAGCGCAGCCTGCTCGGCACGGTGTCGGGCTACGCAGCGCACAACGAGGACAATTACCAGAACCAGATCACCGGCGCGACCCTCAACAATCGGTCGCAGGTTCGCGTGCTGCAACTGCAACTCGACTACACGAACGTCCAGCCGAAGCAAGTGCGAAAGTTGAGCGTCAACGTGGCCAAGGCGTTCGACATCCTCGGCGCATCGAAGTCGCAGACCGCCCAGGCAAACGGCTCGACGATCACGTACGCCGACCCGACATCACTGACCTTCGTCCGTACCGGCGCGACCTTCACGCAAACCAACGAGTGGCCGTTCCGGATCGGCACGTCGGTTTCGCTGACCGGGCAATACAGCCCCGACTCGCTGCCGACGTCCGAGCAGATCTCGTTCGGCTCGACGCGTTACGCGCTCGGCTATCAGCCGGGCGAAGCGTCGGGTGACTCGGGATGGGGGATGTCGCTGGAGGTCAACCGCGGCTTCACGCCGGGCTGGACGTATATGAAGTCCGTTACGCCGTACATCGCCTATGACATGGCGCGTGTGTACCTGCACGCAGGCACACCGTCGCCGAACCGCATGTCGTCGGTCGGCATCGGCGTGCGTTTCACCGACAGCCGCTTCTACAGCCTCGACCTGAACGTCGCGAAGCCGGTGGGTGACGCTCCCGTCGAAAGCGCGTCACGCAGCCCGCGCATCAACGCCGCATTCTCATATCAGCTCAACTGATCGGCCACCCAACAGCCCGCGCCCGCGGGCTGTTTCGATTAGAGTCCCCTCTATCAAACGTGGCGCGTTGTTTCACGTATTCTGGCGAAGCTCGCAACATGCCCCGCCCCATGCAGACGGTCGTGCGAGCAAATCGAACACGACATGCAAAACAAGGAGGACGACAATGATTCAACTGACCCGCCCGTTTCGTGCCATCGCCGTCGCCGGCGTACTGCTCGCTTGCGCCGCTCCCACGTTCGCACAAGCAGACAGCCCCATCGGCATGTGGCAGACGATCGACGACAACACGCATCAGCCGAAGGCGCTCGTGCAGATCGCCGAGGACGGTGATGGTGCGCTGACCGGCAAGGTCGTGAAGGGCCTCGGCGCGAACGATACGCCTGATCGCCGCTGCACCGCCTGCACGGACGAACGCAAGGATCAGCTCATCAAGGGCATGACGATCATCAAGGCCATGAAGAAGGAAGGCGACCACTGGGACGGCGGCAACATTCTCGACCCGGAGAACGGCAAGGTCTACAAGTGCAAGATGACGCTCGAAGACGGTGGCCAGAAACTCGTCGTGCGCGGTTACATCGGCGTGTCGCTGCTCGGCCGTTCGCAGACCTGGGTTCGCCAGCAATAATGCGGCTCGCGCTTAAATGCGCGGCTCAATGAAAAAATCGGCCTGCGACGAAGTCGTCAGGCCGATTTTGTTTTGGTGCATGCGTGGCGGGAACTGATCAACATCACGCTGCATGCTTCAGCGTGTCCGACGCATAGCTGCCCGGTGCGCGATACGCGGGCGCCGCATTGCTGCGTGCTTCCGCCGCCTTCGATTGCGTGTGCTTGCGCATCCGCGTGGACAACTCGTTGCACAGATTCACGCCTGCGTCGCCATAGAGTTCACGCATGACACTCATCAACGTGCCCGTCTCGTGCCAGACCTTGAAGCGACGATGGCAAGTTTGGTACGAAGGGTAACGACGCGGCATGGCCGACCACGTTGCACCACTGTAGATCACCCAGAGCACGCCGTTCAGGACGGCACGCGTATTGGCCAACGGGCGGCCGCGCAACTCGGTGCGCGGCTGCATTTCGGGCAGAAGCGACGCAACGCAGCGCCACTCTTGATCGGTCAGATCGCGATACGGTGTCATGGATATCTCCAGCCTTAGTAACCATGACACAACGATATCGGCTCACCTCAACAATGAATATAAGACAAATCCGAAATTACCCTGAGATTGCTTTAATTTGACCGGAATTGACGTTTGAATTCCGTCAATTGCCGGAAATCGCACTCAAGTCAGCGACGTATCGACGATGCGGCGCGGCGTTTCGATGTATTCCTCCGACTGCATCTCGACGATTCGCGAGACCGTACGGGCAAACTCGTTGGCCATCGGGCCTTCGATGTACAACTGCTCCGCCGGCACCGCCGCGGACATCAGCAGCTTGACCTTGTGGTCGTACAGCACGTCGATGAGCCACGTGAAGCGCCGCGCCTCGGACGCCATCCGCGGCGACATCTGCGGCACTTCGGACAGCACGATCGCGTGGAAGCGGCTCGCCAGCTCGAGATAGTCGTTCTGCGAGCGCGGGCCGCCGCACAGCGTCGCGAAGTCGAACCATACGACGCCGTCCGCCTTGCGCAGCGCCTTCAGTTCGCGCTTCTCGATATGCAGGAGCGGGCTTTCGTCAGGAACGGCAGCGAGCTTCTGAAACGCATGCCGCAATTCGCGATCGGCATCCGCGCCGAGCGGCGTGTGATACATCTTCACCTGCGCGAGCGTGCGCTGGCGATAATCGACGCCCGCATCGACGTTGAGTACGTCGAGCTTGGACTTGATCAGCGCGATCGCCGGCAGCATGCGGTCGCGATGCAGGCCGTCCGGATACAGGTCGTCGGGATCATAGTTGGACGTCATCACGAACTGCACGCCGTTGTTGAACAGGCGGTCGAGCAGACGGTACAGAATCATCGCATCGGCAATGTCCGACACGTGGAACTCGTCGAAGCAGATCAACCGGTAGCGCTTCGCGATGCGCCGTGCGAGTTCGTCGAGCGGATCGGCCTGCCCTTTCAGCTCCTCGAGCTCGCGGTGCACTTCGCGCATGAATTCGTGGAAATGCAGGCGCGTCTTGCGCTGCACGGGCACGACCGCGAAGAAGCTGTCCATCAGGAAGCTCTTGCCGCGACCGACGCCGCCCCACATGTAGACGCCGCGCGGAAGGTCGGGATGATTGATGAGCTTCTTGAATGCGTTCGAGCGGCGCGCCTTGTACTCGACCCACTCGTCGAAACATTGCTGCAGGCGATCGACGGCCGCGCGCTGTGCGGGATCGGACTGATAGCCGCGCGTGGTCAGTTCGCGCGTGTAGTATTCGGTGACGTTCATCGGGCAAACCGGAAAAAACGAAGGCGGGCGGGAATCCCCGCCCGCCTTCGTCATGAGACGGCTGCGCCGGCCGATGGCCGGCCGGCGCTTATACCGCGCTCAGCTGTTCAGCGAGCGCTTGTCGACGGCGAGCGCCGCTTCGCGCATCACTTCCGACATCGACGGGTGCGGATGGCAGATGCGGGCGATGTCTTCCGACGCCGCCTTGAATTCCATCGCCACCACGGCTTCCGCGATCAGGTCCGACGCGTTCGCCGCGATCACGTGCACGCCGAGCAGTTCGTCGGTCTTCGCGTCCGCGATCATCTTCACGAAGCCGTCCGGCGCGTTCATGCCGAGCGCGCGGCCGTTGATCGAGAACGGGAACTTGCCCGACTTGATCTCGCGGCCTTCCGCCTTCAGCTGCTGCTCCGTCTTGCCGACCCAAGCGATTTCCGGGTACGTGTAGATCACCCACGGAATGCAGTTGTAGTCGATGTGCGGCTTCTGGCCGTCGATCACTTCCGCGACCAGCACGCCTTCGTCTTCCGCCTTGTGCGCGAGCATCGGGCCACGCACCACGTCGCCGATCGCGTACACGTTCGGCACCGCCGTGCGGCAGTGGTCGTCCACGTCGATGAAGCCGCGCTCGTTCGCCTTCAGGCCGATTGCCTCGAGGCCGAGGTTGTCGGTGTTCGGCACGCGGCCGACCGACACGATCAGGCGGTCGGCGTCGAGCGTCTGCGCGTTGCCGTCCTTGTCCGTGTAGGCGATCGACACGCCATTCGCGGTCGTCTTCACTTCGCCGATCTTCACGCCGAGGTTGATGTCGAGGCCCTGCTTCTTGAACAGCTTGGCCGCTTCCTTCGCGAGCGCTTCGTCAGCTGCGCCGAGGAAGGCCGGCAGCGCTTCGAGCACCGTCACTTCGGCACCGAGGCGGCGCCACACCGAGCCGAGCTCGAGGCCGATCACGCCTGCGCCGATCACGGCGAGCTTCTTCGGCACCGAGTCGAACGTCAGCGCACCTTCGTTGTCCGACACGATCTTGTTGTCGACCGGAATGCCCGGCAGGTGACGCGCCTTCGAGCCCGTCGCGATGATCACGTTCTTTGCGGTGACGACTTCGGTTTCACCTTCGCCGCTCACTTCGATCTGCACGCCGGCATCGGTCTTGCCGGTGAACTTGCCATGGCCCTTCAGCCAGGTGATCTTGTTCTTCTTGAACAGGAACTCGATCCCGCTCGTCATCTTCTCGACGATCGCGTCCTTGCGGCCGAGCATCTTCGCGACGTCGATCTTCACGCCGTCGACCGTGATGCCGTGGTCGGCCAGGTGGTGCGACGTGTTCTCGAACTCTTCCGACGATGCGAGCAGCGCCTTCGACGGGATGCAGCCGACGTTCAGGCACGTACCGCCGAGCTTCAGCGCGCCGGCCGGGTTCTTCCACTTCTCGATACAGGCAACGGTCTTGCCGAGCTGCGCGGCGCGGATCGCGGCGATGTAGCCGCCGGGGCCGGCGCCGATCACGACGACGTCAAATTCCTTGGACATGACAATCCTTTCTTCTTGTGCAACCGCACGGGCCGCGCGTGTCGCGCGCCCGTGCGGTGCGGGTCAATGCGGTGAAACTCGGCTTACAGGTCGAGCAGCAGGCGTGCCGGATCTTCCAGCGCATCCTTCATCGCGACGAGCGACAGCACGGCTTCGCGGCCGTCGATGATGCGGTGGTCGTACGACAGCGCGAGGTAGTTGATCGGACGGATCACGATCTGGCCGTTTTCGACGACCGGACGCTCCTTCGTCGCGTGCACGCCGAGGATTGCCGACTGCGGCGGGTTGATGATCGGGGTCGACAGCATCGAGCCGAACACGCCGCCGTTCGAGATCGAGAACGTACCGCCCGTCATTTCCTCGATCGACAGCTTGCCGTCCTTCGCCTTCTGGCCGAACTCGGCGATCTTCTTTTCGATCTCGGCGAGGCTCAGTTGATCCGCGTTGCGCAGGATCGGCACGACGAGGCCGCGCGGCGAGCCGACAGCGATACCGATGTCGAAGTAGCCGTGGTAGACGATGTCGTTACCGTCGATCGACGCGTTCACGAGCGGGAACTTCTTCAGCGCGTGGACGGCCGCCTTCACGAAGAACGACATGAAGCCGAGCTTCACGCCATGTTCCTTCTCGAACTTGTCCTTGTACTTGTTGCGCAGTTCCATGACCGGGGCCATGTTCACTTCGTTGAACGTCGTCAGGATCGCGTTGGTCTGCTGCGACTCGAGCAGACGCTCGGCGATACGCGCACGCAGGCGCGACATCGGCACGCGCTGTTCCGGACGGTCGTTCAGCCAGGTCGCGGCCGATGCCGGCACCTTCACTTCCGGCAGCGACGGCTTCGCAGCGGCGGTCTTCGCCGGTGCGGCGGCCGGTGCGGCCTTCGGTGCGCTGCCTGCTGCCAGCGCGTCGCCCTTCGTGACGCGGCCGTCGCGGCCCGAACCTGCGACGTCGCCCGCCGACAGACCCTTCTCGGCCAGCAGTTTCGATGCGGCCGGCGATGCGGTGGTCGACGATGCGGCTGCGGCGACCGGCTGTGCTGCCGGTGCGGCTGCAGCAGGCGCTGCTGCCGGCTTGACTTCGGCGGCGCCTGCCGCGGCTTCGGCTGCACCTGCCTTCGCTTCGGTGTCGATCGTTGCGATCAGCTGATCGGCAACGACGGTGTCACCGTCGTTCTGCAGCACTTGCGCGAGCACGCCCGCGGCCGGTGCCGGCACTTCGAGCACGACCTTGTCGGTCTCGAGTTCGATCAGGATTTCGTCTTGAGCAACTGCTTCGCCCGGCTTCTTCTTCCACTGCAGCATGGTGGCTTCCGAAACCGACTCCGAAAGCTGGGGGACTTTGACTTCTACGATAGCCATGTGATTTTCCTGGATGCTTAATCTGGGGTGTGACGAGGTTCGTGCGATTCCTTCGGCCGGTGCGGCGCGCGACGCGCCCGGCCGGCCAAAAGAGACGGGAAAGCGCATGGCGCCTTCCCGTTCCGCTTCCGTCGGTTATTTCGCGATCGATGCGCTCTTCAGGCGGCCGAAAGCACCTTCGATGAGGGCCTTCTGCTGCTCGTAGTGCTTCGCGTAGTAGCCAACCGCCGGCGAGGCCGAAGCCGGACGGCCGCTGTATGCCAGCTTCTGCCCTTCCTTCATGCCTTCCTTCAGATGGTGCTCGACGTAGAACCAGGGGCCCTGGTTCTGCGGCTCGTCCTGCACCCAGACCACTTCAGTCGCGTTCTCGTACTTCTTCATTTCGGCTTCGAACTGCTTGTGCGCGAACGGATACAGCTGCTCGATACGGATGATCGCGACGTCGTTCGCCTTCGCTTCGCGGCGATGGGCGACGAGGTCGTAATACACGCGGCCCGAGCATGCCAGCACGCGCTTGACCTTCTTCGCGTCGATGCCGCCGTCGGTTTCGCCCAGCACCGGCTGGAACGAACCCTTCGCGAGTTCCGACAGGTCCGACACCGCTTCCTTGTGACGCAGCAGCGACTTCGGCGTCGCGACGATCAGCGGCTTGCGGAACAGGCGGATCATCTGGCGACGCAGCAGGTGGAAAATCTGTGCCGGCGTCGTCGGTTGAACGACCTGCATGTTGTGATCCGCGCACAGTTGCAGGAAACGTTCGATACGCGTCGACGAGTGCTCCGGACCCTGGCCTTCGTAGCCGTGCGGCAGCAGCATCGTCAGACCCGACACGCGGCCCCACTTCACTTCGCCCGACGAGATGAACTGGTCGATCACGACCTGCGCGCCGTTGACGAAGTCGCCGAACTGCGCTTCCCACAGCACGAGCGTGTTCGGCTCAGCGGTCGAGTAACCGTATTCGAAGCCCAGCACCGCTTCTTCCGACAGCACCGAGTCGATCACCGTGAACTTCGCCTGGCCTTCGGCGATGTTCTGCAGCGGCACGTACGTGCCGTCGTTCCAGCGCTCGCGGTTCTGGTCGTGCAGCACCGCGTGACGGTGCGTGAACGTGCCGCGGCCCGAGTCCTGGCCGGTCAGGCGCACCGAGTAACCCGATGCGACGAGCGACGCGAACGCGAGGTGTTCGCCCATGCCCCAGTCGAGCGGCTGGTCGCCACGCGCCATGTTGCGGCGGTCGTTGATCACGCGCTCGACGAGCGGGTGGACCTTGAAGTTTTCCGGGACCGTCGTGATGCGTTCGCCGAGGCGCTTCAGTTCCGCGAGCGGCACGGCCGTGTCGGCTGCATCCGTCCACTTGCGGTTCAGGAACGGAACCCAGTCGACCGCGTACTTGCTCTTGTAGTTCGACAGGACCGGGTCGACCGTGTGGTGACCGTCGTCCATCGCCTTGCGGTACGCCTTCACGAAGTTGTCGGCGTCTTCCGCGGTGATCACGCCCTGCTGCACGAGCTTCTCGGCATACAGCGCACGGGTGCCCGGGTGCTGCGCGATCTTCTTGTACATCAGCGGCTGCGTGACCGCCGGCGTGTCCTGCTCGTTGTGGCCCAGCTTGCGGAAGCAGACGATGTCGATCACGACATCCTTGTGGAACTGCATCCGGTAGTCGATCGCGATCTGGATCGCGAGCACGACAGCTTCCGGATCGTCGCCGTTCACGTGCAGCACCGGCGCTTCGATCATCTTGACGACGTCGGTACAGTACAGCGTCGAGCGCGCATCGCGCGGGTCGGACGTCGTGAAGCCGATCTGGTTGTTGATGACGATGTGCAGCGTGCCGTGCGTGCCGTAGCCGCGCGTCTGCGCGAGGTTCAGCGTTTCCATCACGACACCCTGGCCAGCGAAGGCCGCGTCACCGTGGATCTGCACCGGCAGCACTTGCAGGCCGTCTTCGTCGCCGCGACGGTCCATCCGCGCCTTCGCGGAACCTTCGACCACCGGATTCACGATTTCGAGGTGCGACGGGTTGAACGCGAGCGACAGGTGGACCGGGCCGCCTTCCGTCGACACGTCCGACGAGAAGCCCTTGTGGTACTTCACGTCACCGGCCGGCAGGTCGTCGACGTGCTTGCCTTCGAATTCGGCGAACAGGTCGGCCGGCATCTTGCCCAGCGTGTTGACCAGCACGTTCAGACGGCCACGGTGGGCCATGCCGATGATGATTTCCTGCACGCCGCGCTTGCCTGCGTGCTGGACGACTTCGTCCATCGCCGCGATGAAGCTTTCGCCGCCTTCGAGCGAGAAGCGCTTCTGGCCGACGTACTTGGTATGCAGGTAACGCTCGAGGCCTTCGGCGGCCGTCAGGCGATTCAGGATGTGCTTCTTCTCGTCGGCCGAGAAGTTCGGCGTCGCGCGGGTCGACTCCAGGCGCTCCTGCCACCAGCGCTTCTGTTCCGGGTCGCTGATGTACATGTACTCGGCGCCGATCGTGCCGCAGTACGTGTCGCGCAGACCCTTGACGATGTCACGCAGCGAAGCCTGGTCGAAACCGAAGTACAGGTTGCTTGCGCTGTAGGTCTGGTCGAGGTCGCCTTCGGAGAAATCGTAGAACGCGGGTTCGAGCTCGGGAATGGCGGGACGTTCGCGACGCTTCAGGGGATCCAGATTGGCCCATTGCGAGCCAAGGAAGCGATACGCGCTGATAAGGGACTGGACGTGCACCTGCTTGCGTGCCGCAGCCAGATTGGTCGTGCTTTCGCGCGGGATGAAGGCATTGGCCTTCGCGCGCTCGGCGAACGATTCGACGATCGGAAAATGGGCGACGTCATTGGCATTCGAACCGTCCGTTGCAGGCACATTCTGCAGCGCGTCGAAATACTCTCGCCAGTTCTCCGGCACCGATGCCGGATTGTTGAGGTATGCATCGTACAGTTCTTCAACGTACGAAGCATTGCCGCCGAACAGATAGGAGTTCAGCTGAAACTGCTTCATTACATCTGACATTTTACGCTCACCTTTCTTCGAGCTTCTCGAGAAATAGCGGGTTACTCAACCTTCCGCGACACGGCCTGACCGTTTAGCGGATTGCGAATCAAGTCTTGCTTGGAAGGACCTAAAACTTGCGTGCGCGCAGCATATCACAGAACCGATACCGGAGTTCACGGCGAAATGTGCCTGAAAGCACCGCGCGACGGGGTTTTGCCGGATTGCCACGACCCGCGGGAACAGTGTTTTGCAGACAATCCGACTGCACACTGCGCAGATGCAAAAAAGGCTGCCCGCAGGCAGCCTTTTCCGTGATGCAGTGAACGGCCGGAACGCTTAGTCGACCGCGCCTTCGCGGCTCGCGCGGCGACGCTCGTGCTCCTTCAGGAAGCGCTTGCGCAGGCGGATCGATTGCGGCGTCACTTCGACGAGCTCGTCGTCGTCGATGAATTCGACCGCGTATTCCAGCGACATCTGGACCGGCGGCACGAGGCGCACGGCTTCGTCGGTACCCGACGCACGCACGTTGGTCAGCTGCTTGCCCTTGATCGGGTTCACGACGAGGTCGTTGTCGCGGCTGTGGATACCGATGATCATGCCCTCATAGAGCGCGTCACCCGGCTTCACGAACATGCGGCCGCGATCCTGCAGCTTCCACAGTGCATAGGCCACGGCAGCGCCGTCGTCCTGCGAGATCAGCACGCCGTTGCGGCGCTCGAACACCGAGCCGTCCTTGACCGGTGCGTACGAGTCGAAGATGTGGCTCATCAGGCCCGTGCCGCGCGTGAGCGTCAGGAATTCGCTCTGGAAGCCGATCAGGCCACGCGCCGAGATCTTGTACTCCAGACGCGTGCGGCCGCGGCCGTCCGACGCCATGTCGAGCATCTCGCCCTTGCGGCGGCCAAGCTCTTCCATCACGCCACCCTGATGTTCGTCCTCGACGTCGACGGTCAGCAGTTCGTACGGCTCGTGACGCACACCGTCGATTTCCTGCATCACGACGCGCGGACGCGACACGGCCAGCTCGTAGCCTTCACGACGCATGTTCTCGACGAGAATCGTCAGGTGCAGCTCACCACGGCCCGACACTTCGAACACCGTTTCGTCGCCGGTGTCCTTCACGCGCAGCGCGACGTTGTGGTTCAGTTCCTTCATCAGGCGGTCGCGGATCTGGCGGCTCGTGACGAACTTGCCTTCGCGGCCGGCGAGCGGCGACGAGTTGACGAGGAAGTTCATCGTCAGCGTCGGCTCGTCGACGGTGATCATCGGCAGCGCTTCCGGCGTATCCACCGCGCAGATCGTTGCGCCGATGCCGACGTCTTCAATACCGTTGATCAGCACGATGTCGCCCGCTTCGGCCGATTCGACCTGCACGCGCTCGAGACCCGTGAACGACAGCACCTGGTTGATCTTGCGATTCAGCACGTCGCCTTCCGGGCCAAAGCGCATCGCGACCGGCTGACCCGGCTTGATGCGACCGCGCGTGATGCGGCCGACGCCGATCCGGCCGACGTACGTCGAATAGTCGAGCGACGTGATCTGCAGCTGCAGCGGCGCGTCCGGATCCGCCGGGCGGACCGGCACGTGCTCGAGGACTGCCTCGAACAGCGGGCGCATGTCGCCTTCGCGCGCGGCCGGGTCGAGCGACGCATAGCCGTTCAGGCCCGATGCGTAGACGATCGGGAAATCGAGCTGCTCTTCGGTTGCGCCGAGCTTGTCGAACAGGTCGAAGGTCTGGTTGATGACCCAGTCGATCCGCGCACCCGGACGGTCGATCTTGTTGACGATGACGATCGGCTTCAGGCCGAGCGCGAGCGCCTTCTTCGTGACGAAGCGGGTCTGCGGCATCGGGCCCTCGACCGCGTCGACGAGCAGCAGCACCGAGTCGACCATCGACAGCACGCGCTCCACCTCGCCACCGAAGTCCGCGTGCCCCGGCGTGTCGACGATGTTGATGTGCGTGCCTTCATACTCGACCGCGCAGTTCTTCGCGAGAATCGTGATCCCGCGCTCTTTTTCGATGTCGTTCGAGTCCATCACCCGCTCCGCAATCTGCTGGTTCTCGCGGAAGGTGCCGGACTGGCGAAGCAGTTGGTCGACGAGCGTAGTCTTGCCGTGGTCGACGTGGGCGATGATGGCGATATTGCGAAGGGCGCGGGTCATAGAAACCTGGAAATCGTTTGAACGCGCAAAAGCGCCCGCTCGTTTTTCACGGGCGCGCGCATTGCAGCTTGGAAAGCCACAAATTATAGCACGTGCGGATGTCGCGAGCTGACGGACACGTTGCGACGCAACACCAGACGGCCGGCACGCCCTCCCCTGGAACCCGCCGGTCGGCCGAAACCCGCGCCGTTGGCAAGCCCAAAAAAACCTTAATGTGATAGTGGATTTATGGGCCACAAAGCGCGCCCTTTGCCGTTCGATTAACATTTGCCGCGGCAAGCAACTGTGCCTATACTGCTGCCTAGTCAACTATTGCAGCTTCAGGGTTTTATGTCGGATTCTTCCACCCAACCGCCCGTCTCGCAGCTGTCTTCATATCAGATGAACGACAGCGTCGGCTATCTGATGTCGCGCGTGAAATCGGTGATGACCAACCTCGTCACGCAACGCACGCAGGAAGAGCTCGGTATCACGGGTACGCAGGCGAGCATGCTGTTCATGATCGCGGTCGGCAAATGCTCGACGGCCGCCGAGCTCGCGCGCGAGTACGGGATCGACGCGAGCGCGGTCACGCGCCTGCTCGACCGGGTCGAGAAACGCGGCCTGCTGTCCCGCGTTCGCAGCATCGAGGATCGGCGCGTCGTGCGCCTCGAGCTGACCGACGAAGGTCGTGCGCTCGCCGAACGGCTGCCGCCGATTTTCCGCAGTGTGCTCGACCAGGTGCTGGACGGGTTTACGCCGGAAGAAGTCGGGTTCCTGAAGAGCATGCTGCGCCGCATTCTCAGTAACTACTGCGAAACCGCCGGCGGCAGCATCACGTAATAGTTGCCATAACAATTACTTTTGACAGATTAATGTAAGGAAATCCTTGCAGTGTCCATCATTCATTCCGAGTCAGGGATCAGCGCGATGAAATCCTCCCCGTTGTCCGTGCGCGCCGGGTCGTGCCGCACCGCCGTCGCCGCTGCGGTCGCCGCACTGGCGCTGGCGGGCTGCGCGAATTACATCGGCATCAAGAGCGACAAGCAGATCGCCCCCGCGTCGCAATTCGAATCCGCCCAGAGCCTCCCGGCCCAGGGCGGCCAGTGGCCGGCGCTCGACTGGGCCAGCCAGTTCGGCGATCCGCAGCTGCCGAGGCTGATCGACGAGGCCCTGCAGGGCAATCCGTCGATCGCGCAGGCGCAGGCGCGCATCGCAAAGGCGTCGTCGTACATCGAATCGTCGCGTTCGAGCCTGATGCCGAAGGCGGAAGCCAGCTATTCGTGGACGCGCGAGCTGTATTCGGGGAACGCGCTGTTTCCGCCCCCGTACGGCGGCCAGTGGTACAGCGAGAACAACGCGCTCGCGAGCGCGTCGTGGGAACTCGACCTGTGGGGCAAGAACCGCGAACGCCTGCACACCGCCGTGTCGCAGGAAAAGGCGGCGGAAGCCGACATGCAGCAGGCGCGCATCACGCTCGCGTCGTCGGTCGCACGCACCTACAACTCGCTCGCGCAGCTCTATGCGCTGCGCGACATCGCGCAACGCGAGATCACCAACCGCGAGACGGTCGGCAAGATCACCGACGGCCGTGTGTCGGCCGGTCTCGACACCAACGTCGAACGCCAGACGGCGCGCGGCAATATCGCGACGACCCAGGCTTCGCTGTCGGATCTCGATGGCCAGATCACGACGGTGCGCTACCAGCTCGCCGCGCTACTCGGCAAGGGCCCGGATCGCGGGCTGCAGATCGCCGCGCCGGTGGTGAACCCGAGCGGCGAAGTCGCGCTGCCCGGCAACCTGCCGGCCGATCTCGTGTCGCGCCGCCCCGACATCGTCGCCGCGCGCTGGCAGGTCGAAGCCGCGATGCACGACGTGAAGGAAGCGAAGGCCGAGTTCTATCCCGACGTGAACCTCGCGGCCGGCTTCGGCTTCGATGCATTCGGCTGGGGCAAATTCCTGAACTTCGCGAGCCGTCAGGCGCAGTTCGGCCCGGCGATCCACCTGCCGATTTTCGACGCCGGCGCGCTGCGCGCGCAGCTCAAGGGCCGCTACGCGGACTTCGACCTGTCGGTGGCGAACTACAACCAGACGCTGATCAGTGCGCTGAACGACGTCGCGACGCAGGTTGCATCGATCCGCGCGGTCGATCGCCAGATGGGCGATGCGCAACGCGCACTCGACGCATCGACGCGCGCCTATGACCTCGCGGTCATCCGCTACAAGGCCGGCCTGTCGCCGCAGCTGCAGGTGCTGACCGCGGACAGCAACCGCCTCGCCTCGGAGCAGACGGTGACCAACCTGAAGATGCGCCGCCGCGACATGCAGCTCGCGCTGATCAAGGCGCTGGGTGGCGGGTTCGACGCGACCGGCACGCCGCTCGCCGCACCCGATGCCGACAAGCCGACAAAACAGGCCGCCAACTGATCCGGCGCCACCACTACGCAGACACTCGAAATAACGGACGGAGAAAATCGCCATGAGCGACCAACAAAACGCCGCCAGCGCGCAGCCGCAGAACAACGGCAAGCGCAAGCGAATGATGACGCTGCTCGTCGCGGTCATCGTGATCGCGGCCATTGCGTACGGCCTGTATTACTTCCTCGTCGCCCGCTTCCATGAAGGGACCGACGACGCGTACGTGAACGGCAACGTCGTGCAGATCACGCCGCAAGTCACCGGTACCGTGATCGCGGTGAAGGCCGACGATACGCAGACCGTCAAGGCCGGCGATCCGCTCGTCGTGCTCGACCCGGCCGACTCGCAAGTCGCGCTGCAGCAGGCCGAAGCCAATCTCGCGCAAACGGTGCGCCAGGTGCGCGGCCTGTTCGTCAACGACGACCAGTACCGCGCGCAAGTCGCGCTGCGCCAGTCCGACCTGTCGAAGGCGCAGGACGACCTGCGTCGCCGCCTCGCCGTCGCGCAGACGGGCGCCGTGTCGCAGGAAGAGATCTCGCATGCCCGCGACGCGGTGAAGGCCGCACAGGCGTCGGTCGACGCCGCGCAGCAGCAGCTCGCATCGAATCGCGCATTGACCGCGAACACGACGATCGCCTCGCACCCGAACGTGATGGCCGCGGCCGCGAAGGTTCGTGACGCTTACCTGGCGAATGCCCGTAACGTGCTTCCCGCGCCGGTCACCGGCTATGTCGCGAAACGCTCGGTGCAGGTCGGCCAGCGCGTGTCGCCGGGCACGCCGCTGATGTCGGTGGTACCGCTGAACGCCGTGTGGGTCGATGCGAACTTCAAGGAAGTCCAGCTCAAGCACATGCGCATCGGCCAGCCGGTCGAACTGACGGCCGACATCTACGGCTCGTCGGCGGTCTACCACGGCAAGGTGGTCGGCTTCTCGGCCGGTACGGGCTCGGCGTTCTCGCTGCTGCCGGCGCAGAACGCGACGGGTAACTGGATCAAGGTCGTGCAGCGCCTGCCGGTGCGAATCGAACTCGATCCGAAGGATCTCGACAAGCACCCGCTGCGCATCGGCCTGTCGATGCAGGTCGACGTGGACATCAAGGACGAACGCGGCGACCAGCTCGTGAACGCGCCGAACACCGTCTACGAGACCAACGTGTTCGCGAAATACGGCGACGAAGCCGACGCCGAAATCGCCCGCATCGTCGCCGAGAACGCAGGCGGCAACGCATCGGCGCCGGCCGCGTCGAAGTCGAATGCCGTCGCGAAGATGATGTAACCGTTCCGACTCCGGAAAAACAACCGACATGGCACAGGCTCCTGTCTCTCACCCGCCCTTGCAGGGCGGGCAACTCGTGATCGGGACGATCGCGGTATCGCTCGCGGTGTTCATGAACGTGCTCGACACGTCCATCGCGAACGTCGCGATCCCGACCATCTCGGGCGACCTCGGCGTGTCGTCCGACCAGGGCACGTGGGTCATCACGTCGTTCGCGGTCGCGAACGCGATCTCGGTGCCGCTGACCGGCTGGCTGACCGACCGCTTCGGGCAAGTGCGCCTGTTCCTCGCGTCGATCATCCTGTTCGTGATTTCGTCGTGGATGTGCGGTCTCTCGCCCAACCTGCCGTTCCTGTTGGGGTCGCGCGTGCTGCAAGGCGCGGTGGCAGGCCCGATGATTCCGCTGTCGCAAGCGCTCCTGCTGTCGAGCTATCCACGCGCCAAGGCACCGATGGCGCTCGCGCTATGGGCGATGACGACGCTGATCGCGCCCGTCGCCGGCCCGATCCTCGGCGGCTGGATCTCGGACAACTACTCGTGGCCGTGGATCTTCTACGTCAACATCCCGGTCGGCATCGCCGCCGCCGCCGCAACGTGGGCGATCTATCGCAACCGGGAGTCGGCCGTGCGCCGCGCGCCGATCGACGGCGTGGGCCTCGCGCTGCTGGTCATCTGGGTCGGATCGCTGCAGATCATGCTGGACAAGGGCAAGGATCTCGACTGGTTCGCGTCGACGACCATCATCGTGCTCGCGCTGACCGCCGTCATTGCGTTTGCGTTCTTCGTCATCTGGGAATTGACTGCCGAGCACCCGGTCGTCGACCTGTCGCTGTTCCGCATGCGGAACTTCACCGGCGGCACGGTTGCGCTGTCGATCGGGTACGGCCTGTACTTCGGCAACCTCGTGCTGTTGCCGCTGTGGCTGCAGACGCAGATCGGCTACACCGCGACCGACGCCGGTCTCGTGATGGCGCCGGTCGGGCTGTTCGCGATCCTGCTGTCGCCGCTCACCGGGAAGTATCTGCCGCGCACCGATCCGCGCTTCATCTCGACGGCGTCGTTCCTGACGTTTGCGCTGTGCTTCTGGATGCGCTCGCGCTACACGACGGGCGTCGACGAATGGTCGCTGACGCTGCCGACACTCGTGCAGGGTATCGCGATGGCCGGCTTCTTCATCCCGCTGGTGTCGATCACGCTGTCCGGCCTGCCCGGCCACCGCATCCCTGCAGCATCGGGCCTGTCGAACTTCGTGCGGATCATGTGCGGCGGTATTGGTACGTCGATCTTCCAGACGGCCTGGGACCATCGCAACAACTTCCATCACGCGCAACTGGTCGAGCAGGCGAACGTCTACAACCCGACGTTCAACCAGGCCGTCACGCAGATGGGCAACCTCGGGCTGACGCAGGACCAGGCGCACGGGCTGATCAACAACATGGCCACGCAGCAGGCCGCGCAGCTCGGCGTGAACGACCTGTTCTACATCTCGGCGGCAATCTTCGTGCTGCTGATCGGGCTGATCTGGATCACGAAACCCGAGCGCTCGGGCGGCGGCGATGCAGGTGCCGCGGCATCGGCTGCACACTGAACACGCAGTCTGGACGCAAACAAAAAGCCCGGTCGACATCGACCGGGCTTTTTTATTCCAATTGACCTGTCCTGAAATAGGTTGACACTTTTTCGCTGACGCGAAGAGGTGCCAAATGGAGCAAGGGATCAAGCGGACGCAGCGGGACTACAGTCTGGCTTTTAAGCTGTCGGTGGTGGCCCAGGTCGAAAAGGGCGAGCTGACGTACAAAGAGGCGCAGCAGCGCT
>NZ_JAIZRT010000018.1:0-16182 GCF_020420065.1 Burkholderia sp. AU31624
CCCTTTTCGACCTGGGCCACCACCGACAGCTTAAAAGCCAGACTGTAGTCCCGCTGCGTCCGCTTGATCCCTTGCTCCATTTGGCACCTCTTCGCGTCAGCGAAAAAGTGTCAACCTATTTCAGGACGGGTCAGCATAAAGCAAAAAGCCGCATGGGCGAACCATGCGGCTTTTTTTCGTGCATCGCGGGGCGAATACGCCGCCCCGCGTATGCCACGAGCGTCAGGCCGGTTTCTTCTTGGCCCCGCCGAGCTTGCGCGTGATGTAGTACTGCTGCGCGATCGACAGCACGTTGTTCACGACGTAGTACAGCACGAGGCCGGCCGGGAAGAAGAAGAACATCACCGAGAACGCGATCGGCATGAACTTCATCATCTTTGCCTGGACCGGATCCGGCGGCGTCGGGTTCAGGCTCGTCTGCACGTACATCGAGACAGCCATCAGCACCGGCAGGATGAAGAACGGATCGCGCTGCGACAGGTCGTGAATCCACAGCACCCACGGCGCGCCGCGCATTTCGACCGACGCGAGCAGCACCCAGTACAGCGAGATGAACACCGGG
This sequence comes from Burkholderia sp. AU31624, assembly GCF_020420065.1. Classification (NCBI taxonomy): domain Bacteria; kingdom Pseudomonadati; phylum Pseudomonadota; class Betaproteobacteria; order Burkholderiales; family Burkholderiaceae; genus Burkholderia; species Burkholderia sp. AU31624. Next base: position 563 of record NZ_JAIZRT010000018.1, read on the forward strand.
ATCTGGATCACGACCGGCAGGCAGCCGCCGAACGGATTGACCTTCTCGGTCTTGTACAGCTCCATCAGCGCGGCGTTCATCTTCTGCGGATCGCTCTTGAAGCGTTCGCGCAGCGCCTGCATGCGCGGCGTGATTTCCTTCATGCGCGCCATCGACTTGTAGCTCGCCGCCGACAGCGGGAAGAACACGGCCTTGATCAGGATCGTCAGCAGCACGATCGACCAGCCCCAGTTGCCGATGTAGCCGTGGATCTTCTCGAGCAGCCAGAACAGCGGCTTCGCGATGATCGTCACCCAGCCGTAGTCCTTCACGAGTTCCAGGCCCGGCGCGATGCCTTCGAGCATGCGCTCTTCTTCCGGACCGGCGAACAGGCGGGCCTGCACGTCGGCCGACTGGCCCGGCGCGATCGCGGCGACCGGCTGCTTCACGCCGACGCGGTACAGCGTCGGATCGATCTTCTCAGCGTAGATGTCGCGCTTCACGCCCTGCTGCGGAATCCAGGCCGACGCGAAGTAGTGCTGCACCATCGCGACCCAGCCGTTGTCGGCAGAGGTCACGTAGTCGGCCTTGTTCTTGTCGAGGTCGCTGAAGTTGATCTTCTGGAAATGCTTCGCATCCGTGTAGACCGCCGGCCCGAGGAACGTGTGCGAGAACATCGGCGTTTCGACGGCCGTGTTGTCGCGCACCAGTTCCATGTAGACCGTCGGCGTGACCGGTGCCGTGCCGACGTTGTCGATCTTGGTGTCGACGCCGATCACGTAGCTGCCGCGCGTGAACGTGTAGGTCTTCACGACCTTCACGCCGCCCTTCACCGGCGATTCGAACGACAGCTTCAGCGCGTTCTGGTCACCCGTCAGCGACGTCGAGCCGGGGTTCAGCTGCGTGTAGACGTCGTTGTGGTTCGGGAAATCGCCGCCGAGCAGGCCCGAGCGTGCGAGATACGTGTGGCCGGCCGTGTGGTCGAACAGCGTGATGTACAGGTCGGGCTGCTTGCCGTCGCCCTGCTTCTTCAGCGTCAACTTCGCGAGCGTGCCGCCGCGCGTGTCGATTTCGCCGTCATACACGTCGGTCGAGAACTTCACGAGCTGCGCCTGGGCGGCCGGTGCCGTCGTCGACGGTGCGGCGCCGGCTGCGGCGGCAGGCACTTCACCTGCGGTCGTCGTCGTCGCGCCCGTGCCCGATGCACCGCCGGCAGCGGCCGTGGGGGCCGTCTGCGTGGCGCTCGGGAAGAACATCGACGGGCGTCCATGGTCCCGCTGCCAGTTGTCGTACAGCATGACAGCTGACATGAAGAAGATCACCCATAGGACGGTGCGTTTGATATCCATGCGTTGTCTCAGAGTCGATGGGACCGCGCGTCGGCTTCGCCGCGAGCGCGAGTGTCGGAGTTGGGCGGCGGGACGAGGTCGATGCCGCCCGCGGAAAACGGATGGCATCGGCACACGCGCCTGACGGCGAGATACGTGCCGCGCGCGGCGCCATGATACTGGATTGCCTCGCGCGCGTAATCCGAACAGGAAGGATAAAAACGGCAACGGTTGCCGAGCATCGGGCTCACGGCAACCTTGTAGAAGCGCAGCAAGGCGATCAATACCGTTTCCATACCTTGGGCGACGCCGTTCGGCGCCGCGTCAAAACCGGCCGGGCAGGCGCGAACGCCGCACCGGGCACGGATGCGTCACTCGGACGCGGGCTTCGACGCACGGCGGGCGATCTCCCGGACTGCCCTGTCGAGCAGTTCGCGAATCTCGGCCGCACACATCGCCGCGAGCGGGGCGGAAGCCGCGCTCGGCAGCGCTTTCTTGTCGAAGCGCGTGTGCTGCCGCAGCAGCAGGTCGTAACCGGCGAATTCGGCCCGGCGCAGGCGAAACTGATCGCGCGCCAGCCGCTTCACGAGGTTACGTGTTACTGCACGCGGCGCATACTTCTTGCCGACGACGAGCCCCAGACGCGCGGGCTGACCGGTCGGCTTGCCGTAAATCACGAAGTGCGCGGAGCGCCGCCAGGGGCGCAAACGAAAAACGGATGAAAATTCATCCGTTTTCAGAAGTCGCGCAGCTTTCGGGAAGGCGGCTTTCGTCTGCGACGGATTCGCACCCGGCTCGACGGCACCTTCCGCAGGACTGCGGACGGCGGACACAGCGCGCAACCTGCCTTAGATGGCGAGGCGCTTGCGGCCCTTCGCGCGGCGAGCGTTGATGACCTTGCGGCCACCTGCCGTCTTCATGCGGACACGGAAGCCATGGGTGCGCTTGCGGCGCGTCACGGACGGTTGGTAAGTACGTTTCATGATGTTCTCACTTGTTCGAGAATGTCGAAATTCAGGGGACCGCGTGCCCTTAACCGGAGGCATTCGGGCGAACGCAATCGCCGGGAATACAGGATTGGTTTTCGCGGAACCCGCTATTTAAACCGTTTTTCCGTTGACGGTCAATACTTTAGGAGTCGATCGCCTGTGCCCGCCCCGAGCGATCCGGCCCCGCGCCCCACACAACCGGCCTGTGGATAACTCGCTCTGTGGCCGCGTTTGGCGGTAGAATCTCGCCTTATCTCCAAGAATCCCGCACGCCGCTTCGGCTCGCGCCTGCCCCTCCAACACTGTGACGCAGGCGTCCGAGGCACGCTCGCACGACCGCTTCGGGCCTTGTTGCGCTACCGCGACAAGGGCGCCGGCGAGCCGCGCTGTGCATGCAAAAAACGACAGTTACTTGATGAACGATTTCTGGCAACACTGTTCCGCACTGCTGGAGCGCGAGCTAACGCCCCAGCAGTACGTGACGTGGATCAAACCCTTGGCCCCGGTGGCCTTCGATGCGTCGGCGAACACGCTGTCCATCGCCGCGCCGAACCGCTTCAAGCTGGACTGGGTCAAGAGCCAGTTTTCGGGACGGATCAGCGATCTGGCCCGCGAATTCTGGAACACGCCGATCGAAGTCCAGTTCGTCCTCGATCCCAAGGCAGGCATGCGCAGCGCCGCCGCCGGCGCAGCACCGGCCGCCCCGCGCACGCCGCTGGCCCCGACCGGCCCCGCCGCGACGGTGGCTGCGATCGCCGCCAACCTGACCGCGCATGCCGCCGCTGCGCCCGCCGCACCGGCCGACGTGCCGATGACGCCGTCGGCAGCCGCCGCGCACCACCTGAACGCCGACGACGCCGACATCGACCTGCCGAGCCTGCCCGCGCACGAAGCGGCCGCCGGCCGCCGCACGTGGCGCCCGGGCCCCGGCGCCGCGCCGGCCAACGGCGGCGAAGCCGATTCGATGTACGAGCGCTCGAAGCTGAACCCCGTGCTCACGTTCGACAACTTCGTGACCGGTAAGGCGAACCAGCTCGCGCGCGCCGCCGCGATCCAGGTCGCGGACAACCCGGGCATCTCGTACAACCCGCTGTTCCTGTACGGCGGCGTCGGCCTCGGCAAGACCCACCTGATCCACGCGATCGGCAACCAGCTGCTGCTCGACAAGGCCGGCGCGCGGATCCGCTACATCCACGCCGAGCAATACGTGTCGGACGTGGTGAAGGCGTACCAGCGCAAGGCATTCGACGACTTCAAGCGCTACTACCACTCGCTCGACCTGCTGCTGATCGACGATATTCAGTTCTTCTCCGGCAAGTCGCGCACGCAAGAGGAATTCTTCTACGCGTTCGAGGCGCTGGTCGCGAACAAGGCGCAGGTGATCATCACCAGCGACACGTATCCGAAGGAAATCTCGGGCATCGACGATCGCCTGATTTCGCGCTTCGACTCGGGCCTCACCGTCGCGATCGAGCCGCCCGAGCTGGAAATGCGCGTCGCGATCCTGATGCGCAAGGCGCAGTCGGAAGGCGTGAACCTGTCGGAAGACGTCGCGTTCTTCGTCGCGAAGCACCTGCGCTCGAACGTGCGCGAACTCGAAGGCGCGCTGCGCAAGATCCTCGCGTATTCGAAGTTCCACGGCCGCGAGATCTCGATCGAGCTGACCAAGGAAGCGCTGAAGGACCTGCTGACCGTGCAGAACCGGCAGATTTCGGTCGAGAACATCCAGAAGACCGTCGCCGACTTCTACAACATCAAGGTCGCGGACATGTACTCGAAGAAGCGTCCCGCGAACATCGCGCGGCCGCGGCAGATTGCGATGTACCTGGCGAAGGAACTCACGCAGAAGAGCCTGCCGGAAATCGGCGAGCTGTTCGGCGGGCGCGATCACACCACCGTGCTGCACGCGGTGCGCAAGATCGCCGACGAACGCAGCAAGGACGCGCAGCTCAACCACGAGCTGCACGTGCTGGAACAGACGCTGAAGGGCTGAGCGCGCGGCGCGCTTGATAATTCGGCCTCCGCCCCAATTTAAGGGGGGCGGTTCGGTTTTGAGGCACAATACTGGTTTGACCGCCCCGGTGGTGGCGGGCCAAGAGCCCGGCCGGCGGGGCGCTGCGAGGCTGCTGCGCTGCAGGCCGTTACTCAACGAAGGAACTCTATGCAACTGGTCAAGACCGAACGAGACACCCTCCTCAGGCCGCTGCAAACGGTCAGCGGCATCGTCGAACGCCGCCATACGTTGCCGATCCTCGCCAACCTGCTGATCACCAAGAACGGCTCGGACGTTTCGTTCCTGTCGACCGACCTGGAGCTGCAGATCACCACGCGCGCGGATTTCGGCGTCGGCGGCGACCAGGTCGCGACCACCGTCGCGGCGCGCAAGCTGCTCGACATCCTGCGCGCGATGCCTGACGGCCAGGTCACGCTGTCGCTCGCCGACAAGCGCCTCACCGTTCAATCCGGCAAGAGCCGTTTCGCACTCCAGACGCTGGCGGCCGACGAGTTCCCGACCGTCGCGCAGGCGAAGGATTTCGGCGCCACGCTCACCGTCCCGCAGAAGTCGTTCCGCCAGCTGCTCGGCATGGTGCACTTCGCGATGGCGCAGCAGGACATCCGCTACTACCTGAACGGCATGCTGCTCGTCGTCGACGGCGACCAGCTGATGGCCGTGGCCACCGACGGCCACCGCCTCGCGTTCTCGTCGATGAAGATCGAAGGCGGCACGTTCGGCCGCCAGGAAGTCATCGTGCCGCGCAAGACGATTCTCGAGCTGCAGCGCCTGCTCGAAGACATCGACGACACCGTCACCATCGACATCGCGCAAACCCAGGCCAAGTTCACCTTTGGCCAGGTCGAGCTCGTGTCGAAACTCGTCGAGGGCAAGTTCCCCGACTTCCAGCGCGTGATCCCGAAGGCGCACAAGAACACGTTCGAGATCGGCCGTGAAGAGCTGCAGCGCTCGCTGCAGCGCGCGGCCATTCTCACCTCGGACAAGTTCAAGGGCGTGCGCTGCATCATCGCGCCGGGCCAGCTGAAGATCATGTCGACCAACGCCGATCAGGAAGAGGCGCAGGAAGAACTGGAAATCGCCTACCAGGGCGATACCGTCGACATCGGCTTCAACGTCACGTATCTGCTCGACGTGCTCGCGAACCTGAAGGTCGACACCGTGCAGGTGAGCCTCGGCGACGCCAGCTCGAGCGCGCTGATTACCGTGCCCGAGAACGACGAGTTCAAGTATGTCGTGATGCCGATGCGCATCTGACGCGCGCGACATCACGACACACACCAGGGGGCGGCAAGCCCCTTTGGCGTTTTTATGGCGAACCGACAACCCGTCCCTTTGGTGCCCTAACGGCGCCTCGGACGGGCCAGGAAAACTGGAGCGGCCCGGCGTTTTCGCAAGGAAACGCACCGCGCCGCCGCTTGAGTGGCCTCGCAGAACCGGAAGATATCCATGAGTGAACAGCACAATTCGCAACCCGATAACAGCAGCTACGGCGCCTCGTCGATCCAGATCCTCGAAGGTCTGGAAGCGGTGCGCAAGCGCCCCGGGATGTACATCGGCGACACGTCGGACGGCACCGGTCTGCATCACCTCGTGTTCGAGGTGCTCGACAACTCGATCGACGAAGCGTTGGCCGGGTACTGCAACGACATCCACGTGACGATTCACGCCGACAACTCGATTTCCGTGACCGACAACGGCCGCGGGATTCCGACCGACGTGAAGATGAACGACAAGCACGAGCCGAAGCGTAGTGCTGCCGAAATCGTGATGACCGAGCTGCATGCCGGCGGCAAGTTCGACCAGAACAGCTACAAGGTGTCCGGTGGCCTGCACGGCGTGGGTGTGTCGTGCGTGAACGCACTGTCGAGCTGGCTGCGCCTCACGGTGCGCCGCGACGGCAAGAAGCGGTTCATGGAGTTCCATCGCGGCGTCGCACAGGATCGCGTGCTCGAGGTGGTCGATGGTGTCGAAGTGTCGCCGATGCTGGTGACCGGTGACACCGAGAACCGCGGCACCGAAGTGCACTTCATGGCCGATCCGACGATTTTCGGCACGGTCGAGTATCACTACGACATCCTCGCGAAGCGGATGCGCGAGCTTTCGTTCCTGAACAACGGTGTGCGGATTCGGCTCACCGATCTGCGTTCCGGCAAGGAAGACGATTTCGCGTTCGCCGGCGGTGTGAAGGGCTTCGTTGAATTCATCAACAAGACGAAGACCAACCTGCACCCGACCGTTTTCTTCGCCACCGGCGAGAAGGATGGCGTGGGCGTCGAAGTCGCGATGCAGTGGAACGACAGCTACAACGAAAACGTGCTGTGCTTCACGAACAACATTCCGCAGCGCGACGGCGGCACACACCTGACCGGCCTGCGGGCCGCGATGACGCGCGTCATCAACAAGTACATCACCGATAACGAAATCGCGAAGAAGGCGAAGGTCGAGACGACCGGCGACGACATGCGCGAAGGGCTGTCGTGCGTGCTTTCCGTGAAGGTGCCGGAGCCGAAGTTCAGCTCGCAGACGAAGGACAAGCTGGTTTCGTCGGAAGTGCGTGCGCCGGTTGAAGAAGTTGTGGCGAAGGCGCTGGAAGAATTCCTTTTGGAAACGCCGATCGACGCGAAGATCATCTGCGGGAAGATCGTCGAAGCTGCTCGTGCGCGTGATGCTGCGCGGAAGGCGCGTGAGATGACGCGACGCAAGGGCGTGCTCGACGGCGTCGGCCTGCCGGGCAAGCTCGCGGACTGCCAGGAGAAGGACCCGGCGAAGTGCGAAATCTACATCGTCGAGGGTGACTCGGCAGGTGGGTCGGCAAAGCAAGGGCGTGATCGGAAGTTCCAGGCCATCCTGCCGCTGCGCGGCAAGGTGCTGAACGTCGAGAAGGCACGCTACGACAAGCTGCTGTCGTCGGAGCAAATCGTCACGCTCGTGACTGCGCTGGGGTGCGGGATCGGCAAAGAGGATTACAACCTCGACAAGCTCCGCTATCACCGCATCATCATCATGACCGACGCGGACGTGGACGGTGCGCACATCCGCACGCTGCTGCTCACGTTCCTCTATCGCCAAATGCCGGACATGATCGAGCGCGGGTACGTGTATATCGCGCAGCCGCCGCTTTACAAGATCAAGGCGGGCAAGGACGAGCGGTATCTGAAGGATGACGTGGAACTCAACGCGCATATGCTGCGGTTGGCGCTGCAAGGGTCGGAGTTGGTGCCGGGTGAGAATGCGGCGGCGATTTCCGGCGATGCGCTTGGCGAGCTGGCGCGGTCGTATCTGCTGTCGCAGAGCGTTATTGAGCGCTTGAGCCGGTTGTATGACCCGGCCGCGCTGGAAGCGGTCATGGACGGGGTGGTGATCGATCTTTCCAATGAGGCTTCGACTGAGGCTTCGGCTAAGGCGCTGCACGCTGCGTTGCATGATGAAGCGCTGAAGAACGAAGTACGTGTCGTGCCTTCGTATGATCCGGTTCGCGAACAGCGGGCGCTGCACGTCGAACGTACGCATCACGGCAACGTGCGGGTTTCGGTCATCGACCAGGAATTCCAGCACACGGCGGATTATCAGCAGCTCGTGACCACCGCGAATACGTTCAAGGGGCTCATCGGGGAAGGTGCGGTCATCAAGCGCGGTGAGCGCAGCATGGCCGTGGCGGACTTCAAGAGCGCGATGAAGTGGCTGCTGGCTGATGCTGAACGGAACGTCTCCAAACAACGCTATAAGGGGCTCGGCGAGATGAACCCCGAGCAGCTGTGGGAAACGACGATGGATCCGGCTGTGCGGCGTCTGCTGCGTGTGCAGATCGAAGACGCGATTGCCGCGGATGGGATCTTTACTACCCTCATGGGGGATGATGTGGAGCCGCGTCGAGCGTTTATCGAATCGAATGCGTTGCGGGCGGGGAATATTGACGTTTGAGGTCGCGCAAGACGCACCGCGACTGCCCCGGCCAACGAAAGCTGGCCGGGCTCTTTGTTTTCGTCAGGACATTTCCGGTCAGCACGTCAAAAAAAAGCCCCCTGGTAGCTACTCCACCAGCCGATCGGGGAACATTGACCCTAATTCCCAAGACTTTCAATCGACGATACAGTCGGCACCTGACTACTCTTGCCGAACACCATGCCGAAGCCTTCGTTTCCGATTCGAACAATAAAAAAAGACGAACTCATCGTAGTCGCTGACATTGAGGCCGCACTTTCAGAGCAACCGACTGCGACGTTACTATTATTGCCAACAAATGCGGCCGAAAATGAAGGCGGATATTTCTTCCCGGTGAGAAAAACGATCGGAAATGAGTTTGATCTATGCCATCTAACTAAGGGCCGCGCTGTAAGGAGATTCACTGCATCGGGGCTCACAGACTATATGAATCATGTATCCGGCAGGACCTACTCCAAACAACTTGCTTACATTTTCGAAGAAATTCAGGCAGACTTGGACCGAGTAGAAAAGAAACGGTCCAAGCCACTAACCGATGATCAAAGCGTCGATGACAACGCTTCACAATAGGCCAACCAATCGACCGGTCGGATGCTGCCATCTTTAGACTGATGCTGTCGGCCTACGACCTTTCTCGGTATCGACTCATCTTTGTATTCCAGATGCGACAGCCTTCCAACTGCGGTGACATAAAAGAGATGTGTTAATGAATGCTCCTTCATTCCCTGCATCCGTGCTTTTGGACTCAACTCGCGCGCATACGCGAGACCAACGGGACCGCAAACAGCAAGATCTTCACTCACGGATCTCACAGCAGTTGGCATAGCCAAACCCCCAGTAATCAATTCAGAAACCGCTGGCAAAAACACATCCCGAAGAACCTCAAAGCGATTGCGCGACAACCAGACTTTGAAACTCCAGAAATCCCCGATCGTTTCAGCAACTAACGACTTCGACGCCAAACGAGTGGGCACAATGTCACTATCAAAAAGTCTGAGAATTTTCCCATAATTATTTTGCTCGTGCTCCAAGTTGTCGCGAACGCCGGTCCACGCCCTCAAGCTATCAAAGCCCTGCAATCCATTTTTCCCTTTTTTGCGATCTGGCGTTGTAAGCCAATGATGGTCCCGCATTAGCGCGAGACTTCGCGCGTGAAAGAAATGGATATCTTGTACCTGCGGTGTGCGTCGTCTTTGAATTCGAGAGGGTGATTCATCCCATGCCCAAATAATTAGGGCGAGATAGTCCGTTTCCTCTCGTATCTGCCCAAGAAGCGTAGCGAAATTAGCTGCCGCCTCATCGGCCAGACACTCAATCGCCTTGACTTCAAACCGAAGCCCCTTGGTGTCATCTGAAAAACGTAGTTCAAAATCTGGATATTGATGCGCAGCAACAGTGCCAATAAAGGCTTCGACCAACCCTTCATCATGCAAAGTCGCCTCCATTAGATCACCGAATTGCGTCTCCAAAAACTGTGAAACACGCCCGCGTACACTGGAGATGACTTCCGGTGCAAGTGGTAGTTGAGTACCCTCAAATACGCTGATCCGACGCATCGCAGAATTTTCGCGGAGTCGACTCTTCAGCTTCGGTCCAATTGTCTCATTCAACCATTTTCGAGTCTCGGTAAGTGGTAGTCGACCTTCCGCGGCATGGCGTACGTGAGCAAGGGCATCAAGATTGTCCTCACCCAACATTACATCCGCCAATCGTGCAGCCCCTCGCTTGACCTGCTGCGCTAAGCGCTCGTTGATCCGCTCTAGATCTAGGCGAATGTCAGCTTCCGTCTGGACATCCGCCAAATGCAATCGCATCGCTGCATGAAGTGCTTCGCCTCGCGCCAATGGAACTAGACAAGAAAGCAAGTCATCAGCCGATATACGAGGCCGACCGATACCCGTAACCTTTCCCTCCACTTGCGCATAGACGACATCCGACCGGAGCAAGGTTGCCAAGAGCCGTCGATCAACAATCGGTTGCCCATCCTCGCTCTCTCTAGTTTTCAACACAATGCACTCGGGAGATACGAAACCATCGTCTTCTTCAACGAAAGCAACTTTCCGCAAATTCGGTCTCATTCGAGCAAAGAGAATATCTCCACGCTTATATCGTTTGACCTGGCTCTTCAATGATATTGCAGGGACGATATTCTTACTGTGTCGACCCGTCATAGACTCAATATCCGCCAGCCCTGTGTAAGAGATAAGCTCTCCCTCCAGTTCCTCCATCGGATGAACCAATTCATTACGCTCAACACAGAGGTCCGAAAGAGGGACGCAAGAATCTCCAATCTCACCAAGCCGCTTAACCAATTGTCGTCGATGGGGCTCAAGGGCCAAAACATCAATTCGCTGCCCTTTCTCCGGAACAACAGTATCTATTTTGACAGTGAAGACACCCTTACAAGTGGGAATTGGCTTTCCCTTGAGGAAGTCACTCCACGCACCGGCAATCGCAGGCAAATCGGAATTGATCGTTGCACTACCATCTCGCCCATATATGATATCTTCGTCACCATTGGGACGACGGCCAATTGAATCAGCCGTGGCGCAGAACATCTCCTTGTGAATTTTTTTACCCTCAATCGCCTTCCGTTGCAAAATTACAATCGACGTTTTCACTGTCGCATATGGCATAAACGAAGAATCCGGCAATGAAATTACGCCGAGTATGTCGTACTTCTCGCGCAAAAGAATTCGGACATCTGCCGCGTTAGGTTGCGAAAGAACTCCGTCGTCAATGACGGTAAACAGCCGCCCACCGGGCCGCAACAAGTCCGCACATCGTTCAAGGAACAACACACCTCGTCGACGTGATATTTTTCCTTTGCCAAGCACATATTGATTTAGAATCGTTGCCTCGCCCACGTCACTACCAAAAGGTGGATTGGTAATAATTGTATCAAGCTTCCCCCGCCATTCGTCGATACCGTTACCAAGAGAGCCATTCCGGACATCATAGTTGATCGTAAAATCATCAGAGGTTAGCCCATGGGACATAAGATTTACGCCAGCTATCCAGGCCAATCGCTCATCAATTTCGAAACCCCACAGTTTCTCGAAATCGGCGTTACTTTTCGCGATTTCCACCAGAAAGCCCCCTGAACCGCACGCGGGATCTCCAACAAAACCCATCGGGTCATGTGCGGCAAGAGAGATCATGAATGCGGTTAACTGAGAAGGCGTAAAAAACTGCTGATTTTCGCTTTTATCAAAAGTTCGGCGAACCATCTCCTCATATGCCAGCCCGAGCCCGTCTTGATGAGGTCCCAAGAGAGATGTTCTGACGTCGTCCATCACGGCGGCAGTCGCTATTGGATTTGCCACCATTTTTGAAAATCGCTCGGGAATAAAAATGGACTGACTCTTAGCGAACCGCTTGTACACTCCATGTAAACGATGTCCGTATTGTGAGTCCGTTTCGAGCGCAAGCCGATTCAATGCGCTCTCTTCTACCAATCCCTGCTCACAAGCCGCCTCCAGGATCCACATTTTCGACAATTCATCGAAGCGCCCCAAAAGATCACTTGACCCATCCAGGTCGCGCATCAATCGCGAAATTCGATTCACTAGGCGCCTAGCACTCCGTACGCTTCTAGTAGTTAACGATAAATGGTCTTCGGCCTCTCTCCCTTCGCTCAGTTGCTCCGCAAGAGCTACAAGTTCCGACTGACAAAATAGGCGATAGCCGTTATCAGGGTCACGATAGGAAGTCAATTTCCCAGTTCTATCCCACTCGCGAATCGTACCTCTTGAGACACCGAGGAGAGCGGCTGCTTGCCCAACCATCAACAGCTGTGTTTTTTTGTCCATTGCACAAACCCTACAATTTTTCTAGACGTTGTGTCTGACCGACTTCTGACGCATTGTCGCCGATTCATGGAGAAGCTGCAAAGTATTTCCCGTTGACAAACTCAAGCGCATGGATCTTCCCAGCGATCCGGTCAGGTCATCCAGCTGATCAGATGCATATCCCTGTCCGGTCTCCCGGACCACCACCGGGGCCTCCAACACTGAAGCGCGCCGGCTAGCGCCAACCGCCTATACAGGTGGTCGCACCGATCTCCCGATCGAAGTCGCCCATAAGACCCTTCGCGCCCCCTCTTCTATTCAGGCTGGAATCTATCCAGACTCGCGACAAGTTCACATCCTGTTCGCCCGGTGCCGCAGCAACACCTTGGCAGCCCCTGCAAGGAACCACATCATCTACCAAGTCGAGTCAGACGGTAATCTCCCGAAAAGCTAGCTGATCCGAAGCCTGACTCTCCCAGCCAAGGGTCTACAAGTGGTGCTCAAAGCCCTTAACAGTACTGACTGAGAGCTGTACCACTTCGAACAGTCGGCGGGAGGATGCCCGTCTCGGCAACACCCGTTGCCGGCGCTCAGTCACCTGACCTCCCCCCAGCAAACAGGGTCAGCCGAAACCTAGTAAAGGTCGTTTTCGGAGAGGACGAACATAAAGAGGCGCTTTACAGAAGAGCAAACAATCGGCTTTCTGAAGGAGGTGGAGGCCACCCTGTCAGTCAACGAGCTGCGCAGGAAGCACGGCTTTAGTGACGCGTCGTTCTACACCTGTCGTGCGAAGTTCGGTGGCATGCAGTATCGGAAGCCCGCCGATTCGAGGACCCGGAGAACGAGAACACGCGGCTCAAGAAACTGCTGGCTGAGGCGATGCTCGACATGGAAGCCCTCAAGGTGGTCGTAAAGGGGAAGCCCTGAACCCACAAGTCAAACGCGCAGCAGTGGTGGCGATTCGGGAGAAGGCCAATATCTCCGAACGCCGCGTCTACTGGCTTGTCGGGCTTTCTCGCGGCGTGCTGCATTACGACGCTAAGCCAGATGCCGAGAATGAAGCGTTGACAGTGCGCTTGGTCGAACTGGCCCATGAACGCCATCGGTTCGGCTACCCCCGACCCATGCGCTGGTAGAGCGCGAAGGCATTCAAGCGAACCATAAGCGGGTGCATCGCCTTTATCGTGAGGTGGGACTGGCGGTGCGCCGCCGCCGGCGCCACGGGGTGACGATTGAACGCGAGCAGCTGAGTTTGCCGAGTGCGCTGAACGAGGCCTCGTCAATCGATTTCGTCATAGATGCGCCCTTGAATAGCCACCGCTGAAGCGCTTGACCATCGTCAATGACTTCACGAAGGAGTCGGTCGATATCGTCGTCGATCATGGTATTTCGGGCTTGTATACGGCTCGAGCGCGCGCCGAACTACCTGTCGTCAACGGAGTTTGCTGCGAAACACCGAGCAACAGCGGACGCTCCTGCCGTTTTCCAGGAGTCGGGTTAAAGGGACTCTGCTAGAAGTCCATTGGCCATATTGAAGGGGGCAGGTCAACAACATTGACTCTGTTAGTCAGCCATCTCCGACGCGTCCCAGTCTGCCGCGCGGGCATCTCCGGTCTGGTAAAACCGCTTCACGAGCTTCACATATTCCAAGAAGTCTTTGTTCTCAGTTGCTAATCGATTAGCCATATCCCAATCAATCTCGTCACGCTCCAGTGCCGGAATTAGTACCTGACTTTCCGCTGGGTTCTCCACATCAAGTTTGATGAGGCCGATACCATGAGCCGCAAACAACATTCGTAGCTCCTTCAGCGTATTGTTCCCTTCGATCTCCGCTGCAACCAAATAGCCGAAATTTGCCCACGACGAATTGGATACGGCCTGGAAGAAGCATTCGCGCACGTTCGACCGATTGATCAACAGCTTGACTTCGAACGACCACAGCCTGGTTCGCTTGTCGGAACGTTGACCCACACACTCTCTGACCTCTCGGAGCCATTCAGCCCCCAAGTCCTCCATACCGACGACGTCAGGATAGAGCCAACGATTACCATTTGGTCCCCGCCTATTCGACGATCGTTTCTCGTCGACTCGTTTGGAGTACACACTGAACTCTCCCCACAGATAACGCGAAAGTAGGTGATATAAAGCGTGCTCGCCCAGCTTGGGCTCATTCTTATCTTCAATCAAAGTAACGTTCGCGCTTTCCGCGTCGACCACCTCCGCACTATCTGACTTGTCAGAGTAGTAGTACTTTCGCGGCCTACCCTCAGTGGCTTTAAGCTCAGGATTTCTCTTCTGTATCCGTGGACGATAAGCGCCAATCTCGGCAACGAGCTGTTGAATTAGCTTCGCATCCGTATCTATATTTTGGCTACCGAGTTTCTTCGCGTGACATTCTTCCGGATGTGCAGCAAAAATCCACTCCGCAATCTGCCGAGCTGTAAACTTCCGGTCTGGATTTCCTTTCAGGAACTCGAGAATCAACTTAGCTAGATTGAGCGCCATACTATTTATATTCCTTTTTTGATTCTCACAGACGCATCGAAGTCACCAGCAAAGTCCTGACGCATCCGCACGATTACCCCAGCCCCTCGTATACAAGCTCGTCGTGGTTGGCTCCATCCATTTTTATGTATGGATCTCGTCCCGATTACGGCTCTCTCCAGAACAGCGAATCGTCCCACGTGCCATACGGGATGATATATCCAACTCGTCGACGACCGGTCATTAGCATATGCACGTTTCCGACGACGTCATGCTGGTAATCGGCACGAGCGCGAGCGCCTACCTATGCCGTTTAGCCACGCCTCGAATTCTCCATATTTCGAGATGCCCAGTTAGGTAGACTCAAATAGCGTCACCGCAAAAGGCGCGGGCCGCATGGGCTGCCACCCATACGACCCGCTAACCACAACCAACTCATTGCAGGAGTCGGCAATGGCTAACGCCTATAGTAAGTCACGTCCCAAGAAGCTCAAACAGTATCCCGAGGTTGAGCTGACCCTCGGCAACAAGCCGGACCTTCCCCAGGATGGCCAACCGTACATGCCATGGATGCGCGCCATCGACGCGCATTTCGAGATGTTCGGATTCAAACCGGGTGATCGCGTCTATCTCCGGTTCAGCTTTGCTTCCCGAAGGGTCATCATCACGCCCGACTACAGCGCGCTGAACTGGCGAGAGCAGCCCTATGGGGCAGCTGCCCAAGAAGAGGATGAGGCTGAGGACTACGCAGCGCTGGCCGCTTTGCGCGGCTCTACTGACTGGTGATGGCTCGGCGTGAAGTAGTTCGGCACACGCCTTGATGCAAATGGTCCGCGGCGGCGCTGCAAGTAACTTCAACAATCGTCACAACAGACGAAAAGTTGCGTCCCGCTCTCTCGGCATTCGACGGCATCGCAAGCATCAGCGCGTGCAGCACGACAAGCATCCATGCCGAGTACTCCACACGCATTTCCGCCGCTGAAATGCAAAAACCCCCGCCTTTCGGGCGGGGGTTTCTGGCTTAGGGAGCCTGACGATTACCTACTTTCACACGGGAATCCGCACTATCATCGGCGTAGAGTCGTTTCACGGT
>NZ_JAIZRT010000019.1:0-11855 GCF_020420065.1 Burkholderia sp. AU31624
TTGCCTGATGACCATAGCGAGTCGGTCCCACCCCTTCCCATCCCGAACAGGACCGTGAAACGACTCTACGCCGATGATAGTGCGGATTCCCGTGTGAAAGTAGGTAATCGTCAGGCTCCCTAAGCCAAGAACCCCCGCCCGAAAGGCGGGGGTTTTTGCATTTCAGCGGCGGAAATGCATGTGTGGTGAGAGAAGAGCGCTCCATCCCTCACATCCCAACGGCACGCACGCAGATCAATCAGCCTCCATCCTGCATCGATCCTTACCCCGGAACGAAACCACACGATTTGATACGATCGACGTGTCGTCGGCGATTGCACACGTCGACGTTCATGTTCGAAACCAGGGCTTGATGGAGAGAGCAGGAATGAATATCGGCGACGCGTCGCGCGAATCCGGAGTCAGCGCAAAGATGATTCGGTACTACGAACAGGTGGGCCTGCTGGCGCCAAGCAAGCGTACCGACGCCGGCTACCGGATCTACGGCGCAGACGAGATCCATATCCTGCGCTTCATCCGTCAGGCGCGACGCCTTGGCTTTCTCGTCGAGGACATCCGCAAGCTGCTGATGCTCTGGCAAGACCGTTCCCGCGCGAGCGCCGAAGTGAAGTCGATCGCCCTCGAGCACGTGGCCGAACTCGACAAGCGCATCGCCGAGCTGAGCGACATGCGCGACACACTGGCCGATCTTGCTGCGCACTGTCATGGTGACGGGCGGCCCGAATGCCCGATTTTGGCGCGTCTGTCCGACCCTGTCGGTGAACCAAATTAGTGCGTTCTCTCGACGTCCCAATCAGGCATTGACTCGATTTTCATAAAAATCAATGGGTTATGAGGTGGCGTCGGCCGGCCATTCCGATTTGGAATGGTTTCCATGCAAGTATTTCACTAGCATCTTGGTGCGGCATCGCTATAATTCGGGATAACCCTATACGGGAAATCCCTGAACACCGATTCACCAGGGGTCCCCCTTCCTTGGAGAATGTCATGATTGCCTACATCGTCGAAAAGCTGAGCAACTGGTTCGAATCCGCAGAACGTGAACGCCGTGAGGCCTACCTTGCCACGTCGTCGGACATCGTCCAGCTCGAGAGCCGCATCCGTTCGCTCGAAACCAACGGCTACTCGCTGTAATCGGAGTCACCGTCAGGTGCCACGTGGTACCGAACGATAAGCAAGCCCCGTATTTGACGGGGCTTTGTTTTTTTGTGCGTCGGATCTGGCGCAATCGTCAGTGCAGCGCTATGGTATGCACCTGCTTTTCATCCTGAAGGACACGATCATGCGTTTGCGTCTCGATGTGCGTCGAAGTGCCCGCGCGCGTCTCGTTCTGGGCGCGGCGGTGCTGGTCCATGGCCTCGCGGCTGTTGCTGCGACGTCGTCCAAGCCGCTGATTCTCGATACGCAACGCGGTATCCAGGACGGCAAGGGCGGGTTGGTGCTGCAGACGGCACCGTTGTCTTCCGAGCCGATCGTCGAGCCGGCAGGGATGCGGACTCCGGCCGGGCAGGCGCCGAACACGTCGGTTCCGCTGTTTGTCGCGCCGTATATCAATGTCCCCGCATGGGGTGGGCAGCCGGTCAACCAGCCGAGGCTCGCGCCGAGACCTCAGCCGTAACGGCCAGTCGCCCGATCAGTTTCCGCGGTGCTCGATCTGGCAGCGGGCGCCGCTATCCTGTCCGAGCATCTCGACCAGGTAGGGCAGTGCCTCGTTCATGCTCTGGGCGAGCGTATACGGCGGATTCAGAATGAACATCCCGCTGCCGTAGAGACCCAGCCCGTCAGTCGGCGGATTCGATACCGTCAGTGTCAGGTGCAGCCAGTTGTTCGGTTGCAGGCGCTTCAACTGCTCGGGAAAACGCTGCGATTCCGTCCGGGTCACCTGCGGGTACCAGACTGCATAGCAGCCCGTCGCGAAACGCTTCAGACACTCCGTCACGCAAGCCACCGTGCGCGCGTAATCCTTCTTGTCCTCGTAGGACGGGTCGATCAGCACGAGTGCGCGTCGCGGCGGCGGCGGCAGCAGCGCCTTGATGCCTTCGAAGCCGTCGCCGGCGAAGATCATCGCGCGTCGGCCTGCATCGCGGAAATTGTGACGCAGCACGTCGATTTCCGTCGTGTGCATTTCGAACAGGCGCATGCGGTCCTGCTCGCGCATCGATCGCCATGCGATGTAGGGCGAACCCGGGTAGAAGCGCAGTTCACCGTCGTCGTTCAGCGCGCGTACTTCATCCACATAGTCGCCCAGTGCCTCCGGCAGGTTTTTTTCGTTCCACAGTCGGCCGATGCCGGTGTCGAATTCCGACGTCTTCGCCGCGTAGCCGTCGCGCAGCGAGTACACCCCGGCACCTGCATGCGTGTCGATATACCAGTAAGACTTGTCCTTCTTGTTCAGGTAGCGCAGCAGCTGGACGACGACGGCGTGCTTGAGCACGTCCGCGTGGTTGCCTGCGTGAAAACCGTGACGATAACTGAGCATGGCGGGCTGCCTGAAACGAAAGGTGAATCGATGAAAGCGGTCGATCGTGCGCGGCCGTCAGGCCGGGCGCCGATGCGGGCCGCGTATTGTACGCGAGTGATCGCGTGTCGCCTTACTCGTACGCATCGCCGACCACCTCCTCGATGTGTTGCTTCACATCCGGCGTCAGCTTAGCGGCAACGTCGAGCGCGCGCATGTTGTCACTGATCTGCTCGATCCGCGACGCGCCTGTGATGACTGAACTCACACGCGGATTGGCGAGTACCCACGCGATCGCGAGCTGGGCCGTGCTGCGACCGAGCTCGGCTGCAATTGTGCCGAGCCGTTCGACGATGTCGTTGGCGGCCGGATTGGTCAGGCGGTCGCGCATCCAGTCGTAACCCTGTAACTGGGCGCGGCTGCCGGGCGGCACGCCGTTACGGTACTTGCCGGTGAGCAGGCCCGATGCCAGCGGGCTCCAGGTCGTGAGGCCGAGACCGTAGTCTTCGTAGAGCCGCGCATATTCCTGTTCGACCCGCGTGCGGTGGAACAGGTTGTACTGCGGCTGCTCGACGACCGGCTTGTGCAGGTGATGCCGCTCGGCGATCTCGTACGCAGCACGGATCTCGTCGGCACTCCATTCCGACGTGCCCCAGTACAGCGCCTTGCCGCGTACGATCATGTCGCTCATCGCCCAGACGGTTTCCTCGATCGGCGTGTTCGGGTCGGGGCGATGGCAGTAGACGAGGTCGACATAGTCGAGTTGCAGCCGGCGCAGCGAGCCGTCGATGGCGTTCAGCAGGTATTTCCGGTTCAGCGTGTGATACTGGTTCGGCGCTTCGGCGAGCCCCCAGAAGAGCTTCGTGGACACGATGTAGCTGATGCGCGGCCAGTCGAGCGCCTTGAGCGCGTGGCCCATGATTTCCTCGGATTTGCCGCCGGCGTAGACCTCGGCATTGTCGAAGAAATTGACGCCAGCGTCGCGCGCCGCAGCCAGGCACTCACGCGCGACCCGCTGGTCGACCTGGTTGCCGTAGGTCACCCACGAACCGAGCGAAAGCTCGCTGATCTGCAGACCGGAGCGGCCTAGTCGTCGATAGTGCATGCGAATCTCCTGCGTGACAGAACCGACCTTAAGCTTAGACGTTTTGCGCGCGAACGGCGGGGCCGATCGTGCACAATGACGGCTGGCCCGCCAGTACGATCGCGCGACGGTAGCGGATGTGGCGGGCGCGTGTTTTATCGATCCGATAACGGGAGGAGACGGACATGGCAGCAGATCTGAGCGGCAAGACCGCAGTCGTCACGGGCGCCGCGAGCGGCATCGGCAAGGAAATCGCACTCGAGCTCGCGAAAGCGGGCGCGGCCGTCGCGATCGCCGACCTGAACCAGGACGGCGCGAACGCGGTCGCCGACGAGATCGTCAAGGCGGGCGGCAAGGCGATCGGCGTCGCGATGGACGTGACCAACGAGGAAGCCGTGAACAGCGGGATCGACAAGGTGGCCGAAACGTTCGGCTCGGTCGACATCCTCGTGTCGAACGCGGGCATCCAGATCGTCAACCCGATCGAGAACTATTCGTTCGCCGACTGGAAGAAGATGCAGGCGATCCACGTCGACGGCGCGTTCCTCACGACCAAGGCCGCGCTGAAGCACATGTACAAGGACGATCGCGGCGGTGTCGTGATCTACATGGGTTCGGTGCACTCGCACGAAGCGTCGCCGCTGAAGTCGGCGTACGTGACGGCCAAGCACGGCCTGCTCGGCCTGGCCCGCGTGCTGGCGAAGGAAGGTGCGAAGCACAACGTGCGCTCGCACGTCGTGTGTCCGGGCTTCGTGCGCACGCCGCTGGTCGACAAGCAGATTCCGGAGCAGGCGAAGGAGCTCGGGATCAGCGAAGAGGAAGTGGTGAAGAAGGTGATGCTCGGCAATACGGTCGACGGGGTGTTCACGACCGTTCAGGACGTCGCGCAGACGGTGTTGTTCCTGTCGGCCTTCCCGAGCGCCGCGCTCACGGGCCAGTCGTTCATCGTCAGCCACGGCTGGTTCATGCAGTGATGCGGGGGGGCGGGCGGGGTCGCTGCTCGCCGGTCAATGGCATAAAAAAACGCGCTCCTCGGAGCGCGTTTTTCATTTTGGCAGGGCGGGGCCGATGACGGCTGCCGCCTGCTCTTGCCGCATTACTTCAGGACGGCTGCGACAGCATTGGCGACCACGTCGAGATTGCGCGTGTTCAGTGCTGCGACGCAGATCCGGCCCGTGCCGACTGCATAAATGCCGAACTCATCGCGCAGGCGATCGACTTGTGCCGAGGTCAGGCCCGAATACGAGAACATCCCGCGCTGCGCGTTGATGAAGCTGAAGTCGCGATCGACGCCGCTTGCCTTCAGGCGCTCGACGAGACCATTGCGCATTGCGCGGATGCGATCGCGCATTTCACCGAGTTCCTGCACCCACGAAGCGTGCAGTTCCGGCGATGCGAGCACCGCTGCGACCACGGCGCCGCCATGGGTCGGCGGGTTCGAGTAGTTCGTGCGGATCACGCGCTTCAGTTGCGACAGCACGCGCGACGCTTCTTCCTTGCTCGACGTGATGATCGACAGTGCGCCGACGCGCTCGCCGTACAGCGAGAACGACTTCGAGAACGACGACGACACGAATGCGTTCAGGTCAGCCGCGGCAAACAGGCGCACGGCAGCGGCATCGGCCTCGATGTTTTCGCCGAAACCCTGGTAGGCCATGTCGAGGAACGGCACCAGGTCGCGTGCCTTCACGACGTCGACGACCTGTTGCCATTGCGCTTCGGTCAGGTCCACGCCGGTCGGGTTGTGGCAGCACGCGTGCAGCACGACGACCGTACCTGCCGCGTAGCTGTTCAGTGCCGACAGCATGCCTTCGAAGTTCACGCCGTTGGTGGCGGCGTCGTAGTACGGGTATGCGACGACTTCGAAGCCGGCTGCTTCGAACAGCGCGCGGTGGTTTTCCCAGCTCGGATCGCTGATCGCGACCTTCGCGTTCGGGTTCAGGGTGCGCAGGAAATCCGCGCCGATCTTCAGTGCACCCGTGCCGCCCAGTGCCTGGGCCGTGACCACGCGGCCGGCTGCGATCAGCGGCGAGTCATTGCCGAGCAGCAGCTTCTGCACGGCCGCATCGTAGGCGGCGATACCGTCGATCGGCAGGTAGCCACGCGGCAGGCCGGCCTCGACACGTGCCTTCTCCGCATCGCGAACCGCGCGCAGCAGCGGAATCTTGCCTTCTTCGTTCGTGTACACACCGACGCCGAGGTTGACCTTGGTCGGACGCGCATCGGCGTTGAAGGCTTCGTTCAGGCCCAGGATCGGGTCGCGGGGAGCAAGCTGGACAGCGGAGAAGAGCGACATGATGATTCGGCAGTAGTGAAAAGAGGGTCAGGCTTTCAACGGGCGGGGCGGGCGCGGTGGATGGACCGCGCGCAGGCAGGCACGACGCCGGAAAGCGCAGCAGCCTGACATTGTAGCGAATTCACGCAGGCGGGGGCGGCGTTTCGGCGGCGAAATTCGGCCGGGAATCGCGATTTCGGGCGGCTGTCGCGCGTCAGGAGCCGGCAGCAGTTCGCGAGGCCGCGAAGCGCTAGAATGCTTTCTTTGCCCTCGCTCCGGCCGCATTCCATGTCCGAACATAAAGCCGAAACCGGCGACGCGCTCGACGAATCGAAATTCGTGACCTTCGAAGGGTCGCCGTTCCAGCTGTATCAACCGTATCCGCCCGCAGGCGACCAGCCGACCGCGATCGAGACGCTCGTCGAAGGGGTCGAGGACGGTCTCTCGTTCCAGACGCTGCTCGGCGTGACGGGCTCGGGCAAGACCTTCACGATGGCGAACACGATCGCGCGGCTCGGCCGCCCGGCGATCGTGTTCGCGCCGAACAAGACGCTCGCCGCGCAGCTCTACTCGGAATTTCGTGAGTTCTTCCCGCGCAACGCGGTCGAGTACTTCGTCTCGTACTACGACTATTACCAGCCAGAAGCGTACGTGCCGCAGCGCGACCTGTTCATCGAGAAGGACTCGTCGATCAACGAGCACATCGAGCAGATGCGGCTGTCCGCGACGAAGAGCCTGATGGAGCGTCGCGATGTCGTGATCGTCGCGACGGTGTCGGCGATCTACGGTATCGGCAACCCGTCCGAATACCACCAGATGATCCTGACGCTGCGCGCCGGCGACAAGCTCGGCCAGCGCGACGTGATCGCGCGGCTGATCGCGATGCAATACACACGCAACGAGCAGGACTTCCAGCGCGGCACGTTCCGCGTGCGCGGCGACACGATCGACATCTTCCCGGCCGAGCATGCGGAGTTGGCCGTGCGCGTCGAACTGTTCGACGACGAGGTGGAGACGCTGCAGCTGTTCGACCCGCTGACCGGGCGCGTACGGCAGAAGATCCCGCGCTTCACCGTGTATCCGTCGTCGCACTACGTGACGCCGCGCGACACCGTGATGCGCGCGGTCGAGACGATCAAGGACGAATTGCGCGAGCGGCTCGAGTTCTTTCACCGCGACGGCAAGCTCGTCGAGGCGCAGCGCCTCGAGCAGCGCACGCGTTTCGATCTCGAGATGCTGCAGGAGCTCGGCTTCTGCAAGGGCATCGAGAACTACTCTCGGCATTTCTCGGGCGCGGCGCCCGGCGATCCGCCGCCGACCCTCGTCGACTACCTGCCGCCCGATGCGCTGATGCTGCTCGACGAATCGCACGTGCTGATCGGCCAGTTGAACGGCATGTACAACGGCGACCGCGCGCGCAAGGAAAACCTCGTCAACTACGGGTTCCGACTGCCGTCGGCGCTGGACAACCGGCCGCTCAAGTTCCCGGAGTTCGAACGCAAGATGCGCCAGGTCGTGTTCGTGTCGGCCACGCCGGCCGACTACGAGAAGCGCGTGACCGGGCAGATCGCCGAACAGGTCGTGCGGCCGACGGGCCTGGTCGATCCGGAAATCGAAGTGCGGCCGGCGAGCTCGCAGGTCGACGACGTGCTGGCCGAGATCAACGCGCGCGTGAAGGCCGAGGAGCGCGTGCTGATTACCGTGCTGACGAAGCGCATGGCCGAGCAGCTCACCGAGTTTCTGGCCGATCACGGGGTCAAGGTGCGTTACCTGCACAGCGACATCGACACGGTCGAGCGCGTCGAGATCATCCGCGACCTGCGGCTCGGCACGTTCGACGTGCTGGTCGGGATCAACCTGCTGCGGGAAGGGCTCGACATTCCCGAGGTGTCGCTCGTCGCGATCCTCGACGCGGACAAGGAAGGCTTCCTGCGCGCGGAGCGCTCGCTGATCCAGACGATCGGCCGCGCGGCGCGGAACGTGAACGGCAAGGCGATCCTCTACGCGGACAACATGACCGAGTCGATGAAGCGCGCGATCGGCGAGACCGAGCGGCGCCGTGCGAAGCAGATCGCGCACAACGAAAAGATGGGCATCACGCCGCGCGGTGTCGTGAAGCGCATCAAGGACATCATCGACGGCGTCTACAACGCGGACGAGGCACGCGCGGAGCTGAAGGAAGCGCAGCAGCGCGCGAAATTCGAGGACATGTCGGAAAAGCAGCTCGCCAAGGAAATCAAGCGCCTCGAGAAGCAGATGGCCGACTACGCGAAGAACCTCGAGTTCGAGAAGGCCGCCGCGACCCGCGACCAACTTGCGCTGCTGCGTGAGCGCGTGTTCGGCGCGAACGTCGGCGATCACGTCAACGGTGGCCGGTAAATCTTTCCAAGCGTCACCGAAACCCTGCGGTAACGAACCTGTAAGCCTTGTCGGATCAGGGGTTTACACGGCTCTTCGTTTGTTCCGAAACAGGTTCGGTGCTAAACTTCGTGATTATTGAGAATTGTTCGCATTAACGTTCTTCGTCGCGTTAGTGTTTTCAGTGGGCCGGCCGTTAGTCGGTCCGCATGGTTCCAGATCAAATAACAAGGAGTGTCCATGTTGGGTTCTTCGTTCATCCGCACGACGGTTGCGGTAGCGGCGGCGCTTGCCGCGATGTCGGCCTCGGCTGCCGAATATCCGATCGGCAAGCAGCAGATCCAGGGCGGCATGGAAATCGGCGCGGTGTACCTGCAGCCGATCACGATGGACCCGGAAGGGATGATGCGCAAGGCGTCGGATTCCGACATCCACCTCGAGGCCGACATCCATGCGGTCAAGAACAACCCGACGGGTTTCGCGGAAGGCGACTGGATGCCGTACCTGCAGGTCACGTACAAGCTGACGAAGCAGGGCGACACGAAGTGGAAGGCTGAAGGCGACCTGATGGGCATGGTCGCGAGCGACGGTCCGCACTACGGCGACAACGTGAAGCTGAACGGCCCGGGCAAGTACCACCTGACGATGGTCGTCAAGCCGCCGATGCAGACGGGCCACATGGCGTTCGGCCGTCACATCGACAAGGAAACGGGCGTGGGCGCATGGTTCAAGCCCATTACCCTCGAGTACGACTTCCCGTTCGCCGGTATCGGCAAGAAGGGCGGTTACTGATCGGCGGCATCACGAACGGCGCGCTTCGGCGCGCCGTCGGCGTAGAGAACCCAGAATGAAAATTCCCCAGAAAATCGTTGCCGCAGCCGCTGCGTTGTGGCTTGCCGGCGCAGCGTACGCTGCCGATCTGCCGACGTTCAAGCTCGAGATGACGGACGGCAAGCTGAATCCCGCCCGCATCGAAGTGCCGGCCGGCCAGCGTTTCAAGATCGAGATCAAGAACACCGGCAAGGGCGCCGCCGAATTCGAGAGCGTGCAACTGCGCAAGGAGAAGGTGCTCGCGCCGGGCGCCGATTCATTCGTTGTCGTCGCACCGTTGTCACCGGGTGAATACAAGTTTTTCGACGATTTCCACCAGCAGGCGCAGGGCGTGATCGTCGCGAAGTAATGCGTTTTATCTGCGCGCGGGCGCACCTGCCCGGTGTACCGCGCGTCAGGAGGTATCGATGGGTCAGATCTTGTTCATCGTCTGGCGGGAGAGCGTCGAAGCGCTGCTCGTCGTCGGCATTCTCTATGCATGGCTGAAAAACGGCGACGACGACGCGCGCCGCGGCCTGCCTTTTCTCTGGGCCGGCGTCGGCGTCGGCCTGCTGATGGCCGTCGGCCTTGGTGCCGCACTGGTCGGTTTCACCGAAGTGCTGTCCGGCGACGCGCAGGACTACTTCCAGACCGCCATGGTGCTGATCGCATGCGTGCTGATCGTGCAGATGGTGCTGTGGATGCGCCGGCACGGCCGCACGCTGAAGCGCGACATGGAGCAATCGCTGCAGCAGAGCACGCGCGATTCGAACTGGTGGGGTGTCGCGGTGCTGGTCGCGCTCGCGATCGCGCGCGAAGGCAGCGAGACGGTGATCTTCCTGTACGGTCTCGGTTTCGGCCAGTCGGGTCACGTCGACGGCAGCCAGATGCTCGCGGTCGTGATCGGCCTCGGCCTCGCGTTCCTCACGTTCTATCTGCTGCAACTCGGCGGCAAGTACTTCTCGTGGCGGCATTTCTTCCGCGTCACGGAAGTGATGCTGCTGTTCCTCGGCGCAGGCCTGTTCCAGACCGGCGTCGACAAGCTGATCGACAAGGAAATCCTGCCGCTCGGCATTTCGCAGGTGTGGGACACGTCCGCGATCCTCGATGATTCGGG
The DNA here is from genome assembly GCF_020420065.1 of Burkholderia sp. AU31624. Lineage (NCBI taxonomy): Bacteria > Pseudomonadati > Pseudomonadota > Betaproteobacteria > Burkholderiales > Burkholderiaceae > Burkholderia > Burkholderia sp. AU31624. The sequence goes on from NZ_JAIZRT010000019.1 coordinate 10,103, forward strand.
TACGTTCGGCTCGCTCGTCGCCACGCTGACCGGCTATCGTGCTCATCCCGCGCTGACCAACCTGGTCGCGTATGCGGTGTACTGGGCGGTGGTCTGGCTGCTGATGAAGCGCGCGAGCCGTCGTCCGGCGGTCGCGGCAGGTCGCGCGGCATGAGCGTTGTCGCCGCAGCCAAGCAGGGCTGGCTCGCGCAGGCCGGCCAATGGATGCAGCGCCACGGTGCGTTGATCCGCGGCATCCAGTGGGCCGTCGTCGCCGTCTATGCGTTCCTGATCATCGTGCCGGCGGTGTTGCCGCTGCCGGACGACTCCGCACATCTGTGGAATAACCTCACGCTGATCGCGCAATTCACGTTCTGGGGCATCTGGTGGCCGTTCGTGCTGCTGTCGATGGTGATGCTCGGCCGTGTCTGGTGCGGCGTGCTGTGTCCGGAAGGTGCGCTCACCGAATTCGCGAGCAAGTTCGGCCGCGGCGGCCCGATTCCGCGCTGGATGCGGTGGGGCGGCTGGCCGTTCGTCGCGTTCGGGCTCACGACGATCTACGGGCAGATGGTGAGCGTGTACCAGTACCCGCTCGCGGTGCTGTTCGTACTCGGCGGCTCGACCGTCGGCGCGATCGTGATCGGCTTGCTGTACGGCCGCGAAAAGCGCGTGTGGTGCAAGTACCTGTGCCCGGTGAACGGCGTGTTCGGGCTGCTCGCGCGGCTCGCACCGATGCGCTACAAGGTCGACGAGGATGCATGGCGCCGGTCGTACAAGAACGGCGAGCATGGCCATCGCGTGATTCCGATCAACTGCGCGCCGCTCGTGCCGTTGCGCAACATGAAGGGCGCGGCGGACTGCCACATGTGCGGCCGCTGCAGCGGGCACCGGGATGCGATCTCGCTGTCGTTGCGCTCGCCGTCCGACGAGGTCGTGAACCTCGGCGCGCAGCAGGCGAACCCGTGGGACACCGCGCTGATCCTGTACGGCCTGCTTGGCGTCGCGATCGGTGCGTTCCACTGGACCGTCAGCCCGTGGTTCGTGCAGATCAAGCAATGGCTCGCGGGCTGGCTGATCGACCATGACATCACGTGGCCGCTCGAGACCAATGCGCCGTGGTTCCTGCTCACGCACTATCCGGATCGCAACGACGTGTTTTCGTGGCTCGACGGCGGGCTGGTCATCAGCTACATCGTCGGCACGGGGCTCGTGTACGGCACGGCACTGCTGGTGCTGCTGGCCGGCGCGACGCTGATGCTCGGCCGCTTCGATCGCGTGCGGCTGCATCATCTTGCCCAGGCGTTGATCCCGATCGCGGGTGCGGGCGTATTTCTTGGCCTGTCGGCCACGACACTGTCGTTGCTGCGTGCCGAGCATGTACCGCTCGGCTGGGCGACCGATGTGCGCATCGCGATCCTGGTCGGCGCCAACGCATGGAGTGCGTGGCTCGCGTGGAAAGTGACGGGCCGCTATGCGGGCTGGCCGCGCCGGCTTGCGGCATTCGCGTGGTTCGCCGTCGCGCTTGCCGTCATCGACAGCGCATGGTGGTTGATGTTCTGGGGTTTCTGAAGCGGATCGCGTGCCGCTTCGGCGGTCGCGCAGCGACGCGGTAACGAACCCGGGCGGCATACTTCACGCGTCGGGCACTGTCAAGTCCTGGAATAGGTTGACAGTATCCAGGCGCTAGAACGCCCGATGCACCGCATCGGGCGTTTTGTATTTCAGAGCCGTATGCGGTCGCTCATGGTTGTAGATGTGCACCGACTGTTCGACC
>NZ_JAIZRT010000001.1:0-1150760 GCF_020420065.1 Burkholderia sp. AU31624
GGCCAACGAGAGTCTGGACCGGGCGCTGACGTGGCGCGAGCCACGGAAGGTAACGAAGTCGCTCACGGTTCAGTACGACCGGGTGATGTACTTGCTGGACGATACGCCGGAGAACCGGAAGTTGATCGACCGTCAGATCGAGGTATGGGAGTACCCGGATGGGCGGATCGAGATTCGGGCTGACGATCGTGCGTTGAGCTGCAGGCAATACGATCGCCTGGCCGAAATCGATCAAGGTGCCGTCGTTGAGCACAAGCGTTTGAGCCATGTGCTACAGGTCGCCCAAGCGCTGCAGGCGCAACGCGATAACAGTCGAATCGGTAAAGCCCCGTCTCGAACGCATCGTGGCGACTCAACCCGGACCGACCGAAACGAACCCCAAGCGGGCAAGAAGAAGCAACGCGAGATCACGCAGGCCGACGTCGAGCATGTGATCGTGGAGCTGGCGCAACGTCGGCAAACCGCAAAGCCGCCAACCAAACCTGGCCGTCGGTCTGCAAAGGCTAGCGAAACAAACGTGAGCGCCCTGCCCGTTCAGGCGCCGACCTTCGACACTGCGTAATGCTCAAAACGAGGAAAAAGACGCAGCAAAAACAACCTTAAAACCGGACATTTTTAAATGGCTGGAAGGTGGACATCTGAATCCGGGTATGACATTGCTTGTAGCGGCCATATCCTAATGTCGTGTTCTGGCTATTTACAGATGTCGTGTTTTTGACTGCTGGCATGCTGGACGGCTCGTTGAGCAAGCGCGGAGCCGACCATGCAGCCAGCCGGATTGGTGACACTGACGATGCGCGAGCTGGACCGATTCAAGGTCATTCAGGACGTGGCGGACAGTAAGCTCAAACCATGGCGTGCTGCGGAACGGCTGGAGTTGACGACCCGGCAGGTTCGCTGACTGGTCATGCGGCTGCATCCTGCAATCGCGATCCGGCCGAGTTCGCCGGGCCGGTGTCCCCGCAACGACGTCACCGTTTCACGAGGCACCGGCGATGGTTGTATCCTGACCGGGAAGGATCTCGCGACGCGCATCGATTTGCGCACGCGTCCCGGCAGTCCCACCCGCGTGCCCGGCCCGCCAGCGCAACAAAGTTGATCGGACGCTCAGGCATGGAGCGCGCAATTGGAGTCGTCACCGTGAAAATGTCGGCCATTCCCTTTGGCACCACGAACTGGTCGCAGGTCGATCGCGTCGAATATCCGGGCGAACGCGGCGCGGCCTACTGGCGCACGCAAACCTTCGGGACGATTCGTGTCCGCATGGTCGAGTACACGCCGGGCTACCTTGCCGACCATTGGTGTTCGAAGGGGCACATCCTCTTGTGTCTCGAAGGAGAACTGCATACCGAGCTCAAGGATGGCCGATCGTTCACGCTGCTGCCCGGCATGAGCTATCAGGTTGCCGACGACACGGAACCCCACCGTTCGTCCACCGACGTCGGCGCCAAGCTGTTCATCGTCGATTGACGCGCACCGTCGGCTCCACGCGCAGATCAGACGCGCGTCATCGACGGGACCGCAGCGGTTTTGGCTGGCATCCGTACGAGCGAAACCGCCGGTTTCGGGGGCGCCGTCAAGATGCGCTTGACGGCCGGGCTGAAGAACAGCGCGAGCGTCTCGTCCTCGAACAGCCGGCCGAGCGGGGTCAACCGCAACCCTTCCCTGCCCTCGCAGTCGGCATACGGCTCGAGGGTGCCCAGCCCGGTCAGCCTGCTCGTCAGCGCCCGATAATGCGCCGAGAGCCGCGGCTTGCCGATGGCGATCGCGTGCAAGGCGGGATCCTCCACGCGGCCGCTACGCAACCCGGTGGCGTAGGACATCGCCAGCCACTCCTCGTCGTCGATCGCGCGGCCCGTGGCGATCGGGAGGTCGCCGCGCAGCACGCGGTCGGCGTACGCGCGAACCTGCGTGTCGTTGCGGAACGTATAGCCTCGACAGCCGTAACCCGCCGAACTTGCACCGACGTGCGAATACGACGCCACCCCGACGCCAAGCAGATCGCGCGACGCCGACGTGCGGACCTTCTTGAACGGATCGATATAGTGGTGCGCGCGCACGAAGCGGTTGCCGTCGCACTGGTGATAGCCGAGCGCCTCCATCCCGCGCCAGATCAGCATGCGCCCGAGCAGCGTCGCGAGTTCGTCCTCGAATTCGCCGTGCCGGTCGTCCGACTGATACCAGTCGCCCTGGGGCCGGTCGGCGAAACGGCCGTGATACCAGGTCAGATGCGCGGGCTGCAGTTCCGCGATCGTCTGGAGGTTCCGCCAGACTTCCGCCGGCGAACCCTTGTAAAGCCCCTGGATGAGATCGAGATTCCAGTTGTCGAAGATCGCGCCCGCGATTTGCGCGGCGCGAATCGGCACGTCGCGCTTGTAGCCGCGCCCCGCGTATTTCAGGACGGCGTCGTCGAAGGACTGCACCCCGAAGCTCAGGCGCGTGAAACCCTGCTCCTTCAGGAAATGCAGCTTGTCCTCGCCGCCGGGCGCCGTGATGGTGAGCGGGCTGCCCTCGACGCACACCTCCGCGCCGGGCAGGATGTCGAAGCATGCGCCGATCGTGCGAATCAGGTCGCCCAGCGACGCCTCGTCGAGCACCAGCGGCGTGCCGCCGCCGATATAGATCGACGACAGCGCGGTGCCCGATTGCGCGATCCTGGCGCCCCAGAGCGCCAGTTCGCGCCGGAGCGCGTCGAGATAGCGCGCCACGTCGTCCTCGCTGGTCTGCGATGCCTTGCCTTTGCCCGCATAGTGCTGCACCGTGTAATGGCAAAAGGTGCAGCGCGTCTCGCAGAAAGGAATGTGCACGTAGAGACTGGTATCGCCGCCGAAGCCTATGGCGCGCAGGACCGAACGCGATTCGACCGGCGTCAACGAGTCGATCGGCGGATAGACCGCCACCGAATGGGAGCCGCCCAGCACGCTGCGTCGAATGCCCAGCCCCGCGGCGTGCAGCGCCGGCAGCGCGTCGGGGATGCCGAGCCGGTCCAGCGACGCGCGCGCGTCGTCGAAGGCGGCGGCCTGCGATCGTGCGTCGATCCCTGGGGCCGGTGCATCGGTCGTCATTGAACACGCTCCGCGATGAGGGTGAGGCACACGTCGGCGTGCGGGCCCGGATCCTTGTCCTCGGTGTAGGTCACGTCGAACGGATTGACGATGCGCGGCACGTAGTGCTTGCGCCATGCACTGGCTTTTTCGCCGGCCAACGTCGACACGGTTTGCCCCCACACGCGCTCGGTGACGATCGCGAGGTCCGGGCGATCGAAGGCCTCGCGCATCAACGCGTAGATGTTGTCGAACTGCACCCACGGCTGCCCGAGCCGATCGAGCGGGAGCCGCACCAGCCGATGCGTGACGGCGATTCGACCGCCGACGCGGACGACGCGGGCCATCTCGGCCACCATCGCCGGGCCGAGCCCCAGCTGCCAGATCGCGCCTGTCCACTCGTTGACGGCCGCATCGGCCGCCCCGGCGGGAAACGGGATGCGCTGCGCCAGGCCGACGCGAAACTGCACGTTCAGGTACCCCTGCTCGCAGGCAAAGCGGCGCGCGCGATCGGTCACGCAACGCAGCATCTCGATCGAAACGACGAGGCCGTCGGCGCCGACCAGCGGCGAGAGACGGCGCGCAACGCGGCCATTGCCGCCGCACACGTCGACGACCACGCTGCCCGGCACCAGGTGAAGCAGCTCGGGATGGTTGGGAAGCAGGTCTTCCCGAAGGCGAACGAGCTTTTCCTCCGCCTCGGGTGTCTGGCTGAACGTGTTGTCGCCTTCGAATGACTTCAGCAGCGGCAGACGCCAGCGCAAATAGGCGAGACGGAACCGTGCGGCGATGTCGGACAGCCCCTCGGGACCGGGCGACGACGCATTGCCGAGCAGGACCTCGTCACTCGGCAGGCTGACGATGGAGACATCTCCCAGGATCTCCTCCCACGCGCTCACGGCCTGGAAGACGCCGAGGAAATCGGCCTCGCTCGCCTCGCCTGCCGGCCAGAGCGCGTCGGCATCGAGCACGAGGCACCAGCCGGAGAACCCCGCCCTTTCGGCCCAGGCCAGCGCACGAGCGCGCGTTTCCGGGTCGAGGAAGGAACGGTCCGGCGTTATCCGTGCATGCACGGGGATGCCCGCTCGCGTCAACACATCGACGCCCGCGATGGGCCGCTCCGGTGCCGGCCACGGCACATCGTCGACGATCACGCCGGCGCCGAGTCGGCGCAGCGACCGGACGACCTCGGCGTCGCAACCCGGATCGGTCGTCTGCACCACGGTGTCATGCAGACGCAACTGGCCTGCCTGACGCAGGCGCGCAAGCTCGGCGAAGGTCGGCGCGTGATCGCCGAGGTGCGCACAGCGCAAGTGCAGTTGCGGCGCGGTCGACTCAGTCTCGGCACGGGCACGAATGGCGTCGGCCGATGTGGCGTCGAGAGGCAGGTCGAGGGTGTGGCAAAGCCTCGCCCGACGGCGCTCCGCGGCGGAGCGGCGCAACTGCGCCAACGCATCGGCCGACGGCGCATCCTGCGACGTCACGTGGAGGAAGCCATGCTGGCGCAACGCGGCGAGCATCGTGTCGATCAGATGCTGATCGTCGAAGCCCTTGCGCAGCGCGCCAACGCGGACAGGCTTGCCCGCGAGTTCGCCCACGAAGTCGGACAGTCCTTCGCCGGGCGGCACGGCCATGCCGACTGCGAAGTGGCCCTGGCACAGAAACCAGTGCCCGTCGATCTCCACGTCCAGTATCTCGACCGCCGGATCGAGCATGACGAACGCATCGCTGCTCAGCGACTCGTCCTGAAAGGCGCTCCGCTCGACGCGCCCGCCGGCTTTCTCGCCGACGACCACGCCGAGTTCCGTGAGCCGGTCGACCACCTTGAGCGCCTCGGCTTCGGACAGGCTGCCCAGTACCCGTGCCACGTCGGCGGCTGAATGCGGTGTGGCCAGCAGCTCGAAGATGCGGGCCGATCGCTCGGACAACTCCGCATAAGCCGGCGCGCTGTCCGCATCCGGGAAATAGACCAGCCAATGCCGCGGCGACGCGTTCAGGGCTTCGTCGGGATCGAAGCCATGCGGGTTTTCGATCCACCGCGTGAGATCGTGCCGCGACCGGACAACGACGGCGGCTCGCGACGCGACGAAACGCACGGCCGAGCGATCCGAACCGGCAGTGTCGCGAATCCCGGCCGCGACGGCGGTTGGCCATGCATCGACCGTGCCTTGGCCGAGACGGAGGGCGAGCGCAACCCGCGCCTGATCGATCGCCAACACGTCCTGGTGCGTTGGCGCGTTGAATTCGGGACGCGTCGCGAGATAGGCGACGAAGGCGCCGGCGAGGCGCCAGAAATTCGGGCCGTCGTCGGCATAGCCGTTGACGCGGGCGAACTCCGCGCCCACTTCATCGACGTCGAGCCCGCTCATCAACAGAAGATGCTGACTCATCGGCACGCAACCGAGCGCGACGCGAGCGATCCGCACCAGGCTGCGGCGGTACATGCCGACATTGGTCTTCGTTGCGCGCGGTGTCGACGCGTAGTCGTCAACCACGGCCCGCTCGGCGGCGCCGAGGCGCGCGAGTGCCGCGTCATCGGCATGACCGGCCTGCGTGACGATCGCGACAAGACCGTCGTCGCTCAGGATTCGCCGCCACGTGTCCCATACCAGCCTGGCATCCATCCAGCCCCCCGTGTTCTAAGAGTGTGCTCGCTCGCGGCCACGGCGATCCCCTCGCAGGGCATCCCGATCGCCGGAAGGTCTGCTCGCAGCGGCCTACTTGATGGCGAGGAATCCCTCGAAACACAGGTACTTCATGACGGTCGTGACGTCGACGAATCCCGCTCGCTTGAGCAGCCCCAGGTTGGCTTCCGTGGAAAACGGCTCCAGGACGCTCTTGAGGCTCGCTGTCTTGTTGAGGATCTCGTCGGCCGAGAAGCCCTCGCGCCGCTTGTAGTCGTTGTAAAGCGACACGGTCATGTCCTGGAACCGCGCATCCGGCGCGCGAACTTTCTCGAAGAGAATGAAGGCCCCGCCCCAGTGCAGGCGCTCGTAGATGTGGTCGAATACGCTCTGCCGGTCCTTCGGCGGGATGAACTGCATGCAATAGAACGAGACGATCAGGTCCGACTTCTCAAAGTCATACAACCGCGCGTCGCCGGTTTCAAGCTCGATGTTGGGCACCTCCACGCAGTGCTGCCGCGCCTTGTCGATCATCGACTCGACCGGATCGATGCCGACCCACCGGATGCCCGGCTTCGACGCATGATGTTCGGCCAGCTTCCGCAAAAGCTGGCCCGTGGATACGCCGATCTCGTAGCAGACGCTGTCGCCATGGCAGAAGAAATCGCTGAGCTGGCAAACCAGGTCGTGCCCGGCATCGTAGTACGGCACCGACCGGCGAACGTGGTCGACAAAGGTATCTGCGACGTTGCCGCCGAACGTCCAGTTCGCCGGCGCGACGTCGATCTCGTGGCCCACTTTCACGCTGCCTCCCGTTGTGTTGTTCTGCGGCTGGCGGGGCCGTAGGCACGGTCCCACGCCGCGCGTCCGCGCTCGAGATCGGCCAGGACGACGTCGATCGAGCGGGCAATGTCGAGGGTCTCTTCGCGGCTGTGCAGCGCCTCGGCTTCGTATTCGAGAATCACCGCGCCGGGGCGCGCGCGAGACAGCACGTCGTCGAGCAAGTCCCACACCGGCTCGACGACCTGAGTGTCGTGCAGATCGTGGTACTGGTCGTCGAACCAGCGGCCGCCGGCCATATGGATGCAGATGACGCGGTCCATCGGGATCGTGTCGAGGAAACGCGCGATCGAATAGCCACTGGCGCCATGGTTTTGCCCGTTGGCATACAGGTTGTGCAGGTCGAGGTGCAGATAGGTGCCCGACCGCTCGACGACGCGGGCGAGGAACTCCGCCTCCTGCATTTCGCTTCCCGGGCACGTCCGGTAGTAGGCCGCGTTCTCGTGCGCGAGCGGAACGCCGTACAGGTCCTGCAACGCGCGCGCGCGGTCGGCGACCCGGACGACCTCGGCATGCGAGAACTGCAGCGGACTGCTCCACACGTCGCACCACGATGCGTCGCTGTAAAAGCAATGGTTCGAGACCCACGGGACGTTGAATTTCCCGGCGAGGGGCACGTGGCGCCGCACCGCCGGCGTGCTCGCCAGATCATCGAACCCGAAGTCGCCGCCGTAGTTCGAGTGACCGACGAGCGGAAAGCGCGCGGCGACCGCGGACATCATGTCGACCGTCGCCGGCAGCATCAGCCCGGGCCCGTCGAGCGGCGTCATCACGCCGTCGAACAGGATTTCCAGCGCATCGAGCGACTGCTCGAGAAACGGAAACCAGCCAATCAGCGACGGATTGAACTGAAGTCCTACACCCAGCGTCGGGACGTTCATGGCGAACTCCTCCGGTGGTCCGCCATGAAGCCCGTATCCGTGCGAGGCATGTCAGTTTGCCGCGCACTTTGCCGCATTGGCCGCGCAGTGGGCCGCGTTCGCCGCGCACTTGGCGGCGGTGGCGGCGCATTTCGCGGAGGCTGCCCGCGCCACTGCGGCATGGTATGCCGCGGCGCATTTCGCCAGATTCGCCGCGCACTGGGCAGCAAGTTCGGCCGCCTCGGCCGATTGCACAATCAGCTTCTTCACGTCGTCGTTTGCCATTTCATACCCCTTCACCTGTAGTTGAACACTTTTGATTACACCCACTTCCGACCGACAGCTGAAATCCGTTATAGCAGTTATTTCGCGCAAATCCAGGAATCGATATTTTGAAAATTCATTTCAATGGGATATGGAGTCTTTACATAAATAAAGCGCAATACCGGGCGGAATCGCCCGTGTGGCGCGGCTCCGCGAGCCTTGCAATTCATTATCGCCGCGATTCAAAAAAATCAATTTCTAAAAATAAAACAAAGACGAAATTCATTGCACCAAATAACGGGGCACGCTTCGCACCGCCGCATTCGACAAAATTTTCTAAATGATTAAATCGATTGAGCGGACGGGGGTATTCAATCGATATTCCGCAAGTCTCGCGGACCAACTTCACGGAAGACCTGAAGGGCACAACGACTCCCGGGCTCGTGATGCACGGCGACGACGACCAGATCGTGCCTTATACCGATTCCGGTCTCCTGTCGGCTGGCAGCCTGGCCTTCGGGGAGGGACAGCCAGGGCCGTCGTTTCGAGCGAGCGGTATGTCGACGCGAGCCGCCCACGAACACATCGAACCGCCAGCCACCCGTCATCATGTCGATTCAAACGATAAAAATATTCTGCAATCCTTTTAAATTGGCGCAATCCCCTGCCCCTTGCTCACCGTCACCTCGCTGTATCGAGCCACGCTCGAACGAACAGCGGCGCAGCGAGCCCGTTGACTCCCCGCTCGTCACGTTCAACCAGGGAACCGGTTCATGTCGCCTCGCGCCTTCAGCGCGACGCCCCTACGTTCCGCTTACGACTCCCGCAAGCTTTGAAACCTTTCTCGGCAACCCTGCCAAACCTCGATCTAAACATTTTAGATTCCATCAAAAAATATTTGACGCTCCGTTTTCTTCCTTGCTATCTTTTCCTGCAATAAATACCGGCGGGAGCTTGAGCGGCGAAAAAATCAAAAACCCGACAAATAACTTCCATTTTAATTACGTTACTACGAGGTCGATATCCGGTTCGCAAACCGCGATTACCTCCAGCAGGGAAATATTTTCGATTCACCCTCATCCAGCTTTGCTTCAGGCTGGACCGTTTCTTAGATGCGTCGCAAGGAAGTTACCGGCATCCAGGTCGTCTAACGGCATCTCGATATCGCCTTTTTTCGACTCCAATAAATTGCATTCCTAATCAACAGGGAACGAATCGAAGCTGTTCCATCCGCAAGCCGCGGACTGTACCCAAAGCATGTGTCGGACCACCGCACGCACGATCGCGGCACAGCCCGGCAAACAAGAGGGCCGAGCGCAGAATCCGCGCCCGCGATACGCGAGCCCGATACCGGACCGGCCTCAAATCCTGATGGTGGGTGGGGAGGAATACTTATGTCGCCTTGAATTCTGCTGATCGTTCTGGCTTGCGTCAGGTTGCATCGGCCGCCCTTCGCTACCCGCGATCCGGGCCGCGCGCTGTACCCGTTCTTCGTCGAAATCTCGGAGCTCACAATGCAGAGAACTCAATACCTCAATCGCAAACGCCTGCAACGCTTTGCGCTGACGGCAATTGCAGTTGGAGTAGCAGCCACGATGGTCCCGCTGTCCGCCCAGGCGGCAACCAACTGGGTCCAGACGCGCACCAGCGCGTTCCTCCTGCCGAATGCACCAGCCGCGGCCGCATCGCAGGCACTGGCCGCGTCCGCTGCGGCACCCGGTTATTCGCTGAACAGCGTCGGCACGCCGGCGCTCACCGATACGCACGTGACGCCGCTCGAATTGAGCCAGCCGCTGCACGTGACCGTGGTCCTGAAGAACCGCAACGCGGACCAGCTCGACACCTTCCTTCGCGACGTCAACCAGCCGGGTAGCGCGAGCTATCACAAGTACCTCACGCCGGCCCAATTCAAGGCACGCTTCTCGCCGACCGACGCGCAGGTCGCGGCGGTAGTCGCTCATCTGAAGGCGAACGGCTTCAGCAACATCACGGTCTCGGACAACAACACACTGATCGCCGCCGACGGTAATGCCGGTAACGTGCAGCGTGGCTTCCAGGCGAGCATCAAGCGCTTCAACTATCGAGGCAAGCCGGTCTACGCGAACGATTCGGCGGCGCTGATCCCGGCGTCGCTCGGCCCGGTCGTCGATTCGGTGCTCGGCCTGCAGAACGCTGCCGTGCCGCACCGCCTGCTCCACCGTTTCGCGCCGGCCGCCGTCGTCGAGCCGAATGCGATCTCGAAGAATGCGACCGCCGGCTCGCAAGTCGGCCATCAGCCGACCGATTTCGCAAAGATCTATGACGCGAGCGGCCTGCCCGCCGCGACCAACACCACGGTGGGCATCATCACCTGGGGCGACATGACCCAGACCATCGCCGACCTGAACACCTTCACGCAGAACGCCGGCCTGGCAACCGTCAACACGGCGGTGGTCGCGGGCGGCCCCGGCACGCTGGCCGACGACGGCGATCCGAGCGAGTGGGATCTCGACAGCCAGGACATCATCGGCACGTCGGGCGGCGTCAAACAGCTGATCTTCTACTCGGCCATCAACGGCGACAGCAACGACAGCGGCCTCACCGACGCCACGCTGACCGCCGCCTACAACAAGGCGGTAACCGACAACAAGGCGACCGTCATCAACGTGTCGCTCGGCCTCGACGAAACGGCCGCCAACTCGGACGGCTCGCTCGCGGCCGACGACGCGGTATTCAAGCAGGCGGTCGCGCAAGGGCAGGTGTTCTCCGTCTCGGCAGGCGACGCGGGCGTCTATCAGTGGTCGACGTCACCGCAGGGCGCACCCGGCTACATCGGCACGTACAACGGCACGTCGGTCAAGACGACGATCAACCTGTCCAAGTACAGCGTGTCGTCGCCCGCGAGCTCGCCGTACGTCGTCGCCGTCGGCGGCACGACGCTATCGACCACCGGCACCACGACGTGGGCCGGCGAAACCGTGTGGAACGAAGGCGTCGCCTATGCGGACCTCGACAGCAACGGCAACCCGGTCGACAACGCCGTGCGGATCTGGGCGACGGGCGGCGGCGTGAGCGCGTTCGAGACCGCACCAAGCTGGCAGACCGCAGCGCTTGGCAGCACGGTAACGAAGCGCGTACTGCCCGACGTGGCGTTCGACGCCGCGCAGTCGACGGGCGCACACATCGTCATCAACGGACAGACGAACCAGCTCGTCGGTGGCACGAGCCTCGCTTCGCCGATTTTCGTCGGCGGCTGGGCACGTGTCGAATCGGCCAACAACAACAGCCTCGGCCTGCCGACTTCGGCGTTCTATCAGGGCCTCCCGACCCATACGTCGCTACTCCACGACGTGACGTCGGGCAACAACGGCTACAGTAGCCACGGCTACACCGCGAAGGCAGGCTGGGACGACGACACCGGCTTCGGCAGCCTGGATTTCGCGAAGGTCAGCGCGAGCTCCGTCAAGTAACGCGGCACGGCCCGAGGGGGCGCGGCAAGCTCGCCGCGCCTCTCGTTGCCCAGTCGGGCTCACGTGACGGCACGGCTTACCGGCGCTGGCCTCACGCTCATCCCGCGCCTCGATTGTTGCCACGAAACACGACCGCAGCCGCCTCGTTCGGCTGAAATCCCCGCGCCTGCGACGCGCAGGCAAACGCGGGGCCGACGACGGCTGCATCGCGCTATCCAACGCCGCGGCGCCACCGATCGGAACGGACATAAGCAAAGAATCCGCAACCACACAATGCGGATCCAAGTTAGCAGTATGGCCAAAGTGCTGTTGCTCGACGGCGAGGTCGAGTTGCGCGAAGAAATCGCCGCGTTGCTGGAAAAACGCGGCTGGACCGTCGATCAGGCCGGTACGGTCGCGGATTTCCAGGAACGGGCGTCGGATCTCGCCTTCGCGATCATCGACGTGATGCTGCCGGACGGGAGCGGCTTCGATGCGGCCGTGTGGCTCGGGGCCCGGCATCGCGACCGCGGCATCGTGATGCTGACTGCGCGCGGAGAGACCCAGGACAAAATCGACGGCCTGATTGGCGGCGCCGATCACTATCTCGTCAAGCCGGTGAAACTGCTCGAACTCGACGCCATTCTCCAGGCACCCGGCCGCCGGATGACAAACGACTGGCGGCTCGACTGTCAGGCGCGCGTGCTGTCCGCGACGGTTGGCGGCCGGCTCGAACTGTCGGCAAGCGAAATCGCCCTCCTCGCCCTGCTGGCGCGGCGCGTGGTACAGGCACCAGTGCGCCCCTTCGCGCCGCGCCGCCTTCTGCTCGACGTAGCGGCGCAGTTTCGCGCGATCGTCGGCGTTATCCTGGGCGACCGCGCCGGCGATGCAGTCGGTAACGCATTCGACCCGTTGCCGGCACGACAGTCCGCCGCATGTGACTGGCTGAGGTCGCAATGGAACGCCGGCGCCTACCTTGCGGCAAACTGCACCGGCAGTTTTGTCCTGGCCAACACCGGCCTTCCGGACGGACGGCCCGCGACGACCACGTGGTGGCTGGCAGACCCGTTTCGTCGTCGGTTTCCGCAGGGCGACCTTCAACTGGAAGTCTGTAGAATCAGCGTGTTCGCCGTTCACGGCACGGTAAACGACATGATCCGCGGCCGCTGCCCCGGCGAAGACGGCGATCCTTCATCGACCCGGCCCGGGCGTCACACCCGCCGTTTCCGAGTCAGACGAGGCGGTCAATCCTGTTCAGGACGGGGCCCGCGAGGCCCGACAGAATCGAGCGTTACCCGCACCACCCACCGGAGGGCACCATGGCGATTCACGAAGTCTTCCCCTATTTGCGCGCCAGGCGCGCGGACGACGCCATCGCGTTCTATGCGAAGGCATTCGGCGCGCAGGAGAAATTCCGTCTCGTCGAGCCGTCGGGACGCATCGGCCACGCGGAATTGCAGCTCGGGCCGTGCACGCTGATGATCTCGGACGAGTTCCCCGAATACGATATCTTCGCGCTCGACCCGGATGGCAAGGCGCCGATGTCGCTTCACCTGCATGTCGACGATGCCGACGCGACGATCGCCGCCGCGATCGCGGCCGGCGCGCAGCTGACACGCGCGATCCAGGACCAGTTCTACGGCGAGCGTTCGGGCAAGATTCGTGATCCGTTCGGCTACGATTGGCTGATCGGGCATACGTTCGAAGCGGTCGAACCCGATGAAATGCAGCGGCGTTACACCGCGCTGCTGTCCGGCGACCCGCCGAAAACCTGAACGGCGCACCGCGCGCGCCGGTCGATCACCCCGACATTCGCGATGCACTATCACCCCGACGACATCCACCGGCTCTACCGAAGCGTGCCGACGCTGTTGCTGAACCGTCCCGCGCCGGCCGAACGGTTTCTCGCCGCTGCCGTCGAGACCGGCGCCGAACTCGGGCACGTGCTGGGCGACTACCCGCAGGTCCGCTGCCAGCCGCTCGACTTCCACTACCTGTGCCAGCAAAGCCTGTCCGTGCTGGACGACGCGCTGCTGGCCGACCTCACGCGCGACGAGGAACATGGATGGCGCGGCGCGCAATGGGCCGCGCTGTTGATCGCGTTGTCGGGCGACGCACGCCATCTGCCGCACCTCGATGCAGTCAGGCGCCATCGCGGCGTCGAGTGGACGGCCGGGCTTGCCGACGCCGCCGTCCACCC
Source organism: Burkholderia sp. AU31624 (assembly GCF_020420065.1). Lineage (NCBI taxonomy): Bacteria > Pseudomonadati > Pseudomonadota > Betaproteobacteria > Burkholderiales > Burkholderiaceae > Burkholderia > Burkholderia sp. AU31624. Next base: position 13,261 of record NZ_JAIZRT010000001.1, read on the forward strand.
GCAGGCCGCGTCCCACGGTTTTCGCTGCTGCCGGCTGATCGTCGACCTCCGGACGCAGCTCGCATCACTGCCGCGCGTCGCCGTGCGCCTGCGAAAGTCACCCCCGCCGGAAGTCATCGAGGCCACGACGGCAGCCGTTCGGGCCGCATATCGCCGCGGCGATGTCGCGACGGCGTTGGCGATCGCCCGAGCGTAGACACGTAGCGACCGTCCGCCCGTTTTCATCACCTGCCTCTTACTCGACGTTGTCCGACACATCCGTCATGCGGATCATGTGCGGCCTCACGCCGTCGTCGATGGCCACCGCCTCCTTCGGATGGATCAGCGCCTCGAGCCGCGCCTTCGTCGCGATGAATTCGGGCGTATTGACCTGCGCACCGTCGCGCGGCCTAGGCACGGGCACCTCGATCAGCTCCTGCACCGCCCCCGGGTTCGCCTTCAGCACGAGAATCCGGTCCGCCAGGAAGATCGCCTCGTCGAGGTCGTGCGTGATGAACAGGATCGTCACGTCGATGTTGCGCCAGATGTCGAGCAGGTGCGTCTGCATTCGCGCCCGCGTCTGCGCGTCGAGCGCGCCGAACGGCTCGTCCATCAGCAGGATGCGCGGACGGTTCGCGAGCGCGCGGGCAATCGCCACGCGCTGCTTCATCCCGCCCGACAACTGGTGCGGATAGACATCCGCGAAACGCGTCAGCCCGACCAGATCGAGCCACTGCAGCGCTTCGCGCTCGGCCTGGCCGCTGCTGCTGCCATTCATCCGGAGTCCGAACATCACGTTCTTCTTCACGGTGAGCCACGGAAACAGCGTATAGCCCTGGAACACCATCCCGCGATCGGCGCCCGGCCCCTGCACGGGCTTGCCGTCGAGCAGCACCTCGCCGCTCGTCTGCGCGTCGAGCCCGGCCAGGATGCGGATCAGCGTCGACTTGCCGCAGCCGGACGGGCCGATCACGCACACGAATTCGCGCCGGTAGGTACGGAAACTGATGTCGTCGAGTGCGGTGCACTCGCCCTGCGGTGTCGCGAAACGCTTGCCGACATGACGCACGTCGAGTATCACGTCGCGGGTTTTCAGGCGCGCGAAGCGCTCGCGCACCGCGTCGGACTGCATCAGGTAATCGGGAACGGCTTGCGGGTTCTGCATGATGGTCTCCGCGGAAATCGGTCGATGGGTGGGCGTCAACGGGCGTCACGCGTTCAGCGTGCGATCCCACGGAAACAGCCGGCGGCCGAGCAGGCCAAGCACGATGTCGGTGCCGAGGCCGATGATCCCGATCATCAGGATCGCCGCATATACGTTGTCGAAATGCTGGTAGCGCGCCTGCTGGCTGATGTACCAGGTGATGCCCGAGCTCGTACCGACGAGTTCGGCGACGATCAGGTAGGTCCAGGCCCAGCCGAGCAGGATGCGCTGGTCGCGATACAGGTCCGGCAGCACGCCCGGAATCACGACGTGCGTGAGCAGCTTCAGCTTCTTCGTGCCGAGTGTCATCGCGGCCTCGAACAGCCCGTATTCGAGCTTGCGCGTCGTGTTCGCGATGATCAGCACCTGCTGGAACAGCGTCCCGATCACGATGATCGCGACCTTCGGCGCATCGTAGATGCCGAGGATCGCGACCATCAGCGCGCCGAACGCCGGTGCGGGCAGGTAGCGGAAGAACTCCAGGAACGGCTCCTGCAGCCGCGCGAGCACGCTAAAGGTGCCGCAGACGATGCCGAGCGGCACGCCGATCGCGGATGAAATCACGAAGCCCCAGAAGATGATACGGATGCTGTGCCACAGGCTCTCGTGCAGCCAGACGCCGTCGCGGGATGCCGGCGGGGTCGTGAACGCCGTGTAGAACGCGCGCAGCACCTGGTGCGGCGCGGGCAGGTACGCCGGGTTCGCGCGCACGCCTTCGGGCACGGCCGCGTGGGTCGCTCGCGCATGGGCGAGTTCGTCGTCGAACACGTCGCGATCGATCTGCATGCCGGTCTGGAAGTAGTCGACGCTGCCCGGATTCGTGACGCGCATTTGCGGATGCCAGATGAACGGCACATAGCTGATCAGGCACCAGACGGCGAACGGCAGCAGGAAGGACGCCACGCCGAGCGTCCATTTTCCGCGGGTCGTCAGCTCGCGGCGCACGGCGAGCCATCCGGTCGTGTTGCGGGTCGTTGGCATGAAAATCTCCGTATCGTTTCAGATGCCGGTCGCGCGCATGCCGGGGCACCGCGCGACCGGGCGTTCATTGCAATGCGCCTGCGCCGGTCGCGGCGCTCGCGCGGTAGGCACGCCAGCCGCCGAAGTGCGTGATGTCCTGCGCGCCGGCCAGCGCCGCGCTTTCGCACAGGAAACCCTGCACCCGAGAGCCGTCCGCGAGCGTCAGCGTGCCGATGCCAAGCGGGCCGGCAATGCCGGCGACGAAGCTGCCGTAGGCGTCGACCGGCATCTCCCAGAGCTCGACCGCGATCGACGCGCCGCCGTCCGGCACACGCACGAGGCCCGGCTTGGCGACGCCGCCGGATGCCGCCGCGGACAGCGCGTAGAGACGATAGGCGGGCGCTGTCGTCGTCGCGGCGACGAAACGTCCGCCACGCTGGGTGAGCTGCCAGTTGAGCGGCTCACCGCTCAGATGCGCGCCGACGACAGCCACGCGCACGACGCCGGATGACGCGCCGGGCACCGATGCCGGCGTTGCGAACGCGTCGCCGGCGACGTCCGTCAGCAGGCCGCCACCCTCACCGCTGCCACGTTCCGCCGCGTCACCCCACGCCTGTGCAAGATCGAGCAGTTGCGCGTCGTCGTGCGCGCGCCCGACGAACGTGATGCCGAACGGCAGCCCGGCATGCGGCCCGGTTTCGCAAAGGCCGGCGGGCACCGCGATCGCCGCCAGGTCGAGCAGGTTGACGAAGTTCGTGTAATAACCAAAACGCGAATTGACGCCGATCGGGTCGGCTTCGAGTGCGTCGATGGTCGCTGTCGTCGCCGAAGTGGGCATGACGATCGCGTCCAGTCCGTCCCAGGCGCGACCGGCGTCGACGCGCAATGTCGCGAGCGTGTCGAACGCGGCGAACGCATCGGCCGCGCTGAAGCGCGCCGCGCCGCCGACGATTTCGCGGATCACCGGATGAAGCGCGTCCGGTTCCCGCGCGGCGAACGCACCGATCGCGGCGAGCCGTTCGGCGACCCACGGGCCTTCGTAAAGCAGCCGCGCGACAGCCAGGAACGCGCTGAAATCGATCTCGACGATCCGCGCCCCGGTCGCGCGCAGGCGCTCGAGCGCGGCACGCCACGCCGCGCCATACGATTCGTCGCCGAAGAATTGCAGCTGGTCGGCGCGCGGCGTGCCGAAGCGCAATTGCCCGAGCGGTCGCGCCGGTTGCGCGCGTAGCCCGTCCGCGCCCAGCAGTGGCTGCCATGCGCGTCCGTACGGATCGCCGTCGGTCACGCCGTGCGCGGCGGCGAACACCGTGCGCGCGTCGGCCGCCGACTGCGCGAACACCGACACGCAATCGAGCGACCGGCAGGCCGGCACGACGCCGAGCGTACTCAGCACGCCCTTGGTCGGCTTGAGCCCGACGAGCCCGTGGAACGCGGCCGGCACGCGCCCGGAGCCGGCCGTGTCGGTACCCAGCGAGAACGACGCGACGCCGAGCGCCACGGCCACCGCCGACCCGGAGCTCGAGCCGCCCGACGCATAGCGCGGATCGAGCGCATTGCGGCACGCGCCATGAGGCGAGCGCTGGCCCGACAATCCGGTCGCGAACTGGTCCAGGTTGGTCTTGCCGATCGGGATCGCGCCGGCCGCGATCAGCCGCTCGACGACGGGCGCGCTGCGCGCCGATGTGTACGCGTAGGCCGGGCAGGCTGCCGTCGTCGGGATGCCGGCGAGATCGATGTTGTCCTTGATCGCGAACGGCACGCCGTACAGCGGCAATGACGCGAGGTCGCGCCCGGCCAGCGCGTCGGCGTAAGCCGTCATCTCGGCATGCGTCAGCGGCCGGATCCACGCATGATGCGGATCGCCCGCGGCGAAATGCGCGGCGATCGCGTCGACGAGCGCGTGCGGCGTCAGGTCGCCCGCCGCATAGCGCGCACGCAGCGCGGCGATCGAGCGGACGCCGGGCAAAATCGAACGTTCCGTCGTGCTCACGCGACCTCCTCGGCGGCGCCCGCCTTCATCACCATCAGCCGCTGGCCGGCCACCACCGCCGCGCCCGGCGCGCAATCGATCGTCTCGATCGTGCCGTCTTCCGTTGCCGTCACCGCGACCTCCATCTTCATCGACTCGACGATCGCGACGACCTGCCCTTCGGTCACGCGTTCACCGGCTTCGACCAGCACCTTCCACACGCTGCCCGATACGTCCGCGGCAATCGCGCGCTGCGTGTCGGCGAGTGCGCCGGCTTCCCGCGCGGCATCCGCGTCACCCTGCGCCGCGTCGCCGACGTATTCGGCATGGCCGGCCACCCGCCACCGTTCGCGCTCCGCTTCGAACGCCGTTTGCTGCGCTGCCTTGAACGCGGCGATCGAATCGGCCTCATCGCGCAGGAAACGGTTGTATGCGCCGAGATCGAACACCGATTCCTCGATCTTCAGACCGGCGCGCCCCGCGACGAAATCCGCGCGCAGTTCCGCCAGCTCCGCCTCGCCGACTTCGTAGAAGCGGATCTCGTCGAAGAAGCGCAGCAGCCACGGCTTGCCGGCTTCGAACTCGCGGGTGGTGCGGTGGCGGTTCCACATCTGGACGGTGCGGCCGACGAACTGGTACCCGCCCGGCCCCTCCATCCCGTACACGCACAGGTACGCGCCGCCGATGCCGACCGCGTTCTCCGGCGTCCAGGTGCGCGCGGGGTTGTATTTCGTGGTGACGAGCCTGTGACGCGGATCGAGCGGCGTCGCGACCGGCGCACCGAGGTACACGTCGCCAAGGCCCATCACGAGATAACGCGCGTCGAACACGATGCGCTTCACGTCGTCGATGCCGGCCAGGCCGTTGATCCGCCGGATGAACTCGATATTGCTCGGGCACCACGGCGCATCGGGCCGTACCGACTGCATGTAGCGCTCGATCGCGACCCGCGTCGACGGGTCGTCCCACGACAGCGGCAGATGCACGATGCGGTTCGGCACGCTCATGTCGGCGACTTCCGGCAGTTCGCGCTCGGCCGCCTGCAGATGCGCGAGCAGCGCGTCGAGCGGCAAGGTCCGCGTGTCGAACTGCACCTGCAGCGAACGGATGCCCGGCGTCAGGTCGAGCATGCCGGGCAGCCGGTGCGCGTCGAGCCAGCACATCAGCGCATGCACGCGAAAACGCAGGTTCAGGTCGAGCACGAGCGGCCCGTATTCCACCAGCACGTTGCGGTCGCCCGAGCGCCGGTAGACGACGCCGAGGCCGCCGCCGGCCGACGGGTCGCGATGCAGCACGCAGTCGTCCGGCGTGCCGGTGGATGCCGGACGCGCAACCGCCATGTCGGCGGAGCGCTTGGTCGACACTCGGGCGCGCACGAACTGCACGGTATCGCCCGGCCGCAGTTGCCCGAGCTTCCACAACTCGTCATGCACGACCGTCACCGGACACACGAAGCCGCCGAGGCTCGGGCCGTCCGGGCCCAGGATCACCGGCATGTCGCCGGTGAAATCGACCGCGCCGATCGCGTACGCGTTGTCGTGGATGTTCGACGGATGCAGGCCGGCCTCGCCGCCGTCCGCGCGTGCCCACTGCGGCTTCGGGCCGATCAGCCGGATGCCGGTGCGGCTCGAGTTGTAGTGAACCGTCCACTGCGTGCCGTACAGCATCGCGATGTCGTCCGGCGTGAAGAAATCCGGCGCACCGTGCGGACCGTCGAGCACGCCGAGCGTCCACGCGTGCGTCAGCGCGGGGATGTCCGCCGCGGCCAGCGTGGCGCCCGCGTCGCCGCGCCCGGCTGCCGCATCCAGATGCAGCACGTCGCCCTTGCGCAGCGCACGCCCCGCATGGCCGCCGAACTGGCCGAGCGTGAAAGTCGCCTTGCTGCCGAGATAGTCGGGCACCTGCAGCCCGTCTTTCACGGCCAGGCATGCGCGCACGCCGGCGCCCGTCACGCCGCCCAGCTTCAGCACCGCGCCGGGCCGCGCACGCAGCACCTGCCAGAACGGAGCGGGCTCGCCATCGAGCGATGCCGCGAGCGGCGCACCGCCGAGCACGAAGAGCGTCTCGGCGTTGAAGCGCAGCGTCGCGCCGACCATCGTGAATTCCAGCCCCGCCGCGTCGAGCGCGTTGTCGAGCAACGCGTTCGCGAGCGCGAACGCGCGATCGTCCATCGGCCCGGACGGCGGCACGCCGACGTTCCAGTAGCCGACACGCCCGGGCGCCTGCTGCACGGTGGTCTGCACGCCGCCGTCGAGCACGTCGATCGTGTGCGGCGCGAACGCGAAGCGCGACAGGAAGGCGGTCGTCGACGCGCCGCGCGCGAAGGTATCCGAACCGGCAATCGCGCGCAGATAGTCGAGGTTGGTTTCGATGCCGTACAGTTCCGTGCGCGCCAGTGCGCGCTGCAGCGCGGCCAGCGCGTCGCGGCGCGTCTCGCCATGCACGATCAGCTTCGCGAGCAGCGGATCGTAATACGCGCTGATCTCGGTGCCCGCCTCGATCCAGCCGTCGACGCGCACGTCGTCCGGAAACGCGACGTGCGTCAGCAGCCCCGCGCTCGGCAGGAACTGCTTGTGCGGATCCTCCGCATAGAGCCGCACCTGGATGCTCGCGCCGCGCGGTGCAACGGCGAGCGTGTCGAGCGGCGGCAGGTCGCCCTCCGCCTGCAGGATCATCCATTCCACGAGATCGATGCCCGTCACTGCCTCGGTCACGCAATGCTCGACCTGCAGCCGCGTGTTCACCTCGAGGAAATAGAACTGGCGCGCAGTCGCGTCGAACACGAATTCGACCGTGCCGGCCGACGCATAGCCGACCGCACGGGCCAGCCGCACCGCGCTCGCGTGCAACGCGGCGCGCTCTTCAGCGGTCAGGCCCGGTGCAGGCGTTTCCTCGATCACTTTCTGGTTGCGGCGCTGCACCGAGCAATCGCGCTCGCCGAGCGCGATCGCATCGCCACGGCCGTCGCCGAAGATCTGCACTTCGATGTGCCGCGCGTGCTCGACGAATTTCTCGAGATACACGCCCGCATGCGCGAAGTTCGCGGCGCCGAGCCGCACGACGGAATCGAACGCCGCTTCGAGCTGCGCGGCGTCGCGGCACAGGGACATGCCGATCCCGCCGCCGCCCGCGGTGCTTTTCAGCATCACCGGATAGCCGATCGCATCCGCTGCCGCGAGCGCCGTCCGCGCATCGTCGAGCAGGCCCGTGCCCGGCAGCAGCGCGACGCCCTGTGCGGCGGCGAGTTCGCGCGCGGTGTGCTTGAGCCCGAACGCGCGCATCTGGTCGCCGCGCGGCCCGATGAAGCGCAGGCCCGCGGCTTCGCATGCGTCGGCGAAACCGGCGTGCTCGGACAGGAAGCCGTAGCCGGGATGCACGGCTTGCGCGCCCGTCTCGCGCGCGGCGGCGAGAATCGCCGCGACGTTCAGGTAGCTGTCCGCCGCAGGCGCGGGGCCGACCCGCACGGCTTCGTCGGCGAGCGCCACATGGCGCGCATCACGGTCGGCGTCGGAGTAGATCGCGACCGACGCGATTCCGAGCCGCTTCAGCGTACGGATCACGCGGCACGCGATTTCGCCGCGGTTCGCGACGAGGATTTTCTTGAATCTCATGTTGCCTCCCGCCGGGCCGCCCCAAGGTAGGCAACCGCCCCCTTGGGGGGCAGCGAACGATAGTGAGCGTGGGGGTCGTTCATTCCGCCTCCCGCCGGGCCGCCCCAAGGGGCGTAGCGGGGAATTCGCGGAGCATCGCTCCGCGCCCGCGCAGCCGGCCGGCTTTGCAAAGCCGGCCGTGGACGGCAACCGCCCCCTTGGGGGGCAGCGAACGATAGTGAGCGTGGGGGTCGTTCATTTCGCCTCCCAGATCGTGAGGCGCACCGGCGTCGGGTTGTACCCGTTGCACGGATTGTTGAGCTGCGGGCAGTTCGAGATCAGCACCGTGACGTCCATCTCCGCGCGCATCTCGACGTACTTGCCCGGTGCGGAAATGCCGTCCTCGAAGGTCAGCCCGCCGAGCGGCGTGACGGGCACGTTCATGAAGAAGTTGACGTTGCCGACCAGGTCGCGCTTGGTGAGCCGCGCGCCCGCGCCGCACGTGCAGTGCGTGATCGCGTTGAGGAAGCTGTCGCGGCAGTTGTGCATGTGCCGCTTGTCGAGCGCATAGCGCACGGTGTTGCTCTCGGCCGCGCACGCGCCGCCGAGCGTGTCGTGACGGCCGCAGGTATCGGCGACGATCGTCACCATCGGGTTGCCCCGGCTCGACAGCAGCACGCTGCCCGCGCTCAGGTACAGGTTACGCTGGGCGCGGATGGTGTCCTGCGCGCTGTAGCGCTCCTCGGGGTCGTCGGACCGGTAGAACAGCGTGTCGACGGCCTGGTTGCCTTCCAGGTCGAGGATGCGGAAGACCTGCCCGCGCTTCAGGTCGCGCAGCCACGGTTCGCCCGCGTTCAATGTGGTGTCGTGAATGGCATCGCGCGGGTCGAGACGGCTTTCGATGATCGGCATGGCTCGGCGCTCCTTACGCAAACAGGCGATCGGTGTTGGCGAAGCCGCGCACGTTCTCGGCGCACGCGCGGCGGCACGGGTCGTCCTCCGGCGCGGCACCGTCCGCCGGATACGCGCGGTACGCGATCAGCTTCACCACCTTCGGCGCGTAGTCCGGGTGCGGGTCGAGCGGATGCGGCGCGGTCGAGAACGCGGCCAGCGTGTTCATCTCGAAGCGCAGGTCGAGCATGCTGCCGGCCGGCGAATGTCCGGCGACGAAATCGAGCGCGCCGTCGTCACGCGTGTCGAGCTTGCTGAAGAAATTGACGTTCGCGACGAGGTCGCGCGCCGACAGCCCGTATTTCGCGAGTTCGAGCACGAGGCTGTCCCGGCCGTTGCGGATCATCGCGTTGCGATCGGCCTGGTACGACGTCGTGCCGTACTTGTGCGCGAACAGCCGCGCATCGCCGACGCCGCCGAGCGGGTCGTGCCAGCCGAGCGTGTCGGCCGTGATCGACGCGATCACGCGCCCCATGTCGGTGTACAGCGCATGGCCGCGGGTGAGATGCGCGGTGTGCTGCGCCTTCAGCGTGTCGGCCATGTTGTAGCGTTCGAGCGGATCTTCCTGGCGATGAAACACGGCGGAAAGATTCGCACCGCCGTCGACATCGACGACACGCAGCGCGAGACCGCGGCGCAGGATGCCGGACCAGTGGGTTCCGGCGGGAATGAGCGTTTCCCACACGACGTGTGGCGGCGGGGCAAGGACGGCTTGGGGGCGCGGCGACATGGCGGCTCCGTGGTCGGTTGGACAAAAGGCGTGAGAGGGCGACCGAACGACATCGCGACCTCCCGGGCTTTTATCCCTCCGTGGAGCCTCGCCGTTTCCTCGAAACGAGGAGAAGACAAGACCGGATTGCTCTCGGACCAGCCATCGCGCGGCGCGAACGCCGCACGACCGGAACCCTAGCGATCCTGAAGATGATGCAAATTGCTTCGCACCTCTCGGGCACTGACTAAGCGAGTTGCGTGCCAGCGTGTGAGGAATCGCCGCGCCATGCGGCTTTCCGGCATGCGCGCGCTGACGGATACCGCACCGGATGCGGATGGCCGCCCTCGCGGCGGGCGTGCCGCGCACCATGCGAACGCGCGCCCGCACCGGCGCAGTGCGCGCCGCGCCCGCCTGCACGACGCGACCGGCGATGGCATGGGCATTGCTCGATGCATGCACCTTCACTCGATCCACGACACCTCATGAACAAGCTCGACCTGCTCCGGCGCGCGCTGAGCGCGCTCTTCTCCGCCCGCTTCATCGAACTGCAGCGCAGGTCGCACCGCCCCTGAGCCGCCCCGCCGCGTGCCGTTGGCACGCTTCTCGCTCGGCATGACGCCGAGAGGTGCGGCGGCGTCGCATCTTAGGGGTGCTAGGGTTCCGGTTCATCGAACGTCTGGTCCGAGAGCAGCCCGGCGCGGGTACGTCCGATCGCGAGACCGGACGCGCACGCGCTACACGGCGGGACAAAAGCCCGGGAGATTGGCGATGGCAACGGCCGTCGCGCCTCTCCGTGGCCGCTTCATTCGTTCCGCCTCCGCAGGAACCGGCCACGCGGCCGGACCGCGCACGAGCACGGTCCGTATCGATCCCGATCCCGGTCTCCTGGAGAAAACGATGACCCGCCCCGCCCTGGCGCTCCGCCGCCTGCTGTCCCGCCGTTCCGTCCGTCACGCATTGGGGGCCGCCGCCGCGGCCGCCACGCTCCTCATGACGCCCGCCGCGCACGCGGCAGCGCCGCTCAAGATCGGCTACAGCGACTGGCCCGGCTGGGTCGCGTTCCAGGTCGCACTCGACAAGGGGTGGTTCAAGGAAGCCGGCGTCGACGTCGATTTCGAATGGTTCGATTACTCGGCATCGCTCGACGCGTTTTCGGCAGGCAAGCTCGACGCGGTCGCAGCGACGAACGGCGACGCGCTCGTGACGGGCTCGGCCGGCGCGAAGAACGTGATGATCCTGCTCACCGACTATTCCGCCGGCAACGACATGATCGTCGCCAAGCCGCCGCTGCGCAGCGTCGAGGCGCTGAAGGGCAAGAAGGTCGGCGTCGAACTCGGCCTCGTCGATCACCTGCTGCTCGAAACCGCGCTGCAGAAGCACGGGCTGAAGGACGGCGACGTGACGCTCGTGAACGCGAAAACCAACGAACTGCCGCAGGTGCTCGGCTCGTCGACGGACATCGCCGCGGTGGCCGCCTGGCAGCCGAACGCGGGCGAGGCGTTGAAGCGCGCGCCGGGCGCACGTGCGATCTTCACGTCGGCGGATGCGCCCGGGCTGATCTACGACGCCATTACCGTCGCGCCGGCCAGCCTCGCCGCGCGCCGCGCCGACTGGGCCAAGGTGATCAAGGTCTGGTACCGCTGCGTCGCCTACATCAACGATCCGAAGACGCAGAGCGACGCGGTCCGGATCATGTCCGCCCGCGTCGGGCTTGCGCCGGAGCAATACCTCCCGCTGCTGAAGGGCACGCACCTGCTCGACGAAGGCGCCGCGAAGCGCGCGTTCCGCAAGGGCGACGGGCTCGATTCGATCTACGGCTCGACGCGCAACGCGAATGCGTTCAACGTACGCAACGGCGTATACAAGCAGTCGCAGGACATCGACGCGTATATCGATCCGCGCCTCGTGATGCCGCATTGACGGGCGCGGGGCCGGGCTTCGGGCGCCGGCCCCTCGCGCTCACTCCCGCCAAACCCGGCCGCGTCGATGCGCGGCCGCGGCCGCGGCCGCCGCCTGACCCTCTCCCCGCCCCCGCTTCGCCGCGATTCCACGCGATTTTGCAGAGGACCTTTCCTGTGCAACGCCTTAATCGAGCGCCGCACGATCTCCAATAATGGCCGCTCGATCCGCCGGCCACCGGGCCGGAAAAACGATAAAAACTCCTATGCATTCCTACAAGATGAACCAGCACGCCAGCACTCGACTCGCGGGGACCGCCATTGCCGCCTGCCTGACCGCCCTCGCGTCGGGCGGGGTATACGCACAGAGCAGCGTGACGCTGTACGGCCTGATCGACACGTCGATCACCTACGCGACCAACCAGCGCACGCACGGCGCCGGCTCGCCGGGCAGCGGCACCGTCGCGATGACGAGCGGCGCACTGAACGCGTCGCGCTGGGGGCTGCGCGGCCGTGAGGATCTGGGCGGCGGGACGGCCGCGGTCTTCACGCTCGAGAACGGCTTTTCGGGCACCACCGGCGCGCTGTCGCAGAAAGGCGTCGACCTGTTCGGCCGCCAGGCATGGATCGGCCTGAGCTCGAAGACGGCCGGCACGCTCACGTTCGGCCGCCAGTACGACCTGATCCTCGATTTCGTGACGCCGCTCGGCGCGTCCGGCCCCGGCTGGGGCGGCAACCTCGCGGTGCATCCGTACGACAACGACGATTCGAACCGCAACCTTCGCATCAACCATGCCGTGAAGTACACGAGCCCGACGTACCGCGGGCTGACGTTCGGCGCGATGTTCGGGTTCTCGAACACGGCCGGCCAGTTCTCCAACAACGCGGCGTGGAGCACGGGGGTGTCGTATGCGAACGGGCCGCTGAAGCTCGGCGCCGGCTACCTGAAGATCAGCCGCGACCGCAATGCGCCGAACCCGAACGGCGCGCTCAGCACGGTCGACGGCTCGGCGACGATCACCGGCGGCAACCAGCAGATCTGGGCCGCGGCCGGCCGCTACGCATTCGGGCCGCATTCGGTCGGCGCCGCGTGGTCGCACTCGACCACCGACGGCGTGACCGGCGTGCTCCAGGGCGGCGGCATCGCGCCGCTGAAGGGTGAATCGCTGGTGTTCGACAACTTCTCGATCGACGGGCGCTACGTCGTCACGCGGGCGTTGAGCCTCTCGGCCACCTACACGTACACGATGGGCCGCTTCGACACGCGCACCGGCCAGACGCGCCCGAAATGGAATCAGGTCGTGGCGCAAGCCGACTATGCGCTGTCGAAGCGCACCGATGCGTATCTCGAAGGCGTCTACCAGAGCGTGAGCGGCGGCAACGGCAATCCCGCATTCAACGCAACCGTCTGGACGCTGACGCCGTCGGCGAACAGCAACCAGGTCGTCGTCGCCCTGGGGCTGCGGCACAAGTTCTGACGACGCAAGACGGAGCGACGCGGCGCAACGCTGCTGCGCCGACGGACGTATCAGGCAAGCGCTCCAGCACCACCCGATCGTCATGCTCCGAACCGGAATGGCCGCGCCCGTGCGCGGCCTTTTCGCTGCGGCATCGCCCATCACAACGGCAAAAATGCGGCCGGGACTGTCGCATCGGCGCAAAAAAATGCGGAGAAACTGGTCACGCTGTGACATTTTTCCTAATCTGTTTGCAGCGACGCCGAGATTTGGCGTTCCGGTCGCGACACTCTTTCATATGGCGCACCACCGGCTTACGAACGCGCTTCACGCCGTGCGTGCCGGACCTTTCGCGCCATGCCGGCCGGATACGGGCGTGCCCGTCGCACGCCCTACGCGTTCAACGCAGTCAACCGCTGGAGACGAACGATGAGCAAAACGAATCGATTTGCAGTCCTGGCAACCTTCGTGCTGCTGGCCGGTTGCCACAATGCGGCGAAGACGCCCGAGAATGCCGGCACGGAGCCAACACCCTCGAGCGAAGCCGTCGCAACGGTGACGGCCGACGATCTCGACAATCCGAACAGCCCGCTCGCGAAACGCAGCATCTACTTCGATTTCGACCAGTACTCCGTCAAGCCCGAATACCAGTCGCTGCTGCAGGCGCATGCCGACTACCTGCGTAGCCATCCGGCGCGGCACGTGCTGATCCAGGGCAACACCGACGAACGCGGCACGTCCGAATACAACCTCGCGCTCGGCCAACGCCGCTCGCAGGCCGTGATGAGCGGGCTCGAAACGCTCGGCGTGCCGGCCACGCAACTCGAGGCGGTCAGCCTCGGCAAGGAAAAGCCGGTTGCGCTCGGCCACGACGAGGATGCGTGGGCGCAGAATCGCCGCGCCGATCTCGTCTATCGTTGATCACAGGCCGCCGCGACGGCGGCGGCTTCTGCTTAAGGAACGGCATGCCAGCCCACGGGCCGCAGAAGCGGCCGCGCGGTGCCGCCCGCTGCATGCTCGCGAGCAACGACACAGCGCCCGCTGACGCACGGCGTCGCATTCAACGCCGGCGTGCGAGCCGCCGATGCAGCCAGTACGACAGCGCGGCCGACGTCACGATCGCATCGAGCGTGGCGATCGCGTTGATGTCACCGACCTTGTCGGATTTCAGCAGGTAGGCCACGAGTTCGACGAAGCCGATCATCGCGCCTGCCCCGACGATCATCCCCAGCAGCACGAACCAGCGCCGCCGGATTCGCGTGCCGATTGCACCCATGATGCCGCCCGCCACGGCCGCGGGCACGAAATAGCCGAACAGGAACGACGCGAAGAAGATCAGCGGCACCATGCCGGCGCTGACTTTCAGTACCTCCCACGACGGACCGTCGATCAACGACCACGCGATCAGCATCACGGCCGGCCAGACGAGCGATGCGACCAGCGGGGCGCCGATAGCAAACGACACGCAGCCGAGCACGACGGAATGGGACGGACGCGACGGCGGACGTTCTACGGTAGCACTCATGTTTTTGTAGTCGGAACCGGAATGGCGGCTGCCAGAGTGTACCAAGGCGGCAAGATGCATCCGGTCTGCCCCTTCGCGTTCAACGATCCACAAAATGCATGGAATAACCCGCCCGCCCGAAACGTTTCATGTTCCGTCAGCACGCAGACGCGCGGTTCACGCGAACCGGCCTTTCCAGCGTCCCGCGCGCGGCAAGGAGGCGGACATGAAATCGGCAAGGTGGGCCGCGGCGCTGATCGCCGCGTTGGTGCTCGTGCTGTCGGCGGGATGTATGTCGTCGGGTAGCGGCCCTGCGCAGGGACCGGGCATGAGCCGGTATGGCGGTGGCGGCTCGGGAGGCAGCGGTAGCGGTGGCGGAGGTGGCAGCGGCTACTGAAGAACCGCCGAAAAAAAATCGAACGACGCGTCGCGCGCGAGCACCGGAAAACCGGCTGACTCGCGCGCGACGCGCCGCCCTGCGGCACGACTTAACGCATGGCCTTCACGTCGGCCGGCGTGACGCTCGCGGGCTGGCCGCCCCACGTCGCACGCAGGTAGTTCGCGAGCTGCGCGAGTTCGTCGTCGCTCAGCGTGTGCGCGAAACCGGGCATCGGCTGCAGGTTCTCGAACCCGGCAAACTTCTGCTCGCCGATGCCGTCCAGCATCGCGACCAGCAGGTTGCGCGGGTCGCCCTGGCGCACCGTCGAATTGCCGTTCATCGGCACCGCCACGTGCGGCTTGCCTTCACCGTTGAAGCCGTGACAGCCCGCGCACACCGCGAGATACACCGAGCGGCCTGCCGCGAGCTGCGCGGCGTCGACCGACACCGGCTTCACCGGTTGCGGCGGGGGCGGCGTATCGCCCAGCAGGTACACGGACAGCGCGCGCAGGTCGTCCTTCGTCATGGTCTGCGTGCTCAGGTGCACGACCGGGTACATTTCGCCAAATGCCGAGCCTTGCGGCGCGATGCCGACGCCGAAGAACGTCTGCAGGTCGGCGCCCGTCCAGCCGCGCGCGGCGAGGCCCGCCGGCGTGATGTCGGGCGCGGCCACGCGGCCGAGCGCGGCGCCGGCGAACGGCTTCGCGCTGTCGAGCTGGCCCGTGAACGCGCGCGGCGTATGGCATTCCGCGCAATGGCCGAGCGCACCCGCCAGATAGCGGCCGCGCTGCCAGTCGGCGGACTGGCCGGTCGACGCATCGGGCAGGCTGTCCTTCAGGAACACCATGTCCCAGAAGACCATCCCGAAACGCAGGTTGTACGGGAACTTCAGCGCGTGCGCGCGGTTTTCCAGTGCGACCGGCTTGACGGTCTTCAGGTACGCGTACATCGCGTCGGAATCGGCGCGCGTGAGCTGACGGTACGACGTGTACGGCATCGACGGATACAGGCGCTTGCCCGGCGCCTTGCCGTCATGCAGCGCGGCGTAGAAATCGTCCGCGCTCCAGCTGCCGATCCCGTGATCCTTGTCGGGCGTGATGTTCGAACCGTAGAACGTGCCGAACGGCGATTCGAGCGGCGCGCCGCCGGCGAACGGCGCGCCGTCCTTCGCGGTGTGGCATGCCGCGCAGTCGGCGGCCTTGACGAGGTAGCGGCCGCGCGCGATCGGGTCGGCACCCGGTGCGCCGGAAGCCGCGTTCGAGGCCGGCGCGTCATGGCCGCCGCAGGCGGCGAGCAGCAGCGCGCAGGCGGCCGCGAGCGCGGGCAAGCCCGCAACCCGCGCGACACGATGAGCGAATGTGCGTTTCATGCGGCGTCCTTCACGAGTCCCGGCGTCGTCAGCACCACGTCCTTGACGGCTTCGTAGTAGCGGACATAGCCCGTGCAGCGGCAGAGGTGCGCATCGAGCGCCTCGGTGATCGTGCGCTCGACGTCGGCCTTCGCGACCGGCTCGCGCTTCAGGCGTTCGATCAGCACGGTCGCCGCGTTGACGAAGCCCGGCGTGCAGTAGCCGCACTGGAAGCTGAAATGCTCGAGGAACTTCTGCTGGATCGGCGACAGCTCGACCACTTCGCCCGCTTCGTTGCGCTTCGCGTGGCCTTCGATCGTGCGGATCGCGCGGCCGTGGAAGAAGTGCGCACCGGTGATGCAGGTGCGCATTTCCTCGCTCGTGCCGTCCGGCTTGTCGACGATCACGACGCACGCGTGGCAGATGCCCTGCCCGCAGCCGAGCCGCGAACCGGTGAGGCCCGCGTATTCGTGCAGGAACTCGATCATCATCAGCCCTTCCGGCACCTGCATCGGGCCGACGGACTTGCCGTTGATATTGATCGACAGCGGTTTCGACTGGAACCGGACGAGCGGACGCTCGACGGCAGCCGGGGCCGAAGCCGGCACGGCCGGAGCCGGAGCCGATGCCGGTGCGGCCGAAGCCGCGCTGGGCGCGGAAGCGCCGGTCGCAGCGGCGCTGGCGCTCGCGGCGGAAGCCGCGGTTTGGGCGGTCGTCATGCGAGCACCTCCTGAATCTTTTGCGGGGTCACCGGCAGGTCGGTGAAACGATGGCCGATCGCGTGCGCGATGCCGTTCACGATCGCGCCGACGACGGGAATCATCACCACTTCGGCAACGCCCTTCGGCGGATCGGTCTCGGACAGCGGCGGCAGCACGTCGCCCGTCTGCGTCCAGACGGCGACGTCGGACGCGCGCGGCAGCTGGTAACGGTTGAAGTTCCACGTGCCGTTGCCGGGGCCGTCTTCATAGAGCGGCAGGTATTCGTGCAGCGCGTGGCCGATCCCCATCGCGAGCCCCCCCTGCAACTGCCCCGACACGAGCTGCGGCGAAATCTGGTTGCCGCATTCCATGATCGAGTGATGCGTGAGCAGCTCGACCTTGCCGGTCGCTTCGTGCACGGCCAGCTCGACCAGCGTGCCGACTGCCGTGTAGTACGTGACGGCCGCGTTGTTGCGGCTCGTCGGCGGGATGAACACGCGCTTGCGGTCGAGCACGCGGTAGCCGTTCGCGGTCGGCGCCAGCGTGCTGCGCATCGTGGTCGCGCCGGCCGGTGCGGCGGTGCCGGGCACCGGGCCGTTGTCGCCCGTCTTCGGCGCGCCGACACGCAGCGACAGCCCGTCAATCGGCAGACGCTCGACCGTGCCGCCCACTTCGAACTCGGCGTCGGTCCACTGCCAGCGGTTGAACACGTGCACGACGGCGCCGGTCGGCAGGCCGAGCGCATGGGCCTGCTTCGCGAGCTGCTCGAACGACAGCGGCTCGAGGCCGTCGGCGGTCAGCTTGCCGTCGACCCAGCGCGCGTCCTCGATGCGGATCGTGTACGGCGCGGCCTGGCCGCCGCCGAGGCCGCGCGTCCAGATCGACATCGCCGCCGGCCACAGGCCGTAGCGGAACACCGCGCGCGCGGCTTCGCGCGTGCTGTGCGTGAAGTAGTACGCGGAGTTCGTCGCGCTCGACGGCGACGCATAGCTCGGCGACCAGCGCGGATTCGCGCTCAGGCGATCCTGGTCGGCCTGCGACATGAGGTACGGATCGCCGCTGGTCTCGACCGGCAGGTCCGGCCATTCGGTCACAGCCACGCGCACGTCCGTGGCCGGACGGCCCAGCCATTTCGCGACCGCGACGGCCTGCGACGTCGACATCCCGGTGCCGATCTCGGCCGCCGTGTGCTGCAGCGACACCTTGCCGTTCTCGTCGAATTCGACCTTCGCGAACGACGCTTCCGCGCCCGTGCCGAAATCCTTCTGCACGCACGCGAAGCCGACGCCGTAGCGCTTGCCCGGATGCGCAGCCTCGTATTCGGCCTTGCGCGCGGCGCGGCGCGTCCACAGCGGATGCTGCCTCGAGCGCTCGAGCACCTCGTCCACGCGCAGCGCGCCGGCGGGAATCGCCCCCTGCGTGTTCTTCATCCCGGAGCGCAGCGCGTTGCGCAGGCGGAAATCGATCGGGTCGATGTTCAGCTGCGCGGCGATCTCGTCGACCGCCATCTCGGTCGCCGCCATGCTTTGCAGCGTGCCATAGCCACGTGCGGAGCCGGCATCGATCGCGCGCGACGCGATCGCGACCGCGGCCAGGTCGCTCTTCGGGAAGTAATAGATCGATTGCGCGGCCGTCGCCCCCACCATCGCCACCGACGGCGAGAAGTTCGAGCGCCCGCCGCCGTTCGCCTCGAAGTCGCCCTTGAACGACTGCAGCAGGCCCGTGTTGCGATCCACCGCGATCCGGTAATGCATCTTGAACGCGTGACGCTTCAGCGACGTCTGGAACTGCTCGTAGCGGTCGTTCGCGAAACGCACCGGGCGGCCGTCCGCATACAACGCGCAGACGAGACCGTAGAACGGGACGTTGAAGTGATCCTTGGAACCGTAGCCGACCGTGTAGCACGGATGCACGAACAGCTTCTTCACCGGGAAGCGGCACTTCGCGACCATCGCGGCCGCGTTCTCCGCCACTTCGAGCGGCGACTGGGTCGGCACGACGAGGTGCAGCGACTGCGTCGCGGCGTCGTACCAGCAGTTCGCGTTGTCCGGTTCGAGCGCGGCCGTATCGACCGACTGCGTGTTGTACTCGCGATCGAACACGAGCCAGTCGGCCGACGGATGGTCGA
This sequence comes from Burkholderia sp. AU31624, assembly GCF_020420065.1. Taxonomy (NCBI): domain Bacteria; kingdom Pseudomonadati; phylum Pseudomonadota; class Betaproteobacteria; order Burkholderiales; family Burkholderiaceae; genus Burkholderia; species Burkholderia sp. AU31624. The sequence goes on from NZ_JAIZRT010000001.1 coordinate 32,044, forward strand.
GCTCGCTGGCGATCTGCCCGGCGAGGAACATGCCCTGCTCGTCGAGCTTGCCGTGCTCCTTGCCGTCCGGCCACACCGGCAGGTGCTTGCGCATCATGCTCGGGAAGATCGGCGCGTCCTTCAGGCTCGAATAGACGTCGTCGTCGTAGGCCGTCTTGCCGCCCACGCGCACGTAGCGGAAGGTGCCCCACGGATCGCGCTCGAGCGGGCCGGTGACCGCGCCGTAGCGGATCACGTCGTCGCGGAACTTGAGCGCGTTCTTCGCGAAGCGGAAGCGCGCGAAGTCGTGGTAGATGAGGATCGCGACCGCATGGCCGAGATACGCGGGCGTCTTGCCGGCCGGCAGCAGCATGTCGTCGCCGTAGAACGTCGGGAACGCGACGCCGTCGCGCACGAGATCGTCGGCCGTGACCACGCGGTCCGGCTTCAGGTCGTCGCCGAGCAGCGACAGGTCGAAGCCTTCGTAGGTGCGGTCGGCCTGCGTGACGCGCAGGATCAGCGCATGCGACTGCTGCTGCGGCCAGTGCGGCATGTCGGCGGCGCGCACGTCACGGGCGAACACTTTCGAGCCGGTGACCTTCGCGATGCCGTCGATGCGGAATTGGGGGATGCCGGTGACGCTATCCCATTTGACGGGGGTGAGGAGTTTTTCTTCGAAGAGCGCCGCGAATGCGCGGCTGCCCAGGGGCGCGACATACACCGCGACACCCGCCAGCACGCTGGCTTTCAGAAAACCCCGCCGTGACAGGCCGTGGTTTTTCATTTGGGGGGGAACCTCCTGATGCGGCTCGGACGGCGATCGGGTGTCGCGACGTTCGGAGCGGCGCGCATTCTGGCATTGTTTTAGATATATCGCCTATAGTATTTCTCGCATGAAATACTTATTGAATTTCTTATAACGGTATTCAGCCGGGCTGCGACAGCCGGTCGCGGGTAGCAATTCGACCGCATCGCGTGCCCGGTTACGGCGGTTTCGATCGTGTCGACCGAGCCCGCCGTGCACGGTGACCGGTCTCCTGCCGGTCGCCGTGCCGCAATCCGTTCGCCACGATGCTGCCCCGGCGCCGACGAATGCGCAAGCCATTCGCGGGCGTGGTTGACGACGAGTGGCCGGCGCGGCGAGCGGTGCCGCAGGCCTCTCCGGGTATCCCCCGGGGCAACCCGCGCCGCCCGTGTTTCATGGTAATGTCGTGCGCATCCGGCCTGGCCGGGCGCCCGCCATGTGCCGTGCGGGCGCCGCCAGCCATCGCGACATCACGCGACATCGTGTCGAGGTTAAAAACCATGGCAGTCAGGGCATCTCTCCTGCACTCCGTTCTCGCCACTCCTCCCTCCGGCAACCACCGTGTGACGGCCGCGCTGCGCCCGTCGATGCTCGTTACGCTGTTCGAAGACGTCCGACCGATGGCGCTCTCCGGGCTCGCGAGCGGCTTCGTCGCGGCCGTTGCACTGATCCGGCTGCAGCAGCTGTGGTGCCTCGCGTGGCTGATCGCCGACGTCGGCCTCCTCATCACGCGGCTCTCGATCGCGCGCGCGTACACCGTTCAGCGCAACGCCGGCGACGACCGTGCCGAATACTGGGCGTTGCGCTATGCGCCCGTGTCGCTCGTCGCGTGCTTCGTGCTCGGCCTCGGCGTGATGGGCTGCGTGCAGGCCGTCGACGTCGAGCTCGGCACGCTGTCGGTGATGGTCGCGGGCGGCGTGTTCGGCGGAATCGCGTCGCGCAATTCGGCGCTGCCGCGGCTCGCGATGATGCAGGTCGCGCTCGGCGTGCTGCCGATCGGCGTCGGTGCGCTGCTGGCCCACCGGTCGGGCGCGTGGCTGCTGCTGCCGCCGCTCGCGATCTATCTCGCCGCGATGCGCACGGTCGTCCAGCGTCACTATCGCGTGCTCGTCGCGCTGATCGCCGCGCGCCAGCGCAACGCCGAACTCGTCGCGCGCTTCGACGCCGCGCTCACTTACATGCCGCACGGCCTGTGCATGATCGACGGCGAGCGCCGCGTGATCGTCGCGAACCGGCGCACCGCGCACCTGTTCGGCTCGCCGCGCGAGATCATGCTCGATACGCCGTTGCCCGCCGTCGTCGCGGCGCTCGGCGCGAACGACGCGACCGATCCCGACGGCGCCGGTCTCGCCGCGCAGTGCGAGCTCTGGCTGGCCTGCGACGAGCCCGCGCCGCTCGACGTCGTGCTCGCCGACGGCCGCCAGCTCGAACTGACGCGCCACCGCGTACCCGACGGCAACGCAGTGATCATCGTCGAGGATGTGACCGCGCGCCGCCGGACCGAGCAGCACATCCGGCATCTCGCGCGGCACGATGCGCTGACGGGCTTGCCGAACCGTCATGAACTGCATGCCGAGCTCAAGCGGATGCTCGCGCGCCGGCCGCGCGCGCCGGGTCCCGCGCTCGCCGTCATGTATCTCGACCTCGACGGCTTCAAGGCGATCAACGACCGGTTCGGCCACCAGGCCGGCGACGATGTGCTCACGCAGGTCGCCGTGCGGCTCGGCAAGACGCTGCCGTCCGGCGAGCTGGCGGCGCGCATCGGCGGCGACGAGTTCGTCGTCGCGATCGACGACACGACGATGCATGCGTGCTCGCTCCTCGCCGCGCGCATCATCCGGCAGATCTCGGCGCCGTACACGCTGTCGATCGGCGAGACGGTGAGCCTCGGGATCAGCATCGGCATCGCGCTCGACGACGGGCACGGCTCCCCCGACGAACTGATCCGGCAGGCCGACAGCGCGCTGTATGAAGCGAAGTCCGCAGGCAAGGGCATCTATCGCTTCTATTCGAGCGGCAGCAGCCGGGTCACGCCCGTCACCGCGAGTTGACCCGGCTGCACAAGCCCGCTTTCCCCGCCTCCACCGCCTCCCGACGATTCAATTCCGAAACGCTTTGCGTGGCCGCACGTGTCGTCGCGCGTTCGCGTGTCACGTGACGTGTTCCGTAACATCGCCGCCTGCCGCGCGTCACGTTGGCTGCAGAAGCCTGCACGATCGAAGCAGCGCAAGGCTTTTCAAGCCTGGCACTCTTATTGCTCCCTGTCAGGGAAACAGGTTGTCAGGGAGACCCAACATGAATACCGTCGAAGTCCTCAGCCGCAGCGAAACCATCGACGCACTGGACGTGATCGAGGGCGAATCGCTGATCCGCCGGCTCGTGTCCGAAAGCCGCATGCCGGCCGCCCGCGAGGCCCGATGCGTCGACAATCCGCCGCTGACGCTGTACGGCGCATTTCGCCAGGGCATCGCCGATCACGGCGCACGCCGCGGGAATCCGTATCGCGCCGGCAGCCGTTTCTGGGCGCTGTGGGAAGAAGGACGTCTCGAAGCTGAAACATCGGGCCGGTAACGCGGCTGCGCGCGCCGGCCCTGTCTCGGCAAGGGGCCGGCGCGAAACATCCCGCCGAACGCATGCCGGCCGACCGACCGGCATGCGTTCATCGCTGCAACATCGCACGGGGTCTCGCGTATCGGCTGCCGTGCAACTGGCCGTACCCGAGATCCATGCACGTGCCGCTTGATGGCGTTGGGCGTTGCGCACTCCCTGCGCGCCGCGCGGCAGTCGTTTCCCGATAAGATGGCGAATTCCGTTCATCGAACGATGCCGCCATGACCGCCTCTTCTTCCTCGCACCGCAATCCCATCCACTGCGAAATCGATCTCGACGCACCCGGCAAGCACGCGGGCTACTTGCGGCTGCCGCATTCCGTCCACCGCTCGGCATACGGCTGGCTGCCGATCCCGATCGCGTCGATCCGCAACGGCGACGGCCCGGTCGCGCTCGTGATGGCCGGCAATCACGGCGACGAGTACGAAGGCCAGATCATCGTGTCGCAACTGATGCGCGAGATCGAGCCCGAGATGGTCAGCGGGCAGTTGATCCTGCTGCCGATGGCGAATTTCCCGGCAGCGGATGCCGGCCTGCGCGTGTCGCCGCTCGACGGAGGCAACCTGAACCGCAGCTTCCCCGGCGACCCGACCGGCACGCCGACGCAGATGATCGCCCACTACATCGAGCACGCGCTGCTGTCGCGCGCGCAGTATCTGGTCGACCTGCACTCGGGCGGCAGCTCGCTGCTGTACCAGGGCGGCAACATGCTCGCGATCGATCCGCTCGACGCCGACGAAGCCGCGAAGCTCAACGGGCTGCTGGTCGCGTTCGGGCTGCACAATGCGCTGCTGCATGCGCCGAATCCCGTGCATTCGGCGTCGGCCGCGCGCCGCCAGGGCGCGATCTCGATCGTGACCGAACTCGGCGGCGCGGGCATGGCCGATCCGTCGCTGATCCGGATGGGCCGCCACGGGCTGCTGCACTACCTCGGCCATATCGGGCTGCTGCACGGCGCGCTCGTGCCCGATGCGCCACCCACCGTCACGCGCTTCATGCGCGTCGACGGCGATCGCCATTTCGTCTACGCGTACGAGCGCGGGCTGTACGAGCCGCTCGTCGAACTCGGCGACCAGGTGAAGGCCGGGCAGCCGGCCGCGTGGGTGCATTTCCCCGATACGCCGCTGCGCGAGCCGGTACTGCACCGCTTCAAAGGTGACGGCGAAGTGGTGTGCAAGCGCGTGCCCGCGCAGGTGCAGCGCGGCGATTGCCTGTTCCAGCTGGCGGAGTTGTCGGCGCCGCCGAGCATCGGCCAGACGGCCTAAATCCGGACCTCTCTCCTTTCCACGCTGTCTGCCAGTCATGGCGGACGGCATGCGTTCGTCATTAACCAACTTGACAAATTAACTTACTTGGTTATGATCGCAGATGGAAAAGAGAACGCCTCATTGCAAGCTGCTGCGCGTGAAAGCGCTCGTCGAATCCGGCCAGGTCCGGCTAACGGCGAGCGCGGTACTCGGCGCCCGGCTATTGGGTTTCACGGAACGGGAGGCGCTCGGTGTCGTGCTGTCGCTGACCGATCTCGACTTCCACAAGAGTATGACGACGTACGCCGACCACACGATCCGGCAGGACACCGATCTTTCACGGTGCGCGGCGACGTGTACCTGAAACTGACGGTGATCGACGATGTGCTGATCGTGTCTTTCAAGGAGCGTTGAACATGAAGTGCCCTGCCTGCGGTGCCGCCAAGCTGGTCCGCGACACGCGAAACATCCCCTATACCTACAAGGGCCGGTCGACTGTCGTTCGCGATATCACCGGCGATTTCTGCCCGGCCTGCGGGGAATCGGTGCTGGATCTCGACGAGGCCACCCGTCTCGGCGAAGCGATCACCGAATTCAACAAGCAGGTGAACGCCACCCTCGTCGACCCGAAGTACATCGCGAAGGTGCGCAAGAAGCTGAAGCTGGACCAGCGCGAGGCGGCCGAGCTCTTCGGCGGCGGCGTCAACGCGTTCTCCCGTTACGAGACAGGCAAGACGAATCCGCCGCTTGCCCTCGTGAAATTGCTGAAGCTGCTGGATCGTCACCCCGATCTGCTCGCCGAAGTGCGAGCGGCATAGGCGCTCGCGCTTCAGGATCGCGCATACGTCCGGCACACGCCTCAACGCATGCGCGATCCCCCGTCACCCCACCCCACTCCCGCTGCAAGCCTTCTGACGCTTCCCGCGAAATCCTTATCGAAATTGCTTCGTTCGCCTTTGCCGGCCGCGCCGCTAACGTGTTCAAAACGGCGGCGGCCCGCCACCCGCATCCCAGCAGGACACGCAACGGCCGCCGCCATCACGACAACCGCGTCGCGATAACGGAACAGACCGGACGGGCCGCGTGCCCGCACCCCGCCAGGAACGTCCGCATCGCGCGCCCTTCGCGATGCCCATGGCCACGACCGACCGCATCATCGACACGACGCCGCTCGACGTCCGCGCACAACCGCTGATCGACGCGCTGATCGACGAGTATTCGACCCGTTACCACGCGTATCGGCCCGACAGCGAGGCATCCGCCCGCGAAGAACTCGCACGCTACCCGGCCGACGTGTTCGCGCCGCCCGAAGGCGCGTTCGTGCTGCTGCTGCGCGACGGCGAGACGATCGGCGGCGGCGCGTTCAAGCGCTACGACGCGCAGACCGCCGAGCTCAAACGCATCTGGACCCGCTCGGACCTGCGCCGCCAGGGCCTCGCCCGCGTCATCGTCGAGGCGCTCGAACTGCGTGCCGCGCAGCAAGGCTATCGCCGCATCTACCTGACCACCGGTTTTCGCCAGCCCGAAGCATGGGCGCTGTACGACCGCACCGGCTATACGCGGCTGTTCGATTCGTCGATCGACCCCGAAGCGTATTTCCACCTGCGGTTCGGCAAGGATCTCGCCGATCCGTCGCGCACGTCGACGCTGGCCGACCTGTGGGCGCCCGTGCCCGAACCGGTGCTGTCGCGCTGACCGCGACGGCCCCCCGCTTCCCTCCGATTTCCGCTTGCCACTCCAGGACGCTTTCATGCAACGAGCCGTACCGCTTTCTTCCCGTGCCGTGCGCACGCTGGCCGCCGCGCTGATCGGCCTGACTGCGTTCGCCGCAGCCGCGGCCGCCGCCACGTTCGACCTGAGCCCCGAGCAGCGCGGCCGCCCGCGCGGCGTGGCCGATGCGGCCGTCGAGCGCGCGGTGCCCGCGTCGTTCAAGTTCGCCGAACCCGGCACGCTGACGATCGGCGTTGCGCCGAGCCTGCCGCCGATCAGCTCGTATGCGACCGACGCGCGCACTGTGATCGGCTTCGACGCCGACGTCGGCCAGCTCGTGTCCGACAGCCTCGGCCGCAAGCTGAAGATCGTCGCGCTCGCGTGGGCCGACTGGCCGCTCGCGCTCGAATCCGGAAAAGTCGACGCGGTGATCTCGAACGTCACCGTCACCGAGGAGCGCAAGCAGAAGTTCGATTTCTCGACCTACCGCAAGGACCAGGTCGGCTTCTACGTGCGCAACGACAGCAAGATCCAGGCGATCCGCGAGCCGAAGGACGTCGCGGGGCTGCGCATCGTGACCGACGCCGGCACCAACCAGGAAAAGATCCTGCTCGCGTGGGATCGCGAGAACGTCGCGCACGGGCTGAAACCCGTGCAGATCCAGTACTACGACGACCAGGCGATGCGCATCGTCGCCGTGCAGTCGGGGCGCGCCGATGCGGTGTTCAGCGTGAACTCGGTGCTCGCGTACCAGAGCGCGCAGCAAGGCAAGACGCGCCTCGTCGGCGCGATCAGCGGCGGCTGGCCGCGCACGGCCGACATCGCGATCGCGACGCGCCGCGGCAGCGGGCTCGCCGATCCGCTGACCGTCGCGCTGAACGGGCTGATCAAGAACGGCCGCTACCAGCAGGTGCTCGACCGCTGGAACCTCGCTTCGGAAGCGATCGACCAGTCGCGCACGAATCCGCCGGGGCTGCCGAAGAGCTGAACGCCGCGCACGCGCACCGCCCCTTCACGCCCACGCCACGCTCACGCAGGAACGCCGCTCACCATGTCTTATTCGCTTTCGTTGCTGGACAAGAGTCCGATCGCCGACGGCGCGAACGCCGCCGACGCGCTGCGCTTCACCACGACGCTCGCGCAGCGCGCCGAACAGCTCGGCTATGAGCGCTTCTGGGTCGCCGAACATCACGGCACGCCGGCCTTTGCAAGCTCGGCGCCGGAGATCGTCGTCGCGCACCTGCTCGCGCACACGTCGCGCATCCGCGTCGGCTCGGGCGGCGTGATGCTGCAGCACTACAGCCCGTTCAAGGTCGCCGAAACCTTCAAGGTGCTGGCCGCGCTCGCGCCGGGCCGCGTCGATCTCGGCATCGGCAAGGCGCCCGGCGGGTTGCCGCTGACCACGCGCGCGCTGCAGTGGTTCCACGACAAGGCGCGCAAGCCGGATTTCGCGGGCCAGCTCGCGGAGCTCGACGCGTTTCTCGGCTGGGGCGTCGCCGAGGATCATCCGCTCGCCGGTGCCGTCGCGCTGCCCGTGCCGCCGCAGGCGCCCGAACGCATCCTGCTCGGCGGCTCGCCGGACAGCGGCGCGCTCGCCGCGCGCAACGGCTGGCGCTTCTGCTACGCGGGGCATTTCAACGGCGACGACGCGAACCTCGAACGCTCGCTGGACGCGTACCGCAGCGCGGGCGGCACCCGGCCGCTGGTCGCGCTGTACGCGGTGGCCGCGCCCACGCGCGACGCGGCCGAGCAACTGATCGGGCCGCTGAAGATCTTCAAGCTGCAGTTCGCGGGCGGCCAGAGCTTCAATCTCGCCAGCGCGCAGGCGGCCGCCGAATTCGCGAGGCAGAGCGGCGCGTCCGACTACCGGATCGACGAGTTGCGCCCGACGGTGCTGGCCGATACGCCCGAACGCGTCCACCGCGCGCTCGACGCGCTGAGCCGGCGGCTCGACGTCGATGCGTTCGTGATCGATTCGCCGGTGACCGACTACGCGGCGCGGCTCGCATCGGCCGAATGGCTCGGCGGCGCGCTGTCGGCCACGCCGTTGCAGGCGGCCCTCGCGGCCGACCGCTCCCTTTCCCCTGACCAGAACGCGTGACGCGCCCATGACGACCCGACGATCGATTCCCTTCGGCCTGATGCTGCAAGGCGCAGGCAGCCACATGAATGCATGGCGGCACCCGAGCAACCCGCCGGACGCGAGCATCAACCTCGATTTCGCGATCGGCATCGCGCGCCAGGCGGAAGCCGCGGGCATCGCGTTCGCGTTCGTCGCGGACGGCCTGTACATCAACGAGAAGTCGATCCCGCACTTCCTGAACCGCTTCGAGCCGCTGACCGTGCTGTCGGCGCTCGCGGTCGCGACGAAGAAGATCGGGCTCGCGGGCACGATCTCGACGTCGTACAGCGAGCCGTTCACGGTCGCGCGCCAGCTCGCGTCGCTCGATGCGATCAGCGGCGGGCGCGCGGGCTGGAACGTCGTGACGACGCCGCTCGAAGGCACCGCGAAGAATTTCGGCAAGGCGCATCCCGATCACGAACTGCGCTACGAGATCGCCGACGAATACCTCGACGTCGTGCAGGGCCTGTGGGACAGCTGGGACGACGACGCCTTCGTGCGCGACCGCGCGACCGGGCGCTTCTTCGATCGCGACAAGCTCCACACGCTCGACCACCACGGCCGCTTCTTCCAGGTCGCGGGCCCGCTCAACATCCAGCGCTCGCCGCAGGGGCAGCCGGTGATCTTCCAGGCCGGCTCGTCGGACACCGGCGTCGCGCTCGCGGGCAAGTATGCGGATGCGGTGTTCACGCATTCGCCGTCGCTCGACGAAACGGCCGCGTTCACGCGGCGCGTGAAGCAGAGCGCGATCGAGCACGGCCGGCAAGGCAGCGACGTGAAGATCTTCCCCGGCATCGGGCCGATCGTCGGCCGCACGGCGGCCGAGGCCGAGGACAAGTACCAGGCGATCCGCAACCTGCTGACGATCGACGAGGCGCTCGCGTATCTCGGCCGCTATTTCGATCACCACGATTTCACGCAGTACGCGCTCGATGCGCCGTTCCCGGAACTCGGCGAGCTCGGCCGCAACAGCTTCCGCTCGACCACCGACCGGATCAAGGCCGACGCGAAACAGAAAGGCCTGTCGCTGCGCGAGACGGCGCTCGCGGTCGCCACGCCGCGCCCGAACTTCATCGGCACGGCCGAGCATGTCGCAGACGAGCTGATCCGCTGGCACGACGCCGGCGCCGGCGACGGTTTCATCCTCGGCTTCGCGGTGCAGGCGCAGGGCGTCGAGGATTTCATCGAACTCGTGATTCCCGTGCTCGAGGCACGCGGGCGCTACAGCCGCGACCTGCCCGGCGCGACGCTGCGCGACCATCTCGGGCTGCCGCGCAAGGCCAGCCGCCATGCGGCGCCCGGCGCGCCGCACGAAACGGCGGCCGAAGCGCACGCCTGACATCCGCCGCCGCGCCGCCCGTGCGCGGCGCGCCCGCCCGACCGATTCGAGGATTTCCACCGACATGAGCGACACGACCCACCTCGGCGGCGCGCTGCCGCCGCTCTCTTCCCCCGGCGCGCGCGACGCCGGCACGCGTTTCCGGATCGTGCCCGCGCGCCACCGGTCGCGCACGGCCGGCACCGTGCTCGCCGTCGCGCTGATCGCGATCGTCCTGCATTCGATCCTCGGCAACCCGCAATGGGGCTGGCCGGTGTTCGCCGAATGGTTCCTGTCGCCGCCGGTGCTGTCGGGGCTCGCGCGCACGCTGGTGCTGACGCTGCTCGGCGCGGTGTTCGGCCTCGTGCTCGGCGCGTTCGTCGCGCTGGCCCGGCTGTCGCGTTCGCGGCTGCTGTCGGCGAGCGCGTGGACCTTCGTGTGGCTGTTCCGCTCGATTCCGCTGATCGTGCTGCTGCTGATCCTGAACAACCTCGGCTACCTGTACGAGCATGTGCGGCTCGGCGTGCCGTTCACCGACATCGTCTGGTTCGACACGCCGACGACCGACCTGATCAGCCCGTTCCTCGCGGCCGTGCTCGGCCTCACGCTGCACCACGCGGCGTTTTCCGCGGAGGTGATTCGCGGCGGCATTCTCGCGGTCGACCAGGGCCAGCTCGAGGCGGCCGCCGCGCTCGGTCTGCCGCGCGGCCGACAGACCACGCGAATCGTGCTGCCGCAGGCGATGCGCGCGATCCTGCCGACCGCGTTCAACGACCTGATCATGCTCGCGAAAGGCACGTCGATGGTCTACGTGCTCGCGATGCCCGAGCTGTTCTATACGGTGCAGGTGATCTATCGCCGCAATCTCGAAGTGATTCCGCTGCTGATGGTCGCCACCGTCTGGTACCTGATCATCCTGACCGTGCTGTCGGCCATCCAGGTGCAGGTCGAGCGGCACTATGCGCGCGGGGCGCTGCGCAACCCGCCGCCGTCCGTCATCACGTTCGCGCTCGCGCGTATTGGCGTGCTGTGGCGGCGTGTGGCGTCCCGTCACGCGGCATCGGTCGAGCAGGCTCACGGCGATGGCGACGCGGCGACCGCCGTCGCACCGCGCGCCGGCGGCGAAGTGGCCGTGCATGGCGTGTCGAAGCAGTTCGGCATGCAGCGCGTGCTCGACAACGTGTCGTTCGTCGCGCCGCGCGGCAGCGTGACCGCGATCGTCGGGCCGTCGGGCTCGGGCAAGTCGACGCTGCTGCGCACGATCAACCATCTCGAACGCGTCGACGACGGCTTCATCGACATCGACGGCGAACTGATCGGCTATCGCCGCGACGGCGACGTGCTCTACGAGCTGAAGGAACGCGACGTGCTGACGCGGCGCACGGCCGTCGGGATGGTGTTCCAGAACTTCAACCTGTTCCCGCACCTGACCGTGCTCGAGAACCTGGTCGAAGCGCCGGTCGTCGTGGGCGGCATCACGCGCGACGCCGCCGAACGCGTCGCCCGCACGCTGCTCGCGCGCGTCGGCCTCGCGGACAAGGCCGATGCGTATCCGCGCCAGTTGTCCGGCGGCCAGCAGCAGCGCGTCGCGATCGCGCGGGCGCTCGCGCTGCGCCCGAAGGTGCTGCTGTTCGACGAGCCGACGTCGGCGCTCGATCCCGAGCTCGTCAACGAGGTGCTCGACGTGATCAAGGAACTCGCGCGTTCGGGCACGACGCTCGTGATCGTCACGCACGAGATCGGCTTCGCGCGCGAAGTCGCGGACAACGTGCTGTTCATGGAGCGCGGGCGCATCGTCGAAGCCGGGCCGCCGGCCGTCGTGCTCGATGCGCCGTCGCATCCGCGTACGCGTGCGTTCCTGTCGCGGGTGCTGTAATGCGCGCCGCTGCCTGCCTGCGAGGTGCCGCACGATGACCGACCGACGCCAGTTCATGACCGCCGCGCTGATCGCGGCAGCGGGTAGCCTTCCGTGGCACGCGGTGCATGCAGCCGCCTCGACCGCGGATCTCGATCCGCGCCAGGCCGGCCGCCCGCGCGCGCAACCCGACGACGCGGCGATCCGCGCGGCAGCCGGCTACCGCTGGGTACGCGACGGCGCGTTCACGGTCGCGATTTCACCGCACGCGCCGCCCGTATCGACTTACGCGACCGACGCGCGCACCGTGGTCGGCGCCGATCCCGACTATGCACAGCTCGTCGCCGACGCACTCGGCCGCACGCTCGTGCTGCTGCCGATCGCGTGGGCCGACTGGCCGCTCGGGCTCACGTCCGGCAAATATGACGCGGTGATCTCGAACGTCGGCGTGACCGAGAAGCGCAAGGAGAAATACGATTTCACGACCTACCGGCTCGGGCTGCACGGCTTCTACGTACGCACCGGCAGCCCGATCGCGAAGCTCGCCGAGCCGCGGGATATCGCCGGCCTGCGCATCATCACCGGCGCGGGGACGAGCCAGGAGCGCATCCTGCTCGAGTGGAACAAGCGCAACGTGGCGCAGGGGCTGAAGCCGGCCGAGCTGCTCTATTTCGACGACGATGCGGCGGCGCGCGTCGCGCTGCTGTCGGGTCGCGCCGATGCGGAGCTGAACCCGAACGCGTCGCTCGCGTACGAGGCCGCGCGCACGGGCAAGATCCGCCGCGTCGGCGTCGTCAATGCGGGGTGGCCGGCCAACGCCGACGTGGCGATCGCGACGCGACGCGGCAGCGGGCTCGCGCCCGCGCTGACGCTCGCGACGAACGCGCTGATCGGCAACGGCCGTTACGGGCAGGCGCTCGCGCGCTGGGGCCTGCAGAGTGAGGCGATCGCGCGTGCGGAGACCAATCCGCCGGGGTTGCCGTCGTTTTGACAACGTCGATCGGGCGGTGCGCGACGTGACATCGCCCCGGCATTGCACGATGGCCATGCCGGGGCGCGTCGAAGCAACATCGTGGGCTGCAGGAGCCTACGCCGTCACCGCCGCGTGATGCCGGTCGAGTTCCGCGACGTGTGCATGAATCGCCGGAATCAGCTCGCGCCCGTAATCGAGCGCATCGTCCAGCGGATCGAACCCGCGAATCAGGAACGTCGACACGCCCAGCCGGTAATACGCACCGAGCGCCCGCGCGACCTGTTCGGGCGTGCCGACCAGCGCGGTCGAATTCCAGCGCGCGCCGGTCAGGTTCGCGACGCCCATCCACAGCCGCTCGTCGAGCACGTCGCCTTGCGCGGCCGCCGCCATCAGCCGTTGCGAACCCGCATTCTGCGGCGCATGGCCGGTGATCGGCTGGCCGTTCGCGAGCCGTGCCGCGCGCACGCGCTCGCGGATCGCCTCGGCCTTCTCCCATGCGGCCGCTTCGGTAGCGGCCACGATCGGCCGGAACGACACGCTGATGCGCGGCGCACGCCCGAACGGTGCGGCGGCTTCGCGCACGCGCGCGATCTGCTCGCGCACCGATGCGAGCGGCTCGCCCCATGTCATGTAGACATCGGCATGCTCGCCCGCGACCGCCAGCGCAGCCGGCGACGACCCGCCGAAATAGATCGGCACGTGCGGCCGCTGCGCGCCCTTCACGAGCGGCGACGCACCGCGCAGCCGATAGAACGCACCGTCATGGTCGACCGGCGCGTCGGCTTGCCAGATCCGTTTCAGCACGTCGAGATATTCGCCGGTGCGTCGGTAGCGCGCATCGTGCGGCACGAAATCGCCGTCGCGCTGCAGGTCCGCATCGTCGCCGCCCGACACGACGTTCAGCGCCAGCCGGCCGCCGGAAAACACGTCGAGCGTCGCGATCTGCCGCGCGGCGGCAGACGGCACGATCACGCCCGGCCGGTGCGCGAGCAGGAGGCGGATGCGTTCGGTCGCGGCGGCCGCGAACGACGCGACGATGAAACCGTCCGCCGCGTTGCTGAAATGGCCGACCAGGATCTGGTCGAAGCCGGCGGCCTCGTGCGCCTGCGCGAAGCGGCGCACGTAGTCGGGCTGGACGGCCGCGCCGCCCGGTACGTCGACCTCCGCGCCGGGTGTCGCGGTGATCATGCCGATGATGTCGACTGGCATGTCGGAATGTCCTTGGGGTACTTGATCGAAAATCGCGGCGGAGGCAGCCCGCTTACTGCGCGGCGGCCGTCTTCTGCGCCGGCGCCGCGAACGCGCCCGCATACGAACGGTCGAGCAGCTTCGACGTGTCGTACGCGACCGGAATCACGCCGGCCTTGTGCAGGAAATCGGCCGTGTTCTGCGCGTCCTTCGCGGCCGTCTCGTCGACCGGGCCGACGCGCTGCTTCGCGTTGTTGAGCCAGCGGTACGCGACGTCGGGTTCGAGCTTCGCGCGCTTCGCCCACAGGTCCGCGTACTCGCGCGGGTGGTTGTCGACCCACTGGCGCGCGGCCACCACGCGCCGCAGGAAATCGGTGATCTCGGCACGCTTGCCGGAGACGGCCTGCTCGTTCGCGGCGACGAAGCTCAGCGCCGGCATCAGCCCCTGCGCGGTCGTCACGGGCCGCGCACCTTGCCGCAGCGCAAGCGTGCTGACGAACGGCTCCCACAGCGACACGGCGTCGACCGAGCCGTTCGCGAGCGCGTTGGTCGCATCGATCGGCATCAGGTACGCGTACTTGACCGAATCGGCGCGCAAGCCCGCGTGTTCGAGCGCGCGCAGCACGAGCTGCTGGCTCCATGCGCCGCGCCAGACGGCGATGGTCTTGCCTTGCAGGTCGGCCACGGTGCGCACCGGCGAATCCTTCGGCACGAGAATCGCGACGCCGTCGAGGCTCTGCCGCGACACGGCGACCACCTTCACCGGCGCGCCGCGCGCGGCCAGCGTGAGCAGCGCGGAATCGCCGAGAAAGCCGACGTCGATCGCATTGCCGTTCAGCGATTCGGCGACGGGCGCCGCGGCCTGGAAATGCTTCCACTCGATCGTGTAAGGCAGGTCCTTCAGCACGCCGGACGCCTCCATCGACGCCTGGATGTTGAAGTAGTTCTGCTCACCGACGCGCAGCGTGACGGTGTCCTTGGCCATGCCCGGCTGCGCGGCAAGCGCCAGCAAGAGTGCCGTGACGATTCGACTCAACAACGTGATCTCCCGGAGGGTTGGCGGGCGGCCGCGCGAGAGCGGCGCCCGGTGGTCCGCCGTGCACGGTGGCCGGCGGAACGGATGGAACCGCTGAAGATACGTCGATCCTCATCATGAAACAAACGCAATATTCTTCTATGCAAAGATGCAAATGTTTTATGACAAGGCAGGCGTCGCCGGATGCCGCCGGCCGCGCTCGAGGGAATCCGGTTCGAATGAATCCTCGACAGATATTTCGTGCGCGAAATAAATCACGGATTATATTTCGCATACGAAATAACTACCCGTCACGAGGACAGCCATGACCTCCGAGCCCATCGAGTTTTCCGCCGCCGACGGCTACGCGCTGCACGGCACGCTGTGGTCGCCGGACGCGCCGCCGCGCGCGCTGGTGCTGATCCATCCGGCAACGGCCGTGCCGGAGCGGCTGTATGCGGGCTTCGCGCGCTTCCTGACCGAACGCGGCTTCGCGGCGCTCACCTACAACTATCGCGGCATCGGCGCGTCTCGCCCCGCGCGCCTGGGTGCGTTGAAGGCCCGCATGCGCGACTGGATGGAGCTGGACGTGGGCGCCGCGACCGCGTGGGCGCGGCAGGCGTACGAAGGGTTGCCGCTGCTGGCGGTCGGCCATAGCGTCGGCGGGCACGCGATCGGGCTGTCCGCCGCGACGCCGCACCTGCGTGCGGCCGTGCTGGTCGCCGCGCATGCGGGCAGCACGCGGCTGATCACGCAGGCGGCCGAACGCCTGAAGGTGCGGCTGATCCTGCGCGTGCTCGGCCCGCTGATGTCGGCGCTGCTCGGCTACGTGCCCGGCAAGCGGCTCGGGCTCGGCGAGGACATGCCGGCCGGCGTGTTCCGCGAATGGAGCCGCTGGACCACGCTGCCGCACTATTTCTTCGACGATCCGACACTCGGCGCGGCCGAGCGTTACGCGAAACAGCAGTTGCCGATCCTCGCGCTCGGCTTCGACGACGACCCGTGGGCGAACCCGCCGGCGATCGGGCTGCTGGTAAGCTATCTGACCCGCGCGACGGTCGAACGCCGCCAGATCGATCCGCACGCGGCGGGCAGCGGCCCGGTCGGGCACATGGGCTTCTTCCGCAGCCGCCCCGGCACCGTGCTGTGGCCCGACGTGGCCGACTGGCTCGCGCAGGCGCTCGACACGCCGCGCGCCGCGGGCCGTCCCTCCCTTTCCATTGCAGCCGGGAACCCAGCTTGAGCGAAGACAGACGACTGTTTTTCATGTTGAACATCGGCCAGCGGCGCGTGCAGCGCTGGATCGACCGCAAGGCGGAGACCGAGACGCGCGCGAGCGCCGCGCAGGCCGGCGCGCTGTTCTGTCTCGCGAAACAGGATGGCGCGCTGATCGGTGAAGTCGGCGCCGCGCTGCAGCTCGCGCCGTCCGCGATGACGGGGCTCGCCGACCGGATGGCGAAAGCCGGCCTCATTACGCGTCACGCCGATTCGGATGACGGCCGCGCGACGCGCCTGTATCTCACCGATGAAGGCCACGCCGCGCTCAAGCGTGCGCGCGTGCTGCTGCGCGAACTCAACGGCAAGCTGTGCGACGGGTTTTCCGACGACGAACTCGATGTCGTCGCGCGCTGGCTGCATGCGTTGCAGGAGCGGTTTCCGGCGGAGCGCTGAGCAGCGTGGTGCCGTCGCTCCATTGACGGCACGTGCGCGGCGCGCATCACCTCAATGCATGTCCGTCAGCACGATGCGCCCGTCGACCTTGCCTTCGCGCAGCTTTGCGAACACGTCGTTGATGTTGCCGAGCCGGTCGCGATGGATATGCGCGCGCACCAGGCCATCGGCCGCGAAATCGAGCGATTCCTGCAGGTCGCGCCGCGTACCGACGATCGACCCGCGCACGGTGATGCCGTTCAGCACGGTCGAGAAGATCGGCAACGGGAAATCGCCCGGCGGCAAGCCGTTGAGCGCCACCGTGCCGCCGCGCCGCACCATCCCGAGCGCCTGCGCGAACGCGCTGCGCGACACGGCCGTGACGAGCACGCCGTGCGCACCGCCGATCTCCTTCTGGATCACCTTGGCCGGATCGTCGATCGACGCGTCGATCGTCAGTTCCGCGCCGAGCTGCCGCGCCAGCGCGAGCTTGTCGGGTGAAATGTCGATGGCCGCGACGTGCAGGC
This sequence comes from Burkholderia sp. AU31624, assembly GCF_020420065.1. Lineage (NCBI taxonomy): Bacteria > Pseudomonadati > Pseudomonadota > Betaproteobacteria > Burkholderiales > Burkholderiaceae > Burkholderia > Burkholderia sp. AU31624. The sequence goes on from NZ_JAIZRT010000001.1 coordinate 49,043, forward strand.
CCATCGCACGCGCATACTGCACGGCCACGTGCCCGAGGCCGCCGATGCCGGAGATCGCGAGCCACTGGCCCGGGCGCGTATCGGTGACGCGAATGCCCTTGTAGACGGTGACACCCGCGCACAGGATCGGCGCGATCTCGTCGAACGCAACCTGCGCGGGCAAATGGCCGACGTAGTCGGGATCGGCCAGCACGTATTCCGCGTAGCTGCCGTTCACCGAATAACCGGTGTTCTGCTGGCCGTGGCACAGCGTTTCCCAGCCCGTGTGGCAGTACTCGCAATGGCCGCAGGCTGTGTAGAGCCACGGCACGCCCACGCGATCCCCCTCGCGCACGTGCGTGACGCCCGCGCCCACCGCCGCGACGACGCCCACGCCTTCATGCCCCGGAATGAACGGCAACGTCGGCTTGACCGGCCAGTCGCCATCGGCCGCGTGCAGGTCGGTATGGCACACACCCGACGCCTTGATGTTGACGAGGATCTGGCCGGGCCCCGGCGTCGGCACGGGCACTTCCTCGATGCGCAGCGGTTCGCCGAATGCGTGCACGACGGCCGCTTTCATGGTTTGGGTCATAGGTCGCTCCTGCCTGGTCGATGAGCGATCCAGTATCCGGTTCCGGAATCGAACGACGTTGATACGCATCAACACGCGGGCAATGCACGGCGATGACCACCGCTACAAGGCGTCGCACCGTCGCGCGACGCGGAATCGCGCTGGCTCCCGACTCAGGAACGGAGGTCCGCGCCCGCTGCATCGATCAGCGCAGGGCTGCTTCGGGCGGGCCGCTTCGACGGACACCGAACGCGGGCAGCACGCACCTGGCCGGCGTATCGGCAACGCGTCGGCCGTCGGCGTGCGCATCGCGTCATCCGGTTCAGGCGATCGCTCCGAACACCGCGCAGGCAGTTTCCGCTCCCGCCGCCATTCCCCCCATCCGACAGAAACCCGACAGGATCCTGCCATCCGGCTTGGATTTTGAAATGATATAACATATCATTTCGCGTGCTCGTCCGCCTGTCGTCGTTCCACTGTGGGTGGCCGAGCCTCGCCGAGCGATGGTCCAACGGGATCACTGCGCGTCGCAGACGCAACAATATATCGTATCAAGCCGTGACCTGCATCGCTCGTTATCCGATCCGATTCCAACCGATTCACCGACCATGCGCGACCTCCCTCGTCTACCGCTTCGCCCGCTCTCGTCCCTTTCGCTGATGCTGTTCGCCGCCGTCGCGCACGCGCAGACCGAACCGCCCGCCGAGTCCGGCACGCCGCCGACCACCACGCTCGCCCCGATCTTCGTGACCGCGAACCCGCTCGGCGACAACGAACTGATCGCACCGACCGCCCAGCTTTCCGGCGATGCGCTGACGCGCCGCCAGGCCGATTCGCTCGGCGAAACGCTGAACGGGCTGCCCGGCGTGTCGACCACCACCTACGGGCCGATGGTCGGCCGCCCGATCATCCGCGGGATGGATGGCGACCGGATCCGGCTGCTGCAGAACGGCGTCGCGGCGTACGACGCGTCGTCGCTGTCGTACGACCATGCGGTGCCGCAGGACCCGCTGTCGATCGAACGCGTCGAGATCGTGCGCGGCCCGGCCGCGCTGCTGTACGGCGGCAATGCGGTGGGCGGCGTCGTCAACACGATCGACAACCGGATTCCGCGCGAAGCGATCCAGGGCGTGACGGGGGCGCTCGACGCGCGCTACGGCGGCGCGAACTCGGTGCGCGCGGGCGCCGCGCAGGTCGAAGGCGGCAACGGCCGCTTCGCGTTCCACGTCGATGCGTTCGACCGCGAGACGAGCAAGCTGCGAATTCCCGGCTACGCGCGCAGCAGCGCGCAACGCGCGATCGACGGCCCCGACGCGCCGCAGCCGTACGGCAACGTACCGAACAGCGACGGCCGCGTGCACGGCGGCGCGGTGGGCGCGTCGTACACGTGGGCGGACGGCTTCGCGGGCCTGTCCTACAGCGGCTACGAATCGAACTACGGCTCCGTCGCGGAAAGCGACGTGCGGCTGCGGATGCGCCAGGAGCGCCTGGCGCTCGCATCCGAGGTGCGCAACCTGAGCGGGCCGTTCACGAAGCTGAAATTCGACTTCGCGTACACCGACTACCGTCACAAGGAAGTCAACAACGGCGAAACCGCGACCACCTTCCGCAATCGCGGCTACGAGGCCCGCATCGAGGCAACGCACCGCAAGATCGGCCCGTTCGAAGGCGCGATCGGCGTGCAGTTCGGCCAGAACACGTTCTCCGCACTCGGCGACGAATTGCTCGTGCCGTCCACGCGCACCAACAGCGTCGCGCTGTTCGGCCTCGAGGAATGGCAGGTCGTCCCGGCGCTGAAGCTGAGCCTCGGCGGCCGCTTCGAGCACGTGAAGGTCGATCCCGATCCGGCCGGCGTCGAGAAATTCGCGGGGGCGCAGCCGCGCGAATTCAACGCGGGCAGCCTGTCGGCCGGCGCACTGTTCTCGCTGACGCCCGTGTGGTCGGTGGCGGCCAACGTCGCGTACACCGAACGCGCGCCGACCTTCTACGAGCTGTATTCGAACGGCCCGCACGATGCGACCGGCCAGTTCCTGATCGGCAACCCGAACGCGTCGAAGGAAAAGGCCGTGTCGACCGACCTGTCGCTGCGCTACGCGAGCGGGCCGAATCGCGGCAGCGTCGGCGTGTTCTACAACCGCTTCTCGAACTACCTGACCGAGTACAACACCGGCCGCGTCGTGAACGGCGACGACGAGCCCGTCGCGCCCGGCACCGACGGAGCGCTCAACGAAGCGATCTATCGCGGCGTGCGCGCCGAGTTCTACGGCATCGAGCTGGACGGCAAGTGGCGTGCGTTCGCGCGGCGCGGCCATACGGTCGACCTCGAACTGACCGCCGACTACACGCATGCGCGCAACGTCGACACAGGCCAGCCGCTGCCGCGTATCGCACCGCTGCGCGCGACGCTCGCGGCCGACTACGGTTACGGCCCGTTCGGCGCGCGTGCGCAGGTCACGCACGCGTGGTCGCAGCATCGCGTGCCCGACAACGATTTCTCGACGGACGGCTACACGTCGCTCGGCGTGATGCTGACGTACAAGTTCCGCGTCGGCCCGACGCACTGGCTCGCGTACCTGCGCGGCGACAACCTGACGAACCAGGAGATCCGCTATTCGACCTCGGTCGTGCGCGGCTTCGCGCCGCAGGGCGGCCGCAGCGTGATGGCCGGGTTGCGCACCACGTTCTGACCCTCTCGTGGTCCGCGGCGCCCGCCGCGGGCCTCTCTCCGGCGCCCCTCCCTGCGTCGCGAGTTTCCGTTGATCCGCGATAACCGCCAATCGTGCGGCATTCGCCGGCGACGCTCACCGGTTCCCTCCCCAATTAAATACAAATCGAATCCCGATATTCATCCATAAATCGAAACAGATTCATCAGACAATTATTAGCAAAACAAGTGCTTTTGTTTCACCTACGAAAACCGGTTTCAAATTCCACATATAAACCTTTTAATCACGGGCACTCCGCCGATTTTTGATCAAAATCAGGAACGCCCGCCTGGCAACGATTCCAGCGCTAAAAAAACTAATATCAGGGTTTTCGAAGGGTAAAGAATCATCCCGTATACCCGTTAATGCCGACACGAGCCCGTATCTGGTCGAACAATAAATTCAATTCGTCAACCACACGCACAGAGGCACACTGTGAAAATCGCCAGAATGAGCATCAAGACAAAACTCCTTGGCGGCTTCGGCCTGCTCGCCGCGGTCGTCGTGATCGTGTCGGGCATGGCACTCAAGGCGCTATCCGATACCAACGCCGAATTTTCCCGCTACATGAACGGCATCAACGCGCGGGCGACCGTTTCCGCGCAAATCCGCACCGCGGTCGACCGGCGCGCGATCGCCGCGCGCAACCTCGTGCTCGTGACCAAGCCGTCCGACGTCGAGCTCGAACTGGCCGAGGTGAACCAGGCGCACAAGGACGTGCAGGATCACCTCGCGAAGCTCAAGGACCTGATGGCGAACGCGACGGACACCTCCGATCGCGCGCGCGAACTGGTGGCCGACATCGTGCGCATCGAAGGCAGCTACGGGCCCGTCGCCCTGCGCATCGTCGGGCTCGCGCAGGCCGGCAAGAAAGACGAGGCGACCGCCGACATCGACGACAACTGCCGGCCACTGCTCGCGCAACTGGTGCGCGCAACCGATGCATACGCAACCTATACGCATGAACGCGAGCTTGCGATCGCGCAGCAATTCGCGGATCGCTATGCGATGGAACGCAACCTGCTGGCCGGCATCTGCCTGATCGCAGTCGTGGTCGCGGCATGCGGCGGCCTGTGGCTGACGCGCAAGATCACGGTGCCGATCGGCTCGGCCGTGGACGTCGCGCGCACGGTCGCGAACGGCGATCTCGGCAGCCGCATCAACGTGAGCGGCAACGACGAGACGCGCGATCTGCTCGACGCGCTGCGAACGATGAACGAGCGGCTGATCGGCATCGTCGGCCGCGTGCGCGATTCGTCGAACAGCATCGCGCATGCGGTCGGCGAGATCGCATCGGGCAACCTCGACCTGAGCCAGCGCACCGAGGAACAGGCCGCGTCGCTGCAGGAAACCGCCGCGACGATGGAGGAATTCACGTCGACGGTGCGCCTGAACGCGGAGAACGCGCAACAGGCCAGCTCGCTCGCCGCGAACGCGTCGGACGTCGCGCAGCGCGGCAGCGCGGTGGTCGGTCGCGTGGTCGACACGATGACGGAGATCGGCCAAAGCTCGTCGAAGATCGCGGACATCACGGGCATCATCGAAGGCATCGCGTTCCAGACCAACATCCTTGCGCTGAACGCGGCCGTCGAAGCCGCGCGTGCGGGCGAACAAGGGCGCGGCTTCGCGGTGGTCGCCAGTGAAGTGCGCAGCCTCGCGCAACGTTCGTCGACGGCGGCGAAGGAGATCAAGGAACTGATCTCCGCATCGGTGCAGACGATCCGCGACGGTTCCGAACTCGCGGGCGAAGCCGGCAAGACGATGTCGGACGTCACGCAGGCCGTCGCGCGCGTGACGGACATCATGGGCGAGATCGCGGCCGCGTCGGCCGAGCAGAGCCGCGGCATCGACCAGGTGAACCTGACGATCACGCAGATGGACGAGACGACCCAGCAGAACGCGGCGCTCGTCGAGCAGGCCGCGGCCGCATCGAAGTCGCTCGAGGCGCAAGGCCGCGAGCTGTCCGAAACGGTGGCCGCGTTCCGGATGCCGTCCGGCACGCACGGGGCGTCGCCGGGCGCATACGCGCACGCGCCTGCCGCGCATCACTGGCAACCGGCCACGGCGTAACCGCGGAACTGCGGAACTGCGGAACTGCATAATCGATACCGCACCGGGACGACGATACGCCCGCTGCTCCGCAGATCCGCCTGCGTCGCGCTCGCGCGCACTGCGCGATGCGCGGCCGCACGAGGCACGCAGTGCAGCTGCGTATCGTCACCGTCCGACGCGGCCGGTTCTCATGCGCGACGTCGCGCTGCGCCGATTCGCATCACGCGTGCGCAGCAGGCATAAGTGTCGCTCGGTGCCGCTCGCACGTCGGCTCCGCCACGGCATCGCCGGTCGCTTCCACTGACCGGCGCGGGCCGCGTGCGCACGTCATGAAACGCACATCGTCGCGCTCGATTGCGCGTGACGTGCCCGCCTCCTCATCACACGACGCACGCTGAATGGCTAGCGCTGCGCAAGATTCGATCCCGCCCATGTTTCTCACGTTGCCACACCGCGGACATGGAGATCGCGCTGCATTCGCACGCGCATCGCTCGCCGACGCAGACTTTTAAAACAGCCGAATGACGAGTATGCTTAAAAAAGCACTCCCCGTTCGGACGGCGAATCGCGTGCCCTGGTTCCCGTCCGATCGCATTGCGGCCCCATCGTTCTGCGCGCACCGCGCATCGATGGCGGCGTCTGCTTCTCGCGCCACGGCCGCACGAACCTTTCCCTCAACAATCGTCAGGAGAGCTGGTGAGCCGACTCGTCGTCGTATCCAATCGCATTGCAGATCCCCGTAAAGCCGCGGCCGGCGGGCTCGCCGTCGCCGTGAAGGACAGCCTGCAGGAATCCGGCGGCGTCTGGTTCGGCTGGAGCGGGAGGCTACGCGGCGGCGACGAGCAGCCTGCGCACGGCGACGAGGTGCAGATCCAGAACGTCGGCGGCATCCAGCTCGCGACGATCGATCTCGATCCGCAGGATTACGACGCGTACTACCTCGGTTATTCGAACAACGTGCTGTGGCCGGTGTTTCACTACCGGCTCGATCTCGCGCAGTTCGACCGCCGCTTCGCCGACGGCTACCGGCGCGTGAACCAGCTGTTCGCGCGCAAGCTGCGCACGCTGCTGCGCCCCGACGACACCATCTGGGTCCACGACTACCAGCTGATTCCGCTCGCCGCCGAGCTGCGCGCGATGGGCTGCACGAACCCGATCGGCTTCTTCCTGCACATTCCGATGCCGCCGCCGCCGATCATGGCCGCGATCCCGGAACACGAATGGCTGATGCGTTCGCTGTTCGCCTACGATCTCGTCGGCTTCCAGACCGAGTCGGACCTGCTTCACTTCGAGCATTACGTCGAAGCGGAAGCCGGCGCCGCGCGGCTGCCCGACGGCCGCCTGCGCGCGTTCGGCCGCACGCTGTCGGCCGGCGCGTTCCCGATCGGCATCAACGTCGACGAGTTCGAATCGCTCGCGCGCGATCGCGACGGCCTCGACATGTTCGAGCGGATGCGCGACGAATACTCGCGCCGCCAGTTGCTGGTCGGCGTCGACCGGCTCGACTACACGAAGGGGCTGCCGCAGCGCGTGAATGCGTTCCGGCAGTTGCTCGAGCAATATCCGGAGAACCGCAACCGCGCGACGCTGATCCAGATCGCCGCGCCGAGCCGCGAGGATCTCGGCGCGTACGACGACCTGCGGCGCGAGATGGACAGCCTGTGCGGCGCGATTAACGGCGACTACGGCGAACTCGAATGGATGCCGATGCGCTACATTCACCGCACCGTCGCGCGCAAGCGCTTGCCGGGTCTCTACCGCGCGAGCCGCGTCGCGCTCGTCACGCCGCTGCGCGACGGGATGAACCTCGTCGCGAAGGAATTTCTCGCCGCACAGGATGCCGCCGATCCGGGCGTGCTCGTGCTGTCGCGTTTCGCCGGCGCGGCCGAGCAGTTGAAGTCGGCACTGCTCGTCAATCCGTACGACACGCAAGGCACCGCGCAGGCGATCCAGCGCGCGCTCACGATGCCGCTCGAAGAGCGCCGCCAGCGCCACGCAGCGCTGATGGCGATCGTGCGCAAGACCGACGTGCACTGGTGGCGCACGCGCTTTCTCAACGCGCTCGCCGAAGCGGCCGAAGTCGCGGCCGCGACCGAATCCTGACCGACCTGACGCGCGCTCACGCGTCCGTCGCCGCGTGCTCGAGCGCCGCGCCGTTCACGTCGCACAGGTCGACCGACACCGGAATGCCTTCGCGCAGGCTCTCCGTCAGTACGCAATACGCATCGAACTGATCGAGCACGCGCGTCGCGGCTGCGAGATCGGCCCATGTCTTGCCGATCGACAGCCGTACCGACATCGCGCCCACGCGCACCCGGCCCGCCTCGTTCTGCACCATGTCGACGTCGATGTGCGCGGCAATCGGCTGCGGATCGACCTGCTGCTTTTCCAGCGCGAACTGCAGGCTCGCCGCGAGACAGGTCGCGACGGCCGCGGCCAACAACCGGATCGGGTTCGGCCCGCGTCCGTCGCCGTGCGGCGGCGGTTCGTCGGTGAGCACCGGTGCCAGCGTCGTGCCGGCGAATACCACTTCGAAACAGAACCGCGCCTGCTGCGCGACATCGACCGATACGTGCGCCTCGCTCATGGCGACTCCGTGGAGATCAACGGGGAAAGGAATGACGGCACGCAGTCGCTTCGACGCGCGCCGCTCGCCGGTTCATGGCATCTTCAGCGCTCGGGTTCGCGTGGCGGCCCGTACGCGACGAAATCGCGCTCGATCGAGGACGCCTGCTCTGTCTCGACCGTGCCGCCGCGTGCGCCGGCTGCGTCGTCCGGAGCCGGCACCGACGCCGTGGCGGCCGGCGGTTCGGCGCGCCCGTCGATCAGCGCCTGCAGCGCATCACGTTCGAGCACTTCGCATTGCAGCAGCCGGCGCGCGATGCGTTCGAGCGCATCGCGACGTTCGCCGAGCGTCGCCGCGACGCGCGCATGCGCGTCGGTCAGCAACGTATGCACCTCGTCGTCGATCATCCGCGCGGTGTGCTCGCTGCAGCGCCCGTCGCCCGCATGCCATACGCCCGGCATGCCGGTACGCGTGTCGCCGTCATCGAAAGTCACCAGCCCGATCTTCTCGCTCATCCCGTACTGCATGACCATGTGGCGCGCCATCGCGGTCGCGCGCTCGAGATCGTTCTGCGCACCCGTCGACACGTCGCCGAACACGAGTTCCTCGGCAGCGCGGCCGCCGAGCAGCGCATCGATCCGGTCGAGCAGCTCGCTTCGACGCAACACGTAGCGATCCTCGGTCGGTACCTGCTGCGTATAGCCGAGCGCCGCGACACCGCGCGGAATGATCGACACCTTCTTCACCGGATCGCAATGCGCGCGGCTTTCCGCGACGAGCGCGTGGCCGGCCTCGTGATACGCGATGGTGAGCTTCTCCTGCGCGTTCATCACGCGGCTCTTGCGCTCGAGGCCCGTCAACGCGCGGTCGATCGCTTCGTCGAAATCGGCCATGCCGATCGCCGGCTTGCCGAGTTCGGCCGCATGCAGCGCGGCCTCGTTGACGACGTTCGCGAGATCCGCGCCGACGAAGCCCGGCGTGCGCGATGCAAGTTCGCCGAGATCGACGTCGGCCGCGAGCTTCACGCGCTTCACGTGCACGCCGAGGATCTGCCTTCGGCCATTCACGTCGGGCCGGTCGATCGCGATGTGGCGATCGAAGCGGCCCGGCCGCAGCAGCGCGGGATCGAGGATCTCGGGCCGGTTCGTCGCGGCCATGATGATCACGCCGGAGCCGGCCTGGAAGCCGTCCATCTCGACGAGCAACTGATTGAGCGTCTGCTCGCGTTCGTCGTTGCCCGACATCGGGCCGACGCCGCGCACCTTGCCGAGCGCATCGAGCTCGTCGACGAACACGATGCACGGCGCCTTCTGCTGCGCCTGCTCGAACAAGTCGCGCACGCGCGCCGCGCCCACGCCGACGAACATCTCGACGAACGCCGAGCCGCTGATCGAGAAGAACGGCACGGCCGCCTCGCCGGCCACCGCGCGCGCGAGCAGCGTCTTGCCGGTGCCCGGCGCGCCGACCACGAGCACGCCCTTCGGGATCTTGCCGCCGAGCCGCTGGTAACGGTCGGGGTTGCGCAGGAACGCGACGAGCTGCTGCAGCTCGGCCTTCGCTTCGTCGATGCCCGCGATATCGTCGAACGTGATGCCGGTTTCCTGCTGCACGTACACCCGCGCCCGGCTCTTGCCCATCCCGGTGAAATCCTGCAGCCCGCCGCGCCGGCGCAGCATCATGTTCCAGATGAACACGAACAGCACGAGCGGCAGCAGCCACGACGCCAGCGATGCGATCCAGCTCGTGTCGGACGCACCGTGATAACGGATGCCGGCGGCGGTCAGCGTGTCGGTCAGGTGCTCGTCGGTCACGCGGTTGGTCGTGAAGCGCCACGGCGCGCCGGCCTGCCGCACGGCCGCGGCTTCGGACGCCGGCAGCATCGTGCCGGCCTGCGGCATCTTCAGCGTGCCCGAGATCGATACGGGGCCGACTTCGAGATCGTCGACGAGCCGGGCGGCGACGAGCTGGTGGAAATCGCTGTACGCGATCGGCGCCGACGTCGGGCGCAGCATCAGCAACTGCGCGGCGAACAGCACGAAGAAGCCCGCCGCGATCAGCAATCCCGGGTAGTCGAATTTCCTGTCCATGGCAGCGGGCCGGACGTGCGCGCTACGCTTGCGTTGCGCGGCACGGCGGACGGGTGCGGGCACGCGCGCAGCCGGCGCGCGCCATCGGCGGCCATGCGGAAGCGGCATTCATGCGCGCCATCGTCGCCTCGCTTCATCGCCTCGTTCGTCGCATCAAATGGCTCCGCGGCGACGCCGTCGGCCGGCGCCGCCGGGCAATCCTCGCCCGGGCGGCTCGCTGCGACGCGCCGCCCCTGAATCCAGTCTAGTTCGCGCGCGGGCGTCGCGCATGGCCCGGGACGCGCGTCGAATCGTCCGACAAACACCTTTCATCCGCCCCCGTTGCCGCGTTATAGTCGCATTCGTGACATTTTTGTGACAGATGGATCGCGCCAGCCCATCCGTCACCGGGGCCGTTGCTTTCCATCCCGCGGCGCGGCAGCCTGTGCGACGCCGCCGCGCATCACGCCCCCGTCCACCCGCCCATTCGAGGAAACCACGACGTGAACGACACCCCCGATCGCCCCGACGACCTTCCCGCCGATCTCGACCGCCGCCGCGTGCTCGGCGGCCTCGCCGCGCTCGGTGCGGGTGTCGCGCTCAGCGGCTGTGAAACCACCGGAGGCAGCGCGCCGCGTTCGGCCGCCGACCTGCGCATCGACGAAGCGTTGCGCCAGCGCGTGCGCCACATCGTCGTGATCTATGCGGAAAACCGCAGCTTCGCGAACTTGTACGGCGATTTTCCGGGCGTGCGCCATCCGCTTAGCGAGGTGCGCCCCGAGCACGCGCAGCAGCTCGATCGCGACGGCAAGACGCCGCTGCCCGTGCTGCCGAAGATCTGGGGCGGGCTCGTGCCGCAGGCACAGGAAGTGGACGGCAAGCGCTACGCGATCGCCGAGCGCGACATCGACAAGCTGCCGAACGCGCCGTTCCTGATCAAGGACGCGCAGGGCAACCCGCTGCCCAACAGCGTGATCACGCGCGACCTGTGGCACCGCTTCTACCAGAACCAGATGCAGATCGCGGCCGGCCGCAACAACCAGTTCGCCGCGTGGGCCGATTCGGGCGGCCTCGTGATGGGTCATTACCGCAATTCGACCGACACGCTGCGGCTGTGGAATCTCGCGCGGCAATACACGCTGTGCGACAACTTCTTCATGGCGGCCTTCGGCGGGTCATGGATGAACCACATGTTCCTGATCTCCGCACAGCCGCCGCTGTATCCGGACGCGCACAAGCATCCGCATGCGGCGAAGCTGCTGTCGAAGGTCGAAGGCGACGATCCAACCGGTACGCGCCTGAAGCTCGCCGACAATTCGCCCGCGTCCGCGCTCGACGGCCCGCCGAAGTTCGTGGCCGACGGCCCGCTGACGCCGGACGGCTACGGCGTGAACACGATGGCGCCGCCGTACCAGCCGAGCTACGTGCCGCCGCCCGATCCGGGCAACGCCGCGTATGCGGATCCGGCCGACCATCGCGTGATGCCGCCGCAGGGCTATGCGACGATCGGCGACCGCCTGTCGGAAAAGAACGTCGACTGGGCGTGGTACAGCGGCGCATGGCAATACGCGCTCGAGCATCGCGACACGGGCACCGTGCCCGATTTCCAGTACCACCACCAGCCGTTCAACTATTTCGCGAACTACGCGCCGGGCACCGACGCGCGCCGCAAGCACCTGCGCGACGCGGGGCTCGGCGACGCGCCGTCGACCAACCATTTCATCGCCGACATCGACGCGGGCCGCCTGCCGGCCGTCACGTTCTACAAGCCGCAGGGCAACCTGAACATGCATGCAGGCTACGCGGACATCGAATCGGGCGACCGTCACATCGCGACCGTGATCGACCATATCCGGCGCGGGCCGCAATGGGACCACACCGTGATCGTGATGACGCACGACGAGAACGGCGGCTGGTGGGATCACGTCGCGCCGCCGGAAGGCGATCGCTGGGGGCCGGGTTCGCGGATTCCGGCGCTCGTGATCTCGCCGTTCGCGAAGAAGGGCTTCGTCGATCACACGCTGTACGACACGAACTCGATCCTGCGCTTCATCAGCCGCGTGCACGGGCTCGCGCCGCTCGACGGCGTGGTCGCGCGCAACAAGGCGTTCGCCGCGCGCGGCGCGACGCCGCCGGGTGATCTGACGAATGCGCTCGATCTGGGCTAAACGCCGACTGGCCTGACTGGCCGGCCGCCTGGCTGCTTGAAACGACGACGCCCCGGGCAATGCGATTGCCCGGGGCGTCGTTCATTGCGCGCCTGGAAACGCTACGCGGCGCGGCGCACTGCGTCGCACCCCGCTTGCGCGGCGTGACGCCCTGCCTGCCGGCCGAAGAACGTCGCGTCGGCCAGCGACAGCCCAGAGCTGTACCCGGCGCCCCAGCGCGGCAGCCCGCAGGTCGTGCGGCCCGCCGCATAGAGCCCCGGCACCGGCGCGCGTGTTGCATCGACCACCTGCCCGGTCGGCAACGTATCGAGGCCGCCGAGCGTGAAGTGCGGATAGAACGCATAGTCGATCCGGCAATCGAGCGCGACGAACGGCGGCTCGATCAGCGGCTGCAGCCATTTCTTCGCCTTGTGGAACAGCGGATCGGTGCCGTCGGCCGCATGGCGGTTGTAGACGTCGATGGTCGCCGTCAGCGTGCCGGCCGGCATCTGCAGGTCGCGTTCGACTTCCTCCCACGTTTCGCCGGCCGCCGCGATGCCGATCCGCGCGATCGCGGGCGGCTCCCGATAGGTGGCCTGATCGACGAGCAGGTAGATCCGGTCGTCGGCCTGATGGAACGCGTGATGGCCCGTGCGGCCGTGATAGCCGTCCTCGTTGATGAAACGCTGGCCGCGCGCGTTCACGAAGATCCCCTTGATCAGCGCTTCGGGCGCGTAGAACGGCAGGCTGACGAAGCCTTGATCCATGTGAATCGCCGCGCCGCCCGCGCTCTGGCCGAGCAGGATGCCCGAGCCGTCGTCGCCGGGGCTGCCGATCGGTTCGTCCGAGCGCAGGAACTGCGGCGCGTGCCGGCGCACCATGTCGCGGTTCATCGCGAAGCCGCCCGCGCACAGTATCACCGCGCGACGCGCCCGTACGAATGCCGTCTCGCCATAGGCGCGCAGCACCACGCCGCGTACGCCGCCGCCGTCGTCGACGATCAACGCGAGCGCGCGCGTGTCGTAGCGCGTCGCGACGCCGAGCGCCGCCACACGTTCGGCCAGCACGCGCATCAGCATCTGTCCGCCGCCCCAGCCCGGCCATTGCGGCGTGTGCCCGCGCGGGCACGGCTTCGCGGCCTCGCTGAACGGCCAGGCTTCCTCGCTGCCCGACCAGATCAGGCAATCGTCGGTTTCCGGTTCGACGATCCGCTCGGCGACGAACGTGTTCTTGTAGGTCAGGCCCTGCGCGACGAGCCAGTCGTGGTGCGCCAGGCTGTCGTTCGCGTAGAGGCGCACTTTCGCCTCGTCGGCGTCGCGGCCGCCGGCCAGCATCAGGTAGCGGTACAGATCCTCGGTGTCGTCGGTAAAGCCGGCCTGCCGTTGCGCGGGTGTGCCGCCGCTGCCGCCGAGGTAGATCTCGCCGCCCGACAGCGCGCTCGTGCCGCCGAAGCTCGACGCGCGCTCCACGATCAGCGTGTCGGCGCCGGCGCTCGCGGCTTCGATCGCCGCGCAGGCACCGGCCGCGCCGAAGCCGACGATCACGACATCGTGTTCGGCGTCCCAACGATGCACGTCGCGGGTATTCAGGGGGTGAGTCAGGGAATAGTCGGATGACATGAGGAATGGGTCAGCGTTTGGGGAAATCTGCGGAAAGCGATGGAGGTGGCGAGGGACTGACGCGGACGTTGCTGCGGGCCCCGTTGCCGAGGCGGACGTACGACGGTGCGCGTGCAACGCGCACGTCCGTCTCTCGTCCGGTTGAAGTCGAAGCGCGTAAAGCGGGATCGGCGCGCGGCGACTCCACCGTTGCCGTAGCGAATCGCATCCATACGCCATCGCGCCGCCACGGCTTCCGCGCTGCGCGGCGCGCGGCCGCGCCGGTGTCACATGCCGCGCATCGCGGCGAAACCGAAGTGCGACGGATCGATCGGCACGCAACCGGTCGGCAGGCCGTTCGCGTCGACCGAACGGCATTGCAGGATGCCGGCCGCATACGGCGGCGACGGGACCTGATCGGCGCCGTATCGCGCCATCGCCATGGCAGCGAACGTCCCTATCGCCAATACGCACAGCTTGCGAGTCGTCAGTCTCATGATCGTCGTCCCCTCCGGTTGTCCGCTGGTGCGGTTCGTGTCCGGCGTGCATCGCATGCGGCACCGGATGACTGCACGGTAGCCAGCGCCCGGCCGCCGGCCATCGTCCATTTCGACTAGGGGCAAACGCTGAGCGGACGATTTGCGGCCTGACGCGTCGCAACATCGCGCGCCGCGGCTTCGCCCACGCGGAGGAAACGCGGCACGTCGCGCGCCTGCCGCGGCCGGTCGCACGCATCGTCAGACGCATCTCGCACACCGGTCGCTGCGCCGCACCATCCCCGCGCCCTCACGTGACGCGTGGCGGCGTGCCCCGGTGTTTTCCCCGACCCTCGCCCTGCTCCGTATGGATGATGAATCCCGGCCTGCGCGATGCGAACCTGCGCGTCGACGTCGCAATGCCGTCGCGTCGGCCCGCCTTGCGCGGCCCACGCGTTCCGTTCTTCCACGGGAGCCCACGCATGACCGATTCCAATCCCCGCCACGCGCTGTACGAACTGGCGTGCCGCTACGCGCAAGCCGTCGACCGGCGCGACTGGCCACGCCTCACCACGCTCTTCACCCCCGACGCCACGCTGGCCGGCCCCGGCTTCCGCTTCGACGACCGCGACGCGATCGTCGCGGGCATGCGCGTGATCGAGCGCTACGAAGCAACCCAGCATCACGTGCACAACCAGCTCGTCACGCTCGACGGCGGCGAGGCCGACGTCGAAACCTACGGCGTCGCCTGCCACGTCTACGTGCGCGACGGCGTGAAGCGCAAGCTCGACTGGGGGCTGCGCTATCGCGACCGCTGCGTGTTCGACGGCGACACGTGGCGCTTCGCTGCGCGCACGCTGCACGTCGACTGGGCCCAAGATCTGCCGCTGGAGGGCTGAACGATGCGCACCTCCGCTCCCCTCGCCGGCCGCACTGCACTCGTGACGGGCGGCGCCGGCGGCATCGGCGCGGCCTGCGCGCATGCGCTCGTCGCCGACGGCGCGGCCGTCGTGCTGATGGGCCGCCGCCGCGACGCGCTCGAACGCACGCAGCGGCAACTGACCGACGCTGTGCCCGGCAGCCGCGTCGCGATCCATGCGGGCGACGCCTGCGACGAAAGCGACCTGCAGGCCGCGCTCGACTGCGCGTGGGCGCTCGACCATCGCCTCGACATCGTCGTGCCGACGGTCGGCGGAGCGGGCTTCCGGCCGCTGCTGCTGCACGACGCCGACACCTTCCGCGCGGAAATCGACCTGAACCTGCACAGCGCGTTCGCCGCGATCCGTCATGCGGCGCCGCGGCTCGCCGACAGCGGCGGCGGCGCGATCGTCTGCATTTCGTCGACGGCCGCACAGATCAATTTCCGCTGGCTGTCCGCGTACTGCGCCGCGAAGGCCGCGCTCGAAGCGCTCGTGCGCGGCGCGGCCGAGGAACTGGCCGGCGCGAGGATCCGCGTGAACGCCGTGCGCCCGGGCCTCACGCGCTCCGAAGCCACCGCGCCGATGTTCGACAACCGCGCGCTCGTCGACAGCTTTCTCGAACAGATCCCGCTCGGCACGCTCGGCGAACCCGAAGCGATCGCGCACGCGGTGCGCTATCTCGCCGGCCCCGAGTCGGGCTGGGTGACCGGCCAGAGCTTCGCGGTCGATGGCGGCCATGAGCTGCGCACCAACCCGCGCGTCGACGACACGATCGCGCAGATCTACGGCACGGCCGCGCTCGACGCGATCAAGGCCGGCCGTGTGCCGGGCGCCGCATGAGCGCGCCTTCTTTCAACGTCAAAGGAATCCGAACGAACATGAATCGAGTCGCAAACAAGGTCGCTCTGGTCACCGGCGCGGCAAGCGGCGTCGGCCGCGCGGATGCGCTGCTGCTCGCCGCGGAAGGCGCGCGTGTCGTGCTGACCGACATCGACGAGGACGCGGGCCGTGCGCTCGCCCGCGAGATCGGCGACGCGGCGCTGTTCGTCCGCCACGACATCGCCGACGAAGCCGGTTGGCAGCACGCGATCGCATCGACGCTCGACCGCTTCGGCCGCCTCGACGTGCTCGTCAACAACGCGGCGATCTGCCCGGTCGGTTCGATCGAGGACACGAGCCTCGACACGTGGCGGCGCGTGATGCGTACCAACGCCGATGGCTATTTCCTCGGCTGCCAATACGCGATCGGCGCGATGAAGGGCAACGACACGCCGGGCTCGATCGTGATGATGTCGTCGGTCGCCGCGCTCGGCGGGCTGCCGATGATGTGCGCGTACACCGGGTCGAAAGGCGCGGTGACGGCGCTCGCACGCAGCGTCGCCGTGCACTGCAAGCGCAGCGGCTACCGGATCCGCTGCAATTCGATCCATCCGGACGGGATCTGGACGCCGATGACGCAGGCGCTGATGCCCGATCTCGACGCCGCCGCGCTCGGCATTGGCAGCGATCCGATGGCGCGCATGTGCGACCCGCAGGACGTCGCGAATCTCGTGCTGTTCCTCGCGTCCGACGAATCGCGTTTCGTGAACGGTGCGGAGCTGCGGATCGACAACGCGCAACTGGTGTCGTCGCTGTGACGCGGCCCACTGCCTTCCCGTTCAAAGGAGTCCATCGATGATTTCATTCACCGGCAAGACCGTGCTGGTCACCGGCGGCGGCGCGGGAATCGGCCGCGCATGCGCGGAAGCGTTCGGCGCGGCCGGTGCGCGCGTCGCGGTAGCCGAGATCGACCCGGCCCGCGCGCAGGACGTGCGCCACGCACTCGAAGCGGCAGGCGTCGACGCGCTCGTCGGCACCGTGGACGTCACGCGCCGCGACGAGGTCGAAGCATTCGCGCGAAGCGTCGACGCACGCTTCGGCGGCCTCGACGTGCTCGTCAACAACGTGGGCGATTTCCTGCAGATCGCGAAACCGTTCGACGACTGCACCGACGACGACATCGCACGGCTGTTCGACGTGAACCTGCGCCAGGTCTTCCTCGTCACGCGCGCGATGCTGCCGTTGCTGCGCAAGCGCGGCGCGGCGCGGGCAGCAGCATCGTCGGCGTGTCGTCGATCGAAGGCTTTCGCGCGATTCCGAACTGCACCGTGTACGCGTCGTTCAAGGCCGCATTGACCGGTTTCACGAAGAGCCTTTCGCTCGAACTCGCGCCGGCCGGCATTCGCGTGAACCAGATCGCACCCGAAACCACCGAGACGCCGCAGGTACCTGTCAGTGCGATGGTCGCGGCCGAGCATCACGGGCACATTCCGCGCTGGATCCCGCTCGGGCGCTTCGGCGCGGCCGGCGATATCGCGGGCGCCGCACTATTCCTCGCGAGCCCGCTCGCCGCGTGGGTCACCGGCACGACGCTGCACGTCGACGGCGGCGCGCTCGCGGCGGCCGGCTGGTATCGCGACCCGAACGGCTTCTGGACCAACCTGCCCGTCGTCACGGGCAACGGCTTCAATTTCTGAGCGGCACCGCTCGCCTGTTCATTTCACGCGGCGAAATGGCGCCGCTTTCGGAGACATCATGAAGATCCTGATCGTCGGCGGCACCGGCCTCATCGGCGGCCATGCCGCGCTGCACCTGCATGCGCAGGGCAACCTCGTCACGCTCGCCGCGCGCAAGCCGCCCGCACCCGGCAGCGCGCTCGCGCGGTTCGACGTGCTGCTGCGCGACTACGTGGCCGGCAACTTCACGCGCGACGACCTTGCACCGTTCAATGCCGTGGTGTTCGCGGCCGGCAACGACATCCGCCACCTGCCGCCCGGCACCGACGAAGCCGCGCACTGGGAACGCGCGAACGTCGACGCGGTGCCGCGCTTCTTTGCGCTGGCGCGCGAGGCGGGCGTGAAGCGTGCGGTGCTGGTCGGCAGCTTCTATCCGCAGGTCGCGCCGGCGCTCGTCGACACGGTGCCGTACGTGCGCTCGCGCCATCTCGCCGACGAACGCGTGCGTGCGCTCGCGACGCCGTCGTTCGCCGTGTGCAGCGTCAACGCGCCGTTCGTCGTCGGGTCGGTGCCGGGGCTGCGCAACGAGATGTTCGCGGCGTACACGCGCTACGCGCAGGGCCAGTTCGCGGGGCTGCCCGTGTTCGGGCCGGCCGGCGGCAGCAACTTCATCTCGACGCAATCGCTGTCGGAAGCGATCTGGGGCGCGCTGCAGCGCGGCGAAGCGGGCAAGGCGTACCTCGTCGGCGACGAGAATCTCAGCTTCGCCGATTACTTCGCGGCCTTCTTCCGCGCGGCCGGCAATCCGCAGGACGTGCCGTCGCTCGACCAGGAGCATCCGCTGTTGCCCGACATCGCGATCTACACGGGGCGCGGCAACGTCGTGTCGTACGAGCCCGATCCGGCCGACAGCGCGCTGCTGCGCTACCGGCGCGGCGACGTGCTGCGCGCGGTGGACGAAGTCGTCGCGCATTGCCGCGCGCAGTAAGCGAACGGCGCGTGTGCGGGGCCGATGCAAAAACGTCCCGCCGCCGGCGATGCATGCCGGCGGCGGGACGTCAGGATGACTATACGAATGCGAACCGTCAGGCGCCGATGCGCTGCTCGATCTTCTTCATCGTGTCGGTCATTTCGGCCGGCAGGCGCAGCTTCAGCGTATCGAACAACGCCGCATGAAGCTTCAGCTCCTCGCGCCATTCATCGGCGTTCATCGACGTCACCGCATCGAACTGATCGCGCGTGAAATCGAGGCCGTCCCAGTGCAGGTCCTCATACGCGGGCGACACGCCGAACGCATGTTCGCCGCCACCACCGGTGCCTTCGAGACGATCGAGCATCCACTTCAGCACGCGCATGTTCTCGCCGAAGCCCGGCCACACGAACTTGCCGTTCGCATCCTTGCGGAACCAGTTCACGCAGTAGATTTTCGGCAGTGTCGCGCCCGCGCCTTCGAGCTGCTTGCCGAGCTTGAGCCAGTGCGCGAAATAATCGCTGACGTTGTAGCCGCAGAACGGCAGCATCGCGAACGGATCGCGGCGCACGATGCCCTGCTGGCCGACCGCCGCGGCAGTGGTTTCCGAGCCCATCGTCGCGGCCATGTACACGCCCTCGACCCAGTCGCGCGCCTCGGTCACGAGCGGCACGGTCGTGGAACGGCGGCCGCCGAAGATGAAGGCGTCGATCGGCACGCCGGCCGGGTTCTCCCAGTCGCCGTCGATCGACGGGCACTGCGCGGCCGGCGCCGTGAAGCGCGAATTCGGATGCGCGGCCTTGCGGCCCGTCTCCTTGCCGATCTCCGGCGTCCACGGGTTGCCCTGCCAGTCGGTCAGCTTCGCGGGCGGCGTGTCGGTCAGCCCTTCCCACCACACGTCGCCGTCTTCCGTCAGCGCGACGTTCGTGAAGATCACGTTCTCGGTGAGCGTCGAGATCGCGTTCGGGTTGGTCTTCACGCCGGTGCCCGGCGCGACGCCGAAGAAGCCCGCTTCCGGGTTGATCGCATACAGTCGGCCGTCGCGGCCCGGCTTCAGCCACGCGATGTCGTCGCCGATCGTCGTGACCTTCCAGCCTTTGAAGCCCTGCGGCGGAATCAGCATCGCGAAGTTGGTCTTGCCGCACGCGGACGGGAACGCCGCCGCGACGTGATACTTCTTGCCGGCCGGCGACGTCACGCCGAGGATCAGCATGTGTTCGGCGAGCCAGCCCTGGTCGCGGCCCATCGTCGACGCGATACGGAGCGCGAAACACTTCTTGCCGAGCAGCGCATTGCCGCCGTAGCCCGAGCCAAAGCTCCAGATCTCGCGCGTCTCGGGGAAATGCACGATGTACTTGACCGGATTACACGGCCACGGCACATCCTGCTGGCCGGCTTCGAGCGGATGGCCGACGCTGTGCACGCACGGCACGAACTCGCCGTCCTCGCCCAGCACGTCGTACACCTCACGACCCATGCGCGTCATGATCCGCATGTTCACGACGACGTACGGGCTGTCGGACAGCTCGACGCCGACGTGCGCGATTGGCGAGCCGAGCGGGCCCATCGAAAACGGCACGACGTACAGCGTGCGGCCGCGCATCGAGCCGCGGAACAGGCCGTTGAGCGTCTCGCGCATTTCGGCGGGTTCGATCCAGTGGTTGGTCGGGCCGACGTCGTCGCGCGAGGCCGCGCAGATGAACGTGCGATCCTCGACGCGCGCGACGTCGGACGGATCGGATTGTGCAAGATACGAGTTCGGGCGCTTCGCCGGGTTCAGGCGCGTGAGCGTGCCCTGGTCGACCATCGCCTGGCACAGCGCGTCGTTTTCTTCCTGCGAACCGTCACACCACACGACGCGCTCGGGCTCCGTCAGCGCCGCGATACGCGACACCCAGTCGATCAGCTTGCGATGTTTGACGAAAGCCGGCGGAGCGATCAGCGGGCCGTGTGTTGCTTCGGCCAAAGTGTTTTGCGACATGAGAATGTCTCCAGATTATTGGGCGGGGATGGGGGTTGCGGGGCGAGCCCGCGAGATGGGGTATGCGATTGGAGCGCAGGGTGCGGCGGCGCGCAGGACGGGACGCGCGAGCGGAGCGCGCGTCGATGCCGCGATGCGTGCGAGAGAAGGTGATGTCTCTTTAGTAATTGCGAACGCGAGTTTCGCCATACAAGCAACCTGCCGTACAACTCCATGACGGCCAGCATACCATCGCCGTTATTCGGCAAACGTTGCGTTGCAACAAGAAACAACTATGTCGGCGAGCCGGCACGCCGGTTGCATGTGCGTGCTTTTTACAGCGCCAGGGCGCGCGCTTTGGGGACGAAACGGCCAGGACGGCCGTCCGGCAAGGGTTTCGCGGAAGCGGCAAATTTGCCGCGCCGCTCACGCGTGAGGCCCACGCGAGCGCGGGCCGGGCGAATTCACGTTTTCGCTACTCAGGCAAACCCTGAATTAGGTTGCGTACACAAACATCCGACGTGAGCGTGTCGCAAGCACCCCTGCTCAAAACGGCGCGCCGGGCAATCCGGGGTAATACGCGCCTGCCGCCATCCCGCCGTCGACGGCCAGCTCGGCGCCGTTGCAGTACGACGCTTCGTCGCTCGCGAGGAACAGCGTCGCGCGCGCGATTTCGTCCGGCAGGCCGACGCGTTGCAGCGGCACGTTCGCATAGTGCTGGTTGATTTCCTCGAGCGGCGCGCCGGTCGGGTTCGACATCGCGGTGTTCACGCCGCCCGGATGAATCGAATTCACGCGCACGCCCTGATGGCCGAGTTCGAGCGCCGCGACCTTCGTCAGCCCGCGCACGCCCCACTTGCTCGACACGTACGCGGCCAGCGCGTTCACGCCGCGCAGCCCGTCGACCGACGAGATGTTGACGATCGACCCGCTCTTCTGCGCGATCATGCGCGGCGCGATGGTCCGGATGCCGACGAACGTCCCGACGAGGTTGATCGACACCGCGCGCTCGAAATCGCGTTTCGACAGCTCCGTGATGCCGCCGAACGTCAGCACGGCTGCATTGTTGACCAGTACGTCGATCCGGCCGAACTGCTCCATCGTCGCGTCGGTCACGCGCACCCAGCTCGCTTCGTCGGCGACGTCGAGCCGCACGAAGCGCGCCGCGTCGCCGAGCTCGCGCGCGAGCGCTTCGCCTTCCGCATCGAGCACGTCGCCGATCACGACGCGCGCGCCTTCCTCGACGAACAGCCGGCACGTTGCCGCGCCCATGCCACGCGCACCGCCCGTGACGATCGCTACCTTTCCTTCCAGTCGACCCATGTCGTCCTCGCTTCGATTCCGGATTGCCGGCGGCCGCGCTACGCCCATGCGCGGGTTTGCCGTCCCATGTTTCGCGCGCGGCCCCAGTGCCGCGCACCTTCGATTCCCGCCTTCAACCCCAGTACGCCTGCCCGCCGTCGAGCGGCAGCGTCGCGCCCGTCAGGTAGGCGGCATCGCGACTCGCCAGAAACACGATCGCGCGCCCGATGTCCTGCTCGCAGTCGCCGACGCGGCCGAGCGGAATCGTGCGGAAAAACGCCGCGGCTTCCTGCGGATTTGCGTCGACCCAGCCTTTCAGGCCCGGCGACAACGCATGCGGCGCGACCGCGTTCACGCGGATGCCGTCCACGCCCCATTCGCAGGCCGCCGCGCGCGTCAGCGCACGAATCGCCTCCTTGGTCGCCGCGTACGCGCCGTAGCCGGACGCATCCCAGCGCACCGCGGCCGACGACGCGAAATTGACGATCACGCCGTCACCCTTCAGATGCGGATGGCACGCGCGCATCATGCGCAGCGTCGCGATCGGCCCCGATTCGAGCCCCGCCAGGAAACTCGCGTCGGTCACGTCGAGCAAACGGCCGAGCGGCACGACCTGCGCGTTGTTGATCAGGATCTGCACGCCACCGAACCGCGCGACGACGTTGTCGACGCATTGCGCGATCTGCGTCGCGTCCATCACGTCGCACACGAACGGGTCGGCCACGCCGCCGCGTGCACGGATCGCCTCGCAGGTCGCGAGCAGTTTGTCGAGGGTGCGACCAACCACCGCGACGTGCGCCCCTTCCGCCGCGAGCGCCTGCGCGACGCCCTGGCCGACGCCCTGCCCCGCGCCCGTCACGAGCGCGACCTTGCCTGTCAGGATGCCCATGCGTGCTCCTCAGGCGACGATCGCCGGATGCGCCTGCACGGGGCCGCCGAGCAGTTCGCGGTAGGAAGGCGGCTGCTTGCCGTCGAGATCGGCGATGCCGTACCGCAGCGCGGCTTCCGCGCCGACGAGCACCTGCCCCGACAACGCCATGCGCTGCGGATCGCCGTGGATCGCGTGAATCACGCGGCCCGTGAATTCGGGGCTTTCCGCGACGAGCGAGAATTCCTTGTACAGATCCGGGTGTGCTTCCCACACGCGCGTCGTGCGCTCGGTGCGCAGCGGGCCCATCCAGATCGACACGGCTGCGACGTCGAACGGCTTCAGGTCGACGGCCATGTCCTTCGCGAACTTGTCGACGCCGGACTTCTGCGCGCCGTACGCCGCGCCGTGCATGTAGCAGCTCGCGCCGAACGACGACGTGAACGCGATCAGCCCGCTGCGGCGCCGCGCCATCAGTCGCGCCGCGTGCCAGCTCGCGACATAGGCCGAGCGCAGCCCGACATCGAGGATGTTGACGAGATCGAGCGACTTCTCCCAGAACGGGCCCGGCAGGATCAGCTGATCGTGCAGGTAGGTCGCGTTGTTGACGAGCATGTCGAGCCGCCCGCTTTCGCGCTCGACGCGCTCGAACAGCGCCTGCACCTGGGCGTCGTCCGCGTGGTCGCAGGCCACCGCGATTCCGCGCCCGCCGAGCGCATCGATCTCGCGTGCGGTCTCGTGGATCGTGCCGGGCAGCGGCGCATCGCCTTCGTTCTGCGAGCGGGCCGTTACATAGACGGTCATGCCGGCCGCGCCGAGCGCGCGCGCGATGCCCTTGCCCGCGCCGCGCGAGGCGCCCGTCACGACGGCGACCGGCGCCTCGTGGTGCTGTGTCATGTTCGATGTCTCCTGTGGAATGTGCTGGGCGCCACGTGGATGGCGTTCGCGTGCGTCACGCGGCCGCCGGCTGCGTGCCGGCGAACAGCACGCCCGGCGCATCGCCTTCGTAGCGGGCCGACAGCGTCGACGTGACGACGCAGCGCGTGCCCGCGATCTTCCATTCGCCGTCGACCTTCCGGTATGCGTCGTCGTAGTACGCGCCGAGCTGCGTGAGCGTGCGCGCATTCGTGTCGATCATCTGGTAGTGCAGGCCCCACGTGCCGCGTGCATGCGTCGCGTCGAGCACATCGATCTCGGGATTCACGCCGTGGTGCATCTCGACGATGTGCGGATGGCAGCCCAGTTGCGCGAAGACGTCGACGAGCGCGTCGCGTGTATCGAACGTGCCGATCCGGCCGTAGTCGATCTGCACGGGGCCGGGCGCGAAGCAGTCGCGCATCCCTTCCGGATCCTTGCGGTCGCAGCAGGTGAAGTAGCGCGCCTTCAGCCGGCGGATTGCGTCGGCGTCCTCGAGCCGGCGCACGCGCGCTTCCAGCGATTCGATGAGGGTCATCCTGTCTCCTTGTTCGGTGCCGGCGCGGTTCGAACGCCGCGTCGATGCCACGTTACCGCCGCGCGATGGGCCGGCCATCACCCGTTCGGATGAACTCCGCGATTCGTTTCGGCCGCGCTGTTGGCGCGTGTCTACGGCGTTCGTCCGAACAGACGATGTGATGCAGGCGGCTTCGTTCCTACTATCGAACGACACCACCACGAGACCCGGCGATGGACGACACGACCCGCACGCTCCACGAGTACGAGCAGATCCGACAGTTGAAGTACCGGTATTTCCGCGCGGTCGACACGCACGATTGGGCACTGCTCGCCGATTGCCTGACCGAAGACTGCGAGGCGCGGCTGTATGGCGGCAGCTATGCGTACGATGGCCGCGACGCATTCGTGTCGAGCCTGCGCGCGCTGATCGGCAAGCCGACCTTCCTGACGATGCATCACGGCCATCACCCCGAGCTCACGCTGGTGTCGGCCGATCACGCGTGCGGCGTGTGGTTTCTCGAGGATCACGCAATCAATCTTGAGGATGACTACCTGCTGCACGGCACCGCGTTCTACGACGACCAGTACGTGAAACGCGATGGCGTGTGGCGCATTCACGCGACGCGCCACGAGCGGCTGTTCGAAACCGTCACGTCGCCGATTCCACCGTCGTTCACGCTGACCGCGAACCGGTTCGCGCCGGATGCGCATCGGACGGCCGGATCGACAGAAGCCGCTTCCTGAATCCCGGCGGCGATGCCGCCGATCCTGTCATTTCCTTCTGGAGCCGGAGCAATGGAGAAAGTTATTTACGTGTTGTGGCGCGATACGCAGGCCGCGCCCGATCAGTGGAGCCGCACGGTGCGCGCTCAGCTCGCCGACAAGCTGCTGTCGCTCGGCGCGCACAGCGTGCAGGTGAACGTCACCGATGCGGATGTCGCGCCGGCCGCCGGCTTGAAGCAGACCAACACGCACCCTGCCATCGACGGAATCGTCGCGGTGTGGGTCGATAGCGCGAATGCGATGTTCCGTCAGCCGTTCGACGACGCGGTGCGCGCCGTGGTCCCGCACATGGCGGCGTATCTCGTCACCGAGTCGCAGCCGATTCCGAATACGCGCTTTCCCGCGCGGCCGGGCGAGCGGACGACGGGCTTTTCGCAGCTCGCGTTTTTGAAGCGGCCGCCGCGGCTGACGCATGAAGCGTGGCTCGATGTGTGGCACGGGCATCACACGCGCGTCGCGATCGATACGCAGGACAATTTCCTGTATGTGCAGAACGTCGTCGTGCGCGCGCTCACGCATGCGGCGCCGGGGTACGACGCGATCGTCGAGGAATGCTTCCCCGCTGCCGCGATGACCGATCCGCATGCGTTCTTCGATGCGGTCGGCGATGACGAGAAATTCCAGCGGAACGTGGCGGAAATGATGGACAGCTGCGGGCGCTTCATCGATTTCGACAAGATCGATGTGGTGCCGACGAGTCAGTATGTGGTGAAGGCGGTGCGGGGGTAAGGTCGGGGGATCGCTTTGTGCGGTCGCCTACGTCTGGATTGATTGCGGTTTTACGTTACGGGCCGGTGGAGCGCTTGTGCGCATCGCCGGCTTGATTTTTGCTGCTTTGCGAATTTCCGCGGTTGGCGTTGATCAACCTGGAACGGTCCCTGCTGGCCACGGGGAGCCGCCGTTCGTCGTGGTTGCGCGAGCTTTCCCGTCCCTCTTCAACTCACTCGAACTTGCCGACATCCACGACTTCCTTGACGAACTTCCCCATCGACAGGAGTGCGCTTTCGACGTCCGCGACGACGTGCGCGTTGTCGAACGTCGCCGTGACGAACAATCCCCAGATATCGTCGTCTATTTCGTAGTTGCCGCGGGCATACGTCCAATAGCTGAAGTAACGGTCCTGGGACAAGGCGACCTCGGGTTCGTCAAGGCCATCCGGATGCGGAACCTGGACCGAATGCAGTGCGTCTTGCAGGATCGCGGCGACGTCTGGAAAATCCGCTGCGCGATGGTCGTCGAGTACCTCGACCAGAAGATCGCTGCCGTGAAATACCGGCCGAACGCGGAATCGAATCAGGTTTGTCATGGTTCGTTTTTTGCGTTGACCGGTCGAATCTGCAACTCGATGCGGTCCTTCAACTAAGGCAGCCAAAGTTTTTTCAGCTCTGTCGTTCGTTGCTCTGTCAGATTGGTCAGACACGACGCTACGATCGCCGCACGCAATGTTCCATGTTGAAAGATGCGATCCTGAACCTGACAGTCAGCATCGCGGAACTTGATCCATTGTCGTTGTGCCGCCACCAACGCAGCTCTCGCATCGGCCCGCTCGGTGTCGGAACCCAAGAGATCAAGGGCGGCCCGGTAAGCGTCGTTTAGCTGCGCGTCAGCTCTAACGAAACCTTGATGCGCACAAGCAGCACTATCGGCACCCGATCCGTCGTCGTGACAAACGGGCGCTTGTGAGTTTGCCATCGTAGTGAAGCTGGCGGCAGCGAGGCAAAGGATCATCGATAGCGTGCGTCTCTTCATTTGGGAGCCTCTGTTCCGTGACGGTTACCGAACGGAAATAACGTGCTTCTGTCTTACTCCGGAACTAGCGCCGACTCGCTGGCGATGCGTGCACGAACGC
Source organism: Burkholderia sp. AU31624 (assembly GCF_020420065.1). Taxonomy (NCBI): domain Bacteria; kingdom Pseudomonadati; phylum Pseudomonadota; class Betaproteobacteria; order Burkholderiales; family Burkholderiaceae; genus Burkholderia; species Burkholderia sp. AU31624. The sequence continues at coordinate 75,787 of NZ_JAIZRT010000001.1, forward strand.
CGCAATAGCCTCCACGACACCATCCGCCAGTGGCAGATCCGGGTTCGAATAAGCAGCGAGGTTTTCTTGCAGATCCGCCGTGCGGACGGCCTTGAGAACGTGATTGGCGTCGGCGATCAGCGCCATTTCGGCCTGCGGATTGGCTCGCTGTAACAGTTCCGCGTCCTGCACGGGAACCTGGATATCCCGCGCGCCCTGCACGATCAGCACGGGCTTCATGTAATCGGCCAGCAGTGCTGCCGGGTCGATGGTCAATTCGCTCATCAGGAAGCGCTGGACTTGCGGCCTGAACACCTGCATGAGCGCCGGATCGATATCGGTCGCGTCTACCCCATTCCCCGCTTCCAGAGAATCGAGGATCGACAGTGCATTGTCCAGGATCGGCGCATTTGCAGGGTTCGACCGCAGTTGCTGCCGCAATACGGGCCCGAGCGGACGCCCCGCCGTGGCAACCAGGATCAGGCCGGCAATGTCGGCCGATTGCCGCGCCGCCAGCAACGCCACCAAACCGCCCTCGCTGTGCCCCAACACCCATACGCTGGAAACACCTGTCCGCGCGCGGATGGCGGCTACCCACGAATGGACGTCGGCCGCGTAGTCGTCGATCACGACATCATTGGCATCCGGTATCGCCGACGCGCTGCCGTACATGCCGCGCTTGTCGATTCGTACCGACGCGATACCTTCTTCGCACAATCCTTCCGCGAGCAACCGGTACGTCGACGCCTGAAGCCAGCTCGGCGCGTTGCCATTTCTGTCGGTCGCGCCCGAGCCCGGCACGATCAGCACCACCGGCATGTCGTCGGAGTCCGGGGACAAGAGCGTGCCTTTCAGCGGGCCAGATGGCCCCGGCGCCTCGATTTCCGTCTGCATGGTTTGCAAAAGCCCCCTGGGAATGAGCTACCGACAATCGCTCCAACAGTGCAGCTCACGGCGCCTTGGCCAACGCCAGAATAGCCGTCACCGCATCGTCCTCGATTCCCTTGATATCCGACGGGAACCGATTCCTTTGCGGTATCAGCACGATGAGCCCCTCGATCTGCGCCGTCACGAGTGCCGCTCGCCGGATGCGCACCGCTTGTGGCAGCGCCGGGTTCACGGCTTCGATGAGGCCGGCGATCACGCCGCGTTGAAATTCATACCCCTCCTCGAGCATCTTCCGCGCGAACTCTTGCGTTTGGGCCAGTGCCCAGAAGTTCACGAACAGGCTTTGGGTCTTGGGCTGCTTTCCGTCTTCGAGCAACAGTCGGACCACTTTCTCCAGCCGACCCTCGGGCGTCAGCGACGTGTCCGCGCGCACGCCGTCGTATGTATTGGCGTACGCTTCCCGCGTCACGGCAAGGATGGCCTCGAAGATGTCTTCGCGCGTGGGAAAGTAGTGCTGCAGGTTCGACAGCGCCAACCCGGCTTTTGCCGCGACCTTCCTCATGGTCAGCCCGCCGTAACCTTCGTCCACGAAGATCTCGATCGCACTGACCATAATCTTGTTCACAGCGTGCTTGCCGCGTTCGGTCAAGACGCGCCCGTTATCGAGAGCCGCCCTCTTCAAGAAATCCTCCTGCAGCCCCGTGAGCGCATGCCCGGGGCGATGGTGCTGATGGCGCGCCAGCGCCGCTGATGCCCGGTCGCAGACCAACCACGCCGCATCCGCTCCATGCACGGGGAGTGGTGATATAGGTTGGGCGACCGGATTTTGCAAAACATCGATGCCTGACTCAGGGTCGTGCCGGTTCCACTGCAGAGACCGAAAGGCCGAACCCGACGGCGACATTCTACGCAGGATTGAAAATCCGGGGAGAGGCACCGATGTCGATTGACGAGCCTACACATGACTTGTTCGATACCCGTCACAAAATGGGTCGAGCGACACATTCTCGTCGATGCGCCCGAACGCCCTCGACTCCCCGCTCTCCCGCCCCTTTGCCACGCCCATGACAAAACGTCTATACTTGGACACTCCATCGACCGGCACGCCGAAGCATTCGAACCCGAGCGCGTCCCCGATTCCCCGGCCCAGTTTGCCCGGAGCGACATGAGCGACTACCCCGTTTTCGACACGCTTTGCGATCTGCTGAACACGTCCGGCGCGCGGTTCCGCGTGCTGGAGCATCCGGCCGAAGGGAAATCCGACGCAATCGCCGCACTGCGCGGCACGCGCCCCGAACAGGGCGCGAAGGCGATGCTCTGCACGTTCAAGGATGGTGGCGACACCACCGCGCTCGCGGTGATTCCCGGCCATTTGAAGATCGATTTCCGCAAGGTCGCCGATGCGGTCGGCCGCCGCAAGGCCACCCTCGCGTCGCCCGACCTCGCGGCCACCGTCACGCGCTGCGTGATGGGCGCGGTGCCGCCGTTCGTGTTCGATGCCAGCGTGACGCTCGTCGTCGACCCCGCCCTGGTCGAACGCAACACCGAGATCGCTTTCAACGCGGGCCGCCTCGATCGCTCCGTCGTGCTCGACGCGGCCGACTACGTGCGGATCGCGCAGCCGCTGCTCGCCGACATCACCCGGCCTGAAGCCGCGGAAGGCGAGTAACACGCCGGTTGCCCCTTCCCCCCGCAGTCGTCGCCTCGATCCGAAACCTGACCGCGAAACCATCATGAACACCACCCGGAAACTCGTGCAGTCCGAACAGGCGTCGCTGATCGAACAGGTGCAGCGCATCGCCGAAGGGCTCGGCGCGATGTTCGCGCCGTTCACCGAGGTCGTGGTTCACGACCTGCGCACGCCGAAGCACGCGATCCTCGCGATCCACAACAACCTGTCGGGGCGCGCAGTCGGCGATCCCGCGACCGAGCTCGGCCTCGCCCGCATCGCGGACGACGATTTCCCGCCCGTGCTCGCGAACTACCCGAACCGCTTCGCCGACGGCCGCACCGCGAAAAGCACGTCGATCGGCATCAAGGATTCGACCGGCCGCTATGTGGCCGCGCTGTGCCTGAATGCCGACGTCACGCTGTTCCGCGGCTTCCAGGGCATGCTGAACCAGTTCTGCAGCACGGACGGCGAAGCCGTCGCGGAAACGCTCGATCCGGCCGGCGCGGACGCGATCCGCCAACGCATCGACGCATTCGCGATGCGCCTCGCGACGACACCGCGCGAACTGAAGACCGACCAGCGCCGCGAGCTGATGCAGACGCTGAAGGCCGACGGTTTCCTCGAGGTGCGCCGCGCGATGGAGATCGTGTCGCAACATCTCGGCGTCTCGCGCGCGACCGTCTACAACGATGCGAAATGACGCAGGCGCGATACCCGCGCCGCTTTCCCGCTGACCGATTCCTACGACCACCGGACCACCCATGAACGCTCCGACTCTCCCCACCTACGACGACGTTGCCGCCGCCGCGGCCCGGCTCGAAGGCCATGCGCACCGCACGCCGGTGATGACGTCGCGGACGATCGACGAAGCGCTCGGCGCGCACGTGTTCTTCAAGTGCGAGAACCTGCAGCGCATGGGCGCATTCAAGTTTCGCGGTGCGTTCAACGCGCTGTCGCGCTTCGACGCGGTGCAACGCCGCAACGGCGTCGTCGCGTTCTCGTCCGGCAACCATGCGCAGGCGATCGCGCTGTCGGCGCGCATGCTCGGCATTCCCGCGACGATCGTGATGCCGCAGGATGCGCCGGCCGCGAAGATGGCCGCGACGCGCGGCTACGGCGGCAAGGTCGTAACCTACGACCGCTACACCGAGGATCGCGAACAGATCGGGCGCGATCTCGCGGCACAGCATGGGCTCACGCTGATCCCGCCCTACGACCACCCGGACGTGATCGCCGGCCAGGGCACGGCGGCCAAGGAACTGTTCGACGAAGTCGGCCCGCTCGATGCGGTATTCACGCCGCTCGGCGGCGGCGGCCTGCTGTCGGGCACCGCGCTCGCCACGCGCGCGCTGTCGCCGCACGCGACGCTGTACGGCGTCGAGCCGGAAGCCGGCAACGACGGCCAGCAATCGTTCCGGTCCGGCGCGATCGTGCATATCGACACGCCGCGCACGATCGCCGACGGTGCGCAGACGCAGCACCTCGGCAACCTGACGTTCCCGATCATCCGGCACGACGTCGACGACATCCTGACCGCGACGGACGCGGAACTGATCGACTGCATGCGCTTCTTCGCCACGCGTATGAAGATGGTGGTCGAGCCGACCGGCTGCCTGTCGCTCGCCGCGGTGCGACGGATGAAGGACGCGCTGCAGGGCAAGCGCGTGGGTGTGGTGATCAGCGGCGGCAACGTCGATCTCGAGAACTTCTGCGCGCTGGTGTCGACGCCGGCATGAACGTCGCGGCGCGCATGAATATTCCGTCATACGCGCCGCATCGCTCCTTCACGTCGCGTTAAGTTTCGCGCCCTAGACTGATGATGTTGTCCCGCAGTCAGTCGTGAAGGAGCCACCATGAAATCGCACGCGATCGTCGCCGCCGCCCTGACGGCTGCTTCCCTTTCGGCGTTCGCTCAACTGGGCGTGACGTCATCCGGTTTCCCCGCCGCGTCGCCGCACGACGCCGTCGCGCAAGCGACGCACCGCTCGCCCGGCGCGTTGCCGCACGCCGGCTTCGTGCTCGCGAAGATCGATCAGAACAATACGCCGCCCGATCGCGGCGGCGACCCGAGCGGCCGTTCGCACTCCGGCATGCGCATGTGACGGCACGCGCCGGGCGCGGTGCCGTGTCCGGCCCTCAGAACGCAGGCAGCGACGGATCGCGTGACGCGAGGATGTCGTCGGTACGCCGCTGCAGCGCGCCGTCGATCGTCTCCGGTTGCGGAATCAGCCAGTAGCGCCCTGCACGTATGCCGTCGAACACCCGCGCGGCGAACGCGTCGGGCGTGAGCCCGTGCGCGTTCAGCATCGCGCGCATCGTGTCGACGAAGCCGCGCACCTCGGGCCGGTCGTGCACCGCGCCGAACGGGTCGTTGAAGATGCCCGACTGCACGGGGCCCGGCGCAAGCAACGACACGCCGACCGGTGCGCCCAACATCTTCAGTTCTCCATACAGCGATTCCGTCAGCGCGACCACCGCGAATTTCGTCGCCGAATAAGGCGACATCAGCGGGCTCGGCAGGAACCCGCCGACCGACGCGGTATTCACGACGCGCGCCGGCAGGTTGCGCTCGAGCATCCGCGGCACGAAGCTGCGGATGCCGTTCAGCACGCCGTGCACGTTGATCGCGAAGCTGCGCTCGAAGCGTTCCGGCGTGATTTCCCAGCTGAAACCGGTCGCCATTACGCCCGCGTTGTTGAACAGCAGATCGACGCCGCCGAAGCGCTGCCACGCCGCTTCCGCCAGCGCGTCGACGGCTTCCGGCCGGCTGACGTCGGTCGGCACGCACAGGACGTCGGTGTCGAGCGTCGCGGCGAATGCGTCGAGCTTCGCCGGGTCGAGATCGGCCAGCACGACGCGCATGCCGAGCCCGGCGGCGTGGCGTGCGAGCCCGCTGCCGATGCCGCTGGCCGCGCCGGTGATCACGGCGGTGCCGCCGTCGAAGCGAATCGAGTTCGTCATGTCAATCAAAGTCCTGTCGGGTCGATGTGGGGATGCGCATACGCGGGAATCACCGGCGGCGGCAGCACCGTGCGGCCGTCGAGCGAGCGCACCGCGAGTTGCTGTGCGAGCGGGAAATGCAGGCTGTGCGTGACGAGGCCCGTGCGTTCGCGCGCCGGCAGGCGGCACAGCGCGAGCGCGGTCTCGGCGAGATACGCGACATCCTCGGTCGGATAGCCTTCGGGGATGTAGCGCGCGGCGCCCGGCGTGCGGATCGCCGTGCTCGGCGCGACCAGATTCACCGCGATTCCGTCGGCTTCGAGTTCGGCCGCGAGCCCCTGCGTGAAGCGCGACAGCGCCGCCTTCGCCGCCGCATAGACGGTCGCGCCGCCCGCGCGCGAGAAATCGTCGAACGGCCGCAGCGGCGGCAGCGCCGTCACCGAGCCGACGTTGACGATCCAGCCGGCGCCGCGGGCGCGCATCAGCGGGATCGCGGCCTGCGCCAGCGCGAACGGAATCCGCAGATAGTGTTCGATCGTCGTGTCGAACATCGTCATCGGCATCGCGTCGACGCACGCGTAGTCGGCCACGCCCGCGTTGTTGACGAGGATGTCGAGGCCGCCGGCGGCTTGCGCCGCGCGCCCGACGAGCGCTTCGCGCTCGGCCGCGTTCGACAGGTCGGCCGCCAGCGCGATGGCGCGGCCGCCGGCGGCCTCGATCAGCGCAACCGTTTCGGCGAGCGTGCCGGCGGTCGTCGCCGATTGCGTGAGGCTGCGCGCCGTCACGACGACGGTCGCGCCTTCGGATGCGAGGCGCTGCGCGATCGCACGGCCAATGCCACGGCTTGCGCCCGTCACGAGCGCGCACTTGCCGGCCAGTACGCCGGTTCGGGTATCGGTCATCGTTGTCTCCTGTGATGTGCGTGCGGGCCGCTCAGCGGGCGATATCCGCAACATGAAGCACCAGCTTCGTTTTCGCCTCGCCCGTTTGAACGAGATCGAGTGCGCGGGCCGCCTGTTCGAGCGGGAAACGGTCGAAGCGCGGCACACGCAGCGCGCGCTTGTCCAGTTGCGCGGCGATCCGGCCAAGCGTGCCGCCACTCGGCATCCGGCTGTAGGTCATCGCGGTGCGCAGGCCGCGTCGTGCGGCAACGGCTGCCGTCGCGGCGAACCGCTCCGCATCGCCGGCCGCGAACGTCATGATGTTCACCAGCGTGCCGCCCGGCGCCAGCAGGTCGAGCGGATTGGGCAGCGTGTCGCCACCGACCGCGTCGAGCACGAGGTCGACACCGCCTGGCGCCCAGGCGCGCAGCGCCGCGGCGATGTCCTGCGCGCGATAGTCGATGCTCGCCGCCGCGCCCAGCGATTCGACCGTCTCGCGGTTGCGCGCCGAACACGTTGCCGCGACGCGCGCGCCGGCCTGCACGGCCAGCTGGATCGCGAACGTGCCGACCGCGCCCGCGCCGCCGTGCACCAGCACGGTCTGGCCCGCCTTCAGCCCGCCGTCGTCGAACAGGCCGGCCCATGCGGCGAGCGCGGGCGTCGGCACCGTGGCGGCTTCCGCCAGGCTCACCGCATCGGGCACGCGCACGACCGAGTCGTGACGCACCGCGACGTATTCCGCAAACGCACCCCAGCGCCCCGCGCCGACGTCGGTCTGCGCGAACACGCGCATGCCGGGCGCGAAACCGTCGACGCCGTCGCCGACCGCTTCGACCACGCCCGCCGCGTCGAAGCCGATCACGAACGGAAACGTGTATTGCATGAAGGCGCCGAGGTAGCCTTCGCGGCATTTCCAGTCGGCGGGATTGATGCCCGCGTAGGCCACGCGGATCAGCACGTCGCCGGGGCCCGGCGTCGGGGCCGGCACGTCAGCCATGCGCAAGGTGTCGGAATGACCGACGCGGTCGATCAACAGGGCTCGCATCTTCGTGTCTCCAGGGTTGGTTCGATGTCAGCTCGATGTGGGCTGCGCGTCACGCCACCGTATCCACCAGCAGGCTCGACGCGAGCGGACAGAACGCATGCGAGATCGCATCGACCGTCCAGTCGGGGCTTTCGGCGTCGAACCGGCGGTCGACCCAGCCCCAGTGATACGGATGCATCAGGTATTCGCCGAGCAGATCGCCGACGTGCGCGAATTCCTGCTGCCACACGTGCGTCCATGCACCGGGCGTCTCGATCCGGCTCAGGCGCCAGTTGCGGATGCCGGGCATGAACGCGGGCATCCGCAGCAGTTCGCGTTCGAGCGCGGCGATCCGCGCTGTGCTGGCCTGCGGCCGCACGCGCAGCATCAGCGTGCGCCATACGCCGTCGCGCAGCGCCGGTTCGCGCAGGCCGCCGCCGATCACGCGGCATTCGGCGCCGTCGATGCGCTCGATACCCGGCAGCTGAGCCAGCGCCACAAAATCCGCCGTGCCGCCGGCTGCCGAATCGGCGCGCAGCACGTCGAGCGTGTAGTCGCCCGCCCCCCAGCTGCCGTCCAGATTGCGTGCCAATGCCACGCGTTTCGTGCCGACCAGCGCGTGCGCGGCTTCGCGCAATGCAGGCTCGATCCCGCCCGCATCGCAATCCGCGGACACGAATACCTGTGCCGTGTCATGCCGCATGATCGACCTCCGTCAGCGCGGGCAGCGGCGCATCGGCGTCCGTCATCACATGGCGGCGGCGCACGTCGCACAGCGCGTCGACCGCCATCCAGAATCCGACCACGTCGGCATCCGTCAACGCGCGCATCCGGTAGTAGGCCGGCGCGTCGGCCACGTGCCAGGTCAGCCATAGCGTGCTCGGCTGCCCCGGCACCGCGACGGGCGGCGACACCCAGCGGCCGGCCACCGTCAGCCCGCGCGCCGCGTGGCCCGGCAGGTAACGGTCGCGCAGCAGTGCAAGCACGTCGGGAATGCGCTCGGGCGCGAGCGTGATTTCGTCTACGATCTGGATCATTCGCGTGTCGTCCGTGGTCGTTCGTGACAGGGATGCGCAGCCGGCCTACGCCGTTCCGGCGAGGCCGAAGGCAGTCGGCGTGGATAGCATTCTTGCGTGGTGACGATTCGCAGACCCCTACCGGCCCGCTCACCGCCCCCTGTCGCAACGATCAGATCGGGAAACTCATGAAACAGCACGCCATCCCGGCCCGCGGCCGCGTCCTGCCGGGGCTCGGCGCGCGCCTGCTGAGCGAACTCACGCGCAGCGGCGCGCCGCCGGCCGACCGCGATGCGCAGCCGCCGCCACCGGCAGCGACGCCGGGCGATTTCGTCGCGCTGTACCGCGACGCGATCGAACGCCTCGAGGCGCAGGTCGCGCGCGGCGACGGCCACCCGCCGATGCGCAAGCGCGAAGTCGACCTGATGTGCCGCTGCCTGCTGAGCTGCGCGACGCTGGCCGACGCGATCCGCTGTGCGCGCGAATTCGGCGAGATGCTGACCCCGCGCGCCGGCGCGTTGTCGCTCACCGTGCGCGACGGGCGCGCGACGTTCCGGATGGATTCGCTGCGCCGCACCCGCAGCCCGGCCGCGTGCCTCGTCGACCTGACGGGGTTGCTCTGCTATCTGCAACTGTTCGGCTGGCTGATCGGGCAGCCGCTGCGGCCGACCGACGTATGGCTCGGCCATCCGCGCCGCGACGACGCGATGCCGCTGCTCGGGCTGTTCAATGCGCCGGTCGAGGTCGGCCGCAAGAGCTACGGCTTCGCATTCGATGCGGCGCGGCTCGCGTGCCGCGTGGTGCGGCAGCCGGCCGAGCTCGACGCGTTTCTCGTCGATTTTCCGTTTCGCCTGATCGATGCGGCGCCGGCCGTCGTGTCGTGGGCGCAGCAGGTGCGCGGTTTTCTCGACGCGGCGCTCGCGCACGAGCAGGCGTTGCCGGCGCTCGCCGAGCTCGCCGCGTGGCTCGGCGTCAGCGAGGCGACGTTGCGGCGGCGGCTGGTGGCCGAAGGCAGCGGTTATCACGTGCTGCGGGAGCAGTGTCTCGCCGAGGCCGCGCAACGCTGCCTGCGCGAGTCGGACTGGCCGGTCGCGCGGATCGCCGCGCATCTCGGGTTCGGCGGCGAGGAAGCCTTCCGCCGCGCGTTCGTCAGGTGGACGGGTGTCGCACCGAGCCTGTACCGGCGCGATTACATGGCAGCGAACCACGCCATTTCGTCAGACATGAAACGCGCCGTCGACGCATGAAAGACAGGATTTCGAAAGTTTTGGCGCGTCGATGACGTTTTTTCGCATCCGGGGGCTACCCGACAATTGACGCGCCGGCGCGCACGCCATTACCCTTGCGCGCTGATGGTTCCCAGGGATGGGATCAAAAGGGAACGCAGGCGAGGCAGTGCCTCGAATCTGCGGCTGCCCCCGCAACTGTGAGCGGCGAATCCGTGCCACTGCATGCCACTGGGAAACCGGGAAGGCCGGCACGAATCAGGACCCGCGAGCCAGGAGACCTGCCATCGACCCGAGGTCCAAGCAGCCGCACCGGGCGGGGTGTCCCGATGCGCCAGCACCGCCTTTGGCGGTGCCCGTTGCATGGACGGCCCGACCTCAGGATCCGCCCGATGTCCACTGTTACCGCATCCGCTTCCTCACCGGAAGCGTCGCGCCGGCACACCGCCGGCATGCACGGCCCGCCGGCTCGCGCGCGCCGTTCCCTGTCGATCGCGTCCGCCGGCATGTGCCGCGCCCACGCCCGCGATAACGACCTGGCCGGCCCGCTCGACCCGGTCGCGCGATAGCCCGATCACCGATAACAAAACCGGCGCTGCCCGCCGCACTCCCCCGATCGACACATGCGCAGCCCGACCACAACGACAGCCTCATGAAGATTCGACACCTCCTTGCCACGTCCGCCGCGACCGCGCTCCTTTCGCCGCTCGCCCACGCAGCCGGCGACACCGCGGTTGCGCAACCGGCCCCGGCCGCCGAAGGCGCCGACCTGGCGACGATCAATGTGACCGACACACGCCGGCTGCCCGAGTCGTTCGACCAGCGCTATGCGACGACCCAGGTGCTCACGCGCACCGATCTCGACCGGCTGTCGCCGAGCGACCCGAGCATCACGCAGGCGCTCGCGACGCTGCCCGGCGTGACCGTCTCGCAGAACGGCGGGCCCGGCTCGTCCGCGTCGGTCAGCATCCGCGGCTCGTCGGCCAGCCAGGTCGCCGTGTTCATCGACGGCATCCGGATCGGCTCGCCGACCACCGGCATCGCGCCATGGGCGGACCTGCCGACCGAATCGTTCGAACGCGTCGAAGTGATCTCGGGGCCGGCCGCCGCGTCGTTCGGCGCCAATGCGATGGGCGGCGTCGTGCAGCTCTTCACGCGCCGCGCGGCCAACCAGCCGAACCAGACCACCGTGTCGTTCGGCGGCGGCTCGAACAAGACGTTCGACACGCAGTTGCGCACGTCGGGCACGGTACCGTCGACCGGGCCCCTCGCCGCGCTCGGCGGGCTCACCTACTCGCTCGGCCTGCATTCGTACAACACGGCCGGCATCGACGCGACGCGGCCCTTCGCGTACGGGCACGAGGCGGGCCGCAACCCGTACCACGCGCAGGATCTCGATGCGCGCCTCGGCTACGCGCGCGACAACTGGTCGATCTCGACGTTCGCGCTGTATCACCGGTCCGATCTGTCCTACGACAACCGCGGCTATGCGAACCGCCAGCTCGATCATCAGCTGACGACCGGTCTCGCGTTCCACCTCGATATCACGCCGGACACGCAGTTCGATCAGTCGTTCGGTTATGCGAACGATCGCGGGTTCATCTACGCGAGCGATCCGACCATCCCGACCGACCAGATCAATTCGCAGCGCATCAGCACGTCGACGTCGCTGACGCATCAGGCGCGCGGATTCCATCTGTTCGGGCTGCCGCTGTCGGGCGAAACCAAGCTCGCCTACGACTTCACGCGCGAGCAGGCATTCCTGCCGGTCGACATTCCGAACGGCGTGCCGACGCGCAACGATTCCGCGTTCTCGCTGCACCAATCGGCGACGCTCGGCAGCGTGACGATGTTCCTCGCGGGGCGTCATGAAATCATCGCCGGGCAGTCGGTGAATACGGGCAACGCGGCGCTGTCGTGGGCGATCACGCCGGTGTACACGGCGCGCGTGTCGTACGGCAATGCGTTCAAGCTGCCGTCGTTCAACGACCTGTACTACCCCGGCTACGGCAATCCGAACCTCAGCCCGGAACGCAGCACGTCGGTCGAGACCGCGGTCGATGCGAACACGTCGTACGGCACGTTCACGGCCGCGATCTACGATACGCGCGTCAGCAACCTGATCGCGTACAACCCGGCGACGTTCTCGCCGATCAACATCGGCCGCGCGCATATTCGCGGTATCGACCTGTCGTACAAGGGGACGATCGGCCGCTCGACGCCGGTGAGCCTCGCGGTCGGGATCCTGAATCCGCAGGACGAGACCAACGACTCGTGGCTCAACCGCCGGCCGCGCCAGACGGTCAGCCTCAACATCGATCACACGTGGGATGAACTGCACCTGCATGCGTTGAGCACGGGGGCGTCGCTGCTTTATGGCGGCACGACGTTCGACGATCCGGCCAATTCGACCTATCTGCCGTCGTATCTGACGGTGGGCTTGCGCGCGTCGTACCGGATCAATTCGCACCTGACCGTGTCGGCGACGGTGTCGAACCTGTTCGATCGCCAGTACATGACCGCGTATGGGTACAACACGCTCGGGCGGACGGCGTTCGGGAAGGTCAGCTACACGTTCTGACCGGGATGGGGAGGCTTCGGCCGGATAGCTGGCGAAGCCTCCCATTTGAAAGGGCGCATCCGATGCCTGCGCCTCCGGATGCCTGAAACGGGTGATGCCGCCCTCAAACCAAGCGACAGACTGACGGCTGACGAGCCGTCGGTCTTTCGTCGCACTGCGCACGTTGCTGTCCGTATCAACATTGTTAGACTGCGGACACCTTCCCCGCCCATGTACTCACCATTCAGGACAGCGACATGACCGAATGCGCCCTGACATTCACCAGTCAGATCGAATGGGAAAACTGGTTGGGGCAAAACGGCAGCACGTCGGCCGGAACATGGTTGCGCCTCGCGAAAAAAGGGACCGGGCGGCGAACCCTCACCTACGAACAGGCATTGGAAAGCGCCCTCTGCTATGGCTGGATCGACGGTCAAAAACGGGCCGAGAGCGAGCAATACTGGTTGCAACGCTTCACCCCGCGCTCCGCAAGAAGCATCTGGTCCAAACTCAACACGGACCGGGCGGAAGCGCTGATCGCCGCAGGCAGAATGCGCCCGCCCGGCTTGTGCGAAATCGAGAAGGCCAGAAAGGATGGCCGCTGGCAGGCTGCCTATACGTCGCCCAGCAACTCGGCCGTGCCGGACGACCTGCTGGCGGCTTTGGACGCCAATCCGGAAGCCCGCACGTTTTTCGCAACACTGAACAGCCGTAATAGATATGCCATCCTGTATCGGATACAGCATGCCAAGAAGCCGGAAACACGGGCGCGCAAAATCGGGGAATTCATCGACATGCTGAATCGCGGCGAAACCATCCATCCATAGATTTTTCGCTGACGGGAATGGCGCGAAATGGGGCAACTCGCCCTTCACTGCCGCTTCGGCTCGGCAGCCGGTAACGCAACGCGCAACCCTGAAGGCGCAGCGACTGGGGGTGAACCATGGACCAAGGCGGAGACTTCATCGTGCGCACCATGTCGGCCGACGAGGTCGCCATGGCGGTCGAATGGGCGGCTGCAGAAGGCTGGAACCCCGGCCTGCACGATCCTGCCTGTTTCAGGGAAACGGACCCTGCCGGGTTCTTCGTCGGCGTATGGCGCGGCGAGCCGGTCGCGTGCATTTCTGCAGTTGCCTACGACGAACGCTTCGGCTTCATCGGCCTCTATATCGTGAAACCCGGGTTTCGCGGCAAAGGCTTCGGCATCCGAACCTGGCAGCACGGCATGCGTTACCTCGGAGACCGTAACATCGGGCTCGATGGTGTCGTGGCCCAGCAAGCGAACTACGGGAAGTCCGGATTCGAGCTTGCGTACCGCAACATCCGCTACGAGGGGCGCGTGGACGGCATCGGGTGCGCGCACGTGGCGGCAGCGGCCGACGTACCCTTCGAGCAGTTGCTTGCCTACGATCGCCAGTGCTTTCCCGTGGCGCGCGAGCGTTTCGTCTCCGCCTGGATCGGGCAGCCGGATGCCGTTGCGCTCGCGACGATGGACGCCGGCCGTGTCGCCGGTTACGGTGTCGTGCGCCGTTGCAGGACGGGCTGCAAGATCGGCCCGCTTTTCGCCGACGACGCGGGCGTCGCCACCGGGCTGTTTCGCGCGCTGGCGGCGCGCATGCCCGGCGAGGTCATCGTGCTCGACGTGCCGGAAACGAATCCTGCGGCCGTCGCGCTGGCCGAGCGGCACGGCATGACGAGCGTGTTCGAAACCGCTCGGATGTACACGAAAGACCCACCGGCGATAGCGATCGACCGCGTGTTCGGGGTGACGTCGTTCGAGCTGGGGTGATCGTCACGGACATGGCGGTGGGCGAATTCGGGAAATTGACATCGCCATCAAAACTAATAGAATTAGGTTTTTGACTAATTCGAGTAGCATCCGCCATGGCACGCGCCGGCATCACCCTGGACAAACTCGTCGAAGCCGGCGCGCAACTCGCCGATGAAACCGGCTTCGAGCACCTGACCGGTGCGGCGCTCGCGCGTCACTTCGACGTCAAACTGGCCAGCCTGTACTCCCACATCCCGAGCTTCGACGACCTCAAGAGCCGCATCGCACTCTTCGCGCTGAAGGAGCTCGCCGATCGCGCGACCGACGCCTTGGCCGGCCGCACCGCCAAGGACGCGCTCACCGCGCTCGCCAACGTCTATCGCGACTACGCCCGCGAGCACCCCGGTCGCTTCGCTGCCGCGCGCCACCCGGTCAGCGCCGAACGCGCCGCCGAAAGCGCGGGTGGCCAGCTCGTCAGGATGACCTCGGCCGTGCTGCGCAGCTACGCCATTCCGGAAGCCGAGCAGGCGCATGCGATCCGCCTGCTCGGCGGCTTTTTCATGGGCTATGTCACGCTCGAAAGCGCGGGCGGTTTCGCGCACAGCGCACCGGCTTCCGACGTGTCGTGGTCGCGCAGTCTCGATGCGCTGGACGTGATGCTGCGCCACTGGCCTGCTGCCACATGACTCGCCCAACGTCCAACGGAACCGAATCGATGAAAGACAAACCCGACGGCGTCGCCCTGCCGAGCCGCGTCGTCCCCTTCCCGACGTCGATCAGCGACGAAGCGCGAACCGCGTTGGAACGACTGGTCGGCAGCGACGGCGTGCCGCTGAACGCGCTGCACGTGATGCCGCCGCCGGACGATTTCGATGCATGGATGCGTGTGAAGGCAGCCGCCGACGCGCACTACGCGGCGGCCATCGAGCAGTTCGGCGGCTATCTGCGTTCGAGCGTGGAGACGATCCGGGCCGGCGCGGCGGACGTGCATGTCGCCACGCCCGAAGCTGCGGCGTCCGGCGAATGCGCGTACATCGAACTGCACGGCGGCGCGCTGGTGCTCGGTGGCGGCGCCGCGTGCCGCGCCGGCGCGCAGATGCAAGCCGACCGGCTCGGCATTCGGTGCTACGGCGTCGACTATCGCCTGCCGCCCGAGCATCCGTATCCGGCCGCGCTCGACGATTGCATCGCGACCTATGCGTATGTGCTGGAGCGCTACGCACCGGAAAATATCGTCATCGGCGGACGCTCGGCGGGCGGCAACCTCGCCGCCGCGATGGTGCTGCGCGCCCGCGACGAAGGCTTGCCGCTGCCGGCCGCGCTGGTGCTGCTGTCGCCGGAAGTCGACCTGACCGAATCCGGCGACAGTTTCGAAACCCATCGCCTCGTCGATGTCGTGCTGCCGGCGTCGCTGATGCCGAACAACCTGCTCTACGCGAACGGCGCGGATCTCGCGCATCCGTATCTGTCGCCGCTGTTCGGCGATTTCTCCGCCGGTTTCCCGCCGACCTTCATCCAGAGCGGCACGCGCGACCTGTTCCTGTCGAACGCGGTGCGCCTGCATCGCGCGTTGCGGCGCGCGCAGGTGCCGACCGAGCTTCACGTTTTCGAAGGGATGCCGCATGGCGGGTTCATGGGCGCGCCCGAGGACAGGGAACTGAGCGAGGAGATCGCGCGTTTCGTGCATGCGCATTTGCCGGCATCGGACGTCGAATTGAATCCGTCGAGCGTCGACCGATGAACGGGCAACGCGATCCGCACAACGCACCGACCTAGATGACCCCGCGCACGCCCGCGACCACCTGAATCACGCCGAATACCGCGATCACCGCGGCCGACACGCGCGACAGCCCGTGCATGAACGCGAGCGACATCTTCGTGCGCAGCGCGGCGGTCGTGCCGCTCAGGCATAGCCACCACGTCGCGGAACCGATGAACACCCCGGCGACCATCAGCGCCACGGCCGGCCACACCGCCCCTTCCCGCGCCCCCGACAGCGGGCCGAGTGCCGCGAAAATCCCGACGAACGACAGGATCGTCATCGGGTTCGACAGCGTCAGGCCGAACGTCGTCACGAAATCGCGCAGGACGGTCGTGCGCGGCAGGTCGCGCTGCGCCGTCGACGCGGCCGGCGCCTGGCGCGCGATGGTCCACGCCAGCCACACGAGAAACGCGCCACCGCCGATTTTCAGGCCGACGGTCAGCATCGGGAACGCCGTGACGATACCGGCGATGCCGAGCGCGCCGAGCAGGCCGTAGATCGCATCGGCGCACGCGGCGCCGACGCCCGTCGCGAATCCCGCCTGAAAGCCGCGGCTCAGGCTGCGCTGGATGCACAGCATGCCGATCGGCCCGACCGGCACCGCGATCGATAGCCCCATCACGACGGACTTGATGAACAGCATCGCCTGCTCCTTGCGACATGTAACGTGTTGAACAGGCATCGTAGGGAAAGTCCCGTCATTGCTGAATGCGGTTTTTAAGGAAAAATGGCCGCTCCGCCTTAAAAATTTCCGCCGCGATGGACGATCTGGACTGGAAGGTAGTGACGCTGTTGCAGGCCAACGGCCGCATCAGCTACACGGAGCTGGCGCGCCAGGTGCACCTGTCGGTGCCGGCGGTGACGGAGCGCGTGAAGCGCCTCGAAGCGGCCGGTATCGTCGAGGGCTACACGGCCCGGATCAATCCTGCCGCGGCCGGCTATCCGGTCAGCGCACTGATCGGCATCACGGTGCCGCAACCGGCAAAAGCAAAATTCCTCCGGTTGCTGGAGACCATTCCCGAAGTCGTCGAATGCCATCACGTGACGGGCGCGGACTCGTACATGATGCGGCTCGCCGCGCTCAGCATGACCCATCTCGAACAACTGATCGAACGCATCAACCTGTACGGCGAAACGCGCACGTCGATCGTGATGTCGACGCCGCTGCCCGCACGCGGGTTGGCGCGGCCGCCGTCGCAGCGCGACGTCGTTCGCGATTGACACATCTGGAGGCCCCGTCCGATCCGCTTCCCGCAGGGGATCATCAAGCCATTCTGGTTGGCGGTAACCGGAAGCCGATTGGTCGGTTGGCCGGTTACCGCCGTAACGATCTCAATCGATCGGCTACTTGCCCAGGCCCCCCAGGCCGCCCAGCAGGCCGCCCACCAGCCCCGTAACGGGTGCGAGCGGGTTGGAAAGACCACCCAACGGTGAGCCGCCGCCGGTGCCGCCCGTGCCGCCCGTGCCCGTCGTGGAACCGTTGTGGACGATCGCCGTATTACCGCCGACCACGCTCGTCACCAGGCCCGCGACGGGCACCGCGCCGTTCGCGCCGCCCGGGTTCACGAGGCCGCCCGCATTGGTCACGGTGTTGCCGACCGCGCGCACGAGGTCGCCGACGCCGCCGACCAGCGGCTGGGGCGACGTGGACGTCACCTTCCATCCCGCCGACGTGATCGCGCCGCCGATCTGTCCGAGCAGGCCCGCGACGGGCTGCCCGAGGCCGGTCGCCGTGCCGACCTGCTGCGTGACCTGGCCGACGGTCGTGACGAGCGGCGTGATCGCCGTGCTGATCGCCTGCGTCGTCTGCTGAACCGGGCCCGACGACAGCGCCGCGCCGAGCATGGTGCCGCCCGTCTTGAGGCCGCCGGCAACGGTGTCGAGCAGGCCGCCGACCGGCGTCGTGAGCGGCGCCAACGGCGACAGCGGGCCGGTGCCGAGCGCCTTCACCGTGTCGCTGAGGCCGGTGACCGGGTTGCTGATCGAGCCGACGATAGAGCCCAGCCCGGCGACCGTCGTGCCGACCGGGTTCGCCGTGAAGCCGATCTGACCAATGCCGTTGCTCACGGCGTTCGACGTGTCGCGGATGATCGTGCCCGCGCCCGCGACCGTGTTGCCAAGGCCGGTGGTCACGCCCTTGGTCGGTCCCGGCGGGCTCTCGCCGGAAATCGTGGCGCCTGCGTCGATGACGACCGCGCCGACGGCGCTGATGATGCCGTTCGTGCCCGGGGTGCCGCTTGTGCCGCTTGTGCCACCGATTCCGCTCGTACCGCTGGTTCCGCTCGTGCCACTGGTTCCACTCGTACCGCTGGTTCCACTCGTCCCGCTGGTTCCGCTCGTCCCGCTGGTTCCACTCGTCCCGCTGGTTCCACTCGTCCCGCTGGTTCCACTCGTCCCGCTGCTTCCACTCGTGCCGCTGGTTCCACTCGTCCCGCTGGTTCCGTTCGTCCCGCTGCTTCCACTCGTCCCGCTGCTTCCACTCGTGCCGCTGGTTCCACTCGTGCCGCTGGTTCCACTCGTGCCGCTGGTTCCACTCGTGCCGCTGGTTCCACTCGTCCCGCTGGTTCCACTCGTCCCGCTGCTTCCACTCGTCCCGCTGGTTCCGCTCGTGCCACTGGTCCCGCCCGTGCCGCTCGTACTCGTCCCGATCGTGTTGCCACCCGGCTTCGGCGCCGTAACATCGCTGCCGCCACACGCCGCCAGCGCGCAAGCCGCCGCAATGGCTGCGACCGCAACGTTCGCCTTGATGAAATGATTTTGCATGGAAGCCCCCGTTCGCTTTTTAGCTCGATCATCCCGACAAGCACCTATCGTGCCATTGCGATCGGCATCAACGTCGACTTCACGCCCACGCCGGACTGCCCTGTTCCAACGGCCGTCCGGGGCCCGACGCCTCGCATCCGGGCTCGCCTTCATCAGCGAGATCGAGCCTTGCGTTCCGGGTAACGCGTGCGTAACGCAGGCCCCGCGTTACGTAGCATCCCGCGGTGAAAGTGCCGGCATCGCTCGATGCAGGACCGGCCGCGGCCGGCCGTCACCCGTACACGGCGATACCACACGTCCGCACCCGCTTGCCCATGACGGCCCGTCACACGATCAACGTCGCACCGGCCCACGCAATCAGCACGACGCCCAGCGCGCGCCCGACACGTTCGCCGCCGGGCAGGATCTTCTCCGCGAACACGAAGAGCGACAGCGCGGCGATCCACACGACGTTCATCACGCCGCCGACGAACAGCAGCGCCATCAGCAACCAGCAGCAGCCGATGCAAACCATGCCGTGCCGCGCGCCAAGCAGGAAACCGCCGGTGACGCCCGGACGCCAGTGCGCGACCAGGAACCCGGCCGGCGCCCGGCATTGCCGAAGGCACGCGCGTTTCAGCGACGAGAATTGATAGAGCCCGGCGAGCGCCAGCACGATCGCGGAAAGGACGGCGCTCTTCGACCACAGCATCATCGCGGAGATCAGCCCGGCCGGCTGCAGCATCGCCTGAAGCAGCGCCGCGCCGATCGAGAACGCGAGCCATGCGGCCAGGTAGCCGGCCAGCAGCGACAGCGACGTGAACGCCGAACCCGCCCCGTCCACGCCGCGCTGCCGCAGCACCCGCCGGTACAGCATCACGAGCGGCGCAGCGCTGGGCGTCATCATCGCGATCATCATCACCCACCACATCACGATCACGGTGGGCAGCGACGGATCCATGCTGCCCATGGCGCCCTTCAGGCGATGCGGAAAGAGCGCAACGGCGGTCATGTCCAGCGCCGACATGCCGGTTCCCGCGCCCGTCAAAAGATAGAACCAGCACAGACCGACGAGCGACGCGATGCCGAGCAGCGTGATGACGCGCTCGCGCCCGAGCCAGTGGTCGACGGGAGTCATGCCGCGACGCGATGCCTGACCACCCCGTGGTTGTTCAGGTGCAGCCGCGCGAACTGCGCATAGCTGCCGTCGAGGGTCAGCGGGATGTGGCCTTGCGAGCGCGACGTGCCCGAGCCGATTTCGGCCAGCTCGTATTCGAAGCCGTGCGGCAGGTCGATTCGCGCGCGATGTTCGGCGCCCGACACCGGATTGAGGATGGGTTCGCCCGCGAGGTCGAACACGCCGTCGACGTGAATCCGGCCACGCCGCGCATCGACATCGACGTCGAAATCGATCTTCGCGAAGATCGGATCAAACGCCTGCTCGAGCGTCGAAGCGTAGACCGAGAACATCGTCGCAAACGGATCGGTATCCTGACCAGTCATGATCTTCAGCACAGCCTCGCGCTGGGCCGGGCCGGCGCGCTCGTCGACGATCGGCTGGCACCGGCCCCGTCCCTCGTGGACGGCCCCCGGCCACTCGAACACGACCGCGATCCTGACGCCGTCGAGCACCACGTCGCCGTAGTGGCCGCTGTCGATCTCAATCGCCCCCATCGCCGCACAATTCCCATGGGTCGGCAGCGCATTGAACTGGCACGGGCAACCGTATGAGCAATTGCAATTCATCAATTCGGTGCCCTGAATCTCCCACGGCGTCATGGCTCCACCTCGCGCTCGGCTACACAGGAATGTTTCGAATCTAGTGCACGGCACAGGGGAAATCAAAGCCGTCGTGGCGGCCCGAATCGACGCATCAAAACCGCCAGTCAAGCGCGCGTGGAAGACGTTTCGACACGCCCGTGCAAGACCGCACCGGCGGACGTCGGCGCATGCGAATCCTGCACGAAGCTCACACGACCAGCGACGCGACGATCGCACACCACAACGCACTCGCGCCGCACAGAAACACGCGTCGCGCGACGAACATCCTCGATTCGTCGTCGGGGGTCTTCATCGGCGACGTGGCGAGAAACGGCACGCTGACGAGGCACGCGAACCCGGCCAGCGCCGGCAGGATCACGACGTAGTCGCCGAACCGCCACGGCAGCGGCTCGTGCCAGCCCCAGTAGCCGAGAAACAGCATGCCCATCGAGAACATCGTCGCGGCGGCCGAACTGAGCGCGACCACCGATCCCGTCGGAAATTGCATGGGAGCCTCCCCTCGCGCGGCGTGCGCGACGCCGGACCATTATCCGGGCACGGCAGGAAAAAAGCACAACGACGGCCGATGGATGGCAACGCTCGTACCCGCGTGCGAGCCGACCAGCGCGTCGACGGAGCGGAACCCGATCCTGTCGGGCGGTTGCGCCTGCGGCGCGGAGATCCGAGGCGACGCTGACGATTGCGGCGATGCCGCATGAATGATCGTTGTCACGGATTGACAGCGACCGGTTTCGCGTAACGGAAGCGCCCGCCTTCAACCCGGCTTCTTCGCGGCCTGCATGACGGAGATCCAGCCCACCAGCGCCGCGGCGACCCAGCCGCACGCGATCATCAGGTCGAGATCCATCCAGCCTTCGAAGTTCGTGCTGTTTTCGAAACTGCAGCGCTGATGGCCCCTGACCCACACGCAGCCATTGATGAACTGCTGGATGTGCATATAAACGCTGTAGACGGCGAAGGCCGACGCAATGACGGTGAGCCGCAAACGAACGTGCTTTTTCATGTGACGCGGGTGCCGGTGGGAAAGCCTGTGCCGATCTTACGGCAACGGCAAGCTGCCCGGCAATCCGTCGCATCCTGGATCGCCCGGATGCCCGCTGCTCACCCGTCGATCGGCCTGATCGTCCTCAGGCAGTCCGCCGCCAGTTGCTGATAGATGCGCGTGCCGTTCGCCTTCGCGTCGATCTCCGCGTCGCTCAGCCGCCGCACGACGCGCCCCGGCACGCCCGCGAGCAGCACGCCGCGCGGCACGTCGTAGCCGGCCTTCACGAACGCGCACGCGGCGACGATCGTCGTCGCACCGATCGTCGCGCCGTCCATCACGACCGCATTCATGCCGATCATCGTGTCGGGTTCGAGCGTCGCGCCATGCACGATCGCGCCGTGGCCGACGTGGCTGTTGACGCCGAGCCGGCACGTCTCGCCGATCCCGACGTGCAGCACGCAGCCGTCCTGCACGTTGCTGCCGTCTTCGACGACGATCGCGCCGAAGTCGCCGCGCAGGCTCGCATGCGGGCCGATGTAACAGCGCGCGCCGATCGTTACGTCGCCGATCACGACCGCGCTCGGGTCGACATACGCGGACGGGTCGACGCGCGGGCGCATCCCGTTGAATTCGAACAGCGGCATCGGTCAGAGCGCCGCGGCCGCTTCCGGCACGAGCGTGAACAGGTCGCCGACCACGCCGTAGTCGGCCACGCTGAAGATCGGCGCGTCCGGGTCCTTGTTGATCGCGACGATCACCTTCGAATCCTTCATGCCGGCCAGGTGCTGGATCGCACCCGAGATGCCGACCGCGATGTACAGCTGCGGGGCGACGATCTTGCCGGTCTGGCCGACCTGGTAGTCGTTCGGTACGTAGCCCGCGTCGACTGCGGCGCGCGAGGCGCCGAGAGCGGCTTGAAGCTTGTCGGCCAGCGGCTCCAGCACCTTCGTGTAGTTCTCGCCGCTGCCGAGGCCACGGCCGCCCGACACGATGATGTTGGCGCTGGTGAGTTCCGGACGGTCCAGCTTCGTCACTTCACGGCTCACGAACTGCGACTTGCCCACATCGGCTGCTGCTTCGATCTTCTCGACCACGGCGCTGCCGCCTTCCGTTGCCACCGGATCGAACCCGGTCGCACGGACCGTGATGACCTTGACCGGATCGCCCGACTGCACCGTCGCGATCGCGTTGCCTGCGTAGATCGGGCGCTCGAACGTGTCGGCCGAATCGACTGCCGTGATGTCCGAGATCTGCGCGACGTCCAGCTGCGCGGCAATGCGCGGCGCGATGTTCTTGCCGTATGCCGTTGCCGGCGCAACGATGTGCGAGTAGTCGTTCGCGACGGTCATCACCGTCGCTTCGACGTTCTCGGCCAGACCGTCGGCCAGCTGCGGCGCATCGGCCAGCAGCACCTTCGACACACCGGCGAGCTTCGCCGCTGCATCGGCTGCCGCTTGCGCATTGTGTCCAGCAACGAGCACATGAACGTCGCCGCCGCCCACCACATTGAGCGCGTGTGCGGCAGCGACGGCATTCAACGTCGCGGCCTTGATCGACGTGTTGTCGTGTTCCGCAATCACCAGAATCGTCATTTCCTTCCGCTCCCTGTTACAGCACCTTGGCTTCGGTCTTCAGCTTCGCGACCAGCGTCTGCACGTCCGGCACCTTCACGCCGGCTGCGCGCTTCGGCGGCTCGTTCACCTCGAGCACCCTCAGGCGCGGCGTCACATCCACGCCGAGATCGTCGGGCTTCACGATTTCGAGCGGCTTCTTCTTCGCTTTCATGATGTTCGGCAGCGTCACGTAGCGCGGCTCGTTCAGGCGCAGATCCGTGGTGATGGCGGCGGGCAGTTGAAGCGACAGCGTTTCCGCTCCGCCGTCGACTTCGCGTGCGACCGTCGCACGGCCGTCGGCCACCACGACCTTCGAGGCAAACGTCGCCTGCGGCAAACCCGCCAGCGCGGCGAGCATCTGCCCGGTCTGGTTCGAATCGTCGTCGATCGCCTGCTTGCCGAGGATCACCAGTTGCGGCTGCTCCTTGTCGACCAGCGCCTTCAGCACCTTCGCGACACCGAGCGGCTCGACGCCTTCATTCGATTCGACGAGGATCGCGCGATCCGCGCCGATCGCGAGCGCCGTGCGCAGCGCTTCCTGCGCTTGCGCGACGCCGACCGACACGGCCACCACCTCAGTTACGACGCCGACCTCCTTCAACCGCACGGCCTCTTCCACCGCGATCTCGTCGAACGGGTTCATCGACATCTTCACGTTCGCGATGTCGACGCCCGTCCGGTCGGATTTCACGCCGACTTTCACGTTTGCATCGACCACGCGTTTCACTGCCACGAGCGCTTTCAACTGCCTGTCTCCTGTTCCGTTGCGTGCGCCGCGCCGCGTCAGCGCGCGGTAAAGCCACCGTCGATCACGAGCTCCGCGCCTGTGACGTAACGGCCCGCCGGCGACACGAGATACAGGATGCCGGCCGCGATGTCGCGCGGGCTGCCGATCTTCGCCATCGGCACGTGGGTCTGCATGTACTCGAAGGCGCGATCGGGGTCCTGCCCCATCTGGCGGAACGCGTCCTCGAGCATCGGCGTGCGGATGTAGCCGGGATGCACCGAGTTCGCACGGATGTTCTTCGCCGCGTACAGCATCGCGTCGACCTTCGCCATCATCCGCACCGCCGCCTTCGACGCGTGATACGCGGGCACGTCGGGCCCGCCGACGATCCCGTACATCGACGACAGGTTCACGATCGAGCCGCCGCCGGCCGCGTCGATATGCGGAATCGCCGCACGCGTGCACAGGAACACGCCGTTCACGTTGACGTCCTGCACGCGCTGCCACTGCGCGAGCGTGAGCTCGTGCGTCGGCACGTTGTGGCCTTCGATGCCCGCGTTATTCACGAGCACGTCGAGGCGCCCGAAGCGCGCGACGATCTCGCCGAACACGCGCGCCACGTCGGCCTCGTGCGTGACGTCGAGCGACCAGAACGCGGCCTGGCCGCCCTGCGCGCGGATTTCCTCGACCAGCGCTTCCGCCGGTTGCGACAGCACGTCGAGAATCGCGACGCTCGCGCCGGCGGCCGCCAGCGTGCGTGCGGTCTCCGCGCCGATGCCGCGCGCGCCGCCGGTGATCGCGGCCACCTTGCCGCGCAGGTCGAACAGGTCTTCGATGAGCTTCATGTCGTCTCCAGGGTATTGTTCAGACAGGCCGCCCGCATCGAGGCCGGCCTTCAAGGGCATCCGGCGTTATCGCGTATTCCGCGTCGCAAGAAAATCGAGGCATTCCCGATTGAAATAGTCGGCGTGTTCCACCATCACCCAGTGGCCGCACCGGTTCATCAGCACGAAGCGCGCGTCGCGGCAGCGTTCGAGAAACTTCAGCGCGCCGCCGACCGGATTGAAGCGATCGTCCGTGCCCCAGAAACCGAGCACCGGCGTACGCAGGTCGCGGAGTGCGTCGGTCAGGTTCGGCACGCTCATCGTCGACAGCACTTCGGTCGGCTGCTCGACGCACACCTTCATCCGCTCGGCGACGAGCGCGTCGGTGACGATCGCCGGATCGTGCACGAGCAGCGTCAGCAGCTCGCGCATCGTGTCGTCATTCATCTGGCGGTGGGTGAACAGCTGCACCATCCGCTGGATGCCTTCCATCCGGAAATAGGTGTCGCGATCCTCGACGCCGCCCGGCGCCATCATGATCAGGCCGTCGACTTCGTCCGGGTAGTCGAGCGCGTACTTCAGCGCGATCGCGCCGCCGAGCGAGTTGCCGAGCAGCACGGCCGGGCCGATGCCGAGCGCGGTCAGCTGCGCATGCAGCGCGCCGACGAAGAAATCGAGCGTATAGGCGACGTCGGCGGGCTTCGACGACTGCCCGTAACCGGGCAGGTCGACGACGATCGCGCGATAGCCGGCCGCCGCGAACGCGGGCACGTTGTGCTTGAAGTTGCTGAAACCGCTGGCGCCCGGGCCGCTGCCATGGATGAACACCACCGGCCGGCCTGCGCCCGCCTCGTAGTGGTGCAGGCGCAGGCCGCCCGGCACGTCGGTGAAGATGCCGGCCGGCGGCGTCGTGGGGATCGTCATCGCGGGTTGTCTCCTTCGTCGTTCGATGGCTGTCTGCCACGATGATTGCGCCGCCGGTGCCGGCCGGCATCATCCTTTCAGACTACGAAGCCGCGCGCGCTTCTTCCTATCATCGGCCCACCGAAACGGAGGCAACGATGAACGGATTCGACTACAGCGGCAAGACGGTGCTCGTGACGGGCGGCACCAAGGGCATCGGGCGGCGCATCGCCGAACGGTTTCTCGCGGCAGGCGCGCGCGTATTCGTCTGCGGACGCAGTGCGCCCGACACGCCGCCGTCGGCCGACGGCCGCA
This sequence comes from Burkholderia sp. AU31624, assembly GCF_020420065.1. Classification (NCBI taxonomy): domain Bacteria; kingdom Pseudomonadati; phylum Pseudomonadota; class Betaproteobacteria; order Burkholderiales; family Burkholderiaceae; genus Burkholderia; species Burkholderia sp. AU31624. Next base: position 101,397 of record NZ_JAIZRT010000001.1, read on the forward strand.
CGGCGACCTTCGTCGCGGCCGACCTGCGCGACATCGAACAGGTCGACGCGATGCTCGCGACGATCCGCGCGGCGGCCGGCCGCCTCGACGTGCTCGTCAACAACGCGGGCGGCTCGCCGTTCGCGCTCGCGGCCGATGCGTCGCCGCGCTTCACCGAATCGATCGTGCGCCTGAACCTGATCGCGCCGCTGCAGCTCGCGCAGCGCGTGAACGCGCTCATGCAGCCGCAGCCCGAAGGCGGCGTGATGCTGTTCATCGCGAGCGTCAGCGCGTCGCGGCCATCGCCCGGCACGGCCGCATACGGCGCCGCGAAAGCCGGCCTCGTCAACGCGGTCACGTCGCTCGCGGTCGAGTGGGCGCCGCGCGTGCGCGTGTGCGCGATCAGCCCGAGCCTCGTGCAGACGGAATCGGCCACCGAAGGCCACTACGGCGACGGCGATGCGCTCGACGCCATTCGCGCGACGATTCCCGCCGGCCGGCTCGCGACACCCGACGACGTCGCCGCCGCGTGCCTGTTCCTCGCGTCGCCCGAAGCGTCGTATACGTCAGGCGCCAACCTGCGGCTCGACGGCGGCGGCGAACGGCCCGCGTTCCTCTCCGCCGCGCAGGCCGCCGCGCGCTGAATCGTTGCCAGTCCTAGGGAAGTCATCTAGTTCATTTTGACGATTCCCTGCTACCGCGATCTCCCTACTCTGCCTCTCACGACAACACACAGTCGACCGTCGTCGATACCCCAAGAGGAGACACCATGCATCAACGGATTTCGCGCCGTACCGACACGCGGGCAACCGCCACGCTGTCGACGCTGGCCGCCGCGCTGCTCGCGTGTGCCGCTCCCGGCGCACATGCAGGCAGCACGATCGAGCTGGGCGCCGACACGACGCTGGACTACACGTTCACGCTCAGTTACGGCCTCGGCATGCGCACCCGCGCACCGAGCGGCAATCTCCTCACGCCGGCGAACATCAACGGCGACGACGGCGACCGCAACTTCGCGAAGAACAAGCTGATCGAGAACCAGGTCAGCCTGCTCGGCGAAGTGAACCTGAAGCACGACGACTGGGGTGTGTTCGTGCGCGCCGACACGTTCTACGACCAGGCGTATCGCCGCCCGAACTACAACGACGCGCCGGGCACCGTGAACCAGTCGGGCCAATACAACAACTTCACGAGCGATGCACGCTACTGGTCGGGCGGCCACACGACGCTGCTCGCCGCATACGCGTACAACACGTTCAGGATCGGCTCGACGAGCCTGAACGTGAAGGTCGGCGACCAGGTCGTCGCGTGGGGCGAAAGCCTGTTCTTCCCGAACATCGCGGGCGCACAAGGGCCGTCCGACGCGACCAAGTCGTACATGGCCGGCGCCGAAGTGAAGGACATCCTGCTGCCGGTGCCGCAGATCTCGACGCAGTGGCAGATCACGCCGAACTTCAGCCTGCTCGGCTACTACCAGTTCTCGTATCAGCAGAACCGGCTGACCGCGCCCGGCACGTACTGGAGCTATTCGGACGTCACGGGCCCCGGCGCGCAGTTCATCATCGGCCCGGGCGGGATGATCATTCCGCGCGGCCCCGACGACAAGCCGAGCGCGCGCAACCAGTGGGGGATCGGCGCGCGCTTCCGCGTCCTCGGCGACACCGAGCTCGGGCTGTACCACCTGCACTACAACGACATGAACCCGAGTGTCGTCACGACCTACTTCCCGACGCTCCAGTACCAGCAGAAGTATTTCAGCAACATCAAGCTGACCGGCGCGAGCTTCTCGACGCAGGTCGGCCCGGTGAACGTCGCCGGCGAAGTGTCGTACCGCCAGGGCGCGGCCGTGCTCGTCAACACGCCGACCGGCCCGCAGTCGACCCGCGCGAACGTGCTGCAGACCAACCTGTCCGGCATCTACTCGATCGGGCCGAGCTTCCTCGCGAATTCGCAGTCGCTGATCGGCGAACTCACGTATGTGCACGCCGGCAGCATCTCCGAGCTCGACGGCTCGACCACGCTCGCGAATTCGCGCAATGCGCTCGCGATGGAGATCGCGTGGACGCTCAGCTACAAGAACGTGTTCAACGGCTGGGATCTCGACGTGCCGCTGACCTATACGCACGACCTGACGGGCACGTCACCGCTCGCCGGCGCGCTCGGCTCGCTGACGGGCCAGGGCGACCATCGCGTGACGGCCGGCGTGACCTTCACGCGCCTGAGCAACCTGCAGCTGTCGCTCGTCTACGCGAAGTTCCTCGGCTCGCCGAACCCGGTCACGCGCCCGCTCGCGGATCGCGACTACGTGCTGGCCACGGCGACCTACCACTTCTGAGCGGCCCGGCCGCTCGTCATTCAGCACTATGAGGATCGATATGAAACGCATTCATCTCCCCCTCCTGCGCGCGTCGGTGATGGCCGCGTGCGCGGTCGTCGCGACGGCGTCGTACCCGAAGGTCACGCCGGACGACCTGAAGGCGCTCGACGGCCCGCTGACGCCGATGGGCGCGGTGCGCGCCGCGAGCAAGGACAGCGGCGTGCCCGAGTGGTCGGGCAAGTGGCTCGGCACGCCGCCGGACGTGCAGTACAAGCGCGGCAGCCGCTACCCCGATCCGTTCGCGAGCGAGAAGCCGGTCGCGACGATCACCGCGGAGAACATGGCGCAGTACGCCGAGCACCTGACCGACGGCCAGAAGGCGATGTTCAAGCGCTACCCGGCCACGTTCAAGATCATCGTCTATCCGAGCCATCGCGACTTCCGTTACGCGGATGCCGTGTACAAGGACATCCGCACGTACGCGCCGGATTCGACGATGACCTCCGACGCGAACGGCCTCACGAACGCGCCGCCGACGGTGCCCTACCCGATCCCGAAAACGGCCGCCGAGCTGCTGTGGAACCAGCGCTTCTCGTCGGCGATCGGCGCCGAGCAGGCGACCTACGACCAGGCGGTCGTGTACTCGGACGGCAACATCGCATGGGGCAAGGTGCGCTACGACATCTACTCGCCGCGCAACGCCGGCAAGTACGACGTGAAGAGCGACCTGAACAACCGCACGTACTACCGCAACGCGACGGAGCTGCCGCTGTCCGACCGCGGCTCGCTGATCGTCGGCTTCACGAACTGGGACAAGGCCGGCGCGGACAACTCGTCGCGCACGTGGATGTACAACCCCGGCACGCGGCGCGTGCGCCAGGCGCCGGAATACGGCTATGACCAGCCGCAGGGCCCGGGCGGCTTCCGCACCGTCGACGACGACCGCCTGTACAACGGCCCCGGCGACCGCTACGACTGGAAGATCGTCGGCAAGCGCGAGATCTACGTGCCGTACGACAACTACAAGGCGATGGACAGCTCGGTGAAGTACGCGGACCTGCTGACCAAGGGCCACGAGAACCCGTCGTATATCCGCTACGAGCTGCATCGCGTGTGGGTGCTGCAGGCCACGCTGAAGAGCAATTACCGTCACCAGTACGCGAAGCGCGTGCTGTACATCGACGAGGATTCGTGGATGACGCTGCTCGCCGACAACTACGACGCGCGCGGCCAGCTGTGGCGCACCAACGTCGCGACGACGCTGTACGCGTATGACGCGAAGGTGTTCTACCCGGGCGTCGTGTTCTTTCACGACCTGATCTCCGGCGCGTACATGGCCGACCGCCTGACGAACGAAGGCCCGATGCCGAAGCTCGACAACAGCCCGCAGTTCAACGAGGCGTACTTCTCGCCGGACGCGATCCGCAGTTCGGGTAACTAAGCAACCCGCCGACGCGGCGCGCCCGCGACCCATGCGCCGGAGCCTCGCTCCGGCGCCCGGCGCCGCCCGCGACGGCGGCCTGTTCCATTCGATTCATTCGAGATTCTAGGGCCCTTTCATGTCTTCCCGCCTGCATACGACGCTCGGCGACGAGCTGTACGCCGCGTGGCACGCGCGTGCGCCGGTCGCGCCGCTGTCGAGCCGCCCGCGCCGCCTGTCGCTCGACGACGCGTACCGCATCCAGCAGCGCTTCATCGAACGCCGCATCGAACACGGTGAGGCCGTGGTCGGCAAGAAGATCGGCGTGACGAGCCAGGCCGTGCAGGACATGCTGAACGTGCGCCAGCCCGATTTCGGCATCCTGCTGTCCGGCATGCACTACGCGGCCGGCGAAGCGATCGCCGCCGATTCGCTGATCGCGCCGCGCGCCGAGGGCGAGATCGCGTTCATCCTCGCGCGCGACCTGCGCGGCCCCGGCATCGACCGCACCGACGTGATCGCCGCGACGGCCGCCGTCGCGCCCTGCTTCGAGATCGTCGATTCGCGCATCCGCGACTGGGCGATCCGCATCGAGGACACCGTCGCCGACAACGCATCGTGCGGCGTGTACGTGCTCGGCGATGCACGCGTCGATCCGCGCACGCTCGATCTCGCCGCGTGCGAGATGACGATCGACAAGAACGGCGAGCCCGTCGCGCACGGTCGCGGCGACGCGGCACTCGGCCACCCCGCCGACGCGGTGGCGTGGCTCGCGAACACGCTCGCCGCGTACGACGTGCCGCTGCTCGCCGGCGAGATCGTGCTGTCGGGCTCGCTCGCGAAACTGATTCCGGTCACGGCCGGCGACGCGCTGTCGATGCACATCTCCGGCATCGGCAGTTGCGACGTCCGCTTTATCTAAAGGAACAATCCTGATGAAGAAAATCAAATGCGCACTGATCGGGCCCGGCAACATCGGCACCGACCTGCTCTACAAGCTGCGCCGCTCCCCGGTGCTCGAACCCGTGTGGATGGTCGGCGTCGATCCGGCGTCCGACGGCCTCGCGCGGGCGCGCGAGTTCGGCCTCAAGACCACCGACAAGGGCGTCGACGGGCTGCTGCCGCACGTGGCCGCCGACGACATCCGCATCGCGTTCGACGCGACCTCGGCGTACGTGCACCGCGACAACTCCGACAAGCTCACCGCGCTCGGCGTGAAGATGATCGACCTGACGCCCGCCGCGATCGGGCCATATTGCGTGCCGCCGGTGAACCTCGACGCGCACCTCGACAGTGCACAGGCGAACGTGAACATGGTCACGTGCGGCGGCCAGGCGACGATCCCGATGGTGTACGCGGTATCGCGCGTGCAGCCGGTCGCGTACGGCGAGATCGTCGCGACCGTGTCGTCGCGCTCGGTCGGCCCCGGCACGCGCAAGAACATCGACGAATTCACGCGCACGACGTCCGGTGCGATCGAACAGGTCGGCGGCGCACGCAAGGGCAAGGCGATCATCGTGATCAACCCGGCCGAGCCGCCGCTGATCATGCGCGACACGATCCATTGCCTGACCGACGGCCCGCCCGACGTCGATGCGATCACCGCGTCCGTGCATGCGATGGTCAAGGAAGTGCAGCGCTACGTGCCCGGCTACACGCTGAAGAACGGCCCCGTGTTCGACGGCAATCGCGTGTCGGTGTTCATGGAAGTCGAAGGGCTCGGCGACTACCTGCCGAAGTACGCGGGCAACCTCGACATCATGACCGCCGCCGCGGCCGCCACGGCCGAGCGTTTCGCCGAACAGATGCTGGCCGCGACGGCCGCCACCGCTTGAGTTGAGGAGCCACGCAATGTCACTTGCAGGCAAGAAGATCACCGTCCACGACATGTCGCTGCGCGACGGGATGCACCCGAAGCGCCACCAGATCACGCTCGACCAGATGCGCAACATCGCGCGCGGGCTCGACGCGGCCGGCGTGCCGCTGATCGAGGTCACGCACGGCGACGGGCTCGGCGGCGCGTCGGTCAACTACGGGTTTCCCGCGCATACCGACGAGGCATACCTCAGCGCCGTGATTCCGGAGCTGAAGCAGGCGAAGGTGTCGGCACTGCTGCTGCCGGGTATCGGCACCGTCGAGCATCTGCGGATGGCGCACGCACTCGGCGTCGGCACGATCCGCGTCGCGACGCACTGCACCGAGGCGGACGTGTCGGAGCAGCACATCGGCCTCGCGCGCACGCTCGGGCTCGATACGGTCGGCTTTCTGATGATGGCGCACATGTCGTCGCCGGCGCAGCTCGTCGTGCAGGCGACGCTGATGGAATCGTATGGCGCGAACTGCATCTACATTACCGATTCGGCCGGCCACATGCTGCCGGATGACGTGACCGCGCGGATCAGCCAGGTGCGCGACGCGCTGAAGCCGGAGACGGAGCTCGGCTTCCACGGCCACCACAACCTCGCGATGGGCGTCGCGAACTCGGTCGCGGCGGTGGCCGCCGGCGCGAACCGGATCGATGCGGCCGCGGCCGGCCTCGGCGCCGGCGCGGGCAACACGCCGATGGAAGTGTTCGTCGCGGTGTGCGACCGGATGGGGATCGAGACGGGCGTCGACGTGTTTGCGATCTCGGACGTCGCCGAGGATCTCGTCGTGCCGATCATGGACGCGCCGATCCGCCTCGACCGCGATGCGCTGACGCTCGGCTATGCGGGCGTCTACTCGTCATTCCTGCTGTTCGCGAAGCGCGCGGAAGCGAAGTACGGGATTCCCGCGCGCGACATCCTCGTCGAGCTGGGGCGGCAGCGGCTCGTCGGCGGGCAGGAGGACATGATCGAGGACGCGGCGCTGACGATGGTGCGGGCGCGGGAGGTGGCGGCCTGAACCTACGCGGCCGGCATTTGTCCGGAAGCAACGGCAAACGGGGCGCAAGCAGCGTTTTCATTTCGGATGCGCGGATCGAGTCCCCTCGATCATGCATCGCCCGTCGACTTCAGCGATGCTTCCCGCCATGCCGCTTGCGCCGATGCGCTTCACGCGCCTGCAACAGCGACGGCATCAGTTCCTCGATGTATTGCCGCGCCTGGCCGCGCGTCACGATCTCGCTGAAGCGCTGATGGGCCTTGTCATGGCCGACCAGCGCCGCATGCGCTTTCTTCAGGATGTGCAGAAACGCGATCAGGCTCGTGCCGTCGCGCACGGGCAGCGCGTCGCGCGGGTCGAAGGCCGGTGTCGTACTCATGATCCGATCCTTTGTGGGCAGTCGGTGCGGCACGTCGGGGAGACGAGCGCCAGCAGGTCATTCGCGAGGCGGTCGCGATCCGTCAGCGGCGCGAGGCCGAACAGCCGCTCGAGCGTCGCGGCAACCGACGTATGATCGTACGGCGTATGGTCGACCTGCCCGGCCGCGACCCACGGCGAAATCACGATCGCCGGCACCCGCACGCCGTACACGTCGAACCCGAAGCCGCTCGCGTTCAGCGTCGCCGCCGCGCCGTCGTTCGGCGGCGGCGCGACGCCCGGCCTGACCGAATCGTAGAAGCCGCCGTGCTCGTCGTAGCAGATCACGAGCAGGCTGCTGTTCCACACCGGCGATTGGCGGATCGCGTTGTACACGCGCGCGGCGAGCTGGTCGCCACCGGCGAGGCCGTCCATCGGGTGTTGTGAGCTGCCGTTCTGGTAAGTGCCGTGCACGATGTCGCCGTAACCGGGCTCGATGAACGTGTAGCGCGCCGTATAGCCGGCCGCGAGATCGGCCTCGAAATGGGCGAGGTCGTCGATGTCGAAGAAGCTGATGCCCTTCAGCGACGCGACCTGCGGCACGTGGCCGAGCGGGTCGCCGGTCTGGTCCTGGTAGATGCGCCAGTTGCCGTCGCCGAGCGCGGCGAAGATCGACCCCTTCGGATACGGAAAGCCGTTGAACGCGTCCCATCCGGCCATTTCTTCCTTGGTCGGCGAATGGTCGAGCCCGGCCGACGACGCGCCGTGCAGGAAAAAGCGGTTCGGCCAGGTCGGCCCCGGCATCGACGCATGCCACGCGTCGCACAGCACGAACGCGTTCGCGAGCGCGTGCAGCGACGGCGCCTGCGTCGCGATATCGACGCCCTGCATGATCTTGCCCGCGTCGGCCGGCTGCGGCGGCGTGCCTTCGGAATGCGAGGTCGCGTAGTTCGACACGAACCCGGTGTTGACGACCGGCGGATACGGCTGCCCTTTCACGAACGGCACGCCCGCGCCGCACAGCTGCTCGAGCACGTCGGTGAATTCGTGGCACGGATCGGTCGGCATCCGGTCGGGCGCGCCGCCGCCGAACGGATAGACCGCATCGCCATACGCGTTGCTGTTGCCCGGCGACGCGGCGACGATGTCGGGATAGCCCGACAGCGCGAACAGGTGATCGAAGGAACGGTTCTCGAGCATCAGCACGAACACGTGCTGGATGCGGTCCTGAACCGACGGGGATGCGGGGGCTGCGTCTGCACTCATGGCGCCTCCTGGCGTCGCGCGACGAAAGTCCTGCTGGCACGGTCGTTGGCCCGCTGAAAGCTGCTGAAGGGATTGAAAGCCACGGCGCGGGCCGCGAATTGCCGACGAGTGTACGACCGCGCCGGCCCGCGCGTAAAGCCGCACGCGAACCGTGTGGCGGTGTGCGCGTTCGACCGCTTGCCGGCCCGTTGCACGAGGCCCTCCAAGACTAGGGCGTCGACCGTTTCAACTTCATCGTCGACCGTACGAGCAGGTCGCATCACGCGCCGATCGCCGAGACGACCGACGATGACGATGCGTTTCGCCGGCTCGTGCGATTCGCGACGGGGGAGTGTCGGCGCGCTGGGCCGACGTGAAGCTGCGGCAGAACCGCGCGCGCGTGGCGCCGGCTTGCCGGCTCGCGTATCTCGACATGCTGACCGGCACGGATTTCGTCGACGACATCCGCGGGCTCGACACCCGCTTCCGGGTGATCGTCGGCGACAAGGATCCGGGGCTCGACGCAGCGGCGATGCAGGCGACGTTCCTCGCGCGGCATCCGAACGCGCGGCTCGTGACGACACCGAATTGCGGGCATTACCCGATGCAGGAATGTCCGCCGTATTTTGCGATGATCGTCGAGGATTTCCTGCGGGACGCGGCCGCCTGCGCGTTGCGCACGCGCGGCGGCCGGTAAAGGCGGTATTGGCCGCCGCGGCCTGACGATGCCGGCGGCAACCGGCGGACGGCACGCGATGTGTCGTCCACCCGGTTCGTCCGGCTTCGTCGGCCGGACGGAATTCGATCGGCGAGGCGGTGCGGCATGCCCGCGCCGATCGTTGCCGCTTAACGGCGCGGTTGGCCGGTGCGCGGCGGACGCGGCGAATTCGCGTCCTTGTGACGGAAGTTGATGCGACCCTTGGTGAGGTCATAGACCGACAGTTCCAGCGTCACGCGATCGCCCGCGAGAATGCGGATGTGGTTCTTGCGCATGCGGCCCGACGCGTACGCGCCGACCACGACGCCGTTTTCCAGCGTGACACGGTATTTGCTGTCCGGCAGCACTTCGTCGACGATTCCGTCCAGTTCCAGCAGTTCTTCTTTTGCCAAACCAATTCCTCCAGACAAGGTAATTGACCGCGGCCGCGGCGATCTGCCCGGCGCCGTGCCCCACAACGGGACGGCGGCCGGCAGGCTGCCGGGGATCGGTTCGTTCAGACGGGCCCAGGGCCTGTCTTGCGATCGGAGCCCGGCGCGTTGCGGCGTTCAGGCGGTCGGTGGCGGCGGCGCATGGCGCGCCGCGCAAGTCGGGACCGCGCCTGCAACGGCATGGCGGCGGTCTGCTCGGGTTGATGCGTTGAAGCGGTGATGCGCTCGCGAAGCGGCGGGCGCTTCACGAGGGCGTTGCGTCGCACGCGGGTCGCGCATGCGATGAAGGAGGCGTCACGACCGATGCATCGCGGATGTCGCGATGCATCGGTCGTGCGCATCGGAAACGCGCCGGCTGCCGCCAAAGCGGCGCCCTGCGCGCCAATCCATCCGGCAGCGGCCACCGCGTGGCGGCCGTTGCCGATGCGACTTACTGCGGCGTGATGTTCGACGCTTGCAGACCCTTCGGGCCGCGCTTCACTTCGAAGCTGACCTTCTGGCCTTCGGCCAGGGTCTTGAAGCCCGTGCCGCGAATTTCCGAGAAATGGGCGAACAGATCGTCGCCGCCGTTGTCCGGGGAAATGAAACCAAAGCCCTTGGTTTCGTTGAACCACTTGACGGTACCGGTATCCACAAATACTTCCTTAATACAAATGACGAATAATTGAACATGCGCCCGCGACGGGCACATAAAGAATCAAAAGAGGGAGAGACCAACGACCGCCGCACGGAGTGCGGCCAATGATGAGCAATCGAACTTCTTGAACACTTCGGTCATGGACACTACGCGCGAGCGGCCGTTTCGTCAAGTCTTTTTGATGCGATGCACAAGCATGCCCGCCGTCTACGCCTTATGCGGCGGGCGTTGCGGGCCGACGGGACGCATTTCGATGCGCCCCCTTTTTCAGCCGGCCCGCCGGGTTTTTACTGCGGCTCGAACACGTGATGCAGCGCCGGCGGCGCGGCGCCTTCGCGAATCCGCATTTCGAATGCCTTGCGCGCGACGCTCGTCGGCCGCACGTCCGCCACGTCCAGATAGAACTGCGAATACCAGTCGCGCATCTGGTACAGCGGCCCGTCGCCTTCGCACAGCAGCGGGTTGTCGATCCGCGTCTTGCTGTGCCAGATGTCGACGTCCTCGTAGAACGCGCGCTGCGCTTCCTTCACGTACGCGTTCGCGATCTCCATGTTTTGCGCGTCGGTCAGCCCGGCCACCTTCTTCACGATCACGCCGTAACGCAGCTCGAAGCTGTTCATGTCGATCGGCACGTGGCAGTTCAGCAGCACCGAGTGGATCGGCTGCCCGCCGCTCTGCCCCGTCATCTGCGTGATGTGCACGGCCGGCCCGAAATACGTCGACAGCGCGGTCAGCGCATCGCCGCCAAGCTTCTCGCTGCGGCCGACCATCAGTTGCGTCGCCTTGTGATCCTCGAACAGGTTCGCGAAATAGTCGATCGGCGCGCGATGCACGGTCGCGAAGTGCGCGACGTCCGAGATGTTGTCGACCAGCTCGCGGCAGTTGGCCTGGATCACCATCGTGTCGACGACCCAGTCCGACCATTCGTCGGAGAAGCACACGTCGAGCCGCGGAATCGCGACTTCCGGCGGCGGCGCGTTGCCTTCCGGGTCGTTCCACACGAACAGCAGGTTGTTTTCCTCGCAGGTCGGCCAGGCGCCGATGCGCGCCTTCGGCGGGATCCGCTTGCAGTACGGGATCGATGCGCACTGCCCTTCGCCGCTCCACGCCCAGCCGTGGAACGGGCACACGAGATGGTCGCCCTGCACCGTGCCGAGGCTCAGGTCGGCGCCCATGTGCGGGCAATACGCGTCGACGACGTTGACCTTGCCGGTCGAATCGGCGAACGCGGCGAGCTTGCGGCCGAACGCGTTCAGCGTGTGCGGCTTGCCGTCCTTGAAATCGCGGGCGAGCCCGAGGCAGTGCCAGCCGCGCGCATAGCGCTGCGCGAGCGGCTGGGCTTCGATCTTGTAGGGGCGTGCGGACATGTGGGTTGACTCCTCTTGTGGAGAGCGCACGGCGGCCCGCCGCGCGCGGGGGAAATAGGGGCGCCGGTCAGCGCATCGGATTGCCGGGTTCGAGCGCGGGCGACGACTTCAGCGATGCCGGGGCCGCCGGCGACGGCTGCTGCCGGTGCGCCACGCGGCGCTCGGCCCGGTCGACGCCGAGCCAAGCGGCGAGCGCGGGCAGCAGGAACACCGCGCCGAACAGGTTCACGAGGAACATGAACGCGAGCAGCACGCCCATGTCGACCTGGAACTTCAGCGCGGAGAACGCCCACGTGCCGACGCCGATGAACATCGTGACGGCCGTGAACAGCGCCGCCGTGCCGCGCTGGCGCATTGCGTCGGCGAACGCGTCCGGCAGCGTCGCGCCGTGGCGGAGGTCGTGCTGCAGGCGCTCGTACAGGTAGATCCCGTAGTCGACCCCCACGCCCACGCCGAGCGTGATCACCGGCAGCGTCGCGACCTTCAGCCCGATGCCGAGGCGCGCCATCACCGCATTGCACAGGATCGACACGAGCGTGAGCGGCACGATGATGCACAGCACCGCGCGCCACGAGCGGAACGTGACCGCGCAGAGCAGCGCGATCGCGCCGAAGATCGACAGCAGCATCGCGATCTCCGCGTCGCCGACGGCCTCGTTGGTCGCGGCCATCACGCCGACGTTGCCGCCCGCGAGCCGGAACGCGACGTTCGGCGTCGGATTCTCGGCCGCGAAGCGCTTGATCTCGTCGACGACGTGCGCGAGGGTCGTGCCTTCGTGGTTCTTCGTGTAGATCAGCACCTGGATCGCCTTGCAGTTCGCGGTGTTCATCCCGTTGTCGGGGTCGAACGCGTTGGAACCCTGCGTGAGCCCGTCGCTGGAACGCGGCAGCGCGGCCCAGCGCGGATTGCCCTCGTTGAACGCGGCGATGAACACCTTGCCCTGCGACGACACGCTCGTCACCGACTGCACGCCGGCCACGCCGCGCATGTTCATCTCGAACTTCTCGATCGCGCTCATCACCGGGTAATGCAGGCACGCGTCGTCGAAGCCGGTCGTCTCGACGATCACCGACAGCACGTCCACGCCGATGTTGTACTGGTGCGTGATCGCCGCGTTGTCGAGGTTGTAGCGCGAGTTCGCGCGCAGCTCCGGCGCGCCGGTGCCGATGTCGCCGATCTCCAGCTTGCGCGATTCGAGCGTGCCGTAGGCGAGCAGCGCGAGCGCCACCGCGAACACGCCGAGCGCCGGCGCCGGCCGGGCGAACACCGCGAAGCGCGACCACATCCGGCTGCCGCCAGCCGCCGCGGTGCGCTGCGCACGCGCCAGCGTGCCGCGCTCGAGGCGCGTGTACGACAGCAGGATCGGCAGGAACACCTTGTTCGTCACGATCATCAGCAGCACGCCGAGGCACGCGGTGATGCCGAGTTCGCGCACGATGTCGATCCTGATCCGCATGATCACCATGAAGCCGAGCGCGTTGGTCAGCAGCGCAACCGTGCCCGGCACGAACAGCTTGCGGAACGCATCGCGCGCGGCATCGGCCGACGACGCGCCGCGCACCAGCGCCTGCTTCCACGCGTTGGTCATCTGCACCGCGTGCGACACGCCGATCGAGAAGATCAGGAACGGCACGAGGATCGACATCGGGTCGATGCCGAGGCCGAGCAGCGGCAGCGCGCCGAGCAGCCACACGACCGGCAGCAGCGCGACGACGAGCGCCAGCACGGTGGTCTTCAACGAGCGCGTATAGGCGAACAGCAGCGCGGCCGTCACGAGGAACGCGAGCGCGAAGAACGCCATCACGCCCGCGATGCCGTTCTCGACGTCGCCCACCAGCTTCGCGAAGCCGATGACGTTCACGTCGATGCCTTGCTTCGCGTACTTCGCGCGGATCTCCTCGAGTTGGCGCGCGACCGCGTTGTAGTCGAGCCGCTTGCCGGTGGCCGGGTCGGTCTCGCGCAGCTCCGCGCGGATCAGCGCCGACTTCAGGTCGTTGCCGACGAGGCGGCCGATCTGCCCGGAACGCGCGACGTTGCGGCGCACTTTCGCGAGATCGTCCGGGTTCGCGCTCGAGAACTGGCCCGGCACCACCACGTCGCCACGAAAGCCCGCCTCGGTCACCTCGGTGTAGTGGACGTTCGGCGTGAACAGCGAGAACACGCGCGAGCGGTTCACGCCGGGGATGAAAAAGACGTCGTCGGTCGCGTGGCGCAGCGCGTCCATGAACGTCTGGTTGTAGATGTCGCCTTCGCCCTTCCAGCGCAGGCTCACGAGGATCGTGTTGGCGCCGGGGAACGCACCCGCATAGCGCTCGAACACCTGCATGTACGGGTGCTGCATCGGGATCATCTTGTTGAAGCCCGGATCGAGCTTCAGGCGCGTCGCGGACAGCCCGAGCGCGAGCGTCACCGCGACGCACAGCAGCATCAGCAGCTTGCGCCGGCGGATGATCGTGTCGGCGCAGCGCTCGACGAACGCGGCGAGGCGCGACGCAGGAACGGCTTCAGGGGGGCGTGACAGGTCGTTCATGGAATTCTCTTGTCGATGCGAAACGAACGGGAGCAGGCAGCGGGACCGCCGCGCGTCAGGACGGGGTTGACGCAGCCGCGCCGGCGAGCGGCGCGACGCCGGCCTCGCCGCCGAGCAGCAGCGCGCCGTGGCCCATGTCGAGCACGGCCGCGAGGCTCTGCACGCCGCCGAGCTTGCGCACGTCGAAGGTCAGCCCGCCGTCGCGCGACGCGACGATCGCGCCGCCCTGGCCCACCAGCACGAGTTCGCCGTCGGCGAGCTGGGTCGCGCCGAAGTACGACACTGGCACGTGGCTGTCGACGTGCGTCCAGGTCGCGCCGCGATCGGTGCTGCGCACCACGTTGCCGCGCATCCCGTATACGACCCAGTCGCCGTTCGCGAGCATCAGCGCGCCGAACAGCGAGCCGGCGTACGGCGACGGCAGCTTGTCCCACGTCGCGCCGTTGTCGGTCGAGCGCAGCAGCGTGCCGCTCTCGCCCGCGACCAGCAGGTTGCCGTGGCCGTCGCCGACGATCGCGTTCAGGTGACGGTCGCCGGCCGGGGTTTTCACGGTCTGCCACGTGAGGCCCGCGTCGTCCGAGCGCAGCAGCTGGCCGAAGCTGCCGGCCGCGAACAGCGGGCCGTCGGCCGCCCCCCAGACGGACAGCAGTGGATCGGAATGCGCGTGATCCATGTGCACGTCGCGCCAGTGCAGGCCGGCGTCGTCGCTGCGCACGATCCGGCCGTCGTGGCCGACCGCGATGCCGAGCGTCGGCGTGATGAAGCGCACCTGCGTGAGCGTCGAGCCCTGATCGGGCGTCACCGATGCCGGCCGCCAGTGGGCGCCCGCGTCATCGCTCAGCAGGATCACGCCGCGTTCGCCGACCGCGACGATGCGCGCGCCGGCCCGGGCGAGCCCGTTGATCTGCAGCCGGTCCGCATGGATCGCGGTGACCGGGAACGCCGGCAGCGGGCGCGGCGAAAACGCGAACAACGCGGCGCCGAGCACCAGCGCCGACATCGCGAGTCCGGGCAAAGTTCGTTTCATCGCTTGTCTCCTGTGTCTGCGTTCGACGACGGTTCGCGCCATCGCGCCCACCGCCGTCGCCTGCAAGTCTCCGGGCCGTCGGTCGTTGCCGCGGCCTCGAATGGTCCTGAATGGCGGGCCGCCTGAGCGACGCGGCCCGTCCGCGCGCCGCTACGCGCCGACTTCGAACAGCGCGGCGGCGCCCATCCCGCCGCCGATGCACATCGTCACCACCGCGTGCCGCACACCGCGCCGTGCGCCTTCGAGCAGCGCGTGCATCGTCATCCGCGTACCCGACATCCCGAACGGATGGCCGAGCGCAATCGCGCCGCCATCGACGTTCAGCCGGTCGTCGGGAATGCCGAGCGTGTCGCGGCAGTACAGCGCCTGGCACGCGAATGCCTCGTTCAGCTCCCACAGCCCGATGTCGCCGACGGTCATCCCGAAGCGCGCCAGCAGCTTCGGAATCGCGAACACCGGGCCGATACCCATCTCGTCCGGCTCGCAGCCGGCCACCGCGAGGCCGCGGAACGCACCGAGCGGCGTCAACCCGCGGCGTACCGCCTCGCCGCGCGACATCACGACCACGGCGGCCGCACCGTCCGACAGCTGCGACGCATTGCCGGCCGTCACGAACGCGCCCTGCTCGACGACCTTGCCGCCGCTCCATGACGGCTTCAGCCCCGCGAGCCGCTCGGCCGTCGTATCGGCACGCACGCCTTCGTCGCGCGCGGCGTTCACGTCCTCGTAACCGGCCGGGTTGCCTTCCTTGTCGAACAGCGCGCGCCGCACGTCGAGCGGCGCGATTTCCGCGTCGAAGCGGCCGGCCGCCTGGGCTTCAGCCGTGCGCTGGTGGCTCTGCAGTGCGAATTCATCCTGTGCGGCGCGCGAGATCCCGTAGCGGCGCGACACGATCTCGGCCGTTTCCATCATCGCCATGTACGCAGCCGGCTGGTGGTCGAGCACGGCCTGCGAACGCGCGCGATACGCGTTCTTGTGCTGGTTCTGCGTGAGCGAGATCGACTCGACGCCGCCCGCGACGACGATCCGCGCATCGCCCGCGCCGATGCTGCGCGCGGCGCTCGCGATCGACATCAGCCCCGACGAGCACATGCGGTCGATCGCCATGCCTGGCACCGACGCCGGCAACCCGGCCGCCGCGGCCGACAGTCGGCCGATGTTGTAGCCCTGCGTGCCCTGCTGCGCGGCGCAGCCGATCAGCACGTCGTCGACGTCGGCCGGCGCGACGCCCGCGCGTTCGAGTGCGGTGCGCACGACGTGGCCGCCCAGCGCGGGCGCCTCGGTGTCGTTGAACATGCCGCGAAACGCCTTGCCGATCGGCGTACGTGCGACGGATACGATGACTGCGTCTTCCATGTCTCTGCTCTCTAGAAGTAGTAACGGCTGATCGTGTCGGCCACGCAACCGGGCTTCGCTTCGCCTTCGATCTCGACGGTCACGCGAATCCAGGCCTGCACGCCGCCGTCGAGCGGCTCGACGCGCAGCAGCTCGCCGACGCCGCGCACGCGCACGCCGACCTTCACCGGCGCCGGGAAACGGATCCTGTCGCAGCCGTAGTTGACGCCGAGCCGCGCGCCGTCGATCCGCACGATCTGCGGCAGGAAGTAATTGACGAGCGACAAAGTCAGGTACCCGTGCGCGATGCACGCGCCGAACGGGCCGTCCTTCGCACGCACAGGGTCGACGTGCACCCACTGGTGGTCGCCCGTCGCGTCGGCGAAACCGTCGATGCGGAGCTGGTCGATCGCGAGCCATGCGCTCGCACCGAGCGTGTCGCCGACGGCCGCCGCGAGTTCGCCGGGATGCGCGAACACGCGGGGCGTCGCGCGCACGGGGTCGAGGGTCGTGCTCATCAGGCGTGCTGGCTGCTGACCGACAGCACTTCGCCGGTCATGTACGACGCGTAATCGCTTGCAAGGAACACCATCACGTTCGCGACCTCCCAGACTTCGGCGGCGCGCCCGAAGGCTTCGCGCGACGCCAGTTGATTCAACAAATCGGCCGGGGCCGACTTCTTCAGAAAATCGTGCATCGCGATGCTCGGCGCGACCGCGTTGATGCGCACGCCGTACGGCGACGCCTCGAGCGCCGCGCAGCGCGTGAGCGCCATCACGCCCGCTTTCGCCGCCGCGTAGTGCGCCTGTTCCGCTTGCGCACGCCAGCCGAGCACCGATGCGTTGTTGACGATCGCGCCGCGGCCTCGGGCCTGCATGTGCGGCAGCATCGCGCGCGTCATCCGGAACGTCCCGGTCAGGCTAATGTCGATCACGCGCGACCATTCGGCATCGTCCATATCGACGATGCGGGTCGAGCCGCCGAGCCCGGCGTTGTTGATCAGCACGTCGACGCCGTCGAGCTTGTCCTGCGCTTCGGCAACCAGCGCCTGCACGTCGGCCTCGACCGCGACGTTGCACAGGCGGCCGTAGACCTGTTGCAGCCCCGTTTCGGCGCGCAATGTCTCGACCGCCTGTTCGAGGCGCTTTTCGTGGATGTCGGAGATGAACAGCGCGCGGCAGCCTTCTTCCGCGCAGCGGCGCGCGGCCGCGAAGCCGATGCCGGCGCCGGCGGCCGCCGTGATCAGCACCGATTTGCCGGCGAGCAGCTGGTGGCCCGGCACGTAGGCCGGCGCTTTCTGGATCTGGGGTTCGGTCATGCTGTTCCTCTGGCTTCCCTGGGCATGCCGAGCCCGCGCTCGGCCATGATGTTGAGCTGGATTTCGTTGGTGCCGGCGTAGATCGTGTCCGCACGGGAGAACAGGAACACGCGCTGCAGATGGGTGAGCTTTTCGTCGGCCGGATCGATCAGGTTCGCGCGCGGGCCGAGGGCATCCATCGCGAGCTGGCCGAGGTCGCGGTGCCAGTTCGACCAGAAATACTTGTAGATCAGCGCCTCGCGGCGCAGCGGCGCGCCGGCGCCGGCATCGGTGTCGTCCGCGCCGGACAGCATCCGCAGCGCGTTGTAGCGCATCACGCGCAGCCCGGCCCACGCGCGGCCGATCCGCTGGCGCAGCACCGGGTCGCGGTCCGCGCCCGATTCGCGCGCGGCGTCGATCACCCATTCGAGTTCGCGGACGAACTGCATCTGCTGGCCGAGCGTCGACATCCCGCGCTCGAAGCCGAGCAGCGTCATCGCGATCCGCCAGCCGTCGCCGGGTGCGCCGACGAGGTCGCGGGCTTCCGCTCTTGCGCCGTCGAAAAATACTTCGTTGAATTCGGCGCCGCCGTTGAGCTGCTTGATCGGCCGGATCTCGATGCCCGGCTGGTCGAGCGGCATCAGCAGGAACGACAGCCCTTTGTTGCCCTTCGATGCGGGGTCGGTGCGCGCCAGCACGAAAATCCAGTCGGAATCGTGTGCGAGCGACGTCCAGACTTTCTGGCCATAGACGCGCCACGTGCCGTCCGCATCCTGTTCGGCGCGCGTGCGTACGTTGGCCAGGTCGGAACCCGCGCCAGGCTCCGAATAGCCCTGGCACCAGAACTGTGTGCCAGCGAGGATGCCGGGCAGGAAGCGCGCGCGCTGGTCGTCGGTACCGCATGCAACGAGCGTCGGCCCGAGCAGCCCTTCGCCGATGTGCCCCATCCGCCCGGGGCCGCCGGCACGCGCGTATTCCTCGTGGAAAATCACCTGCTCGGCGACCGAGAAGCCTCGCCCGCCCGCGTCCGTCGGCCAGCCGAGGCCGGTCCAGCCGCCCTTCGCCAGCTCCTGCTCCCACGCCTTGCGCAGTTCGGGCCACGCTTCCTCGTCACCGGGGCCACCGCGGTATTTCAGGCAAGCGAAGTCGCCGGTCAGGTGCGACTGCACCCAGTCGGCCACTTCGTGCCGCAATTGCTGTTCGCGCGTTTCGCTGTTCATTGCAGGGTTCCTGCGCGTGCGGCCGATGGGCGCGATGCCATCGCGGCGGCGGGGGCGAACGCTTCGTCGCGAGGCGATGCGCCGCCGTCGATCGCATGGGTCGCGATCCATTCGAGCAGTTGCGGCGTGCTGCCGAACTGCGCGCCCGACGCCTGCGCGCGCTTGAAATAGAGATGCGGGTCGTATTCCCACGTAAAGCCGACGCCGCCGTGCAGCTGGATCGCTTCCTGTGCGCAGAACGCATACGCGTCGTTCGCGGCGGATTTCGCGGCGGCGATGTCGGCACGCAATGCGTCGCTCGGCTGCGTGCTGCCGGTTTCGGCATCCCACGCATGTGCAGCCCCGAGCACGGCCGATCGCGCCGATTCGATCAGCACCATCATCTGTGCGCAGCGGTGCTTGACGGCCTGAAACGATGCGATCGCACGGCCGAACTGCACGCGCTGGCTCGTGTAGTCGAGCGTCAGGTCGAGGCATTGCTGGGCGCCGCCGAGCTGTTCGGCGGCGAGCGCGAGTGCCGCGAACCACGCGGTGCGCTCCAGCACCTGTGCAACCGCTGTGCCGCCAGCAAGCAGCGCTGCTCGGCTCACGCAGGCTTCGTCGAGCGCCACGCACGCGATCGGCCGTGTCGCGTCGAGCGTGTCGAGCGGCGTGACTTTGAGCCCGGATGCCGTAGCGACGTCGATTGCGAACAGGCCGATCGACTGCCCTTCGTTCGCGATCCGCGCGGGCACCAGCAGCAGGTCGGCGCGCGCGCCGTCGAGCACCTGTTCGAGCGTGCCGGACAGCGCGTAGCCGCCCGCCGTTTCTTCCGCGACGACCGGCAACGACCGCACAACGGTCGGGAGTTCGAACGGCAGCGCCAGCGTCGCGCTGCACGCGCCTTCTCCGATCCTTGCCAGCCAGTCTTTCGTCAGCGGCGTCTCGGCACAGCCCGCGAGCACGGTCGCCGCGAGGCACGCCGTCGAAAAATACGGCACGCACGCGATGCGCCGGCCGAGCTGCTCCATCAGTACGGTCTGCTCGACCGCACCGAGCCCCAGCCCGCCGGCCGCCTCGGGCAATGCGAGCGCATTCCAGCCGAGTTCGGCGGACAGCGCGGCCCACAACGCATCGTCGCGGCCGGCCGACTGCTCGAGCGCGCGGCGCACGTCGGCGGACGCGCTGCGTTCGGCGAGCACGTCGGCCGCCGCGTCGCGGATCATCGCCTGTTCGTCGGTGAGCGCCAGATCCATTTCTCAGCTCCCGTACACGCGCTGCGCGGGGCGCGCAGCGGCGAGCAGCTGCGCCACCGCCGGGCCGACCTCGGCCGCTTCCCAGCGCGCGCCGCGATCGACGCTCGGGCCGGTACACCAGCCTTCCGCGACCGCGATCATCCCGCCCGCGACCTCGAACACCTGGCCCGTCACGTCGGCCGACAGCGCGCTGCCGAGCCATACGACCAGCGGTGCGACGTTGGCCGGATCGAAATAGTCGAAGCCGCCGTCCTCGGGCTTCTTCATCATGTCGGCAAACACGCCTTCCGTCATCGACGTGCGCGCGGCCGGTGCCAGCGCGTTCACGCGCACGCCGTAGCGCTGCAGCTCGGCTGCCTGCATCAGCGTGAGCGCGGCGATGCCAGCCTTTGCCGCGCCGTAGTTCGACTGGCCGATCGAGCCTTGCAGCCCGGCGCCCGAACTCGTGTTGACGATTCGCGCGTCGACCGGGTTGCCGGCCTTCGCCGCGTCGCGCCACACGCGCGCCAGCACGCTCGACAGGCAGAAGTGGCCGCGCAGGTGCACGCGCATCACGTCGTCCCAGTCGGTCTCGGTCATGCTCGTGAACATCTTGTCGCGGCAGATGCCCGCGTTGTTGACGAGCACGTGCACGTCGCCGAATGCTTCGCGTGCCGCGTCGACGATCCGCTGCGCGGTGTCGACCCGCGTGATGTCGTCCGCATTGGCAAGCGCGCGACCGCCGCGCTGTGCAATCTCGTCGACGACCGCTTGCGCGGCGTCGTGCCGGATGTCGTTGACGACGACCGCCGCGCCTTCGGCCGCGAACGCCAGCGCGTATTCGCGCCCGAGCCCGCCGCCCGCGCCGGTGATGATGACGGTGCGTCCGTTACAGATTCCCATGCTGGTGCCTCGTGGATCGTGAAGGTGACGCGCTCACAGGCGCTCGATGATCGTGACGTTCGCGAGGCCGCCGCCTTCGCACATCGTCTGCAGCCCGTAACGGCCGCCCGTGCGCTCCAGCTCGTGCAGCAGCGTCGTCATCAGCCGTGCGCCGGTCGCGCCGAGCGGATGGCCGAGCGCGATGCCGCCGCCGTTCGGGTTGGTCTTTTCGTGCGGGAAACGCGTGTCCGCAAGCCAAGCCTGCGCGACCGATGCGAATGCCTCGTTCATCTCGACGACGTCGATCCGGGACCAGTCGAGGCCGCTCCTCTTCAGCGCAGCCTTCGTCGCGGGAATCGGCGCGGTGAGCATCCACAGCGGATCGTCGCCGAGCACGCTCAGGTGATGGATGCGTGCGCGCGGCGTGAGGCCGTAGCGCTTCAGCGCATCCTCCGACACGATCAGCAGCGCGGCGGCCGCGTCGCAGGTCTGGCTCGCAACGGCGGCCGTCAGCGAGCCGCCCGGCGTCAGTGGTTCGAGCGTCGCCATCTTCTCCAGCGACGTGTCGGGGCGTGGCGTTTCGTCGTGCAGCACGCCTTCGAGCGGCACGATTTCCCGCTTGAAATGCCCGGCCTCGATCGCCGCCACCGCGCGGCGGTGGCTTTCGAGCGCATAGCGCTCCATCGCGTCGCGCGACAGGTTCCAGTGATCGGCGATCCGCTGCGCGGCGACGAACTGCGACACCGGCGCGTCGCCGAAGCGCGCGCGCCAGCCGGTGCTGCCCGAGAACGGGTCGTTGAAGCCGAGCGGCGCCGCGCAGGTCATCGCGGACGAGATCGGGATCTGCGTCATCGTCTGCACGCCGCCGGCCACCACCACGTCCTGCACGCCGCTCATCACGGCCTGCGCGGCAAAATGCACGGCCTGCTGCGACGAGCCGCACTGGCGATCGACCGTCACACCCGGCACCTGCAGCGGCAGCCCGGCCGCGAGCCAGCAGGTGCGCGCGATGTTGCCCGCGAGCGGGCCGATCGTGTCGACGCAGCCGAACACCACGTCGTCGTATTCATCGGCGGGAATCGCGTTGCGCTCGACCAGCGTCTTCAGCACGAAGCCGCCGAGGTCCGCCGCATGCACGTGCGCGAGCCCGCCCTTGCGGCGGCCGGTCGGCGTGCGCAGCGCGTCGACGATATAGGCTTGTCTCATCAGTTCAATTCCTCGAGGTCGAAGGTCTGCGCGGGGCCGATCGGCAACGCGTCGCCGAGGATCGCGTCGGCCACGCGGGCCTTGTGGAACGCGCTGTCGCCCCAGCTGCCGGACAGCGCCCAGATGCGTTTCATGAAGATCTGCAGGTCGAGCTCCCACGTGTAGCCGATCGCGCCGTGCACCTGCATCGAGTGGCGTGCGGCCAGTTGCGCGGCCGACGTCGCCGCGAGCTTCGCGTGCGACACGAACACCGCGCGCTGCGGGTGATCGTCGGCGATCGCCTGCGCGGCACGTGCGACCACCGGCCGTGCGAACTCGTAGCGGATCGCGACATCGGCGAGCAGGTGCTTGAGCGCCTGGTACGAACCGATCGCCTTGCCGAACTGCTTGCGCTGCGCGCTGTAGTCGATCGCGACGTCGAGCACGCGCTGCGTGAGGCCGAGCAGTTGCGCGGCGACCGCGAACGCGCCGTGGTCGAGCGCGCGGTTCAGCAGCGGCGCGGCTTCGTCGGCGCTCGCGATGCGGGTGGCCGCCGACGGCTCCCAGTCGAGCGTGAACAGCCGCCGCGACGGGTCGACGCTGTCCACCGCGCGCCACGCGCACTGCGCCGGGTCGACGCAGTGCAGCTCGCCGCGGTGCTCGCACAGCAGCGTCTGCGCGACATGCACGTCGGCCGCATACGGGTTCACCGGATGCACGAGCGCGACGCGCGCGCGCCCTTCGGCGATGTCGCGCAGCAGCGCGTCGCGCCAGTCGCTCGCCGGCAGCCGCGCGAGTACGCCGGCCGACACGAGCGCCGTATCGAGCAGCGGCTCGGGGCTGCCGAAATAGCCGTAGGCCTGCGCGAGCAGCGCCCATTCCGCTTCGGTCAGGCCGAGGCCGCCGTGCGCCTCGGGCACCGACACGGCGGTCAGCCCCTGCGACGCGAACAGCGCCCATAGGTCGTCCGAGCGCCCGGTCGGCGTGGCCCACAGCTCGCGGATCAGCTCGGGCGTCATCTCGGTCATCAGCAGGCGCTTCACGCTGTCCGCGAGCGCTTCCTGGTCTTCATCGAATACGAAATCCATACGATGTCCGTTCTGTAAGAGTGGCGCCGACGCGCTTACGCGCGCGGCATGCCGAGCATCCGTTCGGCGACGATGTTGCGCTGGATCTCGTTGGTGCCCGCATAGATCGTGCCGGCCTGCGCGAACAGAAAGCCGTCGAGCCAGTGGCCGAGCGTCGCGTGCTGCGCGGCCGTCTGCGGGACGACCTCGCCGTGCGCGCCGAGGATATCGAGCGCGGTCTGGTGCATGCGCAGGTCGAGTTCCGACCAGAACACCTTGTTGGTACTCGACTCCGCGCCGATATGGCCGCCCTTCAGCAGCCGGCTCGCGGTCGCGTAGGTCGACAGCGCATACGCCTGCGCATCCATCCATGCCTGCACCACGCGTTCGCGCAGCGTCGGATCGCGGTCGGCGCTGTCGCGGTGTGCGAGATACAGGTCGCGCAGCGCCTGCGCGGTGCGCTGGAAGCGTGCCGGCGAACGCAGCATCAGCCCGCGCTCGAACCCGGCCGTCGCCATCGCGACCTGCCAGCCCGCGCCTTCGGCCGCGAGCCGGTTCTCGACTGGCACACGTACGTCGTCGAAGAAGATTTCCGCGAAGCCGGTCTGCCCGTTCAGTTGGCGGATCGGCCGCACCGTGATGCCCGGCGCGGACAGCGGCACCATCAGGAACGTGAGCCCGTGGTGGCGCGACGATTCGGGATCGCTGCGGAACAGGCCGAACAACCAGTCGGCCCACACCGCGCGCGTCGACCAGATCTTCTGGCCGTTCAGCACGTATTCGTCGCCGATGCGGGCGGCCGTCGTGCGGATCGCGGCCATGTCCGAGCCCGCGTTCGGCTCCGACCAGCCCTGCGCCCACACGTGCTCGCCGGCCGCCATCGCCGGCAGGAAGCGCGCCTTCTGCTCCGCCGTGCCGAAATCCATCAGCGTCGGGCCGAGCAGGAAGATGCCGTTCTGGTTCACGCGCATCGGCGCGTCGGCACGCCAGTACTCTTCCTCGAAGATCAGCCACTCGATCAGGTCACAGCCGCGCCCGCCGAGTTCGCGCGGCCACGTGACCATGCTCCAGCGGCCGGAATGCAGCGTGCGCTCCCATTCGCGGTGCGCGGCGAAGCCTGCCTCGGTGTCGAAGCTCGGCAAGCGCTCGCGCGGCACGTGCGCCGCGAGCCATGCGCGGATCTCCGCGCGAAACGCCTGTTGCTGCGGCGTATAGGTCAGGTTCATGCGCGTGCCTCCTCGGCGGTTGCCTGCGCATCGAAACGCGCGTCGCGCTTCTCGACGAACGCGGCCCGCGCTTCCGTCGAGTCGTTCGTCATGTACGCCTGCAGCGTGAAGCCCTGCTCCCAGCGGTACTTGTCCTCGAGATCGCCGTCCTCGACGCCGTTCAGCGCCTCCTTCGCGAGCCGCACCATCGCCGGGCTCTTCGCCTCGATCTTGCGGGCGATCGCGAGCGCCGCGTCGCGCAGCGTGTCGCGCGTCACGACCTGCTCGACCGCGCCGAGCCGGTACGCTTCGGCCGCGTCGATCATGTCGCCGGTGAAATACATCGCGCGCACCTTCTGCACGCCGAACAGACGCTGCAAATGCGCGCCGCCGCCCATCGCGCCACGGTCGATCTCTGGCACGCCGAAGCGCGCGCAGTCGGCCGCGACGACGATGTCCGCCGCGCCGCAGATGCCGATCCCGCCGCCGAGCACGAAGCCGTGCACGGCCGCGATCACCGGCTTCGGGTTGCGGTGCACCGCGCGGAACGTCTCGTAGTTGCCCGCGTTGACCGCCACGATCCGCTCCGGATGCGCGGCCAGCTCCTTGATGTCGACGCCCGCGCAGAAACCGCGCCCTTCGCCGCGCACGACGATCACGCGCACGTCGTCGTCCTCGCCGAGCGCGTCGAGCGCGCGAGAGAGCGCGTGCCAGCCCTGTGCGTCGAGCGCGTTCACGGGCGGATGGGCGATCACCAGTTCGGCGATGCCGCCGGCGCGATCGATCCGGAACGGCATCGCGCCGGCCGGTTGGTTGGATGCTGTCATCTCCTCTGCCTCCCTGTGATTGTGTTCACGCGGCCTGTGCGGCCGGCACGCCGCGCAGCGGGGCCAATGCATCGAGCCGCTCGCCGGCTTCCGCGACGATCCGCGCGATCAGCGCGTCGCACGATTCGATCGCGCCGATCATCGCGGCCGCCTGACCGCTCGGCAGCACGCCTTCATCCGGGCGGCCCTCGACGATCGCGCGCTGGATCAGGAACGGCGCGTTCGCCGCCATCAGCGTCTGGCTGGCCGTGTAGTCGTGCGAACGCAGCGCCTTGATCGCGAGGCCGAGCATGTCGCCCGTGCTCAACCCGTTCTGGCGCCGCCACGCTTCGGCGGTCTTCAATGCGAACCACGTGCGTCGCAACGGGCCGAAGCGTTCGAGCTTCAGCAGATACGGGTTGTCGATCATCCGTTGCGGCAGCCCGTCGAGCGCGTCCGATACGCGGATGCGCGCCGGGTCGCCGACCGCGACGTAGCGTTCGAGCGTCTCGCGCGGCACCGGCGATTCGGCGCTCATCAGGAAGCGCGTGCCCATCGCGATGCCGGCCGCGCCGTACGCGAGCGCGGCCGCCAGCCCGCGCCCGTCGAAGAACCCGCCGGCCGCGACCACCGGCACGCGCACCGCGTCGAGCACCTTCGGCAACAGCAGCGTGGTGGGCACCGAGCCGGTGTGGCCGCCGCCTTCCGCGCCCTGCACCGTCACGATGTCCGCACCGAGTTCGACCGCCTTCGCCGCATGCTTCGGCGCGCCGACGGTCGGCATGCAGACGATGCCGGCCTCCTTGAAGCGGCGGATCGTCTTCGCATCGGGCCCGCGGCCGTAGCTCACCGCGCGCAAGCGGTGCTTGATCGCCAGCTCGACGACCTGCTGCGCGTTCTTCTGGAACATGTGGAAGTTGATGCCGAACGGCTGGTCCGTCAGCGACTTCACCTTCAGGATCTCGGCCTCGACCTGCTCGGGTTCGAGCGTCGCGCCGGCCAGGAAGCCGAAGCCGCCCGCATTGCCGGTGGCCGCGACGAGCCGGGCATCGGCCACCCAGCCCATCGCGGTCTGCACGATCGGGTAACGGCAGCCGAGCAGGTCGCACAAGGGCGTATGCAGCGTCGTGCTCATGCGGCGGCTCCGTTGACGGCAACCGGTGCCTGCGCCTGAGCCTGTGTGTCGCCGCGGTCCGCGCCGTTCGGCTGGCGCTGCGAGCTGGCCATGCTGCGCGCGTCGTAGCCGCCGAGACGGTCGCCGCTCACCAGTTCGTTGTGCGCATGCGCGAAGTGATGCCACGCGAACGCCGCATCCATCGCCGCGCGCTTGCCCTGCAGTTCCTCGACGTGGTTCAGCGCCTGCTTGGTCAGCGTGAGCCCGAGGCGCGGCATCGTCGCGATCTTCGCGGCGATCGCG
Source organism: Burkholderia sp. AU31624 (assembly GCF_020420065.1). Classification (NCBI taxonomy): domain Bacteria; kingdom Pseudomonadati; phylum Pseudomonadota; class Betaproteobacteria; order Burkholderiales; family Burkholderiaceae; genus Burkholderia; species Burkholderia sp. AU31624. Next base: position 127,915 of record NZ_JAIZRT010000001.1, read on the forward strand.
TAGGTCGCGTCGCGCAGCCGCTCGCGCGGCACCACGCGGTTGACCATCCCCATCTGGTACGCGCGCTCGGCCGGCATCCGCTCGCCGAGGAACAGGAACTCCTTCGCGATGCGCGGGTTCAGCTCGTACGCATGCGCGAAATACTCGACGCCCGGAATCCCCATCCGCACGACCGGATCGGCGAAGAACGCATCCTCGGACGCGACGATCAGGTCGCACACCCACGCGAGCATCAGGCCGCCCGCGATGCACGCGCCCTGCACCATCGCGATCGTCGGCTTCGGCAGGTCGCGCCAGCGCCGGCACATCCCGAGGTACACCTCCTGTTCGCGCGCATAGAGGAATTCGCCGCCTTCCTTGTCGACGTGGTCGTACCACAGCGACGCGCGGTCGAACGACTCGTGGATGTCGCGGCCCGGCGTGCCGATGTCGTGGCCCGCCGAGAAATGCTTGCCGGCGCCCGCGAGCACGATCGCCTTCACCGCGTCGTCGTGCGCCGCGCGCCGGAACGCCGCGTCGAGCGCATACGTCATCTTCGAGTTCTGCGCGTTGTGATACTCGGGACGGTTCATCGTGATCGTCGCGATGCCATCCTCGACCGCGTAGTCGACGACACCGTCGCCGAAGGTCACCTGGGTCGCTTCCATGTCGTGCCTCATCCCCGGCGCGGCGCCGGATTGTTGCGCACGATCGTCGCGCGCAGGTTGTGCGGATCGAGCGCACGGACGATGCGCAGGTCTTCCGCGGTCGGCGGGGCCGTCGTGCCGAGGTCGGGTGCCGCGATCAGCGGGAAGCCCGTCGCGTCCTGCACTTCGTCGAAGCTCACGCCCGGATGCAGCGAACGCACGCGGATCGCATGGTCCGGCCCGCCGAAATCCATCACGCACAGGTCGGTGACGATGCTGCGCAGGTCGACGAAGGTCTTCATCCCGGGCAGCCGGCGCGCCGGGTTGTAGCCGACCGTGCACACCATGTCGACTTCGCGTTCGACGAACGTGCGCTTGCCGTGGCCGCTGACGAAGAACGAGTTCGCGTGGTTCGTCGTGTTGCCGGGGAAGCCGCGTGCGCCCAGCAGCTGGGTTTTCGGGCGCGCGTAGTCGCTGCCGAGCCACGAGATGTTGGCCTGGCCGAAACGGTCGATCTGCGTCGGCATCACGAGTGCGTGGCGGCGGCCGTGCCACAGGCAGTCGAACACGCGCTCGTAGGTCATCCAGCCGCTCGCCTTCACGCGATAGCCGTCGGGGCGGGGCCCAAGCGGCACCGGCTCCTCGACGAGATACGCTTCGCCGTCGGTCAGCATCAGCCCGTTGTTGTACGCGAGCCGCGCGAGACCGGCCGCGAGCCGCGGGCCCGTGCCGATGCCGGTCGCCAGCACTTCGCCGTCGTCGCGCCAGAGTCGCGCGGACGCGACGATCATCAGTTCCGCGAGGGAATGGTCGAGAGATTCGCTCACAGGCGCTCCTTTACAGAATCGGCAACGGCAGCGTCGTCACGTGCGACAGGCCGCCGACGCCTTCGAGGTACTGGCGTTCGTCCTGGCCGACCACGTCGCGCAGGTACGCCGTCGTTTTCGCGTCGTCTTCCGCACTCGCGCAGTACGCGCGCAGGTGCGGCAGGTCCCAGCCGTAGGCCGGCCCGCACGACGTCGGGTGCGCGCCGCCCGGCGCAGGCACGACGCCGGTGACGAGCGAGCGCTCGAAAGGATTGCGTTTGGCGGCATCGAGGTCCTCGCTCGCGAGCGATGCATCGACCGTTTCCGCCGACACGTAGCAGCGCCGTGCGGCCCGCGCCATCCACGCATCGAAGAACGGATCGGGGCCATCGATGCGCGTGTTGCCCATCCGGTCGGCCGCGTTCACGTGCAGCAGCGCGACGTCGAGGTCGATCGCGGGCATCGCGAGCAGCGTCTCGCCGTCGTCATATGGCGATTGCACGGTGCGCAGTTGCGGCGCGTGATCGAGCAGCGCGGTGCCGAGCCCGGCGCGGGTCGGCAGGAACGGCAGGCGCGCGGCGGCCGCGCGCAGGCCGAGCTGCAGCATCCCTTCGTCGAGTTCGAGCACGTCGACGCGGCCGTGCTCGCGGGCCCGGCGGAAATGCGGTTCGAGCGGAATCACGTCGAGCGACACGAAGCCGAACACCACCTTGCGCACCTTGTCCGCCGCACACAGCAGGCCGACATCGGCGCCGCCGTATGCGACGATCGTCAGGTCCTTCAGGTTCGAGCGCGCGATCTCGCGCACCAGCGCCATCGGCTTGCGCCGCGGCCCCCATCCGCCGATGCCGATCGTCATGCCGTCGGCGAGTTGCGCGACCACGTCGCGCGCGGACATCGTCTTGTCGAGAGGTTTCATCGTCATCGTGCTGGCTTACCGGTATCCGATGCTGAAATCGTGGCCCCACTGGCTCACCTTCGTGGCCTCGAACACCGCGTGCTTCGACCAGTCGACCGTGAGGCCGCCGAAGCCGTATTCGAGATCGAAGCCGCCGGGGGTCTTCATGTAGAAAGAGATCATCTGATCGTTGCAGTGGCGGCCCAGCGTCGCGGACAGCTTCACGTCGTGCGTCGCCACGCGATCGAGCGCGCGGCCTACTTCGTCCATCGAGCCGACTTCCGCCATCACGTGCACGCAGCCCGACGGCACGGCCATCTCGAACAGCGCGAGGCTGTGATGGCGCGCGTTGCGGCAGTGCATGAAGTGGATGCGCTTCTCGGGTTCGGCCGGATCGGGCGTGAACTTCACCCGAAAGATGTCGGACAGCTCGAAGCCGAGCACGCCGCGCACGAACGCGTCGGTCGCGTCGAACTGCGGCGCGGGCAGCACCGCGTGGCCGAGCCCCATGTCGCCGGTGACGAAGTGCGAGACGCCCAGCGGCGACACGAAGCGGCGGAAGTCGCAGCGCGCGCCCCAGTACAGCTCGTGGCGATTGCCGGACGGGTCGGTGCACCACGCCATCGCCTGCGCGCGGCGCAGCGCGGCTTCGTCGCGGGTCGCGCGCACCGGCTCGACGCCCGCCCGCTGCAGTGCCACCAGCGCGGCCTCGAACGCGGCGCCGTCGGGCAGTTCCCAGCCCGACGCGAAATAGCGGTCGGTCGAGCCGGGAACGATCACGTAGCGGAAATCGCGCTCGTCCATCTTCAGGTACAGCGCGCCGTCGGGCGCGTCGAGCGCCTGCATGCCCAGCACGTCTTCCGCATAGCGGCGCCACGCGTCGACGCGGGTCGCCTCGACGACGACATAGCCAAGCGCACGGACATCGATCATGTCGGCCTCCTCCTGGTTCAGAATCCGTTGTTCGTGAAAGGATTCTGGCCGGTCGGGGGTGGTGTTACATCGTCTGTTGGGACGAGAGGCGGCGGGGAATCGGCGCGGCGCAGGTGCGCGCGGAAGCCCGGTGGGACGGGCCATGCATGCGGGAGGAGACGGCGAGCAGGTGCGGGTCGCCGCGGCGCGGCAGCCCGGGTCAGTCGAACGGGTTCAGCAGCCGGACGCCGGTGCGGGCGAAATCCGCGACGTTGCGCGTGACCACGGTGAGATCGTTGATCAGCGCGGTGGCCGCGATCAGCTTGTCGAGTTCGTGCGTCGGATCGGGCACGCGCAAATGCCCCCACATCTGGCTGATCTCGATGTCGACCGGCAGGATGTTCGGCGCATAGCCGGACAGGATGGTCGCCATCCAGGCCTCGAGCGCCGACGCCTGAGGATGATCGCCGCGATGACGGATCAGATCGACGCCGCGGCGAAGTTCAGCAACCGTCACGACGGACAGGTAAAGCGGGCTTGCGTCCGCCGCGGCCTGCGTGAAGAACGCCCGCACGCCCCGGTTGGTTCGCTTGCCCTTCCTGATTTCGCTGACGATGTTCGTATCAATCAAAAATGCATGACTTTCCGGCATATTTACCTTCAATTTCAATGGTTTGATGCGCAAATCTGGCGGCAAAATACCCGCCAGAGTCTGCAACTTGCTGCCAGTAAAATCAAGCGCTTGCCGTAGGGTTCTGAACACCCTATTTCGCGCAGTTCTTCTGCCGCGCGAGCTCGTGCTCAAGGATCTCGCGCTTCGTCTCGGGCGTGTCGGCCGGTGATGCCGTCATGGGCTTGACCCACAGGCATCCAGTGTCGACGACGCGCGCTGGCGGCGCCGGCGGACAGGTCTGGCAGCCGGCGAGCAGCGCGGCCGCAGCGATCATCGTGCGCATGATCAATCCTTCCGCAGCGCGCCGATGTCAGCGAGCTGCGCGTCGAGGTCGGAATCGGGCGTCGCAGCCGCCTGCTGCTGCGCGCCGGCCGCCGCTGCCACCGCCTGCTGGCCGACCTGCGCCGCTGCAGCGTTCCCGGCGTCGACGGTAGCCTGGGCCTGAGCGACGGTCGCCGCCGCCTTGGCCGTGGCCGTCGCGGCCTGCTGGTGGCGGAACATGCCGAACAGCACGCCGGCCGCCGCGAGCAGCCACGGGCCGAGCTTCAGCAGGATGGGGATGATCGTCATGACGCGCTCCATTTGCCGGTGAGGAAGAGATCGCGTTCGCGCGCGCGGCGCGTCACGAGGCCCGGCATGACCTTTCCGTGAGCCAGATTCCACTTCGGGAACTCGTCGGCCGCCGCCTGGTAGTCGCCAGCATTCAAGCGCTTCAGGAGCGTCGAGCTCTCGAAGTTGCCTTCGCCGACGTTGTAGACGAAATCGACGAGCGCGGCCTTCTTCGCCGGTGTGAGCACGACCTTGACGAGTCGATCGACGATGTCCGCCCGGGCGTTCAAATCGAGCGTCAGGCGGCTGTCGGCATGCTCCTGTGTCCATACGGTGCCTTCGACGATTCCGGCGCCCGTAGCGCCCCATCCGATCGTCCACGGGGCACCGCCGCTTGCCGGGTCTGGATACGCCTTCAGACGGCACGATTCCGACGCCTCGGTCAGCGGGCGGCAGAGAACGAGCCAGTCCGGCTCATGGGCTACAGGAACCGGAACCACCGGGTCGACGGACGGCACCGGTGCAGCGGTTGCAGGCTTTTGCGCAGCGGCCGGCGTGCTACTTGGCGAAACCGGGGGCGCCACCATAGCGACCGGGATGGCGACCTCCGGAACGGTCGAGGCGGCCGGCACAGGGGGTTGCGGACGGGATTCAGCGGTCGGCGCGTGCCGGAACAGCGCGAGGATGGCGCTGATGAGGTCACTGAGCGCCATTGCCCCCTCCCTTCGCCCCGATCTCGAGCACGCGCGCGATCATCGCCAGCGCGACACCGGCCGCCGGCCAGAACGTCTGCGGGATGCTCGGGAAGTACGTCTGCACGTACGGATAGACGGTCGGCCAGTTGTCGGCCAGCATCTGCGCGAGGTGCGGCGCCGCGGCGAGCAGCGCGCTCAGCACGAACATGATGCGCATCTCGCTCCACTTCCATGCCTCTTTCCAGTCTTCGACGAGACGAATGCTCACAATGCAGTCCCCTTCGGAAACAGCTTCTCTTTGATCTGCAGACAGATCAGGATCAGCGACGCGACGCCAACGAACCAGGCGATGTCGTGCCCGGCGAGCCAGTTCCAACCGGCGACGGCTAGGCCGCTCGGTCCGACGATCGGCGCGGATGCGCTCATGGCGGCGCTCACCGCGCTCGCGGCAATTTCCTTTGTCATGGGTTCCCCGGTGTCCTTTGCGCGCTTCACGATTTTTAGTTTTCCATCGCGGCCGCGGCTGCTTGGGCCGCTGCCTTGTCTTGCTCGTCGACCTGCTGGCCGATGGCGGCAACGACGGGCGCGGCGCGGCCATACGGCACCGACGCCATGCCTTCGCCGAGGATCGCGAGCTGTTCGCGCGTGAGTTTCAGAAGGTATTCCACGGTGCGGCTCCTTAAACGTTGACTGCATTGGCAAAACCGGGCTGCGTCTTCACCCATGCATAAGCCTGCGTGAAGACGTCGGATTGACCTCCGGTGAGGTTCGGCATGAAGCCGAGGAGTGAAACGATCTGCTTGGGCGGATTGCCGGCGACGGCCGCCTGACTCGTCCAGACCTGCAGCCGCACGGTCATGCTGGCTGCAGTTCCTTCGAGATACGCCTGAAAGTAGGCAGCCGGCACCGAGGTGCCATCCGCGAATGTGAGCGGCATTTGAAGCGCCATGAGTTTCTCCTTAGCTGTTGCCGGCGCCGACGTTATCGACGACAGTCGTTTCAACGTTGCTAGTTCCGGCTACCGCAACGAGTTTTAGGGTTCCCGGCGTCGATCCACTTCGCCATCGGAGGGACGCGATGTTGCCGCCCGGTGCAATTGCAGGAACAGTCGTGCGCGTCATCACGAATGGCAACGCAAGGTCACCTTGAATCGTGATGCCTTGGCCAGTCACAGCCGGGAATCCGGAAACTGCAGTTCCCATATTGAGACGGCCGTTCTGATCGAACTTGAATTGTCCCGTGGCCAGCGATACCGAAATATCATTGCTGTCCATTCCCCAGAACCATTGCGTCGGGCTGCCTCTCCATAGCAAGAACGATCCTTCCGAGTTCAGTTTCCAAGGAACTGCAGCGCCCTTCTTCACGGCCATTTTTGTCGCGATGTTGTCGCCGAAAAGGATCCCAATTGGAGATGCGATCTGCGTATTATTGGGAGGGTCGCGCCAATAGACGCCTGAATCGATGAACATTCCCTGATCGACCCAACCGGTGCACAAAATACCGGTCGACCATCCGACCGTAGCGTTCGGACGAATGCTGATCGCGCGACTGTTGTGGAACGTCGACCAATCGGGATACACCTGAATTCCGAACGTGAAGTGCGTCGGATCAGTTTGGAGCGGCGTCGGCGACTCCATCCAGTTGGCATACTGGTTCGTGGTGTTAACTTCAATGCCGATGCAGTGCGTGAGATAGCCCTGATTGTTCGCGTCGAACCAACCACCCCATAGATCGCCACCCGAACCAGTGCCTGCCGGGTTACGGTTTGCCTGAGCGCGAGCCATCCCGACAATCGCAATCTGTTCAGCGTTGTTCGGCGCGTACGAGAGAATCTCTGAAAACAAACCGGCAACGAATGCGTTTGCACCAGGCCCCACAGTCGTCTGGACCTTCATGTTCGCCGTCCAATTGACGCCGATCGTCTCATTGAACGCAGTCCATAGTTGGCTGCTGAATACTGGGTTGTTGTCGGCCATGTAGCTGCCGATACCGCCCTTCGCGAGCGACGACATATCGCCACGACCACCCTCAAGGCGAGTTGCATATGCGCCAAACGTCTGCGGATAAAGCGGGATCTGCGAATACGCGTTGCCGGCCGACGCGCCCTGCAGCTTCCATCGACCTCCATCGTTCGCGACGATGACGGTGTTCCCGTTGTCTGTGCTACTCGTGTCGTTGGGGTCATACTGATAGGCACCTCCGCCACCATCATGTGGCGCGGAATACCCCGTGGCGAACGCGCGGGAGAAAAACGCGTGGTTTGTCGCCCGAAGCGATGCGATGGAATCGACGACTCGATTCAAGCCGAGCAACAACGTATTTGCCAGCGTGCTTCCGTCCGGCGTGCCGATCAAGGACGACCCAGTGCTTCCAGCCAACGAATCCGACGAGACGGCAGCGGATACGACCTGATCCCAGATCACAACGCCGAGCGCGTCTTGTGTGACTTGCCGATATGAGCCGTTGCCCCAGATGGTTGCTTGCCCCTTGGAATCGAGCACGACAGGATTCGTATTCGGCTGCGTCAGGGCTGCATCTTGGTATGTGTCCTTCTTCGTCGTGGTGCCGGGCAGATAGAACGTGACCGTCCCGTTGACGAGCGGCTTCCCGTTCTGATCGATGAACTGGTTTTTCCCGTTCGGAAGGATGGAGGCCATTGCCACCTCAAAACAAAAAGGCCGCTTCGATGAGCGGCCTATAATGAAAAACCCCGCACTGGGCGGGGTTCGGGGAGTCAATCGTGACGTTGCATTTTCAGGTGTTGGACCGGGGCGGCCGAGTGGTGCTCGAATATTCGAAGCGGCCGCGCGGAGCCGCGTTCGAGATCGATGAGGCTCGCGCGCGGCACGGAAAGCAGATTCCACAGCCGATGGCGATGTCGTGGAAGCGGTACGTCTTCATGATGTTTTTCTTCCCGTTACTGCTGCCAATCGATCTGTGGCTTCGAAAACGACTCAAGTAGCTTGTTCGCCGCGCGCTCGTTCACGAACTGCGTTGCCTTGCGCGTGAGTGCTGCGCCGGCCGGCGCAGCCACTGCTGCACCGAGCGGCCCGAACAGCGCGGATGCTGCGCCCGTCGTTGCTGCAGTCGGCGCCCAGATTACTGCGCGCTGCAGCAGGTTGTGGCCCTGCGCAGCCGCACCCGGATAGGCGGTCGGCTTCTGCAGCACGTGTCCGGCGTCGTTCAGCGTCCGGAACCTCCCCATCTGCGCATCATCGAACAGCAGCCCCATGCGTGATCGCTGATCATTCAGCATCTTCGTGACCTTCGCTGCATTCCATTCCGCGCCTTGTCCGGCATTTCGCACGCCGTCGGCGAATACGCCGCGTATTTCCGACAGCGCTTGCCGCGCGACCGGCTGCAGTTCGGCCGGCGCACTATTCAGCGTATCGACGATATGGCGCAGCTGTCCGACCGGCATCGACATCAGCTTCTGACCGACCTTTTCGTCGGGGATCGCCTGGTTGATGCCGTTCGGCCCCTGTTCGTTAAGCAGCGATGAGATCCCGTTCGGGTTGTCGAGCAGGTTCTTCCGCTCCGCGTGCAGCGCGCGTGCCTGCGCATACACGTCGTCGCCGGCCGACTTCGCGACATCCGTATCGAGCGATTCCTTGATCTTGCCAATCAGGCCGGAGTTCTGGGGCGACCACTGGCTGTTGATGTACTGGCGTACGCCTTCGGCCTGCTCTGCCGTCATGGGGTTGAACGTGCCATCGGCATTGCGCAGTCCCTGCTCGCGCAAGTACGCGTTGATGCCACGCCCGAGCGATCCGTTCTCGGCCTTCCCGGCGAAGTTGGATCGCGTGTCCATCATCGTCTTGAACGCGTCTGCGTCGATGCCGGCGATCCCGGCCGCGCGCTGGTCGGCGGCCTGGTAAATACCGCTCACCGCGTTGTCGTAGTACGCGTTCAGGTCGCGCAGCGGCTGCCGGATGATCTGCCCCACTTCCTCGGGTGATGCGCCACGCGCGCCGGTGTTCTGCGAGATCTGCTGCGCGTAGTTCTGGAGTGCCGAGCGCTCCCGGTCGAACTGCGCGCGTAGTACTTCGCCTTGCGGCGTGTCGGTCTTGGCGAGCTGGTACTCCTGCCCAGCGGAGAACTTGTCGCCGCTGATCGCGCTGGGGCGCGTCGAGTCAAGCCCGATCTCGCGCATCAGATCGAGGTTCTGCTGTTGCTGCGCCGGCGCGAGCGACGACTTGACGGTCGACGGTGCCTCCGCGTCGAAGCGGGGGATCTCGGCCGGTGCCGGGGTGGGCGCGGGAATCGGTGCAGCAGCGGCTGCATCGTTCGCCGGCGCGCCGCGCGCGACAGGCTGCGGCGTCGGCGCTTGAGGAAGGTTCGGACGTCCTCCGATCGCATCATTCGATGCACTGCGATTGAATGCTGTCACGTCATTCGCCGCAGACCCGATTGGAACGCCTGGCGCGGGCCCTCCAGATGCCGGTACAACCTCGATAGGCTGCCCGACGCGAATATCGCCCGGGCGTTGGATGAACGCAAGATCGTTCGACGACTGCCCCACCGGCAATCGATCCATCTGCGCGACAGGCAAACCCTGCGGCACCGGTCCAACCCCGCGGTTCGCAAGCTCGATGCTGCCAGGTGTAGGCGTCGGCACATCCGGGCGTCCGATCGCCTTGACGAGATTCGTCGCGCGCCCAGCGAGCTCCGGCGCAATCACGGCCGCCGTCACGCCGGGCACCATATCGTTCACCGTCGCCATGATAGGCGACTGCCCCTGCACGAAGTTGCGTTGGTATGCGTCCGTCAGCCCTTTCACAGGCGCCGTGTTGGCGATCGCGCTCAGTGCATTTCCGGCGACGCGCCCGATGTCGGCGTTCGCCTGTTGGCCGCCGGCCGTCACCGGATGGTAGGTCAGCGCATTCTGGACGTTTTCGCCGGCCTGCTTCGCCTGGTCGAACGAAGATCCGGTGAGTGCCGCGCCGAGGCGCGTCGCCCAGCCAGCCGGCGTCGCAATGGCACCCGTCGCCGCGGTCAGCAGCGGCTCGACGGCTGCGCCGAGGAGGTTCGTCGGTGTGGCAGGCGCACCAGGTGCCGGAGGCTTCGACGGTGCTGCCGGCGCTTGCGTGGCCTTCGTGGGTTGATCCTTCGCTGCCATGACGCCGGCAGCCATCGTCATCAGCGGATCCGCGTCGGCGCCTTGCGACGCGCCCGGAACCGCAGAAGGCGTCGACGATGCGCTTGCAGGCTTCGTCGTGCCGCCCATCACCCCATTCGCCATGTCGAGCAGCGGATCGCCTGTCGATGCCGTGGGGGTGCCGACAGTCGATGCCGGTGCAGTACCGACCTGCGGGCCGTTCAACCGCTGGCCCGTCGCCGAGATCACCGGTGGACCACCCATCTGCGCCGGCGTCAACTCGCTCGCATTGGCCGTGCCAGACAGCGCCGAGGCAATCGTGTCGCCGAACTTGCGCACCATATCGACCGCGCCAGAGAGCTTGCCGACGTACTTCGGGTCTTCAGCATAACCGCCGGCCTTCAGCGCGCCTGCGTAACCGGCGGCATCAGCACCCTTGCCGATCGCGTTTTTGTAGTTGTTCGCGATGAGATTCACGAAGTCGTTGCCGAAATCGAGCGGCGACGAATATGCGCGGTACTGGTCGACGGAGCCCGTCTGGTTGTCCTTCGCGGCAACGCCGGGCCCCTTGATGTTGCCGAGGTTGTTCGTTCCAGGGATAACAGACTTGCCCCACCCCGTCTCGAGTCCCCACTGACCGAGCAGCACGTCCGGAGCGACGCCGATGCGCTGGCTGACGGCCGCGGCCACCGGGCCGTATTGCTGAATGAACCCTTGGACGTCTGCCATCAGAATGCCCCGAGCGCCTTCATGGCCTGGTAGTCCTTCATCCACGACTGCAGCTTTCCCTGCGCCTTCAGCTGCTGCATGGCCGCCTGTTGCGCAGCCGGATCACCGAGCGAGCGAATGTAGGAAACGTCCGGATTGAACGACTGGTTCCACTTCGCCTCGAACTGCGGAAGCTGGCTCGTGTTGTTGCCGTTCTGCGCGAGAAAGTTCGTCGTCGCCTGCTGCCGGTCGAGGAGCGCTTGTTGCAGGCCCTTCGCATGAGCGATCGATTCCTGAAGCGCCGGCAGGTTCATGTTGTTCGGGTCGGGCTGTCCGGCCTTGGCTGCGGCCACGCGAGCGTCGCTGCCCGACAGGCCGAGCGATTGCGCTGCTTGGTCTGCTGCGCTGTTCAGGTAACTCACGGCCAACTGATAGTCCTTGACCGAATCGCCCGTCGGCTTCTGGCCGAGCGCGCCGAGCAGCGTCTGCACAACGCCACCTGCGGATGCGATCGGACCCGCGCCCTTGCCTGCGGCGATTGCCCCCTGCACAGCCTGATTCGCGAGGTCATAGGTCTGCATCATCGGCTTGGCCTGCGAGGCAGCCGTCTGGAGCGTGTTGTAGCGCGTCGCCGCGCCACTGGCAACATCGGATGCACCAAGCGGCGCGCCTGTCGCATAGCCGCCCCCAGGTGCCTGCGGAACCTGGCCACCAGCCATCTGACCTTTCGTGTACGTGGTCGGCTGGCCGTTCTGGTTGAGCGTGAGTCCAGGCGCAAGCGCCTCGCTGGGCGAGAGGCCGTTCTGCACCGTGTAGCCGACCGTGCCGACGCCGCCGCCGGCCGCGAGCGGATTCTGGTTGACCGCGACCGTCGCCGGGCCCGTGTTGACCTGGGCGTATTTCGGCATCATCGCGTTCAGCTGCGTCTCGCCGCTCAGCGCCGACATGTAGTGTTGCTGCAGCCATCCGCGGAGTGCCTGCGGGTCGGATGGCATCGACTGCATTTCGGCCTGAAAGACTTGCGGCGTGATCGCGCCGGCTTGCAACTGCGTTACGCCGAAATTCATCACGTCCTGCGGCGACAGATCGGGCTTTGTCAGCAGACTGCCGAGGCCCTGACGCAGTGCGCTCTGCGTCTTCATCGCCTGGTCCAGATTCGTGCCGGTCAGCGTTGCCTGCTTCTGCTGAGCATCGAGGATGGAGTTGTTGATTTGCGGCAGGTTGTACGCGCCCGCACCTGACGCCATGATCGAGCGGAACTTGTTGTAGTCCGTGTTACCGTTCGCGTCGGTCGACTGCTTGAACGCCTCCGACGCTGCCTGATTGGCTGCGAGCTGCTGCTGCTGAGCTTGGCCGCTCGCGTTGATCGCGCGGAACTGCGCAACCTGCAGCGCCTGCTGCAGCGGATTGAATTCAGACGTCTTGACCTGGAGCGGAATCGAAGGATCGAGCGGCATCGTCACACCTGGAAGTAGATCGGGTTGCCGGCGGCCGTGGTCCCATACGTCGGGTTAGCGGCGGTCGCGCTCGCCAGTGCGTTGTTGTTAAGCAGCCCGTATGTCATCGCACCGCTGCCGAGGCTACCCAGGGCACCCGAGAGAGCATTCGCTCCACCAACAATGCCGGAAGCCTGCGCATTCGCTCCGCTGGTCAACGTGTTGCCGATGTTACCGACGGCCGCCGCCCCGAGTGAGCCATTCGTCGCGGCCGCGTTCTGGCCATTGCCGACAACGCCCAGCAAGCGGTTCACATTGTTCGCGGCGCTGTTGTAGTTCGTCTGGAATGTGCTCTGCGCTTTCCCAAGATTCGTGTTGTACGTGTTCAGCGCGCGATTGAAGACGTCGTTGTATGTCGAGTCGGCGAGGCCGGTCGCATAATTCGCAGCCCCCTTCATTGCCGCGCCCGATGTTCCAAGCCCGCGCGCGGCCGCGCTGTTCTGGACGGATTTCAGCCCCTGATCAAGCGTAAATTGATAGCCCGGTGTCGCTGCCGCTTCCGCAGCGGTCGGCGCATTGAAGTCACCATAACTGAACTGTTGCGTCAGCATGGGGTTCGACAATGCGTTCTTCAGCGGATTGATGTAGGACGCCCCCAAATCCATATATGGCTGCAGGTTCTTCTGGGTCTGCTGCCACTGCTGATTTTGGAGCGCGGCCGCGTTATTCGCCGCATCGGCCTGGGTCTGGGCGGCATCGCCAGCGGCATTCGCGCCGATAACGCCAGAGGCGACGCTCCCAACTACTCCGGCGCCCGCAATTGCAGCAGCTACGCACATGCTTCACCTCCCGGCAAATCTTTGAGCTTGAGTTCCATCACCACGTCGTCGGCGATATAGCCGCGGCGCTTGAGAATCTCAAACAGACCACCAGTCATCGTGACCGGCCAGCCAATGATGCTGACGCCGCGCTCGCGAAGCGTGTCTTCGATCTTCGACATGAGACGCGGCATCGAGCGACGATGATCTGGCTGCACGAAGAACGTGTCGACGTTCCCGCACAGTTCGGTCTTCAGGTGCAAGCTTCGATAGAGGATCGCCAGGGCATATCCATGCAGACCGCATTCATCGTCGCGCAGGGTGAAGGCGATCAGCGATTGATGATTAGCCAGGTAGAGGTACTGGTCGATGTCCGGATCGATCGCAAGGCCGCGCTGACCGTGATAGGCACAGGTATCCTTCTTGATTTCCGAGCACTCGTCCCAGCTCTGTTGACCGAGCGGAACGATTTCTGCGGCGAGTTCGCGGGTGAACGTCTCGATTGCGATTTTCACGATGCGGTCGCCTCCGCGCCGGTGATCGTCAGCGTCACGCCGTTTCCATCCGCATACAGCGACGATGGGTTCACAACCTTCGTATTGATCACCTCGGTGACCGAAAGCGGGGACGTTGCTGGCACCGATACGCGATGGATGCGCGTTGCGTCCGTGGCGCTTCCCCCATTCGGTACAAGGTAGAAATTGACCGTCACGGCCGCTGCTGTGGGGTTCCAGAGGTTCACCGTATGCGCAGCGCCCTGAAGGGCCGCACCGGGCGCATAGACGGCCGCAGCGGTGCCCGTAAGAACGCCCTGATAGAGAGTTTTCCAGTTCACACTCATTTCCGAGCCTCGATAAGTTTGCGGAGATCGTCCGACGTACGCTGCGGGACGCTCACGGGTTCAGGAAGTGTTGTCGACGCGCGAGCGGGCATCGCGATGGGGTCGGGAAGCGTCTGTGCTGCGCGCGCCTGCACCGGCGCGACGCTCTGCACCATTGCTTCGAGCGCGACGAGGCGGCGGAACAGTGCGGCCGTGATCGCGCCAGATGCGGCGCTGTTCTCGAGGAAGAACAGATCGTTGATCTGGCCTGCCTGTAAATTCACCTGCTTCTGCAGGCTTCCGATGTCGACGGGCTGACCTTGGCCACCGGTGCGCGACAGCAGCGACAGGAAAAATGCGAACCACTCGGGAGCCAAGCGGCCATCCGGGCCGACAACCGGCGTACCCGGGTTCGGCATATTTGCGTTCGTGGCCGTGCTCACGTGCGCGCCCTCGAAACGTCAACCCACGCGCCATTCAAAGCGGTCCTGATCGGCTCCGACCATGAGAGCTCAAACACGCGATCGCGCGCGTATCCGAGTCGCTGGAACTGAATAGACGTGCGGAACTCGCCGCGGCGCCCCATCGTGCTCGTCACCGCATTGCCCCACGTCGCGCCGCGGTCATCGCTCCAACGCAGGCTGACGAGCGGATCGGTCGAATCACTGGGCATCCCGGAACCAACCTCCATATCCGCGATGAACTGGCGGAACATCACGCGGTTGCCATCGGCGCCGAGGATGTGCGGGAAGGACCGGATACGCTGGATCGGTGCTCCGTTGTCGGTGTAGGCGTTCGGGTCGAGCGCGTACACGACGCCCGTCTTCCAGTCTCCGACTAAGTTGCGGCCGCCATTGAACGAATGGCAGTTCATCCGATGGCGGCTCAACGAGCCGTCTGCCTCGAGATAGGCGCGCTGGTGCCACTGGCCGGTCGTCACGTCGAAGCACCACGTCGCGTTAGCGGTCGGGAACGTCAGCACATAGAATGCGTGGCCGCCCTGAAGATACGAGATGCCGATTGCGTCATCGATGCGGCTGTATGCGCTGATCGCCTGCTCGAGCGCGTGCGTCGAGATGCGTTCGGCCTGGTAATTCCGGCCCGCGAACACGACGCCCTGCCCTTGCAAATCACGACCGAGCCAGAAGAGCGCGAGATCGATCTTCGCGACCGAGTGTTTCGCCGCGCAGCCGTGCTCGATGAATACGCCGGGCATGCGCCCGAACGTGAAGTCGGAGGCGCCCGTGTTGAACCACACTTCCGTCGTCAATGCACCGAACAGCCAGATCTCGCGATGCATCACGGCAAGCGTTACGAGATCGTCCGAGTACGTCGACTTCGATGCAATATCGAGCGGATCAAACGTGATGTCGTTTGACCGCGAGATGTAGAACTGCGGCGTGCCGGGCTTGTTGAAGACAAAATAGCCGTCGACGAAATCCACCTTGTCTGCACCGTAGAACGCCGGATCGGTGCACTGCGTCATCGTGTTCCTGGCAATCGCGACCGTGAAGCCAGTCGCGGTGCCATCCACGATGAACATTGACGCCCCGTTGTCGACCATCGAAACAGGCCCGCTGATCGATGCGAGCGCGCCGAGCAATGTATAGCTGTTCGACGCGTCTACGTAATAGACGTTCTGCCCCACCACTTCATAGCGCTTGCCGTTCGATGCCGTGTAGATCCCACGCGACTCTGCCGCGACCGGCGGCGTCGACACGAGCGTGAGGCCCGGCGTCGGATAGTACGTGAACGGCACCGGCGCGTCCTGCGGGTTCTGCTCGCCGTACAGGTTCACGCAGCGCTGCGCCTCGGCAATCAGACTCTTCGCAGCATATGCGCCGATGGTAAGAGGGACGCGCATCAGTACGGCCTGTCGCTGTAGATGTTGTACCGCTGCTTCGTCGCGAGGCCGCGCGGCATGCTCATCGCCTTGATCTGCACGTTCATGCGCTTGACGACCCGCTTCGCATTCATTGCGAGGCGTACGAGCGCTGGCTGCGGATCGAGCTGATATGACGGCGCGATATAGCACGCGAGGTTGTAGCGGATCGCGGCCATGTACTGCGGCGGCAGATTGATCACGTCGGCCGGCGTCGCGAATTGCGGAAGTTCCTCGAGCGTCACGATGTGCAGCTCGAAACTCGCGTTCGGCACCGGATACATGAACAGCGCACCAAGCGGCCACGCCGAGTCGTAGAACGCGTAATTCGGGAACGACTGCAGCGCCTTGAGCGCGATACGCGCGTAGTCCTCGCGCGCCGGGATGATCGTCACCGGATAGTCGATCGGCGTCGCGGTGCCAGGATTCAGCCGCGCGTATGCCGCGTTGATCTGGTATGGCCACGACGGCGTGTTGAAGTTGCCGCCGGGCCCGACCGTGTACGACTGCGCGCCGGTCGATTGCAGCGCCGTGTCGACGAGGTGATAGACGCTCAGGCGCTCGCCCTGCCACTGGCCGAGCATCATGTTCAGCGTATTCAGCGCATCCTCGGTATCGTCGGGCGAGATCGACTGCCCGATACCCAGCGCGCCGATGTCCTTCAGCGCTAGGGTGATCAGGTCGACGGCGGTTGTCACGCTGCCTCCAACGCCGCACGGATCTTGTCGCTCGACCAGCGCTTGTCGATCTTGATACCCTTTTCGTCGGCGATCTGGATCAACACCGAGCGCTCATCGTCCGCTTCCACGGCCGGCGCGAGCGCGGCCTCTTCCTCGGCGCTCTGCACGAGCACATCGCCCACCCACTTCGGATACTCGATGAAATCCGGCGCCTGCTCGCGTGGCACGAGCTCGACGCGCGCGGGCTTCTTCCAGCCGTCGCCGAGCGACTCGAATGCAGCTTGCGACTCGACGATCTGCTGCGCGCCATTCGGGCCAATGACCCACATCGGGAATTCTTGGAACACGTCGCCTCCGGAAACAAAAACCCCCGCCGAAGCGGGGGGCGATTGCTGAAGCAGGACGCCCATCAGCGGACGATCCGGCAGGCCAGCTCGTTGTACACCGGCGCCCAGCCATACAGCACGTCGATACGGCACGGGACGGTATCGGTGCCGATCGCGTACTGGCGTGCGATCCGCATCGAAATGCCCTTGTGCACGCGACGCGCGCCCCAGGCGCCGTACTTGCTGACGTCCTCGAGGTCGGCGGTTGCCAGCGTGAACGCATCGCGGTGATACGCGAGGCTCGCCGTGTACTGCGTCGACGCGGCGATGTCCCACGTGACCGCGGCGGCGTTTGCCGGGCCGGCCGTGACGGTCTGGTATTGCTGGTTCGACGCGGCAGTATTGATGGCCGGGAAGATCGACAGCGTGGCATTCCCCGAACCGTCCGCCGTCGCATCGGCGAGCACCGTGAACTGGCGCAGCACGCCGGTGGACTGGCGGTTCTGCGGGTTCACGCCGAACACGCCAGCGATCGTGAACGTGTCGCCCTTCTTGACCGTCGCCGCAGCACCGAGACCCGTGACGAGCAGTGTCGAGCCGGTTTGGCCTGCGCCCGAGACGGTGCCGTTCGTGCGCGTGCCGGTCGTGAACGTGTTCACGTTCTGGCCCATGCCGATGTCGAAGCCGAGGCCCGACGGCGAGAAGATGCCGCTGTCGTACTGCTCGCCGATCTTGTTCGACGGATTGAACAGGCCGGCGGCCGACTTCACCATCGAGCCGTTCGTGGCCGGATCCCACACGACCGTACGGCGACCGTCGCGCGGCGCAGCCTCGTTGTCGAGCTTCACGCCGGCATCGAGCAGCACCTTGATGTCGTTCGGCGTGGTGCCTACCGTGCCGACGTTGTTCGCGACCGTCGTGGCGAGGCCCAGGCCGTCGAAATCGATCTTGTTGGCGATCGTCGCCATCGCCGGTTTGATGTAGCGGTCCGCAAACTCATCGACGATGAGGGTCAGCTCTTGCGAACTGAACGTGAAGTCGACGTGGAACTGCGTCGTCAGCGTGATCGGCACCGACGTTTCGTTCACGTTCTCGATGTTCAGCGCGGGGCCGGTCGTACCGACGAAGCGGTTCGGCTTTCGAGCGTTGACGGTCGCGCCGATCTTCGCGCCGCTGACTGCGAACTCGTCCGAGTAGTCGCGGTTCGAACGGGCCGTGAAGGTCAGCATGTTCTCGAGAATCATCAGCGATTCGTCGAGGATCTTGACGGGTGTGAGGAGAGTGTTCGGCATTTAAGACCTCATGAACGATTGCGACGACGCCATGCGACGTAATCCGCCGTCGTGGCAAATTCCTCCGGCTCAACCGGAGCGGACTTGCCGCCAACAGGCGAGATCGGCGCGGGCGCCTTCGATACGGGAGCGGGTTTCGCCTGACCGACCGTCGTTTCCAGACGGGCGAGTTCAAGCGCCATGCGAAGCGGAGGGAGAGACAGCAGGCGTTCGGCTTCTTCGGGGTTCTGGCCGAGGTGATGGAGCACCTTGTGGCCGGCATCCATCGAAGTGACCGCCTCCAGGAATTCGGGAGATGCGCCGCCGAGCATCTGGAACGTGCGCAGCGATGCATCCCAATCCGGGAATTCGGTCTTGCCGGCGTCGAAAACCTTGTTGCAGGCCGTATCGAACTTCTCCTGAGCAACGAGCCGGGCCGCCTCTGCGCGGATCTGGTCCGCGGTCATCGGCTGCGCCGTCGTAGTCGTCGCATCGGGTTGAAGCTCGCGCAGGCGTGCCTCGAGGGCTTCGCGCTGCCGCTTTTCCTCGTGCTTCTCCCGCGTCAGCTGGTCGATGCGCCGTTGAACCCAGTCGTTCTTGGGCTTTTCCTGCGGCTGCTGATCGGCTGCTGCTGCGGGTTGCTCGGTGCCCGGTACCGTGCTCGTTTCAGCGGGCTCATGCGCCTGTTCCGGGGTCTCCGTCGTCGGCGGTACGACTGCTTCCTGCGGTGCTACTTGGTCTTCGGTTTGCATGGACGTATCCAAGGATTTGCGCCCGGTGATGCCGCGCCGGTACGGAATGCAAAAAGGCCCGCTCCTTTCGGATGCGGGCCTTCGGGGAAAGCTGGAAGGTCAGTGGTTAGCGCTGGCCGCCGATGATGTATTGCTCGGCCGTCGGCGTGATCGGGCTGCCGGTCGTGTTCACGTACTGGATCGCCAGCGTGTTCGCCGCGGAGACGCGCACGTTGCCGATCGACAGGCCGACCTGGTGGGATGCCTTGTTGATGTCGAGCGAGTCGCCGACCTGCAGCCCGGGCACCGTGAACGTCTGCTCGGCCGTCGTGTTCGCGGCGACCTGCGCCGGCGTCAGCGTCTGGCGGATGATGAAAAGCGCGGTGATCGGCGTCGGATTCGACGCGTCCTGAAGCAGGCCGGGGTAGCTCATGTCACTGTCCTTGAGGTGCGGGCAAAGAAAAACCCGCACTCGGCGGGTTCTGGGGTTGCTGCTGCATCGGATCAGGCGATGGCGGTGGTGTACCCTCCGGCGCGCCAGTTCCCATCATCTGCATCACGACCTGCGTCGCGACGTGCGCAACGATCTGCGGGTCGAGCGGTTGGCCCAAGGCTGCGAGGCGCTTCGTTTCAGCGTCATATGCCTTGATGTTCGTTTCCTGCGCATCCTTGCCCTGCCGCGCGTTTTGAAGCTCGGCGGTCAGGTGCTCGATCATCTGGCCCATCTGCTGCATCTTGCCTTCCATGTCCTTCTCGGTAGGCGTGGGGCCTTCGCCGAGGATCTCTGGCGGAATCGTGCGATGCAGACGCTCCGCGACCTCATCGGCCATGGGGAAGTCGGCCGCCTTGAACAGCAGGTCGCCGGCCACCTTCATCAGCTCCTGATCCTGGCCCATGATCTGCGTGAGTGCATTGAATGCTTCCTGCCGGCGCGTCTCGTAGTTCGGGCCCACCTCGACGGTCACGTCGTAGCGGCCGATGCCGGGGTTGAAGATCATCTGCACTTCGTCGGCGATCGTCGGATGCGGCGCTTGCTGCAGCGGCTGCTGTTGATCCGGATCGACCGTTGCGAACGTCTCAGTACCATCCTCACCCACGATACGCACGACGCGCTTCGTGTCGTAGATCTTCGGGATCAGGTCGATCAGCACGCGGCCGGTGTAACGGATCGCGCGCGCCACGTTGTCGATGAAGTGGTACGTCGCACGGTCGCCCTGCCGCTGCCGCGCCTGGATCGCCACGCCGGCCTGCGCGTTCGACGGCTGGCCGAATTGCTCCTGATACTGGCCGGACGCCATCATCAGTTCCTGCTGCGCGTTCTGCATGCCCGTCAGGTACGCATTCGCACCCACTGGTGGCTGCTCACGCTGCGGGCGGTCGATCTTATTCCCGGCTTCGTCGAACGAGTTGTACGGCAGGTACGGCAGATTGTCCTTGTTCGCGTTCTTCCATTCGGATTCGTAGCCCTCAAACGCTTCGGCCGGCCCGACGAACGGCGTCTTCGTCTGCAGCGCGATGTACTCGACGTTGGCCGACGACATGTAGTTGTACATGCGCTGCGCGTCTTTCAGGTTCCGCGTGTGGCCCTTGCGTTCGACCTTGCCGTTGATGACGATTTCCTCGCCCACCACGCGCACGATCGGAATGTAGCGGCCGGCCCACGGCTTCGCGTCGATGATCTTGTCGCCGGCGATCAGATACCAGGTGATCTGCGGCTCGGTGATCTCGCGCTTCTGGATCGACGCATCCTTCTCGATCGCAGCGCGCTCGTCGGCGTCCTCGATCTCCGACAGACGAATCGGGCCACGCACTGGGTGATTTACCAGCTTGTCGACCTTCGCCGTCTTGCGGAAATACTCGCACACGCGGATCTTGTTCTTGCTGATCCAGCCGTCGCTCTGCGTATCGTCGCCAAACACGACGCTCTGCGCTTCCTCGCCCGGATAGCGCGCCTCGTACTCGGTCTTCGTCATTTCCTCGAACACGAATGCGAACTTCGCGTCGGAGCCATCGGCCGACTCGATGTCCGGGTCGAGGTAGATCGTCAGCGGATCCTTCACGCGGCGCAGGAAAATTTCCTGATCGAAGGAGCCGTCGTGCGCATATTCGCAGACGACGCGCCAGTAACCGAGGCCGCCCTGCACCGCGAACTCGGTCGCAGTGTCGTAGACGATCTCGGCGTGCGAGTTGTATTCGATGTGCCGCACGATGCCGTCGAGGATCTTGGCGATCTCGATGTCGGCTTCCCCGTCGACTGGCAGCGTCTTGACGCTCGGCTTGTTCTGCTTCGCGTCGTTGATGATCTGCAGATTGTGCTGGCGGACCTTGTTGATCGTCAGGCACGGCCGCGCATCGCCTTCCCGCGTGGTGCGGATCTGATCCGGCCACTGCCATCCGTTGTCAGCGTCCCCGTTCGAGAAACGCAGATCTTCGACGAAGCGCTGCCGAAACTCGGACTCGAACTTCTGGCAACGCTCGAAGCGCTCTTTCGCCTCGGCGACGATCTTCGCGCTCGAATCTTCTTTCGGTTTGCGGGCCATCAGCTCATCCAAGCGCCGCCGCCCATGACAGAGCGGCGCACGACGGGTTGTTTCGACTTCGCGGGTTTGGTAGCCCGGCGCGCGCCTTCGCAGGCATAGCGCAGCGCGTCGATCACGTGGTTGTCCTTGTCCTCCAGGATCGGCAGCACGGCGCCGGTCAGCTTGTCTTCCTTGTACTTGTAGAGCGTCAGCTCATCGATCAGGTGCTTGCACCGCGGATGCACGATGATGTCGAACGAGTTCAGAAACTCGACGCCCTCTTCCAGCGACTTCGCGCCCTTGATCGCGGCGCGGATCTTCGGGAAGCCGTGCTTCTGCATGTGGCTGATCGTCTCCGGACGTGCCGAATCGGCCGTAATCGGCCACTTCTCGGCCTCCGGAACAGCCATAAACAATTCCGGCAGGTTCACGATCTCGCAGCCGACCTGATACGCCTCATAGTCGACGTACAGGCGGTTGCCGTCGATGTCGCAGCGGATCAGCACCGAAGGATCGCTCGCGAAGCCCCAGTCGGCGCCCAGGCGGAAAACCGTGCCGGCAGGCCGCTCGAATTCCTCGACGTGCCAGTTCTTGAACACGCGCGCTTCGCTGCGCTGCTGATAGCCGCCCAGCCACACATGTGCGTACTTGTCGGGGTCGCGGCGCTTGTCGTACTCCATTTCTTCGTGGAGTTCGCGCGGCAGCCACGGGTTGTCCATGAAGTTCGCCTCGACGACGATCGAATCCGGCGGCGGCTCGGCGCCGCGCAGCAGCACGTCAATCGGGTCGGTCGGCTTGCTCGGGTTCCACCCGAACCAGAGCTGCGATCCCGGCTTGCGGATCGTCGGGCGAAGCAGCGTGAGGCTTTTCTCGGACGCGTTCTGCGCTTCCTCGAACCACGCGCGGTCGAATCCCTCCAGCGACTTGATCGAGTCGGCCGTGTGGTTCTGCATGCCCTCGAAAATCGTGACGCCACCGTGGCGCGACATGATGCGACGGTCCTGGATCTCGAAATAGTCGCCAGCGTTGAACGCGACGATCTTCGCCTCGAGCAACTTCTTTACCGAGAACTCGAGCGATTTCAGCGTCTCGCGCAGGCAGACGAAGTCGTACTTGTCCGAGACGTTTTCCTCCAGCCACAGCTCGCCGAAGAAGTGCGACTTGCCCGATCCACGGCCGCCGTGCGCGCCTTTGTAGCGCGCAGGGGCGAGCAGCGGAGCAAACACCCGCGGCGTCTGGATTTCGAGGATGGTCATTCCGATTTCGGATCGATGATGCGGCGCTCGACGCGCTGGAACTGGATGGCACCGCCGTCCTTGCCGGCGTGCTCGTGGTCGACCTTGTCGCGCCACTTGGCCGGCTGCCGGTTCTTCAGCCAGAAGATCTGCGCCGTCACGTTGCCGGCGAGCGCATTCGTGTAGAGCGCCCCGACCACCTCCGCGTCGGCGACTTCCTTCGCCTGCTCGAGCGCCTCCGCGAACTCCGGATGCTGCAGCTTCCACGTGCGAATCGTGCGATCCGTCGTGCCGAAGAAGCGCGCAAGGTCGACGTCGGTCGCACCGAGCAGGCAGTAGTTCCGCGCAAGCTCGACGAACTCGGGCTTGAACTTGGTCGGGTTGGCCATCACGCAATCTCCGCCACGAACCGGCGTTCGATCGAGCCGTGCGCACCCGTGTCGACCATTTCGACCGAAAGCCAATCCGGATCATCCGCGCGATCGGCCAGCACGTTATAGCCGGGATCGGCCACGATGCGCACGCGCTTGCCGTCGTTCGGACTGGCCGGACAGCAAATCACGTGCGTGGCTTCGGTGCGCATGGTCAAGAAGCAGGCCGTAGGCTCACGGTTTGGTTGGCCTGTGCGCCGCAGTTCGGGCATGTGCAGATCGCGCGGAGCTGCCGCGTCTCCCCGGGCATCGGAACATCGCCGCCGTCGTAGACATGCGCTTCACCTGCTTTCGGATCGGCCGAAGCCTCGAATTCCGTGAGGCAAAGCTGGCACGTGAGATCGACCACGCACGCGCTCATGTTCAAGCCAGGTTTCGTGATCTTCATGGCGTTACATCAGCTTCGCCAGGTGATCGCGCGCCGCGGTGACCTCGTGCGCGAACGTGTGAATGCCGGCGGCGATCTTCCGCTCGATCTCGGCGAGCATCGCGTCGAGCATCAGGAGGTGCGACGGGGCGTCAACGCCGCCGCCGACTGCGGGCGCATCAATGGTAGGTGCGTCCACCGTATCGTTCTCGGCGGATGCGCTCGTATCGCCAGAAACGATCGATTGCTCCCCCGATGTGGCCGTGCCAGCCTCCCGCACGGGCGGCTGACCGTTCTTCACCCAGTCCGGAAGCGCTTCGCGCTCGGCGTCGGTCATTGGGTCAGCCGGCTCGGTACTGCTCGGTGCTGCGTTCAGTTCGTCCATGTCATGCTCCGTTCGTTGAGGGAATTGCTGTCGCCCGTCGCCAGCACGAGTTCCGGAATCCGGCGGAGACCACTGGCTTCCAATACGTCGACAGCTGCCGCGGTTCGCGCACTCACGGCTTGCGGAAGAATCACTTCTTGGCCTTGTGCTTGGCCGTGCGCTCGCCGCGCTTCGGGGACTCGCCGAGCACCTTGTCGGCCTTGGCGTCGATCTTCGACTTTTCGCTCGGAGACATGCGCCCAGCGTTGACGGCCTGCGACGCGCGCGCCTTGGCGTTCGCCGCATGAGCGCGATCGTTGACCGGATACGAACGATCCGGGCCCGCAAACGCCTTCGCGGGCAGCTTGTCGCGCTTCTTCGTGCTCATCGTCGCCATGGCGGGCTCCAAAGCAAAAAGCCCGCTGGCGGCTGCCAAGCGGGCTTTCGGGTGCTGAATTCGGTTTTCTGAGGGCGAACGACTCCCCCACGGCGCGGATTATAGGCTGCCGCTATCGAGTTTACAAGTGGGATTCATTGCGCCGTCTCGACCAGATCACGCGCCTCGAACATCGGCCTGAGCAGCTTCTTCGCCCGCGCATACTCGTCCGGCAGCGGAGATTGCAGCCGAATCGACGACCAGGAACGCGCTCCGCTGAACCGGTTGCGCATTTCCGTCTGAATCGCCACGCGGCCACGCAGATCGAGTCGCGACACGCATGCATCAACGGCCTCGCAAACTGCCTTCCGCGCGCGCATGTCGGCCGCATCAGCCAGATCCGACGACTCGCGCCAGCCAGCCCGGTATTCGCGGCAAGCAGGATCGGCGCCCCCATAGCCGAGCTTCGGTCGATACGAATCTTGCCAGTCGTACCAGTCTTCGAGCAGGTCGTCGATTTCGTCGTTGGTGGTCATGCAGACTCCAGCGTGAGATAAAGCGCCCGTGTCGCAGGAGCCAGCGGCCGAGTGCGCATCGGCGTAGCGTGGTGCTCAGATGCGCAGTTCGGCCGCGAGCTGGCGGACAGTGCGTGTTTGCGAGTCGATGCGCGAAAGCAGCGCGCGAAGCAACCCGATCACCTCCGGGCCGGAAGGCGAGGCGCCAACGTTCTCCGGGTCGCAGGGCATCGGCTCGCGCACCGGATAAGTGAAATCGACAAGCCGGCCGAGTTCGTGCTCGAGCGTTTCGATGGCCTGATGCGCGCGCTCCGTGAGGCTGCGCACGGCGTCGGGCGCCGGAATTTGTGCGGCGTCGGCAATCTGCTTTTGGATTTGCTCGATCGATTGACCGGACGACAGTGGGCCAACGATCCCCAGGTTCCCTATTTTTTGGTATGCGTTCGATTGATTCATGCTGCTCTCCGGTTGTGATGCTGGGTTTGGACTACCAAAACTTCACGATGAAGTGCCAGCGGATATAGACGGTCGCCGCGAGAGCGACGACGCAAAATGCGAAAACGGCTTTTTCGAGGATGGTCATGCTGCTCTCCGTTCGTTGTGCTGCTGGTTGTCGCGCCAGACGACGAATGGCCGGCGCAGGAACTGGTGGAAGCGCTGCTGCGCCTGAGCGTCGGTCGCGAGCTCGCGGCGCGACGTGATCTCGCAGACCGTTCGGATGAACTCGGCCGCCGTATCGACGTCGACTTCGCGCGGCGGGACCATCCATTGCGCGACCCACTCGCGGAACTGCGCGTCGCGTGGGAGCATGCCGGCGAGTTGGATGAGGTTCATGCCGTCACCTGCGCGATGAGCGATGCGAAGTGGTTGCCCGGCGCCGTGCGAGCGACGCGCGCGATCACTCGCTTGCGAGCCTTGTAGCGACGCTCGACCTCTGGCTTGTTGCGCTTCGGGCGCTTCTTGCACGGTAGATCGCCACGCGCCCATACCGCGTTCTCGCGGCCGCCGTGCACGCGCGCCGGGAATTCCCAGTCCTTCACGTAGACGAGCTTCGGCTCGCCGCGCAGTTCATGGGCTCGGCGCATGACGTTGATCGCCGAGTGGATGTCCTGGATGCGCACGCCGAGGTAATCGGCGATCTCTCGCGCGCTCATCGGCCCGATCGTTTCGAGCAGGTTGAGCACGACGGCTCCGGTGGATGGCTTGCGGCCCAGCTTCATACGAGGTTCCTCTGCGCCCAGCGCGCGATCAGCACGCTTTCGGCACGGTTGTGATCCTTCGCCCGGGCCAGCGGCGCATGCGGGTACAGCCGGCGCGCAGCATCCAAGCACTGCGCCTTGTCTGCACTGAGCCCGTAAAAGCGCTTCCAGCGCTGCGGCGTCACGTACTCCATGCGCATGTCGCAGAGGATCGCGACAGCCTCGAGAACCCCCCGCGTATGCGCCAGCGCTCCCATGGTCTGCACCGATGAACCGCCGAGCAGCTGCATGTCCTCCATCGCGAAGATCGCGCGCTCGTCAGCGGGAACGCCGCGGCGCAGGATCTCGCGCAGCGCGCGGGCGTCGAGCTTGCGTTTGACGCGCGCCTTCGGGCCGGCAGTGGGAATTGGGCATGTCGGCAGATCCTCGACCGACAGCAGGTCGCCATTCGCGCCAAGGAACGTGAGCGCGCCGGTGAGGCCCGGGTCGCAGCCGATGATGATCGTCATGCGGCCTCCTTTTGGGCCGGAAGGTTCGCGCGGTGATTCCATGCCTCGATCGCCTCGGGTTCAGTGCGCCGCATCGGCCCCTCGGCCTCGCAATGGAGGCATGCGACGTCGAAACCGTCTGTCCACATCGGGAAGAGGCGCGCTTTCATGCCGCAGAAAGAGCATCGAAGCAGCTCGCGCGCGGGCGTAGTGGCTGCGGTCACCGGCTCCATTGCTGCCTCCATTGCGACGTTTCAAGGTCGAGGAACTGCGCGCCGTCCGTCCGCTGGTCACGAAACTGCAGCGACGCGGGATCGAACCAGAGCTTCAGGTTCCCTTCCCACGGGTAGTGCCGCTGCTTGGCGCAGATCAGCACCGTGTCGGCCTGCGCTTCGAACATCGCGCGCTTCTCGTCGTCGAGATCCTTCCGCAGCTCCGTTTCCTTGCGCTTGTTGCGATGCACGATGATCAGGTTGTCGACGAGGTCGGTGATTTCGCCGGCGCCCTTCAGGTCGAACTTGTCGGGGATGTCGGTCTCCCGCTCGCCCTTGCGGATGTGGTGCACGAGGTGGATATGCAGCCCGGTATCGCGCGCCAGCGAGCAGAGCTGATCGACGAAATTCTTCTGGCCGGCGTAGTCGTCGGGCGCAATCCCGCACTTCATCAGACTGTCGATGACCATGTGCGAGACGCCGAGCTCGTTGCGGCAGTACCGCGACACGGCCAGCATCCGATCGCGCTGCACGGTGCCGATGTGGTTGTAGATCCAGAGCCGGTCATCGGTCCAGCGCTCGAGAGAACGCAGGTACGTCTGTGCCGGCGCTTCGTTGCAGGCAGCCTGCCGCGCCATGCGCTCGAGCGTCTTGTGCGGAGGCATTTCCATCGAAGCGATGCACGCACGCTCGCCCTGCGACATCACGTGCAGGATCACCTGCCCGAGCACACCGGATTTACCGTGCCCATTGATGCCCCCCCATAGCGAGACTTCACCCGGACGGAAGGCGAGATCCTTGCCCAGGGACGACCATGGCGTCGACACACCGGTCTGCTGCTGCGCTTCGCCGTGGAACGCATCCACAACCATGTCGAAGAATTCGGACGCTCGACGGACGTCCGCACGACCGTCGTCTGCGTCGTTGACGTAGGCGTTCCAGTCGATCGAATCGGGAATCATGCGTGCCACTGCTGAGCCTCCTGTGCGGCCTTGATGACGAGCGTGCAAGCCTCGTCGTATGGGGTTGGTATGGACTTGCCGAGTTCGGCGAAGATGCGCGATGCGAGCGCCCGGGCGTCGTCCCAGGAGGGACCGCCAAGCGCCATCGGGCACCAGTCGAAAACACGGAAGTCGGTGATCTGGCGCCACTCGCCGAGCTCTACGCGCGGGCCCTCGCGGAACGTCAGCACCATGCGGCGCGGTACCGCTGCGGCCATGTCGACCAGCGAGCGCAGCAGCGCAGGAAACGCGATCGAAGCCGAAGCGAAAGCCTCGACGTCCAAGGCCGCAATCGGCCGCCAGTCGTAGCGCTCGTTGATCGAGGCATGCAGGGTCACGTTCGACCACTGCAGCGATCCAACGAACGAAACGAGGACCGAGCCAGCCGGAGCCTGACGGCGACGGCGCATGGCAACGAGAACTTCGGAGTTGGCGGGATAGCGGGTCATGGCGATCACGCGAAGGGGTTGTCGACCAACTGGCCGCGAGCATTTCGCACAAGCTCGCTTCCCGGATCAGTGCCATTGGGCTTGGTCGCGCCCAATGCACCGGCGTACTGCCCGAACTTCTCGGCGTTGAAAAGCGTCGCTGGACGCAGGTACTCGCACATCTTCGGGTCATGCGACCAATCCTTGACCTTCGCATCCACCACGGCCTTCAGCTGCTCGACTGTCGCCCCTTCGCGAATGCGAGCGGCGATGAGTTTCGTGTTCGCAGGAACCGCCTGAAAATTTCGATTCGCTTTCTCGTTGAGGTAGGACAGGATGTCCCGGGCAGCGTCGGGCATGCCCGACATATCCTCCTGTTCCTGCTCCTGTTCCTGCTCCTGTTCCTGCTCTTGGCTTCGATGGGGCTCCGAAGGGGCTTCCGAGGGGCTTAATTCGAACGCCTTAGATTCGCGTTTTTTCGTGAGATTGAAGACTTTCGCGTATCGGTCGTAGAAGGCCGCCAGGAAAGGGTTTTCGGGAAGCTGGTTGTATTCGTTCTGCACGCCGATTGAGCGCTTGTCGTTCTCCGACAGCTTCTCGGCGATCTGGAAACGAGCCATTTCGAACACCCAGACCATTTCCGACTCGCGGTCGTAAGCGCAAAATCCGGCCTCGATACACCTTTGGAGCCCCTTCGAAGCCCCTTCGAAGCCCAAACCAGTCTCATGCGCGATGAGCAATTCGGGCTGGTAGAACAGCCCGAGCATGTTCGAGTGCGGTGAGGTCATCAGATAGAGGCCCACGACGACCGCCTCGGCGCCCGCCTTCTTCAGCTTCTTGCCCGTGTCGCCGATCCAGAATTTCGGGGAGACGCGCGAGTAATCACGCATGGCGCACCTCCGCACGTGCGGTGAGGTAATTCGGGAGGTCGTTCACGCCCACCTCCAGCACGCGCCGAAGGGGAAGGAGATGACGCCTGCCATCCAGAAATCGATGATGAGTTCGATCATGGTCATTCCCTTCACCCTGCGATTCCCGCTTTCTTCAGCAGGTCGAGCAACTCCGGGCCGAGCGCCTGAATCTGCTCAAGCGCGGCCTGCTTCGTGTTGCGGCGATCGCCGAGGAATTTCTCGCAGAGGTAGTACAGCGGCGTCATATCGCCGCTGACATCGAGATAACGCTCGAAGCTGTCCAACGAGAAATGGCGCTGGGTATCGTCGGCAAGCTGGGCGCTGAGATTGCCCGGCGCCTGGTCCAGATCGATAGCGATGCGCTTCAATCCGCGTTGGTAGATACCTTGCGCCACACATTCACGTACGTTGCGATAGCGCTCGATGAGGCCCGGCTCGAAGTCCAGCGTGAGCTGGCCAGCGCCGGCATTGATGTTGGCTGATTTCATGTTCTATCGATCGCTATCGGTGGTTATCAATCGCGGCGATGAAAAATGGCGACAAGCGCCAGGCGAAAGGGAGGAGCTTCCAGCCATGTCAGAATCGATTCCGGCTGCCAGGCCAACGTCATTAATCCATTTCATGAAAGGAAGCTCCGTGAACCATCTGATCGTTTCGCTGCGCTACGACGCGCCGCTTTGGGTACTGCTCAAAATCATTTCGCGCCGGGCGAATCCAGACGCTGTTCTGCTTGAATTCGATGAGCCAGACGAAGCTCATCCCGAAAGCTCAGCCCTTCTTGGGTGCATCGAGGCTCATCAGGACGGATTCGGGTTTGTTCGCTTGGTCCTGAACCAGGAAGGAAATGACCCCGGAGACATTCCTCAATCGATCTCAGTGCCGCAGCACCTTGTGGCGTGGATAAGCGAAGAGACGAAACGGCCGACTGCGGGATTTCTCGCTGACTGGCGATCTGCGACGTGACCCTGCGGCGCGCGTCACGCTCACGTCGGCGCGCCCGCACTCGTTCGATATCAGGTCGCAGGCTCATACAGCCTCCGCGGCAAGATGAAACGGCACCAGGACAAGCGGCGGAAGCGCGTCCTTAGCCCATTGAGGGAGGGCATCGAATTCACGTTGCCAGCCCATCAACTGGCGGAAGAAATCGGCCTGGGAAAGAACCGTCTTCATGCGGGCACCTGAGCGGGTTCAGCGCCGCTGATGACGATCTCAGCGTGTACGCGTTGGATGGCGCGGAGAGTTTTCGACGAGCAGTCGACCTGCCCGTTAAGCAAACGGTTGACGGTGGGCTGCGAGATGCCGAGACGCTTCGCGAGTGCAATTTCGCCTTCTTTCGTCGTCTGCTTGATTTCGGCAAGCAGTTCGCTGGGGGGGCGCAGGTCCATGGTTTGGCTCGAACAGTTATTCACCTATACGCAATCTATACGATGATGAATAGTTTTGTCAATGCGACGGCGGATAGCGGCTTGAGCGACGCTTATTCGGTTCCGTATAGTTCGGGCATGAATCTCGCCGAACGACTTGATCTCGCGATGAAGGTGCGGGGCGTGGAAAGCCAGAGCGCGCTGAGTCGGCTCTCCGGCGTGCCGCAGCCCACCATCAATCGCATCCTGAAAGGAACGACCACGCAGCCGGACGTTGCAACGGTCCAGAAGCTGAGCGAAGCGCTGCAGCTCGATACCTCCTGGCTGCTCGAAGAAAAGGGCCGCGGGCCCGATCTGCCGAAAAGCGGCCCGAAACGCCCTCTTCCCGCCGAAAAGGGAAATGTCACTATCTGGGACAATCCCGAGGACTTAGAGCCGGACGACGATCGGATCTGGATCGATCGTTTCGACTACCATTTTTCGGCGGGGAATGGATTGATCCAATGGGAAGTGCGTGAGAAGCGGGCCCTCCCGTTCAATGCGGCGTTTTTCAAAGCCAAGGGCGCGCGGCCGCAAGACTGCAAGCTCCTCGTCGTCCGCGGGGACAGCATGGAGCCGTGGGCCGAGGATAAAAACGTAATCATGATCGACATCACATCGACGCGGATCATGGACGGCGAGCGCTACGCGATCTATTTTCAAGACGAGCCGCTTGTGAAACAGATCTTCAAAGAAGCCGGCGGCGGCCTGATCCTCCATTCCTACAATTCGCGCTATCCCGACAAGCTCGTCCCTCCGGATAAGCTCGAGTTCGTCCATATCGTCGGTCGCGTGATCTATCGCTCGGGGTAAACCATGAAATCTAGAAAAATTGCCGGCATCGCCCTGACCTTTCTCTCGCTTCAGGCATGGGGGGCCAATTGGCAAGAGTTCTTCGAGGGAAACGATGGCTCAAAAATGTATGTCGAAACCTCATCTCAAGCCGTAAAAAACGGGGAGGCGCGCGTCTGGATGTATATCGATTTTCCAGCACAGAGGGCAGACGGATACGGAATCTACAACTCTTTACGGCAAGAAATTCTGGTTGATTGTCGGCGCCGGAAAACCGCTTCGCTGCAGCTTCAAATGTTTCCGGAGGTCGGAATGGGCGGATCTGGCGGATATCAATCCGGCGTAAGCGATCAAGCGGCGAGAGCGAATCTTCGGGATGCGCCACCCGGATCAATGGTCGAAACTCTCATCCGGCTCACCTGCCGCTAGCCCAAATCATCCCGCCAGTGCGGGATTTTTTTTGCCCCGACCTATTCATAGACGTATTGACATTGCTATTCACTGTCGTATACTTGCCTCAACGTCACCTCCGACACCGAGGCCACCATGCTCCACCCCACCACCACCGAACGCGCGGCCGACTTCTGGTCAGACCGGCAGCTGCAGCGGTTCAACGATGCGCAGGCCGAGGCCGACGAAGCGCTCGAGCGCGCGACCGCGGTGGTCGCGCT
Source organism: Burkholderia sp. AU31624 (assembly GCF_020420065.1). Classification (NCBI taxonomy): domain Bacteria; kingdom Pseudomonadati; phylum Pseudomonadota; class Betaproteobacteria; order Burkholderiales; family Burkholderiaceae; genus Burkholderia; species Burkholderia sp. AU31624. The sequence continues at coordinate 159,756 of NZ_JAIZRT010000001.1, forward strand.
CGACGACGTGCTCGAAGCGCTCGCCGGCCTGAACGAATCCGAGCAACGCAAGCTCGTCGACACCTACCGCGACACCTCAGACCGCGCGCATTTCCAGTGGCTGCTAATGGCTGCGTTCGAAGACGCCTTCTCTGCCGCAGCGAAGCGCATCGCCGAGTACTCGGGCGGTGGGCGCGTTCCGCCCCGCGTGCGCTTGTTTGATGAGATGTAGCCATGTGCGCCGTCCGATATGAAAGGGAGTACCGGATCTGGACGCTGATGCGCTCAAGATGCCGAAATCCTAAAACGCCTGGATTTCACTTATACGGCGGCCGCGGAATAAAAGTCTGCGATCGATGGGAATCCTACTCGAACTTTCTGGCGGATATGGGAAGGGCTCCGAGCAGGATGCATTCGATTGATCGAATTTGCACAAATAGTAATTACGAGCCATCGAATTGCCGATGGGCGACTCCCGCGCAGCAGGCTGTCAATCGGCGTGACAACGTGTTCCTCACGTATCAAGGGACGACGCTTTGCCTGAAGGATTGGGCGAGACGCTTGGGATTTCCCTACGAAACGATAAAGGCTCGGGTTCGATATGGATGGGAGGTGGCGCGAATTATTGAGACTCCCATCGATGTTACCAAGCGAAAGAAATCTGCAAAACCAAGAAAGACTCGTTATTGAGGCCTGACATGAACTTCCATCGCCTCCACACCGAAATCGTGCCGCTCTCGGGCGGCTATCTCGAAGTCGCATGCCCGGACATGGAACTGCCCGAGCTGCGTCGCCACTGGTCGATTCGCCGCCTGGTCGACTGGAAACACGTCGTGTGGTGCTGACATGCAGCTATTCGTCAAAACCGTCCTGATCGGCCTCGGCGTCCTCTTCGCTTTCGGCATCGTCTACGAGGTAGTCGATCGCATCCGCACAGCGATGAAGAACATCGAGAACGACGACCACCACCGCGGCTGAGCCGCGCACCTACCGGAGCACCACATGAAGATCGAAATCCTGAACCGCTGGACGCTGAAGGTCATTTTCGAGTGCGAGGCTGACTCGATGAAAGTAGCAGTCGAGCTGGCTTGCAAACAGGGGACGTACCTGCGCGACGCGAACCTGAGCGGCGCGGACCTGCGCGACGCGGACCTGAGCGACGCGTACCTGCGCGGCGCGTACCTGCGCGGCGCGAACCTGAGCGGCGCGGACCTGAGCGACGCGGACCTGAGCGACGCGTACCTGAGCGACGCGGACCTGCGCGGCGCGAACCTGAGCGACGCGTACCTGCGCGGCGCGAACCTGAGCGGCGCGAACCTGAGCGACGCGGACCTGAGCGACGCGGACCTGAGCGACGCGTACCTGCGCGGCGCGTACCTGCGCGGCGCGAACCTGAGCGGCGCGGACCTGAGCGACGCGTACCTGCTGCCGATCAAGGCCGATTTCATCGAAGTCATCTCGCAGGCGCCGCGCGAAGTGCCCGCGCTGATCGACGCGCTGAAAGCTGGCCGCGTCGACGGATCGACCTACTCGGGCGAGTGCGCGTGCCTCGTCGGCACGATCGCGAACGCGCGCGGTATCGACGTCGATTCGGCCGAACTCGGCATCCCGAAGGATTCCTCCCGCCCGGTCGAGCGCTTCTTCATGGCGATCCGCAAGGGCGATACGCCCGAGACGAATGCGGCTTCGAAGCTCGCACTCGAATGGGCCGAAACGTGGCTCGACACGCAGCGCAAGGCATTCGCGTCGTAACGCACCCCACACAGAGGGACCACATGAACGAGATCAACGACGGCGCACTGACGATTCCCGCGCCAGAACTCAACTGGTCGGTATTCGACTGGCTCGAAATGGAAATTTCGGCGGTCGATTGCTGGTATCGCGGCGATCCGAGCTACGAGCACGACGCCTACTGGATGAAAGAGCGCGCGCTGAAGCTGGTTCAGGAGGCGAAAGCCATTTTCGCGCCGGGCGTGGAAGCCGACGCGCTGATGGTCCTCGAAATGCTCGCCGCCGACGCTGACGCTGGCAAGGCCATGATCCCGTCACTCCTGCGCACAGCCATCGACGCCGCGCTGATCAAGGCCGGCCGCAAGGATGCGCCGGAGCCGGTGCGGCACGTGACGATTGCGGGGGTCTGACATGCCGGCACCGATGAGCATCGAACAAAACATCGACAAGTGGGTGTACATGGACCCGATCTGCGGATGCTGGATCTGGACGGGTTCATGCGATCGCGACGGTTACGGGAAATTTCGGCGCACACAGATCGCTCATCGAGCAATCTACAAATGGGCAAAAGGCCCTATCCCGGCCGGAATGGAGCTTGACCACCTTTGTCGCATGCGCTGCTGCGTAAATCCGAATCATCTTGAGCCGGTCACCACGCGCGAAAACATGATTCGTGGATTTTCCGTCAGTTCAATCAATGCGCGGAAAACGCATTGCGATCGCGGTCACGAGTTGTCTGGCGCGAACCTCTATGTCTGGCGTGGTGGCCGGTATTGCCGAGCCTGCAATGTGCTGCGTGCCAGAGCCTGCAAAGCGCGCAAAGGAGCCCAATGATGCGCGCCCCTCTCATCCGCCTCCCCGACTGGTTTTGGCTCGCGGTGATCGGCGCGCTGTACCTGATCGCGTGCGGCGTCGCGCCGGCCTACGAACTTCTCGCGGGGATTGCGCGATGAAAACACTTGCCGGAAAGCGCTGGTTCTATTCGCTCGGACAACGGTCGATGAGCCCGCTCTACATGGGTCCGTGGCCGTACAAGGATTGGCCTGAATGGGCTCTCATCGCGTACTTCACAGGCCAAGACGATGAGCGGTTTTCGCGAGCACGCCAGGCCATCAAAACATGGTCCGCATCAAAAATCATGGAGCAGTCGGCATGAACCCGATCACCTACCTCTGCGACGCCCTCGACCGGCTGTTCGAACGCAGTCCGGTCGCCGGAATCATCGTCGCGATCGTGATCGCGTTCCTGTGCGCGGTCGGCATCGCATACCTCGGCGCCACGCCGGAAGCGCCGCGCGGCGTGTGGGGGGCGTGATGCTGATCGAACACCTCGACATCGACGAATACCACGCGCGCCCCGAGATCTCGAAGTCGCAGCTCGATACGCTCAACGTGTCGCCCGCGCACTTCTGGGCGCTGCATCGCGATCCGAATCGGCCTGCGCCGACGACGCGCGGCGGCCAGCTGGAGGGCAATCTCGCGCATTGCGCGATCCTCGAACCGGACGAGTTCGACACACGCTACATGCTCGGGCCGAGCGTCAACCGCAACACGAAGGCCTGGAAGGACTTCGTCGAAGCGAACCCCGGCCGTATCGCGATCCAGCGGGATCAATACGACACCGCATGGCGCCAGTCGGACGCCGTGCGCGCGCTGCCGGAGATTCGCGAGGCGCTGTCGCGCGGCCGCGCCGAAGTGTCGGCGTTCTGGACTGATCCGGCGACAGGCGTGGCATGCCGATGCCGGCCGGACTTCGAACACGATCTGACCGAATCGAGCGTGCTGCTCGTCGACGTCAAGACCTTCAGCAGTGCGGCCCCGGACGAGTTCCGCCGGCAGGCCGCGCGCAAGCGCTACCACGTACAGGACGCGTTCTACAGCGACGGCTACGAAGCTGCGAGCGGCAAGGAGGTGCGCGCCTTCGTTTTCGTGGCGGTCGAAACTGAATGGCCGTTCGCCGCGCACGCAATGATGCTCGACGACATGTCGCGCGAGCAAGGCCGCGCCGACTACGCACGCAACCTCGCGACCTACGCGCGCTGCGACGCGGCCTGCGAGTGGCCTGGCTACTCGAAAGAAATCACCCTGATCACCTTGCCCCAATGGGCTTTCACGAATGACGAGGCATAACGATGGCAACGACAACGAATCTGGCTCAACTGAAATCGACCTCGAAGATGGTCGCGCGCGAGGCCGGCATCGGCAGCGTGAAGCAGTTCTTCGAATCGCAGAAAGGGACGCTCGCCGCAGTGTTGCCGCGGCACGTGAGCCCGGATCGCATGCTGAAGATCGCGCTTGGAGCGCTGCGCACGACGCCGAAGCTGATGGAGTGCACGGTCGAATCCCTGATGGGTGCAGTCGTACAGTGCTCCCAGCTCGGCCTTGAACCCAACACGCCGCTTGGCCATGCATACCTGATCCCGTTCGAGAAGAAGAAAAAAGTCGGCAACCAGTGGGTGACGGACAAGGTCGAGACGCAGATCGTCATCGGCTACAAGGGATTGATCGACCTTGCGCGCCGTTCGGGCCAGGTCGTCAGCATCGCCGCGCACGCCGTGCATGAGCACGATCACTTCGACTATGCGTTCGGCCTTGACGAGAAGCTGGAACACAAACCGGCGATGTCCGCGCGTGGCCGCGTCATCGCTTTCTATGCGGTCGCGAAGCTGGTCGGCGGCGGTCACGCGTTCGAGGTGATGAGCGCCGAGCAGGTCAACGAGATCCGTGACGCCAGCCAGAACTACAAATTCGCGCGTGACAAGGAAAAAACCGTCTGGGGCCAGCACTATGAGGAAATGGGCCGCAAGACCGTGCTGCGCCGTCTGTTCAAGTACCTGCCCGTGAGCATCGAGCTCGCGAGCGCAGCCGCGATCGACGACGTCGGCGCATCCGGTCGCTCGCAAGCGCTCGACACCGTGCTCGACGGCGACTACATCACGCCGACCGATGACGAACAGGACGACGACGGCGAGATCGATCCGCCGGCCGGCCTGACCGATCAACGCGCGCAGCAATCCGACATGACGCTGCCGAGCTACGACGACCTGCTCGCGCAGATCCAGAAGGCGAACGACGCCGAGGTGCTGGCTCTGGTCCTCGATAGTGCACGCGATCTGCCGCAGGCCGAGTACGTGAAGCTCGAGCAGGCGTATCAGGATCGCCGTGAAGTGCTGCTCGGAGCCTGACATGCACACCAGTAACGACCTCCACCGCCTCGTCGCCGCGATTCGGCACGACGTCGTCAGCTGCCCGATCGACCGCGAGCTGCTGAAGCCGGTATTCGCCGCGTTCGACGGCGGCCAGATCTGCGCAGTCCCCGAGTACGTCGAGAAGCGCATCCGGCACTGGGCCGGGCGCGTCGCGCAACCGCAGTAAGCCGTCCACCACAGGAGCCAGCATGTTCAACCTCGACAACACCCTCGCGAAGATCGTCTCGGTGACGAACGTGAGCGAGAAGCACGGCACCGAGCGCAAGCCCGCGATCACGATCGGCATGTCCGTCGTCGTGGGCGGCGACGTCCTCGGCGAGTTCGACCCGGCGCTGCGCGCGATGCTGTATCGCAAGCCGCAGCCGAAGCCCGGCGAGCTTCCGATGGAACACGACGGCCTGACCGAACTGCGCTTCCCGTTCATGCGCAACCTCGCGTGGGATCGAAAATACGAAGGGTACTTGCTGCGCTTCCACATCGGCGCGACGGGCGCGGAGGACGTGCTGCTCGCCGAGTGCGGCCTGAAGGACATCCGGTTCACCACGCAGGAAGGCGGCTCGGTGGGCGTGCACTTCAAGATCACCGCGCACCCGAAGGACGAGGTCGACCACGGGAAAATCGCAACGCGCCTGCAGCAGGAGATCGGCATCACGCTGACGCCGCCGGACAACTACGTCGAGCCGGGGCTGTTCGGGGATGCGCCGCCGGCTGACGACGAGCATCGCCCCTTCGCAGGCTCGGACCTCGATCAGCGCGAGGAAGTCGAGGAAGAGTGACCCACTCGCCGCGCCACGCGCGCGGCACTCCGGCTGCATCGGTGGGCGCTCGGATGACGGCCGGGCCCCGTCATAGCACCGACTCGACTCCCGGCGCTTTCATGCTAAACGCTGCCTGATGCGAGCCCAGCGCCCAACCGATGCGGCTGTTCTACTGATTGAGGATGACGATGAGCGAACAGTTTTCGCTTTTTCAAGGCGATGCCGCTTTTTCGCCGCGCCGCGGCGATCTTCCCGAGATTCGGCCGGCCAACATGCGCACTTCCCATGGTCTGCATGACCCGAAGTATCGCCACGGCTACTCGGTGTCGTCGGTCAGCTGTGTCGAAGAAATTCTCGCGGACAACCACGACGTTCGAGTTTTTGGCGGTGGCATGGATGCACCCGAGGACATTCCTACTGGATCTGTGAAAGCGTGCTTCTGGGATCGGCAATTGACCGGTCTGATTCAGCGAACAACGAGCCGAGAAAAACGGTGATCTCTTTTCTACCTCTCTGCACGCTCTTTTTAACCGCTTAGGGAAATAGACATTCCGACCACCTGAGGACCACCATGACCACCACCGACAACAGCCGCGCTGATGCGCTGACCCGATGCCCACTCCTGGTAGACGCGGACTGCCTCTATGGACCCTATGGCATGAACGGCGAAACCGTTTGCAAATTTTGCGGGTTCGCCAAGGATGCCAAACGTCCTGTCGAGCAGCACAAAGCAGCGCCGGCCGACGATGAACCCCTATCTATCGCGCTCGCGATGGTCGATCCGTGCCCGTTCTGCGGTTCCGAGAACGTTGACCCGAAGGGCTGGCTCGCGAACGACGGCCGCAGCGGTCCGGCTTGCGATGAGTGCGGCGCAACGGCCGAATCGATCGAAGGCTGGAATCGCCGCGCGCAACCCGCACCATCCGCCCCGCTCGAAGGCACGGGCAATGGGGCGGATGAGCAGTTTGAGCGTTTCGTTTCGCTTCACGAACTATGGGCCGACGCGGCAGCGCTTTGCCACCGCGTGCAACAGGGCTCGCTTTCGCCTGACGATCTCGCGGCGCACATTCGAACGAAGATCGATGCAGGTTTGGCGAATGCCCGCGCCCCTCGCACTGAGGTGGCGGGAGCGGTGCCGATCGCATGGGTCCGTGCCGACGATCCGCGCGAGGCTATCTCCGACGAGAAGAAGCGCGACATGATTGCGCACGCCGGTGCACCTGGTAAGAAGCTCGCCGAGTGCTATTCGATCCCCGCTTATGGACAGCCTCCCTCCGCAGATGCAGCGGCAGCGCCGATTAAAGGAGAAAGCCAGTGAGCAACCTCGCCATGCACGTTAAACGGCTTGCGAACGATTCCGGCTATGGCCGGTGTCTCGAACCTGAGATTCGGCGCGAATGCCTCGTCGCGTGCGCAGCTCGCCTGATTGCTGGCGAGTACGAACTTGACGAACAGCCGGCTCTTCCTGGCGCCTGACCAATCGCACCATATCGAGGCATTTCATGAACAAAGTCACCATCACCGTTTCGGGCGCAGTTGGCTCAGGAAAATCCGCGCTCTGCGGCGAGATCGAAATCTTGTGTAAAGCGCTTGGCCTGCAAGTCGACTGGATCGGCGGCCAAGAAGAAAAGAACCTGACGCATGCCGACTGGACGGAGGCGCTGGAAATGTACAAGCCCAGCGTCACGATCGCAGAATCGATCGAACGCGAAGCAGCGCCGGCAGACGAGCGGGCGGCGTTCGAGCAATGGTGGAACGACAACACGACGTGGCCGGTTACATCGAAGAACATCGCACTTCACGCATGGCAAGCCCGCGCGGCAGCATCGCAGCCCGCAGCGGCAGCAGGGCAAGAGGCACGCTATGCGCTTGTGCCGCGCGTTCTGACGCAGGCTATGGACGGTGCCATGCACCGCGCGTGGAAGCTCGGCAGCACGCAGCACCTGTGGGATGTCGCGCTTGCCGCCGCGCCGCCCGCGCCGGTCGCCAATCGGCAGGGGATGACGGAGATCGAATACGAGAAAGTGCGCCTCGGTCTCCATGCCGCCAAGCATTTCATCGCGAACGGCATTTCGCTCGGCTTCATTCGCATGCCGGACGCTGACTGCCCCGATCCTGCGCACAACACGCCGAAGCTGGTCGACGAAGCGCTCGCCCTTCTCGATGGAGCCAAGCATGAATAAGACGCTGACGGACGCCGAACTCAACGTGCTTTGGGAACTGGCCAAAAAACATGTCGCGGTCGAGGTATTCCGCCGAAACGCCCGTGCCCTCCTCGCTGCTCAGCAGCCGGAGCCGCCGACGTTCGAGGCCAAGCATATCAGCCTGAAGCAGAAAGGCGCGAAGTTGATCCTGACGCTCGAACTGGATGGCGTCGAGGGTGCTCCTCGCTATACGGTGACGCCGATCAATCCCAGTGTCGTCAGGCCGCAGCCGGAGCCGCGCGCCGAGGTGACGGACGACGATGTGCGTGCATTGCTGCCAGGCGTGTATTACATGGATCCGCCCGACGGCGGCAACGTGTCGCTGCTAGAACAGCTTCGGCGCATGGCCGAAGATGCTGCTCGCTATCGAGCATCCCGAGCGTTCGACGACGAGGCGCACGAGTTCCTATACGGGAATCTCGAAACGCTTGAGTCAGCCATTGCACTTGCTGACGCCACCGGAAATTGCAGCCAAGCGCGCGGCCTCGAAGCCGTCGAATACCAGATCCGCCGACTGTTCAGCGCCGCCCGCGCAGGAGAAGGCCAATGACTGAACCGATTCTGACGCATTTCTACGCCCTCCACCGGAGCAAGCCATGAAGATCAGACTGAGCGACTGGTTGGAACGAGAATTCAGCCCCGCGCCGGCGATGCGCACCGCGTCGCGCTGGATCAAGGAGGGCAAGATCTACCCGCCGCCGATCAAGGTCGGCAACGCCTATTACGTCGAACAGAACGCGGTCTATCAGGAAAGCGCTCGCCCGCGTCTCGTTCACAGGATCGCATGATGGCAGCCCGACCACGCATCCGTATCCGCGCCAACTGGCCCGAGCACCTTCACGAGCCGCGTCCGGGCTACTACACCTGGTTCGATCCACGCACGAAGAAGACGCACGTGCTCGGCCGTATGCCACTGGCGCAGGCGATCTATGAGGCAACAGAGGCCAACATGGCGATCGCCACGGGTAAGAAGACGCTGGCCGAGCGCGTCGAAAGCGATTCGCCGACGTTCAGCGAGTTGCTGAAAAAGATGCCCGTCTCAGAGAAATACAACACCGCGCAGAGCCGGAAGCTCGCCGACGGGAAACTCGAGGCGAAGCTCGGCAAGATGAAGTGCCGTGAGCTGACGACGAAGCACTTCGCCGACATCATCGAGGCGATCCTCGCGGAGGGAAAAACTGCTCTTGCGAAGGTCGTGCGCGCCCGCGCGATGTCGATCTGCCGCCGCGGTGTGTCGCTCGGCTGGATGGATGCCAATCCGGCCGCCGTCACCGAGGGCGTGAAGTTCAAGACGAAGCGCAACCGCCTCACGCTGGAGTCATTCCAGAAGATCTTGGAGCAAGCGCCGAGAGTAGCGAGCTGGCTGGAGAACGCGATGCTGCTCGCTCTCGTTTCAGGTCAAGACCGCTCGACCTGTGCTCGGTGGGAACGATCGTGGATCAAGCATGGGCATGCGCGCGTGACGCGACAGAAGACTGGCGTGGTGGTCGAGATCCCGATGGCGCTGCGGCTCGACGCGATCGACATGACGCTCGCCGACATCGTTGCACGCTGCAAGAAGACCGGAATCATCAGCCAGTATCTGATCCATTACACCGGGACGAAGAACGGGACGGTTCCTGGATCGCCGGTCGGACTCGGCGTCATTTCGGCGGCGTTCGCGCGCGCACGCAAGAAAGCTGGCATACCGGACGGCAACGCGCCGTCGTTCCACGAAATCCGGAGTCTTTCGAAGCGGCTGTATGACAAGCAGGGGAACGTCGACACGAAGGCGCTGCTCGGCCACATGTCGGACACATCCGCCGAAACCTACGCGGATGCGCGAGGGATTGAGCCTATTCGGGTGAAGGTCGGTTCTTAATGAATTCCGAACAGGTTCTGAACACGCCCTTGTGCGACAAGGGTTTCCGGCCGATCGAATGTTTCAATCAAATACACGCCTGGCCTCGCCGGAATCCTGAACACGTTGAAAATCCGCGTCGTCGCCAACATCGGGCATGCTCATCAGCACTTGCGCAAATGTCTTTCGCTTCGGCCGGCCGAGCGCATCGGCCAGGATGGCCCGATGTTCGGCCTCGGCACTCCTGCCATTTGCCGCAGCCTGCTCGCGCAGGCTCTGAACGATACTGTCATCCACGTTACGCACCAGTAGATTTGCCATGAATTCCTCCATCCGGGTTTGATATCAATGATAGCGCCACGAGGGCGAATTGCAATCATTGCTATCATCGCCATTCACGGAAAGAGGACGGTGATTGGCGTCGGCGAACGGCAACGGGCCGCATGAATCCTCTCGGCATGCGCCGCTCGCCCGACGGGTCGAATTGCTGTCTGCAAGGTAAGCCGGAACGGAACGGCAGGAAAGACGGCCGATTGGCTATTCACCGCGTCTTGCGAAGACGCACGCACACGCTGCAGCGACGGGGCTGCATTCACCGCCTCCACGCGCCGTACTCGCGTCGGTCGTCAGACGGCAGTCTTGCCAACCCTCGTTGCCCCGCCCGTATCGGCAATGCCGGCATTGCCCGCACCGGCACACGCAACGACGTCTCACCCACTCAGAACCGATACGAGATCCCGATCTGCAACACCGGGTACCACCGATAGCGCGACATCACCTGCCGCAGCGAATCCAGCCCGCTCGAGGCCAGGATCTGGCTCTTCGCCGGCCCGGCCGCGGCCGCCAGTTCCGGCGACAGCGTGTACGAACATTTCGGTATCCCGTACGCCACGCCGAGGTCGGCAACGAAGCCCAGCCCCTTCGACGACGGCCGGTGCCCGTAGCCGATCCCGAAGTACGGCATCACGGTCGGGTAGCGCGCTTCCGCCACCGCGAACATCCCCGGCATCGCCGGATAGTGCTTGCCGCCGAATACGTAGGTGCCGTTGGTCGGCACCGATACGCCGCGCAGATCGTCGTCGTTGAAGCGCAGACCGAGCGTCGCGCGGAAGCCGCTGCCTCGCCACGGAAAGATGTCCGCGTACAGGCCGCCCTGGCGCAGCTTCAGGTCGTCCTGATAGCGATTGCCCCCCACCGTGAAGTCGTGCGAAAGATCGATCGCGTTGAAGTCCGCGTGCGCACCCAGCATCGAATTGAAACTCACGGCCGCGCCGATGCCGACGCCCTGCGTGCCGCCCTGCAGGTAGATCTCCTGCGCGAGGACATGCATGCTCGCGGCACACGTCACCGCGACCGCTGCCCATTGTTTCACCGTCGTTTTCACGGGCGCCTCCCCCGACATGTGCCGGGCGCGCCTCGCCAACGCAAGCGACCTGCGCCGCCACGCGTGACGCGAACCCCGGCACGACACCTTGCAAGCACGCTTGCTGTTCGACGGATCGGGAACGCGTTGCCCCTTGCGCATGACCGATACGACATGCGCGGCATGTACGCCGCTCCAGGCGGCGCCCACGCCCCGATCCGATTCCCCGTTTGTTTCGATGTCGTTACATGCCGCCGATGCCCTGATCGTTCTGGCGAGATTCGTCTGCACTGACGGCACCGGGTCCACCGCAAGGCACGTGCCATGCCACGCAAATCCACGCGCAGCAAGCGTCGCATCCAAACGCTCGCCGTCGTGCTGGGCGAAATCGGGAGAAACGTTTCAGGAACGTATCGATATCCGGCACACGACGCCGCAGCGCGCGATTGTGTGCGCACGCATCGATATCGCGATGCACGCCGAACAAGGCCGGACGGCCGTCAGCGCACGTCCGTCTCCGTTACCGTCGATCGGACGTGGCCGCATGCATCGAAGAAACGTTGCAAAGGTGTGACCTCGCACAGGGCGTGGGCGAGGCCGATACGCAAGCGTGCCCGGCAGGTCAGGGTGAATACGGATGCCGGTTCACGCATGCTGCGCGAACGGGTCGTCGTGCGAGCCGCAACCGGTCACTACACCGCACCGATTCCCGCATCGCCCGAAGTTTCATCGACCGACGACAGCCGGCCAGCGGATGATAGAATCGTCCGTCCATACCCTCTGGACGGACACAATGCAAAAACTGCAGTGGTCTAGCGGAATCGATAACGAAATCGAATTCTGGTCGAAGTGGTTGGATACGAAGGGCGGTCCGTGGCCGGAAGATTTTCAGTTCCGCATCAACCCCGACACCGAAGTACATCCATGGATGGCCGAGCTGCTGAACGGCATTCCGAATCCGAAGATCCTCGACGTGGGTGCCGGCCCGATGACGGTGCTGGGCAAGAAGATGAACGGCATGCCGCTGGACATCACCGCCGTCGATGCGCTGGGCGATCTGTACAGCCGCCTGGATTTTCCCTCAGGGCTTCCCCTCATCAAAACCCGGCAGTGCGAAAGCGAATGCCTGACCACGATGTTTCCGGCAAACACGTTCGACATGACCTATGCGAAGAACACGCTCGACCACAGCTACAATCCGGTCGAAGCGTTTCGACAAATGGTCGCCGTGACGAAACCCGGTGGCTTCATTGCGACCGAGCATGCTGCGAACGAGGCGCTGAACGAGAACTGGGAAGGCTTCCACCAATGGAACTTCCACGTCGACGGGCGCGATTTCCTGATCTCGAATCGAAACGAGACATTCAGTATCTGCCGCGAAATCGAGGGCCTGGCGACGATCGAAACGCTCTCCCCTGATCGCGCTGACCATATCGGTTGCGTGATGCGCAAACTCTGATCGGCGACGCAGGGTGCGGCCGTTCAATTCAGTCGCACCCATCGGAACGATTCACCACTCGCGCATTCCCGCCCCCCTGAATTCCACAGTCCGAACCGGTCGGCCGGAATCGCGGCATGGCGACCGCAATCGGACATTGCTACCGCCTGCCGTGCAAATCCGGCAACGCTTTCCGGATGCAGCGATGCATTCGATCTGGGTGCGAACCCGCATCGTCATGGCATCGCTGTTCCTTCTGGGGACCCAGCGTTTCTGACCGCCAGGTTGATTTACACTTCGGCGTCCAACCCACCCACGTTATCGATGACGAAGTCCGCTCCGCCCCCCAATAGTCCGCGCGTATTCGGACTGGATATACTGCGCGCGCTCGCGGTTCTCCTCGTTCTCGCCAGCCATACCGTGGCGCACGGGGCGCCGCCGGCGTGGCTGCGGTGGTACTTCTCGGCACAGGGGACGATCGGCGTAGAGATCTTTTACGTTCTGAGCGGGTTCCTGATCGGAAGCGTACTGATCCGGTCCCGGAAAGCGGGCAAGCTCAAGGCCCCGGGCGATGTTCTTGATTTCTGGAAGCGCCGCTGGGCACGCACCCTCCCGCTCTATGCCTTCTTCCTGCTCGTCTATCTACGCTTCGACTACCACGGCCCGGCATCGCTCGACGTCGCCTGGCCGTTCTTCCTCTTTCTCCAGAATCTGGCGTGGCCGATAGGACCATTCTTCGAGCACTCGTGGAGCCTGGCCGTGGAGGAATGGTTCTACCTGTTGCTCCCGTGCATATTTCTCGCCGCCGCAGGAATGCTGAAGTCGAACGGACGTGCGATGCTCGCAACGTGCGCCGTGTTCATCGTTGGCCCGCTTGTCGCAAGGATCGTTTTTGGTTGGCATGCCCAGTCGCTATCGGATGTCGATCGTCATGTTCGATCCATCGTCTTGTGCCGGCTGGATTCCCTGTTCATTGGGGTAATCGTGGCGTATATCCGCATCGAACGACCGAAACAGTTTGCGCGTCTTGCATCGCTCTGGAAATTTGCGTTGCCGATTTTTGCCGCCCTGACGCTCTACTTCGCGTGCGGTGCGCCTTATCTCGTCACCAACGCCATCGTCCGCACCATGGCATACCCGATGCTGTCCGTCGTCATCGCCGCGTTGCTTCCCGCAGCGATGACCATTCGCACGTCGGGCAGTCGTCTGCTCGATCGTTTCATCGACTGGACCAGTCGGATTTCGTATTCCCTCTACCTGGGACACATCTGCATGCTGACACTGGTGCTCGGCATGTTTGCAAAATACGGTTGGTCAATCGAAAGTCATCGCACGACACTCATCCTGTATGTCACCCTCGCCGGCTTCTATTTCGCATTCGCACATCTGACATACAAGTTCGTCGAGCAGCCCTACATCCGGCTTCGCGACAAGGTCATGGGGAACAGCGATGAGCGAAGCGGGTGCAATGCTGTGAGCGTTCCCGCAGTCCGGCCGGAAACCCCGGCAAAGCGTACGCCGGAAGTGCTTGCGAACGTGCAACACATCGAGCATCGGTAGCAGGGCCGTCACGCGAATCGGAAATGCAAAGGCCGCTCGCAACGAGCGGTCAGCCCTTCGCGTTCGGTCGGCCGTGCTACAACCCATACCCCCCAGACACATTCAACTGCTGCCCGGTGATGTAATTGGCCCGGTCCGACGCCAGGAACACCGCCGCCCGCCCGACGTCATGCGCCTTCCCCCAGCGCTTGAGCGCGAGCATCTTCTGCGTCTCGTCAATCCACGCCTGGTCGAATTGCCCCTGTTCGAGCAGCACCGGAAACATCCCGGCCTCGATCACGCCGACCAGGATCGAATTCGCGCGAATGTCGTAACGCCCTTCCTCGCGCGCCAGCCCCTTGACCAGCGCCTCGTTCGCCGCCTTCGGCGCGACCGACAACCCGTCGCGATCCGGCCAGCGCAAGTGCCCGGCCGAGCCTAGCGTCACGAACGATCCGCCGCCCGACGCACGGAAGTGCGGCAACGCGGCCTTCGCCGCCACGAAGAAGCCGACTGTCTCGACGTCGATCGCGCGGCGCCAGTCGTCGTGCGTCATGTCGCCGATGTAACGCTGGTTCACGAACGGCCCCGCCGCCCAGACGACCGTATGCACGCGACCATGCGCGCCGATCGCGGCCGCGAGCGCGACCTCGACCTGGGCGGGATCGGTCACGTCCACGCAGTGCGTGGTGGCCGCAACGCCTTCGCCGCGAATCTCGCGCGCGACGCGCTCGGCCACGTCGGCCTTGCTCCGATAGCCCACCGCGACCGGCACGCCGGCACGCGCAAACTCGAGCGCGACACCCTGCCCGATCCCACCGCTGCCGCCGAACACCAGCACCGCGCCCTGCGGAAACCCGTTGTCGTTCATGCGTTCATCCCGTTCGTGTGTCGCGGCGCCGCTCAGGCCGCCGCCTCGGTCCCCGCCCGCAGGCGGTACTTCAGCACCTTGCCGGCCGCGCTCGTCGGCAATTGCTCGACGAACGTGAAATGCCGCGGCACCTTGTAGTTCGCCATGTTGCGGCGCGCCCAGTCGTTCAGTTCGTCGGCGTCGGCATGCGCGCCCGGCCGCAGCACGACATACGCATGCCCGACTTCGCCGAGCCGGGTATCGGGCACGCCGACCAGCGCGACCTGCGCGATCGCCGGATGCGCGGCGAGCAGCCGCTCGATCTCGGCCGGATAGCAGTTGAAGCCACCGACGATGAACATGTCCTTGATGCGATCGGTGATCTTCAGGTTACCGTTCGCATCGACGCAGCCGAGATCGCCCGTATGCAGCCAGCCGTCCGCATCGACGGTCTCGCGCGTCGCGTCCGGCTGGTTGAAGTAGCCGCGCATCACGTTGTAGCCACGCACCCAGATTTCGCCGGTTTCGTCCGGCCCGAGCGGCTCACCGCCTTCGCCCGCGATGCGCAATTCGACCTCCGGCATCGGGCGCCCCGACGTATAGGCAACCGTCGCCGCATCGTCGCCCTGGCGGCACAGCGTCGCGAAGCCGCACGATTCGGTCAGCCCGTAGCCGGTCAGCACCGTCTCGAAGCCGAGCTCCGCGCGCATCCGCTCGATCAGGCTCGGCGCGATCGCCGCGGCGCCCGTCACCGCGATCCGCAGCGACGACAGGTCGCGCGTCGCACGATCGGGCGCATCGAGCAGCGCGTAGTACAGCGTCGGCGGGCCGGGCAGCACCGACACGCGGTCGTCGGCGACGCGCCGCAGCACGTCGGCCGGCTGGAACACGAGCTGCGGCAGCACGGTTGCGCCGCTCGACAGCGCGGCGAGCCAGCCGGCCTTGTAGCCGAACGTGTGAAAGAACGGATTGACGATCAGGTAGCGGTCGTCGGCGCGCACGCCGGCGATCGCCGCCCATGCCTGCGCGGCGCGCAGGTTCTGGCCGTGCGCGGTCATCACGCCCTTCGGGCGGCCCGTCGTGCCGGACGTAAACATCAGGTCCATCACGGTGTCGGGCGTGACCTGCGCCTCCCGTTCGCGCACCGCGGCCAGCGGCACCTCGGCGCCGCGTGCGAGGAACGCGTTCCATGTCTCGTCGCGCGCGCCTGAAGGCAGTTCGCCGTCGAACACGACGACGCGCTCGAGCGTCGCGGGCCGGTGCGGCGCGAGCATCGCCGGATACGATTCGCCGAGGAAGGTGCCGCAGCAGAACAGCAGCCGCGCGCCGCCGTCGTGCAGGATGCCGCCCACCTCCATCCCCTTCATCCGCGTATTGACCGGCACGAGGATCGCACCGACGGTGTGGATCGCCAACGCCGCGACGATCCATTCCGGCAGGTTCGGCGCCCACACCGCGACGCGGTCGCCTGTCTCGATACCGCTCGCGAGCAGCGCGCGGGCCGCGGCGACGCGCGCCGCGTCGAGTTCCGCGTAGGTCAGCCGGCCATGCTCCGACTCGATCGCCGGATGCGCGCCGTGGCGCGCGGCTGCCCGGGCGATCAGCGCGGGCGTGGTCAGGATTTCATTGTCCATCGTCATAGATCAGAGTGGCCGTGCGCGCCGCCGGCGCGCGACGGCTCAGTCGGGAAACACCACGCGCAGCGCGTCGCTCGCGGGCCGTGCGCAACAGGCGAGCGTCCAGCCGGCCGCGATCTCGTCGTCGTCGAGCACGTGGTTGCTGTCGAGCGCGACCTCGCCGCGCTCGATCCGGCACATGCACGCGCCGCATTGCCCCATCCGGCAGGAATTCGGCGCCGGCACGCCCGCGCGCAGCATCGCGTCGAGCAGCGTTTCGCCGGGGGCACTGTCGAACGCGAACGCGTCGCCGTCCAGCACCGTCTCGATCGCCGCGCCATCGCCGGATGCCGAGGCCGCCGCTGCGACATTTGACGCCGTCGTATCAGCCGACGCCGGCGCCGGCGCCTGCGCCGGCGCATCGGGCAGCGAGGCGAAACGCTCGACATGGACCCGCGAACGCGGCAACCCGAGGCCGAGCATCGCGGCCAGCGCGTTCTCCATGAACAGCGCGGGCCCGCAGATGAACGTCTCCTGCTGGCTGAACGGCCGCGCGAGTTCCTCGAGATGGCGCTGCTGCGGGATGCCCTGCACGCTGTCGAGCCAATGAATCACGCGCACGCGGCCCGGATGGCGCTGCGCGAGCTGCCGCAGCTCGGCGCGGAAAATCACCGAGCGCTCGTCGCGGTTCGCGTAGATCAGCGTCAGCATCCCGCGTCCGTGCACGAGCGCCGACTTCAGGATCGACAACACCGGCGTGATGCCGCTGCCGCCCGCGAACAGCAGCAGGTCGCCGTCGAGCGTGCGCGGCGTGAACACGCCGGCTGGCGGCAGCACGTCGAGCGTGTCGCCCGCTTTCACGCGGTCACACAGCCAGTTCGACGCGCGGCCGTCGCGCACGCGCTTGACGGTGATCTTCGGCGCGGCGTCGATGCCGGGCGCGCTCGACAGCGAATAACAGCGCGCGACGGTCGCGTCCGCGCACGGCACGTTCAGCGTCAGGAACTGACCGGGCCGGTACGCGAAGGCGTCGCGCAACGCGGCCGGCACGTCGAACACGAACGAGCACGCGTCGTCGCTTTCGGCAATCACGTCGGCCACGGTCAGCCGATGGAAGCGCGAATCGCTCATGGCCGGCTCCTCACGTCACGCGGCCGCACGCGCCACCGGCGCGCCGGGCGTCGTGTAGGCGCCGTCGAGATAGACGAGCGGGTCGACGTCGCCGCTCATCAGCACCTCGCGGATGCGCCCGATGAACACCGTATGCGTGCCGTACTCGAAGCGGCCATCCTGCTCGCACACGAGGCTCGCCTGCGCGTCGCGCAAATACGGCACGCCGAGCGCCGACGTGTGCCAGTCGCCGGTCGTGAAGCGCGCCTCTCCCTTCAGGCGGCCGCTGCAGTCGATCGCGATGCCTTCGTGGGCCGCCGACAACACGTTCACGCAGAACCCGGCGCCCGCGTCGAGCGGCGGATACAGCGACGCGTTGCGGTTGATGCAGATCAGCAGCGACGGCGGATCGGTCGACAGCGAATCGACCGCCGTCGCGGACATCGAGTAGCGCCGGCCGTCGTGCGCACTGCTGATGACCGTGACGGAGCGCGCGAGGCGGCGCATCGCGAGCAGCATGTCGGTGCGCAGCGGATGGGTGGTGAGATCGCTCATCATTGGACTCCGTCAAGTTCAGTCGTGGATGGCCGGGCTGATTGGCCGCCGGCGTCGGCCGCGCGAGCAGCCAGGTGGTCGGCGGCGAGATACCCGAAGGTCATCGCCGGACCGAGCGTCGAGCCCGCGCCGGGGTAGCTCGCGCCCATCATCGAGGCGCTGGTGTTGCCGATCGCGTAAAGGCCGTCGATCGGCTCGCCGTCGGCGCGCAGCACGCGGGCATGCACGTCGGTGACGAGCCCGCCTTTCGTGCCGATATCGCCCGCGTCGATCCGCACCGCGTAGAACGGCGCCTGGTCGACCGGCCCGAGGCACGGGTTCGGTTTGTTCCGCGGATCGCCGTAGTACGTGTCGAACAGGTTGTCGCCCTTGCCGAACGCTTCGTCGATCCCGGTTGCCGCGTAGCGGGCCATGTCGCGCAGCGTGTCGTGCAGGCCGGCCGCGTCGATGCCGATGCGCGCCGCGAGCGCGTCGATCGTGTCGGCCTTCACGATCACGTCGCGGAATGCGGCCGGAATCCGTGAATCGGGCATCATCGACGCCGGCATGATCGGACCGCACGGATACTTGCGGCGAAATCGCGCGTCGAACACCATCCAGGCCGGCACGTTCGCGCCGGTGCGCGCATGGTCGCGATACATCGCCGGCACGAATTCGGAATACGGCGCGGCTTCGTTGACGAAGCGCTTGCCGAGGCGGTTCACGATCACGCAGCCCGGCAGGTTGCGTTCGACGAACAGCGCGCGCTGCTTCTCCTCGCCCGCGACACCGACCGTCGGCGCGCCCCACACGTGCGTCATCAACGCCAGCGCGCCGCCGAGCCGATGGCCTTCGGCGATCGCGTCGCCGGTGTTGGCCGGCGGCGTCGCGCTCCACTGCGCCTGCGTCGGCCGCGGCAGGTAGCGCTCGCGCATCGGCTGGTTGCGCTCGAAACCGCCCGCGCCGAGGATCACGCCACGCCGCGCGACGATCGTCACCGGCTGCCCGAAGCGCTGCGCGCGCACGCCGGTCACGCGGCCATCCACGTCGAGCAGGTCGCGCATCGGCGTATCGAGCCACACGGGCACGTTGCGATCGAGCAGCGCACGGCGCAGCCCGCCGATCAGCGCGTTGCCGAGCGTCAGGCGTCGGTCGCGCCGCGTGCGGCGACGCATCCCGATATCGAGCCAGTAACGGCCGAACTGCGCGATCGCGAGCTTCATGAAGCCGGGCTCGCGCGAGAACAGCGTGTGCGCCTCCTTCGACGTCACGGCGACGCGCCCGCCGATCAGCGTGCCGGGCGACGCCGGCCGCAGCCGGTCGAGTTCGTCGCCGAGCAGCCCGCCGTCGAACGGCATCGGATCGAGCGCGCGGTAGCCCGGCATCGCGCCCGGTACCTTCTGGAAGTAGTCAGCGTACTTCGGCAGCGACTGGTAACGCACCGGCGTCTTCGTTTCCAGGTAGCGCAGCATCTCCGGCGCGCGGTCGAGATAGGTATCGATCTTCTCGGGCGTCGATTCACCGGCTACGCAGGCTTCGATATAGCCGCGCGCGGCCTCGCGCGAATCGGTCGCGCCCAGCTCGGCGATATGGTGGTTGCACGGCACCCAGATGCCGCCGCCCGACACGGCCGACGTGCCGCCGTACAGCGCCGTCTTCTCGATCACGACGACGGACAGGCCGCGGTCGGCCGCGCGGCACGCGGCGAGCAGCGCGCCCGCGCCCGAACCGACGACCACCACGTCGAACACGTATTGCTGTGCTTGCGGGTCGTTCATCGCTGCCTCGTCAGATGAAGAAGTCGGTGTTCTCGCGGCCGAGCATCACGGCGCCGAGGTTCTGGCCGAAGCGGTCCACGTTGTTCGCGTAGTGCGCGCGGGCCGCATGCAGGTCGAGGAAGCGGCGCACCAGCGGATTGCGGTGATAGATGCCGTTGCCGCCCGCGTAGCGCAGCAGCGCGTTCGCCGCATGCGCGCAGCGCTCGGCGACCTGCGCGGACTGGTAGCGGAAATGCACGCGGCGCTCGATCGACACGGCCGGGCCGCCGGTGACCGACGCCATCAGTTCCGCGAAATTGCGCTTGAGCAGCACCTGCATCTCGTCGATCGCGACGGCCGCGTTCGCACACGCGTTCTGCGCTCCCGGATCGTCGGTCGTCTTCGCGCCGCTGTTGGCCGACACGCGCGTGGCCGCATAGCCGGTGAAATCGTCGAGCGCGCCCTGCAGCGCGCCGATGCACGATGTGCACACCGCGCGCACGAAGATCTGCGCGAACGGCAGCTTGAACAGCGGCGCGTCGTTGACGGCGAGGCCCGGGCTCGTGCCCATCATCCCGTCGATGGCCTTGTGCGTGCGGTACGCGGGCACGAACACGTCGTCGACGACGATGTCGTGGCTGCCGGTCGCGCGCAGGCCGAGCACGTCCCAGTCCTGCTGGATCCGGTAGTCGGCTTTCGGCAGCAGGAAGGTGCGGTATTCGGGCGGCTGGCCGGCAACGGCCGGCGGCACCAGCGCACCGAGAAACACCCACTCGCACAGTTCGCTGCCGCTCGAGAACTTCCAGTGGCCCGACAGGCGGAAGCCGCCGTCGACCGGCGTCACGCGGCCCACCGGCATGTAGGTCGACGCGATCAGCGTCGCCGGATCGTTGCCCCACACGTCCTGCTGCGCGCGTTCGTCGAACAGCGCGAGCTGCCAGTTGTGCACGCCGACGACGCCGTACACCCACGCGGTCGACATGCAGCCGCGCGCGAGCGCCATCTGGATGTCGAAGAACGCCTGCGGATCGAGCTCGTAGCCGCCGTAGCGCTTCGGCTGCAGCACCTTGAAGAAGCCGGCGGCCTGCATGTCGGCGATCGTCTCGGCCGGGATGCGGCCCTGCGCGTCCGCCTGCGCGGCGCGGCCGGCCAGCGTCGGCGCCAGTGCCTCGGCCCGGGCGATCAGCGTGGCGGCCAGTGCGTTCGAATCGTTGTCGCGATGCACGAATGTCTCCTGTGAAGCGGGTGATGCGCCGCGGCGCGTGCCCCGCTCTCGTTCAAAGTTGTCCGGCGCGGCCTGGCCGCGGGCGATGCTCGCCACCACCGATGGTCGGCTTCGCGCGAGCGCGCCGCATCGTCCGACCGGACGACGGGCGCGGCCCGGTGCATCACGCGCAGGCGCGCTCCTTCTCGCGGTTGAAGAACGGAATCACGTGCTCGCCGATGTTGCGGATCGTCTCCATCTGCGCGTCGTGCGGCACCGTGCCCATCTGGCACAGGAACAGCACTTCGTCGACGCCGGCTTCCTGCAGGCGGCCGACATAGCCGATGCAGTCGTCCACCGTGCCGTACGCATGGTTCGGGTTCATCATCGCGAGCGCCGGGTCGGCGAAGTTCACGACGACTTCCTCCGACGCGAAGCGCGAGCGGATCACCATCTCGCCGGTATCGGCCTGCACGAGGTCGTCGCCCCACTTCGCCGGGTCCGGACGCTCGCCGCCCGTGTACCAGTACGCGAGCGATTCCATGAAGTAGCGCTGGCCGCGGATGCCGATCTTGCGGGCGGCCTGGCCGTCGGCCATCACGACCGTCGGGCACAGCGCCGCGAGGTGCTGGGTCGGGCGGAAGCCGACCTGGTCCTCCAGCTTGCGGTTCGCCCACGCTTCGCGATACACGGCGTTCTTCTTCGCGACTTCGTCGGGGCCGCCGAAGCCGAGCACCAGCGCGCCCATCCCGCGCTGGCCGGCGCGCAGCAGCGCGTCGGTGTTGGTACACGCGAGGTACATCGGCGGATGCGGATCCTGGAACGGCTTCGGGTGGATCGGACGCTTCGGAATCTTGATGTACTTGCCGTCGTGCTCGATCTCGTCCTGCACGAACATCTTCGGCACGAGGTACATCGATTCGTCGATCATCGGCTGCAGTTCGTTGAGGTCATAGCCGAACGCGCCGGCTTCCTGCTGGCTGCCGCCCTTGCCGACGCCGAAGTGCACGCGGCCGCCGGACAGGATGTCGAGCAGCGCGACGCGCTCCGCGACCTTGATCGGGTGGTTCATCGCCGGCGGCAGGCACACGACGCCGTGGCCGAGGCCGATGCGCGTCGTGCGGCCGGCCAGGTACGCAAGGAAGGTTTCCGGTGCGCTCATGTGCGCATAGTTGGTCAGCGACGTGTGTTCGACGCACCAGATCGTGTCGAAGCCGACCTGCTCGGCGAGCAGCGCCTGTTCGACCGTCTCCTTGAATACCCGGTGGTCGCCCTCGCGCGATGCGTCGGTGGTCTGGGCTTCGTAGATGAGGGAAAACTTCATTGCGTGCGTCTCCATGGTTGTTGGACGAGTCGGGTCGTGCAGCCCGCCCGCACGATACGGACGAAGCGCGACGGTCCACGAATGGGAGTGTCGGCGCGCGCACGGGCGCGGG
Organism: Burkholderia sp. AU31624; assembly: GCF_020420065.1. Classification (NCBI taxonomy): domain Bacteria; kingdom Pseudomonadati; phylum Pseudomonadota; class Betaproteobacteria; order Burkholderiales; family Burkholderiaceae; genus Burkholderia; species Burkholderia sp. AU31624. Next base: position 182,323 of record NZ_JAIZRT010000001.1, read on the forward strand.
CATCGTCTGTTCGGAGTACCGGCGCGCCCGCGAGGACAGAGGGGTTTCACCGTCATCCGATCGGACTGCGTGAGCGCGCGGACGGCGCGCTAGCATCGAACGGCGGGCGCGTGGCGCGCGCCGACCAACGACAAGGGAGAGAGGGAATGAAGGTATCGATGCTGCTGTATCCGGTCGACGACATCGACACGGCGCTGCCGCTGTTCGTCGACGGACTGGGCCTGACCGTGAAGTTTCGCGACGGCGACCGTTATTGCGCGCTCGACGGCGGCCCGCTGACGATCGCGCTGGTCGCGGGCGACGAGCAGATCGTCGAGCGCGCGGCGCTTACGCTGCGCGTCGACGAGGGCGACGACCTGTATGCGGCGATGGCGCGGGTCGTGAAGGCCGGCGCGTCGGTGCGCGTGCCCGTGCAGGCCGGGCCGCACGAATACCGCGCGGTGCTGGAGGACAAGAACGGCGCACTGCTCGTGATTTCGCAGAAACGGGCCGCTTGACCGCACGCCGCACGGGCGCCGGAAACGGGCGCCTCGTGCGCGGCGAGTTGGCTAAGCGTGCGCGCCCGGCGTGCTCAGGTCGCTCGCTTCGAGCAATTCGAGCAGCGTGCGCGCCGGTTGGCTGAGCCGCTTCGCGGCCAGCGCGATGAATTCGATGTCGGGCAGCACCGGCAGCGCATCGCCGTTCACCAGCGGCGCGAGCCCGCGCGTCGACAGATAGTGCGACGTCGCGGTCAGCCCGAGCCCGGCGCGGGCGGCCGCGATGCAGCCCGGCTGGCTGCTGCTCGAACACACGACCTCCCAGCCGATCCCCTTCTCCGCGAGCGCGTTCAGGACGATCGCGCGCGTCACGCTCGGCTCGGCGACCAGCACGAGCGGCAGCGGCCGCTCCGGATCGACGACGGTGCCGGGCCGCGCGACCCATTCGAGCCGCGTGCGCAAGAGCGGCGTGCCGCGCCGTTCGCCGAGCCGCCGCTTGCCGATCATCAGGTCGAGCGCGCCCGCGTCCAGCCCTTCGCAGAGCCGGCTCGTCATGCCGGTGGTGATCTCCAGTGCGACGTCCGGGTGCGCGGCGCGAAACCCGGCGAGCACGTCCGGCAACGCGACGAGCGCGAGGTCGTCCGGCGCGCCGAGCCGCACCAGCCCCTGCAGCCTCGGCTTGCGGAACTGCGACTCCGCGCGGTTCAGCGCCTGCAGGATCACGTTTGCATGCACGAGCAGCGCCTCGCCGTCGGCCGTCATCGCGATCGAATGCGTGTCGCGCACGAACAGCCGCCGGCCGACGCTCTCCTCGAGACGACGGATGTGTTCGCTGACGCTCGACTGGTTGAGCCCGAGCTGCCGGCCGGCTTCGGTGAAGCTGCGGCAGTTCGTGACGGTCGCGAACGTGTTGAGCCAGACGGGATTGAGCATGGCGCATTGTCATCGGCATTACCGATGACAGTCAACGTCTTAAGGCCACTTCCCGATGACCATCGGAATCGGTACCATCGTGCGCTTGGAGACCGCAGGCGCCACGCAACCGCGTGAAGGCGCCCTCCGCGCCGGCCTTTGCACCACCGATTTCGCCATGTCCCGGGAACCCACACATTCCGCGCTGCTCTGGATCGTCGCCGCTGCATTCTTCATGCAGTCGCTCGACACGACAATCGTCAACACCGCCCTGCCTTCGATCGCGCAAAGCCTGCATGCGTCGCCGCTCGCGATGCAGCCCGTCGTGGTCGTCTATACGCTGACGATGGCGATGCTCACGCCGGCGTCCGGCTGGCTCGCCGACCGGTTCGGCACGCGCCGCGTGTTCTCGCTCGCGATTCTCGTGTTCGTGCTCGCCTCGATCGGCTGCGCGGCATCGCATACGCTCGGCCAGCTCGTCGCCGCGCGTGCGCTGCAGGGCATCGGCGGGTCGATGCTGCTGCCGATCGGCCGGCTCGCCGTGCTGCGCCGCGTGCCGGGCGAACAGTACGTCGCGGCGATCGCGTTCGTGTCGATCGCCGGCCAGCTCGGGCCGATCGTCGGGCCGACGCTCGGCGGCTGGCTCACGCAGGCGATTTCCTGGCACTGGGTGTTCATCGTCAACGTGCCGGTCGGCGTGGTCGGCTTCGTCGCCGTGCAGCGCTACCTGCCGCACGACCAGGCGCACCAGCCGCCGCCGTTCGACTTCGTCGGCTGTGCGCTGCTGTCGGTCGCGATGATCGCGCTGTCGCTCGCGATCGACCCGCCGATGCCCGCGCATCGCGCCGCATGGGCGGCCGGGCTCGCCGTGGTCGGGCTGGCGAGCGCGCTTGCGTACCTGCCGCACGCACGGCGCCGCGCGCAGCCGCTGTTCCGGCTCGGGTTGTTCCGTGAGCCCAACTTCGGCTCGGGCCTGCTCGGCAATTTGCTGTGCCGGATCGGCACGAGTTCCGTGCCGTTCATGCTGCCGCTGCTGATGCAGGTGCAGCTCGGCTATACGCCGCTGCAGTCGGGGCTGATGATGCTGCCGGCCGCGATCGCGGGCGTCATCGCGAAACGCTGGATCGCGCCGCTCGTGAAGCGGTTCGGCTACGCGGCGTTCCTGGTCGTGAATACGGGGATCGTCGGATGTGCGATCGCGGGGTTCGCGCTGGTGTCGGCGCGGCCCGCGCCGCTGCTGGAAGGCGCGCTGCTGATCGTGTTCGGCACGGCGAACTCGATGCAGTTCGCGGCGATGAACGGCGTGACGTTGAAGGGGCTGTCGCATGCCAACGCCGGCAGCGGCAACAGCCTGTTCACGATGATGCAGATGCTGGCGATGGGGCTCGGCGTGTCGATCGGCGGCGGCCTCGTCAACCTGTTTGCCGCCTATTGGGGCTCGATGGCGCACGGGTTCATGCTGTCGTTCGCGTGCATGGGCGTGGTGACGCTGTTGTCGTCCGTCGTGTTCCGGCGGATCGATACGGCCGCGCCGCCGGCCAGCGCGGCCGCACGCCCGTCCGCGTGAGCGCGGCCGTCAGTTCGCCTGGCGGCGCTCGACGACGCGCTTGAGCACCCAGCGGATCGACGAACCGTCGGCCGGCGGCTGCGCAACGCGGTACTCGTCGATTTCGAGCGTGTACAGGTAGCCGGGCTGGTACGCGAAGCCTTCGATACCGGCGTACCACAGGCTCCACGGCTCGTTGGGGCTGTTGCGCACCTGCAGGCACTCCATCGGCGCGACGCCCGTGCAGCGCGCGGATTGCGGCGCGACATACACGGTCTTGGTCACCGGCTTGCTGTCGGCCGGGCGCACCGCGCTCGGCTGCGTGGCGACGGCGTCGGTCTGGCATCCGGCGAGGAGCGTGCTGCCGGCAATGACGGCCGCGCCGAGCAGCGTTCTGGATGGGCGAATCATCGGGTATTCCTCTGGAAGCGTTGAAGGGCCGATTAGAGGCCCCCACGACAAGAAAGTTCACAAATAGCTTACAGGAATCATGCCCCCTTCATGCTCGGCGAGCCGCGCGACATCGCGGAACCGGTGACGTGGCTGTGCTCGCCCGCCGCGCGTTTCGTCACCGGTCAGGCGCTCGCTGGCGACGGCGAATTCACCGTGTGCTGATCGTGTACCATCGACGCTTCCCGATATGCCTGATCGCGCAGCGTTCGTCCGCCTTTTCACATGCGTGCGATCTGCACAGCGCACCTCGCCTCGCATGACCTCACCCGTTCCGTCCGACACCGCGCTGCGCCCGCTGCCGATCGATGCACTCACCGTGCCGGCCGCGCTCGACGGACGCACCGGCACCAACCGCTCGAGCAGCGCGCATCCGCAGATTGCCGCGACCAACGACCTCGACGCGGTGCGCGCGTGGCTCGCCCGCTTCGTCGATACGCCGACCACGTTCCAGAACTACCGCAAGGAAGCCGAACGCCTGCTGCTGTGGGCCGTGATCGCGTGCGGCAAGCCGCTGTCGTCGCTCACGCACGAGGATCTCGTCGTCTACCGGCAGTTCCTGCTCGCACCTGCGCCCGCCGAGCTGTGGTGTGCGAACGGCGGACGCAAGCATCCGCGCGACGATCCGCGCTGGCGGCCGTTCTACGGGCCGCTGTCGGCGGCCAGCCAGCGGCAGGCATTGGTGATCCTGAACGTGATGTTCTCGTGGCTCGTGCAGGCCGGCTATCTCGCCGGCAATCCGCTCGCGTTGTCGCGCCAACGGCAGCGCCGGCCCGCGCCGCGCGTCACGCGCCATCTCGGGCAGCCGCTGTGGCAGTCGGTCAAGGACGCGATCGCCGCGATGCCGCGCGACGACGCGCGGGCACGCTTCCATGCCGATCGCGCGCGCTGGCTGTTCACGCTGCTGTATCTCGGCGGGCTGCGCATCACCGAAGCGGCCGACACGACGATGGGCCAGTTCTTCTGCCGGCGCGACGCGGACGGGCGCGACCGCTGGTGGCTCGACGTGACGGGCAAAGGCGGCCGGCAGCGGCTCGTGCCGGCCACCGACGAGATGATGGCCGAGCTGTCGCGCTACCGGCGCGCGCATGGCCTGCCCGCGTTGTCGTCCGACGGCGAGGCCACGCCGCTCGTGCTGCCGGTCGGCCGCGCGCGCAAGCCGCTCACGCGCGCGGCGCTGCACCGGATCGTGAAGCAGGTGTTCCGGCACGCGGCCGACCGGCTGCGTGCGAACGGCGAAGCCGGCGCGCAGCAGGCGCGCGTGCTCGAACAGGCGTCCGCGCACTGGCTGCGCCACAGCGCGGGCTCGCATATGGCCGACGGCCAAGTCGACCTGCGGCTCGTGCGCGACAACCTCGGTCATGTATCGCTGACGACGACGAGCCAGTACCTGCACGCGGACGACGACTGGCGCCATCGCGAGACGGAGGAGAAGCACCGGATCGGGTGGTAGGCGCGCACCGATCTGACGGGTCGCGGCTCGTGCAACGCGTCCGCACTCAGTGGGCGAGTTCGAGCCCACCCAGGCCGCCGTTGCCGCGGCATTTCGCGCGATCGCTTTCGGCCGGCACGTCGATCTGCCCGCACAGCACGTCGATGCGCTTGCGGTAACTGTCGATCAGGCACTGCGTCGTCGTGCAGCGGTTGCGCGCCTTCAGCCACGCCTTCTGGCCGGCGATGAACCGGTGATATTCGGGCGGATCCTCGACCGGGTAGTTCGCGAAGTCATCCACGACGTGCTGGTAATCCGCGTTGAGCGCATCGTCGAGACGCGACAACGTCGGATTCGTGCAGATTTCGCGCTCCACGAACGTGGACGCCTTCGCGCAGTTGAACGACGCGGCGTGTGCGCCGGTCATGCCGGCCGCGACGGCCAGCGCAACGAGCCATGCTTTCATGTGGGTGCCGTAGCGAAGAAAACGGCGGCCGAGGATCGGCTCGCCGTGACGGGCGAACGGGCATGCCCGTCGCCGGAACCCGGCAGCTTAGGCCAACGCGCGTCCCATTTCAATACGCTGCTCGACATCCCGGCACCCTCGCCGCACGCCACGTCACGCCTCGCGTGATCAGTACACGCCCACCCAGTGCCCGGGCACCCACGCCCAATGATTGCCGGCCCACCGGTAATGCCCCTTCGCCCAGCGATAGCCCGGCGCAGGCATCGGCGGCGGCACCTCGACGACGGGCGCCGGCTGCGGCGGCCGCACGGGTTCGACCACGCAGGCGGACATCAGCGCCGCACTGGCCGCCACCAGCATGGCGAGCGAAACGGATCGGATCTTCAACATCGTGGATTCTCCCTTTTGTGTAGTGGATCGATTCAGTGCCGACGCGGCAACGCGGCGCGTCACGCGGCTCCGCGAATCAGCCCGCTCATCGGCCGCGTTGCACCGCTTTCCGCAAACAGCGCGGACGCGGTACGGTGCGGATCGAGCCGCAGGCTGTCGGCGGCGGCGCCCGAAATCAGCGCGTCGAGCGACGCGGTCGGTTTCAGGTCGCGCCTTTCGTACAGGTCGCCCGGCCGCAACCCCGGCCAATCGGCAATCACGCGGCCGCCCGCGACCGCACCGCCCGCGAGCATCGCAACCGACGCCTGCCCGTGATCGGTGCCGCCCGTGCCGTTCGCGGCCGCCGTGCGGCCGAACTCGGTTGCGACCAGCACCGTGGTTTGCTGCCACGCGGGCCCGAGGCCATCGCGCAACGCGGCGAGCATCGTGTCGAGCGCTTTCAGCTGATTCGCGAGCCGTGCGTTCTGCGCGCTGTGCGTGTCCCAGCCGCCCGTCTCGATCATCGCGATGCGCGGGCCGTCGTCGCGCGCGAGGAACGTCGCGGCGAGCTTGCCGACGCCCGCCGGATCCTGCCGCGCATGCGCATCGCCGGCGAGGCCGCGCGCGTCCATCGCCGACTGCCACAACGGGCCGAGCTGCGCATCGGCCTCGTAGAGCGCCGACACGCGCGCGAGCAGGTCGTCCGGTGCGGCCGGCAAACCGGACGGCGCGTACGACGCGGCCTGCACGGTGCCGCGCAACGCGAGCGGCACGGTCGGCGCGAACGCGATCGCACTTTCGCGCGTGGCCGGCAGCAGCGCGGCGAGCCGGTTCAGCCAGCCGTCCTTCACCTGGTACGGCGCGCGGCCGCCCGTCTCGAGCACGTTCTGGCCGTCGAAATGCGAGCGGTCGCGATACGGCGAGGCAATCGCATGAACGAACAGCGCCTGCCCGTCGCGGTACAACTGCGCGGTCTGCACGAGCGACGGATGCAGCGCGAACGTGCCGTCGAGCCGCGTCGCGGCCGACGTGTCGATTGCGAGCGGGCCGCGCAGCGACGCATACGCGGGTTCGGCATACGGGACGACGATGTTCAGGCCGTCGGCCGCGCCGCGCTGGATCACGAACACGAAGCGCCGATCGGTCTCGACGTTCGCGAACACGATCCGCGGTGCGACGAGGATCGCGCCTGCGCCGGCGGCGGCCACACTCAGGAATTGTCGGCGGGACAGTGCCATGGTCATCTCCGTTGGAAATCGGGTGAGACGAGCAGCAGCGCGAGCGACGTGGTCGCGCTTTCGGCGCGCGACAGTGCGGCCGCCGTCGGCGCGCTCAACGAACCGGCGAGCAGCGTGTTGCCGAGCGTGCGCGGGTCGAGCCGGTCGCCCGTGCGCGCGGCCAGCCGCTGCGCGAGCTCGACGCGGCGCACGAGCGCGTCGGGCGCGGCCCAGCTCGCGGCCACGTCGTCGTAACCGGCCGGCGAGCCGGGCCGCCACACCGGCTGGCCGAGCTGCGCGAGCAGCGGCGCGGCCTTCAGGTCGCCCGTGTCGCGCCAGCCGAGCCCGCGCAGCGACGACACGGCCCACTCCCACGGCGTCTTGAACTTGCGGTTGACCGGCGACCACGCATCCGTCGAATCGACGAGCGCGCGATAGACGCTCGGCAGATCGCCGCCGCTCGCGTCGAACGCGCGGGCCAGCCGGTCGGTCAACGCCGGCGGCGGATGGTCGGCGACGAAATGACGGGCCAGCTGGAACGCGATATGCCGGCCTGTCGACTCCGAATGCGCGAGGTCGTGCAGGATCGCGCGCGCCTGCGCTTCGCCGGGCTGGTCGTAGCTGCGGCCCATTACGGTCCGCACGCCGGGCTCGTGCAGTTTCGGGCGAAACACGAACGCGCCGGGCGCCGCATCGCCGGGCTGCGGGCCGCGCCCGCCGGCGATGCTCCAGCCGGTCAGCGCACGCGCGAATTCCGTCACGTCGGCCTGCGTGTATCCCGTGCGTACGCCGAGCGTGTGCAGCTCCATGATTTCGCGCGCGAGATTCTCGTTGAGCCCGCGTTTGGCCGACGGATTGCGTGCCTCGGCACGCAGCGCGGCCGGGCTGTCGGGGCCGACCGAGCGCGTCTGGTCGAGGAAAAGCTGCATCGCCGGATGCTGTTCGACGGCGACCAGCATGTCCTCGAAACGGCCGAGCACGTGCGGGCGGATCGCGTCGCGTTCGAACGCGCCCGCGTAGGCCGCCACCGGCCCCTTGTCGACCGATACCGCGAAATGGTTCGCCCAGAAATGCACGAGTCGCTCGACGAACGGTGCGGGCGTATTCAGCGCGCTGTTCATCCGGGCGACGACGGCGCTGCGATACGTGTCGTTGCCGTCGCGCCGGATCGACTGCTCGGTCGCGCGCTTCGTCGCCGGATCGTTGGCCGTCATCGCATTGCGTGCATCGGCAAAGCGCGTGGCGAGTGTGATTGCGTCCGGTTCGCCGACCCATGCGGCGGGTCGTGCGTCGTAACGGTCGAACTGCGCGACGAGCGCCGCCTTCGGGTCCGCCGGCGGCGCTTCGTCGGCCCGCGCGCCGAGACCGAAACGGTTCAGCGCGATGGCGGCCGGTGTGATGTCGTTCGGGTGGTCCATGACAGGGCTCTCGCGATGCGTACCCGTGTTTAACGCTGGCCGGCGGGAAATCCGTCGCCGGGAAGACGAATATTTCCGGTGCGTCGCGCGGCTTTGAATGCGTGCGTGCTGCCGCTCGAATGCCCGTCGCGGATTCGGCTGACGCATGCAGCGAATCGGTGGGTCGCTCAGCGGCCGTATCGGGACCCCGCATCCCTGCGAAGGACGGGCCTGTTTCGACATTCGGTTGGCGGGCTTTCACTTGCCTGACTGGCCTCGATCTCACCGGAGGGCTCGCCGGCCGCCCCACCCCGATGCTTGCCGTTCCCGCAAAGCCGCCTAGACTCAATGGAAGGTATCGCCCCCGCGTCACGGCGTTTTGCCGTCCCGACCCAGCGACCACTACGATGCCCACTTTTTCCGTCAGCTTGCGTGCGCGGTTTCGTTGCGTCGGTGCGATGCGTGCGCGCTCGCGCTGGACCCGTGCGTGGCTGCTTGCCGTCGCGCTGACGCTGCACGGCTATCCGGCCCATGCGCAGAATCCGCCCAAGGTCGTCGACATCCCGACGCGCCCCGGCGTGACTCAGCGGTTTCTCTTCATCGCGCCGGACGCGCCGAAGGCCGCGGCCATTCTCTATGCCGGCGGGCACGGCGGGCTGCAACTGGAACCGTCCGGCCGGTTCGGATGGGGCGCAGGCAACTTTCTCGTCCGCACCCGGCAGCTGTTCGTGAATGACGGCATCGCCGTCGCGGTCATCGATGCACCGAGCGACCGGCAATCCGCGCCCTACCTCAACGGCTTTCGGCTGTCGAAGGAACACGCCGACGACGCACGCGCCGTGATTGCGTGGTTGAAGGAGCAACTCCATGTACCGGTCTGGCTGGTCGGGACGAGCCGCGGCACCCAGTCCGCCGCCGCCATTGCGGTTGCGCTGGCCGGCGGCGGCGGGCCCGACGGTCTCGTACTGACGTCCACGATCCTCCGCGAAGAGCGAGGCGGGACCGCGGTCACGGACATGAACCTTGCCAGTCTCACGATTCCGGTTCTCATCGTTCACCACCAGAATGACGGGTGCAAACATTGTCCGGTGTCCGAAACGGATACGCTGCTGAAGAAGCTGGAGCAGTCTTCGAAGGCCGAGCTGATGATCGTGTCGGGCGGCACGTCCCAGGGCGATCCGTGCGAAGCCTTTGCCTATCACGGCTTCAATGGCCTGGAGAGCGGTGTGATCGACGCGATCTCCGCGTGGATGCTGGCACGCTGAACGTGCGTGCCGCGTAGCGAAGTCGCGGTGGCCGCTTGCGATCCTTCGCCGAAGCCCGGCGTGAGAGCATTGCCGACCAACCTTTCGCGCGCGTACGCGTTGCGCATCCCTGAAAACGCACGCCGCCGCACGTTGCCCGTGCGGCGTTGGCTTACTTGCTCGCCGCGTCGCCCTGCTTCTTCTGCCACTTCGGCGGCAGCCGCCAGTTCCCGCTGCGCCGCAACCCGTCGACGAACTTCGCGCGCTCGTCCGGCGTCAGCGTCGCCGCGAAATCGACGACGCTGCGCTCGACCTGCGCACGCAGCGCCGTATCGGCCGCACGCGTGCGCTCGAGCGCCGCGTCGATCGCCGTGCGATCGAGTTGCGGCGCGGCCAGCAGATCCAGCACGGTGATCCGGTCGTCGCGCCCTTCCCGCGCGAAATCGCGGCCGTCCTTGCGCGCCGCCTTCAGCGCCGCAACGAATTCCTGCTGGCGCGCATCCGGCAATTCGTCCGCGGCGAAACGCAATGCGGTGTGCGACGCCGGTGCGCCCGCGGCCCGCAGGTCGCGATGCGTCGAAAACCACTGATACGCACCGCCGCCGATCGCGCCGAGCATGAACACGTTCAGCACGACCGACCCGACGAGGATGAATTTCCAGCCACGTTCAGTCATTCATCGCTCCAGTCGACGCTCGGCCCACCGAACGTCGTAGTCAGATAGCCCGGCTCATGCGCAGGCGGCACGCCGCCGAGCATCAGCATCGACACGGCCACCGCACCCGCGAGCGCGCCGGCCAGACCCACGCCCGCGAATGCCGCGCCCGACCACCACACGGCGCCCCGCCGCCGCGCGCGCCGCGGGGCGGGCGCCGTCGCGACGATGCGCTCGACGAGCGCCGGTGCGGGCGGTGCGACCGTATCGTTGGCGAGCCACGCATCGAGTTCGGCGGCATCGTCCAGCGCGGCCAATGCGTCGCCCGGATGCGCGCGCGCCCATGCCTCGGCGGCCGCGCGCTCGCCGTCCGGCCAGCGCCGCGCATCCGAGCCGTACGCGGCGACGATGGTGCGAAATCGTTCGGGTGTCATCGGATGTCCTCGCTCGGTGAGTCGCCCGCCAGTTGCGCGCGCAAGTTTCGCCGCGCACGTGCAAGCAGGCTTTCCAGCGCGTCGACGGTAATGCCCATCAGGTGGGCCGCCTCCACGTTCGACATATCCTGATAGTACTGGAGCACGAGCGCTTCGCGCTGCCGCGCCGGCAACGCCGCGAGCGCCTGCCGCACGCGCGCGTCGCGCGAGCGGGTCTCCGCACGGGTGGCCGGCTCCGGTTGCGGATCGGGCACGTCGGGCAACACGTCGACCGGTTCCTCGCGGCGGCCGCGCAAGCGGTCGTAGCACAGATTCAGCACGACGCGATGCAGCCACGTGTCGAACCGTGCCTCGCCTTCGCGCCAGCCCGGCGCCTGTTTCCAGATCCGCAAGAACGTCTCCTGTGCGACGTCCTCGGCTTCCGTGCGGTCGCCGAGCATGCGCGTCGCGAGTGCGAGCAGTCGCGGCAGCTTGCGCGCGACGAGCATGCGCACGGCCGACGCGTCGCGCGCGCCGACCCGTGCGACCAGGGACGCGTCCGGATCGCCGTCGCTCAACGCGGGGCGCTCCAGCGCATCGCGCGTCTGGGCCGCGGCGCGATCGTTGACGCGCCCGCCGGCAGACTCAAGCTCATCGTCGTGCTCTCCTTGCATGCGCCGCGCCATTACCCGGCCCCGCCCCAGTGGCGGTTCGGGATCGCCGCGCGCATCGCGCACGGCCTCGGCAAGGTCCGTTTCATCGGCATCCGTTTCAGGCTGCATGGCGATCGGGCGCCGGCCGCCCGTTTGCGCGCGCGGCGGCCGGCGTGCTCAATATACGACGACCGGCGCGGGCCGGTAATAGGCCGGACGCGCCGGCACCACGACACAGCCGGCCAGCACGACAACTGCGGCCGCGAGTATCACCACGGTTCGAAAAGGCATGGCTGCGCCTCATGACGTTACGGGAAGGCGCCACCGCGCCGGCACCGCGTGCCAAGCGGCGGCATGCGCATCAGGCCCAGTGACCCGGCACCCAGCGCCAGGCCGGGCCGCGCGCAGCCCAGTGGCCCGGCACCCAGTGATAGCCGACGCGCACCACTTGCCAGTGGCCCGGAATCCACACGTAGCGGCCCTGCCGCCAGTGCCAGTGGCCCTGGTCCCACACGTAGCCCGCGCGCGGCGCCGGCATCACTTCGACGCGAGGCGCCGGCGGCGCGTAAGGCGCGACGATGACGGCCTGCGCGAAGGCGGCCGACGCGGCCAGCGCGGCCACGCATGCCGCGGCGAACCGCAATGGAATGGAAAGCTTCATGCAAGACTCCGAAGTAGCGGGTATCGACCGGAAGCGGCCGTTCATGCGTTAAACGGCGCGGGCGAACGGAATCCGTCGCGGAGTCTGCAAATAAATTTCGGTCGAACCTGGCGCGCGTCGGCGCTGGCCGGATGCCGCGATCCACGAGTTCGTGGCCTGAGCTCACGCGTATGCGAGGTTGCCCTGCTGTCACAACCCGGCAAAACTGCCCTTCGACAATGTCTCGCACCGGGATCCCGCTCGTTTCCGGCTCACGCACTGGCCGCGCCCGCGCTCGGCCAGGCGGTTCCACATCTCGCGTCTCCACCCACGAAAACACCGACCATGTCGAACCAGGACAACTCCCCGATCCAGCCGAACGAGCCGGCCGCGTCCGTGTCGCGTCGCGGCTTCCTGAAACTCGCCGGCGTATCCGGCCTGGCCACCGCCGCCGGTGGCCTCACGGCCGCCCGGGCCGCCGCATCGAACCCGGACGGCACGCCCGAACAGGTGCACCTGACGTGGGGCAACGACCCGACGTCGGAAGTCGTGATCTCGTGGGCCTCGCTCGCGTCGGCCGTCAATCCGCGTGCGCGCATCGTCGCCGACGGCGAGCCGGCGCGCACCGTGCACGGCGTCCAGCGCCTGTACACCGACGGCCTGAACGGCGAGACGGTATTCGCGTACCACGCACGCGTGCACGGGCTGAAGCCGAACACGCGCTACCGCTACGAGATCACGGCCGACAACGACAGCAACGCCGCGCAGCCGTTCTCCGCGCATTTCTCGACCGCGCCGCGCGGCCGCGCACCGTTCCGCTTCACGAGCTACGGCGATCTCGCGACGCCGAACGGCGCGTGGGTGCTGTCCTCGCCGCAGAGCCGCTTCGCGGTGCAGGCCGTCGAGCAGTTCCAGCCGCTGTTCCACCTGCTGAACGGCGACCTCTGCTACGCGAACCTGAACCCCGCGCACCAGCCCGAGGTGTGGCGCGATTTCGGCAACAACAACCAGACGTCGGCCGCGAATCGTCCGTGGATGCCGTGCCCGGGCAATCACGAGATCGAGTTCAACAACGGCCCGCAGGGGCTCGACTCGTATCTCGCGCGCTATACGCTGCCGGAGAATGGCACGCGCTTCCCGGGCCGCTGGTACAGCTTCCGCGTGAGCTCGGTGCTGTTCGTCTCGCTCGATGCGGACGATGTCGTGTACCAGGACGCCGCCGCGTTCGTCGGCGGCCCCACGCCGCTCGTGCCGGCCGCGAGCACCGGCCACCCGCCGATCGAACCGGGCACGTCGTTCTACGTGCGCGGCTACAGCAATGGCGAGCAGACACGCTGGCTCGAACACACGCTGCGTCATGCCGCGCATGACGACGACATCGACTGGATCGTCGTGCAGATGCACCAGGACGCGCTCAGCTCGTCGAAGACGGGCAATGGTTCCGACAAGGGCATTCGCGAAGCATGGCTGCCGCTGTTCGATCGCTACGGCGTCGACCTCGTGCTGTGCGGCCACGATCACGACTACGAGCGCAGCTACCCGGTGCGCGGCTGCAATCACCGCGCGGGTGTCGATGCGACGACCGGCGAAGTCGTCGAGACGCTGCAGCCGCGTCCGGTCGGCTCGAACGACCCGGACCGCACGACGTTCGACACGAGCCACGGCACGATCCACCTGATCCTCGGCGGCGGCGGCACCAGCGCGCCGCTCGACGTGTACGGCGAGAACCCGGCCACCGGCTTTGCGCGGGCGAAGGTGTTCACGAAGCCGAACCGGCCGGTGCCGGGCACGACGCCGAATACGTTCGTGCGCGCGCCGGCCGATGCGCTCGAGGATGCGATCTGGTCCGCACGCCGCGATACGGGCACCGGTTACGGGATCGCGGTGTTCGACCACGACCCGGGCAAGCCGGGCGGGCACACGACGATCACGATGCGCTACTACCACGCGCCGGGCGCCGACCAGCACCCGACCGCCGATTACGAACTGTTCGAGACGATCGAGCTGAGCAAGAAGCGCAACGAGCGGTGATCGGGCGGGCGCCCGTTGCGGCGGGCGCCTGATGCGGTGCAGTCAGGGCGGGTGGCGGCTTGGCACGCGCCAGACTGCCCGCCTCGCCCACCGGCCCATGAAGATGTGTTTCGAATACCGCATCCACACGACGCCGTCGGCCGACGCATTCGATGCCATCGCGAATGCGTTGCGGCAAGCGCATCACGCCGTCGAATCGATTCCAACCGACGACACTTGAAGTCCGCGGCGACGCCGGCGGCTGGCCGCTGATCTCCCTGTCAACCGACGAAGACGGTTTCTCCCCGGTCACGACGCTCGGGCCGACGCGGGACGCGATGCTCGACTCGATTGGCCGCGCGTTGTCGGCAAGCGGCGCGGCCTGGCGCATCGACGACGCGTGACCGGTAGCCGCGTGATGCCCGTACTCCCGGATGATCAGCCCCAAGCGCCGGGCGGATCACCGCCGACGCCGCTGCCCGTTCTCCGTCTCCCCGTTAAACTACGCGTTTTCGCCGGCAATGGCCGTCCCGCATGCCGAATGCGCGCGCGGTGCATGCAGGCGGACCCGAATCACCTGAAATCGAATTTGAATGTTGAAACAGGCAGGAAGCATGAAGCGCAAGAACAAGGCCACGCTCGCCGGGCTCGGCGCGGTGTTGTTGTGGGCCTCCGTGGTCGCGCTCGTTCGTGGCGTGAGCGAAAGCCTCGGCGCGACCGGCGGCGCCGCGATGATCTATACGGTGGCATCCGCGCTGCTGCTGTTCACGATCGGCTTCCCCGATCTCAGCAAGTTCCCGAAAAAGTATCTGCTCTGGGGCGGGCTGCTGTTCGTCGCGTACGAGCTGTGCCTGGCGCTGTCGATCGGCTATGCCAGCAACGGCCAGCAGGCGATCGAAGTCGCGATGGTCAATTATCTGTGGCCGAGCTTCACGCTGGTCGCGGCGATCGTGTTCAACAAGCAGCGTGCCAACCTGCTGGTCGTGCCCGGCGTCCTGCTGTCGATGCTCGGGATCTGCCGGGTGCTGGGCGGCGACCGGGGCCTCGACCCGGCCGGCATGCTGCACAACGTCGCGGACAATCCGCTGAGCTACGGCCTCGCGTTCGTCGGCGCGCTGATCTGGGCCGGCTATTGCACGGTGACGGCGCGCCTCGCCGACGGCAAGAACGGCGTCACGCCGTTCTTCATGCTGGTGGCGCTGGCGCTCTGGATCAAGTTCGCGATCGAAGGCGGCGGCGGCATGACGTTCAGCCTGCATGCGGTCGTCTACATCGTGCTGGCAGCCTCCGCGCTGGGGTTCGGCTATGCGGCCTGGAACACCGGCATCATGCACGGCAACGTGACGGTCATCGTCGGCGCGTCGTACTTCACCCCGGTGCTCGCCGCCCTGCTCGCCGCGACGCTGCTGCATGCGCCGCTGTCGATCGAATTCTGGCAAGGTGCATCGATGGTATGCGGCGGGTCGATCCTGTGCTGGCTCGCGACGCGCAGCCGGCGTCGTGAACAAGCCGTGCCCGTCCGGGTCGGCAACGAAGCGCAGGGCAACTGCCAGGGTTGACGATGCCGGACGCTTGCGTTGCGATGCCGCTTGAAAGCCCTCCGGTGGCCCTGCATACCGCCAACCATTCGGGCTAGCGCGACGCCAGTGCGATACGCACGGCCAGCCCGGCCAGCACCGTACCCATCAGCCAGCGCTGGACCGACGCCCAGACCGGCCGCCCCGCCAGAAAGCCCGCGATGCCGCCTGCCATGCAGGCAATCAGTGCATTCACGCTGACACTCACGGCGATCTGCACGCAGCCGAGCGCCAGTGATTGCGCGAGCACGCTGCCGTGCCCCGGCGAAATGAACTGCGGCAGAAGCGACAGATACATCACCGCGATCTTCGGATTCGCGAGGTTCGTGACGAAGCCCATCGTGAACAGCCTGGCCCGGCTGTCGTGCGGCAACTGCCTGACCTGGAATGCCGAGCGACCGCCCGGCTTCAACGCCTGCCAAGCCAGGTACGCCAGATAAAGCGCACCGGCGAAACGCAGCGCGTCGTACGCATACGGCACGGCCATCACCAGCGCGGTGATGCCGAGCGCCGCGCACACCATGTAGAACACGAACCCCAGCGCGACGCCGCCGAGCGACACCAGCCCGGCACGGCGGCCCTGGCAGATCGAGCGCGACACCAGGTAGATCATGTTCGGCCCGGGCGTCAGCACCATGCCGAGCGACACGAGTCCGAAAGCAAGCAAGGTGGGCAAGGCCGGCACGGCAATCTCCTTCGGGACGAAGCGGTCAGGGGCGAGTTCGAACACTGTATTGCATCTCGACTGTCATCGGCTTGAATAAACTTCAAGTCGCCCATGAGCGCGGTTCATCGCTGAAGCCGCTCGTTACCTGGCCTTTCTCGCGCGCGTGTCGACCGCCTTCGCCGCCTTCGCGCGTTGCGCGTCGACGAGCCGCACGAACTCGTCTGCGATCGCGTTGCCGGCCGTATTCCACGACAACCGCACCGAGCGATGCAGCCTCGGCGACAACTCCAGTACGCGGCCGCCGAACGGCGTGTACGTGAGCGTGATGCGCGGCACGATCGACACGCCCATGCCGGCCTCGGCCATCGACAGAATGGTGCGCATCTCGACCACGTTGAACGCGGCCCGCAGCGGCACCCCGCCGCGCGCGAAGTAATCCGCGATCACCGGCCCGCACCCTGCCTTCGAGAAGATGAACGGCGCCTTGGACAACTGCTTGGCCGACACGCGCTTGCGGCCGGCGAACATGCCGTCGGCCGCCACCGCGACAAAATTCTCGTCGAGCAGCGGCAGATTGTGTGCGAACGTCTTCGTGCCGGCCACCACGCCGACGTCGGCCGTACCGTCGTCGATCCACCCTTCGACCTCGCTGTCCGTGCCTTCGAGCAGCACCGCCGACACGCCCTGGTGCATGTCCTTCAACGCCTCGAGCGCGGGCACGACGAACGCCAGCGACACGCTCGGCAACGACGCGACCACCAGCTTCCCTTCGAGCTTGCCGCGCGACAGGCTGAACTGCTGGCGCAGCAGCTGCGCTTCCCGCACCACGTTCTGCACGTACGGCCACAGGCGTTCGCCCGCCGCCGTCAGGACGACCGGCTGCCGGTCGCGCCACAGCAGCTTGACCTCCGTGAGGTCTTCCAGCTCGGTCAATGCATGACTGATCGCGGACTGACTGCGGCTCAACCGGTCGGCCGCAGCCGTGAGCGAGCCGAGTTCGACCACGGCCGCCAGTGCCTGCAACTGGGCCAGTGTCATCGACGCCTCCTTGTTCGAAGTTATGAATCCGGCACATGAAATGACAAACCATCATGAATTATATTGAACCGCGAAAATGATCACGTCGACGCGCCCCATGACGCGCCACGGCCAGTGCCGACTGCCCTTCGCAACGCTCGGGTAAGATGCACCGTCGAACCGCCTGTCGATTGCCTGCGGCCCCGGCCGCACAACGGCGCGGCGCCAGGCGATCGACTTCCGGTTCGAGCCAATCCAGAACACATGCGTGCCAGACACACGCGACCGCCGCGGGCGCCATCGACAGCGCTCGCTGCCGGATATGCCGCGACATGCCAATCCATGATGCATTTCAATCTGACTGAAGGGGTGCTGGTCTCCAGCCTGCAGGGGCTCAGCACGTTCGAGCTGGCCGGCATCGCCATCGCGCTATTGCTGGGCGGCATGGCCAAGGGGATCACGGGCATCGGCGTGCCGCTGATCGCGATGCCGATACTCAGCCAGTTCCTGCCGATCCGGCATGCGGTGCTGCTGCTGTCGATGCCGATCATCCTCGGCAACATCCCGCAGGCGCTGGAAGGCGGCCAGTTGCTGGCGACGGCACGCAAGATCGCCGCGCCGATCGCGGGCACCGTCATCGGCAATATCGTCGGCGTGGCGATCCTGCTGTCGCTCAATCCGGGGCACGCGCAGGCGGCGTCCGGCGCGCTGTTGATCGTGGCCGCGGCGCTGATGCTCGCCGCGCCGAAGCTCAACCTGCCGGAAGCATGGCGGAAGCCCGTCGGTTTCGCGCTCGGCTTCGGTGCGGCGCTGATGGAGAGCATTGCGTCGGTTCCCGGCCCGCTGCTCGCCACCTACCTGATTTCGTCCGGCGCGACCGGGCGCGTCTTCACGAAGCAGATCGCGATCATCCTCGTGGTGTCGATCGTCACGCTGATCACGACGTTCAGCGGCGCCGCGCACGCGAGCGGCGCCGACCTCGCGATCTCGGCGGCGGCGAGCCTGCCGGCGATTGCCGGCATGTGGCTCGTTCGCCCGCTGCGGGACAAGATGTCGCCGAAGCGCTTCCGGATGGTCGTGCTGCTGTTCGTGCTCGTCGCGGCATCGCAGATGATCTGGAAATCGGGCGTGTTCCGGCATGGTGGCTCGCACGTTACGCAGATGAACCACGCGCACACGGGCAAGAACTGACAGATGGCGCAAAGCCATCGATCGCGCATGCGTTCTGAAAGCTGCGAAGCGTAGTATTCGCGGACCCGGCGTATCGCCCCGCCCGACGGGCCGAACGATACGTCACCGACCTGGCTGCTCGCTCGCGGATGCCCGCATCGGCGCTGCCACGCTTTCAGAGGCATGACATGGAAACCTACGTATTGCTCGGCTGCGGACTCGGCCTTGGCCTGTTGATCGCCGTCTGGGGCATCTGGCAACTCAAGTAACGCGTGGCCGCCCGTCCACGCGCAAGCCATCCGTATTCTTCACGCGACTACTTCGCATTCCGATCCATCTGCCCGACAGCGTCGGCTACCCGCGTCCGCTCGAAAGCAGATGTGAACGCGCGGCGTCGAAGTGCGTGCATTCGGCCTTGAGCCAATTCGAAAACGCCTCGGTACGCGGATCGTCGGGATGGCGTGACAACAGCACGTAGCGCGCCGGCGCACGCACGTGCCGGCCAAAGACATCCACGAGCCGCCCGCTCGCGATCTCGTCATGCACGAGCGCGCCGCGCCCCATCGCGACACCCTGATGGTTCAGCGCGGCCGTGATCGCCAGGCTGGAGAAGTTGAACTGCGGGCCGTCAAGATGCGCCGTCCACGCCGGACGGACTTCGTCGAGCCACGTGCGCCACTCCACGAACTCGGGCGCGCCGCCCCACGGCGCAGCGTCGTGCAGCAGGACGACGCCATCCAGCGATTCGCCGCGGGCAAAAGCCGGATGCTGCGCCAGATATGCCGGCGTGGCGACCGGAAACAGGATTTCGTCGAGGATGGCCTCGGCATGCAGCCGATCGTATTGCACCGGGTCGTAGCGCACCGCGACATCGATGTCGTCGGTCTCCATGGCCTGGCGATCCAGCACCTGAAACTCGGCCTTCACGCGCACCGGCACGTTCGGCTGTTGCCGGTGAAATTCGGACAGGCGCGGCATCAGCCACTGCAGCGCGAGCGACGGCAGGCAGCTGACCTGTAGCGGGGCATCCGGCATGCCGAGCGCCTGAAGCGTGCGGTTGATGTCGACGAACGCGCTCGACATCGTCCCGAGCAGAATTGCGCCCTTCTCGGTCAGCTTCAGTCCGCGCGCCTGGCGCACGAACAGCGGATAGCCGAGCCGGTCCTCGAGGTTCCGGATCTGCTGGCTCACGGCGCTTTGCGTCAGGTTGAACGCCTGGGCCGTCTTCGTGAAGCTCAGCAACCGGCCGGCGGTTTCAAAGCAGAGCAACGCACCCAGGATCGAACCGTCGAGTCGCATAGATATCAGTCAGGCTAATGGATTCATTAGAAATCGGCGCTTTCGCGCAGGCGTCCCGGATCGTAGCATTCCGGCCATACCTGTCGTATGTCCAGCACAAGACCGATCCATGACCCTCACGCTCCAGCCCGCCGATCTATTAGCCAGACTGCAATCCCGTCACCCGCTACTGTGGCTGAATCCCCATGCCGGCAGCCCGTTGCCGCACGACGCGCCGGGGCTCGGCGCCATTGCAATGGCCGAAGCGCGGCTGGCGCGCTGCGAACCGCTGATGGCCGCGCTGTTTCCCGAACTCGCGGCAAGCGCGGGCAAAATCGAATCGCCGCTGATGCCGGCAGACGACCTGCCGCGCAGGCTGGCGCTCCCGGCAGACACACACGGCGCCTGGTTCATCAAGCGTGACGACGCGTTGCCGATCGCCGGTTCGATCAAGGCGCGCGGCGGCTTTCATGAAGTGCTCGCGCTCGCGGAGTCGATCGCGATCGAACACGGATTGCTCGACCCCGCGGGCGACCGGCGGATCCTCGCATCGGCCGCCGCACGCGAACGGTTTGCCGCGCACACCGTCATCGTCGGCAGCACCGGCAATCTCGGCCTGAGCATCGGCGTGATGGCCGCCGCGCTGGGGTTCGAATCGGTCGTCCACATGTCGACCGACGCGAAGCCATGGAAAAAGGCACGTCTGAGAAAGCGCGGCGTTCGCGTGATCGAACATGACGGCGACTATGCGCAAGCCGTCGCCGCCGGACGCGCGCAGGCACGCGATCAGCCGCGCAGCCACTTCGTCGACGACGAAGGCTCGCTGATGCTGTTCCTCGGCTACGCGGCCAGCGCCCGGCATCTCGCCGCGCAGCTCGCCGACGCGGGCCGCCGCGTGGACGCGCAGCATCCGCTCTTCGTCCATATCCCATGTGGTGTCGGCGGCGCACCGGGCGGCATCGCGTATGGCCTCAAGGCGCTGTTCGGCGAGCACGTGCATTGCTTCTTTGCCGAACCCGTCGCGTCGCCGTGCATGCTGGTCCAGCTGGCCGCCGGCCCGGGCAAGCCCGTGTCCGTCTACGACGTGGGGCTCGACAACCGGACCGAAGCCGACGGCCTGGCCGTCGCACAGGCATCGCACCTCGTCAGCCCGCTAATGGCGTCGCTGCTGTCCGGCGTGTTCACAGTCAGCGACGCGCAGCTCTACGCGCAGTTGCTCGCGGTTCAGCGCGCGACGGGCGTGGAACTCGAACCGTCGGCCGCTGCCGCCGTCAGTGGCCCCGGCTGGCTGACGGCGTCCCCGGCCGGCCGCGACTACGTGCGTCGCCACGCGATCGACCTGCGCCGGTCGACGCACGTCATCTGGGCGACCGGCGGCTCGCTCGTGCCGCCGGAAGAGCACCGACGCTTCCAGTTGCATGCGAATGCGCTCGCCGGCGCCGCAGCCAACCCGTG
Source organism: Burkholderia sp. AU31624 (assembly GCF_020420065.1). Classification (NCBI taxonomy): domain Bacteria; kingdom Pseudomonadati; phylum Pseudomonadota; class Betaproteobacteria; order Burkholderiales; family Burkholderiaceae; genus Burkholderia; species Burkholderia sp. AU31624. The sequence continues at coordinate 203,367 of NZ_JAIZRT010000001.1, forward strand.
ACGCAGCCGGGCAAGCGTTCAGCCCCGCTCGCGAAGACGCGTTAGACTGTCCCGATGGAACAATGCCGTTATTGCCAGAGAATCCGCGATGAATGGGATTGCCACGGTGACGAATGCCGCCGGGCAATCGCCAAGGCGCTGCGCCGGCAGCGCGCGGGCCTGCCCATGGTGCCCGATCGCATCCGCAACGAACTGCCGTCCGGCGCGCCGACCCAGCAGGTGATCGCCGTGCTGTCGCGCCAGCGCCTGCGCGCGCGCCGCGGCAACGAGGAACGCCGGGAACGCAAGGAAATCGACGACGACGTCTGATCGATCCGGCAGCGTCGCAGTTCGCCCCCCTCTCCGCCCGCGCCTTCGCCGCCGCGCGCCCGTCCGCGCGTGCGCGCGCATCCGCCGCCCTTTCCCTTGCAAATCCGGCAACATCGATTAGGGACGGAAGGCATTTATCTCGAAATTATTGCCCCGGCTGCAACGATCTTTCGCCAAAACTCACGTTTACCCTAGGTCAACCGGCGCCTACGATGTAATCAACCGCTTACGACATGGTGTCGAACGCGGAAAGCCAAGAACATCGGAGGTCATCATGAAATCGCTCGTTTCCGCAGTCGTTGCCGCTGCCGCCCTGTCCGCCTCGTTCGGCGCCTTCGCCCAAAGCACCGTGACCCGCGCTCAAGTGCGCAATGAACTCGTCCAGCTCGAAAGCGCCGGCTACAAGCCGAGCCAGTCGAGCCCGTATTACCCGGCCGACATCCAGGCCGCGCAAGCCCGCGTGCAAGGTGCCGACAACAGCGGCTACGGTGCGCAACCGGCCGCGACCGTCCAGGGTGGCGCTCCGGTCGTCAAGGCGCAAAACCCGCGCGACTCGGTCTACTTCGGCCACTAAGCAAGCCTGCCGCTGCGCGCGTTCGCGCGCAGTCCGAACCCGCCACGAGCCCGTCTTGCGACGGGCTCGTGGCGGGTGCAACGCGCGGCCCCGCGAGCGGCCGTCACCGGCCGCCGCCCGACGCGACCCGGCCGGCCGCTTCGTCCGTCCCGCTGCCGGCGCCACGCCCGTTGCCGACCAGTTCCTGATAGCGCACGAACGCGCGCTGCGCGGACGCCTTCGCCGCGTACATCGCCGCATCGGCCTTGACGAGCAGTTCCTCGGCCGACGCGCCGTCAGCCGGAAACTCGCTGACGCCGATACTCGCGCCGACGGCCACGCGCCGGTCGCCGAACTCCAGCTCCTCGTCCATCACGCGCTGGATGCGCGACGCGACGTCGCCGATCACCGCCGGTGAGCGCACGTCGGTAATCAGCACGATGAATTCGTCGCCGCCGAGCCGCGCGACCATGTCGCCGCCACGCAGCACGAGGCTCAACCGCTTGGCGACCGCGACGAGCGTGCGGTCGCCGGCCGAGTGGCCGTGCTGGTCGTTGATCTGCTTGAAGCGGTCGAGGTCGACGAACATCACGGCCAGCCCTTCGTGCAGCGCGGCTGCCCGCCGGATCGCGGCATCGAGATGCTCCATGAACAGCAGGCGATTCGGCAGTTCGGTCAGCGCATCGTGTCCGGCGAGGTGCGTGAGTTCCAGCTGCTTCGCGCGCAACATCGCGACCTGCGTGCGGATCTCGACGCGCATGCTGTCGAAACAGCGCGCGAGCACGCCGATCTCGTCGGCACGCCCGACCGGCAACTGCTCGGTGGCCGGATCGTCGAACACGTGCGTCGCGGCGCGTGCGAGCGTTTGCAGCGGCCGCGTGATCGCACGCGCGAACAGGATCGCGAGGATCACCGCCATCAGGCTCGACACCAGCACCATCCGGACGATCCGCTCGCCGAGCATGCCCGCCGGCGACAACACGTCCGCCAGCGGGCGCCCCATCCCGAGCACGACGAAGCGGTTGCCCTCGTCGTGCCCGAACGGCGTGCGCACGAACGCGAACATCTGGCCCGGCGCCGCGGTGGGGTCGGCCAGGCCATCGAGGGTCACGTTTGTGCGTGCGCTGTCGAACAGCGCACGCGTGACGGCGAAGCGGTCCTGCATCAGCACGCGCCGGCCGCGATCGAAGCCGAACGTCTGCGTCGGATCGGGATGCACGAGGAAATCGCCCCACTCGTTCGCGAGGTACACCGTGTAGTCTTCCGGCAGATCGCGCTCGAGCCGGTCGAACACGCGCGACAGCTCGACGTCGACGACGAGCGCCCCCACCGTCTGGCCCGACGCGTCGACGACCGGCGTACCCACGCGCAGGATCGGCAGCCCTTCGGCCGCGTGCGCGCCCGTCTCGTGGTTGATCACGATCGGCGACAGGTAGATATGACCGGGCGCCGTGGCCAGCGTATCGAATACGTAGGAAAACTGTCCTTTCTCCTGCAACGCACGGTCCGGCAGGACGACGATGCCGTTCGCATCGCGATCGACACGGATGCGTTCGAGGCCGAAATCCCCGCGCGCGATCAGGCGGATCTGCAGGTACTCCGGGTGATTTCTCATGAAGCTGTAGAACACCTGCTCGAGCCGCGCACGTGGCGCGCCATCCCGGTTGTCGCCGCCGGAGACCCGCGCACACGACGGCAACTGTGCGAGCACGAGCGCATCGTCCGAGACGTCGGACAGCGCCGTGGTGAAGCGCTGCCCGAGCAGTTGCGTCGACATCAGCAGGCTGTGCTGCGCTTCCTGCACGAGCATCGTGCGGTTCGCGCGATACGCGTAATAGCCGGTCGTGCCGGACGCGATCACGCCGATGCAGGCGAACAGCACCGACAGTTTCGACGTGAGCCCGAGCCGGATCATTTTCCGAAACGCTCCGGCCGGTCGCCCGACACGATGCGGCTCCACAGCGATTCGCGCCGCGCGATGTCCTCGACGGGCTGGAGCCAGACGAGATGCTGGTGTCCGGTGTCGAGTCCCGGCGGCGACGCGAGCGTGTTCGCGAGGCCCTGGCGTTCGGTCAGCAGCGCGCCGATCGCCGGTTCGAGCATGTAATTGATCCACGCGAACGCGAGCGCCGGATGTTGCGCGCCGCGCGTGACAGCCCAGCAGTCGAGCCACGCGAGCGCGCCTTCATCCGGGATCACGTAGCCGACGTCCGCGCCGGCCCGTCGCAGCAGTTCGACCTGTTGCGTGCCGTAGTTGCCGAACATCAGCGCCGCACGATGCTGGACGAACAACGCGGTCGCCTCTTCAGGAAGCGTGTAGTACGTCAGCAGGTTGCGGCGCAGGTCGATCAGCTTGTGCGCGACGGCGAGCGTCTGCGCGGGCGACAGGCGAAACGGATCGCGATAGCCGAGCGCCAGCGCCGTGAACGAAAAATTGTGCTGCGCGCTGTTGAAGTCGAGCACCTTGCCGCGATAGCGCGGATTCCACATCTCCCGCATCGAGCGCGGCGCGGCCGGCACCTGCTTGCGGTCGTAGATCAGCCCCATCGACGAATACGTGAACGGAATCGCATACGGGGCGCCCGCTTCAACGAGCCCGTCGATCGCCGCGAGTTGCTGGAAGTTCGGCAACTGCCGCCGCCGGTTCGGGATGCGCGACAAGTCGATCGGCGCGAGCAGGCGTTCGTGCGCATAGCGCTGGATCTCGGCCGTATTCGCGGCCAGTACGTCGTACGGCGGCGGCGCCGCGCTGTGCATGCGCGTCCACAGTGCTTCGTCGGAGTCGACGAACGTCACTTCGACGCGCGCGTGAAATTGCGCCTCGAACGCACTGACGACATCGTCGTCCGCATAGCCGGGCCATGCGAGCACACGCAGCACGGTGTCGTTGACGGTTTCGGGAGAGGCGGCGAACGCTGGGGGAAGCACGGAGGCAAGTAAGCCCGCCGTCAAAATGATGAGCAGCCGGCGCACGGCGAACCGTACGCGCGTACGCGCGCCGATTCCCCTGATGAATAGGACCCCGTGTGAATCGCCCGGCTGCATTCGACTGTCCTTTTTCGAGTCGATGCGATATCCCGCAACAAGACCATAAAACCTGTGGTCGTGCAATCGGAAGAAGCCGTACAACGGGAGCGCGGGCGCCGTTGCTCACCGCCGTATGACGGTAACGTGACGCCGGCCTCTTTCCTCTGACGGAACGCGCGTCAGCGCCACGCCTGCGTGAATTCCGCGATCACGCGCGACAGGTGTGCACGCATCGCGTCGCGTGCCGCCGTTGCGTCGCGCGCCATGATCGCCGCGAAGATCCGCTGGTGATCTTCCTGCGACGCCTCACGCAGCGCGGTCGAGTGAAAATGCTCCTCGATCTTGTCCCACAGCGGATCGCTGCGCGCGCAGTCCCACATCGCGGTGACCATGTGCAGCAGCACCGTGTTGCCGGTCGATTCCGCGATACGCAGGTGGAACTGGCGATCGGCCGCGTCGTACGCGACCTTGTCGTCCATCTGCTCGCGCATCGTCGTCAGCGAGAAAAACAGCCGGTCGAGATCCGCATCCTTGCGTTCAGTCGCCGCGAGCGCCGCGACTTCCGCCTCGATCAGCCCGCGTGCGCGCAGCGTCTCGATCGGCCCCGGGCCGCGCGGCACCTCGAACGTCACCGGCCGCGCGGCGTCGGCCGCCGATACGTAGATGCCCGAACCGATTCGCACCTCGACGATCCCCTGCACCTCGAGCGCGATGATCGCCTCGCGCACCTGCGTTCGGCTCACGCCGAACTGGTCGGCCAGGCTGCGCTCGGACGGCAGCCGCGCGCCGGCCTCGAACGCACCGGCGGCCACCATCGCGTGAATCTGCCGCGCAAGGCCGATATAGGAGCGATCCGCGGCATCGGTATCGCGGCTGGCGGGCAGGCTGGAAAGATCGGTCATCGAAAGGCTCGCAACAGGCTGGCCGGCGCCGTCGCGGCGCCGGATCGCCAAAATGGTACACCAATTACGGGCCGCCTCCGATTCGGCGTGGTGGCCGGTGCGACGCGTGCCTTTCCGGTGATGCGCTGACGCTCCGATTTCATCTCGACAACTGGTAAACCACTATCCCGCGAAACTGGCATACCAATCATAATCCGCACACCGGAGACGGGGCCGCCACGCTGCCGCCCGTCCGTCCGATGCCTCAACCGCCCGTCAGGAGCCGCTCCAGTGAAGATGTCTTTCCGTTGGTACGGCGAGTCCGATCCGGTCTCGCTGCAATACATCCGCCAGATCCCGGGCGTCACGCATATCGTGTCCGCGATCTACGACGAACCGGTGGGCGCAGTCTGGCCCGCGCACAAGATCGACGCGCTGAAGGCGACGATCGAGCGCGCCGGCCTGCAGTTCGAAGTCGTCGAGTCGGTGCCGGTACACGAGGACATCAAGCTCGGCAAGCCGGGCCGCGACCGCCTGATCGACCACTACCGTCAGACGATTCGCCATCTCGGCGCGGCCGGCGTGCGCGTGATCTGCTACAACTTCATGCCCGTGTTCGACTGGACGCGCACCGAGCTGTCGAAGACGCTCGACGACGGCTCGACCTGCCTCGCGTTCAGCACCGCCGCGGTCGAGCGGATCGATCCGGACGACGGCATCGCGCTGCCGGGCTGGGATTCGAGCTACCGGCCCGAACAGTTGAAGGCGCTGCTCGCCGAGTATCGCGACGTCGACGAAGCCGCGCTGTGGGCGAACCTCGAATACTTCCTGAAGGCGATCATCCCCGTCGCCGAGGAAGCCGGCGTGAAGATGGCGATCCACCCCGACGATCCGCCGCGCCCGATCTTCGGGCTGCCGCGCATCGTGAAGAACCGCGACGATCTCGCGCGGATCGTGCGCATCGTCGACACCCCCGCGAACGGGCTGACGCTGTGCTCGGGCTCGCTCGGCGCGGGCCCGCAGAACGATGTCGAGGCGCTCGTGCGCGAATTCGGCGCGATGGGCCGCATCCACTTCGCGCACATTCGCAACGTGAAGGTCGACGCGAACGGCGATTTCGAGGAAACCGCCCACCTGTCGAGCTGCGGCTCGCTCGACATCGCCGCGATCGTGAAGGCGTACCACGACACCGGCTTCACCGGCTACGCGCGCCCCGACCACGGCCGCATGATCTGGGGCGAGACGGGCAAGCCCGGCTACGGCCTCTACGACCGCGCGCTCGGCGCGGTCTATCTGAACGGCCTGTGGGAAGCGCTCGCGAAGTTCGACCGCACGCCGTCGCACGCCACGCGCTAACCCGCCCATCGAGGCCGCCGGCGCTGCGGATCGCCGGCGGCCCGTCACGATATTCCGCGCGGAGACACCGCATGCCACGCATCCGATGGGCCATGATCCTCATGTGCTTCCTCGCCAACGTCATCAACTTCATCGACCGCGCGAACCTTGCGATCGCGGCGCCCAGCATCCGTGCCGACCTCGGCCTCGACGCGGTCGGCATGGGGCTCGTGCTGAGCGCATTCTTCTGGACCTACGCGTTCCTGCAACTGCCGGCCGGCTGGTTCATCGACAAGGTCGGCGTGCGCGTGAGCCTCGCGCTCGCGGTCGGCTGGTGGTCGGTGTTCACCGTCGCGACGGGCGCCGCGCGCGGCCTCGCGCAGCTCGTCGGCGTGCGGCTGATGCTCGGCGTCGGCGAAGCGGCCGCGATCCCGTCGTTCGCGAAGGTCGCGTTCAACTGGTTTCCGCGCAGCGAACGCGGACTCGCGAGCAGCATCTTCGACAGCGGCTCGCGCGTCGGCTCCGCGCTGTCGCTGCCGCTCGTCGCGTGGCTGATCTCGATCGTCGGCTGGCGCGGGTCGTTCGTGATCACGGGCGGCATCGGCATCGTCTGGGCGCTGGCGTGGTGGTTCGTCTATCGCGACCCGGAACGCTATCGCGCGATCGCGCCCGACGCCGTCGATGCCCTGCTCGCGCAGCGCGGCGCCCCGACCGTTGCGGCCGCAACCGATGGCCCGAAGGTGTCGTGGCTCGACCTGTTCCGCTACCGCACCGTGTGGGGCATGATGATCGGGCTGTTCTGCCTGAACTTCGCGATCTACTTCTTCATCACGTGGTTCCCGAGCTACCTGCTGCAGTCGCGCGGCTTCTCGCTCGCGTCGCTCGGCACGTGGGGCATGCTGCCCGCGCTGCTCGCGATTCCCGGCGGCTGGCTCGGCGGCTATGTGTCGGACAGCCTGTTCCGCCGCGGCTGGAGCGCGACCGCCGCGCGCAAGACCTGCCTCGTGCTCGGCATGCTGCTGTCTTCGTCGATCGCGCTGTCGGCCTTCGTCGAGAACGTGTGGGCCTGCCTCGGTTTGTTCGCTCTCGCGTATGCGAGCCTGTCGTTTGCAGGCGCCAACGTGTGGACGCTCGTCGGCGAAGTCGCGCCGACGCCCGCGCATGTCGCATCGCTCGGCGGCATCCAGAACTTCGCCGGCAATCTCGCGGGGATCTTCATCACGACGTTCACGGGCGTGATGCTGTCGATCACGAAGGGCTCGTTCGTCGTGCCGCTCGCGGTGGCCGGTGCGTTGTGCGTGGTCGGCGCGCTGTCGTACCTGTTCATCGTCGGCAAGGTCGAGCCGTTGCCGCCGCTGCGCGGCGCCGCGACCCGGCAGAACGTCGAGCCGAACGCGGCCTGACGCGGCAGGAAAGCGCGGCCCGCCTTGAACTGACCTCGCCTGCGCTTTCCTTTTCGGGCCGCGCATCGGACAATGAGCCGCGCCCGCCGGCGCGGCGCCACTCCGGCCCGCGCGTGGCGACGGCGCGCGCCACCCTCGCCGATGAAACGCTACGAAACCCTCGCCCACACGATCGCCGACGACATCCGCAACGGCAACCTCGCCGTCGGCACGCGCCTGCCGTCGCTGCGGCAGATCATCGCGCAGCACGGCGTGAGCCAGTCGACGGTGTTTCGCGCGTACTACCTGCTCGAACAGTGGGGGCTGATCCGCGCGCGCGAACGCTCGGGCTACTACGTCGCGCCGGGCGCCACGCCGGCGGCGAGCCCGGCCGCCAAACGCCAGGCAAGCCGCGCCGGCGTCACGCGCAAGGTCGACATCAGCAGCCTCGTGTTCTCCGTCCTCGACGCGGCCACGCAACCCGGCATCGTGCCGCTCGGCTCCGCGTTCCCGTCGCCGCAACTGTTTCCGCTGCCGCGTCTCGCGAAATCGCTCGCGCAGGCCACGCGGCTCGTCAGCCCGTGGAGCACGGTCGTCGACCTGCCGCCCGGCAACGAGGCGCTGCGCCAGCAGATCGCGCGGCGCTATCTCGCGACCGGCGTCTCGCAGCCGATCGACGAGATCGTCGTCACGAACGGCGCGCTCGAAGCGCTGAACCTGTGCCTGATGGCCGTCACGCGGCCCGGCGACGTCGTGGCCGTCGAAGCACCCGGTTTCTATGCGGCGCTGCAGGCGATCGAACGGCTCGACCTGCGCGCGGTCGAGATTCCCGTCGATCCGCGCACGGGCCTCGATCTCGATGCGCTCGCGAACGCGCTCGACCGGCACGACATCCGCGCGTGCTGGTTCATGACCAACTTCCAGAATCCGACCGGCGTCACGCTGTCCGTCGAAAAAAAGCGCGCGCTCGTCGCGTTGCTCGCCGCGCGCGACGTACCGCTGATCGAGGACGACGTGTACGGCGAGCTGCACTTCGGCCCCGACTACCCGCTGCCCGCGCGTGCGTTCGATCGACACGGCCTCGTGATGCATTGCAGCTCGTTCTCGAAAACGCTCGCACCCGGCTACCGGATCGGCTGGGCCGCCGCCGGCCGGTTCGCGGAGAAGGTGCAGCGGCTCAAGCTGATGACGACGCTGTCGGCCAGCATTCCCGCGCAGGTCGGCATCGCGAACTATCTCGAGCACGGCGGCTACGACCGGCACCTGCGCAAGCTGCGCGGCGCGCTGCACACGCAGCTCGACCGGATGGACGACGCGCTGCGGCGCTGGCTGCCGGCCGGCGTCGAATGGGTGCGGCCCGAAGGCGGTTATTTTCTGTGGCTCGCGTTTCCCGACGCGATCGACGCGATGGAGCTGCATCGCCAGGCCATCGCACGCGGGATCAGCTTCGCGCCGGGGCCGCTGTTTTCGGCCGCGCACGGCTTCGAGCGTTGCGTGCGCGTGAACTTCGGCCATCCGTGGAGCCGCGACATCGAGCGCGCGATCCGGGTGCTCGGCGAGCTCGTCGCGCAGCCGTCGGTCCGCAAGGGCGGTTGAATCTCACCCGGGGCGCGCCGCCGGCGTCACGGCGATGCGCGCAAGCCGCATGCGGGTTACAGTGCTGATCCCGCCGCCCTTCATGATTGCCCATGAGTCAACTGCCCTACCTCGATCACGACGCGCTGTTGAAACTGACCGTTGAAGCCGCGCACATCACGCAGTCGTGCCTCTGCACGAAAACGCCGCTCGCCGGATGGACGACCCTGCCGCTGTCGCTGCAGGACGCGCAACTGACCGAAGTCGCCACGCTCGCGCCACTTGGCGAGACGGAACCGACCTACGCCGAATATCATCCGGCCGGCACGCGCTACGCGTCGGACGACGCGCCGATCGCACTGCGCCATTTCCCGTACAACCGCTGCACCGTCAACCGCTGCCGCTCGTGCGGCCGCCTGTTCCTGCGCTATCAGGAAGGCGGCGGCTACTTCATCGACCAGCGCATCCGCGCGCTCGATCCGGCGCTCGTCGTCGACGCTCCCGCATAAACGCCCGCCACGGGCATGCACGCACGCATGCCCGGCCCGCGCCGGCGTCACGCCGGCCATCTGCTGCGCCCTTTTCGTCCCCATCTGCTGCTTGTCCCGCCGCACCGCGTTCCTTACGCTGTCCCCGGTTGCCTGACACCCGTCGCAACGTCTGTCCCGAGCCACGCGCGCCGCGCCACGGCTCCTCTCGCGTATCACGTCATGTATCGATATACCGTTTTCGACCGGGCGCTCGTGCACAGCCGCGCCGCCCAGTTTCGCGACCAGCTCGAGCGCTGGCAGCACGGCACGCTGAGCGAGGACGCATTCCGGCCGCTGCGCCTGCAGAACGGCTGGTACGTGCAGCGCCATGCGCCGATGCTGCGCGTGGCCGTCCCGTACGGCGAACTGTCGAGTGCGCAGCTGCGCGTGCTCGCGCGGATCGCGCGCGACTACGACGTGCCGGACGACGCCACCTACCGCGCCGCATCGGACGCGCAGGCCCTGCTCGGCACGCTCCGCCTGCCGACCCGCAGCGCGCACTTCACGACACGCACCAACGTGCAGTTCAACTGGATTCCGCTCGACAAGGCCGCCGACGTGATGGACCTGCTCGCGACCGTCGACATGCACGGCATCCAGACGAGCGGCAACTGCATCCGCAATATTTCGTGCGACGAGCGCGCGGGTGTCGCGCCGGACGAGATCGCCGATCCGCGCCCGTTCGCGGAAGTGATGCGCCAGTGGACCACGCTGCACCCCGAATTCGCGTTCCTGCCGCGCAAGTTCAAGATCGCGATCACCGGCGCGACCGAAGACCGCGCGGCCACCGACTGGCACGACGTCGGGCTCAAGCTCGTGCGCAACGACGCAGGCGAGCTCGGCTTTCGCGTGAGCGTCGGCGGCGGGATGGGGCGCACGCCGATGATCGCGACGCTGCTGCGCGCGTTCCTGCCGTGGCAGCACGTGATGAACTACATCGAGGCGATCGTCCGCGTGTACAACCGCTACGGACGGCGCGACAACAAGTACAAGGCGCGCATCAAGATCCTCGTGAAGACCGAGGGACAGCGCTACATCGACGACGTCGAGGAGGAGTTCCGCCAGATCGTCGATCACGACGGCGGGCTGCACACGATTGCCCAGGTCGAGTTCGACCGCGTCGCCGCATCGTTCGTCCCGCCGCGGCTCGAGCCGCGCACGGTCAGCCTGCGCGACGCGGACCTGCGCCTGTCCGCCCAGGCGGCACGCCATCCGGCCTTCGCGCGCTGGCTCGCACGCAATGTGGCCGACCACCGCGATCCGGCGCTGCGCATCGTCACGCTGTCGTTCAAGCGCCGCCTGCAGGCACCGGGCGACGCGTCGCCGGACCAGCTCGACGCGCTCGCCGATCTCGCCGACCAGTTCTCGGCCGGCGAGGCGCGCGTCACGCACACGCAGAACGTCGTGCTGCCGTGGGTGCATGTCGACGACCTGTTCCTGCTGTGGGAACACGCGCGTGCGGTCGGGCTCGCGAGCGCGAATGTCGGACTCCTGACGGACATGATCGCGTGCCCGGGCGGCGACTTCTGCGCGCTCGCGAATGCACGCTCGATCCCGATCGCCGATGCGATCGCCGAGCGCTTCCAGGATCTCGACATGCTGCACGACGTCGGCGACATCGACCTGCACATCAGCGGCTGCATCAACTCGTGCGGCCATCATCACAGCGGCCACCTCGGCATCCTCGGCGTCGACAAGGACGGCGCCGAGTGGTATCAGGTCACGCTCGGCGGCTCGGACGGCTCGACCGCGAGCGGCCCCGCGCGGCCGGGCAAGGTGATCGGCCCGTCGTTTTCGGCGGACGAGATCGTCGATGTCGTCGATGCGATCGTCAATGCGTATCTCGACGCGCGCATCGACGACGACGGCCGCAGCGAACGATTCATCGACACCGTCCGCCGCATCGGCCCGGAACCCTTCAAGGCCGCCGCGAACGACGCGCGCCATCAGGTGGAGCACGCATGACGCACGAAGAGAATCCGACCGCACGCATCCGGCTGCTGACACCGGCCGAACACGCCGGCGATTCGCAGCAGCACGGCACGGCGACGCTGACGATCGGTAACGACGAGGAACTGCCACCGCTCGCCGAACACATCGCGCGGGCCGCGCGCATCGACCTCGCGTTTCCGTCGTTCACCGATGGGCGTGCGTACAGCCAGGCGTACCTGCTGCGCAAGCGCTACGGCTTCACGGGCGACCTGCGCGCGACCGGCGAGGTGCTGGTCGACCAGTTGCTGCTGATGGAACGCACGGGGTTTTCGAGCGCGGTGCTCGGCGACGGCACGGACATCACGGCCGCGCGGCGGCAGCTCGACCGGTTCACCGGCTTCTACCAGCACGATGCGCGAACGACAACGCCCGCCGAAAAATGAAACGGGCGGCCCGCGGGCCGCCCGTACGATGCACCGGAAGCTCCCGGCCGGCGCCCGCCGCGAAGCGGGCGCCGGCGTTCAGCGCGCCGCGACCGGCTTGCCGAACGCGCCGAGGATCTTCTTCTCGAGCGCGATGTAGTCGCGGCCGAAGTGGTGATCGCCTTGCGTCTTGATCACGTCGGCGCCCGTGTTCACGAGTGCCGGACACATCGTGTCCTTCTCTTCCGCGCCATAGAAGCACTGCACGAGCTGCGGCGGCACCTTCGCGATTTCCGGCGCGACCTTCAGCGCCTTGTCGCTTGCGGGCATGCCGAGCCAGCCCGTCACGCGGATCTGGAAATCGGCGGCCGGCGCGAAGCCGAGCAGCGACATCACGGCGACCTTGTCGCGCAGGTCGGCCGGCAGCCGGTTGTACGCGAACGGCATCACGTCGGCGCCGAACGAATAGCCGACCAGTGCCACGCGGTTCGCATGCCAGCGCGCCATGTAGGTGCGCATCACGCGCGCGAGATCGCGGCTCACTTGCGCCGGCGGCTTCTCGCTCCAGAAATAGCGCAGGCTGTCGATGCCGACCACCGACACGCCGTCGCGCTGCAGCGCCTCGGCGATCGTCTTGTCGAGATCGCGCCAGCCGCCGTCACCTGAGATCACGATCGCGAGCTGGCCGTTGCCACCTTTGGCCGGCAGCTCGACGAGCGGCAGGTCCGACACGTCGAGTTCGTCGCCGCGGGTGGTGTCCAGCAGATGCGACGTGACGAGCGACACGAGCTTCGCGGAATCGCCCGTGGCCGCCGTATCGACGAAGCCGGGCATCGCGCGGCGCACGATCGTCGGATCGGGCGGGCACGGCTTGAAGCGCGGATCGAGCTTGGCAGCGGGATCGACCGAGACGACGCCGGCGATCGTGTTCTCCGGCGCCATCGACAGGATCTGCTTCGCGATCGCGCCGCCCTGGCCCACGCCCGCGACGATCGGCGTGAAGTAGCGCGACGACTGTGCAAGGCGCTCGAGCTGATGACTGACCGCTTCGGCGTCGCCGTCGAGGTGATGGCAGGTCTCCTGCTTCGCGGCGAGATTCATCGCGTACCGCTCGGAATCGACGCCGACCGTCATCGCACCGGCCTTCGCGAGCGCATCGGCGGCCTGCTGGTCGGCCGCATTCCAGCCGGCCTCGCGCGAGAACAGCACGACGAAGCCGCGCAGCGGCCCGCTGGGTTTGGTCACGGTCACGGGCCCGTAGCGGCCGCCCGATACGGTTTCGGCCTTCATTGCGGCTGGCTGGGTGGCGCACGCGGCGCCGGCCAGCATCATTCCCGCGCAGGCGGCTGCCGCCCGCGCGATTCCCTTCTTCAACATCATGAACGCCGACCTCCAGCCAGCAATGACAGATCCGCCAGCGTGACGAACACGCCGACCGTGCCCGAGGCCGCGAGGTAACGCGGCTCCCAGTGCGGTTCGAACTTGCTCTTGAATGCGCGCAAGCCGCGGAAGTTGTAGAAGCGGCCGCCGAAGCGCCAGACCATCAGGCCGATGCGGTGCAAAGGCGACGGCATCTTCGCCGCCCCCATCCCCGAGAACGGCGCGATGCCCAGGCTCAGCTTGCGGAAACCCGCTTCCTTCAGATGCAGCGCGAGCTGCGTAAACAGATATTCCATCGCGTACGGCGACGCGTCCGGCAGATGGCGCATCACGCCGACCGTCGCCTCGGTGTTGAGGTCGGTCGTCATGAACGTGACGAACGCGATCGGCTTGTCGGCCTGCCGCACGAGCATCACCGACTGCGTCGCCAGATAGCCGTCGTGGAACGCGGCGACCGAGAAGCTCTTCTCGCGCGCGTCGCGGCTGTCGAGCCAGCCGTCCGAGATGTCGCGCAGCGCCGGCAGCGCGGCCGGCACGTCGCTCGGCGCGATCACCTCGACCGTCAGCGCGTCCTTGTCGCCGCGGCGCAGCGCGTAGCGCAGGTGCGAGCGGTTCGAACCTTTCAGGTCGAACCGGTCGAGCGCGATATGCGCTTCCTCGCCGAGCTTCATCAGCGTGAGCCCCGCGTCGAGATACAGCGGCAGCGCGTTCGCGCGCACCTGGTAGAACGCCGCACGGCCGCTATGCGCGTGGGCGAGCGCGATGAACTTGCTGATCAGCGCCGGCCATTCCTCGCGCGGCCCGACCGGATCGTGCAGCGCGGCCCACGTGCGGCCGTTCTTCGCATACATCAGGAAGGCCCGGCGGGACTCCGAGAACAGGAACGACTTGTCGCCCATCAGCGCGAGGCCCGCATCGCTGCATTCCTGTGCGCGGATGATTCGTTCGGCATCCGACAGGTCCTGCTCCGCAGGCTTCACGAAACGACCCGGCGCCGGGCGCAGCAGTTGCCACAACGCGAACAGCGCGACGAATACGCCGGACGCGAGCGTCGCGCGCAGTGCCCGCGGCGCGCGCGCGTCGAACGAGAAATGCGACCACAGCTCGCGCGTGTACGGCACGTCGCGGAACGCGAAGAACAGCACCCACACGGCCAGCATCAGTACCATCGCCACCGACACGAACCAGCTCACCGTGAAGCGCTCCGCCAGCAGCGACGAATGGCGGTTGAAGCGGCGACGGCTGACGAGCAGCAGCACCAGCAGCGTGCCGAGCACGCCGGCCTCGACGAACGCGAGGCCCTTCGCCAGCGACAGCGCGAGGCTGGCGAGCGTCAGCGCGAAGGTCATCCACCAGGCACCGTCGAGGCGGCGCAGCAGCCCGCGCGCGACGAACAGCAGCGCCACGCCGAGCACGCTGCAGATCACCTGCGAGCCTTCGAGCACCCACAGCGGCACGAGGTGGCGCAGGATCGCGATCCGGTGCCAGAACGCGGGCGTCGCGCTCGAGATCACCAGCATCCCGCCGACCGCGAACGTCACGAGGCTCAGGAACACCGGCGCGAGCTGCGACACGCGCACGGCCTGCCGCGTCACGAGCCGGCGCCGCAGCGCGCGGCCTTCGAAACCGGCCAGCAGGCCGGCCGACAGCACGAGCGGCACGCCGAAATAGATCGCGCGATACGCGATCAGCGCGGCGACCATCGCGTGCGGCGGCACTTCGCGGCCCAGCGTGAAGACCATCGCCGCTTCGAACACGCCGATCCCGCCCGGCGTATGGCCGATCATCCCGAGCAGCAACGCGGCGGCGTAAACAGTAATGAAGGTCGGGAAGCCGACCGGCGCGGCCGGCAGCAGCACCCACAGCGTCAGGCCCGCCGCGACGACGTCGAGCACCGCATAGACGACCTGCGCGACGAGATCGCGCCGCGCCGGCACGTCGAACGACAGCCACTTGAAGCGCGTGACGACCGGGCGTGCGGCGTGGCCGCACATCACGACCATCGCGGCCAGCACCACCAGCAGCGCCGCGCCGGTCCACGTCAGCACGCCGGGCGCGACGTGCAGCATCGCGGCGAGCGCTTCCGGCATGCAGACCATGCCGACTGCCGTCATCAACACCATCGCGAGCGCCAGCGTGCCGCTCGTGAACACCGTCATCCGGCCGATCTGCGCGGGCGTGACGCCCGACACGCCGTACACGCGTGCGCGCACCGCGCCGCCCGTCAGCGCGCCGAAGCCGGTCGCGTTACCGAGCGCGGACCCGGCGATCGCGCCGATCCACAGCGCGACGCGCGGCACCTTCGCGGCGACGTAGCGCAGGCCGACCGCGTCGCGGGCGACGAGCGCGAGATAGCTGAGGGCCGTCGCGGCCAGCGACGCGCCCCACTCGCCGGCGGACATATGACGCAACTGGCGGATCACCGACCGGTAGTCGACGGATTCCGACAGGTGCTGGAAAACCACGATCAGCAGCAGGCCGATGCCGAGCGCAAGCAGCGGCGACAGCACGCGCTCGTTGCGGATCAGCGCCCGGGCACGGGCGATCACCGCCGCGGCACGACCAGGCGAACCAGAGTGGCGGGAAGACATAAGTTGTTCAGTGGTGGTGCATAGCGTGTCGCGGCGCGGGTTGGCCGGGCGGCGACGTATCTGTGGTTGTTCTGCGTGGGCGGCCGGCCGAAGACGGGCTCGGAGGCGCCTGGGTCAGAACTTACGAGTATACGGAATTTATATTACAGAATCTTTCACGTCGGCTTTGTGCGGATTTGTGGTATCTCGTCCATCAAAAACGCATAAAGAAACAAGGCGTCCTGCAACGCAAGGTGCGCATCATACCGGGAACCGGGATGGTTTTTTCATCTGATGAATGACTTGTGATGCATTTGGGAGAAAATCGCCGCGCGCGCCCGCGCGGACAGGGACAAATGCGCAATGCCGCGCGGCTTTTCGGGGACGGGACGCGCCGATCCCGGGCAAGCATCCCGCTTCCCGTCACTTCGCCCGCTCATGCTCCCCCAACCCGATCGCCTTGTAGTCGTAAGTCGGATAGAACTCCGTCCGGTACGCGCCCCACGCCGTGTCCTCGAGCACGCGATTGACCTCCCGCAGCCGCGACGCCGGCAGCCGCAACACGACGATCTGCCCGATCCCCATCGTCACGGTCCAGCTCACCACTTCGACACCCGGCGGCGGAAACGCCTTGTAGAACCCCTGCTTCGCAAGCTGCGCATTCAGCTCGGCCAACGGGCGCGACTGATCGTGTTTCAGGAATACCGTGAGCAATATTGCGTTGTCGGGGGTCGCGGCGGCCGAGCCGACGGGCGACGACGCGCCCTGCGCGGCAGCGGACAGGTTCCATGCCGCTGCCGCCATCAGGATGCCGATGGTCGCGGCCCGGGCCGCCGCCCTGACGAATCTCGTCTTCATGTTTGCTCCGGTCGATCGTGAAGGAAGGTGTGTGCCGGCCGCGAAACGAACCGGCCGTTGCCGGCGCCGACGCCTGTGCTACGCTGCGACGATCGATTCCCGCCCGCGGCCGCGACGCCGCCGGCCGAGCGCAAGCGGCATGCCCGCCGCCGCGAAGGAACCCATCGGAATGAAAATGACTTCGCTGAAGAATATGCCGATTTTCGGCGGAGATACGCCGGAAACGGTCCGGGTGGCCGTCACGCTGCTGGCTGGCGCGTGGTGCATCTTTTCGTACCGCGTCGCCATTTTCGAGTCGGCCATCGTTCCGGCCCTGCTCGACCGCGTCTCGGGCGACGCGTTACGCGTCAGGATCGTCCAGATGCTCGCGGCGGCCTTCATCGCGATCGCCCTCGTCCTCGCGCTGCTCGTCGTGCAGATCGCGCGCCGGAAGAACTGGGCGCGCCTCACGATGATCGGGCTGGTCATCGCCATGCTCGCGTTGATGGCCTTTACGGTCGCCCATCGGCCGGCCGATTTCCTGAGCGCCGTCTACTGCCTGTGCACGCTGGCGACCTTGCTGTTGCTGTCGCGCTCGAGCCGGCAGTGGTTCGGCCGGCCGCAACCGGACGATCACGCGTAACCCGCCGGGCCCGCGTCGCCGGGGTTCAGTACACGTCCCGCATGTAGCGCCGCGCCTTCGAAAGCCGCGCGACATAATCGTTCGCGGCTTCATCCGACATCCCGCCGTGCTCGGCGACCACCGCCTTCAGCGCCGTATCGACATCCTTCGCCATCCGCGCGGCATCGCCGCACACATAGAAGTGCGCGCCTTCCTCCAGCCACGCGAACAGCTCGGCGCCCTGCTCGCGCATCCGGTCCTGCACGTAGATCTTGTCGGCCTGGTCGCGCGAGAACGCGAGGTCGAGCCGCGTCAGGAAACCGCTGTCGTGCATCGCACCCAGCTCGTCGCCGTAGTAGAAGTCGGTCTGCGCATGCTGCTCGCCGAAGAACAGCCAGTTGCGCCCGCGCGCGCCGCGTGCCTGCCGCTCGTGCAGAAAGCCGCGGAACGGCGCGACACCGGTACCGGGGCCGACCATCACGATCGGCACGTCGCCGTTCACCGGCGGCCGGAAATGCGCGGACTTCTGCACGAACACCGGCACGCGGCCGTCGTCCGCGCGATCGGCGAGGAACGTCGACGCCACGCCTTTGCGCGCGCGCCGGCCATTGTGATAGCGCACGGCCGACACGGTCAGGTGGATCTCGCCCTGGTGCGCGCTCGGGCTCGACGCGATCGAATAGAGGCGCGGCTGCATGCGCTTGAGCATCCCGACCAGCTCCGTGCCCGACAGCTCGACCGGAAACTCGTGCAGCACGTCCGCAAGCTGCTGCCCCCACAGCCATTGCTTCAGGTCGCCCTTGCGGTCGTCGCCGAGCAGCGACTTCAGCGCGCCGTTCGCGCTGCGCGACGCGATGAAGGCGAGCGTGTCCGGATGCGGGCGCGTGATGTCGAAGTGACGCGCGAGCGCGTCGCCGAGGCGCACGTCGCCGACACCCGCGATCGACACCGGCGCATCGGCCTTCAGCGCCGTGACCGACAGCAGCTCGTCGACCAGCTCCGGGCAGTTGGTCGGCCACACGCCGAGCGCGTCGCCGGTTTCGTATTCGAGGTTCGCGCCTTCGGTCGACAGCGACACGTAGCGCGTGTCCTTCGCCGCGCCCGGGCGGTTCAGCCGCAGGTTCGCGACGAGCTTCGACGGCGCCGGATGCGCCTTGGTCGGCAGCAGCCCCGACGGGCTGATCCCGCCGCTCGGCACCGCGTGCAGCGCGGCATCGGCCTCCTTGATCCGCGCGACGACGCGTTCGAGCCAATGGTCGGCGTCGCGCTGGAATTCGACGTCGCAATCGACGCGTGCGCAGAGGCGCGCCGCGCCGAGTTCCGCGAGCCGCGCGTCGAGCCGGCGGCCGTGGCCGCAGAACTGGTCGTAGTTGCGATCGCCGAACGCGAGCACCGCGAAGTGCACGCCGTCGAGGCGCGCGGCGCTGCCGGCCCGCAGCGCGTCCCAGAATTCGCTGCCGTTGTCGGGCGCATCGCCGTCGCCGAACGTGCTGGTCATCAGCAGCACGTATTGCGCACCGGCCAGCGACGCCACCGGATAGTCGGACATGCATGCCGTGCGGATCTCGAAGCCCGCGTTCATCAGTTGCGTCGCGTAGTCCTCGGTCAACGATTCGATGTTGCCGGTCTGCGACGCCCACAGCAGCACGACCTTCGGCCGTGTACGCACGATCCGCACGCCGCCGGACGCAGTGACATCGGCCGTCGGCGCAGGCGCCGCGGCACCCGGCACGCTCGCCGGCAGCGAGCGGCTGAACAGGCCGGCCAGCATGCCGTCGAGCCAGAACCGCACCGGCGGCGTGAGCGGCGCGCCGGCCGGCAGCACGGGTACGCCGCCCTCGCGCCGGCCGGCGCTCGCCCTCAGCCCGCTGACGAGGCCGGCCACGTACAACCGTTCGGTGTCCGTCAACGGCGGCGGCGCGAGGTCGGCCACGCCGAGCGCGGCCGCGAAAGTGTCGAGGTCTGCCATGTCGGATTCCTGTGAAGCAAGCGCCGGCGCGGACACTGGCCGCGCGTCGTCGGCGCGGGCGTCGGGTTGCGCCGTCTCGTCGTCGGCGGACGCGAACGCATCCGTCTCGACGCGCCGCAGCGCGACCGCGCAGTATTTCAGTTCGGGTTGCTGCGATTCGGGATCGATCGCGTCGTTCGTCACCGCGTTGATGCACAGGTCGTCGCCGTACACGTCGTTCCAGTGCATCGGCGCGAAGCAGTTGCCGCGCCGCACGCGCTCGGTCACGACCGCCGGCAGCACCGCGCGGCCGCGCGCCGAGCGGATCTCGACGCTGTCCTTCGCGGCGATGCCGAGCGCGCTCGCATCGTCCGGGTGCAGCTCGACGAACGGGCGCGGGTTGAGCTTGTTCAGCATCGCGACCTTGCCCGTCTTCGTCATCGTGTGCCATTGATGCTGCAGCCGCCCGGTGTTCAGCACGATCGGGAACGTGTCGGCGGGCCGCTCGGCCGGATCGACGTGCGGCCGCGCGAAGAAGCGCGCCTTGCCCGACGGCGTCGGGAACGCGAGGCGCGGCGCGTCGCTCGCGCTACCGTTGCCCGCCGGCCGCAGCGTCTGGCTCACGCCGTCGTTCAGATAGCGGATCGGGTGCCGTTCGCGCGCGGTGCCCGGCGCGACCGGCCACTGCACGGGCCCGTCGCGCAGCGCCGCATGGCTCGCGCCGCGCAAGTCGTAGCCGGTCGCCGGATTCGAGAAGCGCACGATCTCGTCGAACACGTCGGCCGCCGACGCATAGTCGAACGCATCGCCGAAGCCCATCGCACGCGCGACTTCCGCGACGATGCGCCAGTCGGGCAGCGCGTCGCCCGGCGGCGCGACCGCCGCGCGCATCAGCGTCATGTTGCGCTCGGAGTTGACCATCACGCCGTCGCCTTCCGCCCACAGCGCGCCGGGCAACAGGATGTCCGCATAGCGGTTGGTTTCGGTGTCGAGGAAGGCGTCCTGCGCGATCACGAGCTCGGCGGCCTGCAACCCGGCGATCACGTTCTGCCGGTTCGGCACCGTGGCGACCGGGTTCGTGCAGATGATCCAGCAGGCCTTGATGTCGCCGGCCGCCATCCGCGAGAACATGTCGACCGTGCCTTGCCCTGTCTCCTTGCGCAGCGTGCCGGCCGGCACGCGCCACAGGTTCTCGACGAAACGGCGATCGTCGTCCGACGCCACCGAGCGCTGGCCCGGCAGCCCGGGGCCCATGTAGCCCATCTCGCGCCCGCCCATCGCGTTCGGCTGGCCGGTCAGCGAGAACGGGCCGCTGCCGGTGCGGCAGATCTTGCCCGTCGCGAGATGCAGGTTGCAGATCGCATTGGTGTTCCACACGCCGTGCGTGCTCTGGTTGAGCCCCATCGTCCAGCAGCTCATCCACTCCTGCGCGTCGCCGATCCACTCCGCGGCCGTGCGAAGGTCGGCTTCCGCGAGGCCGGTGATGTCGGCGACACGCTCGGGCGTGTAGTCGGCGAGGAACGCGGGCATCGCGTCCCAGCCTTCGGTGTACGCGTCGATGAACGCGGCATCCGTGCGGCCGTTCGCATGCAGCAGGTGCAGCAGCCCGTTGGTCAGCGCGAGATCGGTGCCCGGCCGGATCTGCAGGAACAGGTCGGCCTTGTCGGCCGTGCCGGTGCGGCGCGGATCGACGACGATCAGCTTCGCGCCGGCCTTCACGCGATCCATCATCCGCAGGAACAGGATCGGATGACAGTCGGCCATGTTCGCGCCGATCACGAAGAACAGGTTCGCGCGATCGAAATCCTGGTACGACCCGGGCGGCCCGTCCGCGCCGAGCGACTGCTTGTAGCCGGTACTCGCGCTCGCCATGCACAGGCGCGAATTCGACTCGATGTTGCGGGTGCCGACGAAGCCCTTCGCGAGCTTGTTGACGAGGTATTGCGCCTCGATCGACATCTGACCCGATACGTAGAACGACAGCGCGTCGGGTCCGTGCGTATCGAGCACCGCGCGCAGACGGCGCGCGGTATCGGCGATCGCGTCGCGGGCCGGCAGCGGCACCAGGTCGTCCTCGCGCGCGCGCCGCACGAACGCGCGGTCGAGCCGCCCCGAGCGGCGCAACGCGACGTGCGCCGACGCGCCCTTCGTGCACAGCCGCCCGAAGTTGGTCGGATGGTCGGCGTCGCCGGACACCTTGACGACTTCGCCTTCCTCGACGTGCAGCACCATCCCGCAGCCGACGCCGCAGTACGGGCACACACTTTTGACGGGGGTGGCGGTCATGCGCGCTCCGGGGCGGTCAGGCTGCGATCCACACGAAACCGTCCTCGACCCGCGACGGATACGCGCTCACCGACTGCTCCGGCACCTCGAGGCATTCGCCGGTGCGCAGGTCGAAGTGCTGCTTGTACAGCGGCGACGCGACGACCACGCGCTCGCCGAGGCTGCCGATCAGCCCACGCGACATCACGGCCGCCTGCGACACCGGATCGACGTTGTCGATCGCGAACACGCCGCCGGCTTCGGCATGCGCGACGTGAAAAACCGCGACCTGCTCGCCGTTGACGAGCGCACACACGCCGGTGTTGGGCACGATGTCGTCGAGCGCGCACACGCGGGTCCAGGACAGCGGAAGACGATCGTTCATGATGGACTCCTTTGGAAAAACGCGGGTGTCGGTCAGGGTCAAACGGTAGCGGGTTCGGTGGCGGCTTGCGTCACGCCTTCAGCGACGACGGGAATCGACACAAGCTTGCCGCCCGCGCGTTCGCCCGGTGTCGCGGGCCGGATCTGGCCGCGCGTCTCGACGAATTCGATGGTCGTGTCGGGCGCGTCGCTGTTCACGAAGTGACGGAAGCGCTTGCGCGTGTCGGGATCGGTCACGGCCTTCTTCCATTCGCACTCGTAGGTGTCGACCACATGCTGCATGTCGGCTTCGAGTTCGGCGCCGATCCCGAGCCGGTCGTGCACGACGACGTCGATCAGGTAGTCGAGGCCGCCTTCGAGGTTGTCGCGCCACACGCTGGTGCGTTGCAGCCGGTCGGCGGTGCGCACGTAGAACATCAGGAGGCGGTCGATGTAGCGGATCAGCGTCGGACGATCGAGATCGGACGCGAGCAGTTCCGCATGACGCGGCTTCATCCCGCCGTTGCCGCACACGTACAGGTTCCAGCCCTTCTCGGTCGCGATGATGCCGACGTCCTTGCCCTGGGCTTCCGCGCACTCGCGCGTGCAGCCGGACACGCCGAACTTGATCTTGTGCGGCGCGCGCAGCCCCTTGTAGCGGTTCTCCAGGTCGATCGCGAGGCCGACCGAATCGCCGACGCCGTAACGGCACCACGTCGACCCGACGCACGACTTCACGGTGCGCAGCGCCTTGCCGTACGCGTGGCCCGATTCGAAGCCGGCGGCGATCAGTTCTTCCCAGATCGACGGCAGTTGCTCGACGCGCGCACCGAACAGGTCGACGCGCTGGCCGCCGGTGATCTTCGTGTACAGCCCATACTTTTGCGCGACCTGGCCGACCGCGATCAGCCCTTGCGGCGTGACTTCGCCGCCCGGCATGCGCGGCACCACCGAGTACGTGCCGTCGCGCTGGATGTTCGCAAGGTAGTAGTCGTTCGAATCCTGCAGCCCCGCGTGCTCCTTCTTCAGCACGAATTCGTTGAAGCACGACGCGAGGATGCCCGCCACCGCCGGCTTGCACACGTCGCAGCCGAGGCCGTGGCCGTGCTTCGCGAGCAGTTCGTCGAAGGTCGTGATGCGCTCGACGCGGATCAGGTGGAACAACTCCTGGCGCGAATGGGGGAAGTGCTCGCACAGATGGTTGTTGACCGCGAGGCCCTGCTTCTTCATCTCGGCCTTCATGATCTGCGTGACGAGCGGCACGCAGCCGCCGCACGACGTGCCGGCGCCGGTGCACGTCTTCAGCGCGCCGAGACTCGTCGCGCCGTCGGCGACCGCCGTGCAGATCTGCGATTTCGACACGTTGTTGCACGAGCAGATCTGCGCGGCCGCGGGCAGCGCCTCGACGCCGATCGCCGGCTTCGCGACGCCGTCCGACGACGGCAGGATCAGGAATTCTGGCGATTCAGGCAGCTCGATGCGATTCAGCATCATCTGCAGCAGCGTGCCGTACTCGGCCGCATCGCCGACCATCACCGCGCCGTGCAGGAACTTGCCGCAGTCGGACACCACGAGCTTCTTGTAGACCTGGCGGCGCTCGTCCGCGTACTGGTAGGTGCGGCTACCGGCGGTCGTGCCGTGCGCGTCGCCGATGCTCGCGACGTCCACGCCCATCAGCTTCAGCTTCGTGCTCATGTCGGCGCCGGCGAAGGCGACTTCGACTGCACGGTTCGCATCGCCGCCGAGCTGCTTCGCGACCACGCGCGCCATGTCGTAGCCCGGGGCGACGAGGCCGTACACCATGCCGTTCCAGGCCGCGCATTCGCCGATCGCGTAGATGTCGACATCGCTCGTGCGGCACGCGTCGTCGATCGCGACACCGCCGCGCGGGCCGATGTCCAGACCGCATGCACGGGCCAGTTCGTCGCGGGCGCGGATGCCGGCCGAGAACACGATCATGTCGGCGTCGAGGTGCGAGCCGTCGGCGAACGCCATCCGGTGCGTGCCTGCCTCGCCATCGACGATTTCCAGCGTGTTCTTGCCCGTATGCACGGTCACGCCGAGCGCCTCGATCTTCGCGCGCAGCATCCGGCCGCCGCCGTCGTCGACCTGCACGGCCATCAGCCGCGGCGCGAATTCGACGACGTGCGTGTCGAGCCCCATGTC
This sequence comes from Burkholderia sp. AU31624, assembly GCF_020420065.1. Taxonomy (NCBI): domain Bacteria; kingdom Pseudomonadati; phylum Pseudomonadota; class Betaproteobacteria; order Burkholderiales; family Burkholderiaceae; genus Burkholderia; species Burkholderia sp. AU31624. The sequence goes on from NZ_JAIZRT010000001.1 coordinate 227,464, forward strand.
GCGCAGCGCCTTCGCGCATTCGAGGCCGAGCAGCCCGCCGCCGACCACGACACCGCGCTTCGCGTGCGTGCCGCACGCCTGCATCGCTTCGAGATTCTCGATCGTCCGGTACACGAAGCAGCCGTCACGATCGTGCCCCGGCATCGGCGGCACGAACGGGCGCGACCCCGTCGCGAGCACCAGCTTGTCGTACGCGAGCGTTTCGCCGGACGCGAGCGTGACCGTATGCGCGGCGCGGTCGATCGACGCGACTTGCGCGTTCAGGCGCAGGTCGAACTGCGGATGACGCGCGAAGAAGCCGGGTTCGACGAGCGACAGGTCGTCCGCCGACTTGCCCGCGAAGAATTCCGACAGGTGCACGCGATCGTACGCCGGACGCGGTTCCTCGCCGAGCACCGTGACCTGCAGCGCGCCCGCGGCGCCCGCTTCCGCCGCGACGCATTCGAGGAACTTGTGGCCGACCATGCCGTGGCCGATGACGATGAGTTTCATGGTGACGTTTCCTTCGGTCGATCAGTTCGCGACGCCGCTGGCAGCCAGCGCGCGGTCGCGCAACTCGGCTTCGCGCGCCTTGTGTTCCGCGCTGAAGCGCACGGCCATCGCGCACAGCGCGGTCGCGGTGACGGCCAGCCCGAGCAGGCTCAGCGTGTGCTGCACGTCGCCGACACCCTTCAGCAGGAAGCTCGCGGCCACCGCGCCGACGTTGCCGCCCGCGCCGACGATCCCCGCCACGCCGCCGAGCGCCTTGCGGTCGATGAACGGCACCAGCGCGTAGGTCGCGCCGCAAGCCATGTGCGTGAAGAGGCCGAACGTGAGCATCGCGACGAGCGCGATGCCGACGCTTTGCGCATGCGAGAACCAGATCAGCCCGAGCCCTTCGCCGATGATCAGCGCGCACAGCAGCGTCGCGCGCACGTCGAGGCTGCGGCTTGCGGCGATCTTGTCGGACAGCCAGCCGCCGAGCGCACGCGCGAACAGCGCGAGCAGCCCGAACAGGCCGACCGCGAACCCGGCGTCCTTCAGCGACAGGCTGAAGTGATCGACGTAGTACAGCGCGGCGATGTTGTGGATGAACACCTCGACGCCGAAGCACGCGCCGTACGTGACGAACAGCATCCACACACGATAGTTGCCGCAGGCCGCGAAGAAGCTCGCCCAGCCGCCCTTCTTGCCGCTGTCGACCGTCACGCCTGCGTGGCGCAGCGCGATGATGTCGCCTTGCGGGCAGTCCTGCGTGAAGCGCCAGTACGCCCAGGCCATCACGAGCATCGCGGCGCCCGGCACGACCAGCGCGATGCGCCACGACGAATCCTCGCCGAAGCCGAGCATCAGGCCGGCGGCGACGAGCAGCGGCATCAGCGCCTGCGTCGCGCCTGCGCCGGCGTTACCCCAGCCGGCCGTCGTCGCGTTCGCGGTGCCGACCACGTTCGGCGCGAACATCACCGACGTGTGGTACTGCGTGATCACGAAGCCCGCGCCGATCGCGCCGATGCCGAGCCGGCAGATCAGGAACGACAGGTAATCGTGCGTGAACGACACCGCGAACACGGGGATCGCGCCGAGCAGCAGCAGGCCGACGTACACGCGGCGCGGGCCGAAGCGGTCGCACAGCGGGCCGACCAGCAGCCGCACGGCGATCGTCGCGGCCACCGCCGCGATGTTGATGTTGGCAACCTGCGCGGCCGTCAGGTGGAATTCGCGTGCAATCAGCGGCATCAGCGGCGCGCACGCGAACCACGCGAAGAAGCACACGAAGAACGCCATCCACGTCAGGTGGAACGCGCGCATCGGCGCGGTGCGGAAGCTGAAGAGATCGATACGGGTAGCTTTGTCGGTCATGTCATCCGCCAAACGAAAAACGGCGTCCTGCGCACCCGGTCTCGTCGAGACCCGATGCGTAGGACGCCGTTGCCCATGAAGCCCGTTGCCGGGCGCGTCGGTAATCGGTACTGCCGGACGAATCGCCATTGATCCGCCCGAAGCCCCTGACGCAAACGCCGTGCCATGTCGTCGCGAATCGGGCCCGCAGCCCCGCCACGCAAGGCTCATCGGGCGTTGCACGATGCGCGGCTTCGTGCGACCCACGATGCGCCGTGAGGCAGCGAGGCACAGATGTGGTGCGCTGCAGCACTGTCGCCGTGCGACATCGCGGTGCGCGCTGACGGGGCACGATGCACGCCGATGCGGCATCGCGGCTGCCCGCGCGCGGCGGCTGCCTTCACGCTCGGGGGCATCGCGCGGCGCAATGCGCGCCGTTGCCGCCGCCCCGGCGCGACGCGTCATGCCGGTTGGCCCGGATATTGCTGAATCCGCTGATGACACCGGCAACGGCGCCGGTGGGCAGTCCCCGCAAACCCTGCCCGTCATTCAGGCGGGCCGATCAGGACAACGGCGTCCTTCCGTGCGCGGCACGGCCGGATGCCGGTGCGTTTCGACCGCCCGCCGCCGCCGCGCAAGACATACGCGCTATCGACCGCCGCATGCCGGCGGCACTGGAACACGACATGACGACAGGCAAAGTCACGCTGCTGGGCGCCGGCCCCGGCGATCCCGATCTCCTCACGCTGAAGGCCGTGAAGGCACTGGCCGCCGCCGACGTGCTGCTGCTCGACGATCTCGTCGCGCCCGGCATCGTCGAACTCGCGCCGCAGGCACGCGTGATCCGCGTCGGCAAGCGCGGCGGCTGCCGCTCCACGCCGCAGGCATTCATCGAGAAGCTGATGCGCCGCCACGCGCTGCGCGGCGCGCACGTGGTGCGCGTGAAAGGCGGCGATGCGCTGCTGTTCGGGCGTGCCGGTGAAGAACTCGCGACGCTGCGCGCCGCCGCGATTCCGGTCGAGATCGTCAACGGCATCTCGTCGGGCTTCGCGGCCGCAGCGAGCCTCGGCATCTCGCTCACGCACCGTGCGCATTGCCACGGCGTCACGTTCGTCACCGCCCACCGTCAGGACCACGGCGAACCCGACTGGGCGCGTCTCGCGGCGACCGGCACCACGCTCGCGATCTACATGGGCATGAGCCGCGTCGACAGTATTGCCGCCGGCCTGCTCGCCGTGCTGTCGCCCTCGACGCCGGCCGCAGCCGTGCAATGGGCCGGCACGCCCGACGAACGCCGCTGGACCGGCACGCTGGGCGGTCTCGCGCGCGGCATCGACGCCGCGCGGCTCGGCAGCCCGGCCGTGATCCTCGTCGGCGGCGCGATCGGCGAAGCGGCCGTGCAGCACGTGCCGGACGCGGGCACCGCGATCGAAACGGCCTTGTCCCGGGCCGCGTAGCATGCGCGACGCCACGCGGCACCGGCCGCCTACCTATCATGAAGACAGCGGCGCCGGCCGCCGGGCCATCGCGCGCGGCACCGACCCGAGGTCCGCACGGGGCCGCCGCCCCCGATCCGCCCATCGCGCCACGATTTCGCCGCCGCCGTCCGCGTCATGAGTCCGTCTGCTTCTTCCCCCCGCCTGCGCGTGCTGCTCGTCACCGACACCGACAAGCCGATCGGCGAGCTCGGCGAGGCGCTCGCGCACCTCGGCTACGAGATGCTGAACGACGTCGCGACGCCCGCGCGCCTGCCGGCCGCCGTCGAGGAGCAACATCCCGACGTCGTGATCATCGATACCGATTCCCCGTCGCGCGACACGCTCGAGCAGCTTGCCGTGATGCACGCCACCGCGCCGCGCCCCGTGCTGATGTTCAGTCACGACGCCAATCAGTCGCTGATCCGCGCGGCGGTCGGCGCGGGCGTCAGCGCGTATCTCGTCGAAGGGCTGTCGGCCGAGCGCCTCGCGCCGATTCTCGAAGTCGCGCTCGCCCGCTTCTCGCACGACGACGCGCTGCGCCGCCGGCTGGCCGACGTCGAGCGCGAGCTCGCGGAACGCAAGCTGATCGACCGCGCGAAGCGCCTGCTGATGGACGAGCGCAAGGTGTCCGAACACGACGCCTACGCGGCGCTGCGCAAGCGCGCGATGGATCAGGGCCTGCGCATCGTCGACGTCGCGCGGCAACTGCTCGACGCGTCACCCCAGTCATGAATGCCATGGATACCTCCTCTCCCGCCGCGCCGGAACGCGCACATCTTCGCCTCGGGTTCGTCGCGCTGAGCGACGCGGCCCCGCTGATCGTCGCGCAGCGCCTGAACCTCGGCGAACGGCACGGCCTCACGCTCGAGCTCAGCCGCCAGCCGTCGTGGGCCACCGTGCGCGACAAGCTGCTGAGCGGCGAACTCGACGCCGCGCATGCGCTGTACGGGCTCGTCTGCGGATTGCAGCTCGGGATCGGCGGCCCGCAGGCCGACATGGCCGCGCTGATGGTGCTGAACCGCAACGGCCAGGCGATCTCGTTGTCGCGCGGCCTCGCCGACGCGTATCGCGCCAGCGGCAGCGTGCGCGACGCGTTCGCGACGCTCGGCCGCAAGCCGCTCCTCGCGCAGACTTTCCCGACCGGCACGCACGCGATGTGGCTGAACCACTGGCTCGCGTCGCACGACGTCGATCCGCTGCGCGACGTGCGCAGCGTCGTGATCCCGCCGCCCGAGATGGTGGCCGCGCTCGCCGGCGGCGAGCTCGACGGCTTCTGCGCCGGCGAGCCGTGGCATGCGGTGGCCGAGGCCTGCGGCGCGGGGCGGACCGTTGCCGTCACGAGCGAAATCTGGCCCGATCATCCGGAGAAGGTGCTCGCGGCCCGGCGCGATTTCGTCGCGCTGTATCCGGCCACGGCCCGCGCGCTGATCCGCACCCTCGTCGATGCGTGCGCCTGGCTCGACAGCGCCGCGCACCGTCGCGAGGCGGCCGACTGGCTCGCGTCGCCCGATGCGCTCGGCGTGCCGGCCCGGCTGATCGCACCGCGCCTGCTCGGCGACTACGGCTCGGGGCCGTTCGCCGTGCCGCCGCTGCCGATCCGCTTCCACGACGGCGGCACCGTGAACCGCCCCGATCCGCGCGAAGGCGAGTGGTTCCTGGCCCAATACCGGCGCTGGGGCATGCTCGACGGTGCGCACGACGACGCGGGGATCGCCCAAGCGATCGCACAAACCGCGTTGTATGATGCTGCCGTCGCCGAAAGCGGCGCACCGGGCCTGTCGCAGGCGTGATGCGCACCGCGTGATGCAGGCGGCGCGCGCTCCCGCGCCTCGCCTTTCCCGGGCCGCCTGCCGGCGCCCGGCACGCGGCCCCGGGTGACGCCGCATGACCACTCCGTCCCCGATCCGATTCGATGCCGAAACCCACGCGCGCGCCGCTCGACGTGCTGCTCACCGAAATCCGCGCGTGCCGTGCCTGCGAAGCCGACCTGCCGCTCGGCCCGCGCCCCGTCGTGCGGGCCCATCGCGACGCGCGCATCCTGATCGTCGGGCAGGCGCCGGGCACACGCGTCCATGCGAGCGGCATCCCGTGGGACGACGCGAGCGGCCAGCGGCTGCGCGGCTGGCTCGACGTCGATGCCGACACGTTCTACGACGAGACGCGCTTCGCGATCGTGCCGATGGGCTTCTGCTACCCGGGCCGCGGCGCAAGCGGCGACAACCCGCCGCGCCCCGAATGCGCGCCGCTGTGGATCGACCGGCTGCTCGCCGAGTTGCCGTCGATCCGGCTCACGCTGCTGATCGGCCAGTACGCGCAGCGGCATTTCCTGCGCGAGTCGCGCAAGGCCACGCTGACCGACACCGTGCACGCCTGGCGCGACTATGGCCCCGACGTGTTGCCGCTGCCGCATCCGTCGCCGCGCAATCAGGCGTGGTTCAAGCACCACCCGTGGTTCGACACCGACGTTGTGCCCGAGCTGCGGCGCCGGGTCGCGCCGCTGGTCACCCGATGAACGCGCACCGTTGCCCTGTCGCGACGCTTCGCGGCACCCTGTTATCCGTATCGAATCAAGCATGAACGACACCCCCACCGATATCGACTTTGCCTGCAACGGCTGCGGCGGATGCTGCCGCGACCTGCGGATTCCGCTGACGATCGACGAGGCCATCGCGTGGCTGCAGCGCGGCGGCCACGTGGAGCTGCTGTGCGATGCAATGCCGTGGCTCGTCGAGCCCGAGCCCGACAACGCGTTCGCCGCGTACAAGCGCGTGCGCTCGAGCGCCGCGCTCAGCGGCTCGCTGCCCGTCCGCATCACGGTCATGCTCACCGCCACCCATGCAGGGCCGTGCCCGAACCTTGGCGATGACATGCGGTGCGCGATCTACGACGCGCGCCCGCTCGTGTGCCGGATCTATCCGGCCGAAGTGAATCCGTTCGTGCCGCTGGTGCCGGACGGCAAGCAATGCACGCCCGATGCGTGGCAGCAGGCGCCGTTCGTCCGCGGCGGCACGATCGTCGATGCGGCCACCCGCGAGAACATCGCGCGCGCGCGTGCGGCGAGCGAAGCCGAAACGCCGCTGCGGGCGCGGTTGTGCAAGGTGCTGGGGATCGATACGGCGGCGGTGGCCAACGAAGGGTTCGCGGTCCACGCGCCGCCGGCTGCCGCGCTGCTTGCCGCGCTGACGGCTTTGACGGCGCAGCGCGCGTCGGAGTCGGCCCCGGCCGGCGCCGACGAGGCCATCGCCTGGATGTTGGTGTCGAACCGTACGTCGACGCTGGATGCGCTCGGGTCGGTCGGCGCGGCAAGCCAGCGTGCCGATAGCGCCACCCCGCACGCCAGTTATCTCGGCTTCCATCCGGACGAGTAATCGCCGCGCGGCATGCCGCGAGCGACACCGGGCGAAGCCATGCGGCCGCACGGATCGCCGCCGCGCCCGGTTCGCTGTACCATCGCGGCTCAACCGCGTCACGAACAGCAGAATCCTTCATGCCCTCCATCGCCCCGCCGCGCCTGTACGGGATGCCCGAACGCAGCGACCGGCTCGACTTCTACATCCGCGACCAGGCGTCGCGCCAGGCGATCACCGAGCCGCACCGGCACGCGTATTTCCAGATCCAGTTCAATCTCGGCGGCGACACCGAGCAGCGGATCGGCGGCGTCACGCGGCCGTTTCCGCGCGGCGCGCTCGCGTTCGTGCTGCCGCACCGCGAGCACCTGATCCCGCATCCGGAAGGCGCGCACTTCATCGTCATCAACTTCAGCCAGGCGTTCCTGCGCGCCGATCTCGACGTCGACCCGCTCGATCTCGAGGACGTGCCCGCGCACCGCTTTCCCGAGCTGACGCCGTTCCGCTTCCAGGAACACCTCGACTTCATCCTGACCGGCGACACCTACGAAGAAGCGCGCCGCCTCGCGCTGTGCATGCTCGACACCGATCGCGTGCGCACGTTCGGCTCGACCACGCTGCTGCGCGGCTACCTGCTGCAGCTGATCGGGCTCGTCTGCACGCAGTACGCGGGTGCGCTCGACAAGCTCGCGCAGCGCGGCGCCCAGCGCGCGGGCCGGCGCGACGCGCTCGCGCGCGTGCTGCGGCACGTGCGCGCCAACCTGACCCGCGAGGACCTGACGCTCGCCGCGACCGCCGAGGCCGCGTTCCTGTCGCCCAACTACCTCGCGCACCTGGTCCGCAAGGAAACCGGCAGCACCTTCACCGATCTCGTGACCGAGCGCCGGATCGCGCTCGCGCAGTCGCTGCTGGCCCATACCAGCCGGCGCATCGCCGATATCGCGCGCTCGGTCGGCTTCCGCGACGAAGGGTATTTCGCGCGGCGCTTCCGTGCGCGGGTCGGCGTGTCGCCGAAGGCGTACCGGGACGCGAACGCCGCGCGGCCGGACGGCGACGATTCCCCGGCGGCGGCCGACGCGTAGTTTTGTCCCGGTAAAACGCAGTTGCGTCGCATCCGGCCGCACGGCTGTCGGGTATCGTTGCACGCATGCCGGCCCGTGCACCGCACGGGCGCGGCATCCGTCTTATCACCGAACGAGGCCATCCGATGTCCGCTTATGTCATCGACGCTGCCGAGCGTCCTTCCGTCGAAGTCGACCAGTCGTCCGCGCGCTTTCCGGTACGCCGCGTCTTCTGCGTCGGCCGCAACTACGCCGACCACGCGCGCGAAATGGGCGCCGATCCCGACCGCGAACCGCCGTTCTTCTTCACGAAGCCGGCCGACGCGATCGTCCCGGCCAGCGGCACCGTCGCCTATCCGCCGCTGACGAACGACCTGCATCACGAAATCGAGCTGGTCGTCGCGATCGGCAAGGACGGCCGGTCGATCGACCCGGCCGACGCACTGTCGCACGTGTGGGGCTACGGTGTCGGCGTCGACCTCACGCGCCGCGACCTGCAGGCCGAAGCGAAGAAGCTGAGCCGTCCGTGGGACTGGGCGAAAGGCTTCGATGCATCAGGCCCCGTGACTCCGCTGCGCGCGGCAGCGGCCACCGGCCACCCGGCGACGGGCCGCATCTGGCTCGCGGTCAACGGCGACACGCGCCAGCAAGGCGACCTGGCCGACATGATCTGGGCCGTGCCCGACGTCATCGCGTATGTGTCGCGCTCGGTCGAGCTGAAGGCAGGCGACCTGATCTTCACCGGCACGCCGGCGGGTGTCGGCGCGCTGCAGCCTGGCGATCGCGTCACGGGCGGCGTCGACGGCGTCGCGACATTCGAATTCGTCGTGGGCGCGAAGCCGTAAGCCGTCACGCAGCACGCAGCACGCATGGCGGTCGCCCGTCCGGGGCCGCCGTGCGATATCCCGATTTCGGTCAGTCGTAGCGGTGCAGGAATGCGTCGGCGACGGCCGGCGGATTCAGCGCCTTCGCCGACTCGTTTTCCAGCGCCTCGGCCGCATCGTCGTCGCTGATCGACACGAACAGCGTGATCGCCGCCCTTTCGTCGCCCGTGCCGAACAAACCTTCGCGGTCGAGCAGGCGCAACGCCGCGATCATGTCGGCGTGCAGTTGCCGCACATGTTCCGGGAATCTCGAGCGGACGAACTGCGGGCTCAGCACGTCATCGGCGAGCTTGCCGCAGATCGCATTGAACGGCGACGCTTCCGCCGCCGCGTACGCCCATTCAGAGAAACCCCACGCGTACCACGGGTCGTCGTCCGGGACGGCCTGTTGCTCGCGGATCCGGCGCAGCCCTTCGACCGAATTGGCCGCCGGCACCACCGTCATCGCACCGCTGTCGGTATACAGCGCGAACGCATAGAAATGCTCGTCCGGATGTTGCGCCCGCAGCGCCCTGAATGTCGCTCTCGCGGCGTCGGCAATGTCTCGCTGGAAATCAGAAAAGTCGCTCATCGCATCCTCGTCCAGTCGCCCTTCACGCGTTGGGGCATGCCCGGCGCGCGGCGGGTTCGTCGTCTCCCGATAATCGATCGATTGTCCGCCAATCGTCCACGGCACGGTAGCCGTGCCCACCCCATGCCCGGCTCCGCGCGGTGCTGCCGCGCGTTTCCGTTCACCGCCCGGCGTCGCGCGCATCGAACACCCGCACGCAGACGGCCGCCGCCAGTGCGATCGCCGCCGACAGGAGCATCATCGCGAGCGGCGCATAGCCCGCGTTGCCGGCCGTCAGCACCGCCCCCGTCAACGACGAAAGCGCGGCCCCGCCGGCGATCGTCATCGCACCGGCCAGCCCCGACGCGCTGCCCGCCAGCGCCGGGCGCACCGACACCGCGCCGGCATGCGCGCCGGGATTGGTCAGCCCGTTGCCGATGCCGACCAGCACGCACGGCCCGAACCACGCGATCGCCTGCGTCACGCCGCCGAACCTCAGCGCGAGCCCGATCAACGGCCCCGCGCATGCGACCACCCGCCCGAACAGGATCGTCGTGGCCAGCGCGTAGCGGCGTGCGTAGCGCGCGGCCACGAAGCCGCCGAACACGAAACCGGCCGTGATGGTCCCCATGTAGAAACCGATCTCCGCCGGTGCGATGCCGAACACCGTTTGCGCGGCGAGCGGCGCGCCGGCCAGGAACGCGTAGAACGAGCCGGTCGAAAACGCCATGCAGAGCGCATAGGCCCAGAAACGGCGCGCGCGGAGCAGCGCCGGATACGCGCGAAGCTGCTGCCCGAGGCTCGACGACCGGTTCGCATGGGTTTCGACGAGGTCGAACGCACACCAGACGAACAACGCGATGCCCACCGCGCCGAGCAGCCAGAAGCTCGCGCGCCAGCCCAACGCCTGGTCGAACGCGCCGCCGAGCGTCGGGCCGAGCATCGGCGCGAACGCGGCCGCCATCGCCGCATAGCCGATCCGGCTCGCCGCGCGCGCCCCGCCGCCGGTGTCCCGGATCGTCGCCATCGATACCGGATAGACCGACGTGATCGCCGCCTGCATCAGCCGGCACGCCAGGAATGCACGAATATCGGTCGCCATCGCGCAGCCGAGCGAGCCGAGCGCGAACACGCCGACGCTCGCCAGTACGACCGGCCGCCGCCCGAACCGGTCCGACAGCGGCCCCATCACGAACTCCAGCGACGCCGCCACCGCCGCGTAACCGCCGAGCGACAGCGCGACGAGCGCATAGTCGGCGTGCAGGTCGCGCGCGATGGCCGGCAGCGACGGCAGGAACAGGCTCAGCGGCAGCACCGAGCACGCACACAGCAGGATCAGCGTCGCGAGTCTCGGCGACGCCCGTTCGGAAGCGATCGGCAGGTTCGATTGCAAGCGGATGCCCTCCATGCACGTGCCGCACGGCCGTGCGCAATGCAAAAAAAAGCCCCCGAACGAGTCGGGGGCGCATGGGTGCCGGCGCGGTGCCGCTACCGGACCCTGCGCCTGTGGACTACTACGATGATGAATGCTGCGTTCATGCCGGATGGCTCCTGAATGCCTCGCTGACTGCGTGCGAGATCGAACGATGGTAGGCCGACGATAGCGACCGCGTCAACGCCCTAACGCGCACGCACCGACACGAATTTCCGGGCGTTGTTGCGCTGGATCAGCACCGCGATCACGCTGCCGTTCGCTTCGAGCGTCGGTATGTCATCGGGCGTCTCGAGCAGCGTGTCGTTGAGCTCCAGCACGACGTCGCCCGGTTGAATACCGGCCTTGGCGGCCGGGCCGTGCACCGCGTCCACCATCATCCCGACCGCGAGCCCGGTCGAGCGGCGCTCGTCGTCGCTGAGCGCATGCATCGTCAGCCCGAGGCGGTCGCCGCCGTCGGCAGCCGCTGCGCCCGCCGCTGCTCCCGCCGCCGGTCGTGCAGCCGCCTTCGGCGCAGCCATGCCGACGGTCGCACCCGCGTTGCCGGCGGCCTCGTCGGCGCCCGTGATCGTCAGCATCACCGGCGCGCGGTTGCGGATCAACCGCAGCGGCACCTTCTGGCCCGGCGGCAGCGCGGCAGCCAGGTCGTTCAGCTCGGCCGATCGGCCGATCGTCTTGTCGCCCAGCTTCACGATCACGTCGCCGGGCTTCACGCCAGCCGCGGCAGCCGGCGAGCCGGGTGCGACGCCATTGACGAGGGCGCCCGCCGGACGCGGCAGCCCGAACGCCGCGGCCAGCCCGATGCCGACATCCTGCACGTCGATGCCGATCGCATTGCCGGACGACGACGCATCCGGCGCCTGGGACTGCTGCGCCTGCGCCTGCATCTGCTTCTGCAGTTGCGCCCGCACCTTTGCGGCCAACGCGATCGGGATCGCGAACGTCGTGCTCGCGTAGCGGTCCGGGCCCGTATAGACCTGCACCGCGATGCCGATCACGTCGCCCGCGCGATTGAAGACGGGGCCACCGGAATTGTCGGGGTTCGGCGCGATGTCGGTTTCGAAGAACGGAAACGCGCTGCCGTCCGGCATCCGGTGCGACGTGGCGCTGACGATGCCGGCCGTGACCGTGTTGCCTGATCCGTCCGGCGCGCCGATCGTCATCACCGGCTCGCCCGCGTGCACCTTCGACGAATCGCCGACGCGCACGAACGGCAGCTTCTTCCCGTCGATCCGTAGCACCGCGACGTCGCTTTGCGGGTCGACGGCCAGCACCGTCGCCTTGAATTCGCGGCGGTCGGTGAGCCGTACCGTCACGTCGGTCGCTTCGTCGACCACATGCGCCGACGTGAGGATCAGGCCGTCGGCGCTGACGATGAAACCCGAGCCGCTGCCCGATACCGCGCGCGGCAACATCTCGGGTGCCTGTACCTGTGCCGGTGCACCTTGTGCCGGCGGCGGTACGTCATGCCGGAAGAACGCCGCGAGCGGATCGTCGGGATCGAGGATCGCGAAGGACGGGCCGCTCGCCTGCTGGTCAGGTGCGGCGGTCATGACGGTCACGACGGCCGGGCCGTAGCGGTCGACGATCGCCGGAAAATCGACCGGCATCGCGTAAGGCGCGGCAGCCGGCCGCTGCTTCATCGGGTGCGGCGTGACGGGCGGCGAGAGGGTTCCGGCAAAGGCGTCCGGCGGCGGCAACAAACAGCCGGCAAACACGCCCCCGATCAACGCGGTGCAAAGCACGGCGCGAGCAAGCGTCTGGCGAACCACGGTGCACCTCCCCCGGGAGTCACGGCGCCGACATGCGCGAGACGCGCAGACGCTCGACAAGGCCCGGTACACCCATCCATTTATAGTCCACGCGGCCTGTTCGAACATACGAATCGAAACCCGAATGCCGGGCGGAGCGGCAGGCGCGGAGCCGCGACGGTGGCCGTTTCGAACAAAGTGCGCGGTTCGTCAATCCGCACAAGTCCGATCGTCATCCGTCGCACGAGAGCGCCCTGCTCACGTAGCGAAAGTAGCCGGAGCAACGACGGTCATCACCGATCCAGTTCGCATCTTCATGACTTGATTCTCCTGTCGGGATGCCGAGACGAATGCGAGATCGAAAGCGAAATCGATACGGTCGCGGAAATCACCGGCGACGGGTGACGTCATCCCCGCGCCCCGCCACCCGCAGGTGACGCCCCACCCACCCGCTCCGCGATCGCCGACAACATCCGCAACATCGGCTCGAACGCGTCGGCCGACGTATTACCGAAGCCGAGCACGAGCCCGTTGCCCGCCGATCCCGCCTCGATCGAAAAACCCGACAACGGAAACGGCCCGATGCCATGCGCGCGCGCCGCGTCGACGATCGCGCGATCGCGGTAGCGCGCCGGCAGCCGCAGCGCGAGATGCAGCCCGCACGGCCCGCCCTCGATCTGATGCGGCACGCTCAGGTTGCCGTCCAGCGCAGCCAGCAGCAACCGCCGCCGGTCGCGATACAGCCGGCGCATGCGGCCGAGATGGCGGCCGTACTCGCCCGTCTCGATGAAATCGGCCAGCGCGAGCTGCACGTGGCGCGTCCCGCCGCGCAGCATCTCCGGCAGCACCGGCCGCACCGCGGCCAGCAGCGCATCGGGCAGCACGAGAAAACCGATCCGCAACGCCGGAAACATCGTCTTGCTGAACGAGCCGAGATAGACGACGGGCGAATCGGGCGCGAGCCCGTGCATCGCGCCGATCGGCTCGCCGGTGTGGCGGAATTCGCTGTCGTAGTCGTCCTCGATGATCCACGCGCGATGCCGGCGCGCGGCATCGATCAGCGCGAGCCGGCGCGAGATCGACAGTACGGCGCCGGTCGGGAACTGGTTCGACGGCGTCGTGTAGACGAGACGCGGCGTCCGCTCGCGCCAATCATCCTCGTCGGTGCGCAGCCCTTCCGCGTCGACCGGCATCGGCACGACGTCGAGGTCGGCCGCCTGCATCGCGGTGCGCGCACCGCGATAGCCGGGCTCCTCGACCCACACCGTATCGCCCGGGTTCGTCAGCAACTGCGCGCACAGTGCGATCGCGCCCTGTGCGCCTTCCGTGATCACGATCTGCTCGGGATCGCAGCGCACACCGCGCGTCACGGCCAGGTGGCGCGCGATCGATTCGCGCAGCGCGGGCTCGCCGAGCGGGTCGCCATAGCCGAGCAGGTCGCGGCCGGCGCGGCGCAGCGCGCGGTCGATCGCGTGGCGCCATGCGTCCGCCGGGAAATGCGTCAGCGCGGGCACGCCCGGCCGGAAGCCCTCCGATTCACCGGTGCCGATGCGGCTCGGGCGAATCCGGCCGAGCCGCTGCGCGACGGCCGGCGGCGCGGCACGCCGGCGCGGCGGCGCCGGCCGTGACAGCCCGACCACGCGCGTACCGCGGCGGTCGGACTGCAGGAAGCCTTCGGCCACGAGCTGCTCGTAGACGGCCGCCGTCGTGTTGCGCGAGACGCCGAGCGTCTCGGCCAGCGCGCGCGTGCCGGGCAGCCGCGTGCCGGCCGGCATCGCGCCGCCGAGAATCGCGTCGCGCACGCGACGCAGCAACTGGCGCTGCAGCGAAGGCGCGCCGGGTGTGCGCGCCAGCGGCGCGTCGAGCGGCAGCAACGGCGCATCGCCGGAAGGAAGGACAGTCGTCATCGGAACTTCGCAGCGTGAAAATGTCGGAACGTGGCGCACGGCTGGTGGCGCACGGCGCGTGGCGCGCGGCTGGTGAACGACGGCTCGCGATTCGCGCCCCATCAATCGTGGCACCATAAATTTGCCGATCTCTGGCGCTTCTCATGGTACCTCGTCGCGACTACGATCGTCTGCATGCCGGCATGTCGCCGGCCGCCAACCGAAGCGAGATCGACCTTGTCCACGCTCACCAACGCTTTCCAGCAACCCATCGGCCACCCCGTTCCCGACTGGTCCGCGCGTCCGCGCCCGGAGCGCATCGTGCTCGAAGGCCGCTACTGCCGGCTCGAACCGCTCGACGCCGAGCGCCACGCGGCCGACCTGCACGCCGCCTACTCGCAGGCGCCGGACGGCAGCGACTGGACCTATCTCGCACACGGCCCGTACGCCGACGAAGCGAGCTACCGCGAGTACGCGCGTACCGCGCAGGCGAGCCCGGATCCGCTGCACTACACGGTGATCGACCGCGCCACCGGCCGCGCGGTCGGCACGCTCGCGCTGATGCGCATCGATCCTGCCAACGGCGTGATCGAGGTCGGCTCCGTCACGTTCTCGCCGCTGCTCAAGCGCACGCCCGTTTCGACCGAAGCGCAGTTCCTGCTGATGAAGTACGCATTCGACACGCTCGGCTACCGGCGTTACGAATGGAAGTGCGACGACCTGAACCTCCCGTCGCGCAAGGCCGCCGCCCGGCTCGGCTTCCGCTACGAGGGCACGTTCAGGCAGGCGGTCATCTACCGCGGCCGCAATCGCGACACCGCGTGGTTTTCGATCATCGACGGCGAATGGCCGGATGTGCGCGCCGCATTCGACGCGTGGCTCGCCCCGGAGAACTTCGACGCGCAGGGCGAGCAGCGCCGGTCGCTCACCGCGATCCGCCACGCGCAGGCAAGCGCGCGCGATGCGGCCAGCCGCGCGAACGACGCGACGCGCGTCACGGTGCGCCCGCTCGTCGCCGCCGACGAAGCCGCGTGGCGCCCGCTGTGGCAGGGTTATCAGAAGTTCTACGACACCGCGCTGAGCGACGCGGTGTTCGCGACGACATGGGCCCGCCTGATGGATCCGGCGGAGCCGATGTTCGTGCTGGGCGCATTCGACGCCTCGGGGGCGCTGGTCGGGATCGTGCATGCGATCTACCACCGCTCGTGCTGGACCGAAGGGCCGTACTGCTACCTGCAGGACCTGTACACCGCGCCCGACGCACGCGGGCAAGGCGCAGGCGGCGCGCTGATCGAGGCCGTGTACGAACACGCCCGCGAAGCCGGTGCGAGCCGTGTGTACTGGCTCACCCACGAAACCAACACGACGGCACGCGCGCTCTACGACAAGCTCGCGAACAACGCCGGGTTCATCCAGTACCGGCACGACGTGAAGAAGTAACGAACGCGTGTCGCAGCCGGCCGGCGTTCAACCGGAAACGTCGGCCGGCTCGCGCGCGTCGTCGCCCTCCGGCGCGGCGTCACGTGCGTGGCCCGCCGCACCCGGCACCGCCGCCGGGCAGATCATCTCGTCGCCATTGGCCGGCACGGGCCTTCGCACCGGCCGGAACACCGGCTCGCCCGGCTCGATCGGCTGCCCCGAGATCGCGCAGCGGCCCGGCTGCAACGCGACGCGCAAGCGCCAGCGCTGCTCGCCGTAATGGCACCGGCCGCTCTCGACCCAGCGGATCAGCAACGCATGGTCGTCGGCCTCCAGCACCGTGACGAACAGTTGCGGGCGCAACGGCGAGACGGCCGCCGCCGCGTGCTCGGGAACCGGCGCCCGGCCGATCGGCCCGAGCGGATGCGCGACGCCGCCACGTGGCGGCATCGCATCGTCTTCGACCCAGGCCGGCGCATCGCACGGCACGTCCTCTTCGCAAATCAGGCTTTCCATGGTGTTGAGCATGCTTGACGGATTTCCGTGCAGGTTGAACGGCGCCGCGCTCAGCGCCGGCCCATCGGTTCGCGCGGCAGCGACAGGCCGATCGCCGCACCGGTGACGGCAGCGGCGAGCATCAGCCCGATGCCGCCCGACCAGCCGAATGCGCCGACGATCGAGCCGATCGCGAGCGGCCCGATCACCTGCCCGAGATAGTTGCCCTGCACGACCCAGCCGATGCTGAGCGGCGCGAGAGACGGCGTCGGCGCGGAGCCCGGCGCACACGCGAGGATCGTCGCGGGCAACATCCCCGCGATCGCCGAAAACGCAAAACCCAGCGCGACCGCGAGCGGCGCCGGCGTGGCCGCGCTGAAGAGCCCCGCGCCGGCCGCGCCGATCGCGACCGACGTCGCGGCCATCACGATCCCGGGCCGTGCGCCGCGCGACAACAGCCAGCTGGCCGTCAGGTTGCCGATCACGCACGCGGCGACGATCGCCGCGCTGATCACCCCCGCTGCACCGACCGCGACGCCGAGGCGCTGCATCAGGAACACCGGCAGGAACGTCATCGCCGCGAAGAACTGCACGTTGTAGGTGGCGAACCCCAGCGCCAGCAGCGTGGTCGAGCGCGACGCGAGCACGTCGCGCAGCGCGGGCCCGATACGCGGCGCGCCGGCCTGCCGCGACGGCGCATCGGCCGACGTCGTGACGGGCACCGCGGCCGCCGCGGCGAGCGTCAGCGCCGCGGCCGCGAGCCAGCCGTTGCGCCAGCCGCCGAGCAGCGGCCCGACCAGCATCGACAGCGCCATGCCGACCGGCATGAACGTGCTCCACAAGCCAAATACGAGATTGCGCCGCTCGGCCGGCGTCACGCGATTCAGCACGGCTGGTGCAGCGACCACCACGATCACGAAACCGAGCCCTTCGGCGAAACGCGTGGCCAGCAGCAGCGCGAAGCTGTCGGCCCATGCGCCGGCGACACTCGACAGGCCGAGGACGACGAGGCCCGCGATCAGCAGCAGCCGGTCGCCCCAGCGTCGCACCAGCAGGCCGGCCGCGATGCCGCCGAACACGCCGACGAACGGAAACACCGACATGATCCCGCTCAGCGACGCAAGCGAGCCGCCGAATTCGTGCTGGAGCGACGGCAACGCGATCGTCGCCTTGCCGACGTGCAGCGCCGACACGATGCTCGCCAGCACGACGTTCGCGACGGCGGCCCCGTGGCTGCGCGACGGCAGCGTGGCGGCATCGGCCGCGACAGGCGATTCGGTCATCTTCCCCTCCGTTGAAGCGGCCGCGTGCAACGGGATGCATCACGCGTCCGGGATCGGACTGGCGCACATGATACAAATTGAAGTTCACTTCAAGTAAAGGGGTAATGTGCGCAACGATCCGTTCCGCCGATCGCGGCAATGGATCGGCGTGGCAGCATGCGTCTCGCGATTCGTCTCATTGCGCTGAGACGAACGTCCCAGCGTCTCACCCGGTCCGAGCTTTTGCTTCCGCAGCAAATCTCACCACCCTCCTCCGTCAAATCGTTTCCCGTCAAAGAGCCGGCAAATGGTGCATCGCATCGCGCCTATCCCGTGTAATCGCCGCCTGGCGCCCCCACTCGAGCTGGCCCCGTTCCTGCATACCGGTCGTTCGCGCACTCGCGCGACGGGCGCACCGGAAACCACGCCTCGCGCCCGACGACAACCTGATGGAGACAGCAACGTGAGTACACCGGCAACGACCACCGCCCCGAGCATGAAAGCCGCCGTCTGGCACGGCCGCCACGACATCCGCGTCGAACAGGTTCCCGTTCCCGAGCGCCCGCCGGCCGGCTGGGTGACGATTCGCGTGCACTGGTGCGGGATCTGCGGCTCCGACCTGCACGAATACGTCGCGGGCCCGGTCTTCATCCCGGTCGATGCGCCGCATCCGCTGACGGGCCTGAAGGGCCAGTGCATCCTCGGCCACGAGTTCAGCGGCGAGATCGCCGAGCTCGGCGCGGGCGTGACGGGCTACGCGGTCGGCGACCGCGTGACGGCCGACGCCTGCCAGCATTGCGGCACCTGCTGGTATTGCAAGCATGGGCTGTACAACATCTGCGAGAACCTCGCGTTCACCGGGCTGATGAACAACGGCGCATTCGCCGAATACGTGAACGTGCCGGCCGAGTTGCTGTACAAGCTGCCCGACGACTTCCCGACCGAGGCCGGCGCGCTGATCGAACCGCTCGCGGTCGGGCTGCATGCGGTGAAGAAGGCCGGCAACATCGTCGGGCAGACCGTCGTCGTGGTCGGCGCGGGCACGATCGGCCTGTGCACGATCATGTGCGCGAAGGCCGCGGGCGCCGGGCGCGTGATCGCGCTGGAAATGTCGGCCGCGCGCAAGCAGAAGGCGCTGGAGGTCGGCGCGAGCGTGGTCATCGATCCGAAGACGTCCGACGCGATCGCGGAAGTCAAGGCGCTGACCGGCGGCTATGGCGCCGACGTGTCGTTCGAGTGCATCGGCCACACCACCACCGCGAAGCTCGCGATCGACGTGATCCGCAAGGCCGGCAAGTCGGTGATGGTCGGGATTTTCGAGGAGCCGGCGCCGTTCAACTTCTTCGACATCGTGTCGACCGAGAAGGAAGTGATCGGCTCGCTCGCGTACAACGGCGAATTCGCGGACGTGATCCGCTTCATCGCGGACGGCCGCATCGACGTGCAGCCGCTCATCACCGGGCGCATCGCGCTCGGCGACATCGTCTCGCATGGCTTCGAGGAACTCGTCAACCACAAGGACCGGAACGTGAAGATCATCGTCCAGCCCGCCCTCGCCTGACCGCGCGCGCGGCCGCGGCAGCGATTCGCGCCGCGGCACGCGGGCTGCAAGCGTCACCCTGGCGCGTCACCCGTGCGCGGGCGGCGCGCCTGCCTGCCGTTTCCTTCCAGCGCGCCCTCCTTGCCGCCGTCGTCCGTCGCGAACTTCGTGCCGCGCATCGATCGAATACGACGGCCATAAACATTCGCAATCCAAACCATCCGTCGTAACGCGCCACCGGTCCGATGCGCGTTCAGGGTTTCTCCGGATCAATCGCGACTCGTCCGATGTCGACAGCACACTGACGCAAGGTGATCCTGTGCGAGGCCCGGTCCGGCATCCCTGCCAGGATCGTTGCCGCCCCGTTGAAGGCGGCCCCCGCCCCCCCACAAAACCTTACGGTATCGCGGCGCCGACAGGCCGAGAATACGGGCCCACCCGGGATAGCTTGCAAACATGGTGTGTCATGAATCGTACATTCTCGTCTAGCCGGGAACGCGCATACAACATTCGATCGCTGACGATCCAGCAGAAGACCCATATCGGCTTCGCCCTCGTCACCACGCTGCTGGCCTTGCTGTGCGGCACGATCATCTGGGGGAGTGTCCGGCAATACCGGCAGGAGAACGCCGACCTGCAGCGCTTCGAATTCGTCCGCGGCGCGATGAGCGCCGCCAACGTGATCTCGGCCGAACGCGGCCCGACGAACGACCTGCTGGTGCGCCCGCAGGACGACGGCGCCACCGAGGTCCGCCACCTGCTCGCCGCGCGGGTGCGTTCCGACCAGGCGCTCGAACGTTTTCGCGGCGGCATCGCGCAGGCGACCGTGCTCGACGATCGCGAACGCGGCAACCTGCTGCATGCCCTCGACTCGGTCCGGATCACGCTCGCCGATGCGCGCACGGAGGTCGACGCACTCGGCATGCGGCCGCGCGCGACACGCAGCGTTCACGATATCCAGCACGCGCAGGCGCGCCTGTTCCGGATCGTCGACACGCTGTCGCTGCTGATCGACGGCGCCATGACCGACACCTCGATGGGCGACCCGCGCACATCGGGTGCGATCCTGCTCGCGCGGCTCCTCGGCGATCTCCGCGAATACGCGGGCCGCACGGGCTCGCTGCTGATCGCGCCGATGTTCGCGCGGCAGGCGCTCGACCGCACGCAGTTCGCGGACATCATGCGGATGCGCGGCCGCATCGAGCAATTGCGCGCGCTGATCGACGGCTCGATCGGCGCGAAGCTCGACGACCCAGACGTGGCGCGCGAATACGCGCAGCTCAACGGGGCCTTCGACGCGCACATCCTGCCGCTCGTCGACGCGGCGGTCGCCGGCGGCAAGAACGGCGTCTATGCGATGAGTGCGGCCGACTTTTCCCGCGCGATCGTGCCGCATTTCCGGCCGAGCGAGCGGCTGCGCGACCACGTGATCGATCTGGCCCGGCATCGTGCGATCGGCGGCCGGAACACCGCCCGGATCAAGGTCGCGTTGTCGGCATTCGCCGCGACACTGTGCGTCGCGATCCTGGCCTCGCTCGCGCGCGGCGTGCAGCGACTGCTGTCGAAACCGCTCGATGCGCTCGGCCGCCGGATCGTCGCACTCAGCGATGGCGATACGTCGCACGTCGCGATGCCGCGCGGCATCGGGCCCGAACTCACGCAGATCCACCACGCGCTGGAAACCTTGCGCCACGCGACCGTCCGCCGCGACATGCTCGAGCGCCAGCGCAACGACATGCTGACGCTGTTCTCGCACGACATGCGCGCTCCGCTGACCTCGCTGATCATCCTGATCGACACGCAGGCGCGACGGGCGGGCGACGTGCAGATGAAGCAGCAGTTCGCGAGAATCGGCAAGCTGGCGCGGCACACGCTGGCGCTGGCCGACGGCTTCGCGCAGCTCTCGCGTGCGGAGGCCAGCGACTACGAACGCGTGCCGGTCAACCTCGCCGACCTGATGAACGAGGCACGCGACGCGGTGTGGCCGCTCGCGCACCGGAAATCCATGTCGATCGACGACGTGCCGCGGCACGACGACACGATCGTACAAGGCGACCCGGCGCTGCTGTCGCGCGCGCTGATCAACCTGCTGGACAACGCCATCAAGTACAGCGCATCGCTGACGAGCGTCGAATGCCGGGTCGAGCCGGGCGCCGACGGCAAGACCGTGCGCTGCACGATCCGCGACAGCGGGTGCGGGATCAGCAGCGCGGACCAGACGCGGCTGTTCGAGCGTTACCGGCGCTTTCGCACCGCCGGCCAGCCGGAAACCAGCGGCGTCGGGCTCGGCATGGCGTTCGTCAAGGCCGTCGTCGAACGGCACGAAGGCACGATCCACGTGCACAGCGTCATGCTGCAGGGCACCACGGTCACGATCACGCTGCCGGCCGCGGCGCTTCCATGACGATGGCACCGGCGCCGCCGGCGGCACGCGGCCGACACGGCACCGCAGCACCGCCCGATTCTTCGATATACTCAATCGAACCCTTTTCGGGGCAACCGCGGGCCACCACGCCCTTCGCGGGTTCGCCCCAACCTGCGTGGAATTGCTCACCGTGAAACCGCGAGCCGGACTGATCCTCGAACTCTTCGTCAACCTGGTGCTGCCCTGGGTTGCCTACCGGGCCGCGCAGCCTTATTTCGGCGAAACCGGCGCGCTGTACGCGTCGGCGGTGCCGCCGATCATCTGGTCGATCGTCGAATTCATCCGCTCGCGCCGCATCGATGCGGTGGCGGCCATCGTGCTGCTCGGCATCGCGCTGTCGATCCTCGGGATGGCGCTCGGCGGCAGCGCGCGCACGCTGCTGATGCGCGAATCGCTCGCGTCGGGCACGATCGGCGTCGTGTTCCTGCTGTCGTTGTTCCGCGAACGCCCGCTGATCTTCTACCTGGCCCGCGCCACGGTGGCCCGCGAGATGGATGGCGGCGCCGCGCATTTCGAAGCCGTCTGGGAAGCGCAGCCCGGGCTGCGGCAGATGCTCCGGCGGATGACCTTCGTGTGGGGCGCGTTCATGACGCTGGAAATGCTGCTGCGCCTCTGGATGGTCGTGACCTGGCCGGTCGAACGCGTGCTGGTCGTGTCGCCGGTCATGGGCTATACCGTGTTCGGCTGTCTGCTGCTGTGGACGTTCTGGTACCGGCGGCGGATGCGCGAGCGCAACAGCGTCCACGTCCCGGGCCGCGACCGCGCGACCGAAACCGCCGGCCGCTGACCGCTCTCCACCGGCATCGCAAGCCGGCTGCTGTATGATGCGCGGCGTCTCGTCCGACGAATGCCGCTCCTGTCATGTCCCTTTCGCTTCTTCCGTCCGCCACGATCTGGCTCGCGCTGTTCGCGGCCGCCGCGTTCGCGTGGCATCGCCCGCAGCACGGCCTGAGCGTCGGCCTCGCCGCGCTCGGCTATGCGTGCGCGCTGGCGTTCGGCAAGCTCGGGCCGCTCGCGCTGGCCCCGCTCGCGTTGCTGGCCGCGGCCGCGTGGGGTGTGATGCCCGAGCGCCCGCGCGCGGTGCGCCTCGCCGCGCACGTCGTCTTTGCCGCTGTCGCGATCGCGCTCAGCCTGCACCTGATTCCCGGCTTCCACAATCCGCGTGTGATCGGCCCGACGCGCTTCACGCCGGATGCCGTGCCGTTCACGATGTACCTGAATCTCGACAAGCCGCTCGTCGGCTTGTGGCTGGTGTGGGTGTTGCCGTGGGTCGCCCCCGACGTCCCGCTGTCGCGCGCGCTGCGCACCGGCGCGGTGGCGGCCATCGCAACGGCGGCCGCGTGCCTGGCCGGCGCGCTCGCGATCGGGATGGTCGGCTGGGCGCCCAAATGGCCGCCGTCGGGCTGGCTGTGGCTCGTGAACAACCTGCTGATCGTGACGCTCGCCGAGGAAGCGCTGTTCCGCGGCTACGTGCAGGGCGGACTGACGCGCGCGCTACGCGCGTTCGCATGGGGGCCGTGGGCCGCGCTTGCGATCGGCGCGGTGCTGTTCGGCGCCGCGCATGCGGCCGGCGGCTGGCAATGGATCGTGCTCGGCACGGTGGCCGGCATCGGCTACGGCCTCGCCTGGCGGCGCGGCGGGCTGCTCGCGTCCACGCTCGCCCATGCGGGGCTGAACGTCGTCCACTTCGGCCTGTTCACCTACCCGATGCTCGACGCCGCGCGCTGACGGCCGCGCGGCGCCGCCGCTCAGCTGATCCCGGCGACCGCGTGCGGCACGTACGGGCGTTCGAGCGCGGCGATCTCGTCGTCGGTCAGTTTCAGTTCGAGCGCGGCCAGCGCATCGTCCAGCTGCCGCGGCTTGGAAATGCCGACGATCGGCGCGGTGACTCCGCGCTTCTGTGCGACCCACGCGAGTGCGACCTGCGCACGCGGCACGTTGCGTGCCTCCGCGATCGTCGCCACGGCATCGACGACCGCCTTGTCCGCCTCCGCCGTCGCATCGTAAAGCCGCTGGGCGACCGCGTCGCTCTGCTGCCGCTCGGTCGACTCGTCCCAGTTGCGCGTGAGGCGGCCGCGCGCGAGCGGGCTCCACGGAATCACCGCGATCCCTTCGTCTTCGCACAGCGGCAGCATTTCCCGCTCCTCTTCCCGATACAGCAGGTTCAGGTGGTTCTGCATGCTGACGAAGCGGGTCCAGCCGTGCTGCTTCGACGTGTGCAGCGCCTTCGCGAACTGCCACGCGAACATCGACGACGCGCCGATATAGCGCGCCTTGCCGGCCTTCACGACGTCGTGCAGCGCCTCGAGCGTCTCCTCGAGCGGCGTGCCGTTGTCCCAGCGGTGAATCTGGTAGAGATCGACATAGTCGGTGCCGAGCCGCTTCAGGCTCTGGTCGATGTCGGTCATGATCGCCTTGCGCGACAGCCCGGCGCCGTTCGGCCCGGGCCGCATCCGGTAGAACACCTTGGTCGCGATCACGATGTCGTCGCGTTTCGCGAAATCGCGCAGCGCGCGGCCGACGATCTCCTCCGACGTGCCGTCGGAATACATGTTCGCGGTATCGAAGAAGTTGATGCCGGCTTCGACCGCCCGCTGGATGATCGGACGGCTCTCCGCTTCCGGCAGCGTCCACGGATGCGTGCCGCGTAGCGGTTCGCCGAACGTCATGCAACCCAGCACCAGCTTCGACACGTCCAGCCCTGTCGATCCGAATTTCACGTATTCCATTGCACGCCTCGCCATTGAAGTTGAGCTGACGGCCGGATGCGCGCCGCGCATCCGCCGGACCGTCGCATGGTATCCCGGGCGGCAAAAATGCGTGCGGCGGCGCCGCAAGGTGCGAAGGAAGCGCTCGCGAGCGCGAGGTCGTACGGGCGCCGGCCGCACAGCACGTGCGCAGCGGCGCGGGGCGCTTGCTTACTTGGCCTGGTCGGCGATCGGTTGCAGGAACGCGGAAAAACCGGTCAGCATGATCTGCACGCCGATGCACAGCAGCAGGAATGCCGACACGCGCTTCGCGACCTTGGTGCCTTCGCTGCCGAGGTAGCGCGACAGCAGCGCGGAGCGGCTGTAGACCTGCCAGATCACGATCGCCACCAGCACCGAGACGGCGATCGACACGATGCTCGACAGCGCGAACTCCGACAGCTTGTGCGTGCGGTTCGCGTTCAGCGCGATCGCGGTCGCGATCGAGCCGGGGCCGACCGTCAGCGGCATGGTCAGCGGGAAGAATGCGCGCGTCATGATCGCGTTCGCGTCGATCGGCTTGACCGGCGTGTCGCCGCCGCCCGGCCCGTCGGGCTCGTTCAGCATCTGCCAGCCGGCCACCGCAACCGCGAAGCCGCCGCCGATCCGCAGCGCTTCCATCGAGATACCGAAGAAATGCAGCACCGGCGTGCCGGCGAAGAACGCGACCATCAGCACGACGAACGCGTTGAATGCGACCTTCCTCGCGAGCAGATCGCGTTCTTGCTCGGTGAGCGCCTCGGTCCGTTCGAGAAACAGGAACGCGATGCCGATCGGGTTGATGATGCCGATCAGGCCGGTGAAGCCGAACAGGATCTCGGAGATAAGGCGATTGACGATCATCGGATGAAGAATCGGTCGGGGCTGGGCCGGCAGCGCGCCGGAGGTCACGCATTGTAGAGCAAGCGCCCGCGCCCGAGCCGCAAAATTCGGCCGGGCCCGCTGCCCCGCCGCGCGCCGCCGTTTCGCCCTGGTTTCCCCTCGGTTTCCCCTCAGTTTCCCGTTACTCGGCGCCCGCCTCCCAGGCCGGCGGCCGCTTCGCGAAGAACGCGGCGAAGCCTTCCTTCGCTTCCCGCGTCGCCCGCACGCGGGAGATCGTCTGCGCGGTGAACGCCGCGCGCGCGTCCGACGGCGGATACTCGCCGATCGCATCGAAGAAGCGCTTGATCTCCATCAGCGCGTCCGGGCCGTTGCGGCCGAGTTCGGCGAGCGTGCTGTCGAGTGCTTCGTCGAGCGCATCGAGCGGCACGGCGTGGTGGATCAGGCCGATCGCGACCGCTTCGCCCGCTGCAAGCTGGGTCGCCGTCAGTGCGAGCCGGCGTGCTTGGCGCTGACCGACCGCCTCGACCAGATACGGGCCGATCACGGCCGGCAGGATTCCGAAGCGTGCCTCGCTGACCGAGAAGCGCGCGTGATCGCTCGCGATCACGATGTCGCACGCCGCGCACAGGCCGACGCCGCCACCGAACGCATGGCCCTGCACGCGCGCCACCGTCGGCTTCGGGCATTGCCGGATCGCGCGCATCATCGCGGCGAACCGCTCCGCGTCGCGCAGGTTCGCGGCCGCGTCGTTCGCGCTCGCGCGTTGCATCCACTGCAGGTCGGCGCCCGCGCAGAACGCGCGGCCCTCCGAACGCAGCACGATCGCGCGCACGTCGTCACGCCGGCCGAGCGTGGTGAACGCATCGGTCAGTTCAGCGATCATCGTCTCGTCGAATGCGTTGAGCACGTCGCCGCGCTGCAGCGCGACGGTTGCGATCCCGCGCGCATCGACCGTGACGGCCAGGGTCTTCAATCCATCCATCGAACAGGTTTCCTCGGGTTGAACGGCAAACAGGGGAATCAGGCGGCCTGGCGGCGGTCGATCACGCGCCGGGCCTTGCCGGTCGCGGTGGCGGGAATGCCGCCCGCGGCCAGCACCGTCACGCCGGACGACACGCCGACCATCGTCTTGATCCGGTGCTGCAGCTCGCGCGCGAGCGCCGCGCGATCGCTTTCGCTGACGGACGCGGCCGCTTCGGAGCGCAGTTCGACCGCGAGGTCGAGGCGGTCCATGTGCCCGTCGCGCGACAGCGTGATCTGGAACTGGCCCGACAACTGCGGCAGCGCGACGACGATCTCCTCGATCTGGCTCGGGAACACGTTCACGCCGCGCACGATCAGCATGTCGTCGGAGCGGCCCGTGATCTTCGCGAGCCGGCGCATCGCGCGCGCGGTCGGCGGCAGCAGCGCGGTGAGGTCGCGCGTGCGGTAGCGGATCACCGGCATCGCCTCCTTCGTCAGCGACGTGAACACCAGTTCGCCCTGGCTGCCGTCGGGCAGCACTTCGCCCGTGACCGGGTCGATGATCTCCGGGTAGAAATGGTCTTCCCAGATCACCGGGCCGTCCTTCGTCTCGACGCATTCGCACGCGACGCCCGGGCCCATCACCTCCGACAGCCCATAGATGTCGAGCGCGTCGATGCCCACGCGCGTCTCGACCTCTTCACGCAGCGCCTGCGTCCACGGCTCGGCGCCGAAGATGCCGATCTTCAGCGACGATTCGGCCGGGTCCATCCCCTGCCGCACCATCTCGTCGATCAGGTTCAGCATGTACGACGGCGTGACGAGGATGATCTTCGGCTCGAAATCGCGGATCAGCTGCACCTGCTTCTCGGTCTGCCCGCCCGACATCGGCACGACCATGCAGCCGAGCCGTTCCGCGCCGTAGTGAATCCCGAGGCCGCCGGTGAAGAGCCCGTAGCCGAACGCGTTGTGCAGCGTGTCGCCCGGGCGGCCGCCGGCCGCGCGGATCGAGCGCGCGGTCACGTTCGCCCACGTGTCGATGTCACGCGCGGTGTAGCCGACCACCGTCGGCTTGCCCGTCGTGCCGCTCGACGCGTGCACGCGCACGACCTGCTCGCGCGGCACCGCGAACAGCCCGAACGGATAGTTGTCGCGCAGATCGTGCTTGGTCGAGAACGGGAATTTCGAAAGATCGGCGAGCGACTTCAGGTCGTCCGGATGCACGCCCGCCGCATCGAACGTGCGCCGATAGTGCGGGACGTTGTCGTACGCGTGGCGCAGCGACCACTTGAGGCGCTCGAGCTGCAGCGCCTGCAGTTCGTCGCGGCTGGCGGTCTCGATCGGCTCGAGGGCGGCGGCGGGATGCGTCGGGTAAGTCATCGGGGTGCTCCTCCAATGGAGTGATGTCGTTATCGTGTTCGAAGTGACGGGGGCGAGGCTACGACCGGAACGTGCGGCCGGCCGCATGCAACGCGGCGATGCGCGGCGACACGCGATAGCGGTCCTCGCCGTAGCTCGCCGCCAGGTTCGACAGCACGCGATGCACGCGACCGATGCCGATCGCATCGGCCCACGCGAGCGGGCCGCACGGGTAGTTCACGCCCTTCTCCATCGCGAGATCGAGATCGGCGGGCGAGCACACGCCCTGGTTCACCGTGTCGGCCGCCTCGTTCGCGAGCATCGCGACGGTGCGCATCGCGACCATGCCCGGCACGTCCGCGACACCGACGACGCGAAAACCCGCCTGCTGGAACAGGCCGACCGCGTCCGCATAGGCCGCGTCGCTGCACTGGAGCGCGCGCGTCAGTGCAACGAGCCCGGCCTGCGCGTAATCGCGCGCCAGGTCGACCAGCACGAGATCGGCCGCGCCCGTCTGCGCGGCGCGCTCGGTCGCGGTACGGCCGTCGGTCAGCGCGATCGATGCGCGGCCGGCCGTCGCGAGCAGGTCGTCGGCATGCGCGCCGGCCTGCCGGGCGCCCGGAAGGCGTTCGGCGAAGCGTGCCTGCAGCGCGGCGGCCGGGCCGTCCTGCGCAAACAGCGCGACGTTGGCCGGCGCATCGTGCGGGGCTTCGAGATCGGGTGCAGGCGGCGTCGCGCCGTCCGCATACGAATAGAAGCCGCGGCCCGACTTGCGCCCGAGGAAGCCCGCGTTCACGAGTTCCTGCTGGATCAGCGACGGCGTGTAGCGCGGATCGTTGAAATACGCGCGGAACACCGATTCGGTCACCGCGAAGTTCACGTCGTGGCCGATCAGGTCCATCAGCTCGAACGGCCCCATCCGGAAGCCGCCGGCCTCGCGCATCACCGCGTCGATCGATGCCGGCGCGCCGCCCTGCTCGTTCAGCACGCGCAGCGCCTCCGCGTAATACGGCCGCGCGACACGGTTCACGATGAAGCCCGGCGTCGATTTCGCCATCACGGGCTGCTTGCCCCACGCGGCGGCGGTTGCAAATAGCGCCTGCGCGACTTCCGGCGCGGTCGCGAGCCCGCTGACCACCTCGACGAGCGCCATCAGCGGCGCCGGGTTGAAGAAATGCAGGCCGGCGACGCGCTGCGGCACACGCAGCCCGGCCGCGATCGACGTGATCGAGATCGATGACGTATTGGTGGCCAGCAGGCACGCGTCGTCGACATGACGCTCGAGCGTCGCGAAGATCCCGCGCTTCACGTCGAGCCGCTCGGCCGCCGCCTCGACGATCAGCGCGGCGCCCGCGAAGTCGGCCAGCGCACGCACCGCGCGAATCCGGGCGCTGGCCGCGTCGGCCTGCGCCGGTTCGAGCCGGCCTTTCTCCGCGAGCCGCGCGAACTGCGCGCGGATGCCGGCCAGCGCCTTGTCGCAAGCGGCTTCGTTCAGGTCGTACAGCAGCACCGCATGGCCGGCCGCCGCCGCGACCTGCGCGATGCCCGCGCCCATCGCGCCGGCACCGATCACGCCGACAACGGCCGACGGCGCCAGCGCGCCCGAGTTCACCGAATGTGCAGAGGAAACAGCCATCGCTTGCGATCCGTCATGAAGTGGAGGTGCGAGCGATTATAAACCGACCGGTCGGTAGATTTATGTCAGGGCGAGCCCGAATGTGTCGTGCAAGAGACCGTTACGGAAACGGCAAAGACAAAAAAATCGACAGGTCGGGGCACTTTTTGTAAACCGAAAGGTCTATGAAAGCATTCGAATATGAGATAGTGACCCCCGAACGCCTGATAAAATTCGACAAACCGCCGGATTTCAGGGGGAAACCGCGTGTCACGTCGCCACCGCCGTCCATTGCCGGCCGCCCTTCCAGGGTCGGAACCGAGCCTCCGGCCCGTGCGTCGTCACACGTGCTCGCCTCGTCGTTCGCGGCCGGCCGCATCGAATCGTTTCATCCCGCGACGGGCTCCAGCCCGCCCGCGCCCCTCGCTGCCTCATGGCGGCGAACCCCGGGCAGCACCGTTACGTGCCGCCCTCCTTCGGTTTCATCATCCTCGTTCGGCGGATAGTACGGCCGGGCTTCGTCAACCCGTGACGGCGCGTCGCGCGCCGTCACTCGCATAAGGAAACCCTCCATGCCGCTCTCGTCCAACCAGCTCCCGCGCTGGACCCTCGTGGCCCCGCTTGCCGCCTGGCTGGTCCTCGCGCTGTCGCGCGTCGTACCGGCCGAAGGCCTCGTCATCGCGGTGTTCGCCGCCGCCCTCGCCGGCGCCGTGTTCGCCGCCGTCCACCATGCCGAAGTCGTCGCGCACCGCGTCGGCGAACCGTTCGGCACGCTCGTGCTCGCGATCGCCGTGACCGTCATCGAAGTCGCGCTGATCGTGTCGGTGATGCTCGGCGCGGGCCCGGAGAAATCGGGCCTCGCCCGCGATACCGTGTACGCCGCCGTGATGATCATCTGCAACGGCATCGTCGGCATCTGCCTGCTGGTCGGCGCGTGGAAGCACGGCGAGCAGGACTTCCAGGGGCGCGGCGCCAGCAAGGCGCTCGCGGTGCTGGCTTCCCTGTCGGTACTGTCGCTCGTGATGCCGAACTACCTGAGCGCCGCGCCGGGCCCGTTCTTCTCGAAATCGCAGCTCGCGTTCGCCGGCGTGGCGTCGCTCGTGCTGTACGGCGCGTTCGTGTTCGTGCAGACCGTGCGCCATCGCGACTACTTCCTCACCGGGCACGACAGCGCGAACGAATCGGTGCATGCGGCGCCGCCGAGCGGCCGCACTGCGCTGATCAGCCTGGTGCTGCTGTTCGTGAGTCTCGTCGCGGTCGTGCTGCTCGCGAAGCTGCTGTCGCCGGCCGTCGAGCATGCGGTGATGAAGCTCGGCGCGCCCGAGGCCGCGGTCGGTATCGTGATCGCCGCGCTCGTGCTGCTGCCGGAAGCGCTCGCGGCCGTCACCGCCGCGCGTGCGAATCGCCTGCAGACCAGCATGAACCTCGCGCTCGGTTCGGCGCTCGCGAGTATCGGGCTCACGATCCCGACCGTCGCGGCCGTGTTCATCTGGGTCGGTCAGCCGCTCACGCTCGGCATCGGCCCGATGGAAACCGTGCTGCTGGCGCTCACCCTGCTGGTCAGCACGCTGACGCTCAGCCAGGGGCGTACGACGGTGCTGCACGGCGTCGTGCACCTGTCGCTGTTCGCTGCCTACCTGTTCCTGTCGATCACGCACTGACGCAGAAAAGCGCGCGGCCCGGCGGATCCTCTCCGCCGGGCCGCGCGCCGTCCTTCACGTCCCTTCACGTCCCTTCAGCTTCCTTCGTTCGCGTCACGCCGCCGTCACCGCACCGGAATCACCAGATGCTGGCCCGCCAGGATCAGGTTCGGGTTGGCGAGGTTGTTGCGGCGTTGAATCTCGCGATAGCGCTGGCCGCTGCCGAGCTTGCTCGCGGCGATCATGTTCAGCGTGTCGCCCGCCTTCACCACGTACGTATGCTCGCCCGACGCGGCCGCGGTCGTCACCGCCTGGTCGCTGACGAAGTACTTGCGCAGCAGGTCGAGATACTGCGGCGACTGCTTGAGCTTCGCGATCGCGGCGTTCAGGTAGATCAGCAGATCCTGATCGTCGGCGCGCACGCCGATCTTGTACGCGATGTTCGAGCCGTCGAGCTTGGTCACCGCGAACTTCAGGTCGGTGTCCTTGATCGAGCTGACCGCGAACGGATAATCGTAGATGAACGCGTCGACCGCATGGCCGTCGATGCTCTTCGCGATGAAAGCCGGATCGGAATCGTCGACTTCCACGAACTTCACGTTCGGGTACTGGCGCGTGACGAACGCACGCACGTCCGGGTCGCCCTTCAGGATGCCGACCGTCTTGCCCGCGAGATCGTCGGTCGAGCGGATCGCGGAGCCTTGCCGCACGATCAGCGAATAGCCGAAATCGTCGACGTACGGCACCGAATAGACGACGCCCGACGGCGTGTTGTCCGGGAACGTCAGCCCGTCCATCGCCACGTCGACCACGTGGTTCCCCTTCGCATCCGTATCGAGCAGTTGCTTCGGCACGCCCGGATACGTGTCGACCTCGTGACGCGTATCGACGACCACCGGCTTGCCGCCGTGCGAGAACGACGGATCCGCGAACAGCAGCCGCGCGAATTCGACGTTGAAGCCGTGCGGCGTGCCCTTGTCCTCGCCGAAGAACGGTTCGCTCGGGTTCTGCACGGAAATCCGCACGATGCCGTTTTCGGCAATCGATTTCAGCGCGCTGGCCTGCGGCGTGAAGCCGGCCGGCAGCACGTTGGCCGATGGCGACGCCTGCGTGGACGGGCCGCTGTCGCCACCTTGCGCGGACGTCGAGGCCGGGGCCGCGTCATGCGCGGGAATCAGCGTCGACAGGCCGCCCTGATGCACGATCCATACGCCGACGAGCACGACCAGAAATGCGATGGCGCCAAGAAGTTTTTTCATGGTTGCGAGCCTGCAGGAGGTTATTGTTGTTTCGACGGCAGTTGCGCGGGGGGCGTCGCGTCGAGCCCGGGCGCGTGCGGCGCGTTCATCACCGCCTGCTGCTGTGCCTGCTTGACCTCGGGGTTATCCATCAGCGACGTCTCCATTTCGGAGAACGCCTTGTTGACCGAGCGCATCACGGAATCGACGGCCACATCGGTCTTGATCTGCTCGAACGTGTCGGACGCCTGCCGGCCCGCGAGCTTGTTCATCTGCTGCGCGGCCTGCGACATGTCCCACATCGCCTTCGCGCGGTCGATCGCCGACGCGAAATTCTTCAGTTCGGCCTGCACCTGCTTGTAACGGCCCTCGCGAAACGAGAGCAGCTGCTTCATCGTGTCGAGCTGCTGCCGGAAGCGTGGCGCGTCGTCCGGATACTGCTTCTCGAACAGCTCCGTCTTGTTCTCGAAATTCTTCACCTCGGTGCGGAACGCGGTGATGCTGTCCGCGAATTTCTGGGCCGCCTGGCGCTTCTCCGCGAGCTGGTTGATCAGCGTCTCGATCGGATTCGCCTGCGCCTCCTGGACGATCATCTTCACCTTCTGGTTCGCGAACTTCATCGCGACGACCGGCGCGAAATAGATCGCGCCGAGGCCGATCACGCCCGCCGTGACCAGTGCGACCACCCCCTTCAGGATGAACAACGCCGCCGGTGCCGCGATCGCGACGCCGGCGATGATGATCGCCCACTTGATCAACTTGACCTTGCCACTCCCCGAACTGCCGTTTGCTTCTTCATTCGAAAGCTGCGACATGAGTTTTTCTCCTTGAACCTCGAACCGAACTGCTTGCGTTTGCTTTTTCAAGCTCAATCGAAATGCTTCGGACTCCGGTGCCGCCGGGCAGTCAGGCAGGCCGGCGGCGCAATACAAGGATGGGCGCGACGGACGTCACGAGACGCCGGTGTAGGCGCCGTTCAGGATGCGATGGTGTGGAGCGGCAGACGACGCTGCGATTCGGCGCGCCAGACGGGCGCCGTTCATCGTCGCGGCTCGCGCGCGGACGGGAAAGTGTACCGAGGCACGGTACGAAACGGGATGACGTATACGTGACGCGACGGGCGTCGGATGAAGCGTGGTTCCCGCGGGCCGACAAACGCGGGGCCGGTATTCCGGTACGAGTGCGTAAAGGCTCATCGTTGTTCTTTTGCGTATCGCGTGTGCAGGAACCGCGCGGCCGGCGCGTCCCGCTCCACATGCACGGACGTATCCTGCGCCGACCGGCATGCAGCGTCAAGCAGTTGTCGCAGTGCAGCGAAACACCGCGTTCCTCCGTTGGAACACCGGCAGCGAACCAGCTTTCAGCACGGTAAGGATTGGCAGGACTGCGACCTGTCTGGCTCGGTCAGGATTGCTTGGCATCGCTTGCGCAAGCTTCCGGATTGAAAGCTTGTGACGCTCGGCCTCGTCCTGGCGGACGACTCAGAATCCGTAAAGTACGGTCGGGTTGTCGACCAGAATCGCGCGGCTGACCGCGTCGTCCGCCGTGCAGTCGTCCAGCCAGCCGAGCAGGCGCAGGTCGTCGGGGACCGGCGACGCGTTCGGGTGCGGCCAGTTGCTGCCCCATACGCAACGCGCCGCGTGGTGGCGCGCCAGCACGGCGGCGAGACGCGCGACATCGTCGTAACCGGGCGCGCCCGAGCGCGACGTCTCGTAAGGCGCGGACAGCTTCACCCAGGCGTGGCCGCGGTCGAGCAGGCGCCGCAGCGCGAGAAACGCAGGCGCGTCCGGCTCGACGGGCGTCAGGAACTTGCCCGTGTGATCGATCACGACCCGCGCCGGTAGCGAGGACAGCAACGGCACGACCTCGGGCAGCGTCCGGCCGTCGAGCTGCACGTCGACGTGCCAGCCAAGCGGCGCGATCCGCGCGGCCACTCGCTCCAGTTCGTCCCATCGCGCGAGGCCGCCCGCCAACGTCATGAACCGGACGCCTCGCACGCCCGCCGCGTGCAACCGCGCCAGTTCGGCATCCGGCACGTCGGCCGGCAACGTCGCGACGCCGCGCGCCTGCGGGCCGAATGCAGCCAGCGCGTCGAGCAGGCAACGGTTGTCGACACCATAGCCGGTCGGCTGCACGATCACGACGCGGGCCAGGCCGAGCGCCTGCTGCACCCGACGATACGCGTCCACCGGCGCGTGCGGTGGACGGAACGTCGCCGTCGGCGCGAGTGGATACGCGTCGTCATAGATGTGGATGTGGCAATCGCACGCGTCGGCCGGCCGCCCGGTGGGTGTGTCGGGTCTCATCGCGCGCCCGGCCCGGTATCGGCCCCTGCCGTGCGCCAGCGCGCCAGCCGCGACGCGTGCGCCGCGTTGACGGCACCGCGCGGCACGCTTCCGGCGAGCAGCGCGGCGAGCTGATCGACCGTCTCCAGCGCCTGGTGCTCGACCGCGGGCAGCGTCAGGCCGCCGACGTGCGGCGTCGCGATCACGCGTGGATGGGCGGCGAGCGCGGGCGTCGGCATCTGGTCCGCCGCGCGCCCGACGTCGAGTGCACAGCCCGCGAGCCGGCCGGTGTCGAGCGCATCGGACAGCGCCTGCTCGTCGACCAGTTCGCCGCGCGACGCATTGATGAAATACGCGCCCGGCTTCATGGCCGTGAACGCGCCCGCATCGATCAGGTTCGCGGTGGCCGGCGTCGCCGGTGCGAGGCACACGACGAAGTCGGCCGCCTGCAACAGCGCCGCGAATTCGACCTGTTCGAGCATCGGCGCGTCGACGCGCACATACGGATCGCTGACGAGCACGCGCATCCCGAGCGCCGTCGCGATCGGCGCGAGGTGGCGCGCGATCTGTCCGTAACCGATCAGGCCGAGCGTGCTGCCGCGCAATTCGCGCCCCATCTGCGGCACGAGCGGCATCCCTTGGTGGTAGGCCGACGCATAACGGCCGATACCGCGCGCGAGATCGATCATCGCGCCGATCACCCACTCGGCGACCGCCGGCGCGAAACCGGGGCTCGCCTGCGTGACCAGCACGCCGAACGCGCTCGCCGCGTCGACATCGACGGTGCGGATATCGACCGCGCAACGCAGGAACGCCGCCAGCGCGGGCAGCCCGGCGAACAGCGCACACGGCGCGGGCGTCTGCCGGTACGCGATCATCGCATCGCAACCCTGCGCGGCCGCGATCAGTTCGTCCGTGCCCAGCTCGCGATCGAGCGGATTGCACGTGACGTCCGCGATCGCCTGCAGCGCGCGCATGGCCTTCGCGCCGAAATAACGGTCGAGCATCCCCGACGGATGCGTGACGAAGACGCGCGTCATGCGGCCCCTCCGTGCGAGTGATCCGCTTGCGGCGGCGACGCGACCGAGGCGCGCTCGATGAGCGTCACGCCGGAGAATATGTGCGGCTCGGGCGCCAGCGGCGTGTCGCGGTCCGGACGCATCACGCGCCGCACCATGTCCTCGGCCATCTCGGTGACGGGCAGTTGCACCGTGGTCAGCGCCGGATGGGAAATCGCCGACAGGAAATGACCGTCCATCCCGACGATCGACACGTCGTCCGGCACGCGCAGGCCGCCATCGCGCAACCCGGCCATCAGGCCGAGCGCGAACAGGTCGTTGACCGCGACGATGCCGGTCGGCCGCGCCGGATCGGCGGCAAGCGCGACACCCAGCGCGCGGCCCACGTCGACGATCACGGCGTCGCCGTACTCGTTCGCCGGATCGCCGTCGAGCACCCGCGCGTGTGCGTCGACGCCCGCCTCGCGCGCCGTCTCGAGAAAGCCCCGGATCTTGTCGCTGCGGCTCACCGTCATGCCGGCGACCGTCGCGAACGCGAGCCGCCGGTGGCCCGCATCGACCAGGCAACGCGTCGCGAGCCGCGCGGCGGCCTCGTTGTCGGCCGTGACGTGTTCGACCTTCGACCGTTCGCCGGGCGTCGCGCGCCGGTCATAGCTCACCACCGTCATCCCGCGCTCAGCCGCGCGCTCGAGGTGGCTTTCGTCGGCCAGCGACGAAATCACGATCACGCGCCGCACGCCATGCGCGAACAGGTCGTCGAAGAACGATGCTTCCTTCTTCGCATCGCGATACGTATTGCCGATCAGCACGCGATGGCCGTACCGCTCCTGCGCGCAGGCCTCGACCTCGCGCGCGATATAGCCGTACATCGGGTTCGCCATCGACGGCACCAGCAGCCCGACGAGCGGCGTCTGCCCGGTCTTGAGCTGGCGCGCGAGCGTGCTGGGCCGGTACTGCAGCGCTTCCATCGCGGCCTTTACGCGTTCGAGCGTTTCCTGCTTCATCTGGTCGGTGCGGCCGTTGAGCACGTTCGAAACCGTGCTGACCGAAACGGCCGCATGACGGGCCACGTCCTGAATCGTACTCATGTCGTCTTGCTGTAAAAGGCGGCTACAGGCCGAAATGGGCCGGCAGCCACAACGAAAACGCCGGCACGAGAATCAGCGCCACGAGGGCGGCGACCAGCACCAGCAGATATTTCACCATCGGCCGCGCAACGTGCCGGACTTCGGTGCCCGTGATCGCGCAGGTCGTGAACAGACCGAGTCCGACCGGCGGCGCGAACAGGCCGAGCCCCATCGCCACCACCACGACCGTGCCGAAATGCAGCGGGTTGATGCCGAGCTGCAGCGCGATCGGCGCGAGCAGCGGCCCGAAGATGATCAGCGCCGGCGCCCCCTCGAGCACCGCGCCGAACACGATCATGACCAGCGCCGCGAGCAGCAGGAACATCGTCGCACCGTACTGGTGGGCGAACGCGGTCATTGTGCCCGAGACCAGCGCCGGAATTTGCTCGATCGACAGCGCGAACGACACGCTCGACGCCGCGGCGACGATGAACAGGATGCCGCCGGCCATCGACGCGGCACGCACGAACACGCGCCCGACCGACCGCCAGGTCAACTCGCGAAACGCGAGCCAGCCGGCCACGAGCGCATAGACCACCGCGAACGCCGACACCTCGGTCGACGTCGCGATCCCCGACGTCACGCCCTTGCCGATCATCGCGACCATCACCAGCGCAACCAGCGCACCGCCCGCGAGCGGCAGCCACGCACGGCGTTCCGTGAACACCGCCGAGACGTCGATCCTGCGCCCGGTGATCACCGTGACCACCGCGAGCGACGCGGCCAGCACCGCGGCCGGCACGATGCCCGCGACGAACAGCCCGGCAATCGAGATGTTCGCGACGAAGCCCATGATGATCATGTTCACGCAGGGCGGGATGGTCTCGGCCATCACCGCGCTGCACGCAAGCAGCGCGGCCGTTTCGTCGGGATCCTGGCGCGCACGGCGCACGGCCGGCATCACGACGCCGCCGACTGCCGCGATGTCGGCGAGCTTGGAGCCCGACACGCCGGAAAAGCAGGCCGTCGCGAGAATCACGATCAGGCCGAGCCCGCCGCGCACGCGCCCGAAAATCCGCAGCAGCAGCTCGACGAGCCGGGCGGACATGCCGTTCGATTCCATCAGCAGCCCGGCCAGCACGAAGAACGGCACGGCGAGCAGCACGAAGTGATCGGCGCCGGCCATGACCTGCTGCGAATAGACGAGCAACGGCAGCGTCGGGTCGGCCAGGAAATACAGCAGCGCCGAGAACGCGAGCACGAAGCCGATCGGCACGCCCAGTACGAGCCCGCCGACGAAACCGGCCGCCAGCAGCAGGCCCGGCGCGATCGCATGCGCCGGCACCAGCGCATTCCATCCGTACAGCGCGGCCGCAAACCCCGCGCAGCATGCCAGCGTGCCGATTACCCGGCGGCGCGGTGCGTCGAGCGCGTTCGCCAGCGCGAACACGGTCATGAACAGCGCGCCGAACATCATCGGGTACACGTTGATCCAGCCCGGCAGCCCGCCCGGCGTCAACTGGTCGTACGAATCGGC
Source organism: Burkholderia sp. AU31624 (assembly GCF_020420065.1). Taxonomy (NCBI): domain Bacteria; kingdom Pseudomonadati; phylum Pseudomonadota; class Betaproteobacteria; order Burkholderiales; family Burkholderiaceae; genus Burkholderia; species Burkholderia sp. AU31624. Next base: position 265,104 of record NZ_JAIZRT010000001.1, read on the forward strand.
CAGCAACTGGCAAGACGACACCAGCAGGTTCAGCGAGACGGCCGCGACGATCCAGTGGCCGATCTGCACGAGCGCGCCCTGCCAGCGCGCGGGGAACGCGCCGCGAAACAGGTCGATGCCGACGTGCTGGCTGCGCCCGAGCACCGTCGCCGCACCGAAAAACACCAGCACGATCATCAGCGCGCTCGCGACCTCCTCGGTCCAGTCGAGCGGGTCGTGCAGGAAATAACGACACACGACCGACACGAACACGACGAGCACATCGACGGCCAGCACCGCCGCGGACACGTATTCGATCGCGCGCAGCATCGCGTCCAGCACCCGCGCGCCGCGTCGTGCCGGGCGGCCGGCGCCAGGCGCCGTCGCGGCGCCCGAAACGGAACAGGTCTCCATCGTTCAGCCCCGCCCGGCGGCGATCGCCGGAAACAGCGGCGCGGTCGCCGGATACTGCGCGGCGAATGCCGTATAGAGCCGGTCGTGCATCGTCTGCCGCACCACCGCGCGTTCGGCCGGCGCCATCGGATGGAAGCGCATGCCGTGCTGCTTCAGCGCCTGCTCGGCCTGGTCGGCCTTCTGCGCGGCAATCGCGCGCTGCTGCGCGGTGGCGTCGGCTACCGCGCGATCGAACGCGGGACGCAGGTTCGCCGGAATCCGGTCGAGCGCACGCCGCCCCATCACGACGGTCATCGCCGCAAACACGTGCTGCGATTGCCAGCACGACTTCACCACTTCGTCGAACTTGCTCGCGAGCACCGTGGCCGGATCGTGCTCGAGCCCGTCGACGACGCCCGTCTGCACGGCCATGTACAGCTCGCCGAACGGAATCGGTGTCGGCACCGCCCCCATCGCCTTGAAGGTGTCCATGAACGCCGGCGTCGGCAGCACGCGCAGCTTCGTGCCCTTCAGCCCCTGCAGCGCCAGCACGGGCTGCTTCGTGAACACGCAGCGCCCGCCGAAATGCGAGCCCCAGGTCAGCACCGAGCAGCCCGCGCGCTTTTGCAACAGCGCGTTCAGGCTGGCACCGACCGGGCCGTCGAGCACCTTCGCGACATGCGCATAGCTGTCGAACAGATAGCCGAGATCGAGCATGCCGAGCTCCGGCGCCACCGTCGCCCAGATCGACGAACCCGCGATCATCATGTCGATCGCGCCGATCTTGACCTGCTGCACGACATCGCTCTCCTTGCCGAGCTGGCTGTTCGGAAAGTAGTCGACCCGGATCGCGTCGCCGACACTCGCCTTCAGGTTCGCGGCAAGACGCTCGTACCACACGTAGTGCGCGGCGTTCTGGTCGGCCGGCATCGATGACGAGCAACGCAGCGTCACGACCGGCTGCGCGCGCACGGCTTCCGGCAAGCCGCCTGCAGCCGCGAGCGTGGCGGCGGACACCGTCTGCAGAAAGCGCCGCCGGGTGTAGGTATTCATGGGCCGTCTCCTTTGCGATGGCGTCTCACGACGCACTGTATCGATTTAGTGTATCGATACAGTAATACGACGACCGATGAGATAAAAATGAGGGTTTTCCCGTGACAAAGGTAAAAATGGAGGATCCGCGGCGTTGATTTCCGTCCGATTTCGTGCATGTAACGGGATTCCCGCTGATTCCGGTCGACCCGAAAATGATTCGAGCGGGCATCTCTAATCATCAGACGACAGACTTTTAATCCGGCATGCGGGCAGGACGCTCGCGCGAGTCGCCCCTCGCCTCTATGCGCCCGCTTCGTCGGCGCTCTCGGTCAGGAACCGCTCCACCATCGCGTTGAACACCGGCAGCGCCGGGTTGTCGTTGTCCGCGCGCCATGCGAGATACAGCTCGGCCGCCACGTCGGCGCCGGCCAGCGGCCGGAACACCACGCCGTCCACATGCAGTTCGCGCGCCGACGCCGGCACGAGCGCGGCGCCGAGCCCCGCGCGCACGAGGCCGAGGATCGTATGCGTCTGCCCGACGTAATGCAGGTAGTTCGGCAGCCGCCCCGCGTTCGCGAACAGGCCCGAGATCAGGTCGTGGAAGTATTTCCCCTCGTTCGGCGAATACGCGATGAACGGCTGCCGGTCGAGATCGTCGGGGCCGATGCGCTCGCACGCGGCAAGCGGCGCGCCCTCCGCGACCGCGACCAGCATCGGCTCGCGCTGCACGAGCCGGTATTCGAGCGGCTGGCGCGCGGCGCGCTGGCGCACGAAGCCCGCGTCGAGCATCCGCGACGCCAGCGCATCGATCTGCACGGTCGACACCATCTCGCGCAATTCGATGTCGACGTCCGGCAGCGCGTGCGCGGCGTGCGCCAGCAGCATCGGGATCATCCGGTATGCGCTGACCGCCGTGAAGCCGAGCGTGATGCGGCCCGCGCCGCCATGTGCGACGCGCTGCGCGGCCTGCTCGGCCCGTGCGGAGAACTCGAGGATGTGCCGCGCGTCGCGCAGAAAGCGCTCGCCCGCGGCGGTCAGGCTGACCTGCCGGCTGCTGCGTTCGAGCAGCGCGATGCCGAGCGCATGCTCGAGCAACTGGATCTGCCGGCTGAGCGGCGGCTGGGTCATGAAAAGCCGCCGCGCCGCGCGGCCGAAATGCAGCTCCTCGGCGACCGCGACGAAACAGCGAAGCTGATGCAGTTCAATCATCCAATTATTGAATCAATCGATAGTATTTTGATGTTAGACGCATATCGATGCGATTTCTATACTCGGTTGCACCTGATGCGCGGCACGGCCCACGCCGCGCATACCGACCGAGACCTTCATGACCATCGACATCCTCCTCACCCAGCCGCTCCCCGACGCCATCGACGCCGAACTGTCCGCCCGTTACGCGGTGCACCGGCTGTATGCGGCCGACCAACCGGACGCGTTGCTCGACCGCGTGGCCGCACGCATTCGCGGTGTCGTGACCGGCGGCGCGAACGGCCTCGCCGCCGCGCTGATGGACCGGCTGCCCGCGCTCGAGATCGTCGCGATCAGCGGCATCGGCACCGACGCCGTCGATCTCGACCGGGCGCGGGCACGCGGCATCCACGTGACGACGACGCCCGACGTGCTGACCGACGACGTCGCCGACATGGCGATGGGGCTGATCCTGATGACGCTGCGCGACCTCGGCGCCGGCGAGCGCATCGTGCGCGCCGGCCGCTGGGGCAAGACGGCCCAGCCGCTCGCGACGCAGGTGACCGGCAAGCGGCTCGGCATCGTCGGGCTCGGCCGCGTCGGCCGCGCGATCGCACAGCGCGCGCAGGCGTTCCGGATGCCCGTCAGCTACTTCGGCCCGCGCGAGCATCGCGACAGCGGCTATCGCTTCGTGCCCGACCTCGCCGCGCTCGCGCGCGACAGCGACGTGCTCGTGATCGCGGCATCGGCCGATCACGGCAACGTGCTCGTGACCGCCGACGTGCTCGCCGCGCTCGGCCCCAAAGGATTCCTGATCAATGTCGCACGCGGCAAGCTGGTCGACGAAGCCGCGCTGATTCGCGCACTCGCCGACGGCACGATCGCCGGCGCCGGCCTCGACGTATTCGCGAACGAGCCGCACGTGCCGGCCGAATTGCTCGAGCTCGACCGTGTCGTCGTGCAGCCGCACCGGGCGAGCGCGACCCGCGAAACCCGCGAAGAGATGGGCCGGATCGTGCTGGCCAACCTCGCCGCGTGCTTCGCGGGCCAGCGCCCGCCGACCAGCGTCACACGCTGATCGCGGCACACCGCACGGCCGCCCCTCGTTACAACACCGGATGCCTCCGCATGACGGAGGCCAGGAGACACGCATGCCCAATCGATCCAGCGGCGCCGCCCTCGCCGCGTCACCCGCCGCCTCGCGCACGATCGGCCGCGTCCGCTATACGGTCCTCGCGCTGATTTTCGCGGTCACCGTCATCAACTATGCGGATCGCGCGACGATGTCGATCGCCGGCACCGGCGTCGCGCACGACCTCGGGCTGACGCCCGTGCAGCTCGGCATCGTCTTTTCCGCATTCGCGTGGGCCTATGCGATCGGGCAGATTCCGGGCGGCTGGCTGCTCGACCGCTTCGGCGCACGACGCGTGTACGGCCTGAGCCTGCTGCTGTGGTCGGTCTTCACGATGCTGCAGGGCACGGTCGGCTGGCTCGCCGTGCAGGGCGCGTCCGCCACACTCGCGCTGTTCGTCATGCGCTTCATGCTCGGCCTCGTCGAATCGCCGGCGTTCCCCGCCAATTCGAGAATCGTCGCGTGCTGGTTCCCGACCGCCGAACGCGGCACGGCGTCGGCCCTGTTCAATTCCGCGCAGTACATGGCCGTCGTGCTGTTCACGCCCGTGATGGCATGGCTCACGCATGCGCTCGGCTGGGAGCACGTGTTCCTGTGGATGGGGATGCTCGGCATCGCGCTCGCCGCGCTGTGGTTCGCGTGGTATCGCGAGCCGCACGGCCACCCGCGCGTGAGCGACGCGGAGCGCGACTACCTGCGCGCGCACGGCGCGCTCGTCGATCTCGAAGCGAACCGCGTGCGCCATCGGCCGCGCGTGTCGTGGCACGACGTGTCGCAACTGTTCCGCCACCGGAACCTGTGGGCGATCTACGTCGGCCAGTACTGCATCACGGCACTCACCTACTTCTTCATCACGTGGTTCCCGATCTACCTGATCAAGGGGCGCGGGATGACGATCATGGAGGCCGGCTGGGTCGCCGCGCTGCCGGCGATCTGCGGCTTCACGGGCGGCGTGCTCGGCGGCGTGCTGTCGGACTGGCTGATCCGGCGCGGCATGCATCCGTCGAAGGCGCGCAAGACGCCGTTCGTCGTGGGGATGGCGATGGCGACGCTGCTCGTGCTGGCGAACGGCGCATCGTCGAATGCGGTCGTGATCGCGCTGATGACGATCGCGTTCTTCGGCAAGGGGCTCGCGGCGGTCGGCTGGGCCGTGCTCGCCGACACGGCGCCGGAAGGCATGGTCGGGCTGAGCGGCGGCGTGTTCAATGGCCTCGGCAACATCGCCGGGATCGTCACGCCGCTCGTGATCGGCTATTTCGTCGCCAGCACCGGCTCGTTCGCCGGCGCATTGTGGTTCGTCGCCGCGCACGGGCTGCTCGGCATTGCCGCCTACGCGTGGCTCGCGGGACGCTTCGAGCGGATTCGCATCACGCCGCGCGCATGAACCGCGCCGCGGCCCGTGCGGTTCGCGCGGCGGCCGCCCGCGCGGATCGTCACGCGCGCTTGCGGCCGCCCGGCGTCAGTTCGGTCGTCAGCCGGTCGAGTTCGCGCAAGTCGCTCTCCAGCGCGGGCGTGAGCGTCGTGCGCAGGTGGTCGAGGAACGTGCGGATCTTCGCATCGAGATAGCGGCGCGTCGCGTAGACGGCATACACGCTCACCGTCTGCAGCCGGTACTCGGGCAGCACGCGGATCAGCCGCCCCTCGCGGATGTCGTCGAGCACCGTATACAGCGCGACGCAAGCGATCCCGCGCCCGGCGCGCACCGCGACGCACAGCGCGTCCGGCACGTTGACCTGGAACGGCGCGGGTTGCAGTTCGTAGACGGCCTCCTCGCCATCGCTGCGCTCGAGCCGCCATTCGCCGGCCGGCGACGCAGGCGTGTCGAGGCGCAGGCACACGTGGTTTGGCAATTCGTCGGGCGACTGCGGCGTGCCGTGGCGCGCCAGATATTCGCGCGACGCGACGAGCACGCTGCAGCTCGTGCCGCAGGTTTGCGCGACATAGCCGGAATCGGGCAGCTGCGACGCCGTCACGATCGATACGTCATAGCCCTCCTCGACGAGATTCGGCATCCGCTGCGCGAGCGTCAGTTCGACCGACACGTCGGGGTTGTCCTCCTGGTAGCGCACGATCGACGACACGACATGACTCTGCCCGAGCCCCGTCATCGCATGGATGCGCATCTTGCCGCTCGGCCGCAGCAATGCATTGCGCGCCTCAGCGTTCGCGTAGTCGATTTCCGCGAGGATCGATTTCGCGCGCTCGAAATAGCGTTCGCCGCTTTCGGTGAGGCCGAGGTGGCGCGTCGTGCGATGCAGCAGCCGCGTCTGTACGTGCGCTTCGAGGTTCGATACCGCGCGCGACACCTGCGCGGTGGTCGCGTCGATTTCCTTCGCGACCGCAGTAAAACTGCCGGATTCGACAACGCGCACGAACAGGCGCATGTTTTCGAGCATGTCCATTGAATTGGCTTGGGGGAGTCAGTGGGGAGGCGTCGGCAGCGCTCGCGTCAGGTGGGGAACGGAACGCAGCCGCGAACCACGTCGAATCGATCACCGTGCCGGGAGAAAGGCGGGAGAGCGGGCATCGCGTACGGGGTTCTGGCATGACGGGGGATTCAGTGGCCCGAATTGTACGCCGCTGCAGACAAATTTGCGCGGATCTGCGACCCGCAAACTCTCATCTGATGAAAGGTTCTTGCAAGCAACGCGCGTCGCGCATGTGCAACGGCCTGATGCAGCGCGACAATTTGTATCACAACACGATATAATTCGCCGCTTGTCGCTGCGCGCCTCCGCGCCGTCACTCTTACCGCTTACCGTCCATGTCGTCAGGCTCCCCTTCGTCGCGCCGCACGTTGCGGCAATGGCTGCACAGCTTCATTCCCCATCCGATGTCGCTGGGCTGGCGCGAGCGCCTGCGTTCGTGCACGGGCGCGCTCGTCGGCATCGCGACGGTCGGCGTGACGATGCGGCTGCTGCCCGGCGTGCCGGGGCTCGTGCCGTTGCTCGTCGCGCCGATGGGCGCGTCGGCCGTGCTGCTGTTCGCGGTGCCGGCGAGCCCGCTTGCGCAACCGTGGTCGATCATCGGCGGCAATCTCGTCGCGGCGACGGTCGGTGTCGCGTGCGCCCAATGGATCGCCGATCCGATCACGGCCGCCGCGGTCGCGATCGCTTGCGCGATCGGCGGCATGTTCGTGCTGCGCTGCGTGCACCCGCCGTCGGGCGCCGTCGCGCTCACGGCCGTGGTCGGCGGCCCCGCGATCCATTCGCTCGGGTTCAGCTTCGTGCTCGAGCCGATCGCGCTGCAATCGGCCATCCTGCTGTCGGTCGCGCTCGCCTATCACGCGCTGACCGGGCACCGCTACCCGCACGGCGGCGTGCGCCCCGAAGCGAAACCGCAGGAGGCGGCGCCGCGCCCGCGCGCGGCGGCTTCACGCGCGGCGACCTCGACGCGGTGCTGAAGCGCCGCGGCGAATGGCTCGACGTCGATCCGGACGATCTCGAAGCGCTGCTGCGCGAAACCGAGATGCAGGCTTATACGCGCACCTTCGGCCAACTCTCGTGCGCTGACCTGATGACGAAGCATGCGATCGAAGTCGCGCCGTCGACGTCGGTGACGGCCGCGCTCACGCTGCTCGACCGCCACCGCGTGAAGGCGCTGCCGGTCGTCGACGGCGAAGGCCGCCTGACCGGCATCGTCACGCGCGCCGACCTCACGCGCCCGCCGCGCCGTCCGACCCCGCTGTGGCAGCGCCTGTCGGCACGGCTGCCGCAATCGTTCGGCGGCCAGCCGGCGAGCGTCGCCACCGTGATGACGCGCGACGTCGCGTGCGTGCCGGAAACGATGCCGATCACCGCGCTCGTTCCGCTGTTTACGCATTCGGGCCACCACCACATTCCGGTCGTCGATGCATCGCGCCGGCTCGTCGGGATCATTACCCAGACGGATCTCGTCACGGGCCTCTATCGCCAGACGCAGATGCTCGAGGCGGCGTAGCGCATGCGACGCGCGTAACGCGCCGGCACAACACGGAGGGCATTTTATTCGCCGCCATTCGACCATTTATATCATGTTGTGATATATTCATCGCTACCGAAACTGACTGTCCGACCGCCCCGATGAACGATACCCGACGCGCGCTGACGAAAGGCGATTTCCAGCAACTGTCCGAGTTCCGCTACCAGATGCGCCGCTTCGAGCGCTTCTCCGAACGCGCCGCGCAAAGCGAAGGCGTGACGCCGCTGCAATACCTGCTGCTGCTGCACATCAAGGGCTATCCGCATCGCGAATGGGCGACCATCGGCGAGCTCGCGGAACGCCTGCAGGCGCAGCATCACGGCGTCGTCGCGCTGGTCACGCGCTGCGAAGCGCTCGGCCTCGTGAAGCGCAAGACGAGCGAAGCGGATCGCCGCCAGGTCGAGGTCCACCTCGAGCCAGCCGGCGAAACGCTGCTCGCGCGTCTCGCGGCCATGCATCGCGCCGAGCTGAAGTCGCTCAAGGACGCGTTCCAGGTTCCCCAGATCGATTACTGACCCCTGCTCTTTCCACTCCGATGAACGCACCACACAAACGCGATTTCGCGACCAACGACCGCCTGCCCAGGATCGCGTTGCTCGCCGCCGGGATCGGCCTGTTCAGCACGCTGGCCGCATTCGTGCTGTTGAGCCTGATCCACCTGTTCACGAACCTGTTCTTCTACCAGCAGTTCTCGTTCGCCGACCGCTCGCCGGCGAACAACACGCTGGGCGCATGGGTGATCGTCGTGCCGGTGATCGGCGGGTTGATCGTGGGGTTGATGGCGCGCTTCGGTTCGGAAAAGATCCGCGGCCACGGCATTCCCGAAGCGATCGAGGCGATCCTGTTCGGCAAGAGCCGCATGTCGCCGAAGGTCGCGATCCTCAAGCCGCTGTCGTCCGGCGTCGTGATCGGCAGCGGCGGCCCGTTCGGTGCGGAAGGCCCGATCATCATGACGGGCGGCGCGCTCGGCTCGCTGATCGCGCAGTGCGTGCACGTCACCGCCGCCGAGCGCAAGACGCTGCTCGTCGCCGGTGCGGCCGCCGGCATGACGGCCGTGTTCGGCACGCCGGTCGCCGCCGTGCTGCTCGCGGTCGAACTGCTGCTGTTCGAATGGCGCCCGCGCAGTTTCCTGCCGGTCGCGCTCGCCTGCGCGGTGGCCGGTTTTGCCCGCGCCGTGTTCTTCGGCGTCGATCCGCTGTTTCCGTTGACCACGGCCGCACCGACGCCCGTCGCGCTGCTGTCGTGCATCGTGGCCGGCCTGCTGTCGGGCATGCTTGCATGCGGCCTGTCGGCGGCGCTGTATCGCGTCGAGGACACCTTCGCGAAGCTGCCGGTGCACTGGATGTGGTGGCCCGCGCTCGGCGCGATCGTGATCGGCATCGGCGGCTGGCTCGAGCCGCGCGCGCTCGGTGTCGGCTACGACGTGATCGGCGACCTGCTGCATCAGCACATCGCCTTGAAGATCGCGCTCGCGCTGCTGATCGTGAAGGCCGTGATGTGGGTGATCGCGCTCGGCTCGGGCACGTCGGGCGGCGTGCTCGCCCCGCTGCTGATGCTCGGCGCCGGCCTCGGCACCGTGTTGTCGCCGATGCTGCCGGGCGGCGACCCGGCGCTGTGGCCGCTGGTGTGCATGGCCGCGACGCTGGGCGCCACGCTCGGCGCCCCGCTGACCGCGATCGTGTTCGCGTTCGGCCTCACGCACGACGCGAATGCGTTGCTGCCGCTGCTCGCGGCGACGCTCGTCGCGCACGGCTTCGCGACCATCGTGATGAAGCGCTCGATCATGACGGAAAAGATCGCGCGCCGCGGCTATCACATCTATCGCGAATACGGCGTCGATCCGCTCGAGCGGCACGACATCGGCGAAGTGATGACGTCGGCCGACCGGCTCGTCGCGATCGACGGCGCAGCAACGCTCGATGCCGTCGAGTCGCAGTACTTCGGCGCGAAGCAGACGCACCGTGCGTACCCGGTCGTGCAGAACGGCCGCCTGCTCGGTCTCGTCGATCGCGCGACGCTCGACGCACTGCGCGCACAGGCCGCGGCCGACACGCCGATCGCGGGCGCATTCGCCGACCGCGCGCCGGCGGTCGCGCAGGCGCACGAAACCTGCCGCGTCGTTGCGTCGCGACTCGCGATGCTCGGCCTCGAACGCCTGCCCGTCGTCGACGACGAGCAATCGATGCGCATCACGGGCATCGTGTCGCGCAGCGACCTGATCAAGCCCGCACTCCAGCACTTCGACGACGAACAGAAGCGCGAACGCTTCCGCCCGATCGTCCCCGCCAACCTGCGCGACATCGGCCCGCGCAAGGCCGGCTGACCGACTGCACTGCGCGGCACGCTCGCCGCGCACGCTCCGCTCGATGCGGCACGCCCCTCGCATGCCGCATCGCATTCCGTCGCTTCCCGTGTTTAAAGTTGGTTAACAATTCGACGGGCGAAAGTTTGTCATCATGGTGCTCATGCGACGGGGCCATCCATCTAGCCATTCCACTTCGCGATCCAATAAAGAGTCACGGCACGGCATGCAGACACATGCCGTTCGCCGCGGCCGTCACGTCACCACACGACCGGGCAGCGCGCCGACCACGCAGCGCATGACGTCGTGCCGCACACGATGCATGCCGCGCCGCAGCAACGCTGCAGAGCATCGGAGCCGCCATTTGGCAAGCGCGTTAACAACTTGTTTCGGAATAGCCGGAACCGTGCTCCGCCGATGCAATCTCACTTGTACGCAGTCCTGTGCTGCGCATCCCACTCAATCAATCACGACTCGAGGGAGATAACGTGAACGCGAAATACTTACCGCTCATCGCATTGACCGTGGCATTTTCTGCTCATGCAGCCGATTCTGCCCTGCAGAACGTGGGACAAAGCCAGAAACCCGCCGACGAGGTCGCGCAGTGCATCGCGAAGACCTGGGCCGACAAGTCGCAGCAACAAGTGACGTCGCAGTATGAACTCGCGAACGGCCTCGCCATGGCCGTGTATGCGCCGGGCCAGCAGCCGCCGAATGGCGCTGCCGCCGTCGTGCGCCCGGCCAACGCCGCGACTGCGAAAACCTGGGTGGGTTTCCGCGGCGGCGATGCATCGTCGGCCGGCGACATCAACGCCTGCCTGTAACGAGAACAGGCGCTTCGGATGGCCTGTGCGCCATCCGCTTGCGACACGCCCCGCTTCGGCGGGGCTTTTCTTTTGCAGCGCGGCTGCGTGTTACAGGTAGCTGCAGACGTAATCGAGCGTCTCGAGCACTTCGATGTCGAAGCGGCTCTTGCCCGGCACCGAGAACGATTCGCCGGCGCCGTAGGTCTGCCATTCGCTGCTACCGTCGAGCTTCACGCGGCACTTGCCGGCCTGCACTTCCATCAATTCGGGGGCGTCCGTGCCGAAGTTGAGCGCGCACGGCAGGATCACGCCGAGCGTCTTGCGCGTGCCGTCCGGGAAGAGCACGGTATGCGACACGCACTTGCCATCGAAATAGACGTTCGCGCGCTTGACGACCGATACGTTGTCGAATTGGGTTGCACTGGTCATGAAATGCCTCTGATTGCTGGATGCCGGATGGCGATGTTGTTGGAGGCCGGCCGGAGCGGCGGGCCGGCCGCTATGATACCGGCTCGCGCGGCATGCGCCGGATTGGCGTGCCCGCTGCGCAAGCCGCGTGCCCGTCAAACGACGACAACGCCGCACGGATAATCGTCAGGATGACGATGCATTGAAGATCGCCCGCCGCGGGCGCCGGCTCACCGCAGCCCCTTGCGCCGCGCGGAATCACGCAGGCAGTCGAGCAGCATCGCCGCTGCCGGTGTCAGCGGGCTGTCGCGACGCGTGATGACCTGCATCGAGACGCCCGGCAGGCGCTCGCGGATCGGCAGCACCGCGAGCTGGTCGCGCGCCCATTCGGCCTGCAACAATTGCTCGGGCATCGACGCGATCAGGTCGCATTCCATCATCAGACTGCGCGCGAGCCCGAAGCTCGGGCACTCGACGACACGCGCCGGCACCGGCAGCCCGTAGGCGACGAACGAATTGAACAGTACCTGCGTCGAGCTTTCCGGCGACGGGTTCATCAGCCAGTCGGCTTCGACGAGCTCGGCGAGCGACGTGGCCGACGCGAGCGGATGCCCCTTGCGGGCGACGATCAGCGACCGGCTCGCATAGAGTTCCGCGTGATCGAATTCGGCCGCCAGCAGTTCGGGCACGACAACGGCCACCGCGAAATCGAGCGAACCATCGTGCAGGCGCGGCAGCGCGACCCCCGGAAACCCTTCGATCAGGTTGACGCGCGCCACCGGGAAGCGGCGCCGGAATGCGCGAAACGCATCGGGCAGGATCGTCACCGCGGCGGCCGGCGTGATCGCCGCCGCGACGGAGCCCGTCATCGCGCCCTGCGCCTGCTCGATGTCGTCGCGGGCGCGCTGCATTTCGGCGACGATCAGCCGCGCGCGCACCTGCAACTGCTGGCCGAACGCGGTGAGCTGCACGCCGCGCGCGGTGCGCACGACGAGCGACACGCCGAGCGCGATCTCCAGTTCCTTGACCGCCTTCGTCAACGCCGCCGGCGACACGTTCAGGCGCCGCGCGGCCGCGCGAATGCTCCCCTCTTCCGCGACGGTGACGAACGCTTTCAGCTGATGGTATTTCATGGCGGCGACGCGTGATCCGTGGAAACCCTGTGCTGCGCGGCACACGCCGGCTCAGGGTATTCCCGAGCGGCAACCGGTGGTGAGCACCAAAGCAATTTATCAGCTTCTGGTACACAAAAGAAATTTATATGCTTGCTCGTCATATGTGCGTCAAACGCCCACCTGCCCCCCCAGGAGATACCATGCTGCAAGCCGTGAACCCCGTCATCCCCGGTATCGCCGCGATCGCACCCGAGCTGGTCGAAGTGCGCCGCCGCATTCACGCTCATCCCGAGCTCGCGTTCGAGGAAACGCTCACGAGCGATCTCGTCGCCGAGCTGCTCGCCGGCTGGGGTTATGAAGTGCATCGCGGCATCGGCAAGACGGGCGTGGTCGGCGTGCTGCGCGAAGGGCAAGGCACGCGCACGGTCGGGCTGCGCGCCGACATGGACGCGCTGCCGCTCGCGGAAGCCACGGGCCTGCCGTACGCGAGCCGCCACGCGAACAAGATGCATGCATGCGGCCACGACGGCCACACCGCGATGCTGCTGTGCGCGGCGCGCCACCTCGCGGCCACGCGCCAGTTCTCCGGCACGCTGAACCTGATCTTCCAGCCGGCCGAGGAAAACTTCGGCGGCGCGAAGGCGATGATGGACGACGGCCTGTTCGACCGCTTCCCGTGCGACGCGATCTTCGCGATCCACAACATGCCGGGCCGCGCGGCCGGCGACATGGCCTTCCGCACCGGCGCCGCGATGGCGTCGGCCGACCGCGTGACGATCACGCTGCGCGGTGTCGGCGGCCACGGCGCGATGCCGCATTTCGCGCGCGATCCGATGTCGGCCGCGGGCAGCATCATGGTCGCGCTGCAGACGATCGTCGCACGCGAGGTCGATGCGCAGCATGCGGCCGTGATCACGGTCGGCAGCGTGCAGGCCGGCGAGACGTTCAACATCATTCCCGAAACCGTCACGATGAAGCTGTCGGTGCGCGCGTTGAACGCCGACGTGCGCGCGCTGCTCGCGCGCCGCATCGAAGCGCTCGCGAAAGGCCAGGCGGAAAGCTTCGGCGTCACGGCGGAAGTCGACTACGACTACGGCTACCCGGTGCTCGTCAATCACGCGGAGCCGACCGCGTTCGCGGCCGACATCGCGCGCCAGATGCTCGGCGCCGAACGCGTCGAAACCGACGCCGCGCCGCTGATGGGCAGCGAGGATTTCGCGTTCATGCTCGAAGCGCGCCCCGGCTGCTACGCGTTCATCGGCAACGGGATCGGCAGCAAGGGCGGCTGCATGGTGCACAACCCCGGCTACGACTTCAACGACGACATCCTCGCGATCGGCGCGAGCTACTGGGTTCGCATCGCCGAAGCCTGGCTCGCGGCCTGACGGCCCTTCACCCCATCGTTTCGCGCCCAACGGGGAGCCCCACATGGAAACGTCCGCCCTTTCGTTCGCCGGCACGCCGGTCGATGCACGCGCCGCCGCGAAGAAACGCCGGCTGATCGCGGCCGCCGCCGTCGGCAACGCGCTCGAGTTCTACGACTTCACGGTCTACAGCTTCTTCGCCATCCTGATCGGCAAGCTGTTCTTTCCCGTGCATTCGCCGTTCGGGCAATTGATGCTCGCGGTGGCGAGCTTCGGCGTCGGCTTCGTCACGCGTCCGCTCGGCGGGCTCGTGATCGGCATGTATGCCGACCGCGCCGGCCGCAAGAAGGCGATGATCCTCACGCTGCTGCTGATGGCGCTGGGCACCGCGACGATCGCGGTCGCGCCGACCTTCGCGCAGATCGGGCTCGCCGCACCGCTGCTGCTCGTGCTCGCGCGCCTGCTGCAGGGGTTCGCGTCGGGCGGCGAAGTTGGCGCGTCGACCACGCTGCTGCTCGAACAGGCGCCGCAGCATCGTCGCGGCTTCTACGCGTCGTTCCAGTTCTCGAGCCAGGGGCTCGCCGCACTCGCCGGCGCGCTGACCGGCGTCGCGCTGACGTCGACGCTGAATGCCGCGCAGCTCGAAAGCTGGGGCTGGCGCGTGCCGTTCATCATCGGCACGCTGTTCGTGCCGCTCGGCTACTGGCTGCGCCGCACCGTCGAGGAAGTGCCGGCCGCCGCGCCTGCCGCCGCACACGACGAGCCGGTTGCATCGCTGCCGCTCGCCGACGTGCTGCGCCATCACGGCAAGGCCGTGTTCGCAGGCCTCGGCGTGACGATCGGCGGCACGTCGATCCACTACATCATCGTGTTCTACATGGCGATCTACGGCGTGCAGGTGCTGCACCTGCCGACGTGGCTGTCGATGACGGCCGGCTGCGTCGCGGGCGCGATCCTGATGCTCGTGACGCCGATCGGCGGCCACCTGTCCGACGTCTACGGGCGCAACCGGATCGTCTGGTGGACGCGCATCGTGCTGATGGCCGCGATCTACCCGGCGTTCATCGCACTGAACCGCTGGCCGGGCGCCGCATCGCTGCTGTCGATCATCGCCGCGCTGTCGATCGTGCATGCGATCAACATCGGCGCGACGGGCGCGATGCTCGGCGAGCTGTTCCCGCGTGCGGTGCGCGCCACCGGCGGCGCGCTCGTGTATAGCGTCGGCGTCGCGATCTTCGGCGGTTTCGCGCAATTCTTCGTCACGTGGCTGATCGCGGCGACCGGCAATCCGAATGCGCCCGCGTGGTATGCAATCGGCTGTGGCGCAATGACGCTGCTTGCCGTACGGTGCATGGATGAAAAGGCCGGGAAGGCGCTCGACTGACTGGTGGCCGATGCGCGATGCACGATGCGCGATTGACGTGGCGCGCGCGCATCGTGCATGATCGCTTCATGCGCCACATCACGACCACCGCTTCGACCACGACGCGCACGACCGCCTTCGGCGGGCTCGTGCGGCGAGTGCGCGCAAGGTCGTAGCGCCATCCCTCACAGGCCCCGCCGGTTCCGGACGGGGTCTTGTCGTTTCTCCGTCCGTATCGGCCACTCAGGAGAAACGCAATGCCAGAAGTCTGTTCCCCGAAACGCGCACTGCTCGTCATCGACATGCAGGTCGGCCTGTTTCACGGCCCCGAGCATCCTTACGACGGTGAACGCGTGCTCGCGAACATCAACCGGTTGATCGGTCGCGCGCATGAAGCCGATGCACCGGTGTTCGCCGTGCGCCACACCGGGCCCGCCGGTTCGCCGATTGCGCCCGGTTCCCCGCTGACCGCGCTGGTGCCGGAACTCGAGATCGATATGAAGCGTGACATCGTGTTCGACAAGGCGCAGTCGAGCAGCTTCGCCGGTACGCGGCTCGCCGAATGGCTGCGCGAAGCCGGCATCGGCGAGATCGTCATCGCGGGAATGAAGACCCAGTACTGCGTCGATACGGCCTGCCGTGCGGCCGCCGATCACGGCTTTCGTGCGGTGCTCGTGACCGATGCACATACCTGCATGGACACACCGGAGCTGCCGGCCGAGCGGATCGTCGCGCATCACAACGCAACGCTTGGGGGGCCGTTCGCGACGCTGACGACGACGGAGCTGTGCGGGTTTTGATCGACACCGTTCATACCCCGTAAACACAACAACGGACGGGCAGCCACCGCCCGTGCGTTGCGTACCGGTCGCGTAACCGCCTGCTCAGAACGTATGCATCATCCCCACATACGCCCCCGTCTGCGACTCGCCCGTCATCGGGCTCGTCCCCGACGTCGCGTCGCGCGGCGTCGCGAGCAGCGAGAAATTCGAATTCCCGCCGTTGCGCACATACGCAACCGTCCCATACAGGAACGTGCGCTTCGACAGGTTGTACGTCGTGCCGAGCACATACATCATCGCGTGCCCCGACGGATCGTGCGACGCATCGCCGCCGCCATCGCCCACCTTCACGTAGTACCCGCCGCCCGTCACCGCCCACTGCGGCGTCGCGGTGTAAGTCGCGCCGAGCCAGTAGTGATCGGCCCGATCGGCAACACCGGCCGGACTATCCGGCGCCTGGTAATGCGTATACGCGCCCTGGATCTTGAACTTCGACACCTTCACGTTCGCGCCGACGAAATACTCGCGCGACGCGGTAAAGATGTTGCTGAACTTGCCGTTGTTGTCGCGCAGTTCGTCGTAGATGCCGCGCACGTCGAGCAACGGCGAATGGTACGAGATCATGATCCCGTCCGAGCGGCCGAAATCGTCGGCCGCACCGTAGTTGAAGCCGCGTGATTGATTGCCGAACGCGTATTGCGCCTGCACGTCGAAGCCGCCGATCACCGGGCTGTGATACTCGATGTTGTTGCTGGTCTGCTGCCAGTTACGACCGCGCACGAGCGAGGCCGACGAAAACGCCTGCTGCACGAACGGGTCGAATTCCCACACGCCGTCGCTGTCGATGAACAGGTTCCGGCCGGCCTGCAGCTGGCCCCACGTGTTGCTCTTCAGCCCGACGTACGCACGCCGCGACCACATGCGGCCGCCGCCCGTCTGGCCGTTCATCACCTGGAACGCGGTTTCCAGGTTGAAGACCGTCGACAGCCCGCCGCCGAGATCCTCGATGCCCTTCAGCCCGAACATGCTGGTGCCCCAGTCGCCGCTTTCGGCGCTCCAGCGGGTCCCGCTGCCGCCATTCGGCTTCGCGATGTGGTTCAGGTATTCGATGCCGCCGTCGACGCGGCCGTACAGCGTCACGCTCGTCTGCGCAAAAGCGGCCGCCGGTGTGGCAGCCGCGATCAGCCATGCGAAATGTTTGAGTCGCAAAATGATGCCCCCTCGGAGTCTCGACCTTCCAGCGCGTGCCCCATGCGCGCGCCCCGGGTCCGTTTATCCGCGATCGATCGAAAAACGACCGGGGCCCGCCGCGCAAAGCGCGAGCAGGCCGCCGGCGATCGCGATGTTCTTGTAGAAATGAATCATGTTGTTGATCTGCTCGCCGCCCGTCATCGTCCAGTAGTGGTGGCCGATGATGCCGGTGCCGATCGTATAGAGCGCCAGCAGCAGCGCGAGCGCCCGCGTCTGAAAACCGACCAGGATCGCGATCCCGACGAACAACTCCATCACGACGGAAATCGCGGCGGAGATGATCGGCGCGGGCGCGCCTTCGGAACCCATGAACGCGATGGTCCCGGGGAAGTCGACGATCTTCTTCCAGCCGAACATGACGAACAGGATCACGAGCAGGATCCGGGCAAGCAGCAGCAGCACATCGCGCTGGGACGCGAGAAACGGTTGGTTCGGTGTCATGGTGTCGATCAACGAAAGCGATGCGCATGGCGAAAACACGCCCGGCGCACCGGATTGCGAATGAACCAGGACGGGCGGCCGCCTGCGCCGCCCGCCCCGCTCTGCAACAACCGGCATCGGGTAACAACCCGATGTGCTGTGCTCCTCCTCTTGTCAGTTATCGCCCTGCTTCGTCACGCGCCGCATCAACGCAGCTTCGCGACGTCCTGCTCGGTCACCTTCGCGGCCGGGTTGCCGAACTGCCCGGTCAGGTAGTTCGTCAGCGCGGCGATCTGCGCATCCGACAGCTCGTGGCGGAACGCCGGCATCCCGACGTCCTCGCTGCCGGCCTTGCGCTGCACGCCGTTCAGGATCACCTGCACGAGGTTGGTCGGATTCGATGCGCCGACCGTCGAGTTGTGGAACAGCGGCGGGTAATAGCCGTCCGGCGTGCCCTTGCCCTGCATCTGGTGACAGGTCGCGCAGTTGCCGAGATAGAGCCGGGCCGGATCGATGCCCGACGACGCGAGCGCGACGCCGCGCAGCGTCAGGCCATCTTCGGCCGGCTTGCCCCACGACGCGCGCGACTGCTTCGCATCGCCGCTGGCGACGGCCGGCACCGTGCGAATGTACGTCGAGATCGCGCCGATGTCGGCTTCCGTCATCTTCGAGAAGCTGTGCTCGATCGCCTCGGCCATCGGGCCGGCCGCCTGCGCGAGACCCGGCACGCTGCCGGTGCGCAGGTACTGGACGAGCTGCTGCTGGGTCCAGCCGCCGATCCCCGCGTTGGCGTCGGACGTGATGTTGTAGCCGTCCCAGCCCGCGAGCACCGAGCCCGACAGGAAGCTGCCGCCCGTCTCGTCGAGCGACTTCTCCTGCATCGCGATGCCGCGCGGCGTGTGGCACGTGCTGCAGTGCGCGAGGCCCTGCACGAGATACGCGCCGCGGTTCCATTCGGCGCTCTGCGCCGGCTTCGGCTGGTAGACACCGTCCTTCAGGAACAGCCAGTTCCAGATCTTCAGCGGCCAGCGCATGCTCAGCAGCGCGGGGATCTCGTTCTTCGGCGGCGCCTGCTTGACCGGCTCGACGCCGTGCATGAAGTACGCGTACAGCGCCTGCACGTCGTCGTCGTTGATCTTCGCGTACGACACGTACGGCATCGCCGGATACAGGTTGTCGCCGTTCTTCGACACGCCGTGGCGCACCGCGCGCTCGAAGTCCTCGGCCGACCAGTTGCCGATGCCCGTGTCGGGATCGGGCGTGATGTTGCTCGTGTAGATCTTGCCGAGCATCGGGACCGGCATGCCGAGACCGCCCGCGAACGGCTTGCCGCCCTTCGCGGTGTGGCACGCCATGCAGTCGCCCGCGACCGCGAGATATTCGCCGCGCTTGACCAGCGCCGGATCGGCCGCATCGGCCGCGCGTACGAGACCCGGCAGCGCGAGACAGCCGGCGAGGAGGAAGGTGAGAGTAGATTTCCGCACGGTCAGACTTCCTTCTTCAGCGTGTCCGACATCCGCAGCGCCAGCGCCGCGATCGTCAGCGTCACGTTCACCGTACCGACGGTCGGCATCGTCGAGCTGCTCGAGATGAACAGGTTCGGATGGTCGAACGTGCGGCAGTCCTTGTCGACGACCGAGTCGCGTGCATCCGCGCCCATGATCGTCGCGCCCGTGATGTGGTTGTTCGGCGCGAACTCGTCATTGAAGACGACTTCGGTGCCGCCCAGCACCTTCGCGGCCGTCGCGTAGACCTCGCGCGTGTGCACGGCGCCGCGCTTCACGTAGTCGTCGATCGCATACGTGATCTCGGGGCGCGGGATGCCGACCGCGTCGGTGGCCGTCTTGCTCGGCACGATGCGGTTCTCGGGTTGCGGCAGGATTTCGTGGAAGCAGTCGAACTGCACGTAGCGCGCGGAACGGTCGCGGATCTGCGCGTCGAGCTCCTCGGGCTTCATCAGCTTGCCGGCCTTGAAGATCTTCTGCGTTTCCTGGTTGATGCGCGACATGTTCGACAGGTGGATCTTCTTCGCGGCTTCGGTCGCGCGGAACGGGCCGTCGCGGAAACCGATCAGCGACGTCATCTCCTGCGGGCCGCGGCCCGGCCACAGCTTCTCGTTCGCGTAGAACGACACGCCGGTGCCCGGGTGGTCCATCAGGTTGCGGCCGACCATGTCCGAGCTGTTCGCGACACCGTTCGGGAAATCGCGGTTCGCGGACATCAGCAGGATCTTCGGCGTCTCGATGCCGTTCGCGGCGATCACGAAGTACTTGCCTTCGACGCGATGGTCGGCGCCCGTCTTGTCCTTGTAGACCGCGGCGGTGATGCGCTTGTCCGGCCCGGTCTCGAGCTTGTAGACGACCGCGCTGTCGATCAGCTTCGCGCCGGCCTGCTCGGCCTTCTCGACGTGCACGATGCCGTTGTACATCGCGCCGATCGGGCAGATCGGCATGCAGTTGTTGTTCCCGCAACAAGTCGGCCGGCCGTCGTACGGGCGGCTGTTGCGCGCGACCGGCTCGGTCACCACGTGGAACTTCGGGTCATAGCCGTTGAGCGCGCTCTTGATCGTCTGCTCGTTGAACGACAACGGCAGCGGCGGCATCGGGTACGGCTGCTTGCGCGGCGAGTACAGGTCTTCCTCGGGGCCCGGGCCCCACACGCCGAGTTCCTCTTCGGCGCGCTGGTAGTAATGCTCGATGTCGTCGTACTGGATCGGCCAGTCGCGGCCGACGCCGTACACGGTCTTCATCTTGAAGTCGTTCGGGATGAAGCGCCATGCCGACGCGGCCCAGTGCCACGTCGTGCCGCCCACCGCACGGATGTACTGCGAGTTGAACTTGTGCTCGCCCTTCAGGATCAGGTAGTCGTTCGGCGGGCCGTATTCCGGATGCGGCGCCCACGCGCTCGACGGGTACGGCGCCATGAAATCGGTCTTGTCCACCTGGTTGCGGAAGCGCTCGACGATTTCCCAGCGCGGCATGCGCGGGCCGGCTTCCAGCAGGATCACTGATTTACCCGCCATCGCGAGCTGGTGTGCAACGATCGCGCCTGCGACACCCGATCCGACGACGACGACGTCGGCCTTTTGCGTATCGGTATCGGCCATCAGGCTTGCCTCTCGATCGGTTTTTCGGCCCAGAAGCCGGGTTTGTTGGGGCAATACGAAGGGATCACGAGCGTATCGGATACGACGCTGAACATTAATGCTTCTTCGTAGGTAATCACGACGTTGTCGACGATGCCGAGATACCACGCTTCAAGAATCTTCAGCGCGAGTGCTTCCTGGTCGGGATTCAGCGAACCGGACGCGAGTGCGCCGGCGAGTTGCGACAGGCTGTCGGCCGTCTTGAACGAACCCTTCTGCAACGCCTGCAGGAAGCGCTGGCCGAGCACGCGGCTCAACCCCTTCTTGCCTGTCACTGCTTCGGAGAGCGTCATGAACGTATCGAGCGGCGCGGTGCCGGGATCGTCGGCCAGGGCCCGCAACGCCAGCGAGCCCGTGAGGCCCGCCGCCGTCAGCGCCAGTGCGCCCTGCAGCCATTGACGCCGTGTGATGCCTGTTACGGCTGCGTCGCCCGAGCGACGCGAGTGGGGAGTGTTGTCGTTGTGCATGTTTCCTTCTCTCGAACACCGGATTCGGGAAAACCACGCTTGATATTTCTCAAACATTGGCGCGGACCTGAAATGTACGCGCACAAATCGGATCGAACAATCTTTTTATAGTCCATTAAATGTTCCGCAATCCGAGACAATCGACATTTCGCTGCATTTTTGTGTCGTTGACGCGACAAATCTGCGGCACGCACCCCAGTGTCGCACGCCGACGACACACTGTGCAGCGCGATGCGCGCGCAGGTCGGTCGGTTAGAATCGCGTGCAATCAAACAGAAAGCTTCCCTCCGAGGGCGATCGAGCGATGAAGCAGCACGACAAACAGAACAAAGCAAACCGAACCCACCCCACCACCCGGCTGCTCTGGCGCATCGGCGCCGTCGCGGCGCTCGGCGGCGCCACCGCACTGTCGCTGCATGCGGGCGCGGCGCGCACGGTGAGCGTGTCGCCGCAAGGCACCGTCACCGAGGTCCGGCAGACCGTCGTCAAGTTCGACGAACCGATGGTCGCGTTCGGCTCGGCCTCCGCGCCGAATCCCGCACGCGTGACCTGCAACGATTCCACGGCCGCGCGCGGCCAGGGCCACTGGCTCGACGACAAGACCTGGGTTTACGATTTCGAAAACGACCTGCCGCCCGGCGTGCGCTGCTCGGTCGCGCTCAACGACACGTTGCGCTCGGTCGCCGGCAACGCGGCCAGCGGCCCGCGCCGCTTCACGTTCCAGACGGGCGGCCCGTTCCCGGTGAACGTCCGCCCCGGCTTGCGCGAGATCGAGGAACGGCAGATGTTCGTGCTGAAGCTGAACGGCCCGGCCGAACCGCGCTCGGCGCTCGCGAACATCTGGTGCGAAGCGGCCGGCATCGGCAACCGCATTCCCGTCACGGCCGCCGACGACGATGCGCGCAACGCGCTGCTCGATCACTTCGGCCTGAAGAAGGATGCCGCGCGCGTGCTGACGCTGTCGTGCGCGCAGGCACTGCCGGCGAGCGCGAAGATGCAGCTCGTGTACGGCAAGGGCGTCACGAGCCCGAGCGGCATTCCGAACGAAACGGAGCGTCGCTTCGATTTCACCGTGCGCGCCCCGTTCGCCGCGAGCTTCTCGTGCGAACGCGAGAACGCGAAGGCGCCCTGCACGCCGCTGCGCCCGCTCACGCTGTCGTTCAACGCGCCGATCTCGCGCAAGCACGCCGAGGCGATCAAGCTGCGCGGCCCTGACGGAACGCTCGCGCCGACCTTCGCGGCCGACGACAAGAGCGAGGAAGTCACCACTGTCACGTTCAACCCGCCGCTGCCCGAACAGGCCGGCCTGACGATCGAACTGCCGTCGGGCCTGCGCGACGTGACCGACCGGCCGCTGTCGAACGCCGACCTGTTCCCGCTCGCGACGCGCACCGCGCCGATGCCGCCGCTCGCGAAATTCTCGTCGGGCACCTTCGGGATCGTCGAGCGTTTCGCCGAACCCGATTCGCCCGCGCTCGTGCCCGTCACGCTGCGCAACGTCGAGGCCGACCTGCATATCGACGGCCTCAACACCCAGGGCGCGCAGTTCTCGAACCTGAAGGTCGACGACGACACAGCGATCCGCCAGTGGATGCGCACCGTCGACCGCTTCGACAACTGGTCGATGACGGCCGGCGCGATCGACCGCCAGATTCCCGGCCTGCTCGAACGCAAGGGCCAGCATCCCGTGTACGTGCCGCGCGAAGCCGGCGAAAAGGCGCCCGCGCCGAAGGATCGCCGCATCGACGTGCGTTCGCTGACGCTGCTCAAGGGCCAGCCCGGCGTGCAGGCGCTGACGCTGCCGAAGGCGGACCCGAAGGCGCTGCGTCCGTTCGAGGTCGTCGGCGTGCCGATCGACAAGCCCGGCTTCTACGTGCTCGAACTCGCGTCGCCCGCGCTCGGCCGCTCGCTGCTCGCGAAGCCGTCGAGCATGTACGTGCGCACCACGGTGCTCGTCACCAACCTCGGCGTGCACCTGAAACAGGGCCGCGAAAACAACCTCGTGTGGGTCACGACGCTCGACAAGGGCAAGCCGGTGCCGAACGCGCAGATCCGCGTGTCGGACTGCAACGGCGACGAGATCGCGTCCGGCAAGACCGATGCGCAGGGCCTGCTGAAGATCGACGGCGCGTTCGAATCGAAGCGCGCCTGCAGCTCGTCCGATTCGGAGCAACGCTTCGACGACTACTTCGTGTCGGCCCGCGTGAACGATCCGAAGACGGGCCCCGACATGGCGTTCGTCAGCTCGGGCTGGAACCGCGGAATCGAATCGTGGCGCTTCAACGTGCCGACCGACACGGACAGCGCACGCACCGTGCGCGCGCATACGGTCTTCGACCGCACGCTGCTGCGCGCCGGCGAAACCGTGTCGATGAAGCATTTCATCCGTGCCGAGACGCTGCAGAGCCTCGCGTTCCCGTCGCAATACCCGACGCGCGTGACGATCCGCCATCTCGGCACGGGCCAGACCTACAAGCTGCCGCTCACGTGGGCAGCCGATCACAGCGCGGACACGCAGTTCACGCTGCCGGCCGCCGCGAAGCTCGGCGAATACAGCGTCGAGCTCGAAGGCGGCCCGGAAGACGCACCGACCGCCACCTACTACAGCGGCAGCTTCCGCGTCGAGGCGTTCCGCCTGCCGGTGCTGAAGGGCTCGATCGGCGCGCGCGACGCGCAGAAGAGCCCGCTCGTCGCCGTGAAGGAAGCGCCGCTCGCGGTGCAGATCGACTACGTGTCGGGCGGCGGCGCATCGAACCTGCCGGTGCAGGTGTCGGCGCTGATGAAGTGGGCGTCACCGCCGTTCGCGGATCGCTTCGAGGATTTCAGCTTCACGCCGTATCGCCCCGAAGCGAGCGACGGCAATGCCGACGACGATTCGCAGGACGGCGACAACGCATCGACGTCGAACAACGATCCCGACGCGACGAAGCTGATCGCCGACAAGCTGCCGCTGACGCTCGACCGCAACGGTGCCGGCTCGGTCACGCTCAAGGGCCTGCCCGACGTCGACGCGCCGAAGCGCATCGCGCTCGAAGCGACGTTCGCCGACCCGAACGGCGAAGTGCAGACGATTCGCGGCGACACGATCCTGTGGCCGGCTGCGGTCGTGGCCGGCATCAAGGCAGGCCGCTGGGTATCGGTCGGCCAGCGGGTGCCCGTGCAGGCCCTGGCGGTCGACCTGCAAGGCAAGCCGCGTGCGTCGGTGCCGATCGAGATCAAGGGCATCGCACGCGTCACGACGTCGTCGCGCAAGCGGATGGTCGGCGGCTTCTATGCGTACGACAACAAGAGCGACACGCGCGACCTCGGCGTGCTGTGCTCGGGCAAGACCGACGACAAGGGCCGCATGGCCTGCGACGCGACGCTCGAACAGGCCGGCAACGTGCAGCTGATCGCGGTCGCCAAGGACGGCGACGGCCGCACGTCGAACGCGTCGACGTCGGTGTGGGTCACGCGCGAGGACGAACTCTGGTTCGGCGGCGACAACACCGACCGGATTGACGTGATCCCCGAGAAAACCGCGTACGAACCGGGTGAAACCGCCCGCTTCCAGGTACGCATGCCGTTCCGCTACGCCACCGCGCTGGTCGCGGTCGAACGCGGCGGCGTGATGGAAACGCACATCGTCGAGCTGAACGGCAAGAATCCGACGGTCGACCTGAAGGTCGGCGAATCGTGGGGGCCGAACGTCTACGTATCGGTGCTCGCGCTGCGCGGCCGGATTCGCGAAGTGCCGTGGTACTCGTTCTTCACGTGGGGCTGGAAGGCGCCGGTCGAATGGGCGCGCGCGTTCTGGCGCGAAGGCCGTCACTATGAAGCGCCGACCGCGTTCGTCGACCTGTCGAAACCGGCGTTCCGCTATGGTCTCGGCGAGATCAAGGTCGGCACGGGCGTGCACCGCCTCGGCGTGACCGTGACGACCGACGCGACGCGCTACACGGTGCGCAGCAAGGCGCAGGCGCACGTGAAGGTCACGCTGCCGAACGGCCAACCGGCGCCTGCCGGCACGCAGATCGCGGTCGCGGCCGTCGACGAGGCATTGCTCGAACTGATGCCGAACAACAGCTGGGACCTGCTCGACGCGATGCTGCGCCGACGCGCGTACGGCGTCGAGACATCCACGGCACAGATGGAAATCGTCGGCCGCCGCCACTTCGGCCGCAAGGCCGTGCCCGCGGGCGGCGGCGGCGGCAGCGCGCCGACGCGCGAACTGTTCGACACGCTGCTGCTGTGGAATCCGCGCGTGACGCTGGATGCCAATGGCAGCGCGACCGTCGAGGTGCCGCTGAACGACGCGCTCACACGCTTCCGGATCGTCGCGATCGCGGCAGTCGGCCCCGACCGCTTCGGCACCGGCAGCACGTCGATCCGCAGCACGCAGGATCTGCAGCTGATTTCCGGCCTGCCGCCGCTCGTGCGCGAAGGCGACGCGTTCCGCGCGCAGGTCACGCTGCGCAACACGACCGACCGCGCGATGCAGGTCGTCGTGACGCCGCGCGTGACGGGCCTCGACGTCGCGCCGCAAACCGTCTCGCTCGCGGCCAACACGGCCACCGAGGTCGCGTGGACGATCACCGTGCCCGAGCAGGCGCTCGACGCGGCCGGTGCGCTGAACTGGCGCATCGAAGCGGCCGAGCAAGGCGGCAAGCGCGCGTCCGACGCGCTGGCGGTCGCGCAGAAGGTCGTGCCCGCGCTGCCGGTCACGGTGCAGCAGGCGACCCTCGCGCAAGTCGACGGCACGCTGACGGTGCCGATCGCCTCCCCGGCCGGCGCCGCGAACAACGCGCAAGGCCTGCCGCGCGGCGGCATCGCGGTGTCGCTGCAGTCGAAGCTTGCCGACGGGCTGCCCGGCGTGAAACGCTGGTTCGAGCGCTATCCGTACCGTTGCCTCGAACAGCAGACCTCGCGCGCGATCGGCCTGCGCGACCCCGCGCAATGGCAGGCGCTGATCGCACGCATGCCCGTCTATCTCGACAGCGACGGGCTCGCGAGCTACTTCCCGCCGTCGTCCGACGATTCGCATGCCGGCAGCGCGACGCTGTCGTCGTACCTGCTCGTGGTGTCCGACGAGGCGAGCCGTCTCGACCCGCGCTTCGCGCTGCCGGAAGACCTGCGCTCGCAGCTCGAGGCCGGGCTTGCGCGCTTCATCGACGGCCGCCTCGAGCGCAACCCGTGGGCGCCGCGCCAGGATCGCGACCTGCGCAAGCTGGCCGCGATCGAGGCGCTGTCGCGCTACGGCGCCGCGCAGGGCCGCATGCTCGGCTCGATCGAGATCGCGCCGAACCAGTGGCCGACTTCCGCGGTGATCGACTATCACGCGATCCTGACGCGCGTGAAGGATATCCCGCAACGCGACGAGAAACGCGCGCAGGTCGAACAGATCCTGCGGGCCCGCCTGACGTACCAGGGCACGCAGCTCGTGTTCTCGACCGCCCGCGACGACGACTTGTGGTGGCTGATGACCAGCAACGAGACCAACGCGGCACGGCTCGCGCTGGAATTCGCCGGCGACCCGGCGTGGAAGGACGAGATGCCGCGCGTGACGGCCGGCCTGCTCGCGTTGCAGCGCCAGGGCGCATGGCAGACCACGACGTCGAACGCGCTCGGCCTGCTCGCGGTCGAGCGCTTCTCGCGCACCTACGAGAGCACGCCGGTGGCCGGCGCGACGAAGGTCGCGCTCGGCGGCGACGCGCGCACGATCTCGTGGTCGCAGGCGTCGGCCCCCGCGTCCACGCCCGCCGACACGCCGGCGTCGGCCACCCCGGCCACCCGCGCCGCCGCGGCCCGCAGCGTGATGCTGCCGTGGCCGCGTGCGTCGCAGGCGCCGGCCACGCTGTCCGTCACGCAGGACGGCACGGGCCGCCCGTGGGCCACGATCGAAAGCCTCGCGGCGGTGCCGCTGCGTGCGCCGTTCGCGGCCGGCTACCGGATCACGAAGACCGTCACGCCCGTGTCGCCTGCTGTCAAGGGCGTGCTGACGCGCGGCGACGTCGTGCGCGTGCATCTCGACATCGATGCGCAGAGCGACATGACGTGGGTCGTCGTCAACGATCCGGTTCCGGCCGGTTCGACGATCCTCGGTTCGGGCCTCGGCCGCGACTCCGAAGCCGCGACCCAGGGCGAGAAGACGCCGGACGGTGCGTGGCCGGCGTTCATCGAGCGCGACTTCGACGGCTATCGCGCGTACTACGACTACCTGCGGAAGGGCAAATTCTCGGTCGAGTACACGGTGCGGCTGAACAACGTCGGCACGTTCGGGCTGCCGCCGACGCGTGTCGAGGCGCTGTACGCGCCGTCCGTGTACGGCCTGTGGCCGAACCCGCCGATGACCGTGAAGCCGGCTGAAGCGGGCAAGTAACGAGCAAGCGATGATCGATCTGGTATTGCCGCGGCCGGCGCGTTTCGCCGGCCGCGTATTCGTCGCCATCGTGCTGGCTGCACCGCTCGTCGCGCATGCGCTGCCGAGCTACGACGACGTGCGCCGCAACTGGCGCAGCTCCGACTGGGTGCTGCTCGCACGCGACGGCACGCCGCTGCAGCGCACGCGCGTCGACCTCACCGAACGGCGCGGCGACTGGGTGTCGCTCGCCGACGTGTCGCCCGCGTTTCGCGAGGCGATCGTCGTGTCCGAAGACAAGCGCTTTTATGAACACAGCGGCGTCGACTGGCGCGGCATCGCCGGCGCCGCGTGGGGCAACCTGTGGAACGAGCGCACGCGCGGCGCGTCGACCGTCACGATGCAGCTCGCCGGGCTGCTCAGCGATTCGCCGCGCCGCTCGGGCCAGCGCTCGCTGCCGCAGAAGGCGTCGCAGGCGGTCAACGCGCTGCTGCTCGAACGCGGCTGGCGCAAGGACCAGGTGCTCGAGGCATACCTGAACCTCGTGCCGTTCCGCGGCGAGACGATCGGCCTTGCCGCGCTGTCGCAAGTGCTGTTCGGCAAGGCGCCGTCGGGCCTCGATGCCCGCGAAGCCGCGATCGCCGCCGCGCTCGTGCGCGCACCCAACGCAACCTCCGCGAAAGTCGCCGAACGGGCATGCCGGATCCTGCGCGACATGCATGCCGAGCAGGGCTGCGCGTCGCTCGACGGCTACGTGCAGCTCGTCATCGCGCGTCCGTCCGGCGCCGCGCGCGACGACGGCGCCGCCCTCGCCCCGCACTTCGCGCGACGCATCGCGGCCGAGGTCCGGCCAACGGCCGGCGCGCAGATACGCACGACGCTTGACGCGCCGCTGCAGCGCTTCGCGCGCGACACGCTGGTGCGCGCGCTGACCGAACTCAACGCGCCCGCGCACCGGCGCAACGTGCAGGACGGCGCGGTCGTCGTGATCGACAACGCGACCGGCGAGATTCGCGCGTGGGTCGGCTCGTCCGGTGCGCTGTCGGGCGCACGCGACGTCGATGCCGTGCTCGCGCCGCGCCAGGCCGGCTCGACGCTCAAGCCATTCCTGTATGCGCAGGCGATCGACGAGAAACGGCTGACGGCCGCGTCGCTGCTCGACGATGCGCCGATCAACCTCGCCGCCGGGGGCGGACTGTACATTCCGCAGAACTACGACAAGGATTTCAAGGGCTGGGTGAGCGTGCGCAGCGCGCTCGGCGGCTCGCTGAACGTGCCGGCCGTGCGCACGCTCGTGCTCGTCACGCCGCACCGCTTCGCGCGCACGCTGACCGCGCTCGGCCTGCCGCTCGCGCAGGAAGGCGACTACTACGGCTTCAGCCTCGCGCTCGGCAGCGCGGACGTCACGCTGCTGTCGCTGACCAACGCGTACCGCGCGCTCGCGAACGGCGGCGTCGCGCGCAAGGTCGTCGATGTGCCGGCGCCGGCGGCCGGTGCGGCCGGCGCATCGGCCGCGTCACCCGCCCGCGCGGCCGACGGTACGCGCGTGTTCAGCGAGGCAGCCAGCTTCGTCGTGACCGACATCCTCGCCGACAACAACGCACGGGTGCGCACGTTCGGCTTCGACAATCCGCTCGCGACGCGCTTCTTCTCGGCGGTCAAGACCGGCACCAGCAAGGACATGCGCGACAACTGGACCGTCGGCTTCACGTCGCGCTATACGGTCGGCGTGTGGGTCGGCAATGCGGACGGCTCGCCGATGTGGGACGTGTCGGGCGTCACGGGTGCGTCGCCGGTGTGGTCGGCGGTCGTCGGCTACCTGCACCGCGACCAGCCGAGCCGTGCGCCGCGCGCGCCGGCCGGCGTCGAGACGCGCCGCATCACGTTCGAACGCGATATCGAACCGTCGCGCAACGAGTGGTTCATCGCGGGAACGGCGGTCGACACGATCCGGCTCGCCGCCCCCGTCACGCCGGGCAAGGACGGCGCGCGCGCGCCGCTGACGATCGGCACGCCGACCGACGGCACGATCTTCGCGATCGATCCGGACATTCCGCCGAAGAACCAGCGGATCTGGTTCGAGCGCTCGGCCGGACGCGCGACGAAGTTCGCATGGCGGCTCGACGACAAGGTGATCGGGCATGCCGATCGCGTCGCGTGGATGCCGTGGCCGGGCCGGCACCGGCTCGAACTCGTCGATGCGCGCGGCAATGTGGCCGATACGATCCGCTTCGAGGTGCGCGGCGCGTTCGCGAAGGCGAGCGCGCGCAAGCCCTGAGTGGGTGAATGCGTGAGCCGGGGTTGCCTGTTGCTCGCCTACGTGGTGGCGCCGGCACGCTCACCGCACGACTGACGCCCGCCGGCGGCACAACGGCACGGCGCACGACTCGCTCGACGGCAGCATGCCAAACGGCCAGGCAGCGCCCCGATTCGGGACCTAGAATAGGAACGGCGCCGCATTTTCGGCGCTCACCCGGTTGCCCCACTCTCCTCAAGGCCCGCGACCATGAACATTCGCCCCACGCGTTTCATCCGCCCCGCGCTGGGCACGCTCTGCGTCGCCACCCTCGCGACGCTCCAGGCATGCAACGGCGACGCCTGCTTCGGCGTCGATGCCTGCTTCAACAACAACAACAACAACACGCAGACGGTCGCGCTTTCCGGCACGGCCGCGACGGGCGGCGCGCTCGCCAGCGCGCAGGTAACCGTCAGTTGCGCGGCAGGGTCGGCAACAACGCTGACGGACGGCGGCGGCAACTACAACGTGACGGTCAATGCGGCGCTGCCGTGCGTGATCACGGTGACGTCGGGCGGCACGAGCCTGCATTCGCTCGCATACGCGGGCGGCACGTTCAACACGACGCCCGAGACCGAGCTGATGCTGGTCTATCTCGCCGCCCAGCTCGGCACGAACGCGGCCACATTGATCGGCAATTTCCAGGGGAATTCGCGCTATCAGCAGGCGATGAACAGCGCGAACACCGTCCAGGCCGCGCAATCGGCCGTGGTGACGAACCTGCAGCAGCGCTATTCGGTGGCGCTCACCGCGCCGGCGTTCCTGACCACATCGTTCACGGTCGGGCAACCGGGTGTCGACAGCGATCTCGCCGCACTCGCGAAAGCCGGTGCAATCGACTCGAACGGGATGCCGGATCCGGCGGCCGTTTCGCTGCTGACGCAGGCCGGCACGGCGCATCCGCTATAGACGGCCGGTGGCGGGAAGAAGATCGCCCGGTATCGGGCGTTAGGCGCGCGCTTGGGGCTCACTGTCGGCCAGCAGCGCCCACCGTTCGTGGTCGCGCCATTCGCCGCCGATGCGCAGATAGCGCGGCGAAAAACCCTCTTTCGTGAAACCGAGCCGCCGAACCAGCGCAATCGACGCGTGGTTGCCGGGCTGGATGTTCGCTTCGAGCCGATGCAGCCCGAGTTCGCCGAACGCGACGCAGATCGCCGCGCGCAGGGCTTCGGTCATCAGCCCCGTACGGCTGAACGCCGCCATCCCGTAGTACCCGAGATACGCGCTCTGGAACACGCCGCCGACGATCTCGTTGAGGTTCACCACACCGACCACCGCCCCGGACGTGCGTTCGCGCGCGACGAGGCCGACGTTCGGCCCCGTCAGGCAGCGGCCGAACCACTGGTCGAATCCCGCCTGGTCGGTGAACGAATCGACCCACGGCAGATGGTGGCTCCGGCTCGCGCGGTTGGCGGCGAGCAGATCGGCGGCGTCGGTAAGGGCGACGCGGTTCAGCAGGATCGGGCTCACGGCCCGGTCGACAGGCAGCACTTACGCGGCCTCTTCGCGCCCGCACGCGACGGGCGCGGCCTGGGCCTGCTGCTGCGACAGGTACCGCAACAGCTTGGTGACCATCCACACGACGATGCACGACAGCACGACGAAGAACACCGCAAGCGGCGTCAGCACGTGAATCGACACGAAGCCGGCCAGCCCCATCATCGCGGACGACACCAGCAGCAGCGCGCATCCAAGGATCGCGCTCGTTAGGCCAGCGATATGCGGAAACAGCGAATTGCCCTTGGCCATCAGCGTCGGATACATCGCGCCCGCGCAGAAACCCATCACGAGCACCGGCGTCGCGAGCGTCCATACGCGCAACCCGACGGTCAGCGCCAGCACCAGCATCGCGACCGACGCGCCGGCCATCACGCGCGCGCCGATGCGCAGCCGTTGCTCGGCGCTCGGCAGCCCGGGCCGGTGAATCCGGTTCGACAGGCCGCCGAGGAAATACATCAGCCCGATCCCGAGCGCGAGATAGCCGAAGAAGGTCGGCGGCTTGTGCAGCGTGGTCTGCACCATGAACGGCCCGACGATGTTGAACACGAGCAGGATGCTGTAGCACAGCCCCTGTGCGAGGAAGCAGCTCTGGAACACCGGGCTCGCCAGCACCTTGCCCGCGTTCGTCATCAGCGTGCGCGGCTCGAGATGCACGGGTTTCGGCAAGGTTTCGCGGTATCGCCACAGCAGCGCCCACATCACCAGCGAGTACACGAGCAGGAACACGAGGCACGCGCGCCAGCCGAACCATTCCTGCAGGTGCGCGCCGATCACCGGTGCGACGATCGGCGCGAGCCCCCACGCGATCGACATGTACGTAAACGCGTGCATCAGCGCCTGGCCGGAGAACGAATCGGTGATGATCGCCTTCGCGAGCAGGTTGGTGGTCGCGATCCCGAAGCCCTGCAGGCAGCGCGCGAGCACGAACGTCTCCAGGTTCTGCGCGCCGAGCGACAGCAGGCAGCCGATCGTGTAGATCACGAGCCCGAACGCGAGCACACGCTTGCGCCCGTAGGCATCGGCGACCGGCCCGAAAATCAGCTGGCCGAGCGCGTAGGCCGCCATGTAGCCGGACACGCTCGACTGGATCGCCTGCGGCGTGGTGGCGAACGAACGTGCCATGTCGGGCAGCGCGGGCACGTAGATGTCGATCGCGAGCTGGCCGGCGGACGCGAACAGGCAGATCAGGAACAGCAGGAAACGCGGCGAATTCGACTCGCGCGCCGGAGTGAGCGTGGTGTTCATGACGACGGGGAAGGAGGTCGGACAGCAGCGGCGCAGCCGTGCGATGTTCGAATGGCGAACACGCGTGCGTGTCGTGGCGAATTTCGTATTGTGCCTGTTGTTGCATCGGGCGACAGGATTCCCCTGGCACGGACGAGGTTGAATGCCGATTGCGGAGCGTCCTGACATGCGCTGACCGGGCCGGCCGGCGGCGGTTTTAATGTTGATTTAAGCCGACGGCTGCATCGTCCCGGATGGCTCACTCCGTGAGCCGCACGTCATTGTTGATTCGATCAGTCTCGTTTGATGGAGATACGAAGATGCGATTCCGTTCGTATATGGCGGCGGGCGCGCTGGCGCTGGCGCCCGTGTTCGCCCTGGCCGGGCAGGCCGGCGCGGCGGCCGCCCAACCGATGTTCGTCAACGTCGACGGGCAGGCCGTGCCCGTGAAAGCCGAAACGCGCGTCGTCCAGACGGCCGTCGGCCCGATGAAGGTCAGCACATGGAGCTGGCACAGCCCGCAAGGCGGCGCGAGCTTCGAGATGCAGACGTCGTCGTCGAACGGCCTGCCGCCCGCCGCAGCGTTGCGGCACATGCAGGCCGTGCAGTACCGGATGCAGGCGGCCCAGGCGCAGATGGTCGCGATGCAGCAGCAGATGATGGCGCTCCAGCACATCGCGCTCGCCCATGCATTCGCGATGCCGGTGTCGCAGCCCGTCGGCTTCGCGATGGCGCCGTGGGCCATGCCCGAGCCGGTGCTCGTCATCGTGCCGGCGCAGCCGTCGGTGCGTTCGACGGCCCCGGCAACGCCGGCCACCCCTGCCGCCCCCGCCGCGCGCGGCGCGGAAATCAAGGCCTGACACGCTTCGCGCCGCTCGGCGCGGCGCGCGCGAACCGCCGGCATACGCCGGCGGTTTTTCATTGCGACGGCCGAATCAATACTGCGCCTGATCCGTCGGATTCCTGAACAGCTGCTTCATCTCCGCCGACAGCGGATAGTTCAGGCTCACGCCCTTGGGCGGAATCGGCTGCGTGAACCACTGGTTGTAGAGCTTCTCGGCCGCGCCCGACGTCTGCATCTTCGCGATCACACCGTCGACCACGTGCTTGAACGCCGGATCGTCCCTGCGCATCATGCACGCGTAGTTCTCATGGACGAGCGGCGTGCCCGTCACCGTGTACGCGCCCGGGTTGCGGTCCTTCGCGATCTCGCCGTACAGCAGCGGCTCGTCCATCACGAACGCCACCGCGCGCCCGGTCGTGACGTTCATGAACGCTTCGGCATGATCCTTTGCGCTGATGATCGTCATGTTCATCGCCTTCTCTTCGTTGAGCTTGCGCAGCAGGCGCTCGTCCGACGTGCCGGCCGTCGTCGCGACCGTCTTGCCGGCCAGGTCCGCGAAGTCCTTCACGCCGGAATCCTTGCGCGTGCTGAAGCGGATGCCATAAAGAAAGATGCTGTTCGAGAACGCGGCCTGCTTCTGCCGTTCGAGCGTGTTCGTCGTCGATCCGCATTCGAAATCGATCGTCCCGTTCTGCAACAGCGGAATCCGGTTCTGCGACGTGATCGGGATTTCCTTCACGGCGAGGTTCGGCGCGTTCAGTTCCGTCCTCAACTGGTCGATGATGCGCGACGCGATGTCCCGCGAATAGCCGATGTTCTTCTGCTGGTTGTCCGAATACGAGAACGGCACCGACGATTCGCGAATGCCCAGCGACACGACGCCCGTGTCCTTGATCTTCTTCAGCGTGCCGGTGAGGGCCTGCGCGTGCGCGGCGCCCGCCAGCGCACAGGACAGCGTAACGGCCAGCCAGCGTAAGCGGCGATCCATGCCTTTCTCCTGACGAAACGTTGATCGAATCGCGATCGTACGCCCGACAAAATTCGCGTCGCATCAGGGAAAGCGTAATCAACCTTCCACGGCGACCGGGCCGTGAAAGATGTTTTCCGTACCGCGCAAATGTACCCGCGCCGCACGTGTCGCCCGACCAACCGCGCACGGACTCGCCCCACCTTCTGTGCCACGCGTTCCAAACACGTGTTCATGCTGCAGCGCAGCAACGTAATCGTTTGCGCCCGCCCCGGTTTTTCTCGTGAAACGCACTCAAGAAGCCGCCGCGCTGGCCGTTACCCAGTGCATGGCGCGTCGCAGCAACCTGGCTGCAACCGTCAGACAAAAAAGACAAGGTCCGGGTCAGCCGGACCAGCGCCACCGCCGGCACGACGGTTATCTACGAGGATCGAGTTTCAACATGAGAACCAAGCGTTTCAATTTCGCGCTGGCGCGCTCCGCACATGCGCGCATGCTCGCCGGCATGCTGTCCGCCGCCGCCCTCCTGCCCCTCGCCGGTTGCGGCGGTGGAGGCGGCGGCGACGGCAGCAACCCGTCTTCTTCCAACGCAGCGCCTGCCCCTGCCCCCGCGCCGTCTCCCGCGCCCTCCAATCCCACGGCCCCGCCCGCGTCTTCCGGCAGCAATGCGTGCACGACGCAGCAGGCCGCCGTGCAGATGGCCGCGCAGACCGCGCCGACCGAACCGCCGATCGATCACCTGATCGTCAAGCTGAAGACGCTGACGGCCACGCGTGCGATGGCGGCCATCGACAACGGGACGCGGCTCGACGCGGTGATCCAGCGCTCGCTGACGCGCTGGACGGCGCCGGTCGCCGGCAGCGCACGTGCGTACGCGAGCACGGTCGGGCAAACGCCGGTGAACGTGCAGGTCGAGCGGACGATCTCGAACGGCGCGACCGTGCTGTCGCTCGGCCAGCGCATGGCCGCCACCGACGCAGCCGCGCTCGCGCAGGCATTCGCGGCCGATTCCGACGTCGACTACGCGGAACCGGATCATCCGATGCAGATCCGCGACACGCCGAGCGACCCGCTCTACAGCCAGCAGTGGTACCTGTCCGACCCGACCGCAGGGATCAACCTGCCGCCCGCGTGGAGCGTGACCAAGGGTTCGCCGACCGTCGTCACGGCCGTGCTCGACACGGGCTACCGGCCGCACGCCGACCTCGTCGGCAACATCCTGTCCGGCTACAGCTTCATCAGCAACGTCAACACCAGCAACAACGGCCTGACCCGCAGCCCTGACGCAACCGACCCGGGTGACTGGGTCACGCAGCAGGAACTCGACAACGCAAACGGTCCGTACTATCACTGCGCGAGCCAGCCGAGCGACAGCAGCTGGCACGGCACCCGTGTGATGGGCGTGATCGGCGCGACCGCCAACAACGGCACCGGCATCGCCGGCGTGTCGTGGCTCGGCCAGATCCTGCCGGTGCGCGTGCTCGGCAAGTGCGGCGGCACGACGAGCGACATCGCCGACGGGATGCGCTGGGCTGCCGGCATCGCGGTGAACGGCGTGCCGAACAACCCGCGTCCCGCGAAGGTCATCAACCTGAGCCTCGGTGGGGTCGGCGCGTGCAGCTCGACGTTCCAGCAGGCCATCGACGACGTGACCGCGAAGGGCGTGACCGTCATCGTCGCCGCCGGCAACGACGGCCTGTCGACCGGGCTCGACCAGCCCGCGAACTGCCGCGGCGTGATCAGCGTCGGCGCCACCGACGCAACCGGCCGCCGCGCGTCGTTCAGCAACTTCGGCCCCGATGTCTCGCTGAGCGCGCCGGGCGTCAACATCCTGTCGACGTCGAATACCGGCACGACGACCCCGGGCTCGGACACCTACGGCCTCGCGAACGGCACCAGCCTCGCCACGCCGCAAGTGACGGGGGTTGCCGCGCTGATGTTGTCGGTGAACGGCAACCTCACGCCCGCGCAGATCCAGCAGAAGCTGCAGGGCGGCACGCGCACGGCCAAGCTCGCGGCCGGCACGTCGTGCACCGCGATGCCGGCGGGCTCGGGCATCCTCGATGCAGGGGCCGCCGTCGCATCGGCTCACTGATACGCCACCCTGCTTCGACGCGGCCGCGCGCATGCCGATATCGCATGCGCGCGGCTGTTTCATTGGCGTCGATCCGACGGCGCGCCGCGCACCCATCACCCCGATTACGTTTCTCGAAATAACGACTGACAAAAGGGTTGACGCTTCGCACAGCGACCCATTACCATCGCTCCCGTCTAATTACATGGAGTGTTCTGTGAACACCGATGCGAGTTGTAGTTGGTCCTCGACCAACTTGACTGCTGCCTGAGGAAAACGCGCAGAGCCTCGTCTTCTGCCGCATCCCGGGAAGCAGGATGCGGCGTCCTTCCGGCCTGACTTGACTGGCCAGATCTCCCGCCGAATTTTCATGGTTGTCGAATGCACGCGATGCGCCGTCGCGCGCGTGCGTTCGTGTTGCGCGCAGCGTCAGCCGCGTGCGTTTTCCGTTCGCGTGCCGTCCGGCCTCGCGCCTTCGTGCGTGCGTCGCCGTCGATCGCCCGTGCCGACTATCCGCAACCGACAGGAGTGCAGATGAACTCAGACGACAGTAGTCGATTACCGCTCGCCGGTGCGACGCTGCGCATCGCCCCTCCGGCCGCACCGCACGCGCCGGCGAGCATTCCCGCCTTCACCGATTCACAGCCGATCGCGCCTGACGCGACGCGGCGGGGAGCGCTCGTGCGTCGATAACGTCACGGTCGCTCCCCGCCCGCCGCCTCGTGCGCAAGGAGCGACTCATGACGACACGACACAACACATCGCACAAGAAACAGCGCGGCTTCATCAAGGCCGGCGGCGCCCAGCAGAACGATCCGCGCATCATGCGCGCCGCGCAGGAAGCGGCCCGCCCGCTCGAAGAGACGCTGAAGTCGCTGAACACCAGCACGCGCGGCCTCACCTATGACCAGGCCGCCGACCGCCTGCAGCACTACGGCCCGAACGAAATCGCGCACGACAAGCCGCCGCACTGGACCCGCCAGTTGCTGCTCTCGTTCCACAACCCGTTCGTCTACGTGCTGCTGGTACTCGCCGCCATCAGCTTCTTCACCGACGTCTACTTCGCCGCGCCCGACGATCGCGACTACGTCGGCATGACGATCCTGCTGACGATGGTCACGATCAGCGCGCTACTGCGCTTCGTGCAGGAATTCCGTTCGCTGCGCGCGGCCGAGAAGCTGAAGGCGATGGTCCGCACGACGGCCACCGTGCAGCGCGCCATGACCGACACGTCCGAGCCGACACGTCGCGACGTGCCGATGCGCGAAGTCGTGGCCGGAGACATCGTGCACCTGTCGGCCGGCGACATGATCCCGGCGGACGTGCGCCTGCTCGCGTCGCGCGACCTGTTCATCAGCCAGGCCGTGCTGACCGGCGAGGCGCTGCCCGTCGAGAAGTACGACACGCTCGGTGCGGTCGCCGGCAAATCCGCCAGCACGCGCGCGGCCGACTCCGCGACCGATACGTCGGCATCGCTGCTCGATCTCGAGAACGTCTGCTTCATGGGCACCAACGTCGTCAGCGGCACGGCGACGGCCGTCGTCGTCGCGACCGGCGAGGACACCTACTTCGGCTCGCTCGCGCGCAACGTCGTGAGCCACAAGCGCATCGAGACGAGCTTCGACCGCGGCGTCGCGAGCGTGAGCTGGCTGCTGATCAAGTTCATGTTCGTGATGGTGCCGATCGTGTTCATGATCAACGGGCTGACCAAGGGCGACTGGCTGAGCGCGCTCACGTTCGCCCTCGCGGTGGCCGTGGGCCTCACGCCGGAGATGCTGCCGATGATCGTCAGCGCGAACCTCGCGCGCGGCGCGGTGGCGATGGCGCGCCGCAAGGTCGTCGTCAAGCGGCTGAATTCGGTGCAGAACTTCGGCGCGATGGACGTGCTGTGCACCGACAAGACCGGCACGCTCACGCAGGACAAGATCATCCTCGAGCATCACCTCGACCTGTCAGGCTACAAGGACGAGGAGATCCTGCGGCTCGGCTGGCTGAACAGCTTCCACCAGAGCGGCCAGAAGAACCTGATCGACATCGCGGTCGTCGCGCGTGCCGACGAGATCGGCGAGCGCGTGAAGCCGCAGGGCTACAAGAAGATCGACGAGCTGCCGTTCGACTTCGTGCGGCGCCGCCTGTCGGTCGTCGTCGAGGACAGGCACGGCACGCACCTGCTGATCTGCAAGGGCGCGGTCGAGGAAATGCTGGCCGTCTCCACGCACGTGCAGGACGAGGACGGCGTGCGCCCGCTCGACTTCGTCGCGCGAAAGCGACTGCTCGAACAGGCCAGCGCCTACAACGAGGACGGCTTCCGCGTGCTCGTGCTCGCCACGCGCACGATCCCGCGCGGCGACGAGCGCCAGCAGTACCGCACCGCCGACGAACACGACCTCGTCGTGCGCGGCTTCCTGACCTTCCTCGATCCGCCGAAGGAATCGGCCGCGCCGGCGCTCGCCGCGCTGCGCGAGAACGGCGTCGCGGTGAAGGTGCTGACGGGCGACAACCCGGTCGTCACGATGAAGGTGTGCCGCCAGGTCGGCCTCGAACCCGGCAAGCCGATCCTCGGTACGGAAATCGAAGCGCTCGACGACGCGACGCTCGCGGAAGTCGTCGAACGCACCACCGTGTTCGCGAAGCTCACGCCGCTGCAGAAGGCGCGCATCGTCAAGGCGCTGCAGGCGAACGGCCATACGGTCGGCTTCCTCGGCGACGGCATCAACGATGCACCCGCGCTGCGCGACGCCGACGTCGGCATCTCGGTCGACAGCGGCGCCGACATCGCGAAGGAAACCGCCGACATCATCCTGCTCGAAAAGAGCCTGATGGTGCTCGAGGAAGGCGTGATCAAAGGCCGCGAGACATTCGGCAACATCCTCAAGTACCTGAACATGACCGCCAGCTCGAACTTCGGCAACGTGTTCTCGGTGCTCGTCGCCAGCGCGTTCCTGCCGTGGGAGCCGATGCTCGCGACGCAGCTGCTCGTGCTGAACCTGATCTACGACACGTCGCAGATGCTGCTGCCGTGGGACAAGATGGATCCCGAGTTCCTGAAGAAGCCCCGCAAGTGGGAAGCCGGCAACATCAGCCGCTTCATGCTGTGGGTCGGGCCGACGTCGTCGGTGTTCGACATCACGACGTACATCCTGATGTGGACGGTGTTCGGCGCGGGTGCGATGTATCACCTGAACGGCGGCACCGGCGGCCAGATCGTGATGAACTCGGGCTGGTTCATCGAGAGCCTGGTATCGCAGACGCTCGTCGTGCACCTGCTGCGCACGCAGAAGATCCCGTTCCTGCAGAGCACGGCCGCGCTGCCGGTGCTGCTGTCGACGTTCACCGCGATCGCGATCGGCTGCTGGCTGCCGTTCTCGCCGTTCGCCGAATCCCTCGGCTTCATGCACCTGCCGGGCACCTTCTGGCTGTGGCTCGCCGCGACGATGGTCGGCTACATCCTGCTCGCGCAGATCGTCAAGACGATCTACGTGCGCCGCTACAAGCAGTGGTTCTGAGCTTCCCCGCTTGAAGGCGTCGTGCCAGCCCGCGCCACCCGCGCGGGCCGGCAGGCACGCCACGCACGACAGGTGACCCCATGAAAAGAATGCTTCCGCTCGCAGCCGCGAGCGCCTTCCTCGCGCCGTTCGACGCGTTCGCCACCCACCCGCTCGTCAGCGACGACACGAGCACGCAGGGCAACGCGAACTGGCAGTTCGAATTCAACGCCGAGGAAACCTCGAAACAGGAAGAAAACGGCCGCCATCAGCTGTGGAACGCGACGCTCACGCGCGGGTTCGGCGAACACGTCGATCTCTACGTGAACGCGCCTTACACGCATCTGCAAACCCGAACCGATGAAAACGGCGCCGGAATCGGCGATGTCGAGATCGGCATGAAATGGCGGTTCGTCGAACGCGGTCCGCTGTCGATCGCGCTGAAGCCGAAAGTGACGACGCCGACCGGCAACGACCGGCGCGGGCTCGGCACCGGCCGCGTGGGCGCCGGCGCAACGCTGCTCGCGCAGCTCGACGTCGCGCGGTTTTCGTTCCTCGCGAATGCGGGCATGACGTATCAGCCGAATCGCCAGGGCGACCGGACGTCGATCTGGGCCGTGTCGGGCGCGGCGATCTACAAAGCGACCGACACGCTGCAGATCGTGGCCGACATCGGCACGTCGCGCCACACGGCAAGTGGTGCCGGCACGAATCCCGCCTTCGTGATCGCGGGCGCGATCTATTCGCCGAAGCCGTGGCTCGATCTCGACCTTGGCTACCGGCGCGGGCTGAACGACCAGACCTACGATCATTCGGTGATGGGCGGCGTGACGGTGCGGTGGTAACGCATCGACGCCGCGCGTCGAACCGCAAGACGACGGGCCGCTTCCAGCGGCCCGTTTTTCATTGCGCGTCGTTCGCGCCGAACAGTTGCGCGCACACCGCGCGCCCTTCGTCGGTCAGCGCGGCGCTGCCGGTACCGTCCTCGTTCAGCGTCGTCGCGCTCAGGCCCGCGGCATCGAGCTGCGTGAGCGCGCGGCGCAGCGTGCTCATCGGCAGCTGCGTGCGTTTCGCGATCTTCGGCAGCGACCAGGCCTTGCCGGCCGGATCGCTGGCGGCGTCGTTCAGCGTCGCGAGCGTCGCGACGAGTGCGGGATCGAGCGGGGCGTCGTCGGATTCTGAAGTCATGGGTGGCAGTTGGTGAGCGAGACTGGGGCTTGCGATCGGGCGACCGCTGCCGGCTGAGGACACTATACCGCTTCGTCCCTCATGCATTCCTGATCGCAGCACGCATGAACGACACGAAGCGTGTGGTGACGGGATCGTCGCGATCCGATAGCCATGCGAGCCCGACGCGCCACTTCGCATCCCGGCCGTCGAGCGGCAATACCGTCGCGTCGCGCAGCAGATATTGCGCACGCGACGGAATGAACGC
This sequence comes from Burkholderia sp. AU31624, assembly GCF_020420065.1. Lineage (NCBI taxonomy): Bacteria > Pseudomonadati > Pseudomonadota > Betaproteobacteria > Burkholderiales > Burkholderiaceae > Burkholderia > Burkholderia sp. AU31624. Next base: position 306,376 of record NZ_JAIZRT010000001.1, read on the forward strand.
GACGCCCGCGCCGGCCGCGACCGACGCGAGCACCGACTGCACGTCCTCGGCCTGCTGCGTCACGTGCGGCACGAAGCGGCGCTCGACGCACCACCGGTCGACCTGCGCGGCCAACCCTTGGCCGCGTGCGCGCTGCAACGCGATGAAGCCAATCTCGTTGAGCGTGCCGAGATCGGCCGGCACGCGCTTCAGGCCGAGATGCGGCGGCACCGCCAGCGCCAGCGCCTCGTCGATCACCTTGAACGACGACAAACCTTCGTCCGACGGCAGACGCAGAAATCCCGCATCGAGCTTGCCCGCGCGCAACCGGCGCGTCTGCTCCGCGGACGACAGGTCGCTCAACGTAACGGCAATGCCGGGATTCCGGCTGCGAAATTCCGCGACGAGCTTCGGGACGAGCGTCAGCACCGACAGGCAGATGCCCAGCCGCAAATGGCCGCGCTGCCCGCTCGACAGCTCACGCGCGCGGGTGAGAATCTCGTCCGCATCGCGCACCAGCGCCTGTGCATCGGGCAGGAAGCGCTCGCCGAACGCGGTGAGTTCCGCGCCGTGCCGGCCGCGCTCGAACAGCTTGCCGCCGAGGCTCGCCTCGAGCGCGCCGATCTGCTTGCTCAGTGCCGGCTGGCTCATGTGCAGCGCATCGGCCGCGCGGCTGAAATGGCTCAGCTCGGTGACCGTCAGGAAGGTTCGCAGCAGTTTCAATTCCATTCTTAAAAGGAATCGTAATGATCGAAACATTCATTTTACCGATCGAATGCGATGACGTTCAATACGGACATGCCCTTTCAGGAATCGACCGCCATGTCTGTAGATCTCGTCTGTGAATGTCCGCCCGACGACACGTCGTGTGCACCGACCGCCCTCGATGAGCGCGCCGCAACGGCCGATCCGCGCGCGCCGAAACGTAGTGCCGTACGCGCCGACGGCCGCGGCCGCCGCTTTCGTTTCGGCGATGCGGTGGATGCGATGACCGCAACGAACGACGCGCCGCCGCGCCCCGTGACCGGCTCGATCGCGATCAGCTTCGCGGTGGTGTCGCGGCGTAACTGGCCGCGTTGAGCATCGGCGCTATCGATCCACGATCGCGCCGCGTATCGCGTCATATATCGAGCGACCTCAAGCGCGCAGGCCACTGCGCCCTCCTCGAATCACCGATCAGCGTCTCCCGATTTCACCGAATCGCGCATCTTTTCCCGCCTTCAATCGTCATCGCCCCGCGATCGACCGTATAATTTTCCGCATCCCGCCGACCACCACGCATTTCACGCAGCCTCGCCACGCGTGAAAAGGAGACTTTCGCTTGACCGGCCTCATCGCGCGCCTGCCTCTCGCCCGGACCATCCTGCTCGTCGCCCTGTCAATGCTGATGTTCGCCTTCTCGACGAACGCGTCGTCCGCACAACGTCACGCGCCGCAGCGCGTCGCGCATGGGCAGCCGCATGCAAAAAAGGTCGTCAAGAAAGCCGTCAAGAAAAAGCCCGCGCAGCGTAAGCAGAAGGCCGTCAAGCACCGCCGCCCGCGTGTGAAGCACCAGGCGGTCAAGCGTCACGCGGCACCGGCGCCGCAGCAGCGTCGCGCCAAGCGCACGACCGCCGTGCGCCCGCGCCCGGCGGCCGCCAGGCCGCGCCTGATGGCGAGCTGCGGCTACACCCCGCGCGCAGTCAACTCGCTCCACTCACGCGCCGCCTACGTGCTCAACGTCGACTCGGGCACGCCGCTGCTGGCCCGCAACGCACGCACGGTGCGGCCGATCGCGTCGATCTCGAAGCTGATGACGGCCGTCGTCGCGCGCGACGCGGATCGCCCGCTGAACGGCGTGCTGCGCGTCACCGCGCACGACCGCGACACGATCAAGTTCACCGGGTCGCGCCTGCAGGTCGGCTCGGAACTGTCGCGCCGCGAGATGTTCCATATCGCGCTGATGTCGTCGGAAAACCGTGCGGCCGCCGCGCTGAGCCGCGACTATCCGGGCGGACGCGCCGCGTTCGTCAAGGCGATGAACCGCGAAGCGCGCCGCCTCGGCATGCGCCATACGCACTTCCGCGAGCCCACCGGCCTGTCGCCGCACAACGTGTCGACGGCCGAGGATCTCGCGAAGCTCGTCGGTGCAGCGGCACAGGATCCGCTGATCCGCTATTTCTCGACGGATACGTCCACCACCGTGCGCCCGGGCGACGGCGAGCTGCTGTACGTGAATTCCGACCCGCTCGTCCGCTATCGCCGCCTGCCGATCCGGCTGCAGAAGACCGGCTTCATCAACGAGTCGGGGCACGGCGTCGTGATGCGCATGCGCGTGAAGGGCCGCCGCGAAACGGTCGTGCTGCTCGGTGCGCCGACACGCGCGGGCGTCTCGAGCGATGCCATCAAGATCCACCGCTGGCTGTCCTGCTCGATCCAGTAAGCGCGCACGGGCGGCCGGCGCGTCCATCCTCACGGAGCGATGCCATGCAGGACGAATACCGCTTCAACGCATTTGGCCGGCTACTCGCCGTCGTCCGCAAGGACGACCGCTGGATCGTGTTCGCGCTCGGCGCCGAAGGCAAGCGGCGCCCGGCAGACCTGCACATTCCGGCCGCGCTTGCCGCCGACGAACTCGCGCAATACCTCGGTGACCTGCTGCACGAGAACGCGACCCCGCGATACAGCGAAGTCGTACCGGTCCCGCTCCCCGGCGCGTAACCACCCACCCGGCCACACCGCGATCCGGCGATCAATTTAACAGTTAAACTTGCAAGTTTAACTGTCGTGTCCTATGATCCGCCGCATGAACCCGCCACGCAAATCCGGCGTTTCCGCCGATATCGTCGCCGCCGATCTGACCCTCGCGGTCGGCCAGTTGATCCGCCGGCTCCGCTCCGAAATCGAATCCGGCGGGCTCGGCATGTCGCAGACGAGTGCGCTCGCGCGGCTCCAGCGACACGGGCCGATGACGACCGCCGACCTCGCGCGCGCCGAAGCGATGAAGCCGCAGTCGATGAAGGCAACGCTTGCGAGCCTCGAGGAAGACGGTCTCGTCGAACGCGAACCGCATCCGACCGACGGTCGGCAGATCCTGTTCCGACTGACCGCGGCCGGCCTCGACGCACGGCTCAAACGCAACGCCGCGAAACACCAGTGGCTCGGCGCCGCGATCGCGCAGCTCGATCCCGAAGACATCGCCACGCTCGCCGCCGCGATCCCGCTGATCCGCCGCATCGGCGAGCAATGAATCCGGCCGGCGCGCCCGGCGGCATTCGCGCGCACGGCTTCCTTCGTCCCTTTCACGGAGTCCCATCATGAGCGCAACCCGTCTCGACACGAACACGGCACTCGTCGTCATCGACCTGCAGAAAGGCATCGTCGCCCTCCCCACCGCGCACCCGGTCGAACCGGTGATCGCGCACACCCGCACGCTGCTCGACGCATTCCGCAGCCGCGGCCTGCCGGTCGTGCTGGTCAACGTCGCGGGCGGCGCACCGGGTCGCACCGAGCAACCGCCGCGCACGGCACAGCTCCCGGCCGACTGGGCAGAGCTCGTGCCCGAACTGGACCGGCAGCCGGGCGACCACCTCGTGACGAAAAAGACCTGGGGCGCCTTCACCGGCACCGACCTCGACGCGCACCTGAAGGCCGCCGGCGTCACGCAGATCGTGCTGACCGGCGTCGCGACGAGCATCGGCGTCGAATCGACCGCACGGCAGGCGCATGAACTCGGCTACAACGTCACGCTCGCCATTGACGCGATGACCGACCTCAACGCCGACGCGCACGTGAACAGCATCGAGCGTCTGTTCCCGCGCCTCGGCGAGACGGGCACGACGCAGGACATCGTCGCGCTGCTCGACCGGCGCGGCGCGTGAGCGATCCACGCAATCGGCCGGCGCGGGCCCCCGCGGCCGGCCGGCTCGATCCGTCGATCTGGAAGGTCAGCGCGGTCGCGGTGCTGGGCTCGTTGCTGTCGCAACTCGACGCGACGATCGTCAACGTGTCGCTGTCGAGTCTCGCGACCGACCTGCACGCGAACCTCGCGACGATCCAGTGGGTGACGAGCGGCTACCTGCTCGCGCTCACGCTGGTGCTGCCGCTGAACGGCTGGCTCGTCGACCGGATCGGCGCGAAGGCGCTCTATCTGTGGTGCTTCTCGGCGTTCACGCTCACGTCGGCGCTGTGCGGGCTCGCGTGGTCCGCGCCGTCGCTGATCGCGTTCCGCGTGCTGCAAGGCGTGAGCGGCGGGCTGCTCGCGCCGATGGCGCAGATGATGATCGCGCGCGTCGCCGGCCAGCAGATGGCGCGCGTGATCGGCTACGCGGCCGTGCCGGTGCTGCTCGCGCCGATCCTCGGCCCGGTCGTTGCCGGCGCGATCCTGCAGCACACGTCGTGGCGCTGGCTGTTTCTCGTGAACCTGCCCGTCGGCGTGCTGGCGCTCGCGCTGGCCGCGCGGTTCCTGCCCGGCGACCGCGACGACACGCAGCCGCGCGAACTCGACTGGGTTGGCCTCGCGCTGCTGTCGCCGGGGCTCGTGCTGTTCCTGTACGGGATCGAGCGGATCAACGAAGCGCTCGGCATCGCGGCGATCGTCGCGGCCGCGCTGTTGCTCGCGGCGTTCCTGCGGGTCGAAACGCGCAAGGGCGACCACGCGCTGATCGACCTGGCGCTGTTTCGCCGGAAGGTGTTCGGCGCGGCCGCGTCCACGCAGTTCCTGTCGAACGGCGCGCTGTTCGCGGGCCAGATGCTGATCCCGGTGTTCCTGATCCAGGCGTGCGGCCGCACGCCCGGCGAAATGGGCTGGCTGCTCGCGCCGATGGGGCTCGGCATGCTGGTTACCTACCCGTCGATGGGCACGCTCACGAGCCGGTTCGGCGTGCGCCGGCTGGCCGCCGCAGGCGCCCTGCTCGCGCTGTTCGCGACGCTGCCGTTCGTGTTTCTCGCGCTGACCGGCTACGATCCGATCCTGCTCGTGCCCGCGCTGTTCCTGCGCGGCATGGGCCAGAGCGCGATCGGCGCGCCGTCGATTTCCGCCGCGTATGCATCGGTCGAGCGCCGCAACCTGCCGATGGCGACGACCTCGCTCAATATCGTGCAGCGTCTCGGCGGCCCGACGTTCACGACGATCTGCTCGCTGTTCCTCGCGTGGCGGCTGCAGGCCGAATCGGTGGCGAGCGGCGGCACGCAGGCAAACGCGTATGCGTGGGCGTTCGGCCTGCTTTGCGTGCTGCACGCGGCAAGCTTCGTCACGACGCTGCGGCTGCCGTTGTGGTCGGCCGGTGCAGGCGGCAAACCTGCCGGCGTCGCGCGCGCCGGTTCGCGCTGACCGCGGGCGCCGCACCGCGCTACGTCACGCCGCGCCCCGCGCGCGGCGTGGCTACGGCAGCCACATCGGCACGATCGACGCCACCAGCAGCGCGCCGAGCCCGGCATTCAGCCAGCGCCACTGCCGCTCCGTACGCAGCACGCGCGCGAACAGCAGCCCGGCGAAACACCAGAGCGACAGCGACACCATCGCGGCCACGCCGAACGCCAGCCCGAGCAACACGCCGAGCCTCGCCGGGCCGGATGCAAGCGCGGCGAACGACGCGGCCGCGCCGAGCGTCATCGCCCAGCCTTTCGGGTTGTGCCAGAGCATCCAGACACCGCTGACGAACCCCTGCGGCCGGTGCACCGCGGCATCAAGCCGCGGCTTGCCGCCACGCCCGATACGGACGGCCAGCCACACGAGGTACACCGACCCGACCGCCTTCATCGCGAGCTGCAACGCGGGCCACGCCAGCAGCACGCCACCGAGCCCGGCGGCGGCAGCGGCCGCCATCGACGTCAGGCCGGCCGCGATGCCCGCCATCAGCGGCAGCGAACGCCGATAACCGAAATGCGCGCCCGAGGCAGTCGCGAGCGTCGTCGCGCCGCCCGGCGTCACGGTGGATACGATCACGAACAGCATCAACGGCAGGTAGTCGCGGAACGGCACGGAAGCTCCCGGTTGTCGTCGTCGAAGCCTCGTTTTACCCGCGACCTTCCCATTACGACAGCGAAATCTTTTTATGCCTGCCATTAGCGCTCATAATGCGTCGCATGGTACGCAATCTCGACATCGCGCTGCTGCGCGCCTTCGTCACGGTCGCCGAGCATCGCAGCATGACGGCGGCCAGCCGAGCGCTGCACCTGACGCAAGGCGCGATCAGCCAGCAGGTCGCACGGCTCGAAACGCTGTCCGGCCCGCTGTTCGTCCGCGAGCATCGCAACCTGCTGCTCACGGCGGACGGCGAGCGGCTGCTCGGGCAGGCGCGCCGGCTGCTCGCCGTGCACGATGCGCTGCTGACCGACCTGACGGCCGGCGCGGTCGAGGGCACAGTTCGCCTCGGTGCGCCGCAGGATCTCGTCGGCAGTTGCCTCGCGCCGATTCTCAAAGGCTATGCGCAGGCGCATCCGCGGGTCGCCCTCTCGCTCGTGTGCGCTGCGTCGCCGGAGCTGCGCCGCGGACTCACGCAGGGTGAACTCGACGTCGCGCTGATCGAGGCGCCGGTCGGGCCGTCACGCGGCGAGTGCATCGCCATCGACCGCCTGGTCTGGGTCGGCGCGAAAGGCGGCACCGCGTACCGGAACACGCCGCTGCCCGTGTCGATGGTCGCGCAGACCTGCGCGTTCCGCCCGACGGTGCTCGACGCGCTGCGCGGCTGCGATCGCGCGTGGCGCACCGTGTTCGAGAACGGCAGCATCGATGCGACAGCCGCGACCGTGCGCTCCGACCTCGCGGTGACGGCCTGGCTCGCGTCGACCGTACCGGCCGACCTCGACATCCTGCCGGCCGACAGCGGCCTGCCCGCGCTGCCGAACTTCGCGATCAACCTGCATCTGCCGCGCGGCCAGCGCACGCCGGCCGCGACGGAACTCGCCCGCCATCTGCGCAACGGCTTCGCGCGCGTGCGGGCGGCGGCCTAGCGCCCGCTCCCGCTACACGGTGCCCGGTTCCTGCGGCGCCGGCGTCGTGCCTGCAGCCTCCAGTGCCTGGTGCAGTGTCGGGAAGATGCACGACGCGCCGACGATCTCCGTGATCCGGTGACGATCCATGTCCGCGCGCAGGTAACGGTTGACGCGCCCGAACAGCACGCCGACCCCGCGGGCCTGCAGCATCTTGATGAGATCGGTCAGCGTCCGCGCGGCCGAGTAGTCGATATCGGTGATCGCGCCCGCATCGACGACGAACCAGCGCGTCGGCGCCGGCGCCGCCTCGACGAGCTCGGTCACTTCGGCGGTGAACAGATGATCGTTCGCGAAGAACAGGTCGGAGCCGAACCGGTAGACGATCAGCCCGGGCGCCGTCATCGCGCCTGGCCGCGTGGGCACCGGCTGCCACCGCCCGTTGCCGTCGACCGGTTCGAGCACCATCGTGTGCGGCTGGTAGCTGTGGCGCACGTGTCGCATCAGCGACAGCGCGACGGCCAGCAGGATGCCGTGCTCGACGCCGACCGTCACGACGGCGAGCGCCGTCACCAGCGCGAGCGTGAACTCGCCGGGGCTTTCCTTGCGGATCGCGGCGAGACTGCGCACGTTGATCAGCCCGAGCGCGATCGTGAACACGATGCCGGCCAGCACCGCATGCGGCAGGTACTGCAGATAGGTGCTGAAGAACAGCAGGACCACCGCCACCACGGCCGCGAATGCGAGGTGCCCGATCTGGCTGCGCACGCCCGCGCCGTCGGCCATCGCCGTCTGCGTCGGGCTGCCGTTGACGACGAACGCGCCGCCCACAGCCGCCGCCGCATTCGCGGCCGCGAGGCCGAGGATGTCGGCGTTGGTGTCGACCTCCTCGTCGTACTGCTGCGCGAATACGCGTGCGGCGGCCGCACTCTGCGCGATGATCATCACGAAGCAGGAAGCCGCGACCGGCACGAGATCGAGGCACTGCTGCCACGTGACGGACGGCCAGCGCAACGGCGGCAGCCCGCCGGCGACCGGCCCGAGCACCGCGATGCCGCGCGCGGCGAACCCGAACGCGTAGCTCGCGGCGATGCTGCCCACGACCACGATCATCGGCATCGGCACGCGCGGCAGGAACCGCTTGCACGCGAGAATCGCGACGACGACGAGCACCGCGAGCGCGAACGTCGGCCGGTTCGTGTGGACGAGATGCGTGACGACGTAGTCGAGCTGTGCCAGGCTGCGCGACGCCGGGTACGGCACGGCCAACCCGAGCATGTCGCCGAGCATCGCGATCGACACCTGCACGCCGACGCCGGCGAGAAAGCCGACCAGCACCGTGCGCGACAGGAAATCGGCGAGAAAGCCGAGTTTGAAGAGGCGTGCGAGCAGCAGCATCGCGGCGGTCAGCAGCGCGACCATGCCGGCCAGCGCCGCATACTCGGCGCTGCCGGCCGGCGCCATCGACGACAGCCGGCTCGCGAAGATCGTCGCGGTCGCGGAATCGGCGGCCACCACCAGATGCCGCGACGCGCCGAAGCACGCGAACGCGACGAGCGGCAGGAACACCGTGTAGAGGCCCGTGACGGCCGGCATGCCGGCGATGCGCGCATAGCCGAGCACCTGCGGGATATCCATCGACGCGAGCGACATGCCCGCGAACACGTCGCGGATGGCCCCGCCACGGCGGATCGGGAGGATGCCTTTCAGCAGCCGCACGCCTGGCGGGCGGCTTTCGTTGGAATCTTGCATGCGTGGAATGCGTGAATACGGAGTGGCGGGGTTCGCGAAGTCGTTCGTGCATCGTGCCCCGGGTAGCCATCACATGGCAAGTGCGCAAAGGTGGCACGTGTCGCTCACCGTCGGCGATGAGCCGCACGCGAAGGCGAGCGTCACACGCGCCGGCACGGGCGACGCCCGCATGATTGCATGGATCGCCGTTCACGCGCATCGAAGCGCGAAGGCCCGCTGGAGCGGGCCGCAGCCGATCCCCGGCCAGTGCGCAACGCATCCGGCCACGCGCGCGCGGCGGCTCGCGGTGATGCGCTTTCACCACCCGCCCTCACCCGATTACAGAGGAAGCCTATGCAATGGTGAGGAGGTTCGGGAGCCGCGCACCATGCACTCGCGGTAACGCACCCGGAACCCGATGGCACAATCACGGTCCCTTTCATGTGCCCTTCACCGGGCGCGCGCCGCGCCGCGGCGCCGATTCAACGCACGAGAAGGCCCCTGTTTGCCCCTATGACCCTGAACGAATCCTGGTTTGCGCCGCTCGTCGGCACCCTCATCCTGCTTGCCGCCGCCGGTGCGATCACCGCCGTCGTCCATTTCCTGCTGTTCCGCGTGGTCGCGCGGCTCGCCCGGCTGTCCGCCACGCGCGTCGACGACGCGCTGTTCGAGTTCGGCGCATTCAAGTGGCTGAACCGCATCGTCCCGTTCGTCGTGATCAAGTTCGGGCTCGGCGCTGTGCCCGGCATCCCCGAGACGGCCGCGGAGGTCGCCGACAAGGTGCTGTTCGCGCTGATCGTGTTCCTCGTGACGATGACCGTCAGCGCGACGCTGTCGGCGCTCGAACACACGCATCGCACGTACCAGCGCGATCAGCGCGGCCAGCCGCACCTGTCGCTGAAAGGCGCGATGCAGCTCGTCAAGCTCGTGATGTTCATCACGGCCGCGCTGGTCGTGATCGGCGACGCGACCGGCAAGCAGATCGGCCTGCTGCTGTCGGGCATCGGCGCGATGTCCGCGGTGCTGATGCTGATCTTCAAGGACACGCTGCTCGGCCTCGTCGCGGGCGTGCAGCTGTCGTCGAACGACATGCTGCGGATCGGCGACTGGATCACGATGCCGTCGGCCGGCGCGGACGGCACCGTGATCGACATCACGCTGAACACCGTCAAGGTCGCGAACTTCGATCACACGATCATCACCGTACCGACGTGGAAGCTGATCACCGAGAGCTACCAGAACTGGCGCGGGATGACCGAAGCGGGTGGGCGCCGCATCAAGCGCGCGCTGTTCGTCGACGCGACGAGCGTGCGCTTTCTCTCCCACGACGAGATCGAACGGCTCGAACGCCTGACGCTGCTGAAGGACTATCTCGAGGACAAGGTCGACGCGATCGAGCAATGGAACGGCACGCTCGGCGCGGCCGGCGACTGCCCGGCGAACCGCCGCCAGCTGACGAACCTCGGCACGTTCCGCGCGTATGTCGCGAACTACCTGAAGGGCCATCCGCGCATCCGCCGCGACATGACCTGCATGGCGCGGCAACTGCCGCTCACGGCCGAAGGCATTCCGCTCGAACTGTACTGCTTCACCGACACGACGACGTGGGTCGACTACGAGGCCATCCAGTCCGACCTGTTCGATCACCTGATCGCGGTGCTGCCGGAGTTCGGGCTGCGCGTGTACCAGCACCCGTCGGGCTTCGACATGCGGCAGATGGTCAGCGCCGCGCAAGCCGGGCTGCAGGCGCCGCACGCGGGGTGATGCATGCGGTGGCGGCCGATCGTCGGCCACCGCTTGCCGCGCGGCCCCCGGTACTCAGCGCGCCGCGCACTCCGACGCGAGCCGCCCGAGTACCTTCAGCGCATCCTCGATCTGCCGCGACCACGGATAGCTGTAGTTGAGCCGGATGAAATGCCGGTAATCGGTGCTCGCCGAGAACATGTGCCCGGGGCCGACCGTGATCCCTTGCGCGAGCGCGGCCGCATACAGCTTCATCGCATCGACCTGCCGCGGCAGCTCGACCCACAGCACGTACCCGCCCTGCGGCTGTGACAGCCGCGTGCCTTCCGGGAAGAAACGCCGCACCATCGCGCTCATCAGGCTCGCCTGCTGCGCGTACTGCTTGCGCATGCGCCGCAGGTGGAAATCGTAGCCGTCGTATTTCAGGTACTCGGCAATCGCGAGCTGCTCGATCGCGGGCGTGGCCAGCGTGTTCAGGAATTTCAGCTTCTCGACCTGATCGCGGTAGCGGCCCGGCATCGCCCAGCCGATCCGGTAGCGCGGCGACAGGCTCTTCGTGAACGACGCGCAATGCAGCACGAGCCCGTCGCGGTCGAACGACTTCAGCGCGCTCGGCGTCGTGTCGCCGAAGTGCAGCTCGTGATAGACGTCGCTTTCGATCGCCGGCACGCGGTGCTTCGCCAGCAGTTCGACGAGCGCGCGCTTGCGCGAGTCGGGCATCTGGAAACCGAGCGGATTCTGGAAGTTCGGCATCACCATGCACGCGGCGATGCGCTCGCGTTCCAGGACCCGTTCGAGCGCGTCGAGATCGATGCCGTCGACCGGGTGCGTCGCGACTTCCAGCGCGCGCATGCCCATCCGCTCGATCGCGTGCAGCATCGCGTAGAACGTCGGCGACTCCACGGCGATCGTGTCGCCCGGCTTCGCGACGGCCTGCAGGCACAGGTTGATCGCCTCGGTCGCGCCGATCGTCACCACGATCTCGCCGGGTTCGACCACGATCCCGCGCTCCGCGTAGCGCCGCACGATCTGGCGGATCAGCTCCTGGTTGCCGGGCGGCAGATCGTCGATCACGCCCCAGCGCGTGCGGCGGCGGCCGATCGTCTGTGCATAGCGCGCAAGACGCTGCACCGGAAACTGCGACGCATCGGGATACGGCGAACCGAGCGGCACCGCATCGTCGCGCGAGATCGAGCGCAGCGTCGACAGCACGAGCCGGCTCACGTCCACGGCCGACGGCTCGGCGGCCGGCGCCGACATGTGCAGCTCGGCCTCGGCCGGCGCCGACGCGCGCGCACGGACGAAATAGCCCGATTGCGGCCGGCTCTCGATCAGGCCGCGGCTTTCCAGCACGAGGTACGCGCGCAGCACGGTCGTGACGCTGAGCTGCTGCTGCCGGCTCGCCTGCCGCACCGACGGAATCCGCTCGCCGGGCCGGTACACGCCACGCTCGATCTGCGCCTGGAGATCGTCGGCCAGTTGTTCGTAACGCTTCACGCGCCTCCCTTTCAACTTCCCTTCAACAATACAGTTGCGATCCGCACTGTCTGAATGGCCGAAACTGTACTCTTTTTTGGAGTGAACAGGTGTACACACAGCCGGATGGGGGCCGCGCGTACTCTGCACCCATCGACCCCGACACCCGCTGCATCATGAAAAAGAAATCCGCCACCGCGCGCATCGAACCGTACACCCACCCGGCCGCCGGCTGGGGCGCGCTCAAAGCCGTCACGATCAACCTGATCAAGGAAAAGGTCGCGGGCGGCAACTACCGGACGCTGCTGCGCCAGAACCAGCCGGACGGCTTCGACTGCCCGGGCTGCGCATGGCCCGATCGCCAGCACGCCTCGACGTTCGAATTCTGCGAAAACGGCGTGAAGGCCGTGGCCGCGGAAGCGACGAGCAAGCGCGTGACGCCCGAATTCTTCGCCGCGCATACGGTCACCGAGCTGCTTGAACAGTCGGATTTCGAACTCGAGCAGCACGGCCGGCTCACCGACCCGATGGTGTACGACGCGCAAACCGACCGCTACGTGCCGATTGCGTGGGACGACGCGTTCGAGCTGATCGCGCGCCACCTGCGGGCATTGCCCGACCCGAACCAGGCCGCGTTCTACACGTCCGGCCGCGCGAGCAACGAAGCGGCGTTCCTGTACCAGCTGCTCGTGCGCCTGTACGGCACGAACAACTTCCCGGACTGCTCGAACATGTGCCACGAGGCGACGAGCCGCGGGCTGCCGGCGTCGGTCGGCGTCGGCAAGGGCACGGTCACGCTCGACGATTTCGAACATGCGGACACGCTGCTGATCTTCGGCCAGAACCCGGCCACCAACCACCCGCGGATGATGGGCGAGCTGCGCGAGTGCGCGAAGCGCGGCGCGACGATCGTGTCGATCAACCCGCTGAAGGAGCGCGGCCTCGAACGCTTCGCCGATCCGCAAAGCCCGATCGAGATGCTGACGATGTCGGGCACCAGGATCGCATCGACGTTCATCCAGCCGACGATCGGCGGCGATTTCGCGCTGATCAAGGGGATGGCGAAGCGCGTGCTCGAACTCGACGACGCCGCGCGCGCCGCCGGTGCGCCGCGCGTGCTCGACACCGCGTTCATCGGCGAGCACACGGCCGGCTTCGACGCATTCGCCGACGACCTGCGCAACGAAAGCTGGTCGGCGCTGACGGCCGAGAGCGGCGTGCCGTACGAGCAGATCGACAGCCTCGCGCAGCTCTATGCGCGCAGCGAGCGCGTAATCGCGACGTGGGGGATGGGCATCACGCAGCACAAGCATTCGGTCGCGACCGTGCAGATGCTGACGAACCTGATGCTGATGCGCGGCAACATCGGCCGCCCGGGCGCGGGCCTGTGCCCGGTGCGCGGCCACTCGAACGTGCAGGGCAACCGCACGGTCGGCATCGAGGAAAAGCCGTCGCAGGCATTCCTCGACCGGCTCGGCCAGGTGTTCGACTTCGAACCGCCGCGCCATCACGGCCTCGATGTCGTCGAGACGATCGAAGGGATGCTCGAGGGCCACGTGAAGGTGTTGATCGGCCTCGGCGGCAACTTCGCGATGGCGACGCCCGACACGCCGCGCACGTGGGAAGGCATGCGCCGCTGCGACCTCTCCGTGCACATCACGACGAAGCTGAACCGCAGCCACCTGATCCACGGCCGCGACGCGCTGATCCTGCCGACGCTCGGCCGCACCGAGATCGACCTGCAGGACAACGTCGCGCAAGGCGTGACGGTCGAGGATTCGATGAGCATGGTCCACGTGTCGTACGGGATGAACAAGCCGGCGTCGCCGAACCTGATGTCGGAGCCCGCGATCGTCGCGCACATCGGCCATGCGCTGTTCGGCAGCGGCAAGATCGACTGGCTTGCCTACAAGGACGACTACGCGAAGATTCGCGACGCGATCGAGGCGACGCTCGACGGCTTCTACGACTACAACACGCGCATCGCGCGGCCGGGCGGCTTCCACCTGCGCGTCGCGTCGCGCGACCGCGAATGGCTCACGCCGACCGGCAAGGCGAACTTCATCGCGCACGCGCTGCCGGCCGACACGCCGATCCAGCGTGCCCGCGCGCTGCACGGCGAGCGCCTGATGACGCTGATGACGACGCGCTCGCACGACCAGTACAACACCACCGTCTACGGGCTCGACGACCGCTATCGCGGCGTGTTCGGCCAGCGCCGCGTGGTGTTCGCCAATCGTGACGACCTCGCGATGTTGGGCCTTGCGGCCGGCGACTGGGTCGACATGGAAACCGTGTGGCACGACGGCATCGAGCGGCGCGCGGACGGCTTCCTGCTCGTCGAGTACGACATCCCGCGCGGCTGCATCGGCGCGTACTACCCGGAAACGAACCCGCTCGTGCCGCTCGACAGCGTCGGCGACGTGTGCAACACACCGACGTCGAAGTCGATTCCCGTGCTGCTGCATCGCGCGGCCGCGCCGGCCTCGATCGCCGCCTGACGGAGCGCGGCGATGATCGTTCGTCCGCGCGAGCACTGGCTGCGGATGCTGCTCGTCTGGAACGGCTCGGTGCTGCCGACCATCCTGCCGCAGCTCGTGCTGACGCTCGCGATCAGCCTCGTCGCGGTCTGGGGCGGCGGCCGCGTGCTCGGCGAGAAGGTGCCGCTGAACCCGACGCCATTCACGCTGATCGGCCTCACGCTCGCGATCTTCGCGGGGTTCCGCAACAACGCGAGCTACGAACGCTACCGCGAGGGCCGGCAACTGTGGGGCGGCGTGCTGACCGCCACGCGCACGCTGGTGTCGCAGGCGCTCTGCTACGGTGCGATCGACCGTGACGACGCATCGCGGCGCGCGTTCGTGCGGACGGTCGTCGCGTTCGTCTATGCGCTCAAGCATCAACTGCGCGACACCGATCCGGCCGCGGACCTGCTCGGGCTGCTCGACGGCGCCGCTTACGCGCGCGTTGCCGCTGCGCGCTTTCGCCCGGTCGTCATCGTGCACGCACTGCGCGAAGCGTTCGCCGCACGCGCCGATGCGGGCCATCTCTCCGACACGCGACTGTGGATGCTCGACGCGCGCCTCGACGATCTCGTCGCGATGGTGAGCGGCTGCGAACGGATTGCGTCCACGCCGATCCCGTTTTCATACGACGTGCTGCTGCACCGGACCATCTACGCGTACTGCGTGCTGCTGCCGTTCGGTCTCGTCGATTCGATCGGCGCGGCGACGCCGTTCGTCAGCGTATTCGTCGCCTATACGCTGATCGCGCTCGACGCGATCGCGCATGCGATCGCCGAGCCGTTCGGCGACGGGCCGAACCATCTCGCACTCGATGCGATGACGCGGCAGATCGAGCGCACGTTGCTCGAACTGAACCGCGAGCCGCTGCCGGCGGAGGTGACGCCGGGCAAGGCCTATCGGCTCAGTTGATCCGGCCGACTCAACTCGACAGTGGCGCCCGTGACGGCTTCCGCATCGGCTGCCCCACCCTGCGTAGCGCACGCTGATGATGCAGCACTACCTGCGCCTTGTTTGACAAGGGTCAGCGCATAAACCTACGCCGCAACCAACGCCAACCTTCTCGGAATCGGCAATTATCGACGCCGAAGCGTACCCGGCACTTCCGGTCGGGAGCGTTTGCCACGACCCTGTGATCTCAGTGCGAATCGCCCCGCCTGCCCTGAAAGAGTTGATAAAGGCACTGGTGGTGGAGTATTAATATCGCCGTGGTAAGACGCTAAACGAGGCGCATCACGCCAAGGGGGCGAGCACCATGAGCGAGACCAACAACAAGAGAAAAATGCTATCGGTTCCGCGCACATCAGGCGGAACGTTCTTTTTGATTGTGATGTTGTCCGGGGGAATCATGGTGACCATGGCGCTCCGAAAAGGCCATCTTATTGATGCCGCGGGAACCATTGCCGCCGTCGGATTGTGTGGAACGATGAGTTTGCTCTACCTCTTGTCGAAAGAAGTCTGCGTATTCACAGGCGACCCACGATCGATGCAAATCGAGAGACGGATTATCGGGAGACTGCTACAAAAAGAACGGGTGGACATCCATGCGGTAACGTGGATCCGGTCTCGTTGGACGATCCAAGGCATAACGTTGGAACTCGGAAGCGAAAATTCCTGGGAAACGATCGAGGTGCAAACAACGTACATGCGCCTACAGCAACTATCACTCGCGTCTGCCCGCGACCAGCAGGAATCGCGGGTGACTGAAATTCGCGCTTCTATCGCTGGGCTGCTCAACATAAGAGACGCAGGATGGGAAAAGTATCCATCCCAACGGAGTCTTACTTAGTGCGTAGCGCTTCGGGGGACGGAAACGGCAAAGCCTGCCTAACGCAGACTTGTAGATTTCCTTCGTCAGTTCTTTCCACGCCCTTCAAACGACCATTCATATCCGCCTTTCATGCTAACAGGATGCTTCAGTCTAGGTGATGGATCTGGGTTCGGGACAATATATGCGCTCAACACTTGGTTAGTCGCGAAACAATGGAGACGGAGATGGTGTTTTTTGCATGCTCGAAGATCGGGGTTGCCGCATTCGAGAGTTTATGGCGCGATAACACTGACCACCAATTATGGGTGGACGCGGGCATCCTAACTGAAGAAGAAATTGCGGTGCTTCGCTCTACAGGAGCACGCATCACGAATTTTACGGGCCATGCTCGCGCGGGAGACGCCCACGAAATGGCGCGCGCAATTGCCGTAATTCAAGAGCACCATCCTGCGGAACAGATTTGGGTCGAGGCCGCGTGAACTGAAGGAGGCGTTTTCTCGTTCAAGGTGTTCCGCATGCGTTTTTACACAGTCTCGGCCGATAGCTGCCGGGCACCATCGCCGACAACTGGCCGGATGGCGAACTTCAACCGATCCCGTGCAGGCCACTGGTGAACTCGGGTAGCCAAAGCAACTTTTCCTGGTCACATGAGCATGAGCATGCAACCCACCGCAGCACCTGCACCCGTCACCTCAATGATGCAGCAGTACCTGCGTCAGGCCTGACAAGACTACAGAGAAAAAGCTGCGCTAAAGCCCACGCCGCCGAATTGACGGAGGCACCTTTCCCTCTCCATGCCTGCAAGGTGTCGGTGTGCCTTCGGTCACTGGATCAGAGCCGCTCGAGAAATTCGAGGAAGAGCAATACGACGATGAGGGCGCCGAGCCATTTCACCGTTACATTGAGGTTGGCAAGCTTGAGGCCCAGCGTGACCATGGAATCCGCGACGAGTTTCGTCGCACCATTGTCTTTCTGGTCTACGCCCTGCTCGGTGCCACGTAATGATGTTGTCGCAAAGTCGATCCGAAGGCCGGTGACATAGCCCGTGGCAATAGTCGGCCACTCGATCGTGTCGTCGCTGTCGTTGGGTTTGAGAAAAAGTCGAGACTGCCGTACGACGGCAGCGGTCGGGCGTTCGGCCAAATACAAATGCCGCATGGTCAATCCCAACTCTACCGCGCCAAGCTGGCCATCCGAGCTTGCCTTCGCGAGCACCTGCAGGCAGGCGTCGGGAATATGGCAGGCGAGCCACCATTGATCGGGCTCGTCGACTTCGTCGTCGGCACGATTGAAGCCTAGCCGGGCACTGCCGAGCGCGACGTCGGACAACGAGGTACCCAGCTCGTCTTCCAACGCACGCAGACCCAGCCGGTCGGCCGTGGTGACGTCGCGCGCCTCAAAAGTCACCTGAAGCGTGCGCGTCGAACCTTGCGTGTCGCCCAAGATCGACAACTCCTGCCCCTCGATACTCGCCACGCCGTGTAGCGAGGTGGAAAGTGTCGGCTGCTTGCCCATGTCCAGCGGCTCGACGAGCTGTTGCACGATCTGAAGCTGCTCCAGCTTCAACCACATGGACGTCGCCGCGTAGTACGTCTGTTTCTGGTTGTCGGACCCGACATGTTCAACGGTGTGAGCCCTCTGCCCAATGGGACTCACCGCAACCCCTTTTTCCAGAGAATCCATGACATGCCCCCGCTGCCGCCTATTGCATCAAACCCCTCGCCGGCGAAAAAAGACGCGAGTGTTATCCGTCTGACCACGTGATTGGATCATCCGTGGTTTCATGGCGCTTCGCATTAGGGGAATACGTGGCATTTTTCCCGCCCCCCGCCTTCGCCAACCGTGTACTGAATTGGCACGATTTTGAGGCTGGCCCAATTTCCGTCCCAGTCCTAGTTGGAAAATTCCGGCTCTTCGGGGCGGGCCGAATCGGCCCGATCGGTGCACTGGCCGGCGAAGCACGCCGGCCACGACAGCCGCGCCGCGCGTCGAGCGCTCCGTCAATCCCGGCGGCCTCGCAGGAAGCCATCGTGCGCGGCTGCCGTCTCCGCGATCGTTCTCAGCAGCACCGCACCGCGCAGCAGTGCGCGGCCGTCGTCGCTGTCGACTTCGGTCACGCGCCGCAGCAGCACGCGCGCTGCCGCGTTGCTGGTGCGCGCAAGCCGCGCGAAATCCGCCTGCCCGACCCGCCCCCGCACGACCGCGACCGCACGGCGCGCCGCCGGCTCGCGTGCCGCCAATTCCGCCAGCGCCAGCAGGCTGTCGCCGATCGTCCAGGCCGCGAGCAGATCGCGCAGGTCGCGCTCGATGAGCGTGGGCGACAAACGGCCCGCGAAACCGAGTTCGCGCCCGAGACGGTCGGCCGTGCGGCTCAGCCACGCGCTCGCCCGCCACGCGCGTGGATTGCGTGCGATGCGCACCAGATCGTCGCGCACCGCGCGATGCAGGCGCCGTCGGCTCGTGCCGGGATCGCCGGGAAACACGAGCGCGAACACCAGCGCCCCGAACGCGATGCCGAGCAGCGTGGCGAGCGCCGAATTGAGAAACGCGGCATCGCCGATGCGCGCCGTATTGTCCGGCGACGTGAAATTCCAGAAGAAGATCGAGAAGCCGCTGCCGATGCCGGCCGTGCGCGGATTGCGCATCGCGATGCCCGTGCCGATCATGAACACGCCGAGGATATACGCGAGCATCTCGAAGCCCGACACCGCCGGCAGCAGCACGAAATTGCAAAGGGCACCCGCGACCGCCGCGCAGGCCGCCCCTTTCAGGAAGCCGACGGTGGCGCCGACCGAGTTCGGGCGCGTCGAGAACAGCGCGCAGACCACGCCCGTGATCGCGACGAACCCGGCGCCCGACGGCCACGCGGTGACGATCCAGAGCGCCGAGGCGACCAGCACGGCGACGAACGCGCGAATGCCGTTGTGCCATGCGAGCACCGGATCGTGGTGGAACGCATAGCGCACGCGCGACGCCGGCGGATTCGGCCGGTCCAGCTGCGCCTTGCCCGCAAAGGCGGCGTCGAACCCGGCAAGCAGCGCTGCCAGCCGGTCGAGCGTGAGCAGGCGCGACGGATCCGAGCCGGCCGGCTCCGCGGCCTCGGCACGCACCGCGTCGTCCACGCGCGCACGCAACGCGGTCAACTCGGATCCCGCTTCGCCCGACGCGGCCACGCCGTCGAGCACCCGCGCGGCATCGGCGACCAGCGGGTCCGGCGTGCCGCCGCTGCGTGCCGCGTGCTCGTGCAGCGCCTGCCCGGCGGCCTGCGCGGACAGCACGCCCAGCACCGCCGCACGCAGATGCCCGATCGCGTTGCGCATCGGCGGCGCGCCGGCCGCCGCATATTCGGCCGCCGTGTCGAGTTCGAGCGCATCCGCGAACAGCCGGTGCACGGCCGCGCCGTTCGGCTCGCGACGCAGCGCGCCCGCACCGACGGCCACCGCGCGGTCGAGATAGCGCGCGAGCCGCGTGCGGACGTCGGCCAGCGGTGAACCGGGCGCGAACACCGTCTCGAACGCCGCGCCGCACAGGATGCCGACCACCACGTACAGGAAGCGCGCGGTCGCGATGTCGAATGCGTGCAGCGGCGCGGAAACGGCATCCATCGCGATGATCGCCGCCGTATAGCCCGCGAGCACCGCCGCATACGCGCGGAAATTGCGCAGGAAGGTCGCGACGCCCGCGCACAGGCCGATCCACGCGGCGAGCGCCGGCAGGAACAGCTCGGGCGTCTGCGCGAAGGCGCCGGTCAGCACCAGCGCGACGGCCGCGCCGATCGCGGTGCCGAGAATCCGGTACTGGCTCTTCGACAAGCCCATCCCGCGGCTGCCCTGCGCGACGATCCACACCGTCGACGCGGCCCATTTCGGGTCGTCGAGATTCATCCGGAACGCGATGTAGAGCGCGAGGAGCGACGCGGCCGTGTTGCGCAACGCGAAGCCGAGGGTGCCGGGCGGCAGCGTGGGCCGGGCGTCGCGCAGCGCGGTGCGCACGGCAGCGAGCGGCGGTAGAGGGGGCAAGACGAATTTCATGCGGCGAGCATACGGGGGCACGCCGCCGCCACTAAGCAGCGCGGACAGGATGCGTTATTGCACCGGGCAGGATAATCGCCGCCGCGCGAAGCAATTCGGCCGGCAAAGGTAAGATGCGCGCAGGTCGAACACTGAAGCACTTTGTATGGACTTCGAAAGCATCCGGATATTCCTGCGCGTGGTCGAGCGCGGCAACTTCACCGCCGCCGCCACGCACCTCGACATGCCGCTCAGCCGCGTGAGTCGCAAGGTCAAGCAACTCGAGGACGATCTCGGCGTCCAGCTGCTGTACCGGACCACGCGTCGTGTGTCCGTCACCGAAGCCGGACGCGACTACTACGAGCGCTGCCTGCGCGCCGAGGACATCCTGCTCGACGCCGACCGTCAGGCCCGCGCGCTGCGCACGGCGCCGGAGGGCATGCTGCGCGTGCTGGTGCCCTATTCGATCGGCCTGTTCGAGCTGGAGCCGGCGCTCGCCGAGTTTCGGCGGCGCTATCCGCTGGTCCAGCTCGTGCTGATCTACGACAACAACCCGCTCGATCTGGTCGAGCACGGCTTCGACGTGGCGCTGCGCGCGGGCGTGCTGACCGACTCCAGCTACATCGCGCGCTCGCTCGGCTGGTCGCAGGCGAAACTCGCCGCGAGCCCCGCTTATCTCGACCGCGTCGGCCGGCCCGCCACGCCGCAGGATCTCGCGCAGCACGACCTGCTGCTCGTCGGCCGCGACGCGCCCGGCCTGACGCTGCGACTCACCAATGCGGCGGGCGACGTGGCCGACGTGCCGGTGCGGCCGGTGCTGATCACCAACGAATCGGTGACGGTGCTGCGCCAGGCCGCGAGCGGCGGCGGCATCGCGCTGGTCTCGACCCACTACACGGCCCGCCGGCTCGAGCGGAACGAGCTCGAAGTCGTGCTGCCCGACTGGCACCGGACCGACGACGTTGAGCTGCACGTGCTGTATCCGCGGCGCGCGACGCTCGACAGCAAGGTGCGCGCATTCGTCGAATTCCTCGCGGAAGTGTTCGACGATTGGCGCACCGCCCCGTAACCGGCACGGTTCGCCCAGCGATTGTTGCAGCAAGCGAAATCGATTAATGAGCCGGCACGTGTTGATGGCGGCTCGCCACATCGTTAGCCTGTCGCGATGCAAAACCATTCCACACGCGACGGCAGCCGCCTGACCGCTGCCCGCAGGCGCGTCACGCGCGTCCCGCCTTCCTGACCGGCAGCATTCCGCCCCCGAAGCCCGCCACGGCTTCGTGCATTCGATCGAGCAGCACGTCGCACGCGTCGGCCCCCTTTACCGGGCCGCGTCGCGCGCGCCGTGCTTCCTTCCGTTCAGCAGCCGCGCCGTCCGTGCGTCGCCTCCGCGCGCGGGGCCGCGCGTGCCCGCCGCAACGGGTCGCATCCGTTCCGCCCCTTACGTCCCTTACGCAGGAAACCCATGTCCTCTCCGTCCACTCCAGCCCCGCTATCGGGCGGCCGTCTCGCGATCGGCACGATCGCGGTATCGCTTGCGATGTTCATGAACGTGCTCGACTCGTCGATCGCGAACGTCGCCATTCCGACGATCTCGGGCGACCTCGGCGTGTCGGTCGACGAAGGCACGTGGGTGATCACGATCTTCGCGGCCGCGAACGCGGTGTCGATTCCGTTGACCGGCTGGCTCACGCAGCGCTTCGGCCAGGTGCGCCTGTTCGTCACGTCGATCCTGCTGTTCGTGTTCGCGTCGTGGCTGTGCGGGATCGCGCCGAACCTGCCGACGCTGCTCGCCGCGCGGATCCTGCAGGGCGCGGTCGCCGGGCCGCTTGCGCCGCTGTCGCAGGCGCTGCTGCTCGGCGCGTGGCCGCGGCAGAAATCGTCGAGCGCGCTGGCGCTGTGGTCGATGACGGCGCTCGTCGGCCCGATCGCGGGGCCGTCGCTCGGCGGCTGGATCACGTACGACTACAACTGGTCGTGGATCTTCTACATCAACATCCCGGTCGGCTTCTTCGCGGCCGCCGTCACGTGGATCGTGTTCCGCGACCGCGAATCGGCCACGAAACGCATGCCGATCGATACGATCGGCCTGTTGCTGCTCGTGCTGTGGGTCGCGTCGCTGCAGATCATGCTCGACAAGGGCAAGGATCTCGACTGGTTCAACTCGCCCGTCGTGGTCGCGCTTGGCATCGTCGCGCTGATCGGCTTCGCGTTCTTCCTCGTGTGGGAGCTTCACGAGGCGAACCCGATCGTCGACCTGCGGCTGTTCACGCAGCGCAATTTCGCGGGCGGCACGATCGCGATCTCGGTCGCGTACGGGATGTTCTTCGGCACGCTGGTGCTGCTGCCGCAGTGGATGCAGGGCTATCTCGGCTACCGCGCGGTCGATTCCGGGCTCGCCACCGCGCCGCTCGGCGTGTTCGCTATCCTGCTCACGCCGGTCATGGGACGCCTGCTGCCGCGCACCGATCCGCGCTACATCGCGACGCTCGCGTTCGTCGGCTTCGCGGTCGTGTTCATGATGCGCACGACCTTCTACACCGACGTGTCGCGCTGGGATCTCGTGCTGCCGACGCTGCTGCAGGGCATCCCGATGGCGATGTTCTTCGTGCCGCTGACGTCGATCATCCTGTCCGGGCTGCCGCCGGAGAAGATCCCGGCCGCCGCCGGCCTGTCGAATTTCGGCCGCACGTTCTGCGGCGCGGTGGGCACGTCGCTGATCAGCAACGCATGGAACGACCGCACGATCCTGCATCACGTGCGGCTCACCGAACAGGCGAGCGTCACCAATCCGGTCTTCACGCAGCAGGTCGACACGACGCGTTCGCTGCTGCACCTCGGCCCCGATTCGGCACTCGCGTTCTTCAACACCTCGGTCGATTCGCAGGCGGCCGTGATGGGGCTGAACGACATCTTCTATGTGTCGGCGATCATCTTCATCGCGATCATTCCACTCATCTGGATCACGAAACCGAAGCGCTCCGGCGGCGGCGATGCCGATGCGGCGGCGGCCGGCGCGCATTGATCCGCATGCGTGACGGTCGGGCCCTGCGCCGCGCACGCCGGGGCTCGCGTCGCCACGCGCGGACGTAATAAAGACTTGCAATCGATACAGGCCGAAACGTCAACAGCCGGTGCCCGCTCCGCGTTTTTTGGACAAGCGCCCACGATCCGGAGCGCAACGACAGGAGAACACACCATGCGAGCCCTGACCCGCCATCTCGCGATTGCCGCGACCCTGATGTCGGTGCTGACCGGTACCGCGTTCGCCGATACGCCGTGGCAACAGGCGCATCCGCGCCGCGAAGCGGTCAACCAGCGCCTCGCCAACCAGAATCGCCGGATCCGTCACGAAGTGAAGGAAGGCGAGATATCGCACGCCGAGGCCGCGCGCCTGCACCGTGACGACCGCAAGATCCGCCGGGAAGAGCGGGACATGGCTGCGCAGGATCACAGCCACATCACGAAGAGCGAAAAGCACGTGCTGAACCAGCAGGAAAATGCGGTCAGCCACCAGATCGGCCAATAAGATCGACAACACCGGCAAGTGCCCATTCGCCATCACCTGAAACGCCCGCTGCCGCGATGCGGTAGCGGGTGCTTGTTGTGTATCGAATCGTTTCAACGCGCCGACGGCTTCAAACGCTGCGGGTATACTCCGTCGTCAGCCGCCTGTCGCATCGTCATCCGTCAAAAACGGCCCGATTCCGGGCGGTTTCGTCGCGAAGCTTCGCGTTTCGCCTACCCCGCGCCCCAGCCTCGATACGAGACCCACGACGACCCATCATGAAACGATTCCTGCTGCTCCTTCCCGCCGCCCTGCTCGCCGCCTGCGGTTCCGCGCCCTCGTCCGACCCGGGCTCCGCCTCCGCCTCCGGGGCAGCGCCGATGATCTACGTGTCGTCGCAACGTCCGGCCTACGCGGTCGCCAACTGCCTCGACAGCCGCCTGTCGGGCACCGAGCAATCGCAGCACAACGGCGTGACCGACATCGCCATCGGCTCGAACTCCTACTTCGTCACGCTGACGCCGTCGGGCAACGGTTCGGTCATCAAGGTCGTGCGCGGCTCGGGCAACGAGCCGGCCGAGGAAGCGATGCGCTTCGCGATCGCGCGCTGCGCGATCTGATTCGAACCCGCCGACGCCGGGCGCCCGCCCGGCTCGCGGCTGCGCGCCACCCCGCCGGCGCGCACGCCGAATATTTTCATCCGGGCAGCCGTCGATGAGAGAATCGCACCCACGATTCCCTTTCAACGGAGCCCGCATGAAGCACCTGCTGTCCCGCCTGTTCGTCAGCGCCGCGCTCGTCGCGCTTGTTCCGGCACTCCCGGCGCAGGCGGCCACGCCGCCCGGCATCTTCGTCGTCGCCACGCAGCTCGGCGAATTCACGACCCTCGACCCGAGCGGGATCTACGAGCTGGTGCCGTCCGAATACGTCGCGAACACCTACGAACGCCTGGTGCGGGTCGACCTGAAGGACCCGACGCGCTTCGACGGGCAGATCGCGCAATCGTGGACGGTCGGCGCCGACGGCGTGACCTACACGTTCAAGCTGCGCCCCGGCCTCACGTTCCACTCCGGCAACCCGGTGACCGCCGACGACGTCGCGTGGTCGTTGCAGCGCACCATCCTGCTCGACAAGGGGCCGGCCGGCGTGCTCGCCGATCTCGGCCTCACGAAGGCGAACGTGATGCAGAAGGTGCGCGTGGTCGATCCGCAGACCGTCGTGCTCGAAACCGACCGCAAGTACGCACCGAGCTTCGTGCTCAACGTGCTGAGCGCGTGCCCGGCGTCGGTCTTCGACAAGAAGCTGCTGCTGTCGCATCAGCAAGGCAACGATTTCGGCAGCGCCTGGCTGCGGACCAACGACGCGGGCTCGGGCCCGTACCAGCTCGTCAAGTGGACGCCCAACGAGACCATCGTGCTGCAGCGTTTCGAGAAATACCGCACCCCGTACCCGATGAAGCGCGTCGTGCTGCGCCACGTGCCCGAGGCATCCGCGCAACGGCTGCTGCTGGAGAACGGCGACGCCGACGCCGCGCGCAACCTGAGCCCCGACAGCCTCGCCGCGCTGACGAAGGCCGGCAAGATCAAGGTCACATCATGGCCGGTGTCCGCGCTGCTGTACCTGAGCCTGAACACGAAGAACCCGAACCTCGCGAAACCCGAGGTGCAGCAGGCGATGAAATGGCTCGTCGACTACGACGGCATCCAGCGCAACATCGTCAGCACGACCTACAAGGTGCATCAGACCTTCCTGCCCGAAGGCTTCCTCGGTGCGTCGAACGCGCGGCCGTACAAGCAGGACGTCGCGAAGGCGAAGGCGCTGCTCGCCAAGGCCGGCTTGCCGAACGGCTTCGACGTGACGATGGACATGCCGAACGACTATCCGTACCTCGAGATCGCGCAGGCGCTGCAGGCGAACTTCGCGCAGGGCGGCATCCGCGTGAAGCTGATTCCGGGCGATGCGAAGCAGGCGATCGGCAAGTATCGCGCGCGCCAGCACGACATCTTCGTCGGCGAATGGTCGCCCGACTACATGGACCCGAACAGCAATGCGCGCGGCTTCGCGTGGAATCCGGACAACTCCGACCAGTCGCCGACCAAGATGCTCGCGTGGCGCAACAGCTGGGACATTCCGCAACTGACGAAGGACACCGAGGCCGCGCTCGTCGAGCCGTCGCCGGCGAAGCGCGCGCAGCGTTACGAAGCGCTGCAGAAGGCCGTGCTCGCGAACTCGCCGTTCATCATCATGTTCGAGAAGGTCGTGCAGGTCGCGACGCGCCCCGGCGCGACCGGGCCGGAAATCGGGCCGATCAACGACCTCGTGTCATACCGCACGCTCGCGAAGTAATCGGGGCTGCCCGCGCGGCCGGCCCTGCCGGCGCGCGGGTAATCGCCGCCACCGCCGCGCCGGCGCTAGGGCGTGGGGCGGCCGGCGATCTACAATGGCCGGCACCGCGGGGGCCAGCCGATCCCGGCGATGGCACCCACCACCGAATCCGGTTCGCGAAGGAAAACAGGATGCGCACGCTACAACAACTGAGACTGGAATTCCTGCAGTACCAGATCGAACCGATCGGCTGGCTCGGCGACAGCCCTTCCCGCTTCGACTTCTATACGGAAACGGCGATCGGGTGCGACACCATCCTCGAGCTCGGCGTGTTCACCGGGTTGACCACGACGGCCTTCATGCTCGCGCAACCGAAGCGCCTCGTGTCGGTCGACATCTCCGACGAGCACTTCCGCATCCGGCACGAACTGGAGCAGGCCGCGAAAGACCTGTCGGTCGACTTCGAATTCAGGATCGCCGACGATCTGGCGATGGAACCGCTGGCATCCGACCTGCTGTTCATCGACACCACGCATACGTACGAGCAGACGCTCGCCGAACTGAACCGCTTCGGCCCGCTGGCGCGCAAGAAGATCGTGCTGCACGACATGACCACGGCCGGCGTATATCAAGCCGTGTTCCAGTGGCTGTGGGACAACAAGCAGTTTCATATTACGTATCACGACAGCCGCGGCTGCGGCGCGGTCGTCTGCGAGCGCCACGTCGGCTACTGAGCCGGGCACGCCCACCGGGGAAAGAACATGCATTCGAGCGAGCACGCGGTCTGCGTGGCGATCAACGACAACAATCGCGCCTGGTACGAAATGCTCGTGCCGTTCCTGCTGTCGCTGCGGCACACCGGCTACGACGGCCGGATCGCGGTGATCGGCTACGGCCTCACCGAACGCAAGCGGCAGATCCTGGCGAGCCAGTCGGTCGACGTGATCGAGGCGTCGGGCGCGTATGCGCTGCCGGTCGGCCGCTTCATCGAGGCCGCCGAGTATTGCGCGCGCCACCCGCAGATTCGCAAGCTCGCGCTGTACGACGCCGACATCTGGTTCTGCGCGCCGGGGTTCGACCTGTTCTCGCAGATCGGCGACGACCGGATCCACGCGTGCCCCGACCCGCTGTTCTGCACGTTCGTCGTCACGCCGCTGATCGGCGAGCGGCGCGACCATCACTGGCGTCTCGTCGTCGACGAAGTCTCCGCGCGCCACGGCGGCGCCTTGCAGGCCGGGCTCGTGGCCGGGACCGCCGATGCCTGGACACGCTACGCCAGCCACCTGCGCGACTGCATCGCCCGCATCGGCACCGATTTCCAGGAATGCTTCGGAATCGATACGACCTTCCTGCACCTGTGGAGCGCACAGGGTGAAACCGCGCTGCTCGATCCGGTCCAGAACTTCGTCAGCAAGTACGGCATTCACGAAGCGTTCGATGCGAGCACCGGCACGACGACGCTCCGCTATCACGGCGAGCCGATCCGCGCGCTGCACATGACCGGCGACATCCGCTTCCTGGACCGGTGGCGCTACTACGCGAACCACACCGACGCCGCGCTGCGCGACGGCATGCCGTTCGCGCTGTCGGACGGCACGCCGGCGCAATCCGGCACGGTTGCCGCGCGCATCGCGGCGACCGGCTACGTCCGCTCGGCCGGGCTGGCCGTCACGGCCGCGGCGATCGAGGAAAGCACCGGCGCCTACCTGCAGGCGATCGACGAACCCGGCGGCACGATGCTGATCGGCAGCGGAAACCACGAAATCGTGCTCACCGCGACCCGCGACATCGCGCGGTTGAACGTCTACGTCACGCATCCATCCGGCTCGCCGTCGCCGCTGCTGTGCGAGGTGCTGGTCGACGGGCAGCCCCAGCGCAAGGGCACCGAGCTGATGGCGCATTTCTCGTATCGGATCGTGGCCGGCACCGTCATCACGCTGCGCTCGACGAGCCTCGGCGGCCAGCAGTGCAACGTGATCTGGCGGCTTCGCGAGGCGCCGGACATGCAGCAGTAGGCCGCCGGCCCGCGGCCGTTCAATTGAAGGCCGCCCACACCAGGTACGCATTCAACCCGACGATCACGACCGTCGTCGCGCCGGCGACGATCCGCAGCGGCAGCCGCATCGCGTAGGCGCCCATCACGTCCGCGCGCGCCGACAGCAACAGCAGCGCGATCATCGGCAGCGGCAGCGCGAAACTCAGCACGACCTGGCTCGCGACCATCGCGCGCGTCACGTCGCAGCCGAGCGCGACCACCGCGAACGCGGGCACGACCGTCACCGCGCGCCGCACCCAGACCGGCACGCGGCGATGGATGAAACCCTGCATCACGACCTGCCCGGCCATCGTGCCGACCACCGAACTCGATACGCCCGACGTCAGCAGCGCGACGAGAAACAGCGCGCCGGCCGCCGGCCCGAGCACCGGGATCAGCGTGTGATACGCGTCGCCGATGTCGGTCATGCCCGGCGCGCTCGCGTGAAACGCCGACGATGCCATCATCACCATCGCGAGATTCACGAACCCGGCCAGCCCGAGCGCGACGACGACCTCGCGGTTCGAGAAGCGCACGAGCCGCCGCCGCTCCGTGTCGTCGCGCGGCGCGGTGCGATCCTGGGTGAGACCCGAATGCAGATACAGCGTGTGCGGCATGATCGTCGCGCCGATGATCCCCACCGCGATCGTCAGCGCCGCGTGATCCGGAATCTGCGGGACGACCAGGTGGAACGCGGCCGCACGCCAGTCCTGCGGCGCGATCAGCAGCTCGCCGAGATAGCACGCGCCGATCACGCCGACCAGCGCCGCGATCGCGGCTTCCAGCGGCCGGAAGCCGCGCTTTTCGAGCGCGAGGACCGCGCCGGTCGCAAGCGCCGTCGCGATCATTCCCGCGAACAGCGACAGGTGGAACAGCAACCCGAATGCGAGCGCGCCGCCGAGGAATTCGGCGAGGTCGGTCGCCATCGCGGCGATCTCGGACGCGATCCACATGCCCCACACGACCGGCGCGGGAAAACGGTCCCGGCACAACTCGGCGAGATTGCGGCCGGTCACGATGCCCAGCTTCGCGGACATCGCCTGGAACAGCATCGCGATCGCGTTCGCGGCCAGCACGACCCACAGCAGCCGGTAGCCGTATGCGGCGCCGGCCTGGATGTTGGTCGCGAAGTTGCCGGGATCCATGTAGCCGATCGACGCGATCACGGCCGGGCCGACGAACGGCAGCAGCGCGGCGACGCCGGTGCGGCGCCCTTCCAGCGCGGCGCGCGCCGCGCCGTCGGGGTGCGCGGTGGACAGGTCGGGCAGCGCGAAGCCGCCGGCACGTTTGCTCGTGACGGGAATCATGGTGAGGTTCCGTTCGAATGAGGAAGGATTCCTGAAGTTCGGGCGCCGTGGCCGGCATGCCGCCTGCCGGCCGAGGCGGCGGCTTTACAGCGGCACGACGTCGGGACGGTTGCGCGGAAACTGCGCGATCACGTCCGGCGCGACGTTCAGGTGCGCTTCGACGAGCTGCGGCGGCGTATGCGCGAGCCAGTCGGACAGCGACACTTCCGCATAGCGGTCGGTCTTGAAGATCTCGAGGAACACCAGATCGGTGCTGCCGGTGTTCTGCACGTAGTGCCCCAGGCTCTTCTTCACGTAGCCGACGTCGCCCGCGCGGAAGTCGGCCGTCTGCGCCTTCGGCCCGGTGTCGAACACGGTCATCCGTGCGTCGCCCTGCAGGTAGTACTGCCATTCGTCCGCGTTCGGGTGCCAGTGCAGCTCGCGCATGCCGCCCGGATGCACGGTGACGAGCGCCGCCGCGACCGTGGTCGACACGTTGAAGTTCGTGCTGTCCGCGATCCGCACTTCGCCGCCGCGGGTCTTCCTGACCGGCTTCATGTCGCCGAGCGAGAAGATGAACGGATGCGGCGGCGCCCCGGCCGACGACGCCGATGCGCGCTGCGCTTGTGCGAGCGGGCCCGGTTCGTCGCCCTGGAAGATCCACAGGTTGTCGAGCGGAATGTTCTTGAACGCGTCGGCCGGCACGCCGAAGTTGAGCGCAAGCACGTCGGGCGGCGTGTGCGCGATCCAGTCGGTCAGCAGCAGCGTGTTGAATTCGGACGCGCGGCCGTTATCGAACGCGAGCAGGAATTCGGCGCCGTCGGTGCCGAGGCCCTGCAGCGAATGCGGCAGGCCGGGCGGGAAATACCAGAGATCGCCGGTTTTCACGTCCTGCACCGATGGCCTGCCGAGTTCGTCGAGTACCGTGATCCGGCAGCGGCCGTCGAGCATGATGGCCCACTCGGCCTGCTGGTGCCAGTGCATCTCGCGAATGCCGCCGCGTGTGAGGCGCATGTTGACGCCGGAAATGGTTTCGGAAATCGCAAAATCGTCCTGCGTGACTTCACGCGCCCATCCGCCATTTTGAATGCGTTTATGGGCGTTATTGAATGACGCCCAGAATAACGGCATCCCATTGATATCGGTGGCCGGCGGATCCTGAAAGGACGGGAATTGATTGGCGATTGCCGGGTTTTGGGGCCCCGGGTCGGTCAGGCTCTGGCGGTTGCGCGCATTCACCGCGCCTTCCGGCGGGCGGTCCGGATTACCGAACGAAGCAGCCTTGGCCGATACGGCGATACCCGCCGCGGCAATGGCGCCGGCCGTTCCAGCCAGCATCTTGCGTCGAGAAAGATTCGTCATGATTTCCTCTTCATGCCTGCGATTGAGCGAATTTTCATTTACGGAACACATGCCGTTTTTCGGATTATCGAAAATCGAACATCCCGTGACGCAAGTTAAATCCATATTCATCTAAAAATTAAATGAATTATTAACCTGAATTGATGAGTTAATCTGATTCTCTTTAGTTTTGTAATGATTGAGGGATGTGGGACGCAGGCGAACCGGTCGGATCAAGTAAGGGTGGAAATTCAACCGTCGGTGGCTGGTCAAATATTCCTGTCAGGCATAAACGCAAAATATGCCTGTCAGGAATAATCCACCGCCCTGCTCACGCCCCCTTCGCCCCTATCACCTATCCTCACACCATAGTTTTTATCCGCTGGCGCGGATGATTTTGGCTTTGTTAGATGGATGACATTCGATCACCCGACGACAACGATCTAACAGCCGATGACCTGCGCGTTTGCCCGTACCGTCGAATCCCGCTATGCCGAGCTGACGCCGACCGCCAAGCGCATCGCGAGCTACATGCTCGCGAACCTCGACCGGCTCGGGCTCGAGACGGCCGACCAGATCGCGCAGCAGGCCGGTACCAGCGGGATCTCGGTCGGGCGCTTCCTGCGCAGCGTCGGCTACCGCAACCTCGACGACCTGAAGCGCGAACTGCGCGGCGGCGGCGACCGCCCGTGGATGATCACCGACCGGCTCGACGAATACCGCCGCGTCGCCGGCACGCAACCGGCCGAACCCGACGGCAACGGCCGCGAGGGTCCGCTCGCGTCGTCGCTCGAGCGCGAGCTCGATGCGATCCGCCACGTGTACCGGCTCGCCGAAGGCGCGGTGTTCGCGCAGGTGGCCGACCGGATCGCGCAGGCGGACGCCGTGTTCATCCTCGGCATCCAGTCGACGCGCGGGATCAGCAATGCGTTCAGCAGCTACCTCGAATACCTGCGCCCGCGCGTGTTCTATTCGGACGGCCAGTCGGGCTCGTACGTCGATTCGCTGAACTCCGAATTCGAGCGGCCGTACTGCATCGTCACCGATACACGCGCGTATTCGCGCAGCGCGCGCCGCTATTGCCAGGCGGCCGCGGAGCGCGGGCAGCCGTTCGCGCTGGTCACCGATCTCTCGTGCCCGTGGGCGCGCGACTGGCCGGCCGACCTGCTGCAGGTGAAGACCGACGTCGGCCAGTTCTGGGATTCGCTCGCGCCGCTCACCTGCCTGTTCAACCTGCTGATCACGGCCGTGGTCGACCGCCTCGGCCCCGCGATCGACCGGCGCGTCGCGCGCAACCGCGAACTGCAGCGCACGTTCGATCAATTCGAATCCTGAATGCGAGTGCCTGCCGAACCGCCGATGAACGCTCCCCGTCTCGTTGAAATCACGTCCGCCACGCATCGCGTCGACATCGATCTCGTCTACGCGACCGACCGCAACCTGACGGGCAAGCCGATCTACCGCCGCGCGCACTGCCTGCTGCTGGCGCCGGCCGAAGCCGCGCTGCGCCGCGCGGTGACCATCGCGGCGCAAGCCGGCTTCACGCTGCGCCTCTACGACGCGTACCGGCCGCCGCAGGCGCAGCAGGTGCTGTGGGATTTCCTGCCCGATCCGAACTTCATCGCCGATCTCGGTCGCGGCTCGAATCACAGCCGCGGCACCGCGCTCGACCTGACGCTCGTCGGCGCGGACGGCAAGCCGCTCGACATGGGTACCGGATTCGACGAGATGGTCGCCGAGTCGGGCCACTTCCACGCGGGGCTGCCGGCAGCGGTGCAGCGCAACCGCCTGCTGCTGCTCGGCGTGATGCACGCGGCCGGCTTCGCGCACATCGACAGCGAGTGGTGGCACTACGAATTGCCGGGCTCGTGCGCGCTGCCGCAGATCGACAATGCCGACAGCGGCCCGTGGCACCTGATGTGATGCACGTCCCCCTTCCCGTTCACGTTCGACAACCGATGGAGCGCACATGAAATTGCTGACATCCCGGCTCGTCGCGGCGCTGGCCGCCGCGTCCGTTCTCGCCGCCGTTCCGCTTTCCGCCGCGCGCGCGGAAACGCCGAAGGACATGTTCGTGATGGCCACGCTGCTCGACGAATTCACGACGCTGGACCCGGGCGAGATCTACGAGCTGGTGCCCGAGGAATACGTCGCGAACACGTACGACCGGCTCGTGCGCGTCGATCTGCGCGATCCGTCGAAATTCAACGGCGACGTCGCGCAGTCGTGGACGGTGAGCACCGACGGCCTGACCTACACGTTCAAGCTGCGCCCCGGCCTCAAGTTCCACTCGGGCAACCCGCTGACGGCCGACGATGTCGCGTGGTCGATCCAGCGCGCCGTGCTGCTCGACAAGGGCCCGGCCGCCGTGCTGACCGGCATCGGGCTCACGAAGGCGAACGTCGTCGCCAACGTGAAGAGGCTCGACGACCTGACGGTATCGGTCACCACCGACCAGAAGTACGCCCCGACCTTCGTGCTGAACGTGCTCGGCTCGTGGCCCGCCTCGGTGGTCGACAAGAAGCTGCTGCTGTCGCACCAGCAGGGCAACGACTTCGGCAATGCGTGGCTGAAGACCAACGAGGCAGGCTCCGGCGGCTACAAGCTCGTGAAATGGACGGCCGGCGACAGCGTCGTGCTGCAGCGCTTCGATGGCTACCGTCTGCCGCTCGCGATGAAGCGCATCGTGCTGCGCCACGTGCCCGAAGCCGCAAGCCAGCGCCTGCTGCTGGAAAACGGCGACGTCGACGCGGCGCGCGACCTGAGCCCCGACGATCTGGCGTCGGTCGTGAAATCCGGCAAGGCGAAGGTGTCGGCCTCGCCGCAGGCGACGCTGCTGTATCTCGGCCTGAACACGAAGAACCCGACGCTCGCGAAACCGGAGGTACAGGAAGCGCTGAAGTGGCTGGTCGACTATGCGGGCATCCAGGCCAACGTGGTGAAGACGACCTACAAGGTGCACCAGACCTTCCTGCCCGAAGGCTTCCTCGGCACGCTGAACGCGAACCCGTACAAGCTCGACGTCGCGAAGGCGAAGGCGCTGCTCGCGAAGGCCGGCGTGCCGAACGGCTTTTCGGTGACGATGGACGTGCGCAACGACTATCCGTACACCGAAATCGCGCAGGCCGTGCAGGCCAACTTCGCGCAGGCCGGCATCAAGGTGCAGCTGATCCCCGGCGACAACAAGCAGACGCTCGCGAAATACCGCGCGCGCCAGCATGACATCTACATCGGCGAATGGTCGGCCGACTACATCGACCCGCACAGCAACGCGCAGGGTTTTGCATGGAACCCGGACAATTCCGACAAGTCGAGCTATAAAATGCTGGCCTGGCGCAACAGCTGGGACATCCCGCAACTGACGAAGGAAACCGACGCCGCGCTCGCCGAACCGACCGCCGCGAAACGTGCGCAACGGTATCAGGCGATGCAGAAGGACATGCTCGCGCATTCGCCGTTCGTGATCATGTTCGAGAAAGTCGCGCAGGTCGCGACGCGGCCCGGCGTGAGCGGGCTCGAAGTCGGGCCGATCAACGATCTCGTGTCGTACCGCAACCTGAAGAAGCAATAAGATTCGCCGCATGTCGACACCCGCCTCCTCCCTCGAAGCACTGCGCACGCTGCCCGCGCGGCGCCCGGCCGTGCGCTGGGCCCTGCGCGTGCTGCGCTGGGCGCTCACGCTCGCCGTCACGTTCGCGGGGCTGCTCGCGCTGACGTTCGTGATCGGCCGCAAGGTGCCGATCGATCCCGTGCTCGCGATCCTCGGCGATCGCGCGTCGGCCGACGCGTACGCGGCCGAGCGCATCGCGCTCGGGCTCGACAAGCCGCTCGCCACGCAATTCCTGATCTATGCGCGCGACGTGCTGCACGGCAATCTCGGCATGTCGCTGCTGACCGCGAACCCCGTGCTCGACGACATCAGGCGCGTGTTCCCGGCCACGCTCGAACTGGCGACGATCGCGACGCTGATCGGCATTGCGATCGGCGTGCCGCTCGGCGTCGCGGCCGCCGTGAAGCACAACCGGCCGATCGACCACGTCGCGCGCTTCGTCGGGCTGATCGGCAATTCGGTGCCGGTGTTCTGGCTCGGGCTGATGGGGCTGCTGCTGTTCTACGCGCGGCTGCACTGGGTCGGCGGGCCCGGCCGGCTCGATCCCGTGTACGACGGGATGGTCGACACGCGCACGGGCAGCCTGCTGATCGACGCGGCGCTCGCGGGCGAGTGGGACGTGTTCCGCAACGCGGTGTCGCACATCGCGCTGCCGGCCGCGATTCTCGGCTACTACTCGGTCGCGTACCTGAGCCGGATGACGCGCTCGTTCATGCTCGACCAGTTGAGCCAGGAATACATCGTCACCGCACGCGCGAAGGGCTTGTCGGAACGGCGCGTGATCTGGCGGCATGCGTTCGGCAACATCATGGTGCCGCTGCTCACCGTGATCGCGCTCACGTACAGCAACCTGCTCGAAGGCTCGGTGCTGACCGAGATCGTGTTCGCGTGGCCCGGGCTCGGCTCGTACCTGACCGGCGCGCTGCTGAACGCCGACATGAACGCGGTGCTCGGCGCGACGCTCGTGATCGGCGCGATGTTCATCACCGTCAACCTGCTGACCGACGCGCTGTACCGCGTGTTCGATCCGCGTGCGCGCTGAGGGCCGCCCCGACATGACCGCTTCCCCCCAGCTTCTTTCATCGCCCATGCCGAAGGTCGTCCAGTCATGAACGCCGAGCGCCTCACGCTGCGCGCGTGGCTTCTCTCCGACGCGCCCGCATCGCGCTCGCAGGCCGCACTCGGCCTCGCGTACCGACGCTGGCGTCGTTTCGCCGCGAACCCGCTCAACCTGTTCGGGCTTGCGATTCTCGTCGCGCTGATCGTCGTCGCGATCGTCGGCCCGCTGATCATGCCGCACGATCCGCTGCGCCAGGTGCTGTCCGACCGGCTGCTGCCGCCCGGCTCGCCGTCGCACTGGCTCGGCACCGACCAGCTCGGCCGCGACATCCTTTCGCGGCTGATCGCCGGTTCGCGCCTCACGCTCGGCATCGCCATCCTCGTCGTCGTGATCGTCGTGCCGATCGGCCTGCTGATCGGCACGACGGCCGGCTACTGCGGCGGCTTCGTCGACAGCGTGCTGATGCGCGTCACCGACATCGCGCTGGCGTTCCCGAAGATCGTGCTCGCGCTCGCGTTCGCCGCCGCGCTCGGGCCGGGCGTGATCAACGCGGTCGTCGCGATCTCGATCACCGCGTGGCCCGCGTATGCGCGGCTCGCGCGGGCGGAGACGATCCGCATCGCGCAGGCCGACTTCATTCACGCCGCGCGCCTGCAGGGCGCGTCGGGCCCGCGCATCCTGCTGCGCTACATCGTGCCGCTGTGCATGTCGTCGGTGATCGTGCGCGCGACGCTCGACATGGCCGGCATCATCCTGACCGTCGCGGGCCTCGGCTTCCTCGGCCTCGGCGCGCAGCCGCCGAGCCCCGAATGGGGCTTCATGGTCGCGTCGGGCCGCAACGTGCTGCTCGACGCATGGTGGGTCGCGACGCTGCCCGGCTGCGCGATCCTGCTCGTGAGCCTCGCGTTCAACCTGCTCGGCGACGGGCTGCGCGACGTCTTCGATCCCCGCCATGGAGCATGACATGCCGATGAATCCCGCCCCCTCGCCCGCGCCGCTCTGCGAGATCGACGGCCTGAAGATCGGCTTTCGCGGCCACGACGGCACCGTCACCGACGCGGTGCGCGACCTGTCGCTGACGCTCGCGCCCGGCGAACGGCTCGGCATCGTCGGCGAATCGGGCTCCGGCAAGTCGCTGACGGGCCGCGCGCTGCTCGGCCTGCTGCCCGACGCCGCGCGCTGGTCGGCCCGCACGATGCGCTTCGCGGGCCACGACCTGCTCGCGATGCCGCCGGGCGAACGCCGGCGGTTGTGCGGCAGCCAGATGGGCATGATCCTGCAGGACCCGAAATATTCGCTGAACCCGGTGATGACGGTCGCGAAGCAGATGGGCGAGGCGTTCCGGCTGCACGAGCCGGGCCTGCGCGGCCGCGCGCTGCGCGAACGGATCGTCGACGCGCTCGCGGCCGTGCAGATCCGCGACCCGGCGCGCGTCGCCGATGCGTATCCGCACGAACTGTCGGGCGGCATGGGCCAGCGCGTGATGATCGCGATGATGGTGTCGACCGGCCCGCGCCTGCTGATCGCCGACGAGCCGACTTCCGCGCTCGACGTCGCCGTGTCGATGCAGGTGCTCGCCGTGCTCGACGCGATGATCGCGCGACACGACACGGGCCTGATGTTCATCAGCCACGACCTGCCGCTCGTGATGTCGTTCTGCGATCGCGTCGCGGTGATGTACGCGGGCCGCGTGGTCGAAACCTGCGCCGCGCACGACTTGCGCGACGCATCCCATCCCTATACGCGCGGGCTGCTCGCGGCGAACCCGCCGCTCGCGAACCCGCCGGACGAACTGCCCGTGCTGCGGCGCGATCCGGCGTGGCTCGAACCCGCGTCGCCTGCCGGCACGCCCGCCGATCGACAGGAGGCCGCACGATGATCGACGTCGATCACGCATCGATCCGTTTCCCGACCCGCACGGGTCACGTCGACGCCGTGCGCGACGCGAGCTTCGCGGTGCGCGACGGCGAGGTGTTCGGGCTCGTCGGCGAATCGGGTTCCGGCAAGTCGACGCTGCTGCGCGCGCTGACGGGCCTCGTGCCGCTCGCGTCCGGCAGCCTGTCGATCGACGGCCGGCCGGTGGGCGGCACCCCCGATCGCGCCTTTCGCCGTCACGTGCAGATGGTGTTCCAGGATCCGTACGCATCGCTGCATCCGCGCTTCACGGTCGACCAGACGCTGCGCGAGCCGCTGTCGATCCATCGCATCGGCGACACCGATGCGCGCATCGCCCGCGCGCTGTCCGAGGTCGGCCTCGGCCCCGCGTTCCGGTTCCGCTATCCGCACCAGTTGTCGGGCGGCCAGCGGCAGCGCGTCGCGATCGCGCGCGCGCTGATCGTCGAGCCGCGCGTGCTGCTGCTCGACGAACCGACGTCGGCGCTCGACGTGTCGGTGCAGGCGGAGATCCTGAACCTGCTGCGCCGCCTGCATCGCGAACGCAACCTGACGATGATCCTCGTCAGCCACAACCTCGCGGTGATCGGCTTCCTGTGCCAGCGCGTCGCGGTGATGCAGCATGGCCAGATCGTCGAGCAGCTCCGGATCGAGGACGTACGCGCCGGGCAAGTGGCACGCGACTACACGCGCACGCTGCTGAACGCGACCGAAGGCTATCGCCGTCTCGACCCGGTGGCGGGCGCGCCGGCGGCCTGACATCTGCGCGCCGAGCCGGCGTGCGATACTCCGCACGCCACGCGGCGCCCTGCCGCGCATGGAACCCTTGTGCGCCGCACGGGTCAACTTTCTTTCGTCAACAGCTCAACCGCAATAGGGAGGCGTTCATGCTGCAATTCATCGAAACCCTGGTCGTCGGGCTCATCGTCGGCCTCCTCGCCCGCGCGCTCAAGCCCGGCGACGACAAGATGGGCATCCTGATGACCACCGTGCTCGGCATCGTCGGCTCGCTGGTCGCCGGCTACGTCGGCCGCGCCGCCGGCTGGTACGCACCGGGCCAGGGCGCGGGCTGGATCGCGTCGATCATCGGCGCGATCGTGCTGCTCGTGGTCGTCGGCGCGGTACGCAAGCGCACGGCCTGAACGACGCACCTTCCGCTTCAACGCAAAACGGCCGCTCGTTTCCGGGCGGCCGTTTTCTTTTGGATCGCCGATATTCACCCGCGCATCATTTCCACGATCCGTAAACTCGTTGACTTCGCAACGACCTGTCGTGACGACCGGCACTGGGCGTCCGCTTTCCGGTCGAGCGTACACCACCGGCATTACCCTGATTTGATATCTCGCAAATCAGGCATAGATTGAATTCAGCAATACGAAATCGTTTGCTCCTATCCCAAATTGGTAATTTTCCACTCAAGAGTTTCGATGGTTTTGCCGTTTACGCATACAGCATCGCAGCGTTAGACGGACTGCCACCCGAGCGGCCCCGCTGCGACGCGCTTCCTCTCTGGAGCCTGTCATGAAGCATCGCCCTATCGCCGCCTCGTTCGTCCTGGCTGCTTCGCTTCTGGCCACTTCCTCGTCCTTCGCCGCCGGCGCGTCCGGCACCATCTATTTTTCCGGCATGATCGTCGAGCCGCCCTGCTCGTTCGCGGTCGATACGGCCGATGTCGCCCGCGGGCAGGTCCGTCCTGACTGTCCGCGCCCGGCCTCCGGCCAGATCGCGTTCGTCGACGCGGCGAGCCAGCAGGCCATCAAGACCACGACCTTTACTCAGGCCTCGCGCGCAATCGTTTTACCGAACCGTTCGGGCAACAACCAGGCGCCGATGATCGCCGTCGTGACGTACCAGTAAAGCCGTCCGCCGGCGCGCGGGATCCCACGGATTCCGCGCGCCGGTTCGGCGTACCTGCGTGATCGCCGGTCAATCGCGATGGCGCGCGATCCAGTCGCTGAACGCGCGGATCTTCTGCTGGTTGCCGAGGTTCTCGGGATAGACGAAGAAATAGCGCGCGCCCGTCTCGAGCACGATGTCGAACGGGCGCTCCAGCCGGCGCGCGCTGACGTCGTCGTCGACGAGCGTCACGTCGCCGATCGCGACGCCGAAGCCCTGCATCGCCGCGTTCGTCGCGAGATCGAGCGTGTCGAACGTCGGCCCGCGTGCCGGATCGACGCCGCGCTCGCCGGCGTGATCGAGCCACGCGCGCCAGTCGCGGTGGTCACGCGTCGGATGCAGCAACGTATGGCGCGCGAGATCGCCGACCGCATCGAGCGGCGACGTCTGCCGCAATTCGGGCGCGCAGACGGGCGTCAGCCGCTCGTCGAACAGCGGCAGCGCGAACACGCCGGCGCCCGGCGACGTGCCGTAGACGACAGCCGCATCGAACGGCTCGGTCGAGAAATCGACGACGTGCTGCCACGCGGTCGTGATCTGCACATGGAGATCGGGATGCTCGCCCTGGAAGCGCATGATGCGCGGCAGCATCCAGCGCATCACGCAGGTCGGCACTTTCAGCGCGAGATCGGTGCGCTGCCGCGTGAGCCGCATCGAAATATCCTCGATCCGCGCGAAGCTCTCGTTGACCACCGGCAGCAACTGCTCGCCCTCCGCCGTCAGCGTGAGGCCCTTCGCATGCCGCTTGAACAACGGGAAACCGTAATGCGCCTCGAGCGTCTGGATCTGCCGGCTTACCGCGCCCTGCGTGATGCACAGCTGCTCGGCCGCGCGCGTGAAGCTGCGGTGGCGGGCCACCGTCGAGAAGATCTGCAACGCGTGCAGGGGCGGAAGTCGGCGCATGAAGAAGGCAAACGGAAAAACGGCGCGGAAGGACCGCGCGCCGACCCCGGCGCGCACTGTCCGACACGATAAGCCAAACGCCGGCTTTGCGCGAGGCGCGGGACGCTCAGGCCGTCGCGGTCAGCGCGCCCGCCACGATGCGCGCCGCCGACGCGACGACGTCCGCGCGGGCCGCCGCGGCGGCCTGCGGCTGCGTGAACGACACGGCCATCACGATCGGCGCACGCGACGGCGGCCACAGCACCGCGATGTCGGTCGTCGTGCCGTAACCGCCCGTGCCGGCCTTGTCGGCGATGCGCCAGCCGGGCGGCACGCCGGCCGCGATGCCGGTCGCGCCGCGCGCGCCGCCGGCCATCCATTCCGTCAGTCGCGCGCGCTGCGGCTCCTGCAGCGTGTTGCCGAGCAGCAGCCGCTGCAGCGTGTCGACCATCTCGACCGGCGTCGACGTGTCGCGTTCGTCGCCGGGCGCGGCGTTGTTCAGTTCGGGTTCCCAGTGATCGAGGCGGAACGACATGTCGCCGCTCGCGCGCACGAACGCCGTGACGGCCTGCGGGCCGCCGAGCACGCCCATCAGCAGGTTGCCGGCGCCCTTGTCGCCGGACTGCAGCATCGCCGCGCACAGCTGCTCGATCGTCATGCCGGTGTCGACGTGGCTTTCGGTGATCGGCGAGCCCGCAACGATTTCATAGCGGCGGTACAGGATGCGGCGCGGCAGCAGCGACGCGTCGAGCGAGCCGCGCGCGAGCATCGCGGCCGCCGCGGCGACCGCATACGTGCCGCACAGCGGGAAGCGCTCGCGCGCATGGTGCGCGATGCGCTCGCCGTTCGACGTGTCGAGCGCGGCGACGCCGAGCCGGCCATTCGAGGCCTTCTCGAGCGCGGTCAATTCAGCCTGGGCGGTGTGGGCGCGCCCCTGGTCGGCGACCGGCGCGGACGTGCACGCGGCGACGAACGGCGCGGCAACGGCGGCAAGCAACAGCGAGCGGCGTGTCGGAGAGTGTTCCATGAATGTCGTGAGTTCTGTCGGAATCGGTGGCACGAAGCAGCTCGGGCACGCGTCGAAGCAGCGTGCCCGTTCACGCCGGCGGCCGGCCCGCGACGGCCTACGCCACGCATCCCCGAAAGACGACCGCCGGCCCCGCGAAGCGCGGGACTTGCATGAACAGACCCTAGCGTAGCAGCGACCGCCGCGACGTTCCAGCGAAACGGCCCGGCTTCACCCTTGCGACGAAGGCAGGTACGGCATCGGATTGACCGGCTTGCCGTCGCGTCGCACTTCGAACAGCAGCGCGACACGCGAGTTGTCGAGGTCGCCCATCTCGGCGATCTCGTCGCCCTGACGCACGATGTCGCCCGTCTTCACGAGCAGCTTGCGGTTGTGCGCATAGGCAGTCAGGAAATCCGCGTTGTGCTGGACGATGATCAGGCTGCCGTAATCGTTCAAGCCGGTGCCCGCATACATCACGCGGCCGTCGGCCGCGGCGCGGACCGGGTCGCCCGGCCGGCCGGCGATCTGGATGCCGCGGTTCTGCCCCGGCCGGAAGCCGTCGACGATCTTGCCGCTCGCGGGCCACTTGAGCGCGACGCCGCCCGCATGCCGCTTCGTTTCCTTGACGACCTGACGGTCGCTCGCATTCGACGCGATGGTCTGCGTAGCTGCCGGGTTGCTCGCCGCGCCATTGCCCGACGCCGACGATGCGGCTACCTGCGTGCCGGCCGCGCCCGGCGCCGGCAACGGCTGCTGCTTGACGATGCGCAGCACCTGCCCCATGCGCAGCCTGCCGTTTGCGCCCAGCTTGTTCCAGGTGCGCAGGTCGGCCATGCTGCAGCCGTTTGCGGACGCGATGCCCGTCAGCGTGTCGCCGCGCTTCACGACGTACTTCTGCGCGACGAGAATCGGCGCCGGCGGCGGTGTATTGGCCGACGGCGCAGCGGCGGGCTGGCTCGACGGCGAAGGCATTCCCGCCAGCGTGTCGCTCGGCGGAACGGACTGCGTGCTTGCACAACCGGCCATGACGAGCACGGCTGCCAAGCCTGGCAGCCACGCCGCGTTGCGGTGAATCTCGCGCGTTTTCATGGACGATCCGACTCCGGTTTGACAATCTTTCAAGCATCTCAAAAACGGAACGGCCGACGTGTAACCGGATGCAAACAATGATGACAAACGATCACGAACCGGATGCCGGCCGGCATTCGTTACCGGTAATACGGTCCGATTCAGGAAAACTTGATGGTCTTTTTGCAGGAAGGCGGAAGAATTTTCGCCCCGGGAAACTATGACGGATTTGTTTCAATAGGCACGAGGCGGCGATCGCCGCGACGTTCAACGCAACCACGCGGCGAGTTCGGAACAGGCCCACGCGATGCCGATGCACAGGAACAGCACGTGCAACGCGATCTTGAACGACACGCCCCACGACGGATCGATCTGCATGACAGGCTCCCCGGTTGATGTGCGGCCATGATCCGCCATCGATCGCGCCCCGAAAATGCGGAACCGGCGAATCGGGCCTCAAGCTGCGCCTGAGACCCGGGCCGCGGTTCCCTGCTAACTTATCGGCCATTCCAATACGATTGCCCCACCCATCATGCGCTTCGACCTGACCGACCTGCGGCTCTTCCTGAACATCTGCGAGGCCGGCACGATCACGAGCGGCGCCGAGCGGACCCACATCACGCTGCAGGCCGCGAGCGAGCGCATCCGCGGCATGGAGGACGAGCTCGGCGTGCCGCTGCTGCACCGGACCAAGTCGGGGGCGCAGGCCACCGATGCCGGCCGCGCGCTCGAACACCACGCGCGCACCGTGCTGCAGCAGATCGACCACATGCGCGGCGAACTGCAGCAATACGGTCAGGGGCTGCGCGGGCATATCCGGCTGCTGTGCAACACGGCGTCGCTGAGCGAATACCTGCCCGACGCGCTGGCCGACTACCTGCCGCATCATCCGAAGCTGTCGATCAGCGTCGAGGAGCGCTCGAGCCAGGAGATCGTGCATGCGATCCGCAACAAGACGGCCGAGGTCGGCATCGTCGCCGATTCGGTCGGGCTCGGCGGGCTCGAACAGAAGCCGTTCCGCGAGGACTGGCTGATCGTCGTCGTGCCGGCCGCGCATCCGCTCGCGTCGCAGGAGAAGGTCGCGTTCGACTCGATCGCCGATGCCGACTTCATCGGCCTCACCGACGGCAGCGCACTGCAGGTGCATCTCGCCGACCAGGCGCGCGTGCTCGGCAAGCGGATCCGCTATCGTGTGCAGTTGAAGAGCTTCGATGCGATCTGCCGCGTGATCGCGAGCGGCGTGGGCATCGGCATCGTGTCGCGTCATGCGGCCGAGCGCGCGATGCAGACGATGGACGTGCGGCTCGTCGAGCTGTCCGATGCGTGGAGCCATCGTCGGCTGAAGCTGTGCGCGCGGTCGTTCGATGCGCTGCCGAAGTACACGCGGGAGTTTGTCTCGTTCCTGTCGGGCGAAACCACGCCGCGGTGACGCGCGCCGCATCCGACTCATCCCGTCGACATACGGAGGCACGGCCATGACCGACACCGATCTCGCAACCAGCTACCGCGCATACATCGACTGCCTGAACCGGCAGGACTGGCCGGCGCTCGGCGAATATGTCGCCGACCACGTGATCCACAACGACCGGCCACTCGGCCTCGCCGGTTACCGCGCGATGCTGGAACAGGACTTCCGCGACATTCCCGATCTCCGTTTCGACATCCGGCTGCTCGTGTGCGAGCCGCCGCGCATCGCCTGCCGGCTGCGCTTCGCCTGTTCGCCGAGCGGGACGTTCATGGGGCTCGCCGTCGACGGCCGGAAGGTCACGTTCTGCGAGAACGTGTTCTACGAGTTTCACGACGGCAAGATCCGCCAGGTCTGGTCGGTGATCGACAAGACGGCGATCGAGGCACAGCTTTAGGCTCGACGAAACGGCGTGGCTGCCCGTCGCCATCGCGCCCCGATGTCGGTCGAATTCGTCTCGACCCTTATGGATAACGTTTTCTCTCTCAATCCAGTGAGCTGGCATCGACGGACATTCCTTCCGGCCGTCATTTCCGCATTGATATCCTTCGCCACCCGCTGCCTTACCAAGAAGAAATCCCGGTAAATTCTGCAAAATTTCGCCCTCCCCCTTCACTCCCGCCTTCCCACCCTACGGGTTTTTCCCGCCCCTTCCGACGTGAAAGTTCATTGACATCACGCCGATGGCTGCCTAAATTTGGAAAACGTTTTCCAACACATCCGCACGACGCCGGTCACGGCCCGTGCAGGGAGAACGCTTGCCCGCTCGACAAGCGATTCAGGCCGTCCGTCTTCAGGGATCAGGGTTGCAAGACGGCGGCCGGGTACGGGCATCGAGCGCGGCAACGGCCACACCCGCCCGTGCTTCATCACTATTCAAAACTGGAGACACAATGCATCCGCGCAGCAGATTCGCGCTCGGCGCCGCGCTCAGCGCCCTTTCCGTCCTGTTCGTCAGCGCCTGCGGCGGCAACGACGTGACCGACACGCCGCCACCGTCGTCATCTTCGCCGCCCCCGTCCACGACACCGACGCTCGCGTCGAACTCGCTGCAGGCGCTCGTCTACGGCGCGCCCGACACCAGCGTGCCGGCCGGCGCGAACATTCCGGTCACGATGATGGGCCAAATGCGCGCACTGTTCGACCTGATCCGGAAATCGTCCGACTTCACGCAGGTCGTGATGGATCTCGGCGACGGCACGCCGGTCCACGTGCTCGACACGAACACCGGCGACAAATTCCTGCCGGGCAAGCTCGCGCTCGGCCTGTCGTACATCCTGATCGACATGAAGTCGAAGAACGATCCGCAATACGCCAGCTACCTCGCGACGTAC
This sequence comes from Burkholderia sp. AU31624, assembly GCF_020420065.1. Classification (NCBI taxonomy): domain Bacteria; kingdom Pseudomonadati; phylum Pseudomonadota; class Betaproteobacteria; order Burkholderiales; family Burkholderiaceae; genus Burkholderia; species Burkholderia sp. AU31624. The sequence continues at coordinate 351,232 of NZ_JAIZRT010000001.1, forward strand.
CAGACGATCACGACCGCGATGATGGCGCAGTCGGGCAGCAACTACACGTATGCGAATACGTCCTGGGGCGAGTACTACTACCTCGTCGCGCTGAACAACCTGAAGGCGCACGGGATGCTCAACGAAGTCTTCAGCGACGCGATGCTCGCGACGCTGCAGCGGCGGCTCACCTTCTGCGACATGTTCGGCCCCGATGCGAGCGGCAAGACCGATACGTGCCCCGCGGCCGGCACGCCGATCGACATCGCATCGCTCAACACCGCGCAGAACTACTATGCGGTGTCCTACGGAATTGCCGGGCTGCGCCAGAAGCTCGGCTGGAGCAGCCCGTCGTTTGCATCGAAGACCGATCCCTCGGTCGCGACGATGGGTGCGCGCGACGCGCTGCTGTACACGCTGACGAACCATATCCGCAACGACTCGTCGGGCGGGTTCTCGGACGAAGCGTCGAACACGCACACGACCTACTACGACCAGGCGCGCTTCGACCGCTACAGCACGCTGCTGATCGGTGAAGTGACCGAGCGCACGTTCGAGATGGGCAACGAGGCGAACCTCACGCCCGAGCTGAAGGGCTATCTGCGCAAGTCGGTCGACCTGATCCTGCCGCAGTTGAACGCGAACGGCCAGGGCTTCAACTACGGCCGCTCGATCGGCCCGTACGGCGATTCGGCGTTCATGGAAGTGCTGACGGCCGCGGCCAATGCCGGCGTGCTGTCCGACCAGGAGAAGCAGGTTGCATACAAGTTCATCTATCAGGCCGCGCAGCGTTTCGACACGTACTGGTACGACCCGTCGCTGCCGACGCCGTCGGTGAACATGTGGGTCAAGGGCCGCGGCACGGACGCGTATCGCGGCAAGCCGCGCGTGATGGGCGAAAACTTCAGCCTGCTGCACCAGTACCTGTACGTGAACGCGTGGTGGAACAAGCTCGGCTTCGGCGGCAAGGCGCCGATGGCCGATACGGACTACAACGCGTGGCTCGACGCGCTGCCGCACTACACGCTCACCTGGTACAACCAGCCGGGCGACGCCGCGCATCCGTACAGTGCGGCGCTCGTCACCGTGCGCGACGGCCGGCGCGTGATCAACCTGAATCTCAGCCAGGCGCCCGACTACAACTCGTACACGCCGTACTACCCGGTACCGTTCTCGGACAAGCTGATCTACGGCACGACCGATCTCGGCTACGCGCTGCTGGTGCCGCAGGTGTCGTACAACGGGAAGACCTACATTCCCGTCACGTACTACAAGAACCTGAACGTCCAGCAAAACAACGGGCAGGTGATCGTGTCGTTCGATACCGCGAAGTTCCGGCTCGCGTCGAAGAACGCGGCGTACACGACGGATCTCGACCTGCAGGTGCATACGGTGCTGACGTTCGCGCACGGCTCGGTCGCCCGCAGCGACACGCTGAGCACGGGCTCGCTCACCGGCAACCTGTCGGTCGAGACGGACTTCACGTCGTTCGCGGATTTCGCGTCGACGCAGGCGAACGGCGACGGCGTGTCGGTGACCTACGCGAACAGCGCCGCGACCGGCTATGCGGCGTCCGGGTTCGACACCTGCGCGCTGTCGACCTTCGACACGGTGAACGGCACGACGAACCCGCTGTCGACGACGCCGATCGGCCAGCTGCATTCGAACTTCGCGTGTACGACGAAGCCGTTTGCCCTCGGCGCGGGCGCGACCCGCACGTTCGGTTGGACGCTGAAGTACGCCGACCCGGCCTGAGCGAAGTGACCTGCGCCCGGTGAACGCGCCTGAAGCCGGCTGATGTCGAAACCGGCTTCGGGCACGTCACGGACAGTGGATCGCGGGCATCGCGCTCGTCAGCGAGGCCCGCTTACAGCCATCCCGAAGCCGCCATGTATGCGCCGAGCGCGATCAGCCCGACGAAGAAGCAGCGCTTGAACGCCTTCTCGCTCATCACACGCCGAGCATATTGCCCGCTAGCCATGCCCGCCAGCGCCGGCACGAGCGCGAGCGCCGACACGCCGAGATCGACCGTCTCCAGCGCGCCCGTCACGCGCAACTGCAGGCCAAGCACGATCGTCGATGCGGTGAACGACAGCCCGAGCGCCTGGATCAGGTCGTCCTTCGACAGCCGCAGCGCCTGCAGGTACGGCACGGCCGGCACGACGAACACGCCGGTCGCGGCCGTCACGACACCCGTCAGGTAGCCGACCACGGCAGACAGCCATTTTTCATGGCGGCCCGGCGCGGGCAGCCGCGCGGCGGCCAGCCCCCACAGCCCGTAGAGGATCAGCACCATGCCGAGCGCCGCATGCGTCCAGGTGCTGCCGGCCGCGAGCGCGGGCAGCCCGCCCGTCAGCGTGCCGATCGTCAGGCCGGCGAGCAGCGGCCACAGCCGGCGCAGCAGCGGCCCGAACGAAGGGCCGAGCCACAACTGCCACACGTTGGTGACGAACGACGGCACGAGCAGCAGGCTCGCGGCGGCCGACGGCGGCATCGCAAGCGTCAGCAGCCCCATCGCGATCGTCGGCAACCCGAGCCCGATCATCCCCTTGACCGCGCCGGCCAGCAGGAAGACCACCGCGATGATCGTCAGCGTATGAAGGTGCATGAAAGGCATTCCGTCCGGTTGAGTACGGCGCCGATGGTGAACTCCGATCGCGCCGCTCGCCATCTGGTTTTGCCTGAGGCTGGCTAGGGCTTGCCGGATGGGCGGCGGCGCGATTGTGCCGATGGGCTGGCGCGCCGTGGGCCGGCGAAACCTGCGCCGCCGGCGTCAAGTCGGGCCAGGCCAGCCATGCACCGCAATCGGGGTTGCCAGCCCGGCCTCAGCACCAGCCTCAGCACAAGCCTCAGCACCAGCCCCAGCCCCAGCCCCAGCCCCCGGATTCGAGCCGAATGCAGAGCCTGTTCCGAAACCATTGCCGATCCGCGCCGATCAGTCCCCGTGAGATGACCCCCGGCCTTGCTCGCTGTCGAGGTGCGCCATCTGTGCGGCCGGATAACGCTCACCGGCAGCCGCCCCGGCGGGAACCGCCGCTTCGATGCGAGCGATCTCATTGACCGTTAGTTGCATCTCAATCGCCTTCAGCGCATCCTGAAGCTGCGTCCGCTTGCGCGCGCCGATCAGCGGCACGATATCGCCGCCGCGCGACAGCGCCCACGCGATCGCGACCTGCGCCGGATTGCTGCCCTTCTCGTCGGCGATGGCGCGCAGCGCATCGACGAGCGCGAGGTTGTGCGCGAGGTTCTCTCCCTGGAACCGCGGGCTCGCCGCACGGAAATCGCGCTCGCCTTGCCGCGCCGTGCTCCAGCGTCCGCCCAGCAGCCCGCGCGACAGCACGCCGTAGGCCGTGACGCCGATCCCGAGTTCGCGGCACGCGGGCAGGATCCCGGCCTCGATGCCGCGCGACAGCAGCGAATACTCGATCTGCAGGTCGGAGATCGGCGCGACGGCCGCCGCGCGGCGGATCGTGTCGACGCCGGCTTCCGACAGGCCGATATGGCGCACGTACCCGGCCTTCACGAGATCGGCGATCGCGCCGATCGTCTCCTCGATCGGCACCGCCGGATCGACGCGCGCCGGCCGGTAGATGTCGATGTAGTCGGTGCCGAGCCGTTTCAGCGAGTACGTGACGAAGTTGCGGATCGCCACCGGCCGCGCGTCGTAGCCGGCAAACCCGCCGGGCGGATCGCGCAGCGCGCCGAATTTCACGCTGATCAGCACCTGGTCGCGTGCCCGGCCGCGCAGCGCGTCGCGGATCAGCATCTCGTTGTCGCCCATCCCGTAGAAATCGCCGGTGTCGAGCATCGTGATGCCGTGGTCGAGCGCCGCGTGCAGCGTCGCGATGCTTTCGTCGCGGTCGGCCGGGCCGTAGAAGTCCGACATCCCCATGCAACCAAGTGCAATTGCCGACACCCGCGGGCCGGTCCGGCCCAGTTCACGCGTTTCCATATCCGTTTCCTCGAGTGATGAATGAACAGGCCGGATTCTGGGCGCATCGCGGCGCGCGATAAACGCGAAACACTCAACCAAACCATTCGACGCTGATTAACAATGGAGCCTGCTCCCTCCACCCACGCACCCGCCCCGCATGGATCATCTGCAAGCAATGCGCATCTTCGCGCGCGTCGCCCATCTCGGCAGCTTCACGAAAGCGGCCGAGCAGTTGCAACTGCCGCGCCCGACGGTCAGCAACGCCGTCCAGTATCTGGAAAAGCACCTGAAGGTCCGCCTGCTGCAGCGCACGACGCGGCGCGTCGCGCTGACGGCCGAAGGCGCGACCTATTACGAGCGCTGCATGCGGCTGCTGGCCGATCTGGACGATGCGGAAACGCTGTTCGAGGACGCCGGCACGACGCCGCGTGGCGCGATCCGCGTCGACCTGCCCGAACGCTTCGCGCTGAACCAGGTGATTCCGGCGCTGCCGGGTTTCCACGCGCGCTACCCCGACCTGCGCGTCGTGATCGGCACGACCGACCGCTTCGTCGACCTCGTCGCCGACGGCATCGACTGCGCGGTGCGGGTCGGCGCGATGTCCGATACGTCGCTCGTCGCACGGCGCATCGGCGAACTGGCGCAGATCAACTGCGCGGCGCCCGCGTATCTCGAGCGGCACGGCACGCCGCGCTCGCCGGACGAGCTGCCGGACCACGTCGCGGTCGGCTATTTCTCGAGCCGCACGGGCCGCGAGCTGGACTGGGAATATGCGGATATGGATTCGGGCCAGCTGCACGCGGTCAAGATGCGCAGCGTCGTGTCGGTCAACAGCTCGCAGGCGTATCTCGCGTGCTGTCTGGCGGGCCTCGGGCTGATCCAGGCGCCGCGCGAAGGGCTCGGGCCGCTGCTCGCCGACGGCTCGCTGGTCGAGGTGCTGCCGGAATGGAATGCCACGCCGCTGCCCGTGTCGGTGGTGTTTCCGACCGGCCGGCATCTCGCGCCGCGCGTGCGGATCTTCGTCGACTGGCTCGCGGATACGCTCGGGGGCAACCCCCGGGCAGACTGACGGCAGCGGGCGCCGAGGCGCTCGGCCTCGGCACTCCCCGCCCCCCGATCAGAACTTGTGGCGGATCGCGGCGCGCACCGCGAACTGGTTCGACGACGCCGACGGGCCGTCCGTGCCGACCACGTAGCCGCCGTCGGCCGCCGTGCCGGTCTTGTCGCCGCCCACCTTCTGCCACGCGCCCTGCAGGTACACGTCGGTGCGCTTCGACAGGCTGTAGTCGGCCATCAGGCCGACCGTGTGGTATTTCGGCTTGAACGTCCCGGCCGCGGCATCGTACTTGCCGTCCGTGTACACGTATTGCGCGCCGAGATAGAAATCGGGCGTGAGCTGGTACTTGCCGTTGATCTCGAAGTTCTGGAACTTCGTCGCGGTCAGCCCGAGACCGGCGAACGTCGACGCCGGCAGGTAGACGGTCGACACCGGGTTCTTCACGTCCGTCTTCGTGTAGACGAAGCCGACCGTGGCCGGGCCGAACGTGTAATTGACGCCGCCGCCGAAGATCCGCAGGCGGTCGGCGACGAAGTTCGCATCGTCGGCCGAGATCGCGCCCGCGCTGCCGATGCCCGGGTTGTTCGCCTGCAGGTACGCCGCCGCGACCTGCAGCCCGGCCAGCGAGTACTGCGCGCCGAGGCTGTATTGACGGTTGTTCGAGAAGCCGGTGCTGTTGCTGAAGCTGTACGTGCCGCCGAACGTCAGGCCGTTCCAGTCGGCGCTCGCATATTTGACCGTGTTGTTGACGCGGAACGAGTTGTCCGTGTTGTCGTTGTCGAACGGGTGCGAGAACAGCGTGCCGCCCCAGTTGCCGTTGGCGGTGAGCGGCGCGAGATAGTCGACGACGGAATCGTACTGACGGCCGAAGGTCAGCGTGCCGAAGCGCGGTGCGCTCAGCCCGACGAACGCCTGTCGGCCGAACATGCGGCCGCCCTGGCCGAGCCGGCCGTTGTTCACGTCAAAACCGTTTTCCAGCGTGAAGATCGCCTTCAGCCCGCCGCCGAGATCCTCGCTGCCCTTCAGGCCCCAGCGGCTGCCCTGCGCATAGCCGCTCGCGAGCTGGTAATTCGTTTTTCCGACCCCATTGACGTTCACGTTGTTCGTGTAATTGAAGCCTTCATCGATCACACCGTACAGCGTCACGCTGTTCTGGGCGAAGACCGGCGCGGCGAAAGCGGCCAGCGCGGCGGTAAAAAAGATGTGCTTCTTCATGACGGTTCTCCGGAGCCGGGTGGCCGGGCATGGTCGAGCGCCCGGCGAATGTTTGGTCTGTTATAGGTGTGGCCCGCAGGGCGGACGACGCGGTGTGCGGCCGCGTGAGGTCAAAATGGTGTCACGTCGGAAACCGTCCGTCCATCGGGGTAGATGAACCCTGCGCAAACCGTTGCGCTCGTCCAACTGCCCCGTTGCGTGGGCTGCCTGACCCGGCTTATCGGCAGCAGCACGACGGCCGACCATTCGCGTAAACCCGATATGCACCGCATCGGTGGCACAATGCGCATCCGTTCGTCATTTCTTCACGAAGTCATGCTTCCCCCCGATTCATGCGCGGCGCGTGCCGGCCGCGCCCGCGGCCCGCGCCGGGAGGCGGTTCGATGACCGCACCGGCCCGGGCCGGCCGCTACGCCGAGCTCGATTTCTTCCGCGGTCTCGTGCTGCTCGTCATCGTCGTCGACCACATCGGCGGCAGCATCCTGTCGCGCGTGACGCTGCACGCTTACGCGCTGTGCGACGCGGCCGAGGTCTTCGTGTTCCTCGGCGGCTTCGCCACCGCGATCGCGTACAACTCGCTCGCCGAACGGCACGACGAGGCTGCCGCGCGCCAGCGCTTCATCAGGCGCGCGTTCGAGATCTACCGTGCGTTCCTCGTGACGGCCGGCCTGATGCTGCTGATCACGGCCGCGCTGAACGCGTTCGCGATCGACGGCCCGAACATGCCGACCAACGATCTCGACGGCCTGCTCCACAAGCCGCTCGCCGCGCTGCGCGACATCCTGCTGTTCCGCCGCCAGCCGTACCTCGCGTCGGTGCTGCCGATGTACGCGTTCTTCGCGCTGCTCGTGCCGCTCACGCTGCCGCTCGCGCGCACGCAGCCGTGGCTGCTGCTCGCGTTCAGCGGGTCGCTGTGGGTCGCCGCGCCGCACGTCGCGCGCTTTTTGCCGACCGTGGAAGGCGCGCCGTGGGACTTCAATCCGTTCGCATGGCAGTTCCTGTTCGTGCTCGGCGTGATCGCGCGCTGCCAGCCCGTCTACCAGACGCTCGCGCCGAAGCCGCAGGGCTGGCTGCTGACGGCCGCGGCGCTCGCGATCGTCGCGGCCGGCGCGTACTACCGGCTGCGCATCGAGCCGTTCCCGACCGATCCGTCGATCAAGCAGAACCTCGGCGCGCTGCGGCTCGCGAACTTTCTCGCGATCGCGTGGCTCGCGGCCAAGCTGGTCCACCTCGGCTGGATGAAGAAGGTTGCGCACGCGATGCCGTGGATCGGCACGATCGGCCGGCAGGGGCTGCTGTGCTTCGTCGCGGGCACCGCCATCTCGCTCGCGGTCGATTCGGTGCTCTACCAGGCGACCGAAGGCTATCTCGACGTGAAGCTCGGCCTGATTGCCGACGTCGTCGCAATGGGCCTGCTGTATCTCGTCGCCAAACTCTACGGGCCGCTCGTCGCGCGGTTGCCGTTCCGTTCGCGGCGATGACGCGCCGCGCCGTCATGCGCCGCTGCTACGATAGCCGGCGCCTCTCCTGAAACGATTCGACATGCGCCGACTCGCCCTTCCGCTCGCCCTCGCCCTGATCGCCGGCTCCATCGCCACCGCCCGAGCCACGCCGCCCGCGCCGGTGGCAGCGCCCGCGCCGCCGCCGACCGTCCAGACCGCGACGACCCCGTCGGCCGCCCAGGAGAGCGCGCTCAATCCGGGCAGCAGCGTCGTGCTGCGCACGTTCCGGTCGGCGTCGCTGAAGCGCGACTGGTCGTACACGGTCTACCTGCCGCCCGGCTACAACCCGGAAGGCGCGCGCTACCCGGTGATGTACCTGCTGCACGGCAACGCCGGCAACGCGAACGACTGGGTCACGCAGGGCCGGCTGCAGGCCACCGCCGACACGCTGATCGAGCGCCGCGAGATCCCGCCGGTCGTGATCGTGATGCCGCAGGGCGGCACCGACTGGTACGTCGACCGCAAGGAGAAGATGCAGAGCGCGTTCCTCAACGACCTGCTGCCCGAGGTCGAAGCGCACTTCGCGGTGTCGAACCAGCGCGCGGGCCGCGCGATCGGCGGCGTGTCGATGGGCGGCTTCGGCGCGCTGCGCTTCTCGCTGCTCGAACCCGGGCTGTTCTGCGGCGCGATGCTGCTGAGCCCCGCGATCTACGCGAACGAGCCGCCGCTCAATTCCGCCGCGCGCTACGTCGGCGTGTTCGGCGAACGGCAGTTCGACCCGCGCGTGTGGCACGAGCTCAACTACCCGGCGCTGATGCGCGGCTATTTCGCGCGCAGCTGGCGGATCCCGATGTTCATCGCGGCCGGCGACGACGACCTGACCATCCAGGCCGAATCGAGCGTGCTGTACACGCAGCTGCGCCGTGCGCAGAACCCGGCCGAGTTGCGCATCGTCGACGGCGGGCATACGTGGGATGTATGGCGCGGCCTGCTCGGCCAGGGGTTGAAGTACGCGCTCGAATGCGTGAAGTGACGGCGGGCGGGCGTTGCCCCGCCCGTTTTCGTCAGGCTGGCCGGTGACCGGCGGGCCGACGGCCGTCGACCCATGTCATGCCCGGCGCATGCAATCCCGGCGAGCCGGTCGCGCCTGAGGGCTCACGCGTGGCGCTGGCCGCCGCACCCCTGCTCCAGATTGGCAGACTCAAAGCCAAGTGCCGCCCTGCCGCTCGCTCGGCTCCCCCGCCAGCGCGTCGAAACCGTGAATCCAGTCCAGGTGATGCAGCACGCTGTCGCGCTCGGCCAGACGCGCATTGCGCGCCTGCGCGGCCGGCCCGTCGGGCAGGTGCAACACATCGGCCACGGAGATCGACGCGTACTGCACCTTGCGCGTGCGGCCGCGACGCAGCCGTTCATACGCTTCCTGTGCTTCGCGCCAGTTGCCCGGCCCGGCCTGCGCCAGTTGCGCGGCCAGCACCACCGCATCCTCGATCGACTGGTTCGCGCCCTGCCCGTGATGCGGCACCAGCGCATGCGCGGCGTCGCCGATCAGCGTCACGCGCCCGCGGCTCCAGCGGCCGAGCGGCGGCCGGTGGAATAGCCCCCAGCGCTGGCTGATCGGCACGGCGGTGATCATCTGCACCACCGCCGGATGCCAGTCCCTGAACACGCGCAGTTGCTCGCCCTCTTCCGACGGCATCACCCAGTCGCGTGACGGCCACGGTGACGGATGGCGCTCGACCAGCAGGAAATTCTGGTCGCCGTCGTCGCCGATCGGATAGTGCAGCAGGTGCCCGTGCGGCCCGATCCAGTACTGCAGCGTCTCGGGATCGGGCAACAGGCTCAGCCGCGCGGCCGGCACCACGCCGCGAAACCCCGAACACCCCGAATACAGCGCATCGTCGTAGCCGAGCATCCAGCGCCGCGTGATCGAGCGCGCGCCGTCCGCACCGATCACGAGATCGGCGTCGACGCGCACCCCGTTGTCGAACGAAAGCGTGACGCGATCGGGATGCTGCGCGAGATCGGTCAGCCGATGGCCGAGATGGATGGCGTCGAGGCCGACCGCCTTCGACAGCACGGCCTGAAGATCCGCGCGATGCACGCCCCAGTACGCACCGCCGAATTGCCGGCGATAGTCGGGGTCGCCGCGATGATGGCCGATCACCGCGCCGCTGCGGCCGTCGCGATAGACGAGCCCCGGGATGTCCGCGCACACCGCATCGAAGGCCGCCCGCAATCCCATCCGTTCGTAGAAGCGCGTCGCATTGGCCGACAACGCGACGGCCGCGCCGACTTCGCGCAACACCTCCGTCTGTTCGTAGAGCTGCGCGTCGATGCCGTGCTCGCGCAAGGCAAGCGCGAGCGTCAGGCCGCCAATCCCGGCGCCGACGATCGCAATCTTCAGGTTCGTCTGCATGATGAAGGTGTCTCCGATGTTCCGATGTGGGGTCTGCGGCGTGCGCAGCGGTCATGTCGAATGCATGGACCGTATCGGTATTCTCGGGAGCGGACTTTCATCCCGCAATAAAATGACCGGAATCTGCTTCATCACTCGATGCAATGAACCCGGCGAGGCCCAACCCATGGAACTGAGCGATATCGACCTCAACCTGCTGCTGCTTTTCCAGCGGCTGATGCAGGAACGGCGCGTGTCGAGCGTCGCCGAGCAGATGAACATGAGCCAGCCGGGCGTGAGCAATGCACTCGCGAAGCTGCGCCGCCGGCTCGGCGATCCGCTGTTCGTGCGCGGGCCCGGTGGCGTGGTGCCGACGCCGTTCGCGCTGCGCCTCGCGGAACCTGTGTCGCACGCGCTCGCGACGCTGCACGCCGCGCTCAACCCCGAGACCGGTTTCGATCCGCAGCGCGCCACGCGCACGCTGACGATCGGCATGACCGACATCGGCGAAGTCGTGTTCCTGCCCGCGCTGCTCGAACACCTGTCGCAAGCGGCGCCGGGCCTCGCGCTCAATACCGTGCGCGACACGAGCGTCAACCTCGGCGACGAAATGGCCGACGGCCGCGTCGATCTCGCGATCGGCCTGCTGCCGCAGCTCAAGGGCGGCTTCTATCAGCGCCGGCTGTTCGATCAGCGCTATGTGTGCCTGTTCCGGCGCGGCCATCCGCTCGAGGACGCGCCGCTGACGGTCGACGCGTGGCGCAATGCCGAACATCTGGTCGTGGTGTCGGCCGGCACCGGTCACGGGCAAGTGGACGAATGGCTGAAGCGCCGCCGCGTGGCGCGCCAGGTGCGGCTCACGGTGCCGCATTTCATGAGCGTCGGCTACATCCTGCAGCGCACCGACCTGATCGCGACGGTGCCCGAGCATCTCGCGCAGCAGCTTGCCGCACCGTTTTCGCTGAGCTGGCGCGCGTTGCCCGTCACGGTGCCGGGCGCGCCGATTCACATGCTCTGGCATACGCGGGTCAATCAGGACGAAGGGAACAAGTGGCTGCGCGACGTGGTGGTCGATCTGTTCGCGGAGTCAGGCACGCGGGCGCGGAAGGCCATACCTGGCCGCAAGAAGTAGCCGAGGTCATCACGCCATCGCGCGTGCCTGACGATGTCGCTTGAGCATGTGCGCCTCGCATTTCGACTACATTGCCGAAGTGGCGACGATTCCGGTCGTCGGCCGCGTCGCCCCTCTTTCAATCCGCAGGAAATCAAGCCATGTCTGTCTTCACGAAATTCGCAGCCGTCACCGGCGCCGGCTCCGGCATCGGTCGCGCGGCGGCCATCGCGCTCGCCCAGGCCGGTTACACCGTCGCGCTGCTCGGACGCACCGAGGCATCGTTGCGCGACACGCAGGACGCAATCCGCACCGCCGGCGGCGACGCGCACGTGTTTCCTGCGGACGTCACCGACGAAGCATCGGTCGACCACGCGTTCGCCCGGATCGCGCAGCAGTTCGGCCGGCTCGACGTGCTGTTCAACAATGCCGGCCGCAACGCGCCGCCGGTATCCCTCGACGAATACGAATTCGACGTGTGGAACAGCGTCGTCGCGACCAACCTGACCGGCGTCTTCCTGTGTGCGCGGGCCGCGTGGCGCCTGATGAAAGCGCAAACGCCGCAGGGCGGCCGGATCATCAACAACGGCTCGATCTCGGCCCATGCGCCGCGCCCCGACACGATCGCGTACACGGCCACCAAGCATGCGGTGACCGGGATCACCAAGTCGCTGGCGCTCGACGGCCGCCGGTACAACATCGCGTGCAGCCAGATCGACATCGGCAACGCGGCGACGTCGCTCACGGACCGCATGACGCAAGGCGTCCCGCAGGCCGACGGCAGCCTCGCGCCCGAGGCGCGCATGGACGTCACGCATGTCGCGAATGCGATCGTCCAGATGGCGAACCTGCCGCTCGACACGAACATCCTGAACATGACGATCATGGCGACCGCGATGCCGTTCGTCGGCCGGGGCTGAACGAAACGCACGCAACGCCCGATCCAGTCCGGCCCGCATCGCGAGACGTCACCCGCGCCATGATTGCGGACGACATCACGTGCTGTCGGGCGAACGCGAGTTGCACGTCGAGCATGGCGAGCCGACGCGATTGCGCGCCGGTGTGAACGCGCTCTTCTAGTCGCCTCGGCCGCATGCGTACGTGGCGCCGTCGCCGGCAGGCGCGACGCTGCGCGTGGTGCTCACGCCGCCCGGTCAGGCATCGGCGAAGCCGCTGTCGCCGTAGCCCGACGCCCGCGGTCAGCTGCGCCTGCTTTTCTTGCCGGCGGACGGCGGCTTGACGACGACGAACTGACGACGATCCTTGCCCCTGATCCAGAGCGGCGCATTGCCGCGCCCGCTCCACTCCTTTCCGCTCACCGGATCGCGATAGCGCGCCGGCAGCACTTTCACGACGTACGAACCCCGGCTGCCGTTGCGGCCGACCAGGTCGCGATGCTTGATCGCATAGGTATCCATGAGCGAGTGAACCTCCGCGATCGCATCGACGCGTTCGCGCGCGCGTGCGCGCTCGATTTCCTCGTCCAGTTCGGCCAGCTCGACGACGAGCTGTGCATAGGTCTTGCTCGCGTTCATCTTCTGCTTCCTGCCCCGCATCCGCATCTGCATGCGAACCGGCATGATTCGCATGACTAACCGACTGTTTCACGACGTCCCGTGACGGCCACATTCACTCGATCGGCAAGCAGCTCGCGCCGGCGCATCGAAGCACGCGACAAGAGAACAGCGACACGCCGCCACGCACCGGCACACCGTGCGCGCCCCCGCGTCGACCCGATCGCCCGCCCGGGGCCCCCGCTGCAGACGTTCGGCGACACAATCGCGCCCGGCATTTCAAATATCGAGTGATATCTGAAATGCGATCGTAATGGTATCCATCTCAAATATCAACTGATATCCTGCCGGCCATGAACATGGTTCCCCCTCCCCCGCGGCTGAGCCGCGAAGAAAGCCGACAACAGACCCGCGCTCATTTGCTCGCCGCGGCGAAGCGGCTGTTCGTCGACCGCGGGTTCGGCGGCACGTCGCTCAGGGATATCGCGGCCGAGGCCGGCTATACGCAAGGCGCGTTCTATTCGAATTTCGCGAGCAAGGAGGCATTGTTCGTCGAGCTGATGCGGGAGCGCTCGCAGACGCAAGTGGCCGACATCGCCCGGGTGCTGAGCGACCCCGCGGCGTCCGGGGAGGACATCCTGAATGCGCTGGATGTCTGGTCGCGGACCGTCGATGCCGAGCCCGAGTGGTCGGTGCTGGGTGTCGAATTCAAGCTTCAGGGGCGGCGCAACCCCGCTTTCGCCATCGCGTCGCAGGCGTTGCTGGACGCCCACCGCGATGGCCTCGCCTATTGCATCGAACAGATTTTCGCGCGGCTGAAGAAGGTGCCGCCCGAACCGCCGGCCGTCCTGGCCGTTGCGTTCATGGGGCTCTCGCAGGGCCTGTCGCTGCAGCAGTCGATCCTGTCCGAGGTGCCGATCGGGCACATGATCATGGTGTTCCTGCGCAGCCTGCTGGCCACGGCCGAGCCGGTGCGTTGACCGGGGAAGGTCGCCGCTTTCGCACGGGCGCCGATCCGGCGCGAGCGCACGCGTGACGATCCTGCGTACGGGTCACCGCGCCGGCAGATCGCGCGGGAAATGAAACCTGTGCGCGCGACCGCTCACGCCACAGGGAAATCATCATGCTCGGGCACGAGGACAAGGTGCGCGAGGAGTACGGGACGGCGGACGACGACCTGAACCAGTTCGTCTGCGAGTAGCTTGCCGCTCCCGTCGCGACGCCCCCCGGCAGCGGGCCTGGCACTTCGGCACGGCAACCATGACGACCGACATCTTGGGTTGTCAAGTTGATGTTGTCGTCCGACGCGGCGTCGCTTCGGCATTTCTCGGCAAGAGCATCATCGCCGCTCTCCAAACGTTCTACTCCACCGCCGTGCGCTTCAGGAACCCGCTCTCGCCCCGGGAGCGGCTGGTCATCGAGGTGCGACGGTCAGATGCCGCGAAGGCTCCGTTCGTTCATCGCCAGCCGACGCAACCGGGTTTCGCAACACGCCAAGCCGTTCAATTTCGACTTCGCATACGTCACCAGACTTCATCCAGAGCTGAGGATCGCGCGCCATCCCGATCCCGGCCGGTGTCCCGGTGACGATCACGTCGCCGGGTTGCAGTGTCATCACGTCGCTCAACAATGCGACCAGCGTCGCGACATCAAATATCATGTCGGACGTCGACGCGTCCTGGACGACTTCCCCGTTCAGGCGTGTCTGGATCCGTAATCCATCACAGCCTGCCGGCAATTCATCCGCAGTAACGAACCAAGGCCCGAATGCTCCTGTGCCATCGAAGTTCTTGCCCATCGTCCACTGCGGCGTACGAAACTGATAGTCACGCAGCGTCGCATCGTTGAAAATTGAATATCCGGCTACGTGATCGAGTGCCCGCTCACGCGAAATTCCGCGCCCGCCTTTCCCGATCACTGCTGCCAGCTCGCCCTCGTAGTCAAGTTGAGTGGACTGCGCCGGTAGCGCTATTGGTTCGCCGTGTCCGATCAGGCTCGACGTAAACCGGGCGAATACGGTCGGATATGTCTGCTTCGCAAAACCTGTTTCGTTCGAATGGTCAAGGTAGTTCAAACCCACGCACAAGATCTTGTTGGGATGCGTGAATGGCGGCAGCAGACGCACCGAGTCGAGATCGATTCGCGCTCCGCGCGCAAGGCGATCAGCCACCTCGACAAGATCGACACCCTGAGCCAGCATCGTGTCCAGATCCCAGGGAGCGTCCGACTCCTCGGCCGATGAGCCAAACCATTCTCCATTTCGTTCGACGGCCAAACCACGAAAGCCATTCATTTCATACGCTGCAAATCGCATAGCTTGCTCCTTGTTCGACATCTGAAAAGATGTCGGTGACCTCGTCAACATCCTGTCCGGGCATATCACTGGCGCAGCCGACGGTATGCCCCCGCATTCCCGACATGTCGGGATATCATCATTCGGCGTGGCACGAGCCCCGCGACTTGATCACGTCTTGCAATGCGCCGGGCAACGGCCCGCCAGTCGCCCAGTCGAGCAACTGCACTGTATGCACGAACGGCATGCTGACCGCGCTAGCGAGCTGGGTCATGCAACCGATGTTGCCGCTCGCTGCAATTGTGGCGCCCGTTGCCGCGATCGCCGCGACCTTGCGCTGCTTCAACTCGTCCGCGATCTCGGGTTGCAGCAGGTTGTATACACCGGCCGACCCGCAGCACATGAAGTTGTCCGACGGTTGGACGACGTCGAACCCTGCGGCATTCAGCAAGTCGATCGGCTGATGCACTATCCGCTGGCCGTGTTGCATCGAGCACGCGGCGTGATAGACAACTCGCAACCCAGGCACGATCACCGGCATCCGAAGTCCCAGCTGCGTCATGAACTCCGAAATGTCCCTGGCAAGTGCACTGATGCGCGCGGCCTTATCCTTCCACGCAGGATCGAGCCGCAATGCATGACCGTAAGCCTTGAGCGAGGTACCGCATCCAGACGTGTTGACGATGATGGCGTCGAGCCCCTCCGGCCCGTCGGCCTCACGCAGCCACGCATCGATATTCGACTTTGCCAGCTGCAGTGCCTGCGCTTCATGTCCCATGTGCTCGGCCGGTGCCCCACAGCACCCAGCCCCACGCGCGATAACGACTTCGACACCATGCCGCTGCAACAGCCTGATCGTCGCTTCGTTGATGGCAGGATCCAGTACAGTTTGCACACAACCATTCAGCAAGCTCACGCGCGCACGCCGCGGCCCTTGCGCGGGAAACACCTGCGGTCGGTCGACTGGGCTTGCCTTCGGAAGCGGCTTGCGAGGGATCGTCTCCAACATCGCACGCGGCGCGCCGCCGAACACCGACCGCAGCGGCCAGAACAGCCGACCGACAGCCAGTGCGGCACGAAACATTCCGCGCCTCGGAATCAGTGCGGCCAGTGCGCGACGGATCGCACGCTGCACGAGCGGCCGACGATAATGGTTCTCAACGTATTCGCGGCCATGTGCGATCAACTTCGAATACTGTACGTCGGACGGACAGATCGCCTCGCACGCGAGACAAGTAAGGCAGCGATCGAGGTGCTCGACTGTCTTCGGGTCCGGTGCACCGCCCGACTCGTACATGTTCCTCATCAAGACAATGCGCCCGCGCGGGCTGTCGTTCTCGTCGTGGCGAACTTGATAGGTTGGGCAGTGCGAAAGGCAAGTACCGCAATGTACGCAACTACGGATGATGTCGTTCGACAGTGCGATATCAGGGTCGATCAGTGCAGTGTCGGGAATGCGGGTTCTCATGTCACGCCACTCCCGCAGCGAAGGGTACGAGCCGGCCTGGATTAAGCACTCGGTTCGGATCGAAGATTCCGCGCACCCGTTCACCGAGCGCACGCAGCGCTGCGGGATGACGATGAAACGCGCCGACCGTACGCCGCAGCGTCGCAGGCGCTCGCAACAAACAGGCACGCCCGCCTACTGCATCAGCAGCGCGCCTGAGCGCCTCCGCTTGGACCGCAGCATCTGCCTCGCCGGTTCGCAGGAACACAAGGCTACCGCCCCAATCGTAGATCGCGTCACCCCCCATTGATTCGACGATTCTCGCGGCTTGTGTGCCAGGTAGCATGAGTCGCCATATGCATGCGTTCGGGTCGTCAGCGAACTCCTGCAGATTGCGCAACGCACGCCAAAATTCACGACTCGCGTCGGTGCCTATCGATTGAATTGTGAAGGATCGCCCCAGGTGCTTCACGAGCGCCTTCGCACGCGCCGCTAACGACACACCGAAACCTTCCAGCCTTAAAGCCGTGGTCTGGGCCTCACGACGCGCGCCGCCGATATGAGCTGCGGCACTAACGTCGAAAGGCAACTGCAGCGCATCGGTCAACAGTTCGATCGCCGCCCCGTCGTCGAGCCCGTCGATCAGCAAAGTGATCTCGTCCAACCACGCCGGCTGCAGTTTCAAGGTGACAGTCGTCAGCACAGCCAGCGTTCCGAACGAGCCGGCCATCAACCGAGGCAAATCGTAGCCGGTCACATTCTTGACGGTGCGCCCGCCCGCCTTGAACGCCTCCCCTCGACCGTTCACGCCCTCCACGCCAAGCACCGCGTCGCGCACCCCACCCGAAGATACCCGGCGCGGTCCGGAAAGATTGGTGGCGACAATACCGCCAATCGTGCTGCGTCCCGCCTGCTCCCCAAACAACGCGCCGTAATCCGGGGGCTCGAACGCGAGCTGTTGCCGGTGTGCAGCCAGAGTCTCGTGTACCACCTCGATAGGCGTGCCAGCCCGCACTTTGATCACAAGTTCCTCGGGTTCGTAGAAGTCGATCCCGGAAACTGCAGACAAATCCAGCAGCGCGTCGGCGCTGATCGGCTCGCCGAATCCGCGCTTTGTCCCACCTCCGACGATCTCGAAGGAGCGGCCATGAGTATCCGCGTCGACGACGATGTCGACCAGATCTTCCGCATCACGCGGGCGGATTCGATCTAGTGTTAGGGGATTGTCGGTCGGTATCATTTGCATATCCTAGAAGCGGGGAACATCGGCAAAGCGCACGTTGCCGTCGCGCATACGGGTGCGGCCCAATTCGACGCAACGGCAAGCTGTCGGGAACACCTTGCCAGGGTTGAGCAACTCATTCGGATCGAATGCACACTTGAGCCGTTGCTGCTGCGCAATGTCGTTCGGGTCGAATTGGTAATGCAGCAAATCACGCTTCTCGACACCAATGCCATGTTCACCGCTCAGCACACCACCGAGATCGACGCAGGCTCGAAGAATGTCCGCGCCGAATGCTTCTGCCTTCTCGAGATCACCTGGAATGGCAGCATCGAACAACACCATCGGATGCAAGTTGCCATCGCCCGCGTGAAAGCAGTTCGCGTACTCGAGCCCATGCCGTTTCGACAACGCCTCAATCCGATTCAATATCTCCGCGAGACGGCGACGGGGAATCGTTCCGTCCGTTACGTAGACATCCCGCGCGATCTTTCCCATCGCACCGAATGCAAGCTTGCGGGCACGCCACAGACGTTCGCGTTCAGCTTCTGTCCGGCTGACCTTCAGGTCGACAGCACCAGCGTTGCGGGCGATGCGCTCCACCTGCTCGACCAGCGCATCCACCTCGCTTTCGGTGCCATCCAGTTCGCACAGCAACAACGCCTCGACACCGGGGGACGGCATCTCACCGAGCAACGACGCCACCGCTCCGATCACCCTGCGGTCGACGAATTCGAGTCCGGCCGGCACAATGCCGCTCCCAATGATGTCGCCGACACACTGGCTCGCGTGGGCGACATCGACGAAACCCAGCGACACGACGCGCGCTAGCGGTGGTTCAGGCGTCAGCCGCACCGCGATTTCAGTCACGACGGCCAACAGACCTTCGGAGCCGATCAATGCACCACAGAGGTCGAACTCGCCGTCCGCGCCACCAACAAACGCACCGCCCAGCCTGAGTATTTCGCCCGTCATCAACACGATTTCCATTCCGGTAACGTGATTCGACGTGACACCATATTTCAGGCAATGCACTCCTCCTGAGTTCTCGGCGACGTTTCCCCCGATCGTCGAAATCGCCTGACTGGATGGGTCCGGCATGTAGCAGAGGCCAAGCGAACGAACCGCCTCGGTCACCCGGATGTTCTGCACACCAGGCTGAACTCGCGCGACACGATTTGCGGCATCGATATCGACGATGCGGTTCATGCGGGCTGTGCCGAGCAAGATGCCATCCTCAAGCGGCAACGCGCCGCCAGACAGCGACGTACCCGATCCTCGCGGCACAACCTTGATGCGCGCGGCGTGGCAGTACGTGAGTATTCGGCTAACCTGCTCCGTCGTGTCGGGGAGAACTACAAGTAACGGCAATGCCGTATATGCGGTCAGACCATCGCACTCGTACGGGCGTCGCTCCGCCTCGCTATCGAGCACCCATTCTTCTCCAACGATCTCTCGCAAGTCTTCCGCAATCGTGGCGCGGCGATCGATAACGGACGAATCGACAACAGGCATTTTCACGTTGGAAGCTCCTTCGGCGACTGGTTGTCCAGACATGCGGGCACGACCAACTTCGGGCGCACCGTCCATTCAATAACTTACCTGCCAATTAGATAACTCAACCCAATCAAAAACAACTTAATCTTTATTAATTCATTGACGAACTTTTCGAATATAAACTGGTTCGAATCGATGAAAAATCGCAACCAACCTTTCAGTTGATAGAATTTCTTTGGCGAAAAATAATTTTTTGCACAGATATATAACCCATCAACCAGCGATCATCTTCTAAAAACGAAGAATATTCGACCGCATAACAGGCGGATACTTTTTTGATCGAAACAGAATACGAATCAATCAATCCGATTTATTTTCTGAATTCCGCCACTCGATCTGGCGTAACTTGCCCTCTCTTTCCGCTGAATTGAGCGATCGTGTAGTTTGCGACTGCAGCAATCTCGACATCACTGTATGCGGCACCGAACGCAGGCATTGACGTGGAAGGGGCGTCGTCGCGGCTGTGCGACCCATCGAGCAGCAAGCCTATGAGGTTGTCGCCGGCCGGGTCGCTCAGGGCATGGGCCCCGGCTAGACTGGCACGCTTCATTTGCTGCCCATTTCCATCGTAACCATGACAACTCACGCAGGCAGCTTCGAATATGCGCTTGCCGACACCGTCACCTCCAGGTACGGTTGCCCATCGCCCCGATCGCGCGAGTGTTGACGATGCCACGGAAATGGCCGCCTCCGGATCGCTACGCTGTGATGGGACGGTCCGCAGGTATGTCACCATATCCTCAATGTCGCGCCGTGGTAGTCGACCAAGACTCATCTCGACCGCCTCTCGCATACTGCCCGACGCCGCGCCATGGCCGACTGCATATCCGCTTGACAAATACTCGACGAGATCCGAATCGCTCCATCCACCGATTCCGGTGTCGGGATCAGAAGTAATGTTCCACGCTTTCCAACCATCCACGACACCACCCGACAACATTTTCGCGGTCTTCGTGGCGAACAACATATTTCGCGGTGTGTGACATTCCCCGCAATGGGCAAGGCCATTGACGAGATAGTTTCCACGGTTCCAGGAGATGCTGCGCGTCGGATCGGGAGTGAATACCTTGTTATCGAAGAAAAGTAACTTCCAGGCCCGCATCAATCGACGCTGATCAAAAGGGAAGGCGAGGTCATTCGACGGTGCCGGCGTATGGACCGGCTCCATCGTTGCGAGAAACGCTCGGATCGCCAATGCGTCATCATTGGAGAGCTTTGAATACGACGTATATGGAAACGCAGGATAGAGATCTTCGCCATGCCGCCCCACGCCTTCGCGCAAGGCTCGTACGAACTCCGCGTCGCTCCACGCTCCGATGCCGTAGGTTCTGTCTGGCGTTATATTGGGTGCGTATATTTTGCCGAATGGGAGCTTGAAGCTCGTACCGCCCGCGAACGGCCGACCGTTCGGTACCGTGTGACATGCAGCACAGTCTGCAGCGGTAGCAAGATAACGACCTCGAGCTATTAACGCATCGCCTCGTGGCAACACCGTACTTGTCGAGACTGGCTCAAGGCGATGCGGCCAGAAAAAGACCGACGCCAGGCCGGCGAACGCCGCACTTCCCAGGGCGATCGCGACCACCCATTTTTTTTGACGGAGCATCATGCGCGTCTCCCGTCGAATGCAGAAATCGATGGTGGACGTCGATTTTCCCCTTTGATCGCCAACGCCGGCCTGTTGATAGGCAGACTACGCTGCCGCACCCCGGTCGCCGCGAATATGGCATTCGCCAGCGCTGGGGCAGCCGAGACCGTTCCGACTTCACCGAGTCCGCCCGGCGACTCCTCGCTCGGCATGACGATTACCTCGAATGGAGGCACTTCGTTCATGCGGATCTGACGATAGTCATGGAAGTTGCTCTGCTGGACCACACCATTTTCTATCGTGATCGCGTTATAGAGCGCAGCCGAGAGCCCGAACAACACGCCACCCTGGACTTGCGCCACAACGCTGTCTGGATTGACGGCGATGCCACAGTCAACGACCGCCGTAGCTCGCCGCAACCGAATATCTCCTTGTGGATCCACCTCGATCTCCACCACGAGTGCAGCGTGCGTGCCGAAACTGTCATGCAGTGAGACACCTCGGCCGCAGCGTGGTGGTAGCGGGTCTCCCCAACCGGCAGCCTTTGCCGCTCGATCGAGCACGGCTAGCGAACGGGGGTTTTGGCGCAGGAGCGCACGGCGGTATTCGATCGGATCGCGTTTCGCGGCATGCGCGAGCTCGTCCAAAAAGGATTCGACAACAAATACGTTATGAGTCTCCCCGACCCCGCGCCACCAATTCAGTGCGACAGGCCCATCCTGCCTCACCCAATCGGAGCGCATCGCGGCAATTTCATAAGGCAGGTCTGCCGCACCGGCCACGGCATCATGATCGAGTTGACCCTGTGGCCACGGCTTGCGATCGTAGTATGGACGGACGGTCGAGCATCTCGTGCGGTGTATCCAAGCTGCCGGCATACCGTCCGCTCCGAGCGTCGCAGAGATGGTGTCATGATATGCAGGACGAAAGCGATCGTGCTGGATATCCTGTTCACGCGTCCAGATCACCTTGAGCGGATACGTGACTTGGCGCGCAAAGCGCACCGCTTGCTCGATCGTATCGACAGCCAGTCGGCGGCCAAATCCGCCACCAATCAGGTGATTGCGAACAACGACCTGTTCCATCGATAGACCGGTGATCTGTGCAGCAACAATACGTGCTGTCTGCGGCACCTGCGTGCCAACCCAGATATCGCACCCGTCTGGCCGCACGTGAACCGTCGTGTTGATCGGCTCGAGTGCTGCATGCGCCAAGTATGGCAGCGTATAAACGGAATCGATCCGGTGATTGCCGGCCTCATTCAACTTGCGTTCCGGATCACCGACCTGCTTGCCGAGTATAGGTGTACCCCGCGCATCTCGTAGCTCGTTCGCGAGCGCGCTCGAGGTCAGCGCAGCATTGGGCCCGGCTTCCCATTCGACCTGCAATTGCGCCAGCGCACGACGCGCTATCCAATAGTTTTCACCGACCACTGCTACGGCATCGTCAATTCGCAACACGTCAATCACGCCTGGCATTGCACGAGCGGCCCGGTCGTCGACGCGGTGGACCTTGCCGCCGATGGTCGGACTCATCACCAGTGCTGCAACACGCATTCCTGCGACATGTACATCGATCCCGAACGTAGCGGTCCCGTTAACCTTGGCCGGCGTATCGACCCGCTTGGTTGATTTGCCGATGAGCCGGAAACGTGAAGGTGGCTTCAACGCGACACGCGTCGGCATTGGCTGCCGGCGTGCGGCCGACGCGACTGCTCCAAAAGACAGCGTTCGCCCGGTCGGATCGTGGGTGATGATCGCGCGCGATACGGAACATTCCGTTGCAGGAACATGCCACCGCTCGGCCGCGGCCCCTACCAACATTGTGCGCGCGGCCGCACCGGCACTTCTTAGCGAACCGAAATAAGCCCGAACCGATGTAGAGCCCCCTGTGGCCTGTGCTTTCAGAAGCGACTGAGTATAGGCATGAGCATCGGCGGGCGCCATCACGACCTCGACCTGGTCGAGTTCCACCTCGAGTTCCTCGGCCAGCATCATCGCCTCGCCGGTAGCGATACCCTGCCCCATTTCGACGCTCGGCACCACAAGCACGATTCGCCCATCGACACCGATGCGAATGAAACCATTTGGGACAAAACCATCAAAACCCGTACCCGACGCGTCGAGGGCACCGACAGCAGCAAGATCCGGTTCTCTCATAAACGCACGCGCCGGCGCCGCAAGGGAAAAGCCAACCAGCAACGCGCCTGCCGTCAAGAACCGACGGCGTGCGATGTCAGGTAAGGTAGCTTCGTCAACAGGCCCATACGTTTTCATGTTGCCACCTTGATTGCTGCACGAATGCGCGGGTACGTACAGCATCGGCACAGATTTCCTGACATCGCTGCGTCGATGGCCGCATCGTCGGGATGGGGGTCGCGCATCAGCAGGCCAGCAGCCGACATGATCTGCCCAGACTGGCAGTAACCGCACTGGACTACTTCAAGCTTGAGCCAGGCCGCCTGGACCCGCTTGCCGATATCGGTTTTACCGATTGCTTCGATTGTCGTCACTGGCCCGTTGACGTCAGACACCGGCAAAACGCACGAGCGCACCGGATTTCCGTCCAGGTGCACCGTGCAGGCACCGCACTGTCCGATGCCGCAGCCGAATTTCGTACCGCACAAACCGACGATCTCGCGCAACGCCCACAGGAGCGGCATGTCAGGGGGAACGCGAAGTTCAGTGCGCTGCCCGTTGATGACCAGTGACGTAACCGGCCACGGTGAATTCGTCTGTTGCTCCAGTATTGGCACTTGCTTTCCCATTGGCAGTCGTCCTTGATCAGCGGATGCGGTTAATCGCACGCCTTTGTCACCATGTCCCGCGAGTCATGGAAATTGACACTCACAGATTAGGGGATTCCATAACGAGACTCCTGAATCTGCCTGAATCGTTCTTGGAGAATGAAACGAATCGACTGGACGAGGAAGAAGGTCCGGCAATTGGGCATTGATCTTCGAGTACCGTCGGACACGCCATCGTCGACCGTACGCCAATTGCAAACCGATCGGTTCGCCGGCAGACAGACCTGTCGCGCCTCGACACAACAGACCTGCAAGTGGCAACCGCATGCGGCTCATCTGAAATGCGGATTGGGTATGTACCGCGATAACGCGCGATTCGAGGACAACGCTCAGGGTTTTAGCAGCGTCCGATAAGCTGCGCCGGCACATGCAGTCCGATACGCGCGCACCGCGTCATCGAGGTCAAACATGTAATCGTCGTGAATCGGAAAAGGTCTCAACGCGCCACGCTCAAATGCGGGAAGCAGCTTGTCCAGGATGACCGCACTTTTGCGTGCATCGAGACCGAGCGTGTTGGCTCCAACATAGCTGTGCTGGTCACGATAGAACGTGGAGATATCGAACGGCACCGTCCCCTCGGCCGTCGAAATGAAGATCTGTGCACCACCGGCCGCCATT
This sequence comes from Burkholderia sp. AU31624, assembly GCF_020420065.1. NCBI lineage: Bacteria > Pseudomonadati > Pseudomonadota > Betaproteobacteria > Burkholderiales > Burkholderiaceae > Burkholderia > Burkholderia sp. AU31624. Next base: position 375,410 of record NZ_JAIZRT010000001.1, read on the forward strand.
ACCAAATTGGCTTGCTCGAAGTACGGGCTGCCGATCGCGTTAAATACGATGTCCGCACCATGTCCATGTGTGACATCACGCACCATCACTTCGAAATCGCTCGAAGACGCATCGATCATACGTACCTTGTTGTTCGCGTGACCAAGGTAGGCCGGTGCTGTACGCTCGGCAGCTACCGTGGTGGCGCCCACCATCGTCGCGAGTTGAATCGCAGCTTGTCCGACAATTCCGTTGGCACCGATGACCAGCACCACATCCCCTTTATTGACCCCACCAGCCCGACGAAAACCCTCGAATGCCGTAACAAACGGCACACCGACTGTCCCGGCTTCGTCCAACGTCAAGTTAGCAGGCTTTTCGCGCACGCTATGGAGCGGAATTGCAAGATAGCGCGCGTGCGTGCCGTCACGCCGGATTCCAAGATCGGCGCCGCTGCCCCACACCGACCGTCCAACAAGCGCCGGTGGCCCATCGATTACTCGACCGGCATAGTCGCGACCTGGTGTGCGCGGCCACACGGCGTGTTGCATTAGGCCAAGCATTGCGTTCACGTCACTTGGATCAACGCCGGCACTTGCAATTTCGACAATGCATTCCGAATCATTCGTTTCGGGAAGCGATTGTGTCTCAACTTCCAGGCGCAAGGTGTTTACATCATTGCTGCTCTCAAGGACGCGAACGCGCCTCATTCGTCTGCCTCTCCAGGAAGCTCCAACTGCCGAAATGACGTTCCGAGTACAGCCGCATACGATCGCTCACGAACTCGGGGATAGTCGCTTAAGATGGGGCTAGCATCAGAACCTGCGATGACCGTGGGAGCGCCGCCTGGCGCCACGCACCGATGAAACTCCCGAGATGTCGACCCGACCACTGACTGTGCGACAGTCGCACTTGCGGTGTTCAGCTGCTCACTTATGCAGCAGCTTCGAGAAGCTCACCGTGTGCCTGACATTGCTCGGCCAGGCCGTTGCGCTCGAACGCAACGGCCATCCTGGCTATCAATACTCCGCGTTCTCGCCGCCATCAGATCAGGTCTGGCACAACGCTCAGCTGCCGCCTTCGGTAAGCGTCAGCCGGTTGCTCACCGACGTCACACCCGGTACCGCACTCGCGCGCTTTTCTGCAAGCTGGATCTGCGCATCATCCGCAGTCTCGCCGGTCAACGTCACTGCGCCGCCTTTGGCAAACACGACAATGCGTGCCGAATCCAGCGCGTGATCCTGCTCGAAACTTTTCCGCACGCGCTTTGCAAGAGCCCGATCGGCGGCTTTCGCTTTCTTGCGCGAGGCGACAACAGCAGGATCCTTATGTTTCCGGGCAATGGCGGAAGATCCTGGCTCGGCGGGTGCATACGCAACCGATGCGGACGCTATCGAAGGAGCCGCTACGACTGCAGCAATGAAAACGGAAAGAAGGCTAGATTTCATGTGATTTCCTCAGGGCTATGATGAACGTTGCAGAGCCTGCTACGCGACGCAGAAATCGAATTCCACTGAGCGATCACCGTCGTCAAGTGCACTTACATGCGGCTGGAGTGTTCGTTCGGAATCGACACAGATCGCGCTATTTTTGCTGCCCAACCGAGTGCGGTTATTCGTGCGCTCGCACGAAAGCAAGCAGATCTTCATTCAGTTGCTCCGCATGCGTCAGGTACAGTGCGTGTGGACCACCTTCGTATTCGCGTAGAGTCGCGTGAGGCACGCGATTGGCTGTCGCTCTTGCCGTAAGCCCGATCGGTGCGGTCTGGTCATCATCGCCGTGCACGATCAACGTCGGTACATCGAGCTTGTTGAGATCTGCACGGAAATCCGTTTCTGAAAACGCATGCACACAATCGAGCGTGGCGTTCAGGCCTGCCTGCAGCGCCATGTACGTCGTTGCGTCAAGCGCCGCGCGTGAGACTGTCGAACCGGCTCGGTTGGAACCGGTGAACAACGGCCAGAAATTCTCGAGAAAGGTGGCGCGGTCGGCGAGTATTGCCGTGCGCATGCCATCGAACACTTCGACCGCGACGCCCTCCTGATAATCGTCGCGCTGCGCAATCAAAGGCGTAACCGCTCCGATCAGCACGGCCTTTGCCACGCGGGCGGTGCCGTGTCGAGCGATGTAGCGCGCAACCTCGCCGCTCCCCATCGAGAAGCCAACGAGCGTAACCTCGCGCAGATCGAGCTGATCGAGCAAGGCGGCGAGATCGTCAGCCAGCGTATCGTAGTCGTAACCTTGCCACGGCTGGCTGGACCGACCGAACCCGCGTCGGTCGTATGCGATGCATCGAAACCCCCGCGATGCGAGGTGATGCATCTGAACATCCCACATATCAGCATTCAACGGCCAGCCGTGAATGAAAACAACCGGTTTACCGGAACCCCAGTCCTTGTAGTAAAGCGAAACGCCATCGTGGGTGGTGAACAGACTCATAGTTATTTCCTGACAGGTTGGCGGTCGGCGGATTGGCCCGCGACCTGAATAAATATCAATGGCGACTCAGTTCGACGATCAGCCGTTCCAGTTCGGTCGTCAGAATCATCTCCGCACCGTTCGCCGGTCTTCTTGCGCCACGCCACTGCGGCTTGTAAACAGGATCGCCCGGGCGAATGACGCGTCCACTCAACGCGCAGAGCGCTCGCATTCGGGACTTCGCGTTGATCCAGCGTTGCTCGTCGTAGCGACAGCACGTCGGATCACTCCAAGATACGAGAACGGACGACTCGGTCTGGCGCTCGACGGAAACGATTGAGCTCCGCGCTCGCACGTTGCCGAGCGATTGCATAGATGCGACATCGCGTCGGCATCGTCCGGCGACATCGACACTTTGACAAACCGGCAGATGACTGTCCGTGCCGAACAACGGGGCGAACTGCGTAATCATCCGCTCCCAGCGACTGATCTCATTCATGGCAAGGCATCCTCGCAAATGACGTGGGTGACGCGTCCCCGTGTCTGACCGCTGCGTCAGTCGTGACGCCTCCTGGCGTGAAGCGATACGGGTAGGGGGGACGATTCGGGACCAACGATAGCGAGACTCCGTTGAAGCGTCCTTTATCGTTTCTGAAACTTTCTTGCCGGTGCGCTCGCACGGCGTGACCGTGGCGCTTTCATGAAGATTGAGACAGCTTTCAGTACTTGCCGCCTCAACACGATCTAGGCTGCCTACCGCGCTTGTCAGTACTCGGACGAGGTCCGATTTCGACGGTGCATCACTGCCGACCCGGTGCCACCGCCTCGCGCCGGCAGCCTTACCCGCTCGTTCAACGCGGCATCATCCGCCGCACGCACCTGGAGCCCTTGGATGCGCATTCCGCAAACTGAAGTTCCGCCCTCGCCACGGCGACGCGACATGATGCTCGCCGGCGCCACAGCCCTGGCGGCGGCAGCCCTGCCCGCCGCCGCGTCGGCCGTCAGTCCGACGAAACATTCTTCTGCCACCTCGGCCCATCACGGAGTCAACGCAATGAACACGATCACCACGAAAGACGGCACCCTGATTTACTACAAGGACTGGGGCACCGGCCGTCCGGTTGTTTTCTCCCATGGCTGGCCGCTTTCCGCGGATGCGTGGGACGCGCAGATGCTGTTCCTCGTCCAGCGCGGCTTTCGGGTCATTGCGCATGATCGGCGCGGTCATGGACGGTCGAGCCAGCCGTCCCAAGGCAACGACATGAACACCTATGCCGATGACCTCGCTGCGCTGATAAACGCCCTCGATTTGCGCGAAGCGACGCTCGTCGGCCACTCCACGGGCGGCGGCGAGATCGCGCGCTACATCGGTCGCCACGGTACGGAGCGGGTCGCCAAGACCGTCCTCATCGGCGCGGTGCCTCCGCAAATGGTGAAGTCGGCGAGCAACCCCGGTGGCTTGTCGATGGAGGTGTTCGACGGCATCCGCAAGAACGTCGCCGAGAACCGCTCACAGTTTTACAAGGAACTCGCAGTGCCGTTCTTCGGCTTCAACCGGCCGAATGCGAAAGTCTCGCAAGGGACGATCGACGCATTCTGGAGCCAGGGCATGATGGGCGGCGCATACGGTCAGTATCTGTGTGTCAAGGAATTCTCGGAGATCGACTACACCGAAGACCTCAAGAAGATCGACGTGCCGTCGCTGATCTTGCATGGCGATGACGACCAGATCGTGCCGATCGGTGACTCGGCTGAGCTATCGGCCAGGATCGTCAAGGACGCCCGGCTCAAGGTCATCGCCGGAGCGTCGCACGGGATGTGCGTCGTCAACGCGGACCAGATCAACGCCGAACTGCTGGCGTTCCTGCAAGCCTAATCGTGCGATACCGCGCAAGGGGCCGCTGGAGCCGGCGCGCGCGGCTGCAGCAGCCTCGGGCCCCGCTTTTGCGTGGCGACATTGCCGGGTTGCGCGCTGACGCCGCTCCAACTGGAGCGGACAACCCATAATCCAGTCGGCATGCATGACGCGCGATGCGCAGACCGGAACGCACACGTTACCGACCCGCGCACCGCGGCCATCCGATCACGGCTCCACTGGCAGCGGTGCGTACGATGCTCTACGTTCAGCGAACCCTTATGTCGGTAGGTTCGACTTCGGTTGCGGCCCGAGGTCATGCGCCAAACTCACCGATGACTCCCTGCACGCTCGCGCTCTGTCGGGGCGCGGTCGTTGCCACCTGTACTAAGCTCAACGGCGACCGGAACGATAGCGCCATGTCTTCACATGTCGGGTGACACGGCAAGCCTCGCCGTGTCGCTCACACAGATCGACCGTGCGTTTCACCTGTTCGTCAGAGAATCGCTCGGCGATCCGCTCCAAAACGCAAGCTGACGATAGCGACAGCGCTCGGCGCGAGCGTGAGCCGGGTGGCGGCTTTCGTGCCAACGCCTTGATCTCTCCTCGACATTTCGCTGCCTGTCGGCTTCGGTTCTATGGCCGTGCAGTTCCTGATCCAGCTCGTCGTGCATTTTCGATCGGACGATGCGCGTGGACGCGTGGTTGCCGCAATCATGACCGGTCGATCGGTCATCGGGTGACAGTGCGACATTGGCTGGTCGATGTTCGGCAGGTGTAGCCAACTTAGACACATGGATAATAGCGACATACCGGCTCCCGAAATACGATGGCGACAAGTTCTCGGACCGCCTGCCACGCGTCCGGGCGAGTGCTCAACAGACGGCGCGCCTGCGCTATTTCATTGAATGAGCAAAACATGCATACATTCGACCGGGTAGCGGTATCCCTCGAAAGCCGCGAAATTTTCGTGAACGGCGACGTACACCATATCAGCATGCGGGCATTCGACATCCTCGAGTTGCTGATCAAGGCGGACGGACGACTCGTCACGAAGCACGAGATCATGGACACGGTCTGGCCGAATACCTTCGTCGTTGAGAACAATATCCAGGTTCATATCTCGGCGCTACGCAAGATTTTTGGGGGTGGTAAGCATGGCATCATCAAGACGTGTGCCGGACGCGGCTACCGGCTCGCCCGCCCGGTAGAAGCACCGTCTGGCGGCGGTTCGATCGATAGGCCAAGCCGCATCGCGGTCGTGCCATCCGTCCTCGTCGGTCGTGATTCCGTGATCGCCGGCGTGCTCGATTCCATCACGTCCGAGAACATCGTGACGCTCTGCGGCCCAGGCGGGATTGGAAAAACTACCGTCGCCCACGAATGCGCCCGGCAGTTCTCGGCCGGCTCAGGCATGGCCGTTTGCTTGGTCGACCTGTCCGACGGTCACCCGTACGAATCGGTGTTGCATGCCACCGGACGCGCCTTGAAGGTGACGCCGACCGATCTCGACCACTTGCTTGCGACGCTCGACGCGCGGCCGACTTTGCTGTTCTTCGACGGCTGCGAGCACGTCGCCGACGAAGTCGCGGAACTCTGCACTACCCTTCATGCTCATCTCCCTGACACCCGTATTCTTGTGACAAGCCGCGAGCCGCTGCGGATCGCACGCGAACGGGTGTACCGGATTCCTCCGCTGGATTCACCGGCCGCGGGCGCCTCCGGCGAGGACGTACTAGCCTGTAGTTCGGTCCAGATGTTCCTGAAGCGCGCGACTGCGACTGGTTCGGACATTTCGCTCGATCCGTGTACGCTGCAACTCGTCGCATCGATGTGCCGCGCGCTCGACGGCATACCGCTCGCGCTGGAACTGGCAGCTTCATGTGTCGCTTCGCTCGGGATTCCGACATTGAGCGCCGAACTCGATACACGACTCCTGGAGTTGCCCAACCTGTTGCGCGCCGCCCCGCCGCGACATAAGACGATGGGAGCGGCGCTTGACTGGAGTTATCGGTTGCTGGACGATGACGAACGCACGCTACTGGGACGCTTGTCGGTCATCGATGGCCCATTCGAACTGGCAACCGCCCACGCAGTCGCCAGTTGTGAGCGCTTTGGCTCAGCGCGAATGCTGAGTGGTATCGTCGGGCTGGTGGAGAAGTCGCTGATCCTGACCAGCCCGACCGCCAAATCGCAGCGCTACCGGCTGCCGGGGCCGACACGGGCCTACGCTCTGAAAAGACGGATGGAAGCGGGCGAACGCGGCGAACTCGAACATCATCGCCCGTATCGCGAACCCGCAACCTACGCCCCTGCCTCCGCATCGGCGTCGCAGGCCACAAATTGACGTTGCCGCAAGTCGCGAACCCGGTCGATTCAGGGCTAGCCCGGTTTGTCCGTTCGGTGCAATTATACGAACGACTAATCGCGGCGAGCCGAATCTGTCTTTATTATTACAGCCTGCCTCGTAAAGTTCGCGCTCATGGCCTTCGTTTGCATTATCGATGATGACGCGTCGGTACGGAAAAGTCTCGAAAGCCTTCTCAAGGCGGCTGGACATACAGCCTTGTCGTTTGCGTCGGGCGAGGACTTTCTGCTTTCCGACCAACGATTTCACGCCGCCTGCATTCTTCTCGACTTCAAGATGAAAGGAATGAACGGCCTGGAAGTCCAGCGCGCGCTCAAAGAAAAAGGGGCGCGTACGCCGGTCATCATCATGTCCGCCCAACGCGACGAAGATGTCGTCAAGCGTGCACTGGATCAAGGTGCGTTAGATTTTCTGCGCAAGCCCTTTTCGGATGACGATCTATTGAATCTGGTCGACCAAGCGACGTCCTCGGGCCCCGCCGGGTCCTGCTGATTCCGCGTCGAATCGCTGTGATATTTCAACCGCATAGAATGTCGGGAGCCGTGGCGACATGATGCACGCCGGTTTAATCACCCCGAAGGAATCCAGAATGACAAGCGAAACAAGCACGATATCGCCGCACGTGCCAAACCATCCGCCTGTCGTTTACATCGTCGACGACGACGAAACTTTGCGTCGCTCGCTCGACTCTCTGCTGCGCTCGGTCGGACTGCACGTCGAAACGTTTGCGTCGTCGCGTGACTTTCTCGCCTTCGATCGACCGGACGCTCCGAGCTGCCTGCTACTCGATGTGCGCCTCCGCGGAGAAAGTGGTCTCACCTTTCAGGAAGACGCCACGCGAAACGGGTTGAACATTCCAATCCTGTTCATGACAGGTTTCGGCGATGTCCCGATGTCGGTCAAGGCAATGAAAAGCGGTGCAGTCGACTTCCTGACCAAACCGTTTCGCGAGCAAGATCTTGTCGACGCCGTCACGCACGCCCTCGCGGTCGATGCCGCGAGGCTCGATGCAGCGCGCTCACTGACCGGCCTACGCGCCGCATACGCTTCTCTGACGCCGCGCGAACGCGAAGTCATGGGATACGTCATCACCGGCCTGATGAACAAGCAGATCGCGGGGCACCTGAACCTGCACGAAATCACCGTGAAGGTCCATCGCGGTCAGGTGATGCGCAAGATGGGCGCACGCACGCTGCCCGATCTCGTCCGCATGGCGCAGGCGCTCGGCGTCGAACCGCACGACATCCGGAAATAATAACGGGCTGCTGCCACGACAGTCTGTTCAGTGCGCGATGTCGGCAAGCGGCAGCCGGAACACGAATGCCGCTCCTCCGGACGGTCCGGGCGTGGCGGTCAACATTCCGCGGTGCACCTCCATGATCGATTTGCAGATGGCGAGCCCCATGCCCATTCCGTGCGACTTGGTCGTAAAGAAGGGGTCGAAGATGCGCTCCATCAGCGACTCGTCGATCCCTGGGCCGCTATCGAGCAAGCTGACAACAACATAGCCAGCCTCGATCGTCGACGCCACATCGAGCAGGCGTGGGTGTTCGACACCGTCCATCGCGTCCAGCGCATTGGTAATCAGATTCAGAACGACTTGCTGGATCTGGATCCGGTCGGCCAGGACCTCGGCGCTGCCGCTTTCCAGCCGGACCCGCAGCCGGACACGCTTCGAGTCGATCTCCATCGCCGTCAGCTTCAGCATCTCTTCGACGAGGTCATCGATTACGACCGGCGCGAGCGCGACGGGTGTCTGCTTCGCCAGCGACCTCAGCGCTCGCACGATCTCCGCCGCGCGAACGCCCGACGAACGGATATCTTCGAGGTTGGACAGCGCCTCGGCAATGTTCGGCTGCGCACCGCCCAGCCAGCGCAGGCTCGCACCGGCACTCGACACGATGCTGGTGAGCGGCTGGTTGATCTCATGAGCGATTGATGCGGCGAGCTCCCCCATCACCGTGACGTGGGCCGCATGAGCCAACTCCGTCCGGGCGCGTCGCAACGCCTCTTCCATTTCCTGGCGGCGCGCATTCTCCTCGATGAGTTCGGTATAGAGCCGTGCGGTTTCAAGGGAATTCGCGGCCTGAGGCGCGAGCACCTCGAGCATCGCGGTACGCTTAGGCGTGAATACGCCGTGCACCAACGCGTTCTCAAGATAAAGCACGCCGATCAGGTCTCCCTGCTTGAGCAACGGCAAGCAGAAGGCGGATCGGGTCGGGCGAACGGCGAGGCTCGCCGCATGCTCGGGCATACCCTGCGTCGACGCGTCGTCAAACACGAGCGGCTTGCGCGATCGCATGACGCGATTCAGCATCGATGTCGGTATGTCCTTGTCGACTGGCCGTGTCCGCGTGAAATCGACGACCACGTCGTCGCCATGGACACGGGCCGATGCCTCGATCCTCGGCACGCCGTTGCGCACCAGGATCAGTACGCCGTACTGTGCGCCGGCATGTACGACCATGTTAATCATGAGCGACTGGACGAGGCGCTCCAGGTCGAGCTCTTCGGATAGCGACTGCGCGGTACGCATCGCGACCATGAAATCGAGGTCCGTGCTGCCTTGGATCTCCAGCGGCGTCGCCGCCGGTATAGCGTCGGTCGCGACAAACGAGTGCTGTGCCTCGATCCGAGCCGCCTTGCCAAGCGCGCCCCACCGCCGATAGCACGCGTGGGCGATGCGCAAATGATGGCGTGCAACGCCAGAAAGGGACGATTCGGTCGCGTGACGACTCGCCAATTCGTGGGCAAGCGCCTGTTCGTGCACAAAGCCTTGTGCAGCTGCCATGTGGGCCGACGCCTCGTACAGCTGCATCGCGCGCAGATCGTTGCCTCGCACGCGCTCGAACTCTGCCTCGATCAACATCAGCTTATTCCGGAACGTACCCGGGTTCAGAGCCGACCAAATCACCATCTGTTCTCGATGAATACTGACTTTCGCGAGCAGTTGCTCCGGCTCCAGCCGCCCCCGATTTGCATGGATCGCGGTCAAAGTCGCGAACAAACGAAAATCTGACAGCATGATATGCGCTGGTGTGGACCAGCTCAGCGGCACAGCCGCTTCGAACGCGGACTCGGCAGTAACCAGATCGCCAAGCAAGAACGCGGATTGTCCGCGCAGAACGAGCGTCCAAAACGACAACACAGCCATGGGGGGGTTCTCACAGCATTCGGTGTGCCCGCTTTCCCTGCCCCGGGATTGCCATGTCCCGATCGTCCGCCCGCTGTCTGTCTGGAGCGATTCGATGAACTCGGCCTGAGTCGTCACCAAGTCGACTATATCGTGGTAGCCGGCACCGCGCGCGATCGTCAACAGCGATTCGATTTCGTCACGGATTCGGGGCAACGTCTCGCCCATCGCGATCAAGTCCGACACGATGTGGTTACAGCTATAGCACTGCCACCGCAATTCCGCACTTTCGTTTCCGGCCGCCCTTGCCTGACGTGCATAACCGAGCGCAGACGCGAGCGGTTGGGTCCACACGCTGACCTGGTCGAGCGCGACCAGGGTTGCCGTTCGATAGCGCTCGAAGCCATGCTTGTCGACGAGCGCAAGCGCGACTTTCGCGAATGCGAACCCCTCTTCGTACGCATCGTAGGCATCCGCAATATAGACGCCGTACCACGCGAGGCCTTGCACGGAGGCACCCGTGACGCCGTATTGCAATGTCAGCCGTACCATGGTCGCCAACTGCAGCAATGTCAGCCCCGCACTCGGATAGAACATCGCCGCCTCAAGGGCGGTCAGCAAACCCATCGCCGCCTCGATGCGAGCGTCATTCATCTTCTCGAGCGCGACGAGCTCCGCGATCGAACGCCCGGCGAGTTCGGCCTCAATTTCACGATACGCGTCTGTCAGATCGTCGATCGACGGTTGGGCGGGAAAATCGATGTCGAACAACCTCAAGCCTTCGAGCGCGACATCGACGGCCCCCGCATAATCCGAATTGACGGTCAGCAGTGCTGCCTTGAGCCGATAAGCTTCCGCGACATCGATCGCCGAACGCATGCGGGGCAGCAATGCATCGATTTCCCGTGCGGCGCTCTCTAGGTGACCAGTGGCAAGCAATGTGCGACAACGCAGCACGGTCAGAGCCTTCGCGAGATCGTACGTATCACTCCAGGCGCTCTTGCCGAGCAAGGTTTCGGCCGCTGCGAGAAATGCAAGCGTCCTGTCGCGCGCGGCGGCTGCCGCGGTGCGCTCCGCCGCGAGAATCAGCGTGCTTGCAAACGAAACTGCCCGTGCACGCTCGACCGGGATGCGAATCGCGCGCTCGATCTGCGCTGCGATATCAAGCACATTGTCCGGATTACCTGCAGACGACAGCGAAATCATTGCGGCAGCAATTTGCTCGTGCCGCGCCGCGCGGGTAGCCGGATCGATCAGCCCGTAAGCCGCCTCGCGAATCCTGTCGTGGGCGAATCCCCATTGCTCGCCCTGCCGCCAGACGAAACCCGTCCGCCGCGCTTGCTCCAGCCGATACAGTACGTCGCCCCGCGACGTTCCCAGTATGCGGGCGATGCGGCCGGAATCACACTCCGTCCCGATACACGCAAGCCAACTGAGCATATCCCGCTCGGCCGGCGACAATCCCCCCAGTCGATGCTCCAACAATTCGACGACGTTTTCCGCGTCGTGGTGTCGTTTGATTGCCTCTCCGTCCCAGGACCACTCATGACTGTCCCCATCGAAGCGAACGAGTCGGGCATCGAAGAGCGCACGCAACAGTTGCCGCACATGGAGCGGATTGCCTTCCGCCTTCGTATGGATCAGTTCACCTAGATCGCGCACACGATCGAGCGGTTCGTTCAGAAAAGATCCGATCATTCGAGCGACGTCGGATACTTGCAGCGGCGTGAGATCGATCGCAGTCGTGCAGACGCCGCGCAGGCGTTCGACGAACGCTCGAAAACGGGCTGTCTGATCGTACTCGGGAGGCCGACAGGTGACGACAACGCACAGGTTCGCCGGCGCATCGGCAATTAACGCCTCGACGAAGTCGAGCGTCGCGTCATCGGCCCATTGGACGTCGTCGATCGCAAGCAACAGCGGCGAACCTGGTGACGCGAAGGCGGAAAATGCGCCGGCCAGTATCTGGTGAACGCGCGATACCGGCATCGTGCCGGTCCCATCCGCTTCGACTTCCTGTATGCCCATCGTCTGCGCGAACTCGGGGGCCAATTGAGCTAGCAAGCCAGCGTGTTCGTGCAGACGCTCACGGATTCCCTGCGTCAGATGTACGCGTGCGTCGTCTTCCCGCGGGGCGACATGAGGTAATAGCGAGCGCAACGCGCCGACGATCGGCGCATACGGTTGCGAAGACTGATATTGATCGACCTTTCCGATGCCGCAGAACTGCGACGACAGATTCAACCGCACCTTGAGCCGGTTGATGAGCATCGTTTTTCCCAGCCCGGCCCCGCCCTCGATCAGTACCATTGACGAGCGCCCCGTCAGCGCAACATCGTCATAGGTATCGACGAGCTGGCGCAGTTCGCCTTCGCGCCCGACGAACGCACCGGACCCAGCCTCCTGCAAGAAGCGGTCGGCACGTGCGAGATCGAACGGTGCTACCGCACCGGACGCCGTCCACGCTGCCACAATGTACGCGAGATCGTGATGAAGCGATTTGGCGGTCTGATAGCGGGTATTCGGATCTTTCGACAACAGCTTGAGGATGACCTCGTCGAGTATCGGCGGCACGTCTGCCCGGTGCTTGCCCGGTTTCGCAGGCTCGATTGCGACATGTGCATGCAACCATTCGGCCAGCGAGGACACCTTGAACGGATACGTGCCGGTCAATAGCTCGAATAGCGTGACGCCAAGCGAATATAGATCACTTCGTTCGTCGTCGAACGCATCTTCCCACATGGTTCGCTCAGGCGCGGCGTACGGCGCCGCAGCCTCGCTGGGCTGCCGTCTGAAACGTAGCTCGCCAGTCAGGTCGCAAGCATGCATGAACGAGCGAATACGGACGATGCCATTCGAGTCACGTACGAAATTCGCAGGCTGAATATCGCCATGTACAAGACGCTGCTCATGCGTCTTCGCGACGCACCGCGCCATTCCAATCGCGATCGAGAGAAACTGAGCAACGGACAATTTTCCGCACAGCGCCGATAGCGACGTGCCAGCGCTCATCTCGTAAATCAATGCCGGTCCGTCCGCGGTCCGGACCAGCGCATGCGGTACGACGGCCCAGTCCTGTGACAGCTTGGCTCGGACATTGAATTCGCGTTCAATGTGGCTGCACGACACCTCATTTGACCATTCCGTCTGCAATGCAAGCCAGGCTGTGTCCGACGCGAGATCGACAATCTGAAATTCGACAAACTTGTCTGATGCCCGAATGAAGTTCTGCGTGGCTTGCGCGTATCGTCTCTCGTCCCAGACGATCCCTTCAGCGACGTGATTCTCCATGCTTCGTTTCACTATTCAACACATAGTCACATACGACGAATCGCTTCCCCGACTCGTCCCTCCCACCCAGTGCCGCTAGCGGCACGACACTTCAAACGACACGTCCCGTCGGTTATGTGTATCTTGTCCGGTCACAATTTTTGGGATGTTCTGGCGCCATTGTGAGCGCATGTCGGCAAACGCAAGCTGATTGTCTGCGCGCTTCGAATCGCGGCGCTTTCGGGCCGAACCTTCGAAATTGCTTTCAACGTTCACTTACCCTGCACCGCAACGATCGATGCGGTCCCGACTTTATCTCAAAAGAGGAGGCTGTTCTTGTACTTTTGGTACGTGAATTGAAGGAGAGTTACGTCACAGCGCACCGATACGTTCATCGTAGGTTGCAAGCACCGATCGTGCGCACCGTGGCTTTCATTGATTCGAGGTTTTTTTGTGCGGCGCAACAGTGTAATCTTCACTCTTCGCCAACCTTCCTTATTTTGATCCGAGGTACGCCGCATGCTGCTTACTGCCCAGCCCGCCGCCGGCCCGATGAAGAAGGATACGCTTGGGTGCACGTCAAGCCAGCTGCGCACAAATCTGGAAATGCGCGGCACCGATGTGACGTTCTACCGAAAATGCATGGACAACGGTACCGTCCATCGGGTTGCCATGCCCGCCTCGGATCGTGGGTACTTGATTGGCGTATCGATGAACAGTGGTCATCGGCGCGACATTTTCCGTGGGCAACGCAAGATTGCACGACAATTCAGCGACGACTCGATCTATATCCGCGATATGTCCGACGACTATCGCGCCGATCTTCACGGCAATTTCGATTTCGTGCTCATCGAGCTGCCTGGATTATTTTTTGATCGTCTCGATGCCGAACGCGACGCGGGCCGGTTCGCCGGACTGACATGTTCGATCGATCAGCGTGACCCGGTACTGGGCCACCTTGCCCGCGCGGTCGCCGGGTGTTTCGATACCGCGGGCGCGCTGAACGCGCTCTTCGTCGAACAGATGGGGCTTGCCATCGGCATCCATCTTTCGAAGCAATACGGAACGCCTTTGCTTCCCGCAAGCCGTATGGGTGGCATGCTGTCGCGCGCGCAGGAAGCGCTGGCAAAAGAACTGCTGATCGCGAACCTGAATGAAGGCATGGCAATCGCGGACGTCGCTCGCGAATGCAATCTGTCACGCGGCTATTTTATTCGCGCATTCGCCAAGACCACCGGTCGCACGCCGCATCAGTGGTTACTGGATCAACGCATTCAGAAGGCCCGCAAGCTCGTCGAGTCATCGGAGATGACGTTAACCGAAATTGCCACTTGTTGCGGGTTCGCCGACCAAAGCCATTTAAACCGCACCTTCACCCGGGTCGTTGGCAAACCGCCCGGCGCCTGGCGACGTCGGGGCGGCCGCTGACGCGATAAGCAAGCGGGTAATCAACGCCCGGTCCAGCCGCCCAGAAAATCGAGCAGCAACGCATTGACGCGCTCGGGCTGCTCTTCCTGCGGCAGATGACCGCAACGTGAGATCGGCTCGGCGCGCAGATTGGTCGCCATCCCCTCCCACACCGCCTTCATATCGAACATTCCACCGACCGCGTAAAAGTCCTCGCCCCATATTGCCATCGTCGGGCAGGCGATCCGGATGTCGGCGTCCGCCTGATCTTGCTCGACGTCCTGCGCGTTCGCTCGGTAGTCCGACATCGCGCCCCGTACGGCGCCTGGTCGCTTGTACGCTTTCACGTACGTCTCGAAATCCGTTCCCTCGATCGTGTGCGGGTTGTAACACCAGTCGGAGAAGAAATGGCGCAACCAGGCCTCCTCATTGCCGGCGATCAGCGTCTCGGGCAAGTCCACTACCAGATGGAACAGGAAGAACCAGTATGCGCGCGCCGTTTTCGGACTCATGTTTTCTGCAACGATACGCGTCGGCACATTGTCCATGACCACCAGCCGGTCGACACGTTCCGGATGATCCTTCGCGAGCCGCGTAGCAACCCGTGCGCCGCGATCGTGCCCGACCAGCACGACTTTCTCGATCCCCAGCGCGTCCAGCAGGCGGATGATGTCCAGCGCCATGTTGCGCTTGTCGTATCCGGACGCCGGCTTGTCGGTTTCGCCGTAGCCGCGCAAATCCGGCGCAATCACGCGATACGTTCGGGCGAGCACCGGAATCTGGTGGCGCCATGCGTAGCTGGTCTCCGGAAAGCCATGGAGCAACACGACAACCGGCCCGCTGCCTGCGTCGAGGTAATGTTGCCTGATGCCGTTCGCGACCAGCGTATGGTGAGTGACTGCAATGTTTTCCAACGTTTCCACGATCGATCCTTCAAAAAGTCTTGGAAAATTGCCGCTGCCTGCGCGGCATCAAGGGCCACGCGTTACACTGGTCCTGGGCATCGGCGAAGCGTCGTAGTTGACAGGCACCCAGTCAAAGGTGTCACCATCCTTCC
The DNA here is from genome assembly GCF_020420065.1 of Burkholderia sp. AU31624. Classification (NCBI taxonomy): domain Bacteria; kingdom Pseudomonadati; phylum Pseudomonadota; class Betaproteobacteria; order Burkholderiales; family Burkholderiaceae; genus Burkholderia; species Burkholderia sp. AU31624. Next base: position 390,897 of record NZ_JAIZRT010000001.1, read on the forward strand.
GCACGTGCCCGAGTCCCGGAAACGAAACATGGGCCGCACCGACGAGGTAACGTCGGTCCGCAACTTCACGCAGAATTTCCTGTCGAGATTCGTGCGCTTCCGATGGATCGCTGTCGTACTTGACGGTAGCTTGCAGTTGCCGAAGCTGAATTGCAGCGACATGCACGACATCCCCCCAGACCAGCAGGCGCGCGGAGCCGCTTTCGACCAGATAGGCCATCTGGCCAGGTGTGTGGCCAGGAAGTGAAATCGCACGAATGCCCGGTTCGAGTACGCCGTCGCGATCGTACGTCTTGAACCGCCCAACAGCACGGTAAGGTTCTATTGCCGCTGTTGCTGCGTCAAAGAACGGCGCGAGAAGCGGCGACGCTTGAGTCTTGTTGGCCGGATTGAGCCAGTAGTCGGCCTCCTTGCGGCTTACCCTGACAACTGCATTCGGAAACACGGCCACACCTTTCGAAGCAATACCGCCGATGTGGTCTTCGTGCATGTGGGTAAGCAAAACCTCGTCGACCTGTTCCGGTCGATAGCCGGCTGCACGAAGGTTGTCGACCAATCGTCCGCAGCAATCACCATACAGCGAGCCAGCGCCAGCATCGATCAAGATCAGTTTCTCTCCGGTATTCACCAGAAACGCATTGATCGATCCTTGCACGGGCGGCGCAAGGAATGCGCGCTGCAGATCGTTCTCGATGTCTGCATTCGACACACCTTCGACCACCTTGTCGATCGGGAACGGATGGGTTCCGTCCGACAGCGCTGTAACTTCGAACGTCCCCACCATCGTTCTGTAGAAGCCCGGCGCCTGTTTGCCGGCAAACGGTGCGGCAGCAAAGGCAGCAGCTACCCATGCCGTCGCGAACCCAGCCAGACACAGCTTCAAGCACTTGCGCGCGTGCATCCAGGCTCTTTCTCGAAAGCTTTCCATTCAAGTCCTCTGGTGTTTGGTCATGTGCATCCAGCATAACGACCGCCGCACGCTGCGTCCCTAAACTTCCTGAATCGTTCTGATTCGTTTTCTTTAGTCGCTAACGCGAGACCCGGCACCGCGACCCCGAGGTCTCCGATCACTTCCGTCGCTTCCGGAAACGAGATATTGCGGTCGCCCTGATCACTGAGGAGCGTCGTCGCTGACGCGAGTCTCGATCGATATGTGTACAGGGAATTGCATGCCTATACGCAAGGAGTATCGACTGTGCCCGGATGTCTAAACCGACCTCCGCATGTATGGATAGCTTGATTGCCAGCACCCATCTATCTTTCGTCTGAAGCACGGCAGTTGATTGACAAGATCACGTGAGCGGAGGCCTGCACCAGCGGTGCATCACCGGTGACGAACCGTGCCACCCTCGACCGTTCGACCAGGACTGAACGTATCCATGGACAAGATCACAAACATGCGCATCTTCGCGCGCGTCGCGGAAGTCAAGAGCTTCACTGCAGCGGCGGAGCATTTGCAATGCACAACAGGCAGCGTTTCGCGCGCCGTATCGACACTCGAAATCCAGCTACGAGCCCGACTGCTGAACCGCACGACGCGTTCAATTTCGCTAACCGAACCAGGTGAACACTACTATCGGAAATGCAAGAAAATCCTCGCTGATCTCGAGGATGCGGAGACTGAAGTCGGCACGGCGCACCTGTGTGCGCGAGGTCAATTAAAAGTACATTGCATGCCTGAAGTCGGACGCGTGCCCTTGACGCACGCAATCGTCGACTATCGACGAGATTTCCCCGCCGTTTCCGTCAATCTCCGATTCGCGCCGAGAACTGGAAATCTGGTTGAAGAGCATGTCGATGTCTCAATCGTCTCAGCGAAGTCGCTGCCGAATTCAGAAAACGTCGCGAAGCGGGTCGGGGAATGCCGCCGAGTCCTAGTAGCAGCACCATCGTTCGTCCGTGAGCATGCGATCGAGACAATCGACGATCTATCGCAGCATGCACTGACTCCGATCCCGCTAGCAGCCCGTTCTGTACGACCGGCGATCCAGGCTACTGTGCCCGGACATGTCAGCCGAGATTCCCATGCGCCGTTCGTCGTTGACGACCCGGAAGCTATCCGGATCGCGCTGCTTGCAGGAATCGGCGTCGGCGTGCTGCCACTTCATTGCATTGCGGACGACATACTTGAGGGTCGCCTGATACCACTATTTCCCGACCACACCATCGAAGGTACGAGTATTTTCATCGTCTATCCGTGTCGTCAGTTTCTCGATGCCAAGATTGCCACGTTTGTTGATTTTGTGACGGTGCGGTTGCGAGAAATACTCAGCGCGGCAACGACAACGCAGCAAGCAACTCGCACCGCGTTCAGACGCTCTGTCCCGCAGGCTCAAAGCTGACGACCGAATACAGTGGCTTCCAGGCGTCAAGAATTTCACCTTTCCGATAGCGGGTTAGGAGACTCGCCCAGCCCCATCACCAATTGCTTTTCCATGAGCGATCAGTCGCGTGATCGACCAGACCCTGGAGTTCTCCGGCGAAGCACATCAACGTGCCACCGGAACGCGTGGCGCTGGTATGCCGAGTTGGTAAGTGAGCGTCGCGCCGTATGCGAACACGACGGCGAACACTGGCAAATTTCGATTGACGGCCGTCGTCTGGCGGGCGATCACTCGTTCGATATGGCCCTCCTCAACGCATATGCAATCACAAAGGCGCGGGAGGCTCTGGGGCGAACGCAGACCGTCTTGCCGTAACCAGACCGCTTTCATTTCCTATTGCACAAAATCGCTGCCGGTCGCTCCGGTCGTGGGTACTGCCGGCACGCGCTGGACTGGGCATACACGCAAATACGAGCCGACTAGGTGCTCGACAGCCATCTAACGGGAGCGGTCGAGGGCGTCTATTACGCTGTCGGCAACACGATCCAGGCATCCGGCGGCCATGACGGCACGTATCTGGGTGCCGAACTCAAATTCGGATGGTAGGTGTGGCCGATTTATTGAAATCGTTGAAAAACATACCTGTTGCCGCATGGATGCCACCTAACCAGGCTTCGAACCATCGATTCCAACGAGGATCGAAGTGGCTTGATGCGGATTCCGGACGCCTACACGACGCCCATGCAGTGCGCACCGATAAGAATTTTCCTAAAAATGAAATATATCAACGCACTGAATTAGTTTATTTTTTCCAGTCCAATCTCCTCAAACATCCGGATCCGGAATCCGCGCCGACTGGATCACGACCAGCGTGTCCCCTTTCTCGATCCGGCACGGCGGGTCTTCATAGAACGAAAAGATCTTCCCGCACCGATCGAGCCCGACGACGATCGCGCCCGGCACGACGTTCGTCATGCAGCCGACTTCCTGCGGCATCGCCTCGCGCTCCAGCAGCGTCGCGCGGCCGCGCGTCGACAGCATGTCGTTCACGAACGGCACGATATAGCGGCTATGCACGGCGTCCGCGAGCAGCAGCGCGCCGATCTTCGTCGACGACACGATCACGTCCGCGCCCGCCTGCCGCAACTGCCGCTGGTACAGGTTCTCCTGGATCCGCACGACGATCTTCGTATCGGGCGCGATGCTGCGCACCGACAACGTGAGCAGGATCGCGGTCGGATCATCGGTCACCGAAATGATCACGGCCTTCGCTTCGCGCACCTGTGCCTGCTGCAGCAGATCCTCGTGCGCGGGATCGCCGAGCAATCCCGCCACGCCGAGCGACGTCGCGGCCTCGATCGCCTGCTGCTGCGAATCGATCACGATGAGCGTCGCCGGATCGACACCGCTTTCGAGCAGTTCGCGCACGGCGATCGAGCCGGACAAGCCATAACCGCAGACGACGATGTGATCGGACAACTGTTTCTGCAGGCGTTTCATGCGGAATTCCTCGATGACGCGCTGGATCACGAACTGATACGCCGTGCCCAGGAAAATGAACCAGATGCCGATGCGGATCGGCACGATGAAGAACGCATCGATCAGGCGCGCCCGCGCGGTGACGGGCACGATGTCGCCATAGCCGACCGTCGCGACCGTGACCATCGTGAAGTACACGAGATCGGCGACGGTCATCGGCGTGCTCTTGGTCGAATCGCGCAACCCGTCGCGATCGAGATACAGCACGAGGAACGCGAGCGTGCACAGCAGCACGACCGCGCCGATACGGAACAGCAGCGTGCGCCGCGGCGACGTCGCGGGACGCGTGAACAGCGTGCGCGCACGCGGCGCCTGCCACGGATTGCGGGCGCGACGCAGGCGTGAGCGCAACGAGCGGCGCTGGGCGGAGGGCGAAGCCAACGGGGAATCTCCTGAAGGATGCGGGCTCGATTCTACGATGGGTCGGCCGCGACCGGCCGGCGTCCTCGTGTCGATGCGCCGATGCGGCCGTTACAGCATGCTGCGCGGCCGCACCATCGTGCCGTCGACGAAGCGCTGCGCACGAAACGCCGACAGGTCTAGCGACGGCGCCCCCGTGTCGATCCATTCGGCCAGCAGCCGCCCGACGATCGGCCCCATCGCGAAACCGTGTCCGCAGAACCCCGTCGCGATCGCGAGCCCGGACGGCGTGCCCGGCGCATCGATCACCGGAATGCCGTCGGGCAGCACGTCGATCAGGCCGGCCCAGGCCTCGACGATCTGCGCGTCCTTCAGCGCGGGAAAGATCGTCTTCAGTTTCGCGAGTGCGCGCGGCGCATGCGCGCGATTCGGCTGCGGCTGCGGATCGCGCGGCTCTATCGGCCCGGTCGCCCCGTTGATGCGTGCCAGCGCATCGCGCCACGCGGCCCCGTTCACGTGCAGCCGGAATTTGTCGCGCTGCGACCAGAACTCCGGCCAGAACAGGCTCAACCCGCGCAGGTGGCCAAGCGTCAGGTCGACGTCGACCTGCATGTCGTCGGCAAGATTGATCGCACCGTTCTTGCGCTGCCGGATACCGAGGCCGTGGCCCCACACCGTCGACGCCGACACCGGCGGCACCACATTGGTGCGCATGCAGGTGCCGCGCACGGCCTGTTGCGGGAGCCGGATGCCGACGCCATCGAGCAGCCGGAAGCTGGTCGCGCCGGCCGCGCAGATCACGCGCCGCGTGCGGATCGTGCCGCGCTCGGTCACGACGCCGACCACCGCACCGCCGGCCGTCTCGATCGCGGTCACGCCGCAGCCTTCGAAGAAGCGCGCGCCCGCCTCGGCGGCACGCGCGGCGAACGCGGCGGCCACGCGACGCGGCTCGGCCTGCCCGTCGGTCGCGGTGTACAGCCCGCCGAGCGTGCGTGCGTCCTGCGAAAGGCCGCTGACGCGCGCGTCGATCTGCGCGCGCGTCAGCGTACGCGTGTCGAGCCCGTGCTCGCGCGCGACGGCGAGCCACGCGTTGAACGACGCCCAGTCCGTTTCGTTGTCCGCAATATAAAGACAGCCGCCCTGCCGCCATTCGAGATCGAAACCGAGGGTTTCCTCTAACCCCTCCCAGATCTTGATGCCGGCCATCATCAGCGGCACCTCGGCCGCTTCGCGCCCCTGCTGCCGCACGAAGCCCCACGCACGGGTCGACTGCTGTCCGGCGAGGCGCGACTTGTCGAGCACGACGGCCTTCAGGCCGCGCAGGCCCAGGTAATACGCGGCTGCGCAGCCCATGATGCCGGCGCCGGCGATCACGATATCGGCTTCTGCCGGGAAGGCGGTATCGGCGAGGGTCAGGGCGTCATGCAGCGGATAGGTTGTCGTCATTGTTTCCTGTCAGGCATTAATGCATCCGAATGTGGGCGGCGGTGGTAACGTCGTGACACACCTTTCACACAAACGCACCTTTCGCCACGCTGAATAACGACCATTTTGCGGTAAAGTTATCTTTTCCGCGCGTGGCCGGTCGGCTCGCCCCTGGACGTCATGAAGACTGTCCGTCGAGACTGCCGCAAGGCGTCGTTCTGAACGTCACGATCCGTTCCCGTAGCATGACCACTGAAGCAATCACCACGGATTCCCTCGCGGTTGCCGAGCGCGTGCGCGAGCTGATGACCCGCAACGGCATCGGCAAGCGCCAGCAGACCACCGAGCTGTGCCGCATCCTCGACCTGAGTTTCTCGCAAGGCCACCGCAAACTGCGCGGCAGCAGCCCCTGGACGCTCGCGCAGATCAAGAAAGTCGCCGAAGCGTACGGCGAACCCGCCGCGCAGCTGTTCGGCGCGCAAACGCTCGACCCCGGCATGGTCGGCGCCTATTCGCAGGAGGCGGTCCTTTACGCGGGCGTCGCCGAGATTCCGTGCACCGCCTGGATCGGCGCGCCGCTCGAAGCCGGCGCGCGCCCCGAATTCGTCGCGTACGAACAGAACGGCCGCTGGCGCGTGCTGCGCCACACCGGCGTGCTGTACCAGAACGCGTACGACGTGCACAAGATCGAGATCTATCCGCGCCGCGCGGAAAGCGACAAGCTCGTCGTCGCGGTGATCGACCCCGATCGCGTCAGCGCGACCGAGCTGTGCCGCTATCTCGAACGCCAGGGTTTCGCGACCGCCGCATTCGACGGCCTCGCGCCGTTCGTCGACGCGCTGCAGGGCCAGGCGTTCGACGCGGTCCTGACCGAATGGCTGTTCGACGACAGCACGGCCGCCACCGCGATCAAGGCCGTGCGCACCTCCGACAACCCGGGCGCACCGATCTTCGTGCTGACCGGCGACCTGCTCACCGGCCGCGCGAGCGAGGCCGACATCAGCGAAGTGATCCGCGCGTTCGACGTCGTCTGCTACGAAAAGCCCGCGCGCATGGCGATCCTCAGCGCCGATCTCGCGAAACGGCTCGCCCGCGGGTAACGTCCCAGGGCCGTTCTTCCTCCTGACGGCCAACGTCCGCGCGGCTCGGCGGTCGTGAACCGGTGCATAGCTCAGTACAATAGCCGCACCCGTTCACGCCCACGCCGGCTTCCGCCGCCCGACGCCATGGCCCGCCTCATCCCCGACGACTGGAAAAGCCTCGCCGCGACCGGCGCGGCCGAACGCGAGCGCGAAACGCTCGCCGCGCTCGAACACGCGCTGCCCGACAGCTACACCGTGTATCACGGCGTGCACTGGACCCGCGCCGACCAGGCGTTCTCGGTGTTCGGCGAGGCCGCGTTCGTCGTCGTGAGCCCGGCCGGCCGCGTGCTGCTGATCGAGCAGAAGGCCGGCTTCCTGCGCGAAACGCCGAAGGGGCTCGTGAAGGTCTATCTGCAGAAGGAACGCAATGTCCCGATCCAGCTCGCGCGCACGCAGGAAACGCTGCACCGGCGCCTGACGGCCGCGCTCGGCGCGGGCGTCTACGGCGTCGAGGCGCTCCTGTACTGCCCCGACTACTCGATCCGCGACGCATCGATCGCCGGCGTCGCGGCCGACCGCATCGTCGATGCGTCGCGCAAGGCGCAGCTCGCGCAGGTGATCCTGCAGATCCTGCCGGAAGACGACGAGCACTTCCCGAACGCGCCGAAACTCCACCACTTCCTCGCGGACGAGCTCGCGCTCACGCCCGACACGAGCGCGCTCGTCGGGCAGGCCGGCACGCTCGTCACGCGGCTGTCGGGCGGGCTCGCCGCGTGGGCGCGCCAGCTCGAATTCGCACCGTTCCGGCTGCGCGTCACCGGCACGGCCGGCTCGGGCAAGACGCAGCTCGCCGTGCAGGCGATGCGCGACGCGGTCGCCGCCGGCAAGCGCGTGCTCTACGTGTGTTTCAACCGGCCGCTCGCCGACTACATCGCGCGCATCGCGCCGCCCGGCGCGAAGATCGCGAACTACCACCAGTTGTGCGACTGGGTCGCGCGTGACGGCGGCTATACACCTGACTTCCAGGTGCCCGGCGAATTCGAACGGCTCGAAGCGCGCTTCGCGGCAGCCCCGATTCCCGAGCGCTGGCGCTTCGACGTGCTGGTCGTCGACGAAGGGCAGGATTTCCATGCGCCGTGGGCGGCCGCCCTGGCGCGCCTGCTGGCGCCGGAGGGCGCATGGTGGTGGCTGGAAGATCCGCTGCAGAATTTGTACATGCGCGAGCCCGTCGCGCTGCCGGGCTGGGTCACGCTGAAGGCGCTCACGAACTACCGGAGCCCGCGCGATCTGCTCGAATTCGTGCGCGACATCGTCGGCCGGGTCGAGCCGCTGGCGGCCGAGCTACGCTCGGGCAGCCCGTTCGACGGTTCGGATCCGTCGGTGTCGTCGTACGGGGAAGAAGGCGCGTCGGCAGACGCGCTGGCCGACGCCTGCATCGACGCGACCAAGCGGGCGATCACGCACGCGCTGTCGCTCGGCTTCCGCAAGCAGGACATCGCGGTGCTGTCGTATCGCGGTCGCGAAGGCTCGGTGCTCGCGCCGCTCGACCAGCTCGGCCCGCACCGGCTCAAGAGCTTTACCGGCAAGTACGACCTGTTCGGCAACCCGGAGTATCGCGAAGGCGACGTGCTGCTCGATTCGATCTACCGCTTCAAGGGCCAGTCGGCGCCGTGCGTGATCCTCACGGAGGTCGACTTCGACACGCTCGACGCGCGTGCCGCGCGCAAGCTGTTCGTCGGCGCGACGCGTGCGACGATGAAGCTGCTGATCGTCGCGTCGTCCCGCGCGGCCCCGCAACTCGCGGCCGTCTGATGTAACGGGCGGACGGCAGGCGGGCCAGCGCCCGCCCGTCGCCGCCCACGGTCGATCAGGCGACGCGGAACGCGCCGACCGCGCGGCGCAGCCCGTCGGCCTGCTCTTCCAGCGACGCGGCCGCCGCCGCGGCCTGCTCGACGAGCGCCGCGTTCTGCTGCGACACCTGGTCCATCTGCGACACCGCGCGGTTCACCTGCTCGATCCCGTCGCGCTGCTCGTTCGACGCCGCCGCGATCTCGGTCATGATGCCCGTCACGCGGCCGATCGCCTGCTGGATGTCCTGCATCGTCGCGCCAGCCGTGCCGACGAGCCGCGAGCCGGTCGCGACGCGCTCCACCGATTCCCCGATCAGCGTGCGGATTTCCTTCGCCGCCGACGCCGAACGTTGCGCGAGCGTGCGCACCTCGCCCGCGACCACCGCGAAGCCGCGGCCCTGCTCGCCCGCGCGCGCGGCTTCGACCGCCGCGTTCAGCGCGAGGATGTTGGTCTGGAACGCGATGCCCTCGATCGTGCCGATGATGTCGGCGACCTTCTGCGAGCTCTGGTCGATCTCGTTCATCGTGCCGATCACTTCGCCGACCACCGTCGCGCCGCGCGTGGCGATCTCGCTCGCGGTATCCGCGCAGGCCTGCGCCTGCATCGCATTGTCCGCGTTCTGCTTCACGGTCGCGGTGAGCTGTTCCATGCTCGCGGCCGTTTCCTGCAGCGCGGACGCCTGTTCCTCGGTGCGCTGCGACAGGTCGGTGTTGCCGGCCGCGATCTGGTGCGTCGCCGTCGAGATCGCTTCGGAACCCTGGCTGACCTGGCGGACCGTATCCGCGAGGCTGCGCTGCATGCCGGTCACGCCCTTGACCAGTTCGGCCATCTCGTCACGCGACGACCAGCGCACTTCCGACGTCAGGTCGCCTTCCGACAGGCGGCGGAAATGCGACAGCAGCCGGTTCACCGGCTGGGTGATCGCGTAATGCAGGCCGATCGCGCAACCGAGGCACGCGGCCAGGCCGAACGCGATACCGGCGATCGCGCCCGCGCGCATCCAGCCGTAATAGGTCTGCGCGGTGTCGTACACGTCCTTGCCGCGTGCGACCTGGTACGCATCGAGCGCATCGGTCGCCTGCGTGAGCGCGACCGACAGCGGCGGCGCAACCGCCATCAGCAGCCGGTCGGCCTCGTCGCGACGGCCGTCGCGGACCGCGTCGATCATCGGCTTCAGCGCCTGCCCGATCAGCGCCTGGCGCGCGGCGTCGAGGCGGCTCGCGAGCGGGCCTTCGTCGCCGTCGTGCGGCATCGACGCGTAGCCGCGCCAGGCAGTGTCGGCCTTCGCGAGATAGTTCTCGGCCTTCTTGACGAGATCGGGCACTTCCGGCGCTTCCGGATGCAGCATCGCGCGGTCGAGCGTCGTGCGCACGATCGTCAGGTTCAGGCTGGCCGCCGACAGCGCGGTCTTCGCAGCCAGTTGCTGCGTATAAGCCTCGTCGAGCGCGCGGTTCGAGCTCTGCATGCCGGCGAGGCCGATCAGCCCCGATACGACGAGCAGCGCGGCAACGAGGCCGAGCGTGGAGAAAATCCGCGTACGGATCGAGAAACGGGAAAACAGGGCGTTCAGGTTCATGACGGGACGTGAGCGGTGAAAAGAGCCGCGGCAATCGGTCCGCAGCACTCTGGATTACGGTTTGCCTGCAAAAAACTTGAGTCCGTCCCCGCTTTCCCCTGATCCCGGTCAATTTTCCGGGCCGGCAATCTCCTGTTACGGTTGCAACACATCGAGGCTGGGCAGAAATTGACCAGTCAACTATCTGTCGCTATAGTTCGACACAATTCCCTGCCCTGGCAGATATCTCGATGACCACCGACACCCTCCTCCCTTCGCCGGCCGCCGAAACGGCCCGCCGCGACGCGCCGACCGGGCTGATCGTCGCCGCGCTGCTGCTCGTCATGCTGCTGTCCGCCCTCGACCAGACGATCGTGTCGACCGCGCTGCCGACGATCGTCGGCGAGCTCGGCGGGCTCGACCAGTTGTCGTGGGTCGTCACCGCTTACCTGCTCTCCTCCACCGTCGTGCTGCCGCTGTACGGCAAGCTCGGCGACCTGTACGGCCGCAAGATCGTGCTGCAGGCCGCGATCGTGCTGTTCCTCGCGGGCTCCGCGCTGTGCGGCGTCGCGCAGGACATGACGCAGCTGATCGTGCTGCGCGCGCTGCAGGGGCTGGGGGGCGGCGGCCTGATGGTCGTCACGATGGCCGCGATCGGCGATCTGGTGCCGCCCGATCGCCGCGCGCGCTACCAGGGGATGTTCGGCGGCGTGTACGGCCTCGCGACGATCATCGGCCCGCTGCTGGGCGGCTTCCTGGTCGAGCACCTGTCGTGGCGGTGGATCTTCACGATCAACCTGCCGCTCGGCTTTCTCGCGCTCGCGGTGATCGGCGTCGCGTTCCGGCCGCACGGCGCGCACGTGAAGCACCGGATCGACTACATGGGCGCCGCGTTCCTCGCCACCGCCCTCACCTGCGTGATCCTGTTCACGAGCGAAGGCGGCTCGCTGCTGCCGTGGACGTCGCCGCAACTGTGGATGACGCTCGTGCTCGGCATCGTCGCGATCGGCGGCTTCATTTATGAAGAGCGGCTCGCGGCCGAGCCGATCATGCCGCTCGAGCTGTTTCGCCATCGCACCTTCGTGCTGGTCAGCCTGATCGGCTTCGTCGTCGGGATCGCGCTGTTCGGCTCGGTCACGTTCATTCCGCTCTACCTGCAGGTCGTGAAGGGCTCGACGCCGTCGCAGGCCGGGATGCAACTGCTGCCGATGATGGGCGGGATGCTCGTGACGTCGATCGTCAGCGGCCGGCTGATCTCGCGGCTCGGCTCGTACCGGATGTTCCCGATCCTGGGCACGCTGACCGGCGGCATCGCGATGGCGCTGCTGTCGACGCTGACGCTCGATACGCCGCTGCACACGATGTACACGTACATGGCGCTGCTCGGGATCGGCCTCGGCATGGTGATGCCCGTGCTCACGCTCGCCGTGCAGAACACGGTCGAATTCCGGCACATGGGCGTCGCGACGTCGGGCGCGACGCTGTTCCGCTCGATCGGCGGTTCGCTCGGGGTCGCGGCGTTCGGCGCGCTGTTCTCGCACGGGCTGCAGTCGCGGGTGATGGCGGCGCTGCCGGCCGGCACGGCGCTGCCGCCCGCGCTCGGCCCGGCCGCCGTCCACCAGTTGCCGGATGCCGTGCGCGACGCGTACCTGCACGCGTTCGCCGGTTCGCTGCATGTCGTGTACCTGGCCGCGGCGACGGTCATCGCGATCGCCTTCGTGCTTGCGTGGTTCGTCGAGGATGCGCCGCTGCGCAAGCACCACTGAGCCTCCCGTGGATCGCGACGCGAGCGTCGAGCCGCCTCGCGATCCCCATCCCCCGCCATCACGGCACCAGCACGACCCCGCCCGTCGTCGCACGCGACTCCAGCAACCGGTGCGCATCGGCCGCCTGTTCGAGCGGCACCCGCGCGCCGATCTCCACATGCATCCCGGCCGCCAGCCGTTCGAGCGTCGCGCGCGCAGCCTCCCGATATCCGTCGACGTCGCGCGCGATGAAGCCCAGCACGCTCGGCCGCGCCAGCGCGATCGACCGCGCCGGCCCCAGTTCGTCGAGATCGAACGTCTGCCGCGCACCGATCGCGGCCACCTGCCCGATGCTCGCGACCATCCCGAACGGACGGACCGCGCCGAGCGTGCGCGTCAGCACGTCGCCGCCGATCCCGTCGATCGCGTAATCGACCCCCGCGCCGCCGCCGAACGCGCGTGCCGCCGCGACGAAATCCTCCTCCCGGTAATCGACGACCGCGTCGGCACCGTGCGTGCGAACAAGCGCGGCTTTCGCGGCCGACCCGACCGTGCCGATCACCCGCGCGCCGAGCGCACGCGCCCATTGCGTCGCCAGCAAGCCGACGCCGCCGGCGGCCGCATGCACGAGCACCGTGTCGCCGGCGCCGACCTGCCGGACGCGATGCAGCAGCATGTAAACGGTGATCCCTTTCAGCAGCCCGGCCGCGGCGGCTTCGTCGCTCAGGCCGTCGGGAATCGGCAGCACACGCCCGGCCGGCATCGTGCGCAGGCTCGCATAGCTGCCGGTCGGCATGCCCGCATACGCGACGCGCTGGCCGGGAACGAGATCCGTCACGCCCGGCCCGACCGCATCGATCACGCCGGCCGCTTCGACACCGAGCGCATCCGGCAGCGCCGGCAACGCGTGCGCGCCCGACCTGAAATAGATGTCGACGAAATTCACGCCGATCGCGGTCTGGCGAATCCGTACTTCGCCCGCGCCGGGCGGCGCGACGGGCGCATCGACGCGGCGCAGCACGCCGGCGTCGCCGTAGCGGTCGATCCCGATCCGGATGGCGGTGGCAGTCTGGGTCATGACGTTCCTCGTAATCGAATGAAGTGACACGATCATCCCATCGTGCATAATCGAACGGAATTCCCGTCAATCGCCCATCTACTGTGCAAAATTCGACCGATCACGATCCCGGTTCCGCGTCCGCGCTGCCGATGAGCTGGGACGACATCCGTTATTTCCTCGCGGTGATGCGCGGCGGCAGCCTGTCGGCCGCCGCGCGGGCGCTGCAGGTTCAGCACTCGACGGTCGCGCGGCGCATCGACGCGCTGGAGTCCGCGCTCGGCATCCGGCTGTTCGACCGGCTGCCGCGCGGCTGGCCGCCGACCGACGAAGGGCTGCACCTTGCCGAGCACGCGGCACGCCTCGAAACCGACGCACATGCGTTCGCGCGCGCCGCCCAGGGCGCGGCGGCGCTCGACGGCGTGGTGCGCGTATCGGCGTCGCCGGTGTTCGCCAGCCACTTCCTCGCGCCGCGGCTCGCCCGCGCGCAGCGCGCATGGCCGGCGCTGCGCATCGACCTGCTGGGCGAGATGCACGCGGCGAACCTGTACGCACGTGAAGCCGATCTCGCCGTGCGGCTGTCGCGGCCGACCGAGCCGGGGCTCGCCGCGCGCCGGCTGGGCACGATGCGTTTCGCGCTGTGCGCAGCACCGGAATGGGCGGACGCACCGCCCGACACCTGGCCGTTCGTCGGCTACGACGACGCGCTCGCTCAGACGCCGCAGCATCAGTGGCTCGCCCGCTTCGCGGCCGGCCGCCGTTTCGCGTTCGTCACCAACGATCTGGCCGCGCAGCATCGCGCGTGCGCGGCCGGCGCCGGCGTTGCGCTGCTGCCGCGGTTTCTCGTCGACGATCCGGCCGCGCATGCGGGCGCGCCGCTCGTCGAGCTGACGGCTGCACCGCGCTGCGACATCGAGCGCGAGATCTGGCTCGTGGTGCACCCGGACGTGCGCCGGTCGCCGCGCGTGCAGCGCGTCGCCGACGCAATCGCCGAAGCCGTTCACGCAGCGGCCGGCCGGCTGTAGCCGGGTGCCGCCGAACAACGCTTTGCGATCCGCTCCAGCGACCGGCATAGTGACGCTTTGAATTCACCGGACTGCCGCCATGCCGACCGCCCCCGCCTGTGTCGTTCGCGACGCAACCGACGCCGACCTCGACGCGATCCGCGCGATCTATGCGCACCACGTGCACCACAGCGTCGCGTCGTTCGAGGAAACGCCGCCCGATGTCGCCGAACTGCGCGCGCGCCGCGACGCGGTGCTACGCGACGGGCTGCCGTATCTCGTCGCCGAATGCGACGGCCGCGTGGCCGGCTACGCGTACGCGACGCCGTACCGCACCCGCCGTGCGTACCGCTTCACGATCGAGGACTCGATCTACATCGACGATGCGCAGCGCGGGCGCGGAATCGGCCGCGCACTGCTCGCGGCGCTGATCGAACGCTGCGAGGCCGGCCCGTGGCGGCAGATGATCGCGGTGATCGCCGACGGCGGTACCGGCGGCTCGACGTCACTGCATCGCGCGTTCGGTTTCGAGCCGGCCGGCGTGCTGAAGGCGGTCGGTTTCAAGCACGGCCGCTGGATCGATACGGCGCTGCTGCAGCACCCGCTCGGTAACGGCGCGGACACGCTCCCCGTCTCGCCTGAGCCTGTCGCGTCGCGCTAGAATGGCCGCATGTCAAAACAGACTCATTCCACACCCGACGAGGCAGCGCCGGACGCCCGCAACGAGTACACGGTCGACGAACTCGCGCGCGTGTCCGACACGACCGTGCGCAACGTCCGTGCGTACCAGGATCGCGGTTTGCTCGCGCCGCCGGAAAAGCGCGGCCGCGTCGGCATTTACGACGACACGCACGTCGCGCGGCTGAAGCTGATCAACCACCTGCTCGCGCGCGGCTACACGCTGTCGAACATCCAGGACCTGATCAAGGCGATCGACGAAGGCCACGACCTGCGCTCGATCCTCGGTCTCGAAAACGCGATCGGCGGCCGCTGGTCGCACGAACTGCCGAAGACCTATTCGCTTGCCGCGCTCGCGCAGATGTTCGGCCCGCAGGCCACCACGCAGCTGTCGCGCGTGACCGAACTCGGCCTGCTCGAACGGCGCGGCCTGTCGTTCGTCGCCAAGAGCCCCGCGCTGCTCGAAGCGGCCGCCGCGATGACGAAGGAAGGCATTCCGCCGCGCGAGCTGCTCGACGTGATCAGCCTCGCACGGCCGCACTTCGACGCGATTGCGCGGCTGCTCGTCGATCTCGTCGTGAAGCGGCTCGACCGCTACGACGCGGGCACGCTGCCGCCCGCCACCGACGTGCCCGAACTGGTCGACGCGATCTGGCGCCTGCGCCCGCTCGCGGCCGTGTTCGTCGAAGGCGAGACGAACCGCGCACTGGAAACCGCGGCGAGCGCGTATCTCGGCGGCCGCGTCGCGACGATCCTCGACAAGAAGCTCAGCGACGAGGCCGCGCGGCAGTCCGGCACACCTTCACCGGAAAACGGCGGCGACGAAGCATAGGCGCACCGCCGTCATATTGATATCGGCAATGCTTCGTTTGCGGGCGTGATTGCCCATGCGACGATTCTTCCAACCGAGCGGCACCGCCGCTCGCCCGAAGACGTTTTGCATGGAGTCCGTTCGATGATTCGTTTCACCCGCTGGATCGCCCGCACCGCCGCCGTCACCACGCTCGTCGCGCTGTCCGCCGCGTCGGCTTTCGCGCAAGGCGGCGCCGACAAGGTCGTGCGCATCGGCTACCAGAAGGCCGGCCTGCTGTCGGTCATCAAGGCGCAAGGTTCGCTCGAAGCGCGGCTCAAGCCGCTCGGCTATGGCGTGCAGTGGCTCGAATTCCCGGCCGGCCCGCAGCTGCTCGAAGCGCTGAACGCGAACAGCATCGACTTCGGCTATACGGGCGCGCCGCCGCCCGTGTTCGCACAGGCGGCCGGCGTGCACTTCGTCTATGTCGGCGCGGAACCGCCGGCGCCGCACAACGAGGCCGTGATCGTGAAGGCCGATTCGCCGATCGGTTCGGTCGCCGGCCTGCGCGGCAAGAAGATCGCGCTGCAGAAGGGCTCGAGCGCGAACTACCTGCTGCTCGAAGCACTGAAACAGGCCGGCGTGCGCTACGACGAAATCCGCCCCGTGTATCTTCCGCCAGCCGACGCGCGCGCCGCATTCGAGAGCGGCAACGTCGATGCGTGGGTCGTCTGGGATCCGTACTACGCGGCCGCGCAGAATGCGCTGAAGGTGCGCACGCTGTCCGACTACACGGGCCTCGCGGCGACCAACAACTTCTACGAAGCCACGCAGGATTTCGCGCAGCAGCATCCGGACGTGGTCGGCGCGATCCTGAAGCAGGCGCGCGAGACGGGCCAGTGGGTCAACACGCATCCGGCCGACACGGCGGCGCTGATCGCACCGAAGGTCGGCCTGCCGCAACCGATTGTCGAGACGTGGATCAAGCGTGTCCCGTTTGGCGCGGTGCCGCTCGACGAAAAGATCGTCGCAACCCAGCAACGCGTCGCCGATGCGTTTTATGCGGCGAAGCTGATTCCGCAGAAGCTGAACGTGGCCGACAACGCATGGGTCGACCAAAACGCGCAGCGTGCGCTCGCGGCGAAGTAGCGGGAACCCAGCGCGCAACTTGTCGAAACGGCCGCCGGGCACACGACTCGTCGGCCTTTCTTGTTCTTGTCGAATTTTCGGGAAACGCGGGACGCACTGTCGGCGTTCGCGCCAGCGCGCGAGTCTCGCGTTTGCGTTTACCGTGGACGCCCCTGCACGCGATGCCGCGCAGCACGCTCCGCTACGCAGGGCCACATCGCTTCGTCCGCAAACAGGCTGCGCGGTGAAACAGTTACAAGTTAATGATTGACGCCACCGCTGCCCAGCGGTTAATGTCTCGGTCGAAGTTCAAGAAGTCCGATTGCTGTTCATCAATTGATCGCTCCTCAGCGGTATTCGTTGTCCTCTCCCTCCTTGACGCTTCAAGCGCTCTTTCCAGAGCAAATCTTCATATTTTTTCTCAAGGAATCTTCATGGATACCGGTATCGTCAAGTGGTTCAACGACAGCAAAGGCTTTGGCTTCATCACGCCCGACAACGGCGGCGACGATCTCTTCGCTCACTTCTCCGAAATTCGCGCCGACGGCTTCAAGACGCTGGCTGAAAACCAGAAAGTGAGCTTCGAAACGAAGCAAGGCCCGAAGGGTCTGCAAGCGGCCAACATCAAGCCGCTGTAAAGTTTGAAGGACCCGGCCCCCGTAACGGGCGCCGGGTTGCAGCGACATCCTCGCGGAGCCTGGTCTCCCAAAGTTGGCGCGATTGCTCTTGGCTGCATCGGTTCATTCCGCAGCTCGCCGCGCGCCACACGCCTCGTTGCACTTCATTCCCCCTCTGGCTGCCAAGCCCTTTTTCGCTTTACGACTGCGTCAGATTCAGCTCGCAATGGCTTTGAATCGGCATACCCGTGCATATTCCGCACGGCACGCGCGCACTCGAACATCATTAAAATTAAAATGCACAACAAACAAATTCATCAATACAACGGCTATGCCGTCCAACCCTCGGCGCATCGTTTGCCCGACGGTAGTTTTTCATCCAACCTGCTGCTTGAACGCGCCGGTAGCCCACGCACCGAAGGTCGCTACCAGTTCTATTCGCTCGATTACTTCACGAGCGAGGAGCAAGCGTTGCAGCATTCGGCCCGCTGGGCACGCAACTGGGTCGACACGCGCGGTTAAACACAACGCCCGGCCGTCGATCCAGCGACGCGCAACGCGCCGACGGTCTTCGCCGGCCGACTGGCTTCACTAGCCTGCCCCCTCTCCGCCGAACGCGTTCCGTCTGATCAGGCACATCCCGATCGGCGGCCAGGGCGCGGTGGGGGGACATCCGGAAACACGCCGCCGATCGCTTCGGCCACGTGTTCCAGCCCGTTCGCGCACTGTCCGACGATGACGACCTGCGCATTGCGCTGAGCACCATTCATCGCCGTGGCCAGTTCGATTTCCGCCCCGTCGCCACTCACCGACACCAGCCGACTCGTCGCATCGCGTCACAGAGCGTCGTTCGATGGCAACCATTCGGGCTCGTACGCACCCAGCGCGCGTGCCGGATAAAACCATCGCAGCGGCGCACCGTCGATCCGTACGGGCGGAAGGAGCCGGGATGCCGGCCCCCACGACGTCGGTTCGACGTGTTCCGCACGATCACGTTGATCGTCGGCAACCAGTTCGATCACCTCGCTCATCGGCTCCGACCGCAACTGCAACTCAGCCGCCGTCCGCGCCAGCGAAGCGCGCACCTCGGTACCGACACCCTCGTTCATTCGCATCGTCAACCCGCGGATGGCGGCCGTCGCCATCAGGTAGCCCGTCGCGTGATCGATCGCCTGAACGGGCAAGTTCACCGGCTCGTCGCCACCCATCACGCGCATGCCCGCCTCGGCGATTCCCGTGCTCATTTGAATGAGGCTGTCGAAGCCGCGCCGGTAATGCCATTCACCACTCCAGCCATAAGCGTCGAGCGACACGTCGATGAGCGCAGGATTCAGCTCGCGCCGATGCGCAGCATCGAGCCCAAGGCGCGCGAGTGCATCGGCCCGATAACCGTGCACGACGATATCCGCGCTGCCGAGCAACTGCTTGAGCATATCGAGATCCGCGGCATCCTTCAGGTTCAGCCGCGCGCACCGCTTGCCGAGGACGACTTCGGGCACCGTGCCCGGCTCTTCCCAGCCGTGCGGATCGATGCGCAGCACGTCGGCGCCCAGGCCTGCAAGAAACCGTGTCGCCACGGGGCCGGCGAGAATGCGCGTCAGGTCGAGCACGCGAATGCCGCGCAACGGCCGGTCTTTCGAAGGCCGCCAGGCGTGCGCGACGGCATCGGTCGCGGCACGGACATGCAGCAACGGCTCGGTTGCGACTGCCTTGCCCTGTGGATGCCCGGCCCACTCCCGCGCCGAGTACATCGCCGCGGCACAACCGCCGCGCTCGACGATCGCCGCTTCGAGCGCGCCGGCATCCCAGCGATTCACCGCTTGCGCGACCGACTGCGCATCGGCGGCGCAGCCGAGCACCGACAACGCGGCCAGCCGATGATGCGGCGCGTTCGTGTGCAACCGGATCCAGCGATCGCGTGCCCGATAGTTGCCGGCCACCGGATCCCATTGCGGTGGCATCGACCAGCCTTGCGGACGCAGCGACGTGCCGAACCATAGCGACGCCATGCGCCGGTCGACTCGCCCCGACGGCAACTTCCCGGTCGACGCATGCAGCAATTCGGCAACGGACGTTCCTGCCGCACCGATCGCCGCCGTGGCCAGGTCGGTTACGCGAAATGCCGAAACCAGTTCGCCCGCCCCGCTGAAGCTG
This sequence comes from Burkholderia sp. AU31624, assembly GCF_020420065.1. Lineage (NCBI taxonomy): Bacteria > Pseudomonadati > Pseudomonadota > Betaproteobacteria > Burkholderiales > Burkholderiaceae > Burkholderia > Burkholderia sp. AU31624. The sequence continues at coordinate 410,206 of NZ_JAIZRT010000001.1, forward strand.
CACGACTCGAGAAAAGCCTGAGACCCGCCCGCCGCGCGCCAGAACGCCCGTAGATGACGCGACACCCGCTCGTCATCGGCCGCGGCCCGTTCCCTCGACATTTGATCGACACCCATGTTCGCCTCGCATGAATTGATGAGGCAAAGATCGTCCCGCTCGCATTTGCTGTCAACGTTGATTATCCTGATCAACCTGTCGAACGATTCCCCCTGCGCACGATGTCGAACTACCTGAATTCGACCGCAGCCGCGGCAAGGCTCGGTGTCTCGCGGCAAACCCTCTACGCGTACGTCAGCCGCGGCCTGCTTCGCGCGGAGCCAGGCGGCAGCCACCGTGAAAGCCGCTACCTCGCGGCCGATGTCGAGCGCCTCGCGGATCAACGCGCACGCGGCCGCAAGCCGAAGGAAGTGGCGAAGGCCGCGCTGAACTGGGGGTCGCCCGTGCTCGAATCGAGCATCACGTTGATCGATGGCGGCCGGCTTTTCTATCGCGGCGTGGATGCACTCGATCTCGCTGCCCGCGCGAGTCTCGAGGAAGTCGCGGCGCTGCTGTGGCGATGCGACGAGCAGACCGCTTTCGGCCCTCACGTCCCCACGACGCCGTCAGTACTGCGAACGCTCTTCAGGCACTACGCCGGTCAACGCACCGAGCAAGCACTGCTGCCGCTCTTCACCGTCGCGAGCGAGGACGCGCCCACGGCGATCTGGCATCAGTCGGCCGATCGTCAGGCGCAGGGCTGCGGCGATCTCGTGCGGATTCTGGCGGCGTGCCTGCTGCGCACCCGGATCGATACCGCCCCGATCCACGCGCAATGCGCGCGAGCATGGGGCGTCGGGCCGGCGGGCGCCGAGCTGATCAGGATGGCGCTCGTGCTGTGCGCGGATCACGAACTGAACGCGTCGAGCTTCACGGGGCGGTGCATCGCGTCGACGAACGCGAGCTTGCGCGCCGTCGTGGTCGGCGGCCTGGCCGGCTTGTCGGGCGAGCGGCACGGCGCCACCACCGCGCGTGGCGAAGCACTGTGGGACGAACTGGGTAGTCAGGACGTCGAGCAAAAAATGGTCGCGCGTCTCGCCCGGGGTGACGGCTTGCCGGGCTTCGGACATGCGCTCTATCCCGATGGCGACGTGCGCGCGACGTATCTGTTGTCGCGGATCCTGCCGCGTCATCCTCAGTGGAAGAGGATGATCGATACCGGGAGCGCGCTCGTCGGCCAGAAGCCCTCGCTCGATCTCGCGCTGGTGGCGTTACGCAGACATTTGCGGCTTCCCGTCGGCGCGGCATTCGGCCTGTTCGCGCTCGGCCGCTCGATCGGCTGGATCGCGCACGGGCTGGAGCAGCGCGAGCAATCCGATCTCATCCGGCCGCGTGCGGTTTATACGGGGGCCTGGCCAGATGGCGCCGGCGCCGGGGCGGATCACGCTCGTTCTCGCGGACGGTCGGGAAAACAGCAAGCAACGCAACCGGCAGCGCCGAAAGACGACATGCTTGCGGCTTTTTTCAGGAGCAAATAGGTTTTTGCTCGATGAAGTCGCGGCACGTCATCGGGGATACGCTAACGCCTCGTTGGTGAACGGAAGCAACCAACCACAGACGTTTCGCGGATTTCGCCAACGGGTCGGCAGGTCCCTTCCACGGAAATCCGCGAAGACTTTTCTCCCGATTCACGGGATACGAACAGCACACGGCGCCTCGATCCGGCAATGCGCGCACCGCGCCAGCGGCACGCGCATGGCCGGCATGCCGACTTACTTCAGCGCCCCCGCCACCTTCTTCTGCCGCCACAGACACAGCAAGTCACACGCGACATGCGCGGCTGCGATCGCCGTGATGTCCGCGTGGTCGTACGCGGGCGCGACCTCGACCACATCCGCGCCGACCAGGTTCACCGCGCCGAGCGCACGCACGATCGCGAGCGCCTGCGCCGACGACAGCCCGCCCGCGACCGGCGTGCCGGTGCCGGGCGCGAACGCCGGATCGAGGCAATCGATATCGAACGTCAGGTACGCCGGCCGCGCGCCGACGATAGCGACGATCCGCTCGACCGCCGCACGCGCGCCATGGTCATGCACCCACGCCGCATCGAGCCGCTCAATGCCGAGAAAGTCGTCGTTCCACGTGCGAATCCCGACCTGCACCGATGTCGCCGGATCGATCAGCCCTTCCTTCACGGCCTTGTAGAACATCGTCCCGTGATTGAGGCTGTCCGGATCGTCGTCGGCCCACGTATCGCAGTGCGCGTCGAAATGGATCAGCGACAGCGGCTTGCCGTAGCGCTCCGCATGCGCGACCAGCAGCGGATAAGTGATGTAGTGGTCGCCGCCGAGCGTCAGCATCTTCGCGCCGGAACCGAGAATCGTGCGCGCATGCTCGACGATCGCGGGCTTGATCGACAGCGGGTTGTGCGCGTCGAACCAGCAGTCGCCGTAGTCGACCGCCGCGAGATCGTCGAACGGGTTGAAACCCCACGGATACGGATGAAGCTCCGCGAGCTGCACGCTCGCCGCGCGGATTGCGGCCGGCCCGAGCCGCGCGCCGGAGCGGTAGGTCGTCGCGAGATCGAGCGGCACGCCGGAGATCGCGACGTCGACGCCGTCGAGCGCGCGCGAATAGTTGCGGCGCATGAACGACAGCACGCCCGCGTAGGTGTTTTCGATCGACGAGCCGTACGGCGTCGTGCGACGGATCGCGCCGTCGCCGTGGAGAAGTTCGGTCATGGTCGGACCTGTTTTCGTGGAGAGGCCCGCCCGCCCCGCTTCGCATCAGCGCACGGGCCGGGCACGGCTGGGATTCATCGGGCCCGCACCGGCTCGTGCATCCAGTCGCGCGGCCGGGCGGAAACAACGACAACGACGGCAACCACCACATCGACAACGGCAATACCGCGGCGATCATAGCAAGCCGAATTGCAGTCGTTGCCCCGGTTCAACCGGGGCAACGCGCGGAGAAATCCGGCGGCCGCGCCCACGCACCAGAGCCCGGCATCGCCGGATTGCCGCGCCGGCGGGCAATCCTCGTGCATCGCGATCCCGGTCGTTTCCTAGAAGGATTCGCCGGTTTTGGCACGCCCTTTCTTCCGGATAATGGCCGACAGCCGCGCCTCGACCGCGCGCCGTCCACCGCAGACGACAACAAACCGGAGACACCCGCCTTGATCGCCACGCTTCCCGCCCCCTACCGCCGGCTCTGGCCGCTCGCCGTCGTCGCCGCGCTGCTCTATGGACTGTCGCTCGCCGCCGCGCCCTATCCCGGCCAGGCCGCCGCGAAAGCCGTGATGGGCATCCTGTTGCTCGCGGCGGGCAGCACCTGCGCCGCACCGCGCGAACGCGCATGGCTGTGCGCGGCGCTCGTGACGGCCGTGCTCGGCGACGTACTTCTCGCGCTGCCCGACTGGCCGCTGTCGTTCGTCCTCGGCCTCGGCGCGTTCCTGCTCACGCACCTGTGCTACTGCGCGATCTTCATGCGCTGGCGCGCGCGGCCGCACGGCTGGCGCATCGTCGCGCTCGTCGGGCTGTGGATCGCCGCGCCGGCGTTCTACGTGGCGTTCTTCCCGCACCTCGGCGAGCTGATGGCGCCGGTCGCCGTCTACATGCTCGTGCTGTGCGCGATGGCGAGCTTCGCGCTCGCCGCCCGCACGCGTGGCCCGCTGGTGGCCATCGGCAGCCTGATCTTCGTCGGCTCCGATACGCTGATCGGCGTCGGCCGCTTCCTCGGCGGTTTTCCGGGCATCGATTACCTGATCTGGGGCCTCTACGCGCTCGCGCAGGTCACGATCGTGGCCGGGGTTTTCCATGAGACAGCCGCTCGGTCGATCCGTCCCTGATACCGTTTCAAACAGGCCGCCGCGCGCCGGCGGTCTCGCCAGCGTCCTCTCACGCCCTACCGACGGCCCTTTCCGCGTATCCCGCAATGCGGAAACCGGCCCATTCCAAACCCCGCTCAGCCTTTTCCCGTCTGGCTTCCGGCCCTTAGAGCGCTGCTTCTAGCCTCTTGCGATTTCCAGGTTCACCCACTATCGTTACATCAAACAATGTAACATTCGAAAATGAGCCAAATCGGAGACACCCGGATGAATGCTCGCACGTTGCCTTTCGGTCCGCCCGGCCACGACGGCCTGGACGAAACCATCGACATCGCCATCATCGGCACCGGCTTCGCCGGCCTCGGGATGGCGATCCGCCTGCGTCAGACAGGCGTGACCGACTTCGTCGTCCTCGAGAAGGCCGCGTCGGTCGGCGGCACGTGGCGCGACAATCATTACCCCGGGTGTGCATGCGACGTGCAATCGCACGTCTATTCGTTCTCGTTCGCGCCGAACCCGCGGTGGACGCGCATGTTCGCGCCGCAGCCGGAAATCCGCGCCTATCTGGAGGACTGCGTGCAGCGCTTCGGCGTCGGCCCGCACCTGCGCCTGAACCACGAACTGCAGCGCGCCGAGTACGACGAGGCCGCGCAACGCTGGCGCCTCACGTTCGCGAACGGCAAGCGGCTGTCCGCGCGCGTGCTGGTGTCGGGGATGGGCGGCCTGTCGCGCGCCGCGCTGCCGGCGATTCCCGGCGTCGAGACCTTCAAGGGCCGCGCGTTCCACTCTCAGCAGTGGGATCACGACTATCCGCTCGAAGGCAAGCGCGTCGCGGTGATCGGCACCGGTGCGAGCGCGATCCAGTTCGTGCCGCAGATCGCGCCGCGCGCGAAGGCGCTCGCGCTGTTCCAGCGCACGCCGCCGTGGATCATGCCGAAGCCCGATCGCAACCTGACCGGGTTCGAGAAGTGGCTGTTCCGCACGCTGCCGTTCACGCAGAAGGCCGTGCGCAGCGGCATCTACTGGATGCTCGAATCGCGCGTGCTCGGCTTCGCGATCCATCCGTCGCTGATGAAGAACGTGCAGAAGCTCGCGCTGCGCCACATCCGCAAGCAGATTCCCGATCCGGAGCTGCGCAAGACCGTCACGCCGAACTACACGCTCGGCTGCAAGCGCGTGCTGATCTCGAACGACTACTACCCGGCGCTGTCGCGCAAGAACGTCGACGTGATCACCACCGGCATCGACCACATCGAAGCCGACGCGGTCGTGACGACCGACGGCAAGCGTCATGAAGTCGACTGCCTGATCTACGGCACCGGCTTCCAGGTGGCCGATCCGTATCCGCGCGGCGCGATCATCGGCCGCGGCGGGCTCGACATCGTCGACGCCTGGCGCGACGGCGCGCACGCGTATCTCGGCTCGACGCTGCCCGGCTACCCGAACTTCTTCATGATCGTCGGCCCGAACACGGGCCTCGGCCACAACTCGATGGTGTTCATGATCGAGTCGCAGATCGAATACATCCTCGGTGCACTGCAGGCGATGCGCCGCGAACGGGCGGACGCGATCGAGGTGCGCCCGCTCGTCGAGGCGCAGTTCAACAGCGACCTGCAAGGCAAGCTCAAGAAGGCGATCTGGTCGACGGGCGGCTGCAAGAGCTGGTACCTCGATCCGCGCACCGGCAAGAACACGACGCTGTGGCCCGGCTTCACGTGGCGTTTCCGCCAGGCGACCGCGCACTTCTCGATCGCCGACTACCACGCGTATCGCGCGCCGCAACACGACACCACTGCGCGGCCCGCCGCCGCGCCCGCCGCTTCCGCTTCGACTTCCCCGTCCGCCGAAGCGGCCTGAGCCAGACAAGGAGCCACCGACATGAGAGATTTCGCCAACAAGGTCGCCGCGATCACGGGTGCCGGCTCGGGCATGGGCCGCTCGCTCGCGATCCAGCTCGCGCGGGCCGGCTGCCACGTATCGCTCGCCGACAAGAACGGCGTGGGCCTCGCCGAAACCGAACGGATCGTCCGCGCGATCGCGCCGAACGTGCGCGTGTCGACGCGCGTGCTGGACGTCGGCGACCGCGACGCGATGTTCGCATGGGCCGACGACACCGCGAAGGAGCACGGCAAGGTCAACCTGATCTTCAACAACGCGGGCGTCGCGCTGTCGAGCACGATCGAAGGAATGGAATACAGCGATCTCGAGTGGATCGTGAACATCAACTTCTGGGGCGTCGTGCACGGCACGAAGGCGTTCCTGCCGCACCTGAAGGCCTCGGGCGAAGGCCACGTGATCAACACGTCGAGCATCTTCGGGATCTTCGCGCAGCCGGGCATGAGCGGCTACAACGCGACCAAGTTCGCGGTGCGCGGCTTCACCGAATCGCTGCGCCAGGAACTCGACATGATGAAGTGCGGCGTATCGGCCACCTGCGTGCATCCGGGCGGCATCCGCACGAACATCGCGCAATCGAGCCGCGTCGCGAAGAACATGGTCGGCTTCATCGTCGAGAGCGAACAGCAAGGCAAGGACAGCTTCGAGAAGTTCTTCATCACGACCGCCGACGATGCCGCGCGCACGATCCTCGCCGGCGTGCGCAAGAACAAGCGCCGCGTGCTGATCGGCCGCGACGCGAAGGGCGCGGACTGGATGGCGCGCATCCTGCCCGCCGCGTACCAGGCGCTCGTCGTGCTGGCGACGCGCCGCGAGGCCGCGAAGGCCCGCCGCGCCGCGCGCGGCACGCCGGCGGCCGCACCGCTGCACGCCACCTACAACAATGCAGGCAACCAGGGAGGAGAACAATCATGACCACCCCGAACATGATGCCCGTGCGGCGCGACATCCGTTTCGCGCTGCCCCCCGAACGCGCACGCGACTGGCACGTGCAGGGCGTACCCGTCACGCACTTCATGAACGCGCTGTCGCTGCTGTTTCCGGCCGGCGAACGCTTCTTCATGGATTCGGTGCGCAACTACCGCGACCAGATCGAGGATCCGGAACTGAAGAAGCAGGTGCTCGGCTTCATCGGCCAGGAAGCGATGCACACGCGCGAGCACATCGAATACAACGACCTGCTGCAGGCGTCGGGCCTGCCCGCGCACAAGCTCGACAAGCGCCTGTGGACGATCCTCGGCTGGTTCAAGAAAGTGCTGCCGCATTCGATGCAGCTCGCGATCACGATCGCGCTCGAGCACTACACGGCGATCCTCGCGAACCAGCTGCTGTCCGGCCACGAGCACCGCATCGACGGCTCGGTCGAAGGCTACCAGCAGATGTGGATGTGGCACGCGATGGAGGAAACCGAGCACAAGGCGGTGTCGTACGACGTGTGGCGCACCGTGATGAAGCCGGGCCTCGGCAGCTACCTGCTGCGCACCGGCACGATGCTGACGACCACCGTGTTCTTCTGGGCCATCGTGTTCGACTTCCACGTGCGCCTGATGCGCGCGCACCGTCGCGAGCACGGCAAGTTCGGCGGCATGTGGCGCCTCGTGAAGTACCTGTACAGCCCGAAGCACGGCGTGTTCCCGAGCATCGCACGCGAATGGCTCGACTACTTCCGCCCGGGCTTCCACCCGTGGGACCACGACAACCATCAGTACCTGCAGGAGCTCGACACGCTGCTCGAGAACATCGACGCGACCAACGCGCGCTACGCCGCGCAAGCCGCCCCGCGCCGCGTGCCGCTGCACTCGGTGGCGCAGGCATGACGCCATGGCGCGCGCCCACGAGATGCTGACCGTCCAGTCCGGCGACGTGAAACTCGCCGTCTACGTGAGCGGGTCGCGTCGCGCCCCGCCGCTGATCCTCGTACACGGCTACCCGGATTCGGCGGCCGTGTGGGCGCCGATCCGGGCGCGGCTCGCGAAGCGCTACCGCGTGATCGCGTACGACGTGCGCGGCGCCGGCGCGTCCGATGCGCCGCGCCGCCGGGCCGACTACTCGCTCGAGCGGCTCGCCGCCGACCTGAAGGCGGTGGCCGACGCGACCTGCGGCGGCCGGCCGTTCCATCTCGTCGGCCACGACTGGGGGTCGATCCAGTGCTGGGAGGCCGTGACCGACCCCGCGTTCCGCGGCCGGATCGCGTCGTACACGTCGATCTCGGGCCCGTGTCTCGATCACGTGTTCCGCGCGAAGATGCGGCTCAAGCAGAGCCTGAAGTCGTGGTACATCGCGTTCTTCCACCTGCCGCTCGTGCCGTCGCTGGTGTGGCGGCTCGGCGGCGCGGCACTGTGGCCGCGCTGGCTGCAGCTCACCGAGCGTGTGCGTGCGGAGCGCGATCCCGTGCAACTGAAGAACGCGCTGAACGGGCTGCAGCTGTACCGCGCGAACTTCATCGCACGGGCCCGCAAGCCGCGCGAGCGGTACGCGCAGGCGCCCGTGCAGATCCTGGTGCCGGTGCGCGACCGCTACGTGACGCCCGAGATGTCGGTCGACCTCGACCGCTGGCTCGGCGACCACGTGCGCGAGGAAATCGACGGCACGCACTGGATCGTGCTGCGCCACCCCGACCTGATCGCGTCGCGGATCGACCGCTTCGCGTCCGCGCAGGAGCGGCCGGCACTCACCCCGGTCGCGGCCCGGGTTCAGCGCACTGCGGGCGCCAGCGCCGGGAGGCGTCTGAACAGCGTCTCGTAATCGACGACGAGCCCGTCGTCGTCGATCTCCATCTCGGCCGTGAAGTCGCGGAAGATTCCTTCGTAGCGGTAGCGCCGGCCCGGCTCGAGGCACGCATAGGCCTGCTTGACCGGCGTGACCTTCAGGTCCGGCGTCGAGATGTACGCGACGTCGATCGGCCGCCGCTCGCCGCGCGCGAGGCCGAGGCGGCCGATCGGCAGCGAATTCGTGAACGGCGTCGCCGCGATGTCGATGTCGATGCAACCGTCGAGTTCCGACAGTGCGCGGCCCGAGCCGTCGCGCCAGTGGCCCGCGCCGTCGCCGCGCAATTCGAGCGTGCCGCCGCCCATCACCTTGAGCACCGCATGGGTCACGTGCCAGTGCGCGTCGCACTCGACGCGATACGCGAGCCCGTACGCACGGCCATACCGCTGGCCGACCACCGCGCTTTCGACGACGATCCCGCCGCCGCTCCGGTCGAACGTCAGATGTTCGACCCCGTCGCCTTCGAGCGACGCCCAACGCACTTCGCGCATCTTTCCGCCTCCCGGTATTCCCGATGCGAGGCATCGTCGCACGAATCGCTCAACGAAAGTACCGGCTACCGCGAGGATTCGAGTCCCGAACCGGCCACCCCGCCGAAAGTGCCGACGACGCGGCGTTCGGGCTCGAACCGACCTCCGGATTCACCGTTTCGGGGCATCGGCCACAAATCCTGACTATCCAGAATTCCCTATTCCGGTGCACGGGATTGTGTCCTATGCTCGCGGCTCGTCCTGTTCCGCCGCCATCATGCCTACCGCCCGCCCCGTTTCGCCATCGATCGACCTGCGTATCCTGCTGCGCGGCATCGGGCAGATCGTGCTGCAGGCGAATGCGCTCACCGGCACGCTGCTGCTCGCCGCACTGGCGCTGACCGACCTGCGGCTCGCGAGCGCGGCGCTGGTCGGCTCGGCCGCCGCCAGCATGACGGCGGTGCTGACGGGCGCCGAGCGCCGCGACGTCGAACAGGGGCTGCACGGCTTCAACGGCGCGCTCGCCGCGCTGATCGCCGTGCTGTTCGCACCCCATCAACTTGCCGCCATCGTGCTGGTGCCGCTGGCCTCGATCGGCGCGGCGCTCGTGCAGCACGCGATGCGCGTGCCGCTCGCACGCTGGCGCCAGTGCCCGTATTCGAGCCCGTGCCTCGCCGTCACCGCGCTGTGGTTTCCGTTTGTCGCATTGCAGCAGGCAGGCGGCGTGACGGCCGGCCCGGCGCTGACGTTTTCATCCGCGGCCGACGCGTTGCTCTCGGGCATCGCGCAGACCACTTTCGCGCAAGGCGCATGGGCCGGCGCGCTGATCGTCGTCGGCCTCGCCGCTGCATCGCGCCGCGCGGCCGCATTCGCACTCGGCGGCGCGCTGGTGTCGACCGTGCTGCTGGTCGCGCTCGGCGCGAGCGGCGCATCGTTCGCCGACGGCGTGCTCGGCTTCAACGGCGCGCTCGCCGCGCTTGCGCTGATGCCTCGCGGCCCGCGTGCGGCGCTCGCGGCCGCCGCTCTCGCCGCGCTGATCCAGTGGCTCGCGACGCGCGCCGGCATTCCGGCGTTCACGGCCCCGTTCGCGCTCGCGTCGTGGGTCACGGTGATCGTCGCCCGCCGCTTCACCTTCGGAGAACCCGATGTCGTCATTCGCACACCGTCCTGATGCCGTGAAACCCGGCGGCCCGATCTCGGACGCCGAACGCCGGATGCGCGTCGACCTCGCCGCCGCGTACCGGCTCGTCGCGCTGAACGGCTGGGACGACCTGATCTACACGCACCTGTCCGCGACCGTGCCCGGCGAGCCCGGCCACTTCCTGATCAACCCGTTCGGCCTCACGTTCGACGAAGTCCGCGCGTCGAATCTCGTGAAGATCGACTTGGCCGGCAACCGGATCGGCGACAGCGACCATGCGGTCAACGTGACGGGCTTCGCGCTGCACGCGGCCGTGCATGCCGCACGCGCCGATGCTGTGTGCGTGATGCATCTGCACAATACGGCCGGCATCGCCGTGTCGATCCAGCGCGACGGGCTGCTGCCCGCGTCGCAGCACGCGCTGCGGTTTCATGGCGACCTCGCGTACCACGACTACGAGGCGCTCGCGTTCTCGCCGGCCGAAGGCACGCGGCTGACCGCGAGCCTCGGCGCGAAATCCGCGATGCTGCTGCGCAACCACGGCACGCTGACGGTCGGCCGCACCGTGGCCGAAGCCTATGTGCTGATGGACACGCTGATCAAGGCGTGCGATATCCAGGTGCGCGCGCAGGCCGGCGGCGGGCCGCTCGTGCTGCCCGCACCGGCCATCGCCGACCGAACCGCCGAACAGCTGCGCGACGGCGGCGCGATCGAGGGCGAACTGGAATGGCCGGCGCTGCTGCGCCGGCTCGACCGGATCGATCCGACGTATCGCGACTGACGACGCCGGCTCCCAACGCCTCATTCATCCCAACCAATCGGAGCACTCCGTCATGCCGACTTTCAATATCCAGCTCTTCGAAGGCCGCACCGTCGACCAGAAGCGCGCATTCGTCGAAGCCATCACGCGCGTCACGTGCGAGACACTCGGCTGCGAACCGGGCTCGGTCGACATCATTCTCACCGACGTGAAGAAGGAGAACTGGGCGACCGCCGGCAAGCTGTGGAGCGACGAGCGCTGAGCGTCACAGGCGGCGGCCCTGCGGCGCTGCCCGCCCTGCCCTGACTCACACGCTGCAGCGCCCGCCAAAGGCGCTGCACGCGGCCTCCTCCAGCCGCCCCTCGTTGTGCGCCCGCACATCGCTTTGTCACGCAATCGGCGCATAATGCCGGACAGACGCAGCAGCCGATGGCCACCCGACGAGGAGACCGCCATGGAAGCGAAGAACGAGGAAGTCGTCGCACACCTGCTCTCGGACGTCGTCGAGTTCGCGCGCGGGCGCCTGCCCGAAGCCACGTTCCGGATCGTCGAACCCTTCCTGCGTCACTACTACGATTTCGTCGATGCCGACGATCTGCAAAGCCGCAGCATCGCCGATCTCTACGGCGCCGCGATGGCGCACTGGCAGACCGCCCAGAAATTCGTGCCCGGCAGCGAACGGCTGCGCGTGTACAACCCGATCCTCGAACAGCACGGCTGGCATTCCGATCACACGGTCATCGAGATCGTCAACGACGACATGCCGTTCCTCGTCGATTCGGTGTCGATGGCCGTCAACCGCCTCGGGCTCGCGCTGCATTCGGCGCTGCACCCGGTATTCCGCATCTGGCGCGGCCGCGATGGCGGCATCGAGCGCGTCGACGCGGGCGGCGCGACGCCCGGCGACGGCCAGTCGCAGCTCGCGTCGTTCATCCATTTCGAAGTCGACCGCTGCGGCGATGCCGCGCTGCTCAACACGTTGCGCAACGACATCGCGCACGTACTCGGCGACGTGCGCGCGTCGGTGGAAGACTGGCCGAAGATCGTCGAGATCGCACGCGCGACGATCAAGGAAATGAAGGCGCGCGAATCGACCGCGGAAGACATCGAGGCACGCGCCTTCCTCGAATGGATGGCCGCCGATCACTTCACGTTCCTCGGCCAGCGCGACTACGCGCTGGTATCGGACGGCACGGGCTTCGGGCTGCGCGGCATCGAAGGCACCGGCTTCGGCATCCTGCGCGAATCGCTGCGCACGTCGGGCGCGCCCGACGTCACGCCGCTGCCGCAGGCCGCCGCCGACATCATCACCGGCGCCTGGCCGATCTTCCTGACCAAGGCGAATTCGCGCGCAACCGTGCACCGGCCCGGCTATCTCGACTACGTCGGCGTGAAGCTCGTCGGCCCCGACGGCAAGGTCGCGGGCGAGCGCCGCTTCATCGGGCTCTACACGTCGACCGCGTACATGGTGTCGAGCGCCGAGATCCCGATCGTGCGCCGCAAGTGCGCGAACATCGTGCGGCGCGCGGGCTTCCTGCCGAAGGGGCACCTCGGCAAGTCGCTCGTGACGGTGCTCGAAACCTATCCGCGCGACGAGCTGTTCCAGGCCGACGAAGACCAGCTCTACGACATCGCGCTCGGCATCCTGCGGCTGCAGGAACATCAGCGCACGCGCCTGTTCGTGCGGCGCGACCGCTTCGACCGCTTCGTGTCGTGCCTCGTGTTCGTGCCGCGCGACAAGTACAACACCGACCTGCGCCGGCGCATCGCGAAGCTGCTCGTCGATGCGTACAACGGCGTGAACGTCGAATTCACGCCGCTGCTGTCGGAATCGGCGATCGCGCGCATTCATTTCGTCGTCCACGCGGAACCGGGCACGATGCCCGACGTCGACACGCGCGAGCTCGAAACGCGGCTCGTGCAGGTCACGCGCCGCTGGCAGGACGATCTCGCCGACGCGCTGCTCGACGCCTTCGGCGAAGAGCAAGGCAACCGCCTGCTGCAGCGCTATGCCGATTCGTTCCCGGCCGGCTATCGCGACGACTATCCGGCGCGCACGGCCGTGCGCGACATCGAGCTGATCGAGCGCGTGAAGGATTCGGGGCAGCTCGCGATGAACCTGTACCGGCCGATCGAGGCCGACGCGCGTGCGTTCCGCTTCAAGGTCTATCGCGCGGGCGACCCGATCGCGCTGTCGCGCAGCCTGCCGATGCTCGAGCATCTCGGCGTGCGCGTCGACGAGGAACGGCCGTACCGGATCCAGACGCAGGACGCCGCGCATGCGTGGGTACACGACTTCGGCCTCGAGCTCGCCGACGATACCGAGTTCGACATCGAGCGCGTGAAGGGTCTGTTCGAGGATGCGTTCGACCAGATCTGGAGCGGCCGGATCGAGAACGACGACTTCAACCGCCTCGTGCTGCGCGCCCACCTGAGCGCACGCGAAGTGACGATCCTGCGCGCGTATGCGAAGTACCTGCGTCAAGTCGGCTCGACCTTCAGCGACGCGTATATCGAGCGCGCGCTGACCGGCAACCCGGCGATCGCGCGGCAGCTCGTCGAGCTGTTCCTGCTGCGTTTCGACCCGGCCACCGGCGACACGCGCGACGTGCAGGCCGAGCGGCTACTGAAGGCGATCGAAGGCGCGCTCGACCAGGTGCCGAACCTCGACGAGGACCGCATCCTGCGCCAGTTCCTCGGCGTGATCAACGCGACCGAGCGCACGAACTACTTCCTCGCCGATGCGAACGGCGAACCGAAGCCGTACCTGTCGTTCAAGTTCAATCCGGCGAAGGTGCCGGGCCTGCCCGAACCGAAGCCGATGTTCGAGATCTGGGTGTATTCGCCGCGTGTCGAGGGCGTGCACCTGCGCGGCGGGCGCGTCGCGCGCGGCGGCCTGCGCTGGTCGGATCGCCGCGAGGATTTCCGCACCGAAGTGCTCGGGCTGATGAAGGCGCAGATGGTGAAGAACGTCGTGATCGTGCCGGTCGGCTCGAAAGGCGGCTTCGTCGTGAAGAACCCGCCGCCGCCGAGCGATCGCGAAGCGTGGATGCGCGAAGGCATCGCGTGCTACCAGACCTTCCTGCGCGGCCTGCTCGACCTGACCGACAACCTCGTCGGCAACGCGATCGTGCCGCCGCCCGACGTCGTGCGTCACGATCCGGATGACCCGTACCTGGTCGTCGCCGCCGACAAGGGCACGGCCACCTTCTCCGACTACGCGAACGCGATCTCGCACGAGTACGGCTTCTGGCTCGACGACGCATTCGCGTCCGGCGGCTCGGTCGGCTACGACCACAAGAAGATGGCGATCACCGCGCGCGGCGCGTGGGAGTCGGTGAAGCGGCACTTCCGCGAGATGGGCATCGATACGCAGACGACCGACTTCACGGTGGTCGGCGTCGGCGACATGTCGGGCGACGTGTTCGGCAACGGGATGCTGCTGTCGCCGCATATCCGGCTGGTCGCCGCGTTCGATCACCGGCACGTGTTCCTCGATCCGAACCCCGATCCCGCGACGAGCTTCGCCGAGCGCGCGCGCATGTTCGCACTCGAACGCTCGAGCTGGGCCGACTACGATCCGGCATCGATCTCGTCGGGCGGCGGCGTCTACCCGCGCACCGCGAAGACGATCCCGCTGTCGCCGGCCGTGCAGGCCGCGCTCGGCATCGATGCGCATGCGCTGCCGCCGGCCGAGCTGATCCGCGCGATCCTGCAGGCGCCGGTCGACCTGCTGTACAACGGCGGGATCGGCACCTACGTGAAAGCCGCGCGCGAAACCCACCTGCAGGTCGGCGACCGCGCGAACGACGCGGTGCGCGTGAACGGCGCGGACCTGCGCTGCAAGGTGGTCGGCGAAGGCGGCAACCTCGGCTGCACGCAGTTCGGCCGGATCGAGTTCGCGCAGCGCGGCGGCCGCATCAACACCGATGCGATCGACAACTCGGCGGGCGTCGATTGTTCGGATCACGAAGTCAACATCAAGATCCTGCTCGGGCTCGTCGTGTCCGACGGCGAGATGACCGAGAAGCAGCGCAACGCGCTGCTCGCGGAGATGACCGACGAAGTCGGGCTGCTCGTGCTACGCGACAACTACTACCAGACGCAGGCGCTGTCGATCGCCGGCCGCTACGCGGTCGAGCTGCTCGACGCCGAAGCGCGCCTGATGCGCTGGCTCGAACGCGCGGGCCGCCTGAACCGCGTGATCGAATTCCTGCCGACCGATGACGAAGTCGCCGAACGGCAGGCCGCGAAGCTCGGCCTCACGTCACCGGAACGCGCTGTGCTGCTCGCGTACAGCAAGATGTGGCTGTACGACGCGCTGCTCGAATCCGACGTGCCCGAGGATCCGCTGGTGGCCGCGATGCTCGTCGACTACTTCCCGAAGCCGCTGCAGCAGCGCTTCAGCGAGCCGATGCGCCGCCATCCGCTGCGCCGCGAGATCCTCGCGACGCACCTGACCAACGCGCTCGTGAACCGCGTCGGCTGCGCGTTCGTGCACCGGCTGATGGAGGAGACCGACGCGAAGCCCGGCGACATCGTGCGGGCGTGCATCATGGCGCGCGACGTGTTCGATCTCGATGCGGTGTGGCGTGACATCGACGCGCTCGACAACCGCGTCGCCGACGACGTGCAGGCGCGCATGTTCGTCGACGTCGCAAGGTTGCTGGAGCGCGCGGCGCTGTGGTTCCTGCGGCACCTGCAATCCGGCGCGGTGGCCGATGGTGGCGTCACCGAGCTGATCGCGCGCTGCCGCGACGCGGCGGAGCGGCTCGCGCCGCAACTGCCGTCGCTGCTGCCGGCCGACGATCTCGAGGCATTGTCCGAGCGGCAGCGCGTGCTGGTCGAAGCCGGTGTCGACAGCGCACTTGCGGTGCGCGTCGCGAGCGGCGACATCTCGGCCGCGCTGCTCGACATCGCCGAAGTGGCCGCGACCAGCAACCGCAGCCTCGAACTCGTCGCGGGCGTCTATTTCTCGCTCGGCACGCTGCTCAATTACAGCTGGATCGGCGAACGCGCGGCAACACTGCCGACGCCGACGCACTGGGACATGCTGGCGCGTGCGGCCGCGCTCGCGGAAGTCGCGCGTCTCAAGCGCACGCTGGCGACGAGCGCACTCGCGGAATCGCCGGATTCGACCACGCCGGAGACGATCGTCGGCGCATGGCGCGCGCGCCGCGAAGCCGCGCTCGCGCGTTACGAGCACCTGCTCGCGGATCTGCGCGCATCGGGCGGTGCGAGCCTCGCGGTGCTGCTCGTGGTCGTGCGGGAAATGGCCGTGCTCGAACGGGCGTGATGGTTGCTGTGGTTGCTGTGGTTGCTGTGGTTGCTGTGGTTGCTGTGGTTGCTGTGGTTGCTGTGGTTGCTGTGGTTGCTGTGGTTGCTGTGGTTGCTGTGGTTGCTGTGGTTGCTGTGGTCGCTATGATCGCAACAGCTCAGACCGTCGCGACCAGCAGCTCTTCCGCGTTGTTCGGCGGCCGCAGGCCGTCGGTGCGATCGGCGAAGTAACGGCGCGTCAGTTCGGCGGCCGATACGTGCGCGGTCTCCGCGAAACCGGCCTCACGCGCGAGCGCCTGGATCTGCGCCGGCATGAAGAAGCTGATGAACGGCGTGCCGCTGGCGCGCGCGCCCTTCGCGGCCATTTCCAGCCCGGGGCGCACATCCGGATCCGCCTGCTCCAGCGGCAACAGGAACGTCATCGCGAGCGTCGAGCCCGGCGCGAGCGACGCGACTTCGCGCAACGCGGCCGCATTCGCTTCGTGCGTCAGGTACATGCTGACGCCGGTGGACACCACGACCGCCGGCTTGCCGGCATCGAAGCCCGCGCCGACCAGCGCAGCACGCCACGACTGCTTCGCCTCGAAATCGACCGGCACGAAACGCAGCCAGTCGGGCACGCCGAAACCGAGCTCGACCAGGCGGCGCTGCTTCCAGGCCTGCGGCGCGGGCGGGTCGACTTCGAACACGGTCACGCGCGACGCCATCTCCGGCCGACGCTGCACGAAGCTGTCGAGGCCCGCGCCGAGGATCACGTACTGGCTCACGCCGCGCGCGGCCTGTTCGACGACGAGATCCTCGATGAAGCGCGCCCGCGCGACGATCGACGCGCGGAACGGGCGCGTGAATTGCGGATCCATGTCGCCGCGCTGCTGCCAGCCGGGTTCCGGCGCGAGCAATTGCAGCCCGACTTCATCGGCGAGCACGTGCGGCGGCGCGTCGAGTTCGACGTGCAGTGCGCGCCACAGCGCAACGCGCGCGGCCGTGCTGTCGGGGGCGCTTTCTCGGGGTTCGGTCATGATCGCCTCACGCGCCCTGCTTGCCCGGCGCCTGCAGGCGCCATACGCGGCCGTCCGGATCGCGCACGGTCATGTCGCGCGTGCCCCAGTGGGTATCTTCGAACGGCGTGACGACGTCGACGATCGGCTGCGGCTGCACCGCCTGCTCATCCGCCACCTTGAGCACGACCTGCATGGCCGGCGTCTCGCCCGGCGGCACTTCGGCGATGAACAGAAAGGGGCCGTCGCCGCTGCGCAGCTGCCCAGATTGGTGATCGGTTTCGAACTCCAGCTTGAAGCCCAGCGCCTGGAAGAACTTCGCCGACTTGCCCCAGTTGTGCGTCGTCAGGTACACGGCTTCGATTCGCTCGGATGACATGTCACTCCTCCTTGGTGGACGGCTCCGCACCCGGCGGCGGCGCGGCCAGGTACGCGCGCAATGCGTCGGCCACCAGCGCGGACAGCGATTGCTCCGTTTCGATGGCGCGATGCTTGACCTGCCGGATCAGGCCGAGCGGCAGGTACACGTTGAACTGCTTCACTTCTTCATCGGTCATGGTTGCTAGTATGCTAGCAATCTAGCAAAAGTCAATCGCAGGCGCGACCCGTGGGTGCGGGCCGCCGTTGGCGATCGGTCGTGAATCCGGGTTACGCGGCGGCGCGCGCCGCCAGTCGCACAAACAGCGCGTCGAGATCGAATCCCGTCGTGTCGATGCCGATCGTGTCGCGCAGGCACGCGCCCCAAGCGGCCGCATCGTCGAACGTGACGGTGCGCCCGACGCCGGCCGCGTCGCGGATCGTCAGCGTGGTGTTGCGCAGCGCGGCACGGCCGTCGGGCAGCACGCGGCAGGCGATCAGGTTATGCAGGAAGATCGATTCGGGGTACGTCGACGTGAACCAGTTCGCGGCGTCGTAATCGATCCACTCGACCCGCTTCGGCTGGAAGCGATAGGTGGTCTGCCAGCCGTCGGGCGTCTCGATCTGCATGTCGAATTCACCGTCGACCGGCGCGGCGACGACGCGGAACGCGCCGTGCGGCGTCAGCTGCCGCTCGTCCGGCACGAAACGCAGCGGCGCGGTGAGCGTCGCGCTGCCGAAGCCGATGTCGGCGAACCAGGCCGCGCCGTCGAGATCGATGCGCAGCAGCATGTGCGTATGCGCGGTGGCGACTTCCGGCGGCAGCATCCAGCGCACGCGGGCGATCATCGGCGTCACGCGAAAGCCGATCGCCGTGAGCGCGGTGTAGAACAGCTTGTTGAGTTCGAAGCAGTAGCCGCCACGGCGATGCGCGAGCACCTTGTCGACGATCGACGGCAGGTCGAGCGCGACGGGGGCGCCGGTCAGCGGATTGAGGTTTTCGAACGGAATCGCCTGCGGGTGCAGCAGATGCAGCCGGCGCAGCACGTCGAGCGTCGGCTCGACCGGGCCGTCGTAGCCGATGCGGGAGAAATAGCGCGAGAGGTCAAACGAGTCTGTCATGAACCTGCACCGAAAAAAGGGACACGCCACGATAGCATCGTGCGCAATCCCCATGTTGGGCGGGGTCATCTTCGTGTCGCGCGCGATGCCGGCACCGCATCGCGCACGGCCCCGCGCAACGTTACGGCAGCAGCTTCAGCGCGGACGATGCGACCGACGGCACCGAAATGCCCTGGCTCGTCGCGAACTGCACGGCCTGGCTGAGCGTCGTCGCGAGCGACTGCAACTGGCCCGGCGCGCTTTGCGCGATATACGACGCAGCCTGCATGTTCTGCGGATTCAGGCCCGACTGCAACAGCGACGCCGCGCTCGTCGAACCGAGATTGCCGAGCCCCGACTGCAGTTGCGAATACTGCGTGAGCCCCTGCCCGAGCGACGCGAGGCCGTTGCTGAATGCCTGCTTGTCGATCGGGCCGTGCGTCGCACCGCCGCTCGCGAAGGCCTGGCCGAGCGCCTGCGATACCGATTGCTGCGCGCCGCCCATCTGCGACAGCGCGGCCGGCGTCAGCGCATTGCCGCCGGCGAGCTGGCTCGCGGCCTGCTGCGCCTGCCCGGCAGCACCGGTCAGCCCCATCGCCGATGCGAGCGACGACTGGCCGGTCAGCACCTGCTGGTTCGCACCGACATAGGCCTGCAGCAATTGCGCGACGCCGCCCTGCGTGGGCGCCGCCTGCTGCTGCCCGCCGCCGAGCAGCGACGCGCCGATCGACTGCAGGTCGAGCTGCGCGTGCGCGGTGCCGCTTGCGAGAATGCCGAACGCAATGCCTGCCGAGGCCAGGTGCCGGCCCGTCGCGCGAATCTGCTTCATGTGTTGTCCTCGTGCCCGAATGGTTGAGCCCGATATTGTCGAAGCGCGCCGCGCGCGGCCGCAACGACTGAAACACATCGAAACGAAATCACGCCGCGCGGCCGCTTGCAATTGCGCGCGTCACGTACGTGCTCGAGGGAATTCATCCACGATTGCGTGCGATTTCGCGCGGGGGCTGGAATTCGTTCGCGAGCCGCATGAATGGCGATGGCGGCAGAGGTTGGCAAAGTGGGGCGGCCGGTGGTCGGCCACCCGCTTTCGGCTTTCGGCCAGTGTCGCGCTACGCCGCCATCCACGCCGGCAACCGCCCGCCGACCCAGTCAGCCGCCTGCTCGTAGCCGCGCGCAAGCTGCAACACGGCGAGATCGGCGCGCGGACGCCCGATCAGTTGCATTCCCATCGGCAGCCCGGCATCGTTGAAGCCGACCGGCACGCTGATCACCGGGCAGCCGGCCAGCGTCCACGGCACGACCGTTTCCATCCAGCGGTGGTAGGTATCCATCGCACGGCCCGCGATCTCCTTCGGCCAGCGCTGGTCGACGTCGAACGGGAACACCTGCGCGGTGGGCGCCGCGATGAAGTCGTAGCGGTCGAAGAAGCTCAGCACGGCCTGATGCCACGCGGTGCGCTCGACGCTCGCGTCGAACACGGCCGCGCCCTGCATCGCGAGCAACCCCTCGACCTCGTAGATCGCCTCGGGCTTCAGCAGCGCGCGCCGCGCCGGGTCGCGATAGTGCGCAAGCAGCCCGCCGCCGGACAGCAGGTGCCGGTGTGCGAGCCACAGGCGCCAGATCCGGTCGGGCGCGAACGCCGGCAACGCGGCATCGACGTCGCAGCCGATCTCGCGCAGCGTCGCCAGCCCCTGCTCGCACAGCGCGAGCACGCCCGCGTCGGTCGCGAGATAGCCGTTCCAGTCGCCGACCCACGCGATGCGCTTGCCGCGCAGGTCGGCGTCGAGCGGCTGCGCGAACACGGCCGGATCGTCCGCGAGCGACAGCGGATCGTTGCGGTCGTAGCCCGCCTGGATCGCGAGCAGTTGCGCGACGTCGCCGACCGTACGGCCCATCGGCCCTTCGATGCCGAGCTGCTGCACGAACACGTCGACGCCCGGCCAACGCGGCACGCGGCCCTGCGACGGACGGAAGCCGTAGATATTGCAGAACGCGGCCGGATTGCGCAGCGAGCCGCCGAAATCGCTGCCGTCCGCCACCGGCAGCATCCGCGACGCGAGCGCCGCCGCCGTGCCGCCGCTGCTGCCGCCCGCACTCTTGGTCAGGTCGTACGGGTTGCGCGTCGCGCCGTAGACCTCGTTGAACGTGTGCGAGCCGAGCCCGAATTCGGGCGTGTTGGTCTTGCCGATGAAGATCGCGCCGGCCGCGCGCATCCGCGCCACGCCCACGGAATCGGCCTGCGGCACGTTCTCGCGGAAGATCGGCGAGCCGTAGGTCGTCCGCAGCCCCTTCGTCATCGCCAGATCCTTCGGCGCCTGCGGCATCCCGTGCATCCAGCCGTGGTACTCGCCGCGCGCCAGCGCGGCATCCTTTTCCGCGGCTTCGGCGAGCAGTGCGTCGCGATCGCGCAGCGCGACGATCGCATTGACCGCGCCGTTCACGCGCTCGACGTGATCGAGATACGCACGCATCGTCTCGACGCACGACACGGCCTTGCCGCGGATCGCCGACGCGAGCTCGCCCGCCGACAGGCGCACGATCGGATCGACGGGGATGGAAGCGGGAGCGAGAAGCTGCGGGGCGCCGTGCGGCATGCGAAGTCTCCTGGAATCGGAATGGAATGGCGGGCCGCATGGCGGCGGTCGCGCCCGAACCGGCCGGGAGCGGCCGCGCCGCGGCCGATGCACTACTCTACGCGACGCCCGATCGGCGACCTCCGATATTTTCCGCCGTGATTCATTGCGGTTCCGACTGAATCGGGGTGGCGGGCCACGCTTCGCGCGCGCCGCCCCGGCCGATGAAATCGTTTATGCGCATAAACTTAAATTTCTTATATTTCTATTAGGCGCGGCACGAGGCGGCGCGCGTTAACGACATTTTTACGCGGTCGCCCGTTCTCTTTAGATCGTCCGGCCCGGCGGCGCGCTACGCTGGAATCATCACGTTTCCTGGACAACATTCATGCTCAAGCTGCTGGTTCCGGTCGGCCACTCTCCCCGCTCGCTTCAGGCGGTTCGCCACGCGACCTTCCTGTACCGCGAACGGTGCGCGTCGGAAATCGTGCTGATCAACGTTCAGGCGCCGCTCGAATCGACGCGGCTCGAGGCCTACCATCCGCTGTCGCGGCTGCGCTCGATCGAGGAGAAGTTCGCGTCCGACGATCTGGCCATGGCCGAACGGATCCTGCAGGAAGCCGGCGTCAAGTACAGCGTCGTGATGAAGGTGGGCCCGGTGGCCGATACGATCGCGTCCGTGGCCGCGGAGACGGGGTGCGACGAGATCGTGGTCGTCGCACCGCGGCACGGCCCGTTGCATGCGCTGCTGTCGGTGTTCCGTCGCAGCGTGATGAGCCGGCTGGTGCGGATTTCGAATGTGCCGGTCACGGCCGTGCAATGACGGGGATGAAGCGCGACGATGCGGCAACGGCCCGTTCGTCGACGGGCTGCGGGTTTGCGACGCGCGGTGCGACACGTGTGCGCGTTACCGCTCACCCGTGTTGCATCGGCGTTCATGCAGCGCTTAGTCGATGACCTTGCGCCAGAACACGAAATAGGCAGCGGCCGAAGACGCAACGAGCAGGATGGCCCACATCGGGGCGAGGCTGATCAGGACGGAAGAGACGTTAAGCATTTGGATTCCTCACTAATTCGATAGCGATGTTCGACACGCACCTGCTTGCCGGAACCGACGCATTCCTCCGCGATCGCTTTCCGTCAAATCATGCATTCATGCTATCGCTTTGAACGGCTGCGCGACCGCCCCCTTCCGTCCGTAACCTGACATTCGTCAAACTCCCGTGAATCGCGCGCCTGTCGCGCAAAAAACCGTTGCACGCATGTGTCGCCGCGCGTCTGGTTGCGCCTGCCACGCGCATTGAAACCGCGCCTTCCCTCCTCCCGCAAACCACGAAAACGGGACAGGATCACCCACCGCGCCGTTATTTCAGCAGACGTTTACCGGGGGAACCCCCAAGTGCTTCGTCGAACGGGTCCGCGTTACGCTTGAGCCACGAGGAGACGAACCATGAGACGAGCCGTACATATCGCTGTTTTCGCGCTGCTGGCGTATCTCATTGGCGATCGCGCGATCCTGCACGCGCAGGGCCGCGACACCAGCCCGCTCGCGTGCGGACAAGGCGCCGCGCAAGTGAAGGTCGATGCGCTCGGCCGCGGTTTCGGCGAGGCCGCTGCCAGCAGCCAGAGCGAGGCGTTCATGTCGGGCTGCCTGGTGACGGGGCGCGGCAACCAGGATGTCGCGCTGGCGAACCGCTGATGGGCGTCCGGTGACGCGCAGGCCGCGTTCGGGTCACGACAGCCGAGGCAGAGCCACACACGCCCGCATCCATTCCCGCTTTTCGATCGATGTCGCGACGCATGTCACGGCTGGGACGGTGGTCATACCGAACGCCTGGGCGTAACCTGCCTCGCGGCGGGGAAGATGCGTCGACATCGAGTCGATCGGAGCGTCCTTGCCGTATGGCACTCGCCAGACGTTCAACCGGCCGCATTCCCGGCCGCCGCGTCGAGACCCCGCTTCATCGCCAACGACAACACACCCAAAGATGAGCCATCCGCACACCGAATTGATCCAGCGCTTCTACACGGCGTTCCAGCAGCGCGACATCGACGCGATGCTCGCCTGCTATGCCGATGACGTCGTCTTCAGCGATCCCGCATTCGGCGAACTGCGCGGCGACCTCGCACGCGACATGTGGCGCATGCTGGTGGCGCGTGCGCAGGATTTTTCATTGACGTTCGGCGACGTCGCCGCGGATCAGCAGGCCGGGCGCGCCGAGTGGATCGCCCAATACCGCTTCACGGCGACCGGCCGGATGGTGGTCAACCGGATCGACGCGCGGTTCCGGTTTCGCGACGGACGCATCGTCGAGCATCGCGACAGCTTCGACCTGTGGCGCTGGGCACGTCAGGCGCTCGGGCTGAAAGGCGCCCTGCTCGGCTGGACGCCTTTCGTGCAACGCGCGATCCGCGCGCAGGCGCGCAAGAACCTCGATGCTTATCGCGCCAAGCGGAAATAGCGCACACCGTCATCGCTTCATCGTCGCGTTGATCAGGTCGTCGGCCATGTCCGGCCGAACGCCGTCCGGATTCTTGAGACCGTTCTCGCGATACCAGCTTTCGTCGGCTTCGGGATGCGGGCCGACGAGCCCGACGCGCCCCTTGCCGTAGCGATAGGTCGCCGCCGCGATATCGCGGTTCGGATAGGTCGCCAGCACGACCGCGCCCCGGGCGGCCGGGAGCATCGCGCCGTCCTGGAAGTAGATCCAGCGCTTTCTCCCGCGCCAGACCACCGGTGTCACGGTGTCCTCGATACCGTGAAGCGTCGAGCCCGGCCGGCCGACCTCGGAGTCCAACTCGCCGGCAACCAGCCCGAAACCCGGGTCGCCCGCCAGGTAGGCGCCCATGCAGATGCCCAGATAGCGGCCGCCGTTCGACACGTAATGCCGCACGGCGTTGATCGAACGCTTGCCGATGCTGGCCGCCGCGCCGGGGATGTCCTGTCCGCCGCCCGGCTGAACATAGAGCGCGGCGCCGGCCAGGACGGCGGGCGTGATCTTGAGTTTTTCCGCCGGCCCGACGTAGATCACCCTGAACCTGTGGCTGGATTCACGCAGGCGCTGCGCGATCGTCTCGGGGCAGCCATCGCATGCGGCCGGGCCGCGATAGACCAGTGCGACGGGACGGCTGGCGGAGTCGCGCGCTTCACCATCGGCCACGGCCGCGTGAGCGACCGACGACGCAATGAGCGACACCACCACGAAAATCGATTCTCTGGATCGCATGTACTTGATCGACGGGCTTTGAGGGCTCGCGGCCGTTCAGGACGGTGCAACCGGCACGTACCGATGTGGGCCCCATCTTTTGAAACCTGCTTGAAAGCCGCGTGAAATAGAGCGTAGGCGCGCGAAAGCGGCCCGTGTGTAACGTTTCTTGCTTGCTTGTGCAGATATCTGTGCCGCCGGTAGCCGGTAGCCGGACTCCCGACGCGTCGTTACCGGTGGCGCCCCTCCCCGGCCGTGGCCTCGAACGGTTCGTGTCGGTTCGCATGACGTCAGCCAAAACCGACAACGGAGGCACCCGACGCAAACGAACGCGCCCGGATCGCAGTCAGGCACCCCGCAGCGCCTCCCCTCCACTGTCGGGACCACCCAAAACACCCTGCCGGCATCCGCACCCGGGTGAACCTCCAAAACATACCCCGACACACCGACGCCCCCGTGCCACCGGGCTTCCCCGTGCCCGGTCATCAACTCTTATATAAGACATAAGACATTTGACGTTAAAGAGCATTGAGATTAGAATCCCGCTCAAAGCAGTGTCTGGAACAGCCCCGGAGTGCCGGCAAGGCCTTCCCCTCAAACGCAATATCAGCAGGTCTCCCCATGCTTGAAAACTTTCGTGCTCACGTGGCCGCCCGCGCCGCGCTCGGTATTCCTCCCCTGCCGCTGACGGCTCAGCAGACCGCCGAACTGGTGGAACTGCTGACGAACCCGCCCGCCGGCGAAGAGCAGACGCTGCTCGACCTGATCACCCATCGCGTGCCTGCCGGCGTCGACGAAGCCGCCCGCGTGAAGGCCGGCTTCCTGGCCGCCGTGGCCAAGGGCGAGACCGCCTGCCCGCTGATCTCGCGCGAACGCGCGACCGAACTGCTCGGCACGATGCTGGGCGGCTACAACATCCAGCCGCTGATCGAGCTGCTGTCCGATGAAGCCGTCGCCGCCGTGGCCGCTGATGCACTGAAGAAAACCCTGCTGATGTTCGACCAGTTCCATGACGTCAAGGAACTCGCCGACAAGGGCAACGCGCACGCGAAGGCCGTGCTGCAGAGCTGGGCCGACGCCGAATGGTTCACGAGCCGTCCGGAAGTGCCGCAAAGCCTGACCATCACCGTGTTCAAGGTGACGGGCGAAACCAACACCGACGATCTGTCGCCGGCCCCGGACGCCACCACCCGCCCGGACATCCCGATGCACGCACTGGCGATGCTGAAGAACGCACGCCCGGGCATCACGCCGGAAGAAGACGGCAAGCGCGGCCCGGTCAAGTTCATCGAATCGCTGAAGGAAAAGGGTCACCTGGTCGCCTACGTGGGCGACGTGGTCGGCACCGGCTCCTCGCGCAAGTCGGCCACCAACTCGGTGCTGTGGTTCACCGGCGAAGACATCCCGTTCGTCCCGAACAAGCGCTTCGGCGGCGTGTGCCTCGGCGGCAAGATCGCCCCGATCTTCTACAACACGATGGAAGACGCCGGCGCGCTGCCGATCGAGCTTGACGTGTCGCAGATGGAAATGGGCGACGTGGTCGAACTGCGCCCGTACGAAGGCAAGGCGCTGAAGGACGGCAAGGTCATCGCCGAATTCCAGGTCAAGTCCGACGTGCTGTTCGACGAAGTGCGCGCCGGCGGCCGCATTCCGCTGATCATCGGCCGCGGCCTGACCGCGAAGGCACGTGAAGCGCTCGGCCTCGCGCCGTCGACGCTGTTCCGCCTGCCGCACCAGCCGGCCGACAGCGGCAAGGGCTTCTCGCTCGCGCAGAAGATGGTCGGCCGCGCGTGCGGTTTGCCGGAAGGCCAGGGCGTGCGCCCGGGCACGTACTGCGAACCGAAGATGACCTCGGTCGGCTCGCAGGACACCACGGGCCCGATGACCCGCGACGAACTGAAGGATCTCGCATGCCTCGGCTTCTCGGCCGACCTCGTGATGCAATCGTTCTGCCACACCGCCGCTTATCCGAAGCCGGTCGACGTGAAGACGCACCAGACGCTGCCGAACTTCATCAGCACGCGCGGCGGTATCGCGCTGCGCCCGGGCGACGGCGTGATCCACTCGTGGCTGAACCGCATGCTGCTGCCCGACACCGTCGGCACCGGCGGCGATTCGCACACGCGCTTCCCGATCGGCATCAGCTTCCCGGCAGGTTCGGGCCTGGTCGCGTTCGCGGCCGCCACCGGCACGATGCCGCTGGACATGCCGGAATCGGTGCTGGTCCGCTTCAAGGGCAAGATGCAGCCGGGCGTCACGCTGCGTGACCTCGTCAACGCGATTCCGCTGTACGCGATCAAGCAAGGCATGCTGACGGTCGCCAAGCAAGGCAAGAAGAACATCTTCTCGGGCCGCATCCTCGAAATCGAAGGCCTGCCCGACCTGAAGGTCGAGCAAGCGTTCGAGCTGTCGGATGCGTCGGCCGAGCGTTCGGCTGCCGGGTGCTCGGTGCACCTGAACAAGGAACCGATCATCGAGTACCTGAACAGCAACATCACGCTGCTGAAGTGGATGATCGCGCAGGGCTACCAGGATCCGCGCAGCCTGCAGCGCCGTATCCAGGCGATGGAGCAGTGGCTGGCCGACCCGCAACTGCTGTCGCCGGACGCCGACGCCGAGTACGCGGCCGTCATCGAGATCGACCTCGCCGACATCCACGAGCCGATCGTCGCATGCCCGAACGACCCGGACGACGTGAAGACGCTGTCGGACGTCGCAGGTGCGAAGATCGACGAAGTGTTCATCGGCTCGTGCATGACCAACATCGGTCACTTCCGTGCCGCGTCGAAGCTGCTCGAAGGCAAGCGCGACATCCCGGTCAAGCTGTGGGTCGCGCCGCCGACCAAAATGGACCAGAAGCAGCTGACCGAAGAAGGCCACTACGGCGTGTTCGGCACGGCCGGCGCGCGTACCGAAATGCCGGGCTGCTCGCTGTGCATGGGTAACCAGGCTCAGGTGCGCGAAGGCGCGACGGTCATGTCGACGTCGACCCGCAACTTCCCGAACCGTCTCGGCAAGAACACGAACGTGTATCTCGGCTCGGCGGAACTGGCGGCGATCTGCTCGCGTCTGGGCAAGATCCCGACCAAGGAAGAGTACATGGCCGACATGGGCGTGCTGAACGCGAACGGCGACCAGATCTACAAGTACATGAACTTCGACCAGATCGAAGACTTCAAGGAAGTGGCCGACACCGTGCAGATGTAAGCACGCGGAGCGCGCTGCGGCGGGTGGTTGACGGCGCAGCACACTACGTAATGGCGTCGCAGGCTGAATGCCGGCGGCGCCATTTTTTTATGCGGTTTCGAAACAAGCCTCTCCGGAGATAGCGGGAAAGCCGCGATGACCGGCGTTTCTACCGCTGCGTCGCGACGCTCACGCGCCCTCGCCGCCCGGCTCGCGGCGGATCACCAGTTCGTTGAAGCCGGTGTGCGGGTCGGGTTCGCGCGCGAAGCGATGCGCGGGCAACACGGCCAGCAGAATCTCGGCGGTCGTGCGCACCACGCAGCCGCTCGCGACATGGCCGCCCGTCACGCGGCCGGCCGCATCCGAGATCGACATATGCAGATGCGCGCCATCCGGCGACACCGAGCCGGCCAGCGTCAGGATTTCGAGGTCACCGCGCAACTCGGTCGGCACGTCGGCCCCGGCAAAGCGCAGCTGCGCGACGCTCAGGCTGCCGATGCCCTGGATCACGAAGGCCGCGTGCGATGCGTGGCCGCGCAACGCTTGCTCGATCGCGCCGCGCAAATCGTCGCCGGGGGAAAGACGCAGAGGATGAGCTTGCATGGTCGAGCACCTGCCGATGGTGGATGGTGTCGGCCAAGGGTACGTTCGCGCCGTGAATCCGGCAAGTCACCCGCGCCGATCGCTCGCCAGCAACCCATACAGCGCGCTGTCCGACACTTCGTCGCCGACGATCCAGCGTTCGCGCAGCAGCCCTTCCCGCACGAAGCCCAGCCGTTCGAGCAGCCCCGCGGACGCGGCGTTGCGCGGATCGATATCGGCTTCGAGCCGGTTCAGCCGCAGCGTGCCGAACGCATGATCGATCATGGCCGATGCCGCCTCGCGCATGTAACCGCCGCGCCAGTACTTGCGCCGCAGGCTGAAGCCGATCTCGGCGCGCCGGCATGGCTCGTTCGCATGAAACAGCACGCATTCGCCGAGCGCTTCGCCGGTTTCCCGCAGTTCGAGCACGCAGGTCAGGCTCTCCCCGCTCGCGGACGTCTGCACGTTGCGCGCGACGCGTTCGATCGCCTGTTCGATGTGCGTCATCGGCGAGAACGAGAAATAGCGCATCGCTTCGGCATCCGACCAGATCTCGAAGAAGGTGGGCGCATCGGCTTTGCGTAGCGGTCGCAGGACGAGGCGGGAGGTGTCCAGCGTGACGGGTTCGAACAGAGGCATGGCGACAATCGTTCTGAAAACGAGATCGTGAATTAGAACATGCAAGCCGCAAGTCGGCCATCTCACGCGTTCGCGCGCCCCGCCGCACAGCAGCAACCCCGATCGCCGCCCAACAAAAAGGCCCGGGCGTCGCCCGGGCCTCGTCACTGCAGCCGTTGCCACCGGCCGCGCTTACGCTTCAAGCGCTTCGAGCACCTTCCCCTTCGTCTCGATCCCGACGAAGTGCACGGTCACCGCCGCGATCAGCGGCACGATGCCGATCAGGTAGAACGCCGGCGCGAGGTTGCCGCCGATGATCGCGTGCGGCACCACCATCGGTGCGACGAACGACGCGATCTTCAGCCATGCGCTGCCGAGCCCGCAGCCCGACGCGCGGATGCTCGTCGGATACTGCTCCGGCGTATAGACGTACGCGGTAATGAACCCCGACGCCATCAACCCGAGCGACAGCGAGCAGAAGATCGACACGACATACACCGACGACGCGTGATAGAAACCCGCGAACGCCAGCGACAGCGCGCACAGCACGAACGACCACACGATCACCGGCTTGCGGCCGAGCTTGTCGACGAGCAGCGCCGACGCCAGCGACCCGAGCACGCCCATCATCGAGCCGATCACCGCGAGGTTCAGCGCGAGCTGCAACGGCGCGTGATAGAAGTTCTTGTAGATCGTCGGCAGCCACGTCGACAGCCCGTACTGGATGAACCCGCAGGTCGCCCACAACGTCGCCACCGCGAGCGTGCGCTTGCGATACGCGGCGCTGAACAGGTCGCTCATCTTGCGCTTCGGATGCTGGCGCACCATCTCGTCGAACGCCGCTGCCTGCGTGACCGGCGGCAGCTCGCCGCGCACCGACGCTTCGAACACGCCGACCGCCCGCCCGGCTTCCGGAAGCCGCCCGCGCGACGCGAGCCAGCGCGGCGATTCCGGTACGAGACGCGTGAGCACCAACGACAGGATCAGCGGCAGCCCGCCGACGAAGTACATGATTTCCCAGCCGAAGCGCGGCACGAGCCACGCACCGAGCGCCATCGACACGAGCAGGCCGATCGGGAACACGATCTCGTACAGCAGCACGAAGCGGCCGCGGCCATGGGCGCGCGTGATCTCGTTGATGTACGTCGCCGCAACCGGCAACTCGCCGCCGAGACCCAGGCCCTGCAAAATCCGCAGCAGCACGAAGATCTCGAAGGTCGGCGCGAAACCGCACGCGATGCTCGTGATGCCGATCACGGCCGAGCTCCACGCGATCGCCTTCACGCGGCCGTGCTTCTCCGCCAGCGCGGGAAACAGGAAGGCGCCGATCAGCTGGCCGATCGCGCCGGACGCGATCAGCATGCCGATCTGCGTCGGCGACAGCCCCCATTTGTGAATCAGCAGCGGCAGCGTCGCCGCGATCGTGATCACGTCGAAGCCGTCGAAGAACGTCGCGGTGCCGATCAGCACGCGCGCGCGGATCTGCATCGCGTTGGCGGGAAGCCGCTCGAGCCGCGCGATGATCGCGCCGGGCGTGGAGGCGGCAGCTTCCATCGTGGCGCGACCGGCCACGACATTGTCGAAAGTGCTCATGCGGGGGTCTCCTGTGTCTCGTCGCCCGGTCAGGCCAGTGTCTTGCTCGTGTCTGCCAGGGCTTCCGTATCCACTGCCCGGCCCTGGTTCATCCACTTGCGCGCGAGCTTCAGCTCACGTGCGTTGTTGACGGCGATGACACCTCTCACATGTCCTTCGCCTACGAAAAACAGCGTCGCGCGTCGCGCGGCAAGCTCGCCGCGCACGACGAGCTGCGCATCGGCCGGCAGATCACCGAGGATCTGCAGGTTCACGTCGTACTGATCGGACCAGAACCACGGAATCTCCGCGTACGGGGCGCGCACGCCGAGCACGGCCTTCGCCGCCGCGATCGCCTGGTTCTGCGCGTTGGCCCACGACTCGAGCCGCACGCGCCGCTTCAGCCAGCCGTTATGATGGTTCGCGACGTCGCCGCACGCGAAGATCGCCGGGTCGCTGGTCGCGCCGAATTCGTCGACGACGATGCCGTCGTCGAGCGCCAGCCCCGCGTCGCTCGCGAGCGACGCGTTCAGCGCGAGGCCGATGCCGGCCACCGCGAAATCGGCGTCGATCGTCGTGCCGTCGGCGAGCGTCGCGCGCACCTTCGACGCGTCGTCCGGCTGCGCGTCGAGCGACGCGAGCGCCGCGCCGAGGCGGACGTCGACACCGTTCGCGCGATGCAGGTCGAGCAGGAAATCCGACACGATCTGCGGCACCGAGCGGCCGCACAGCCGCGGCGCGCCTTCGACGACCACGGCTTCGACGCCGAGCTTGCGCGCGGTCGCCGCGACTTCGAGGCCGATCCAGCCGCCGCCGATCACGAGCACGCGCCGGCTCGCACGCAGCTTCTCGCCGAGCGCGGCCGCTTCGTCGAGCGTACGCAGGTAATGCAGGTTCGGGGTCCTCACGAGTGCGTCCGGCAAGCGGCGCGACGTGCCGCCGGTCGCGATCACGAGGCGGTCGTACTCGATCTCGCGGCCGCTTTCGGTTGTCACGACGCGGCGTGCGCGGTCGATCGATGCGGCGCGCTCCGGCTGCCATGCTTCCACGTTCAGCGCGTCGAATTCGTCCGGACGCACGACGCGCACGGTTTCGATGTCGGCGTCGCCGGCCAGCACGGCCTTCGACAGCGGCGGACGCTCGTACGGCAGATGCGGTTCATCCGCGATCATCACGAGGCGGCCCGCAAAGCCTTCCGCGCGCAGCGTCTTCAGCACCCAGCCCGCGGCCTGGCCGCCGCCGATCACGACGACCGTGCCGGGCGCGGCCTGCTCCGGTGTGTTCTCTTCGCTCAAGATTTGCGCTCCGTCATGAACTTGCCTTCCGGCGCCTTCGCGTTCTTCTGCCGGCGCGTGTTGCCGTCGAGGCCGCCATCGACCGCCCATTCGGCGAACACGGTCGGGCCCGGCTCGAACTCGCGCGGCTGCCACTCGGGCGTCAGCACGTCTTCATCCGCGTAGTACTCGATCAGCGCGCCGGCCGGGTTCTGGAAGTACCAGAAGTACGCGGACGACACCGGGTGGCGGCCCGGGCCGAGTTGCGTTTCCCAGCCGCAGCGGTCGATGTGCATGCCGCCGCCGAACACCTCATGGATGTCACGCACGGTGAATGCGACGTGGTTCAGGCCACGTTTGCCGTTCGGCAGCGCGAGCAGGAACAGGTCGTGATGGCCGCCGTGCGGCGCGCAGCGCATGAACGCGCCGCGGCCCGGGTAACGGTCGGACGTCTCGAAGCCTAGCAGCTCGTGATAGAACTTTTCCTGCGCGTCGAGGCAGTTCGTGAAGAACACCACGTGCCCGACCTCGACCGGCTCCGCGCGCGCATAGATCGGGCTCGGCTGGTCGACGCGCAGCGTCTGGCCCCACACGTTCGACGGCGAGCCCGTGATGTCGAGTGCGCGCTTGCGCGTGACTTCGATGCGGATCGCCATCCCGTTCGGGTCGATGCAGCCGACCGCATCGTCCTGCGCGTAATAACCAGGCTGGCCGGCGAGCTTCGTGCGCAACGCGTCGAGTTCCTGCCGCGTCGCGACGCCCCACGTGACTTCCCGCAGCGTCGGCCCCGCCTCGAACGCAGGCGGCAGCGACGGATCGTCAGCCTTGACGGCCAGCACGGTGCAGCCGTTCAGCGTCTCGAAGCGTGCGCGCGTGTCGTCGTGCGAGACTTCCTTCATCCCCCAGTCGGCGAAAAAGCGCCGGCACGTCGCGAGGTCGTCGACGCCGTACGTGATCTGCTCGATTCCCAAAATGCTCATTGCGTCATTCCCCTTCGCTCAGTTCGCCCACGGCAGCGGCGCGTCGTTCAAGCCCCAGTAGAGGCTCTTCTGCTGCATGTACTCGCGGATGCCGAGACGCCCCTTCTCGCGCCCCATCCCGCTCTCCTTCCAGCCCGAGAACGGCGTGGAGATCGAAAACAACTTGTACGTGTTGATCCAGACGGTGCCCGTCTCCAGCGCGCGTGCGATGCGCCACGCACGCTTGTAGTCGCGCGTCCAGATGCCGGCCGCCAGGCCGAACACGCTGTCGTTCGCCTGCGCGATCAGCGACGCTTCGTCGTCGAACGGCATCGCGACGAGCACCGGGCCGAAGATTTCTTCCTGGCAGATGCGCGCGCTGTTCGGCAGCCCTTCGAGAATCGTCGGCTGATAGAAGAAGCCGTCCTCGCGCCCATCGCCCGCAGGCCGCTCGCCGCCGCACAGCAGGCGACCGCCTTCCTCGAGACCCAGCGCCACGTAGCGCTCCACCGATTCGCGATGCTTCGCGGTGATCAGCGGCCCCATCTGCGTGTCGGGGCGCGTCGGGTCGCCCACGCGCAGCTTGCGTGCGCCCGCGACCAGGCGCTTCATGAATTCGTCGTACACCGAACGTTGCACGAACAGCCGCGAGCCCGCGATGCACGCCTCGCCCGACGAGCTGAAGATGCCGTACAGCACGCCGTTGACCGCATGATCGAGATCGGCGTCGTCGCAGACGATGGTCGGCGACTTGCCGCCGAGTTCGAGCGACACGGGCATCAGCTTCTCGGCCGCGATGCGCGCGATGCCGCGGCCCACTTCGGTACCGCCGGTGAACGACACCTTCTTCACCAGCGGATGACGCACGAGCACGTCGCCGATCACCGAACCCTTGCCCGGCAGCACGCTCAGCACACCCTTCGGCACGCCCGCTTCCTCGCAGATGCGCGCCAGCGCCAGCGACACGAGCGGCGTGACTTCCGCCGGCTTCAGCACCACCGCGTTGCCGCCCGCCAGCGCCGGCGCGAGCTTCTGCGCATCGGACGCGATCGGCGAATTCCACGGCGTGATCGCCGCGATCACGCCGATCGGTTCGTACACGCTCATCGTCAGGTAATCGCCGCGCGACGGCGTCAGCTCCTCGTCGAGCGTTTCGAGGCACGCCGCGAAATAGCGGAACGTGTTCGCGGCGCTCGCCACCAGCACGCGCGTCTCGCCGATCGGCTTGCCGTTGTCGCGGCGCTGCAGGTTCGCGAGCGCCTCGTGGCGCTGCATGATCAGATCGGCGATGCGGTACAGCACCTGCGCGCGCTGGTGCGGCTTCAGCCCGGCCCAGTCGGCGCGGCGCCATGCGGCGTCCGCCGCCACGACGGCTTCGGCCGCGTCGTCCGCATTCGCGGTCGACACTTCCATGTTCAGCGACTGGTCGGCCGGATAGATGCTCGCGTAAGGCGCGCCACGGCCGCGCCGCCATTCGCCGCCGATCAGGATGTTGCCGTCGGGTACGAGGCTCGTATCGAAAGGAGTCATGTCACAAGTCCCACAAATCTGTCTCTGCACGCCCGCCCTCGCCGTGGCGCGGGCAGGCATTCAATGGCCCGGTCAGATCACGCAGCGGGCCGCGCGGTTGCGCAGCGCGCGGATCGCGCTGTACGCCGTCAGCGCGGACGTCTTCGGGTTGTCGGGCAGCGGTTTGCCACTCATTTCCAGCGACATCTCGCCGAATGCGCCGCGCGCGGTGATGCGGTGCACGTTGCGCTCGACCGCCGGATCGGCGATCAGGCGCACGTGCGTCGCATCGAGGCCGAGGCCCGCGAGCGCGACGGTGGCCGCGACGTTCGCGTTCTTCGGATACAGGCGCGCGGCATCGCGCGCGCTGCCTTCGAAGATCACCTTTTCCGCGGTCATCGCGCGCAGGTCGCACAGCGCCTCGGCGGGCGTGCCGAGCCAGCCGAGCGGCGGCTTGCGGCCCACGTACAGCACTTCGTCGAGGCCGCCCTGCTTCGCGGACGCCAGCGCATCGATCCCGCCGATCGCGCCGGACAGCAGCGTGACCGTCGCGTCGCCTTCGTCGGCCGCCTGTGCGAGCACGTCGAGCAGCGCGAGATCGGACAGCGCGCCGATCGACGCGACCGCGCAATCGGTGCCGGCCTTCAGCAGCGGCACGACGTGATCGACGAGCGCGCTGTGGCCCGCGCATTCGAGCGCGAACTCGGGGCGGCGGGCCAGTGCGTCGACCGACGACACGACCTCCACCGCGCCGCCCAGCACGCCCTGCACCGCCGCGCGCTGGTGTTCCGGCACGATCACGTGGGCGACGCGCAGCGACGCATCGTGCTCGACCGCGTGGTACACGGCCGCGCCGATCGCACCGAAGCCGATCATCGCGACGTCGACGGGTGCGTGGGCCCGCTTTTGCCCGTTAAGCATATTGGCGCTCCGACGGCTCTTCCTTCTTCACCGGCGGGCCTGCGAAGTTCGACGCGAACGCGCCGACCGACAGCATGTCGACCTCGACCATCACGGGGCCTGCCTTCGCCATCCCTTCGCGCACGATCGCTTCCGCGTCGTCGAGCGACGTGATCCGGTAGTGCGTGAGGCCAAAGCTCGCGCAGAACTGCGCGAAATCGGGCTGGTGCAGCTGCACGAAGCAGCGGCGGCCACCGTAGTGCGCGTCCTGGATGTTGCGGATCACGCCGTAGCACTGGTCGTTCATCAGCACGATCATCACGTTCGCGTTTTCCTGCACGGCCGTGACGAGCTCGCCGACGTTGACCATCAGCCCGCCGTCGCCGACGAGGCACACCGTCTTCGCCGCCGCATCCGCCAGCGCCGCGCCGATGCCCATCTGGATGCCCTGGCCGATGCCGCCGCCGAGCGCATGCACGCCGGAGCGCGGCTCGAAGATCTTCAGCAGGCGGTTGCCCCACGTGCTGTTCGAGATCGTCACGTCGCGCACCCAGTTGTAGTCGCGGCCGACCGCGCCCTGCAGCGTGTCGACGAGCTGCTTGTACGGCCCGAGGCCCTTCGACACGTCGGCCACCGCCTGCTCGCGGGCGGCCGCGAGATCGGCCGCGAACTGCGGATCGACCGCCAGGCGGCCTTCGAGCTGGTCGGCCAGCTCGGCCAGCACACGCTTCGAATCGCCATGCACGAACAGCTCGTTGCGATAGCCGCGGTTGTCGGCAAGCGCGTCGGCATCGACGCGGAACAGCGGCTGCGGCAGCGCGAGCTTGTACTTCAGCGTTT
Organism: Burkholderia sp. AU31624; assembly: GCF_020420065.1. Taxonomy (NCBI): domain Bacteria; kingdom Pseudomonadati; phylum Pseudomonadota; class Betaproteobacteria; order Burkholderiales; family Burkholderiaceae; genus Burkholderia; species Burkholderia sp. AU31624. Next base: position 445,996 of record NZ_JAIZRT010000001.1, read on the forward strand.
CGTTGCCGCGCAGGCGCGAGCCGACGACGACGAGCGCATCGCAGGTCTTGTAGAACGCTTCGACGGACGCGTGCACGTTGAACGCGCCGAGCGTCGCCGGGTGATCCTCGGGCAGCACGCCGCGGCCCTGCACGCTCGTCACGACGCCGAAGCCGAGCTTCACGAGGCGTTCGACTTCCTCGCGTGCGTGGCGCGCGCCGCCGCCGAGCCACAGCAGCGGGCGGCGCTTGGCCGCGAGGGCATCGGCGAGCTTCGCGACGCGGGCGGTGTCGTGCTCGCGCACCGCGACGTGTGCCGGCGCGAGGTCTTCCGGCCATTCGATTTCAGCGGCCTGGATGTCGATCGGAATCTCGACCGACACGGGGCCCGTCGGCGCGGTCTGCGCGATGCGCACGGCTTCGCGGATCGTCGGCAGCACGGTTTCGACGGTACGCACGCGGAATGCGGCCTTCGAGATCGAATGCAGCATCGACAACTGGTCCGGCGCTTCGTGGATGTACGCGAGATCCTGGTCGAGGTACGGCGTCTCGATCTGCCCCGTGACGTGCAGCAGCGCGGTGCCGGCCGTCAGCGCCTCGACCATCGCGCCGGCCGCGTTGCCCGCCGCCGTGCCCGTGCTCGTGAACGCGACGCCGAGGCCGCCCGACACGCGGGCCAGCCCGTCGGCCATGTTCAACGCGCCGGCTTCGCCGCGTGCCCCGACATACCGGATGTTGCCGCGCGAATTGATCGCGTCGAGGATCGGCATGTTGTGGATCGAGATGACACCGAATGCGGTCTTCACGCCGCACTGCTCGAGAAAGGCGGCAATCAGCTCGCCAACCGTGGTTTTTTTAGACATGGCGTGCAAAGCCTCCAGAAACGTCGATATGGCTGCCCGTCGTGTAGGACGACAGATGCGTTGCGAGATAAAAGAGTGCCCAGGCGGCCTCGTCAGGCTTGCCGAAGCGGTTCAGCGGAATGTTCTTCGTGCGGGCGATCGCGCCCGTCCAGTCCTCCCAGCTCTCGCCGGACTGCGCCTGCGTTTCGTAACGGCGGCGCCACTGGCCCGACTCGACGATGCCGATCAGGATCGAGTTCACGCGGATGCGCTGCGGCGCGAGTTCGGTCGCGAGCGACTTCACGAGGCTCAGCACGCCCGCGCGCGCCGACGACGTCGCGACCATGTGCGGCTCCGGCTGCAGCGCGAGCAGCGAGTTCACGCAAGTGATCGTCGGCGCCTGCGCGTCGCGCAGCAGCGGCAGGAACGCGCGCGTCGGGCGGATGATGCTGAAATACTTCAGTTCGAGTTCTTCGCGCCATGCGTCGTCGGTCGTGTCGGCGAAGGTCGACACGCGGCCCTGGCCGGCGTTGTTGACCAGCATGTCGGCACGACCGAAGCGCGCCGATACGGCTTGCGCAAACGCGGCCACATCGGCTTCGTCGAGCACGTTGCAGCGCGCGGCGAGCAGTTGCGCGCCCGGATACTTTTCGACGAGCATCGCTTCGGCGCGTGCGAGGCGCTCGCTGTCGCGGCCGCAAATCGCGACCGACGCGCCCGCCTGCAGGAACCGTTCGGCGGTCGCGAGGCCGATGCCGGACGAACCGCCCGTCACCACCGCCACCTGCCCGGTCAGATCGATCTGAATCATCGGAGTCCTAATGCCTTGAGAAACGTGTGCTCGTCATCCGAGCGGTAATTGAGCCGCCGCGACAGTTCCGCCGCCGCGCGCTGCACCTTGTCGATCAGGCCGTCCGCGATCAGCGCCGCGTCGATTTCCGGCCTCGGCACCGTCACGGTGATGCACGCGACGATCTTCTGCGTCTCGTTGCGCACCGGCGCGGTGACCACCGAAATACCGCGCTCGAACGACGAATTGCTGACGCCGTAGCCGCGCAGCGCATCCTCGCGGATCACTTCGTACAGCGCGTCGACCGTTTCCGGCGTCGCGTTCGTCATCCGGTTCAACGCGCCTTCCGGGTACAGCGCATGCAGCTCCTTCAGCGACAGGTCGCCCATCAGCACGTGACCGTGCGTCGTCGCATGCGCGGGCAAGCGCGTGCCGACGTTCACGCGGATCGAGCTGAACACCGGCGCCTGGCTCTGCGCCTTCGCGACGAACACCACGTCGCGGCCATCGCGGATCACGATGTGCGTCGTGAAGCCGGTCGCATCGCGCAGGCTTTCGATCACGGGCAGGCCGAGATCGGTCAGCTCCAGCGAGCTCAGGTATTCGAAGCCGAGCCGCAGCACGGCGATGCCGAGCTTGTAGTTGCGATCCTTGTCCGCACGCTCGAGGAAGCCGAGCGATTCGAGCGTCTGCAGCAGACGGAACACCGTCGTGCGCGGAATGCCGAGCCGTTTCGACAATTCGGGCGCGCCGAGCACGGGCTCGCGCGGCGAGAATTCGGCGAGAATCCGCAGCCCGCGTTCGAGGCCGGGGACCACGTAACTGGCTTCGGCCTTGCCGTTTTCGGTATCGGGTTGTTGCAGCGGTTCGTTCATGCCAGTCCCCGCTGTTGGTCGCACTGACGGCAGAACGTGTCGATCAGTGCGGAATAGACGGCCGGTGCTTCCACGTAGCCGGCATGGCCTGCTTGCGGAATCACCTGCAGCCCGACGTGCGCGGCCGCGGCGATCCGCTCGCATGCAGCGGGCGGCGTGATCGCGTCGTTCGCGCCCACCGCCACGGCCGTGCGGCCGCGAAAGCCGGCGAGATCGGTGGCGAGATCGGCGTTCGCGAGCAGATGCGTGGCCTGCGCGTAGCCGGCCGGCACGATGCGCGCCATGTTCCAGCGCACCCACGCACGCGCATCCTCGTTCGCGAAACCGGACAGCATGTTGCCGCTGCGCTGCTCGGCGAGCCTGGCCGGGCCGAGTTCGGCGAGCATCGCGAGCCGCGCGTCGCGGCGCGATTCGCGTGTTTCAGCCGGTGCGCTGCCGTAGCCGCCCGCGGGCGACACCAGCAGCAGGCCGGCGATCCGCGCGGGCATCACTCGGACGAGACCGCCCGCGATGATCGCGCCGAGCGAATGACCGACCAGCACGCAGCGTTCGATGCCGAGTGCCTCGAGCCACGCGTTCAGCGATGCCGCGTAATCAGCGGCTGCCGGCGACGCGCCGTGCACCGGGGTCGACACGCCGTAACCGGGCGCATCCCACGCGAGCACGCGCCGCGATGCGCCGAGCGTGTCGAGCTGGCGGACCCACGATGCGGCGCCCGAGCCGATGCCGTGCAGCAGCACGACGGGCAGCGCACGGCCTGCATGCTGCGCGCCGGCCTCGCGATAACCGATCGTGCCCGCCGCGCCGACCGCGCAACGCTGCTCGGGAAACTGCCCGAGCAGCGCGGCGAACGCCGCGGTGCGGTCGCGTTCACGTTTGTCGATGACACTCATTGCTTCACCTGCTCCGTCTCAGCGCTTGATCTTCGCGAGCGGCGAATCGGGCGGATAGGTCGGCGTGACCGGCTTCGGCGAACCGAGCATCACGCACATCAGCGCATCTTCCTCGCCGATGTTGATTTCCGTGCGATACACGCCCGGCGGCACCGAGATCAGGTCGCGCTCGCCGAGGATCGCTTCCCACGTCTCGCCGTCACGCTCGCAGATCACCTTCATCCTGCCGCGCAGCACGAAGAAGATTTCCTCGACGTCCATGTGGATGTGGCTCGGGCCGATGTTGCCGGCCGGGATGACCATCGTCGAGAACGTGAAGCCGCCGGCCGGCACCGTGTTGACGTCCTTCGCGACGCCCGTGCCGCCCGTGCCGACGTAGCGCATCTGCGCACGGCGGTACTTCGGGTCGTAGTCGGCCTGGAACTTCAGTGCGTCCCAGTCGTAGCGACGGGTTGCGTAGCGCGCCACGCGCCCTTCCATCCAGTCGTTGAAGCTTGCGCCTTCCGGCTGGTCCCACGACTTGCGTTCGAGATCGGCGTCCGCCATCGTCCTCTCCTTCATCAGAGTGAAAACTTCAATTCAATCAATTCATCACGAAGCCGCCGTTCACCGGCAGCAGTTGACCCGTCACGAAGCGCGCGCCGTCCGACAGCAGGAACAGCACGGGGCCCGTCACGTCGTCGGCCACCTGCGCACGCGTCAGCGCGCGGCCCTGCAGGTAGAACGCATGGCGCTCGGCGGGCACGTAGGCGGTCGCCTCGACCTCGGTCAGCCCCGGCGCGATCGCATTGACCGTCACGCCGTGCGTGCCGAACTCGCGTGCCTGCGCATGGGTCATCGCGATCACCGCGCCCTTGCTCGCGACGTACGCGAGCAGCTTCGGCGCGCCCCACAGCGCGGTGTCCGACGCGAGGTTCACGATCGCGCCGCGGCCCGACTGCGCGAGATACGGCAGCGCCGCATTGCTGACGAGCCACACGCCGCGCACGTTCACGTTCATCACGGCGTCCCACGTCGACACGTCGAGCTCGGTCGACAGCTTGCCGCCCGAGTTCGTGATCGCCGCGTTGTTGATCAGCGCGTCGATGCCGCCGAGCGCCGCCGCGCCCTGCGCGACGAACGCGGTGACGCTCGCCGGATCGGCGAGATCGAGCGCGAAGCAATGCACGACATGGCCGGCTTCGGCGAGTTGCGCGGCCAGCGCGCGGCCTTCGTCGAGCAGCACGTCACCGAACGCGACCTGCGCGCCCGCTTCGACGAGCGCCTTCACGAACGCCGCGCCGAGCCCGCGCGCGCCGCCCGTCACGAGCACGCGGCGCCCCGCGAGCGACACGACCGGAGCGCGCTCAGCCATTTGCCGGCTCCGAGGCGGCCTGCGCCTGCGCCGCGCGATGCGCGTCGAGCGTCGCAAGATGCTCCTGCGCACGCGTGCGCAGCATCCGGCGCACACGCGTCATGCCGACGTCGTGCTGGTACAGGTATTCGTGATCGCGCGCGTTCGGCGCGAGGCTTTCGAGGACGTAGCGGTCCTGCTCGAGCACGTCCCAGTGCAGGCCCTCGAGGCGGTTGCGGTACATGAAGCGCCACACGTCGCGCTGCCAGCCGCTGACCTTGCGGGTGCGCCAGAAGTAGACCTGGCAGTTGTCGCCGTCGACCGGCGTCGCGAAGCCGATGATCCCGAAGTTGCCGCCCGGGCCGAATTTCTGCTTGTACGGGATCGCGAGGCGCATCCACAGGCAGCCCGTTTCGCCGAGCTCGACCCAGTCGAAGTTCACGTCGCGCTGGCCGATCTTCTCGAACATCAGGCCCGTTTCCGTCTTGCGCACGCGCATCTCGGCCTGCTTGTCGCCTTCGGCCATCGAGTGCGAGGTGGCATGCAGGTACGCGCCGTGCATCGGGTCCATCACGTTGTCGATCGCGTACTGGTAATTGCACTTCCAGTTCGACACGCACAGGAAGTGGCCGTACGCGTCGTCGACCAGTTCCTCGGGCAGGTTCAGCGGCGCCGGCTCGCCGTGCGCTTCGTCACCGAACCACAGGAAGATCGCGCCTGCCTTCTCTTCGACCGGATACGACTTCACGCACTTCGTGCCTTCGAGCGGACAGTTCGATACGGCCGGCACGCGGTTGACCGTGCCGCCGCCGTCGACTTCGATGCCGTGATACCAGCAGGCGATGTTGCCGCCGAGGTTCCAGCCGAGCGACAGGCGTGCGCCGCGGTGCGGGCAGCGATCCTCGAGCGCGTGGACCTTGCCGTCGTGATCGCGCCACAGCACGATCTGCTCGGACAGGCGCGTGAGGCCGACCGGTGCATTCGACACCTGCCAGCTCGGCGCGACGGGGTACCAGTAGTTCTTGATGCCGCGGTCGAGATAGGCACGGACCGGGTCGTGTTGTGCTGCGTGTTGTTCGGGGGACGTCATCAGTGTGCTCCGGATGCGGTTGTCGTCGGATCGGCAGTCGGCGCTTACGCGGTCATTCCGCGAGCGAGGCCATTTCGGCGCGGAAGCGTTCAGGTGTCCAGACCGTGCCGTCCGGCGCGCGGAAGCCGATGCGGTTCAGGCCCGCGACGACCTCGTCCAGCTCGATCGCGCCGGCTTCGAACACGCGTTCGAGCGCATCGCCGAGGTCGTTTTCATACTGGGTCGGGGCGGCCTTGCGGTTCTGCCAGACCTGGTTCTCGACCTGGCCGGGGATCTCGATCTGCCCCTTGCCCGCGACGTTGTTCGGCTGCGGCGCCACCCACGGCTTCAGGAAGGGATTGAAATTCACGGTCGCTTCTTTCATGTCACTCCACCTTGATCTGGATTTCCTCGCCGGCGAGCCGCACCGCGTACTGCTTCAGTGCGCGTCCGCCCGGACCCTTCAGGCATTCGCCCGTCTTGATGTCGAACACGGCCTCGTGCAGCGGGCATTCGACCGTACCTTCGTCGACGAACCCCTGCGTCAGCAGCGCGTACGCATGCGGGCACACGTTCTCGAGCGCATACACGTCGTCGCCGACGCGGTAGATCCCGATTTCGACGCCGTCGGTCCGCTTGAACTCGATCGGCGTGTCTTCCGACAGCGCGCCGGCGTGCCCGGCGCAAACCCATTGTTCAGACATCTCACACCCTTCCTTCTGATCGACTCTCGGTTTGTTCCGATTTGTTCCATACCCGGAACATCAGTTTATGGATGGTGATTATAGGAGCGACTTTCCACGAGTAAAACAAAAAGCTGCTCGCCCTAGGGAAAACACTGACCGCCGGGTCGGCAATCGCGTGTATCCACCCCATCAAATGAAATTTTTTGTTATGCGACGGGGATTTACCGGGTTTACGCGAGTTTTGTGCAGCGACGCCGGGCGGCGGCCGGAAACCCATCCGTCCCGAAAAAATTATTTTTGATACGGTGCGAGACGCCCCTATACTCCATTCCATCAGAGGTACATTGTTCCTTATATGGAACATACGAATGCCCACCCGATGGCGAAAACGCGCGACGGCCGGCCGTTCCCGCGCATGCCGCCACGGCACGTATTCATCAGGTTGGAGATTCAGGAGATCAAATGGTCAAGCATGCGGTAGCAGCAGCAGTGATCGGAGTGGGCGCCGTGTCGGGCGCGTGGGCGCAGAGCAGCGTGACGCTGTACGGCAGCATGGATGCGGGTGTCGCGTACGTGAACAACGTCGGCGGCCATGCGAAGTGGGCGATGATCCAGGGCAATACGCAGCCCGATCGGTGGGGCCTGAAAGGCAAGGAAGACCTCGGCGACGGCCTGTCGGCGATCTTCCAGCTCGAAAACGGCTTCTATACGAACAACGGCCAGTTCGCGACCGCGAACACGATCTGGAACCGCGCGGCCTTCGTCGGCCTCGGCTCGGAACGCTACGGCACGCTGACGCTCGGCCGCCAGACGCCGCTGTCGTTCGATTATCTCGATCCGCTCAGCACGGCCTACCTCGCGATGAGCTGGTACGCGTTCCACCCCGGCAACATCGACGGGCTCGCCGCGACCGGCAACGTGCCGTACAACAACTCGGTCAAGTACCGCTCACCGACCTTCGCGGGCTTCTCGGCCGCGGCGACGATGGCGCTCGGCAACACGACGAACTTCTCGACCGGCAAGTCGGTCGGCGTCGCGCTGAACTATGCGAACGGGCCGTTCAAGGCGTCGGCCGTGTACTCGAACGAGCACGACCGCGCGATCCTGATCAGCACGACCGGCATCACGTCGTTCCAGGGGCAGAACACCGCGAACGGATACACCGCGAGCAAGGTCGAGAACATCGGGGCGGGCGCGTCCTACCAGTTCGGCGACTTCCTCGTGCACGGCCTGTACACGCGCACGAAGATGCAGTCGAACGGCTTTTCGGACACGTTCCAGAGCTACGACGCGGGGGTGAACTACCGCAGCAGCGCGTTCAACACGATCGCGGGCGGCGCGGCGACCACGACGCTGGCCGGCCGCCGCTGGACGCAGGTCGAGCTCGGCGACATCTATGCGCTGTCGAAGCGCACGCAGCTTTATGCGAACGTGTTGTACGAGCACGGTTCTGGCGGTGCGAAGGCCGCGTTCTTCACGGCGGGTGTATCGAGCACGGCAAACCAGGTGATCGTGCTCACCGGGATCCACCACTCGTTCTGAACGATGTCGGGCGTGCGTCGCCTGAAACGACAAAAGCGGCCCGCGGGCCGCTTTTGTCGTTCGCACATGGCATTTGCACGACCGCCGGCCGCGCATCGGCGCACTCAGAACATCGCGACCTTGTGGCGCGCGTGCGCGAAGGTCGGATCGCTTTCGAGCGGACGATAGTTCAGCCGCTGTGACAGGTCGACCGCCGCGCCGCACACGGCTTCGACGAGCCGCTCCTTCTCGCGCGCCTCGCCGATTTCCGAGCGCGGCACGGTCGCGGTGATCGCCGCGACGATCGAGCCCGAATGATCGCGTACGGGTGCGGTCACGGCCGAAATGCCGCTCTCGAACGCCGCCTCGCTCACCGCGTAGCCGAGCCGCGCGTAATGGCGCACGCGTTCGTACAGTTCGTCGACGGTGCCCGGCGTGCGCTCGGTGAACTGCTCGAGCCGCTTTTCCGGATACAGCTGGCGCAGTGCGTCGCGCGTCAGGTCGCCCATCAGCACGTGGCCGTGCACGGTCGCATGCGCGGGCAGGCGCGTGCCGACGTGCACCTTCACCGAACCGAACATCGACGCGTTGCTCTGCGCCTTCGCGACGAACACGACGTCGCGCTGGTCGCGGATCAGCAGATGCGTCGACAGGCCGGTCGCATCGCGCAGCCGCTCGAGCACGGGCGTGCCGAGATCGGTCAGTTCGAGCGAATTCAGGTATTCGAAGCCGAGCCGCAGCACGCCGACGCCGAGCCGGAAATAACGGTCGCCGTTCACGCGCTCGAGGAAACCGAGCGCTTCCAGCGTCTGCAGCAGGCGGAACGTGGTCGTGCGCGGAATGCCGATGCGCTTCGACAGCTCGGGCGCGCCGAGCACCGGCTCGCGCGCGGAGAATTCGGCGAGGATCCGCAGCCCGCGTTCGAGCCCCGGCACCAGATAGGACGACGCGCCGCCGGACGATTCGTCGTCGCCGGGCGCCGTGGTTTCAGGTGCGTCGCTCATCGTTGTCTTGACCATGTGGACATGGACGGTAGGAAATCAGTCACGTAACAGGTCACGGATCGTCGTGGATATTCAGTCATGCTACCTCAGCGCGCACGGGGTTCACACCCGCGCGCATCGCCGCACCGCAGCATGCGGATCGCGACGCCGTGGAGAGTCAATCACGGTCGAGAGGATAGCAGCGATGGACAGCGCCACGCCATGCCGGAGCGGCCGGCAGCGCGGGAAGGCAGCCGCGTGAGTGGCGGCCGGCCGACGCGTGGCGGCCGGCGTGGCAGGCAAGGCCGTGCCGGGCCGCCTACAGGCGCGACAGGTGAACCCGGATGTTCGCGCGATCGTACGTAAAGCCGCCGGCCGCATCCGGCTCGAGCACGCGCGCCAGATCGACCGCATACATCCATCCGCTGCCCAGGCGGCCGCCGTTGATCGCCCGGATCCGGCTGCCGCCGACGGCGATCGCCGCATGAAAGACCGTACCGCCGCGCGAGAAGCCGACCGCGGTTCCCGCCGGAATGCTCGCGCGCCCGTCCCATTCACCGCCGGTCTCGAAGTTGAAACGGGTTCGCCAGTGCTGGCCGATCGTGTCGAGCAGCGCGCCGGGCGCGATCATCGCATCGCTGCGCAGCAGGTACCGGACATAAGCCGCGGCGTCGTAGCAGACGCCGCCGGAAACATACTCGTTGATGTCGGCCATGCCGAACATCAGCGCCTGGGCGTGCTTCTGCCGTTCGGCGAAACCGGACTGGGCGACATGCCCGCCTAGCTGGGAGAGTTGCATGGGTGGCTCCTGGTGAAGAAGCAGGACGTCATCGTCCCGCCAACGCAATAACGTCATATGTTATTACGATATCGAACCACGTCCGGGCACGCGCTCGGACGTCACGGCATGCGCGCCGCCGAAGCCGGCGCGGCGGCGGCCGCCGCATCGGGATTCGGCGCGAGCCGCAGGCGCACGCGCAGCGGCTGCAGCATGTCGGGCGGCGGCGCTCGCCGACGATCGCACCCGAGATCCGACAGCGCGCGCACGTCCGGCGCGATCGCTCGCATCACGGCGCCCAGCGCCACGGCGACGATCGCCAGCGCGATCAGCACCTCGATCAGCGTGAATCCCCGTTCCGGCGCCCGCGCCGTGCGCGAGCCGCCGCGCGCATGGCGGTTGTAGTCGGTTCTGTCGTCGCACATGGCCTGCACTCTTGTCGATGGGTCGGCGTCCGGCGTCCGGTATTCGAATCACGGCGCGAAGAGCCGCATCGCCGGCGCGACGGACGCCTTGCAGGGACGTTAAGCGCGACGTATGGCACACACACGTGTCGAATGGTACGGACCATTTGGCACGGCGAGCCCCGGCGGACGAGCGCGCAAGTGCGCCGCACGCGCCATCGCGCGAAGCGCGACAGGCGACGGAAAACTGGAAACGATCGGGAAGAACCACCCGGCGGCGGGCGGCATGCGATGAAGACGATCCTCGGGCGGCGGGATCGACGCGACGGCGTCAGGCTGTCACGGCGGCGTCATACGCGGCGCGGGCAAGCTGGCCGGCGGCGTAGGCCTCGGCTTCGCCGCGAAAGCCGTCCCGGCTGAACGCAACGACTTTCACGCCAACGCCGGTCGCCCGCTTCACCGTCAGCGCCCATTGCCATCCGCCGTCTTGTTCGAAGACGTGCAGCGAGGGTTCGAAGGAAGGGTCGAATACGGTCACGCGTTTTGCTCCTGCCCCCTTGCGCACCGCATCGGCAACGCTTGGAGCATGTCGAAAGGATCGCGCCGGGATGCGACGCGCTTTTGCCATTCGACAGTCTAGTCAAGGATTGTTGCGACGCACCATCAGAGGTTTCACTCATCTATCGGAACCGGGCGGTCGATCAAATTTCCTGAAACCCCATATGGCACGGGCCTCAGCGGCGTTTCAGCGCGCATGGCTCAGCAGTCGTGCGGCAACGTGCCGCACACGCGACCGCTTGCCTGTATCGATCGCCCATGAATCGCAAAACGGGGCGCGAATTTCCCGGCACGTCGGCGATGGGCGGGGTTACCGGCCCGTACCCACCGGCATCACGCGCCGAAACGTCAGGTTCACGCGCTCGCCCTGCACGCCCGGCGCCTTCGGCACGCGATGCTGCCATTCGGCCTGTGTGCGGCCTCGCATCACGAGCAGGCTGCCATGTCCGAGGCGATACGCATGCGTGACACCGGTCTTGCGATGGCGAAGGTCGAACACGCGCATCGCCCCGAGGCTCACCGATGCGCTCACCGGCGCATCGCCCAGCTCGGGCTCGTTGTCCGCATGCCAGCCGAGGCTGTCCTGCCCGTTGCGGTAGCGGTTGAGCAGCACGCTGTTGAAGTGCGCGCCGCACGTCGCCTCGACCGCGCGCTTCAGGTCGAGCACGGCCGGCGTCCATGGCGCCGGCACGTTGCGGATCCCCGAATACACGTAGACGGCTTCCGGTTCGCCCTGCCATGCGGTCAGCCGCGGCAACGGAATGCGCCCGCGCGGCGTGCGGATCGTGTCCTGCTGCCACGCGACTTCCCCGATCAACGCGGCCAGCGCGCGATCGGCATCGGACGGCGCCAGCCAGTCCGGGTACCAGTCCACGTCGGGTGCGGGCGTATCAGCGAAGAAATCGGGTGTCGACATGTCGGGAGAAACGGGCGATGAACGGAGCGAACGGGGCATGCCTGCATACTAGCCAACGGCGTCGCACACAGCCATGCACTGTCATTCGCGGATGCAAGGTGGCCGCGCGCGCACTCGGCGTCGACGCAGGCCCGATGTCCGGCTTCGACGGCGCGAAGATCGATGCCGCGTTCTTCGCGGGCACGGCGATCAAACGCAACTTCCTCGCGAATCTGGCCTACGGCGATCCGGGCGGCCCGTTCCCGCGCAGCCCGTGCTTCGATTTCGACGATATTGCCGGCATCGAGTGACGGCCGCGGGCCAGGGCCGGCGCCCGTAGATGTCGGGCTTGCGCCGGCCTGTTTCCAAACGGGGAAACGTGCCCTACCCGCCGCGCGTCAGCCGGATCAGCGTGATCTCGGACGGCACGCCGAAACGGTTCGGCGGCCCCCAGTATCCGGTGCCGCGGCTCGTGTAGAGCCACAGATTGCCGATGCGGCTCAGCCCGCCGATCACCGGCTGCTGCAGCCGCACGAACGGCGGCCATGGCAGAAACTGGCCGCCGTGCGTATGCCCCGACAACTGCAAGGTAAAGCCGGCGCGGTTCGCTGCTTCCGCGCTGCGCGGCTGATGCGCGAGCAGGATCTTCGTACCGACGTCATGCGGTGCACCCGCCAGCGCCTGCACGGGATCGCTGCGATGAGCGGGATCGAACCCGCCCGCCGTGAAATCGGTGACGCCCGCGAGCACCGCGTGCGCACCGTCATGTTCGATGAGCACATGCTCGTTGAGCAGCACCGTCAGCCCGATGCGCCGGAACTCGTCGATCCACGCATGCGCGCCCGCGTAATACTCGTGGTTGCCCGTCACCAGGAAGCTGCCGTGCCGCGACTGCATGCGGCCGAGCGGCGCCGTGTGGTCGCGCAGGCGCTTGACCGAGCCGTCGACCACGTCGCCCGTCACGACGACGAGGTCGGCATCGAGCGCGTTGACCGCGCGCACGATCCGTTCGACGTAGGGCCGCTTGATCGTCGGCCCGACGTGGATGTCGGACAGCTGCACGATCGTCAGGCCGTCGAGCCCGGCCGGCAACCCCGCGACCGGGATCGACACGCGCTTGACCGCCGCCGTGCGGCGCGCACCGACGAACCCGATCACGGTGACGAACACCGCACCGGCCAGCACGCCGATCGCCGTGTCGGTCGCCGCGCCGGGCCACGCCCCGTCGTGCCCGAGATGCCGCCATCCGGACACGCCGAGCAGCACGAATTCGCGAAGGAACGTCAGCAGGAGCAGCGACGAGAAGAAGCCCATCACGAGCGAGCCGGCCCAGCCGGCCAGCGTCGCGGCCCAACCTTCGTCGAAGCGGCGCGAGAACATGCCGACCGGGATCAGCACGACGAAGCTTGCCAGCACGAGCGCCGCGATCGTGCGCGCGACCGGCGACGTGAATGCATCGGGAATGATCCGAATCCCGACGTACAGATGGAACAGCATGCCGATTGCAATGAACCGGACAAAGAAACTTCGCATGGAACACTCACCTTCGTTGCGATACCGATACCGCTTCCGCGTTGCGTGTCGCACGAGGCCGTGAGGCTCCGTGCCGCGCGTCGCGCCATACGTACGATGGTACACAGATCGCGGCTGTGACGACCGGTCGCCGGCCGGGCTTCGACGCCGCTCGGCGCACCGGTCGACCGCGACTTCATCGGCCAGCCCGACGCGAGCGACGTTGACGCTTTCCCGAAGCCCGTCGTTACCGACATGCAGCGCACGCTGCACTTGCCCATCCCGGTCAGCCACTTCGAGAACGACGGCCGGATGATCGATGCGAACTTCCGCGTCTTGCCCGAGGGCACTGCGCGTTGCCGCTCTCGCGGGCGAGCACACGAGCAAACGAGCAGACAGCTCAGGCCGAACGCCCGCCGCAAATCCGTGGCGCCGATCACGACACGCTGCCGCGCTTCACACGCAATCCGGTCGACCCACTCGTCAACATTGCCCTCCATCCGCCGGATCGACCCTATTCCCCTGCGTTCGAACGGCAATCGGCCTATTCCGTCCCGATTCCGCGCTGTCGACACGACAAATCGGCCGCCCTTCGTTCGTCTGACGATTCTTTACAGTCCGTTAGCAACCCTACGCGAGCGTGCGCTGGCAGAATCGCGACGGTCCGGTTTCGGTCGCCGAAACGCGATGCCGGACGTGTCGACGCGTCCCGTGACCGGCTCGCTCCCCCGCACGATGTACAGGGCGGGTAGCTGGCGGTCCGCATCGCGCTGATTTATTATCGGCCCCATATCCCGGAATCGTCGTCGCGGCGACGATTCGCATTGCGCCGCGCCCGGCATCCACCCCCAACGTCGAGCTCGTCACACCATGAGAAAAACAACGCCGCGCGCGCCCTTGCGCGTCGCCGCCGTCCTGGCGCCAGCCCTGCCGCTCGCGGGCTGCGCATCGCGCGGTGCACCGTCGTACGTCCTGTTCGGCGCGTATTTCCCGCTTTGGCTCGTCAGCGCGATCGTCGGCGTCATCGGCGCGATCGTCGCGCACCGCATATTCGTCGCGACCGGCTGGGCCGCGACGGTGCCCTACCAGCTGGCCGTCTGCACCGCGATCGGGCTCGTGGTCGCGGTGATCGTGTGGCTCACCGGCACGGGGCCGTTCGCATGAAGGCCGCCGGTATCGCCCGCCCCTCCGTCAAAGGCCGCGTGATCGCCCTGGCGATCGTCGCGCTCGGCATCGCGGCACTCGTGTATGCGTACCACCGCACGACGGCGTACCCGTCCACCGACGATGCGTCGATCGACGCGGACGTCGTACACGTCGCGTCGCCGGTCGGCGGCCGCATCGTGCAGCTCGCGGTACATGAAAACCAGCGCGTCGCGAAAGGCGACCTGCTGTACGTCATCGATCCCGTGCCGTACCGGCTGACGGTTGCGCAGGCGCAGGCCGACCTCGAACTCGCGCGCGCATCGCTCGACACGCGCCGCCGTTCGCTGATCGGCGAGCGCTCGAACGCGGCCGTGGCCGCCGAGCAGGTCAAGCGCGCGACCCAGAACAACGACCTTGCCACGCGCGACGTGAACCGGCTCGCGCCGCTCGCCGCGCAGGGCTACGTCAGCGCGCAGCAGTTCGACCAGGCGAAGGTCCGCCAGCGCGACGCGGCCGTGTCGCTCACGCAGGCACAGGAACAGCAGCGCGCGTCCTCACAGACGATCGGCGACGAAGCCGACGCGATCGCGACGCTGCATGCGCGCGAGGCCGCGCTCGCCCGCGCGCGGCATGCGCTCGAAGACACCGTCGTGCGTGCGCCGCACGATGGTCTCGTCACGGGCCTGAGCGTGCTCGCCGGCGAAACCCTTGCGCCGAACCAGTCGATCTTCACGCTGATCGACGCGAGCGAATGGTTCGCCGTCGGCAACTTCCGCGAGACGTCGCTGAGCCGCATCGAGGTCGGCGACTGCGCGACCGTCTATTCGATGATCGACCGCAGCCGCCCGCTGACCGGCAAGGTCGTCGGCGTCGGCGCAGGCATTGCCGACAGCGCCCGCATCAACCTGCCGCGCACGCTGCCGATCGTGCAGAACTCGGTGAACTGGGTGCACGTCGCGCAGCGCTTCCCGGTGCGCGTGAAGCTCGACGAACCCGACGGCAAGCTCGTGCGTGTCGGCGCCAGCGCCATCGTCGAGGTCCGGCATGGCACTGCCTGCCGCTGAGGTTCGTGCGCCGGGCCCGCGCGAAGTCCTGCGACTGCTCGCGCCGTTTCCGGGGCGCACGTCGATTGCCGTGCGGGTCGCGCTGATCTGCGCGCTGACCGCGCTCGTGACGGCCGCCTACGGCACGCCCGAAGCCGCGCTGTCCGCGTACGTCGTGTTCTTCATGATCCGGGCCGACCGCGTGACGAGCGTCGTGCTCGCGGCCGCGCTGCTGGTGATCGTCACGATCGTGATCGGGCTCGTGCTCGGCATCGCGATCTTCAGCATCGACTATTCGATCCTGCGGGTCGCGTGCATGGCCGTGCTGTCGGTCGCCCTCCTCTATCTGACGTCGGCCAGCAAGCTGCGCCCGGTTGGCGCGATCCTCGCGATGATCGTCGGCTTCGGGCTCGACCAGCTCGGCCTCGCGCCGTTCGGCGAAGCTGCAACGCGCGCGCTGCTGTACATTTGGCTGACGATCGCGATCCCGGTCGGGGTCGCGATCGTCGTCAACCTGCTGATCGCGCCGTCGCCGCGCAAGCTCGCGCACGCGCAACTCGCGAAGCGCTTGCGGCTTGCCGCGCAGCGGCTGCGCGGTGACGATGCCGCGCGCGACGCATTCAATGCCAGCCTGCACGAAGGCGACAAGCAGCTGCTCACGTGGCTCAAGCTGTCGAAACTCGAAGGCTCTTCGTCGGCCGCCGACGTCGCGGCGTTGCGGCAGGCCGTGGCATCGAGCACCGCGCTGCTCGTCGGCGTCGCGCTGGCCGATCGCGAACCGGATGCACGGCTGCCCGACGCATTTGCCACCCCGATCGCAGCGACGCTCGACGAGATGGCCGACATCCTCGACCAGGGCGGCTACCCGGTCGACGTGACGCTCGCGCTACCGCCGACCGACACGCTGCCGCCGCTCGCGCGTATTGCCGCGACGGATCTCCAGGCGGCGATCACGCATTTCGCGGAACCGGCCGCAACGACCGATGCCGCTTCGTCGGCTTCGACAACTGCCTCCGATGCCCCCGAATCCGCTCCGCCTCCCGCCCCGCGCGGCGGCTTCTTCCTGCCCGACGCGCGCACCAATCCCGACCACATCCGCTACGCGCTGAAGACGACCGCCGCGGCGATCTTCTGCTACCTGCTGTATTCACAGCTCGACTGGTCGGGCATCCATACCTGCGTCGTCACCTGCTACATCGTGTCGCTCGGCTCGACGGCCGAGACGGTCGAGAAGCTCACGCTGCGGATCTTCGGCTGCATCGTCGGCGCGCTGCTCGGCACGGCGGCACTCGTCTTCGTCGTGCCGTCGCTATCGTCGGTCGGCCACCTGATGGCGCTGGTGTTCGCCGGCGGGTGGCTCGCCGCGTGGGTCGCGTTCGGCTCGCCGCGCATCGCGTATGCCGGCTTCCAGATCGCGTTCGCGTTTTTCCTGTGCGTGATCCAGGGCGCCGGCCCCGGCTTCGACCTGACGATCGCGCGCGATCGCACGATCGGCATCCTGCTCGGCAACGTCGTCGTGTATCTCGTGTTCACGCGCATCTGGCCCGTCAGCATCGGCAAGCAGATCGACGCCGGGCTCGCCGCGCTGATCGACCAGTGGCGGCGCCTCGTGCAGGTCGCGCAGCCGGCCGAACGACGCGCGCTCGCGGCTGAGGCGTTCGCCCGCCACGGCGCGATCACGCAGGAACTCGGGCTGGTCCACTACGAACCGTCGTGGGTCCGGCCGGCCGCGTCGTGGCTCGCCAGCCGACGCCGTGCGCTCGCGGAACTCGGCGCGCTCGAAGGGCCGCTGTTCCTGCTCGCCGAACGCAAGCCCGGCGACGCGGCGATCGGCGCGCAGCTCGCCCGCGTGACCGAACCGCGCGACGACGCCGCCGCGCCTCATCGAGAACCCTCCGCGCCGCCGGCCACCCCGCCGCGCGCAGCCCCCACCGACCCCGCGCGCGACGCGCTGCTGAACCTGATCGACACGCGGCTCGCGCACATCGCCGATGCCGCCCGTCAAGCCACACCGAAGGAGCCTGTTCCCCATGCGCCTACCTGAACCGCCGGCCGCCTCGATCGCCGCCGCCGCCCTCGCGACCGCCGTCGCGCTGGCCGGCTGCGCGACGTCGTCGATCGATCTGGCGCCGGAGGCGTCCGACCGCCCATGGCAGCCGCAAACGTCGGCCGCAGGCGACATCGTGCCAGGCCCGCCGCGCGCGTCCGCGCAAGGTTCGCACGACTACACGCTGCCCGCGTCGCCGGCGCTCGCGTCCGTTTCGCCGCCGGCCGCGCTCGATGCCGCGCACGCGTACACGCTGCCCGAGCTGATCGATCTCGCCGAATCGGCGAACCCGTTGACCCGTATCGCATGGAACGACGCGCGCAACGCCGCGCTCGCGGTCGGCCTGGCCAAGACCGCCTACCTGCCGAAGCTGTCCGCGACTGCCATGGGCGGATACCAGGCAAACCACGGGTCGACGTCGTCGTTCCTCGGCGACTCGTCGAGCAACTCCACCGTGCACGGCACCATCTCGGCGCTGTCGCTGCAATGGCTGCTGTTCGATTTCGGCGGCCGCGCGGCGCGCGTCGAAGCGGCCGAACAGGCGTCGATCGCGTCGAACGTCGCGTTTACGGCCGTTCACCAGCAGGTGATCCACGACGTGACCGTCGCGTACTACCGCTACGAAGCCGCACGCTCGCGCGCGCTCAGCGCCCAGCAGGGCCTCGCGAACGCGGACGCGATCCTCGCGGCGTCCCGCGCGCGGCTCAAGCACGGCGTCGGCACGGTCGTCGAACTCGCACAGGCGACGCAGAACCGCGCACAGGCCAACCTCGCGCTCGTGCAGGCGAACGGCACGGAGAGCGACGGCTACCTCGCCCTCGTCTCCGCGCTCGGCATCTCGCCGCTGTCGAAGCCAACCGTCGCTGCGCTGCCGAAGCGGCCGCTGCCGCCCTCGCTCGGCTCGTCGGTCGACGCGATCGTGTCGGATGCGATCGCGCGCCGCCCCGACCTGCAGGGCGCGTTCGCGCTCGAAAAGGCCAATCGCGCGAAGATCAAGGCCGCGGAAGCCGCGTTCATGCCGAAGATTTTCCTGTCCGCGTCGACGTCGTACGCGAGCGGCGGCACGTCCATCTCCGCGCTGCCCGCGATCGGCGACCAGGCGCCGACCGTCAACCTGAACGGCAGCCGCTACGGCGGCGGCGTGTTCCTCGGCGTGACGATTCCGCTGTACGACGGCGGGCTGCGCTCGGCCGTGCTGATGCAGGCGCGCAACGACGCGGAAAGCGCCTCCGCGCGCCTCACGCGGACCAAGGAGGAAGCGGTCCGCCAGGTGGTCGCCGCGCAGAACGCGGTACAGACGAGCCTGGCGTCGCACGACGCCGCGCAGGCGCTCGTCGATGCCGCGCAGACGAGTTACGACGCGGCGCTGACCGCGTACCGGAACGGCGTCGGTTCGGTCACCGATGCGACGATCGCGCAAAGCCAGTTGCTCGCCGCCCGCAACGCGGAGGTCGACAGCTATGCCGGTGCACTGTCGGCCGCTGCCGCGCTCGCACTTGCGACGGGAACGATCGGCTCGGCGCAGTAGCGCAGCCGCCGCGAGGCGGTTGACGCATGCGCTCGCCGCCCACTAGAATGCCGCCCATTCTTCCTTCAGGAACCATCGTGGACAGTTGCAGCACTCCGTTGCGTGCGCCGCTTGCCGCCTGAACGCCTGTCCGACGCAGTTCTCCTGCCCGGCTCGCGTTCCGCGAGCCGCACGCCACCCGTTTCACACTGAATGACGCATTCGCGCGGTACAGTACCGCGCGATGACGGCTATCTTCGTGTCGCCCTCGGCCTTGCGCCGCCGCGACGCGAAACGGCACGCGCTCCTTGCACGGCAGGACAACCATGACTTTCGATTTCGCACTCCGTCTTTTCACCGCGTTCGCCTGCGGCGTCGCCATCGGCATCGAGCGCCAGATGCGCCAGCGCACGGCCGGCCTGCGCACGATCACGCTCGTCGCGAGCGGCGCGTGCCTGTTCGTCACGCTCGGCGTGCTGACCGGCAACGGTGTCGCGGGCGTCACGCAGATCGCCGCCTACGTCGTGTCGGGCGTCGGCTTCCTCGGCGGCGGCGTGATCATGCGCGACAAGGGCTCGATCCAGGGCATCAACACCGCCGCGACGCTGTGGTGCTCGGCCGCCGTCGGCGTGCTGTCCGGTTCCGGTCATTACGTGCCGGCGCTCGCCGGCACCGGCGTCGTGCTGCTTACCAATACGCTGTTGCGCAGCGTCAGCCAGGCGATCAACGCGACGCCGGTATCGAACGCCGATCTCGTGCGCGAATACCAGATCACCGTGATCTGCCTGGCCTCCGACGAAGTGCACATCCGCACGCTGCTGTCGAACGCGATGTATGCGAAGCCGCTGTCGTTCCAGAGCCTCACGAGCGAGGACGTGCCCGACCAGCCGGACCGGCTGAAGGTGACTGCGACACTGAAGCTGCATCCGAAGGATCAGCAGAAGCTCGAGCAGATCGCGAGCCGGATGAGCATGGAGAAGAGCATTTCCAGCGTGAGCTGGACCGCGAAGGAAGCGGAGCCGATGATGGAGTGAGCGGCCCGGCGGCAGCTGCATATTGCGCTGCCGCCTTCACGCCCTGTCAGGGCGTCTCGATCAGCCCGGCCGAGATGGCCTTGACGACGGCCTGGACCTTGTTCGTCGCGCCCAGCTTTTCGAGGATGTTGTTGACGTGGAAGTTGACCGTCCGCTCCGAGATGCTGAGGATCTGCCCGATTTCGCACGCGGTCTTGCCCTCGGCCGTCCAGCACAGCACCTCGCGCTCGCGCGCGGTCAGCGTGACGGCCGCCGCCGGCGCCAGCTTCGGCACCATGAAGCGGCTCATCAGCGAATGCGACAGGTTCGCGAGCCAGTTGGTCTGCAACGTCAGCATGTTGATCTCGGCCGGCGTCAGCCGGTCGGCATGGCGGGCGATGCTCAGCAGGCCGAACGCACCGCGGGGCGCCCAGCTCGACTGCGCGACGCCCACCGACAACCCGAAATCACGGGCGTCCTGCCACAGCGGGCACGGTTCGATCCGGTCGACGTCCGGCCAGACGATCATGTTGGTGCTGAGCGCGCCGTCGCGAACCGTCGAGTCGATCTCGATGTAGTTCTGCGCCTGGTAGTGCGCCATCCAGCCGTCCGGATAGGTATCGAAGATCGCGACCGCGGGCTTCGATACGGGCAGCGGGACGCGAATGCCGTAACAGCAGTATTCGAATCCAAGCCGCCTGGAATAGGCGGCGATCCGCTGGAAGAGCTGCTGCTCGTCTTCCGCGGCGCTGAATTGTTGATAGGCATCCTGCCAGCGCAGTTCCATTCATTCTCCGACAACGTCACGCTGTCATACTTGTCAGGTTCCAGACCCGTTCGAGGCTGATACATTCCGCGCATGACTTCACCTTTGCTGCACTCGGTCCCCGGCCCGTCCCCGGACGGCTACGTACGCCTGTCAGAAAGCGCACTAGCCGTGCTTGCGCTCGACCATGTCGCAAGCGGCCTCGACGCATCGCTGCTCGAGGAATTGCGCGACAGCGCCATCGACGCGCGCCTCGCCGGCTACACCGAATGGCACCGCCCGGCCAGTGCCGGCGTCGCTTACGTGACGATCGGCTGGGACTGGTACCTCGAACGTGCGACGGGCGCGTTCGTGATCGCGGGCGGCGACGTCCGCAGCAACGTGATGGTCACCGACGCCACGGGCGCCGACATCGGCATGGTCCGCACGGCCGCCGCACTCGCCGCACGGCTCGCGTGCATCGACTGGCCCGCCGCGGTCGCGTCGGCCCTGCTCGGGCACAACGACGCCTATCATGCCGGTCCGACGCTCCAGTGACAACTGGCTGCGCCTCTATTCCTCTGACAATTTCCGCCATGCTGGCGCTCTTTATAAGCAAAAGCGCCACGGTTTTCAATCCCGTTGATCAAGAAACCGTTACCACGTCCTAAACAGCGTCTTTCCGACGCGATCCTGTAAGAGTTACCAGTTACAGCCCCCTCGTGCTGCGCGATGTAATGCATGCATACAAAAGCACAGATCCGAGGACACCATGCGGACCTTCGTTCACGAGGAAGGGCGGTTGCCACACGAACTTGCGGCGGATCTAGGGCGCTACCGGCGCCGTGTGTTCGTCGAGCAGCTCGGCTGGGCTCTCCCGTCGGCGAACGAAAGCTTCGAGCGCGACCAGTTCGATCGCGACGATACCGTGTACGTGTTCGCGCGGAACGCCGGCGGCGACATGTGCGGATGTGCGCGCCTGCTGCCGACGACGCGCCCGTATCTGCTGAAGTCGCTGTTCGCCGACCTGATCGCCGAAGACATGCCGCTGCCGCAATCGGCCGCCGTCTGGGAGTTGTCCCGGTTTGCGGCAACCGACGACGAAGGCGGGCCGGGCAATGCCGAATGGGCCGTGCGCCCGATGCTCGCAGCCGTCGTCGAATGCGCGGCGCAGCTTGGCGCGCGGCAGTTGATCGGCGTGACGTTCGCGAGCATGGAACGGCTGTTCCGCCGGATCGGCATACACGCGCACCGCGCAGGCCCGCCGAAGCAGGTTGACGGACGTCTGGTGGTCGCCTGTTGGATCGACATCGATCCGCAAACGTTTGCCGCACTAGGAATCGAGCCGGGGCAAGCCGCCCGGCAAGCCATCGCCGCCTGAACCGGAACGCGCGTTTCTGTCCGGGCGGTATCGTAACGAAGGAGAATCAACGTGGACCCGTCTCAGGTCTTTCGCGCGATGATGCCCGGGTTGACGAGCGCCAACGGCGCCCGCATCGCGGTCGCCTACCCGTCGTTTCCCCGGCCGCTGCCGCTCGTGCGGCTCGACCGCCGCGGGCTCGTGTTCCGTGCGGCCGGCGCCGCGCCGCTCGTCTGCGGGCTGCCGCGCGCGGCGACGCTGCTGGTCGCGGACGAGCCGCTCTGCTCGCTGCGCCTTGTGATCCGGGACATCGCGCCGGCCGGCGAAGGCCGGCATGACCTGACGATGCAGCCATCCGGCGCCGCCGGCGACGAATTGCTGTGGCACGCGTTGCGTGATCGCGAGCCCTACCGCCAGATTCAGCAGCCGCTTGCGCCCGTCGACGCGTCCGTCGCCACTGACGGCGACCCGCATGCGTCGGCCGGCGAAGCCGCGCCGCGCCCGTCGCGCAGCGCGGCCTTCCGGCTGCCGTGCCACAGCGACGCGCTGTTCTTTGCCGACTGGCTCGAATATCACTTCGACGAACTCCGTGCGTTGTCGCAACAGCATGGGCCGCAACTGCAGCTCAACCAGCTCGAGCGGCAGGTGGCCGACGACGAGGTCGGCGTACGCTTCGTCTACGACATCGATGGCCATGCGACGCGGCACGCGCTGACCGACTGCGCGCGCGAGGCCTGTGCATGGATCGAGACGGAGATGCGCGACAAGTACGCATTACCGGTTGCGCAGGAGCGTTTCAGCGCGTTTGCGGCGCACGCGCGGGCAGGCGGCATGTGAGTGCGATGCAACACGAAGTTGTATCGATACAACTAGGGCTTGCCATGCCTCGGGTTTTCCCTTAAATTTACGTCTGTCTCCTCCATGTCTCCAAACATGGATTCAGCCCGCTCAATGTAGCGGGCTTTTTCTTGCCCGCGTGAATTACGGGGACAGATCATCTTCCTCCCCGCCTAACCTGCCTGGCGCACACCAGACGGCCACGGCCAGTAGTGGTGTACCGCAAATATCAGCGCCACCACCCCGATCACGACCAGCAGCAGGTACAACCAGCCTTTTTGGTGGTGGGCAGATCAACCAGCGCACTCACGTCGCCCGTCAGGGCCGCCAGCGCGACCATGCCGAGTCCGACCAGCACCATCGTTCCCTTGGCCACCCATCCAAAGGCAATCTCCAACGCGCCCGCCCATCGCGACTGGCGATAAGGGCCGGTAACCGGCCGACGGAGATCGGGCTTACCCATTTACGCGCACTCGCCCGGGACCGGCACGTCGGCCCATCGATCGACAGACTGACGCGAAAACAGGACGTCGAAGGTTGTCCTGACAAGCACCGGCTGCAATGGGGTGCGCGCATTTGATCGGGAGCGCCATGTTTTTTTCTTTCACGAGACGAGGTTCGGCGGTTCGATTCGTTTGGCCGGAAGAAGCCCATATCGTTCGATACGATGGACCCACGCCGGAACGCGCGCCGTTCGTCACACGCAATCCGGATCGGCCGGCTTATCATTGACCGGCCCGCCACTCGCCCCCGAGGCCATCTTGCACGCCCATCTGCGCATTGCCCGCCCGGTCAGCAACCTCGCCCGTACCGAGCGCATGTATCGCGACGCTCTCGAGCTGTCCGTTCTTGCGCGCTTTGAAGATCACGACGGTTTTTCCGGCGTGATGCTCGGGCGCGACGGCCTCGACTATCACTTCGAATTCACGCACTGCCCCGACCACCCGATCGCGCCGTCACCGACGCCCGAAGACCTGATCGTGTTCTATCTTCCCGATCGGCCGGAATGGGAAGCTGCATGCGCGCGCGCCACGGAACATGGCTTCATGCCGGTGACGTCGTTCAATCCGTACTGGGAGATATCCGGGCAGACTTTCGAGGATGCCGACGGCTACCGGATCGTGCTGCAGAACGGCACGTGGCGCTGACAGGCGAACACGCGTGAATCGTTACGCGCCGGCCACGCCGGCGGCACGGGCGGCATACACGACGTGCCGACGCAGCGCGTGCCCGTCCGGCAACGCAGGATGGTCGAAATCACGCGCGGGCTGATGCTGCATGCCGAGCCGCTGCATCACGTGGCGTGATCGCAGGTTGGTGTCAGCCGTCCACGCGAAGATCTCGCCGAGCCCGATCCGGTCGAACCCGTCGGCCAATGCGGCGGCGGCGGCTTCGGCAACGTAGCCGCACCCCCAGGCGTGACGCGCCTGCCGCCACATGATCTCGACGCACGGCGCCATCGGATGCGTTGCACGCGCTTCGTGCGACAGGCCGCACACCCCGATCAGCATCGCGTCGGCACGGCGCTCGAAGGCCCACGGGCCGAAACCGTGTGCATCGAAATGCGCGTCGAAGCGCGCGAGGACGTCGCTCGCCTCGTCAACGGACATCGGGCCGCGCGCGAGCCATGCGGTCACGTCTGGATCCTCATGCATCGCCGACAGCGCGCCCGCATCCGTCGGCCGCCAGCGACGCAGCGTCAAACGCTCGGTTTCGATCTTCGACGGTGTGGACATAGGGGCGATGGATCGTTCTGGCGACGTAACGCGAGCGCCGTCACAAACCTGAAAGCGGAACGGATGGGAGAAATGAAAATCGTCGCCTTTGTAGGCGACGATCCAGGGAACAGATGACGAGAAACGGGCGCCGGTGCGCCCGAGGCGGTTACTCGTTTTCCTCGAAGTAATGCCCAAACTTCGTCTGCTTCGTGCGGATATAACGCTCGTTTTCCTCGCGCACGGGCACCGCAAGCGCCACGCGTTCGCAAACCGGAATACCGTGCTTCGCGAGCGTGTCGAACTTCGCCGGGTTGTTGCTCATCAGCCGCACCGACGTCACGCCAAGGATCCGGAGAATCGCGGCAGCCGAATCGTATTCGCGGGCGTCGTCAGGCAGGCCGAGGTCGAGGTTCGCCTCGACGGTGTCGCGCCCCTGCTCCTGCAGTGCGTACGCACGGATCTTGTTGCTCAGGCCGATCCCGCGCCCTTCATGGCCGCGCAGATACAGCAGCACGCCGCGGTCTTCCGCCGCGATGTAACGCAACGCGAGATCGAGCTGCTCGCCGCAGTCGCAGCGGTACGAGCCGAATACATCGCCGGTCAGGCACTCGGAATGAAGGCGCGTCAGCACGGACTGCTCGCCGGCGACGTCGCCCATCACGAGCGCGAGATGTTCGGCATCGCTGCCCGATACGCGGAAAGCGTACGACGTGAACGTACCGTAACGCGTGGGCAGCGACGCGGTAGCGACGAGCGTCACGCACTCGTCGGCCTGGCCATTGCCCGGCGTGGGCGATTGGGGACGCGAAGACATCATGAATTCAATCGAAACGTTCAGGAATGTAGGAATTGTGTGGATAGTGCGTGACCGGAGTTTACCGCTAATCTGGAATCGTCACGCGACTGCCGCCACCTGCGCGGCTATACTGGGCTCATCGGGTGACAAGCATCACACCCTGCCTGCCCAGCATCGACCTGCACACGGAGAAAGCGAATGAGTACGACTGTCGCGCAACTTCTCAAGGCCAAGCCGGATTCGGGCCGCACCATCTACACCGTCACGAAGAGCGATCTCGTCTACGACGCCATCAAGCTGATGGCGGAAAAAGGCATCGGCGCGCTACTGGTCGTGGACGGCGACGACATCGCGGGCATCGTCACCGAGCGCGACTACGCGCGCAAGGTCGTCCTGCAGGACCGCTCGTCGAAAGCCACCCGCGTCGAGGAAATCATGACGGCGAAGGTGCGCTACGTCGAACCGTCGCAATCCACCGACGAGTGCATGGCGCTGATGACCGAGCACCGGATGCGCCACCTGCCCGTCCTCGACGGCGGCAAGCTGGTCGGCCTCATCTCGATCGGCGACCTCGTCAAGAGCGTGATTGCCGATCAGCAGTTCACGATCAGCCAGCTCGAACACTATATCCACGGCACGCCCGCGGTCACGTCCGCCTGACCCGCCCAGCAAAAAAGGCCCAAACGCGCGAGCGTCTGGGCGGAAAGCCGCCGGAATGCGGCGACGGAGGTTCTGCTCCTGCGGGCGAATGACGCGCACAACGGGTGCGCGTCTCGTCGATTAAGCGGTGCGCTCGGGCAGACCCGGGGGCGTTCAGTTGCCGAAATAGACCGAGTTCACGGGATTCGGTGCTTCGCGCGTCATGCGACGGCCGGCTTGGCCCGCACCCGTCGCCACGGCACCGTAGCCGCTCGTATCGGCTTGCGCGAGCATCGGCTGGTTCGGTTGAATGCGTTGTTCAGCGGCCTGGATGTTGTCCGGATATTGCGAATCGCTCGCCAGCGGCTTGTAGCCGTTCTGTTCGAGTTGCACGAGCTCGGCCTTGACCTGGTCGCGGGTCAACCCCTGCTCGGACTGTGCAAACGATGCGATCGGGGTGGCAAGGACGGATGCGGCGATAGCTGCGTAGATGACCGACTTCATGATTTACCTCCGGTATGTGTTCTCTTTTGGTGTCGCCTCGGCAGGGACTGTCTGAAGCGATTGAATCCAGTGTAGTGCTCGCCCATCCGAGGGGAAACCCTTAGTTTGAACATACAGCGTTGCGATTTTGACAAAAATCGCTGGCACATCCGGGACGATATCGCGGCAACTTGCTTCACTCGCACAACAATCGCTGACAAAATGCCGACAGCCGAATCACATATCCCGAAGGTTGTGTTGTAGAATCGTAAGGTTATATTCGTCAGTCGATCTTCCATCCACCATGTACGCGCTCACGCCCCTTTCGGTTTCGCCGTCCGGCCCGGCCGGCGTGCGCGCGCGCGCCCGTCATCCGGCGCATCCCCTCGCTCGACGCACGGCCCAGACGCCGCTCGCCCCTGCCCGGCGCCTGATCTGACGGCTCGGTCTCCTCCCGGAGCCAGGTCAGACAGGCTCCGGGCGATCCCCATAGGCACGCCACGCCTGCCCTTGCCGATCATTTGGAGAACTGCCATGAAACAACGCCTTTACCAGTTGACCGAACTCGACGTTGCTCGCCTCGAGAAGCACGCCGAACACAACCCGCGCTTTCAGACGATGCTCGATACGCTTCTTGAGCGCGCCGACATCGTCCAGCCCGACGCCATCAAGGCGAACGTCGTCACGATGAACTCGCAGATCACGCTGCTCGACGAAACGACCCAGGAACAAGCCACCTGGACGATTGTTTATCCGGACGCCGCCAATCTCGAGCTCGGCCGCCTGAACGTCTTCTCGCCCGTCGGCATGGCACTGCTGGGCACCCAGCGCGGCCAGATGGTCAAGGTGACGCAGCCGAGCGGCGCCGAAAAACAGATGAAGGTGGCCGCGATCGTGTTCCAGCCCGAAGCCAACGGCGAATACACGCGCTGAGCCCCCCACCGTCGGCACCGCGCCGTAGCGGTGCGCAACGAAAAAAGCGAGGCACAGGCCTCGCTTTTTTGCATCCGGACGACATGAATCGTCGACATCGCATTCCGCAGACGAAAAAAAAGGCGCCCGAAGGCGCCTTTTTCGATGCTGCGTAGCGGGTTACCCCGCCGTCACGCTTAGAAGCGGTGACGCAGACCAACCGTTGCTGCGGTTTGGTTGATCGACGAGCTCGGCAGGTTGTCGCTGAAGTTGCTGCCGTTGTAGATCGACGCGCCGATGCCGTTCTTCGCTGCACGCTGGTACACAGCTTGTGCGTAGACGTCCGTGCGCTTCGACAGAGCGTAGTCAGCTTGCAGGCCGAACTGGTTCCAGTGCGTGCTGCCGTTGTTGATCTTCGCGTTCGTGTACGTGTAAGCAGCGCCCAGGCCGAGAGCCGGCGTCAGGTTGTACTTTGCGTTGACTTCGTAGTTGTCGGTGCGCAGCGTGCCGACGCCAACTGCGTTGTTGTCGAGGCGAGCTTGCGTCCATGCAGCGCCGACTTGTGCCGGGCCGAATGCGTAGCCAGCAGCAGCACCGTACGTGCGGACGCGGCCTTGGCTAGCGATGCCACCGATTGCCGACGACGTTGCGCCGTTTGCGTTCGTACCGTCACCCAGGTTCGCTTGCGAGTATGCACCCGCCAGCTTCAGGCCTTGGAACTGGTATGCAACGCCTGCGCTGTACGCACGGTTGTTACCGAAGTTCGTGTTGTTCGAGAACGAGTACGTGCCGCCGAATTGCAGGCCAGCATAGTTAGCGCTCGTGAACTTGATCGTGTTG
This sequence comes from Burkholderia sp. AU31624, assembly GCF_020420065.1. Classification (NCBI taxonomy): domain Bacteria; kingdom Pseudomonadati; phylum Pseudomonadota; class Betaproteobacteria; order Burkholderiales; family Burkholderiaceae; genus Burkholderia; species Burkholderia sp. AU31624. Next base: position 474,199 of record NZ_JAIZRT010000001.1, read on the forward strand.
TTCTGAGCGACATCACCGTTCGTGCTCAGACGGTCGAGGTTCAGCGGGTGCGCGAAGTACGTGCCGCCCCACGAGCCCGTTGCCGTCAGCGGCGCCAGGTAGTCTTGCGTTGCGTCATACTGCTTACCCAGCGTGACCGTGCCGTACTGGCTCGACAGGCCGACGAAAGCTTGGCGGTTGAACATGCCGTTGCTGTTCGCGAACTTGCCGTTACCGATGTTGAAGCCGCTTTCCAACGTGAAGATTGCCTTCAGGCCGCCACCCAGGTCTTCCGAGCCACGCAGGCCGAAACGGCTCTGGTCAATGCCCGAACCCATCGCCCAACGCGACTTGCCAGCTTGGCCGAGTGCCGGCTGGACGTTGCTCGTGTAGGTGATGCCTGCGTCCAGCACGCCGTACAGCGTGACGCTGCTTTGTGCGTGAGCGACGGTAGCAAACGATGCTGCAGCTGCTGCAACGATCAGAGTCTTGTTCATTCGTGGAGCTCCCTTCTAAAAAGAGGCAGGTCTCGCGACCTTGTTCATAAACGGTCTGCAACCGCCCGGGAGCGCCATCGATCCTGCTGGCCGCGCCCGGATAGTTGCCCGTTTGGGAACCGTGAGTTTAGGGGTGTACCCTAGGGGAGCGATCCGCAAATAAAGAAATAAGCTTTTCCAGAACTAGAAATAATGAAAGTGGGGACGAGTTATAAGTATTTGTTTTGACGTTTGTTTTTGACTTCTTGACGGGGGCTTTTTGGAGCCTTTCATCGCACCATTCTTACATGTCATCGTCTTGACGGTTGCATAGAAACAACAAACGGATTCGGCGCGACACCCCGAAATCGGTAAATTCTACCCAACTGGATCTCGAATTTCTGGCTCCGGACACCTAAAACGCATCCGTCGGCCAGTAAACAGGGCACGACAGTCGTTCGGCGGGTCACATCCCCTGCACCCATCCATATAGAAAGGCCAGCTTCCACCTGCCGTGACACACGGTAACAGCGTTAACCGCTCGCGTAACCCGGCCGGCCGACTGGCAGGCTAATGTAAGGCAGCCTCGAATACAGAACAGGACACGCCATGAATCGACGCTCGTTGTTGCGCGCCATCGGATTGACTGCCACCTTCGTCGGCACCGGCGGCTGGCTCCGCGCCGCCTCGGCCCAGCCGGCGCCGCCCGTGTACCGGCCGTCGGGCCCGAATCGCGTGCCCGGCGGCCCGCCCTATCCGGACCGCCCGGGCATCGCACCGCCGGCCGCCCGGCACGACCGCCGTCCGCCGCCGCCACGGCCGCACGGCTACATATGGACCGACGGCTACTGGCGCTGGCAGCGTGGCCGCTATATATGGGTGCCGGGGCGCTGGGTCGCACGGCGCCCCGGGCGTCGGTGGGTGCCCGGCTACTGGCGCCGCCAGGGACAGGTGTGGATCTACGTCGACGGTACGTGGCGATAGGCAGCCACCGGGCGCCCGGCCAGTAGCAGGCTCGGGGCGGACGGCGCGAGAACCCGTGCCGTTCTGCCCCGATATCAACATCATGATGCCCGGCAGGCGCCCCGACGAATCCTGCCCCCTGGCCCAATGCCGGCGCGCAAACCGGGGAGATGCTTCCGGTCACGCAACCTCGACCATCGACGTGCTCGCCGGTCTACGGCGCACCATCCCGCCTCGACCGGACCCTGCCGCACTCTTCGTGCGCGATGCACAGAAAGACCGCCGTCTCGATCGCCCCGTACCTGCCCTTGTTAAACGGAGCATCGCCAGCGCATTGCCGCATACGGGACGAATGGAACGCACTGCAGCATCCGGCGCCCTTGATCAAACCGACGAAATCATTTGGATAACGAACTCATGCAATGGCGATGCACCGGCAACTACGCCACGCCTCGTCGCATCGCCCCCGAACGCAGCACAACGCCCAGCGACAAGGCGGCGCAAGCCCCCGCTCAGCGCCCGCCCCCTTCCATTTCCCGCGCACGACGTCGCGCAACGCAGATCGCGCGATGATGTTCGTCGGCCCACCGGATCATCGCCTGCATCGGCGTCAGGAACGAACGCCCGAGGTCGGTCAGCGCATATTCGACACGCGGCGGCACTTCGGCGTACAGCGTGCGACTGACGAAGCCGTCCTGCTCGAGCCGCTTGAGCGTGCGCGACAGCATCTGGTTCGACACATCGCCGATCGTACGGCCGAGTTCGTTGAAACGCATCGTCCCGCTGGACAACGCTTCGAGCACGAGCAGGCTCCACTGGTCGCCGATGCGGTCGAGCACATCGCGAATCGGGCATGGCTGATCGAGTTCGACGGATTCGTCGGCGGGCGGGAACGGCATGACTGGATTCTCTTTCACGGGCAACGCAGGGTCAGCGCGGTGTGACCTGTTCACACCGCGCTGACTTCTTGTGACGGGTTCGCGGCAACTGTACCATTCGATCGCCCCGACAGCCGCGCGGATTCGCCAGTTCAACGAAGCATGACGACGGCGCGCGGCCGTTACCGGCCCGTGTCGTCACGATACGGGCCGGGCGGAAAACCCCTCGCGGCGACAAGGCGCGTGCATCCGCAACCATGCGCCGCCGCCCGCTGATCGCCGCGGCAGGCTCGACCCGCGGTCGCTCTTCGCGCACCCACCCACGCTTCATCAGACAAGGAACCCGCTACATGTCATCGCTCCGCTCCCCCGTTCGCGCCGTTGCCGCGCTCGTCCTGCTGGCCGCGTCGACGGCCGCGCTGGCCGCCGGCCCGGCCACGCGCGACCTGGCCGCCGGCCCGGCCACGCGCGACCTGGCCGCCGAGGAAGCCAACCGCCAGCTCGTGCTGACGTTCTACGACCGCTTCTTCAACAAGCACGAAGCCGTCGAAGCCGCCGCCGTCGTCGCGGACGACTACAAGCAGCACAACCCGCACGTGCCGGACGGCAAGAAGCCATTCGTGTCGTACTTCGTCGGCGCGTTCCAGAAGAACCCGGCATCGCGCGCGCGCATCGTGCGCAGCGCAACCGACGGCGACCTCGTCTACCTGCACGTGTATGCGACCGAGCGTCCGGGCGACCGCGGCGAAGCGGTCGTCGACATCTTCCGCGTCAAGGACGGCAAGATCGTCGAACACTGGGACGTGATCCAGCCGGTACCGGAAAAGTCCGCGAACGCGAACACGATGTTCTGACGCGCGCGGCCGGCACGTGGTGCGCCACGATGCGCAACCCCCGTCTAAGGACGATCGGCCGCCCACCGGGCAAGCGCGCATGCCCCGCGGCGGCGAACTCCCCTACAATCGAGCTTCGCCGCCGCGCCGGCCTCCGTCCCGCATGACCGCACCGCCAGCCGCCGCGCCGCCGGCGCGCCATGGCAAGCGAAGCACGGCCGGCACGGGCGGCCGTTCGCGCAGACGGTGTCAACGATGAGCCCCGCCCATATTTCCCTCAGCAATGCCGGCGACCTGGTCGCCAGCCTCGGCAGTCCGCAGTTTCCCGCCCGGCTCTGGGCATGGCTGCGCGAAACCGTCGATCCGCAGTCCCATTACAGCGTCGCGACGCGCTACCGCCGCGATGCGCCGTCGCAGTCGGTCGACAGTGTCGACGTGCTGTTCTTCGCGGGCGGCGACGATCCCGACGGCACGCGCCACGCGCTCGATCTCTATACCCAGGGCGACTGGCGCACCGACACGCTCCTCCCGCATATCGAGCGCGCCACCGATTCGCAGCTCGTGTTCTCGTGCAACGAAGACATCGATACGGCAACCGAATACGGCCGCCATTTCGCGCTCGGCGATCTCGGCGAAGACTGCACGCTGCTCGGCAGCGAGCGCGACTATGTCTATGCGTTCTCGTTGTTCCGCCGGCGCGGCCAGCCGTCCTATACGCTGGCCGAGCTGGCGCTGCTGCGGCAGCTCGGCGATTTCGTGCTGCCGCTCCTGATCCAGCATGCCCGGCTCGCCCGCCTGACGCCGCGCTCGGACGACGGCGCGTTGCTGCAGCGGTTCGAACAGCGCCTGTCGGCCAGCAGCGCGGTGCTGTCGCAGCGCGAACGGCTCGTGTGCCGCGCGGTGCTGCAAGGCCAGCCTGTCCCGCAGATTGCCGATACCCTCGCGCTCAAGCCCAGCAGCGTGCGCACCTATCTCGGGCGCGCGCTCGCGAAGCTCGGCGTGGCGAACCGGGCCGGGCTGTTCGCGTGGTGCGTGACCGAAGAGGAACCGCCGGGGGACCGCGGTCAATAGCTGACACCTCCGCATCGCTGCACGCCCGCTCGCCCCCGCCTTCTTTGTCGCGCTTTGTCCTCAAAACGATGACAGACAACCGGCCGCCCCGCTCCTAGTATCTGACTCACCCGACGACCGGAACGCGTCGGATATCACGGAGACACGGCATGCCGAATACCGGATGGACGCCGGCCCGCACGGCCGCGCGCGCATCGCCCATCGATCCGCCGATTCAGACCTGGCGGCGCGATCGGCATGACGCGCCGGCAGCGGCCGGCCTTCACGGCGACGCATCGCCGCGCCCGCCGCGCAACACCGGCACCTAGCCGCCCCGCATCTCATTCCAACCCGACCGGGTTCACGCGACCGGACGAGCCAGACGGCCCGCCCGCCGGACACGTGCGCCCGTCGAATCTTCCCCCATCCGGAGGAGACACATGCAACACGCCGATACCGTCTATCTGAACGGCCTGCTTTACACGGGCGACGCGCAGCGCCGCTTCGCTCAGGCGCTGGCCACCCAGGACGGCAAGATCGTCGCCGTCGGCCGCGACGACGACATCCGCCCGCTGGCCGGCCCGGCGACGCGCGTCGTCGACCTGGCCGGCAGGCTGATGCTGCCGGGCCTCATCGACGGCCACGTGCACCCGCTCGAAGGCCACCAGATCCTCGGTGACTTCGACCTGTCCGGCATCAACGATCCCGACACGATCCTGCAGCGCATTCGCGCATGCGCCGATGCGACGCCGAACGAACCGTGGGTCTATCTCGGCGGCGCCAACCTGGCCGCATTCGGCGCGTATCCGACCCGCGAGCTGCTCGACCGGATCGTGCCCGACCGGCCGCTGCTCGTGGTCGGCTTCGACGTGCACAGCGGCTGCCTCAACACGAAAGGGCTCGAAGCGGCCGGCATCCACGCCGATACGCCCGACCCGGCCGGCGGCGTGTACGAGCGCGACGCGTCCGGCGCGCCGAACGGCGTCGTGCACGAAGCGGCGTTCTACCGCGTGTGCCCGCTCATTCCGCAACTGAGCCCGGCCGGCTACCCGAAGTCGCTCGCGAAAGCGCACGCGATGGCGCACGGTTACGGCCTCATCGGCTGGTTCGACGCGCGCGTCGAGGAGGCCGAGCTCAAGGCGTATGCCGACGCGCAGCGCGCGGGCATGCTGAAGGTGTACATGAGCGCGGGCCTCTATGCGAACCCGCGCCGCGATCCGCGCGAGCAGATCGAGCGCTTCTCCAGATGGCGTCGCGAATACGAATGCGACAACCTGCGCCTGCATACGGTGAAGATCTTCGTCGATGGCGTGCCCGAATCGAAAACCGCCGCGCTGCTCGAGCCGTACGCCGGCACCGACGACTGCGGCCTCGCGCTGTGGAGCCAGGACGCGCTGAACGAGATCTGCCTGCTCGCGGATACGGCCGGCTTCGACCTGCACTTCCACACGCTCGCCGACCGCGCGGTGCGCATGACGCTCGACGCGCTCGAATACGTCCAGATCCGCAACGGTATGCGCGACCGGCGCGCGCAGCTCGCGCACCTGCAGCTCGTCGATCCGGCCGACATGAGCCGCTTCAACCGGCTCGGCGCGATCGCCAGCGTGCAGACGCTGTGGACGGCCGCCCGCGAGGAGCAGCAGCAGCTCTATCGCGACCTGCTCGGCGCCGAGCGCACCGCGCGCAACTATCCGTTCCGCAGCCTGCGCAACGCGGGCGCGATGCTCGCGGCCGGCTCCGACTGGTCGGTCAGCACGATGGACCCGATGCAGATCATCCAGACGGGCGTCACGCATCTGCTGATCGACCAGCCCGACAGCCCGCCGTGGAATCCGCACGAACGCCTCGACCTGCTCACGATGCTCGAGGCCTATACGGTGAACACCGCGTATGCGCTGCGCTTCGACGACTGCACGGGTTCGCTCGAAGCGGGCAAGGACGCGAGCTTCGCGATCCTCGACCGCAATCCGTTCGCGCACCCGGTCGAGACGTTCGCGCAAACCCGTGTGATCGAGACGTGCTTCCGCGGCGAAGTCGTGTATGCCGCGCCGGGCTGGGCCGACTGAAGCACGCAATCGGCGTCAGGCGACGGCCAGCGCCAGCACCTGCTCGGTCGTCAGCACGTCGCCGAACGTGTCCGACAGCGCGGCCAGCGTCGCGCGATGGAGGTCCCGGTGCGATACCGTGCCGCCCTCCGCGAGGTCGAGGTCGCGCGTCGCGCATGCGTCGTCGACGACGATCACCGCGTAGCCGAGCGGCACCGCATCGCGTGCCGCGCCGGCGACGCATGCATGCGTCATCAGCCCCGTGACGATCAGCGTGTCGACACCGGCCGCCTTCAGGCGCGCATCGATGTCCGTCGTCGGGAACACGCTCACCGACGTCTTCTTCACCACCGTGTGATGCGCCGCCGGCTGCAGGTCCGCGTGAAAGCGGAAGCCGTCGCTGCCGTCGGCGAAGATCGGGCCGTCGGCCGCATCGACGTGCTGCACGTGAAACACCGGCATGCCCGCGCGGTCGGCGAACGCGATCACGCGCTGCGCGTTGCCCAGCGCGCGCGGCCCCTCCGGAATCGGCAGGCGGCCGCTGAAATATTCATTCTGGAAATCGATCACCAGCAGCGCGGTGCGGGCGGCGGCGATCGATGTCGGCGCGCTCGCGCCCGCCAGGGTACGGATGGTCGGATGTTGCATGGGTCGCTCTCTCGGTTGGCATGTCGAAGGAACGGCGCGCCGGGCCAGCCGGCGCCGCCGGACGCGGCCCGGATACGCCCGGGACGCGAGGCGCCAGTGTCGTGCCGCGCGGCCTGGCGCGACAGCGGTGCGCGGGACAACCTCCGACAGGATCGGGCCAACGTGCAAACCGCCTACGACAGCGCGGCTGTTCGCGCGCCCGGCTGCGTGCGGCCATACGCGACCATCATCGCGAAGCTGAGCAGGAAGCCCGCGCCACCGATCAGCAGCAGGCCGGTCTCGCCGAACACCGGCAGCAGGTTCGTGAGCGCGCCCGTCACGACCCACGCAACGGCCATCACCGAGCCCGCGACGCCGAGCGCCCAGCCTTGCCGGTCCTCGCTGACCGCGTCGGAGAACGCCGTATACATCGTCGTGTACGCAACCATGTCGAAGCAGCCGACGACCATCGCGAGCGACCACAGCACCGGCTCGTGCGGGAACAGCGCGGACAGGACCTGGCCGACGCCCGCGACGAGCAGGCCCGTCTTCGCGATGTCGACCACGCGCCACACGCGCAGCATCCGCCGTACGACGAACAGCAGCCCGAACACGAAGCAAAGGCCGATCACGCCGCTGAACAGCCCCAGCCGCGCGCTCGTGTAGCCGAATCTCGCCTGCAGCAGCAGCATGATGGTCTGCAGGTAGAGCCCGTAGCCGACCTGCATCAGGAAGAACACCACCGACAGGAACGCGACGTTGCGCTGGCGCGCGGCCTCCCCGATGATCCGCAGCGGCAGCAGCGGATCGATGCGCGTGTCGCCGCGCGGTGCGGCCGAATCGCGGTACGACGCCCAGGTCCAGCACGCGCAGGCCAGCGACAGCGCGGCGACCAGCACGAACGGCGTGCCGTAGTCGAACAGCGGCGAAATCGTGCGATCGGACGTCACGCCGCCGAGCACGGGGCCGACGATCACGCCCGCGCTGAACGCGAGCGACATGATGCTCATGTTGTGCGCCTTGTTCTCCGGCGTGCTCAGGTCGGTGATCGCTGCCTGCGCGATGCCCTGGCAGCCGGCCAGCAGCCCGGTGAGCCCGCGGCCCGCCAGCAGCAGCGCGACGCTCGCGTGCCACGCGCCGGCCGCCATCATCGCGTAGCCGGCCGAGAGGCCGAGCACGCACAGCAGCAGGATCCTGCGCCGGCCGTAACGATCGGACAAGTCGCCCATCAGCGACGAGCCGAAGAACATGCACAACGGGTAGATCCCGTAGCCGAGACCGAGGTAGAAATTGCGCGCATGCGCGCCGGCGTCGGCCGGCAGGATGCCCGCGTGCGGATCGCTGAAGATCGCGGACATCATCGGATAGACGAGCCCGAAGCCCATCGCGTCGATCGCGATGGCGAGCAGGCAGGGGCCGAGCAACGTGTAGTCGAGCCGGGACATGGCGACCTTCCGGACAGAGTGGATGATCGCCCAAGCGTAACGATGGGGCGGCGGCCGCGGTAGGCCGCCGCCCGTGATGCTAAGCATCGGCAGGACCACTACCCTGCCCACCGCCCGCGCCGATGGCTCGCCGGCGCGGGCGGCAGGCCACGGTCGCTACTTGACGCTCAACGGCTCGCCCTGAAACTGCCGGCGCGCGAGCACGCATGGCGCGCCGTCGTGCATGAACACGCTCGCGAGCAGCCCGAACGACGCCGCGAACAACACGTACCACGCGGGCGCGACAGGTGACCCGCTCGCGTGCGTCAGCCACGTGACGATGAACGGCGCGAAGCCGCCGAACACCATCACCGCGACGTTGTACGCGAGCGCGATGCCCGTGGAGCGCGAACGCGTCGCGAACTGCTCGGCGAGCGTGGTCGGCGCGGGCCCGTAGCAGATGCCGATGATCGTGCAGGTCACGAGCTGCATCACGAGCAGTCGCCCGATGCCCGGCGCGGCAGCCAGCCACGTGAACAGCGGATACGTGACGGTCAGCAGCGCCAGCGAACCGGCGATCAGCACGGGACGCCGGCCGATGCGGTCGGACACGAGCGCCGCGAACGGGATCGTCACCGTCAGCAGCGCAACCGCCACCATCTGCACCTTGAAGACCTGGTCGAGCGGCAGCCCGAAGGTCTTGTGCACGAACGTCGGCATGTTGACGAGCATCACGTAGAACACGGCCGTGCCGGTGATCGTCTGCCCCATCGACACCAGCACGCCGCGCAGGTTGTCGCGCAGCACGCCCGACACGCTCGCCGGCGGCTCGATGGTCGACTTGCTCGCGGCGACGAACGCCTCGGTCTCCTCCATGTGCCGGCGGATCCACAGGCCGACCGGCCCGATCAGCAGCCCGAGCGCGAACGGCACGCGCCAGCCCCAGCTATGCAGCGCCGCATCCGACAGCGACTGCGTGGCCCACGCGCCCATCGCGGCGCCCGAGAACACCGCGAGACACTGGCCGATCAGTTGCCACGATCCGTACAGCCCGCGCCGGTTCTCCGGCGCGCTTTCCACGAGAAACGCGGTCGCGCTCGCGTATTCGCCGCCTGTCGCGAAACCCTGCAGCAGCCGCGCGACGACGATCAGGATCGGCGCCGCCGGGCCGATCACGGCGTACGACGGCGCGAACGTGATCAGCGCGATCGACAGCGTCATCAGGAAGATGATGAGCTGCATCGCGGCCTTGCGGCCCTTGCGGTCCGCATAGAGCCCGAGCAGGATGCCGCCCACCGGGCGCATGAAGAAGCCGACGCCGAAAGTCGCGAGCGACATCAGCAGCGACGCGTACTGGCTCTCCGCGGGAAAGAACAGCCGCGCGATGATGCCGGAGAAGAAACCGTAAACGATGAAGTCGTACCACTCGAGGGTATTGCCGACGACAGCGGCAACCACCTGCCGATGCCGCGAGTTCCGACGTGAGTCGCGCATGCTTGTCTCTCCTGCAGTCTCATGGCGCCGCGCCGCATGCGTACCGGGTTGCTGGCACGCATGGGCGAACCGGCTGTTCATATCGCCGGCCGGCAAGGCGCGGGCACGGGCCCGCATCATCGGAACCTCGCGGCCTGCCCGTGGGACCGGCGTGAAACGATCATAGGGACGCCGAAAACCCGTATCAATTAATACCCGCGGCAGATGATTAGCCGGAGATTAAATGTTGCCCCGCCGGGCGCCGCCACGCGGAAACCCCGGAAATCCGCGCATTGTTGCAGCCCCGGTTCTGCGGCAGAATCGTCGGCCGCCCTTCCCGTCGCCCGCACCATGCGCAACCGCATCAACGAAGAGATCACGTTCCGCAAGCTCGAGGTTCTCCTCGCCTTCTTGGAAGCCGGTAGCCTCGCGAAGGCCGCCGAGGCGCTGGGCGTGAGCACGGTCAGCGTGCACCGCGCGTTGCACACGCTCGAGGAAGGGATGCACTGCGCGCTGTTTCGCCACGAGGGGCGGAACCTGATGCCGACCGACGCCGCGCAGGTGCTCGCCGAAGTCGCTGGCGAAGTGCTCAAGACGATGACGGACGGGATCCGCTCGACGCGCGAGGCGGCCGGCTACGGCGCCGGCCAGTTGAAGATCGGTTCGCTCTACTCGTTGACGATCCGCACGGTGCCCGAAGTCGTGATCGCGTTGAAGGAGCGCCGCCCCGAGCTGCAGGCCGAGCTCGTGCTCGGCTCGAATGCCGACCTGCTCGACAAGCTCCGGCAAGGCGCGATCGACGCGACGCTGATGGCCCTGCCCGAACCGGATGCCGAGATCGAATCGATCGCGCTGTTCGAGGACGAGATGTTCTTCGCCGCGCCGATCGACTCACCGTACGCGCGGCACGATGCCATCGATCTGTGCTCGTGCGGCGACGCGCCGTTCGTGTCGCTCGGCGCAGGCTTCGCGACACATCATGGCTTCACGGAAGCGTTTCGTTCGGCCGGCGTCACGCCGAACGTCGTGATGCGTGTGGGCGACATCTTCTCGCTGATCAACCTCGTGTCGGGCGGCGTCGGCTGCTCGCTGCTGCCCGGCCGCGTGCGCGACCTGTTCGCGCACAAGATCGCGCTCGTGCCGCTCGCCGGGCCGACGATCCGCCAGACGATCGGCTTGAGCTTCCTGCACCGGCGCGAACGCGACCCGAACCTGCTTGCGCTGACAACAGTGTGCCGGCTGACAGTCAAGGGGCCGAACGCGCGGTAACGCGCGGATCGCCCGGCCGCAAGCGCGCCTTCTCCGTTCCGCTTCGCATTCCGGCATCGTCGCGCCCCGGCGCACCCACTCGCCCGCCACGCCACGGCGAAGCGCGCGAGGTCATCCGTTTGGACGGCACGCCGCGCGCGCTTTGTTGCGATCATGGCCGTCAATCATCGCGAGGCACGCCCACGCGTGTCCGCCACGGAGACGCCATGAACGACACACTCCTCGGCCCCATCGACCAGATCGGCTACGTGGTCGCCGATCTCGACCGCAGCATCGCGCGCTGGCGCAAACGCCACGACGTCGGCCCGTGGACCGTATTTCGCAACGTGCGTCTCGACGGCCATCATCTCGGCGCACCGGTGACAGTCACGATGGATGTCGGGCTCGCGTATCGCGGCGATCTGCAGATCGAACTGATTCACGTGACGAACGACACGGCGTCGCCGTACCGCGACGCGCACGGGCAGCCGCTCGTCGGGCCGCATCACGTCGCGTGGGTCGTCGACGATCTCGATGCCGCGCTCGCGCAGCTCACGGCCCGCGGCCTGCGTGTCGTGTTCGACGCGCGCAACCCGGCCACGCGCGTCGCCTATCTCGACGATGCCGACGATCCCGGCGTACGCGTCGAAGTGATCGAAGGCGCCGGCATGCGCGACACGATCGCGCGCGGCATCGCCGAGGCCCGCGCATGGGACGGCGCCGATCCGGTTCGCATCATCGACGCGCCGGCCACCTCCGCATAAGCGGCCCCGCGCGTCCCTCTCACTCACAGGAGCAAGCAACATGAAACGACTCGAAGGCAAGGTGGCGCTGATCACGGGCGGTGCCCGCGGCCAGGGCGAAGCGGAAGCGCGCAGGTTCGTCGCCGAAGGCGCACGCGTGGTGATCGCCGACGTGCTGGACGAAGCCGGCCAGCGCGTCGCGGCAGAACTCGGCGACGCCGCACGTTTCCAGCATCTCGACGTGACGAACGAAGCCGACTGGCAGGCTGCCGTCGATGCGACGCTCGTGCAGTTCGGCCGCCTCGACATCCTCGTGAACAACGCCGCGATCCTGAAGCTCGTGCCGATCGAAGCGTGCTCGCTCGACGACTATCGCAAGGTGATCGACGTGAACCAGGTCGGCTGCTGGCTCGGCATGAAGTCGGCGCTGGGCGCGCTGAAGGCGGCGGGTGGCGGCTCGATCGTCAATGTATCGTCGACGGCCGGGATGGAAGGCGTCGCGGGCGGCAGCGCGTACGTATCGAGCAAGTTCGCGGTGCGCGGGATGACGAAGGCCGCCGCACTCGAATTCGGCCGCTACGGCATTCGCGTGAACTCGGTACACCCAGGTGGCATCGATACGGTGATGGCGCGCCCGCCCGAGTTCGCGGATTTCGATCCGTCGTCGATCTACAGCGGCCTGCCGATCGCGCGCATCGGCAAGCCCGATGAAGTGGCCAATCTCGTGCTGTTCCTCGCGTCCGACGAATCCGCGTATTGCACCGGGTCGGAATTCATCGTCGACGGCGGAATGCTCGCCGGCAGTTCATTCCACTGAACCGCATCCAGGTCGACGCGCGCCCGCCAATCCGATGGGCGGTTTCGTTTGCACTTTCGAGTGCGCTGCGTAGAGCGTACAGCCGCCCCATCTGGCCACACACGCCCGAAAACGACAATGCCGCCGGCGGCTGTCCCGCGCGGCGGCATCGTCATTTGCGGCGCTACGCACCACGCGTCGCGCTTACCCCCTCGACTGGATCGCCGGCGCGCCATTGCCGCGCGCCGCCTGCCGGCCACCGCCACGCACGAAGCGTCGCCCGTGCGGACCGTACACGCCATCCGGTTCCGGATACAACATCAGCAGCACGAAATACAGCACGCCGCCCACCACCAGCGACACCGGCACGCTCAGATCGAGCCCGCCCGCGAGGTTGCCGAGCGGCCCGACGAACTGCCCCGGCAGGTTCACGAACGACAGCCCGACGAACGCGGCCGGCAGCCACGCGCCCATCGCCCGCACGTTCCAGCCGTGCGTGAACCAGTAGTGGCCGCCGCGCAGCCCGCGGTTGAACACCTGCAGGTCGTCCACGAGATAGTAGCCGCGCCGCGTCACGTAGCCGATCACCATGATCGCCATCCATGGGCAGCTGAACGTATCGATCAGCGTCGAGAACGTCGCGACGCTTTCGACGAGGTTGAACCAGAAGCGGCCGACGAAGATGAACGCGATCGCGATCGTGCCGATCAGCAGCGTCGCACGCACGCGGTTCAGCAGGCGCGGGAACATGCTCGACACGTCGAGGCCGGTGCCGTACAGCGCGGTCGTGCCGGTCGACATCCCGCCGATGATCGCGATCAGGCACATCGGCAGCAGGAACCAGCGCGGCGAGATCGCGAGCAGCCCGCCGACGTAGTCGTTCGACGCGATGAACGCGGGCGCCTTCGTCGCGATGATCGTCGCGGTCGCGAGGCCGAAGAAGAACGGTACGAAGGTCGCGATCTGCGCGGCGAACACGGCGCCCATCACGCGATGCTTCGGTGTGCGCTGCGGGATGTAACGCGCCCAGTCGCCGAGCGTCGACGCGAACGACACCGGGTTGCTGAGCGCCACCAGCACCGCGCCGACGAACGCGGCCCAGAATCCCGCGCTGCCCTGCTGCACCGTGCCGGCATAGCTCACGTCGAACAGGCCGGCGAACGCGAACAGGCCCGCGACGAACAGCACGCTCGCGGCCCACACGGCGATCTTGTTGACCCACAGCATGAAGCGGAAGCCGTAGATACAGACGATCAGCACGAGCACCGCGAACACCATGTACGCCGCGCCGAGCGTGAAGCCGTTGACCGGCACGCCGACCATGTTGTGCGCGCCGCCGACGAGCGCGTCGCCCGAGCTCCACACCGCGAGCGAGAAGAACGCGATCGACGTGAGCAGCGCGAGGAACGAGCCGACGATCCGGCCGTGGATGCCGAAATGCGCGCCGGACGACACCGGGTCGCTCGTCCCGTTGCGCGGGCCGAACAGGCTCATCGGCGCGAGGATGCAGGTGCCGGCGAGCACGCCGAGCACGATCGCGCAGACCCCCGCCTTGAACGACAGCCCGACCAGCACGGGAAAACTGCCGAGCACCGACGTGGAAAAGGTATTGCAGCCGCCAAACAACAACCTGAACAGATCGATCGGCCGCGCGTAGCGCGATGCATCGGGAATGCGCTCGAAACCGAACGACTCGACCTGCGTAATCCTGCCTTCACTCATTTGTCTCCTACTCCTCTGGTGCGTCTGTACCGCCCGGGACTGCGGCGATACGACACATCGTCATCAATTCGCGGCCACTCTAAACCGGATCGCGCGGCGCAAATATCACGCATTCGAGACGTTTACGACGAAGGAGAACAATGTTTCCCGGCAGGCCGGCGGGCGGCGCCCGCGCCATCCGTCCGGCGCGGGCAATGCGAGGTCAGTGCGCGCCCTCCTCCGCCGGCGCGCGGCAGGCGATCAGGCCCCGCTGAACGGCTTGCCGCGCCTCGATGCCGGCGAGCCAGCGCTCGACGTGCGGGTAGTCGGCCAGATCGAGATCGAGTTCGGGCGCCGCGCGCAGCCACGGAAACGCGGCGATGTCGGCGATCGAGTACCGCGGCGACGCGAGATACGCCGATTCCGCCAAGCGGCCATTCACGACCCCATAGAGACGCCGCGCCTCGTTCCGGTAGCGCTGGAGCGCTTGCGCATTGACCGTCTTCGATGCATGCAGGAACCACCAGAGCTGGCCGAGCATCGGCCCGATTCCGCCGATCTGGAAGTGCAGCCACTGCTGGACGGCCGTGCGCTCGGCCAGCGTGCCGGGATGCAGAACGCCCGTTTTCGCGGCGAGATAGCTGAGGATCGCGCCGGATTCGAACACGGTCAGCCCGGCGTCGTGGTCGACGATGGCCGGGATCTTGCCGTTCGGGTTGATCGCGAGAAACGCCGGGCTGCGCTGCTCGCCGGCGGAAAGATTCACGTGCACGCGGTCGTAGGCGAGGCCGGCCTCTTCCAGGTAAATGGCGACCTTGTGCCCGTTCGGCGTGTTGGCCGTATAAAACGTGAGGGGATGCGTCGAGATCATGGTGGTCCTTGTCTTCCGGTTATCGTTGCAACTACAATCGTTGCAATTGCAATCCTATGCCGGAACCGATAGACCCGGCGACATGCCAGTACTCGAAGGAGGGACATGCAGACTGCGCGATCCGGTCCGCCCGTGCGGACACCCGACACCCGCCGCGCCGCGGCGGCCTGCCTCGACAGGCTGATCACGCAGCGGCTCGCGCCGCGTGGCCGTGCGGTGTCGCCGCTCGCCGCGATGCGCGCGGCCGCCGATTGCCTCGAACGCGATGCGGCGACAGCGGAACGTGTCTGGATCGTGCGAGCCGATGCGCGGGAGCCGTCTGCGGACGCGGACGCACATCGCCGCATCAGTGCGTGGCCGCTACGGTTTCTCGATGCGCGCAAGCGGTTCGAGAAACCGCTGCTGTACCTGCTGCATGCGCGCGCGACCGACCGGTTGCGGCTGGCGTCGGTCGAAACCATCGATCGCGGGATCTTCGTCAACGATGCCGAAACGGTCACGTCGTGCTGGCCGAAAGGCGTGACACCCGACGTCCCGCACTGGCTCGCCGCGAACCCCGCGTGCACGCCGTACGATCCGGCGTCGGGCCATGAGGCGATCGCGATCCTGCGCCACGCGCTGCGCACGCTCTATGTCGCCGGCCAGCCGGGATTCTGCTACCTCGCGAGCCACGACGACCTCGTACCCGATGCGAAGCCGCTGTCGGCCACCGCGGCCCGCGATGCGTTCAGCGGCATGGTGCGGGCCGGCCGGCGTACGGCGGCCGGCGCGGCTGCACATATCCGGCTGTGCGGCGCGGGCAGCACGCTCGCACAGGTGCGGGAGGCGGCCGACCTGCTGCACGACGAATGGCGCATCGATTCGACGATCTGGAGCTGCCCGAGCTACACGCAACTCGCCCGCGACGGTCATGCAGCCGACCGGTGGAACCTGCTGCATCCGCACGACGAACCGCGGATCGCGCATGTGCGCCGATGCCTCGGCGACAGCCGCACGCCGGTGCTTGCGATGACAGGCTATGCGCGGCACGTCGCCGCGCAGATCGGCGCGTTCGTCCCGGCCCGCTTCGCGGCGCTCGGCGCGGACCTGGCCGGCCCGGGCCCCGGCACACGCGCGCCGAATGCCCGCTGGATCGCCGCGGTCGCGCTTCGGCTGCTGGCCGACGACGGCCGCGTGCCGGCCGCCTGGGCCGCGCAGGCGATGCGCCGCTGTGCGAGCGGCTGACGTGCGGGCCGGCCGCCGCTACTTCGCGTCGGCGCCCGCGTCGCGCGCCGCGGCGGTCGCACGGTCGAGCGCGGCGGCCATCGCCGCCTGCTCCTTGCCGCCGAACTGGTCGAGGAAGAGCTCCGACACCGTCGACTGGTACACCTTCCACATCTTCTTGCGCAGCGTCCGCCCCTTGTCGGTGATGCTCGCATAGGCGGCACGGCCGTCGTCCGCCGAACGGGCGCGCGTGACGAGCCCCTCCTGTTCGAGCCGGTCGACAAGCCGCGTGAGGTTGTAGCGCTCGATCGCGAGCACGTCGGCCAGCTCGTGCATGCGGCGCGTGCCGTCGGGCCCGCTTTCGAGCCCCCACAACGCGTCGTACCACGCATAGGCCGGCAGGCCGGCCGCCGCAAGGCGGCGCTCGATCTCGCGAATCATCGTCCGGTGTGCGCGGACGAACGAGAACCACAGATCGGGTTCGGGTGCGCTCATGTCAGGTCGTTCCTCTCGTTGAATTGCAGTTGCAATTAAATTTTACCTCGATAACAATTGCCCTCATACGATTGCAATTGCAACCATCTGCCCGCCGATCGGCGGGCGTTCCGTCGCGCGACGCGGCGCCACGACCGTCGCCCCGCGCAGCCTTATGCTTCTGGAGACACTGCATGACCGCACCTCTCACGCTACCCGACATCGACCCGCAGGAAACCCGCGAATGGCTCGATGCGCTCGAATCCGTGATCGCGCTCGAAGGCCGCCCGCGCGCGCACTACCTGCTCGACCGGCTTTCCGATCTCGACGCGGCACGCCACGGCGACCTGCACGGCCGCGTGACGACCGCGTACGTGAACACGGTGCCGCGTGAACGGCAGCCGCCCTACCCGGGCGATCTTGCGCTCGAACGGCGCCTGAACGCGATGATCCGCTGGAACGCGATGGTGATGGTGCTGCGTGCCGGAAGGCATTCGAACGTCGGCGGGCACATCGCAACCTACCAGTCCGCCGCGGTGCTGTACGACGTCGGCTTCGATCACTTCTTCCGCGGCCGCACCGACACCTTCGACGGCGACATGGTCTACATCCAGGGCCATTCGGCGCCCGGCATCTATGGCCGCGCCTATCTGGAAGGCCGCATCACGGACGCGCAACTCGACAACTTCCGCCGCGAGACCGGCCGCGAAGCGGGACGCGACGGGCTGTCGTCGTATCCGCATCCGCGGCTGATGCCGCATTTCTGGCAATTCCCCACCGTGTCGATGGGGCTCGGGCCGCTCACGGCCGCGTATCAGGCGCGCTTCATGCGCTACCTCGAATATCGCGGGCTGAAAGCGCATCAGGGCCGCAAGGTCTGGGCATTCCTCGGCGACGGCGAAATGGACCAGCCGGAATCGCTCGCCGCGATCTCGCTCGCCGGGCGCGAACGGCTCGACAACCTGATCTTCGTCGTCAACTGCAACCTGCAGCGCCTCGACGGCCCCGTGCGCGGCAACGGCAAGGTCATCCAGGAACTCGAAGGCACGTTCCGCGCGGCGGGCTGGAACGTCATCAAGGTGATCTGGGGCGCCGGCTGGGATCGCCTGCTCGAACGCGACACGACGGGCCTGCTGCGCCAGCGCATGATGGAATGCGTCGACGGGGACTACCAGACCTTCAAGTCGCAGAGCGGCGCGTACGTGCGCGAGCATTTCTTCGGCAAGTATCCCGAGTTGCTCGACCTCGTCGCGGACCTGTCGGACGACGACATCTGGAAACTGGCACGCGGCGGCCACGATCCGGAAAAGGTGCATGCGGCCTATGCGCGGGCGATGCGCGCGGACGGACGGCCGACCGTCGTGCTCGCGAAGACGGTCAAGGGCTTCGGGATGGGCGAAGCCGGCGAAGGCCAGAACGTGAACCACCAGTTGAAGAAGATGAGCGCGGACGCCGTACGCGCGTTTCGCGACCGCTTCGCGCTGCCGGTCAGCGATGCGCAGCTCGACGAACTGCCCTACCTGAAGCCGGAGCCGGGCAGCGCCGAGGCACGATACTTCGCCGAACGCCGTGCCGCACTCGGCGGCCACGTGCCGGCCCGCTTCAGCACCGTGGCGCCGCTGCCGACACCGCCGCTTGCCGCGTTCGACGGTCAGCTCAAGGACAGCGGCGAGCGCGGGCTGTCGACGACGATGGCGTTCGTGCGCATCCTCGGCACGCTGCTGAAGGATCCGGCACTCGGCAAGCTCGTCGTGCCGATCGTGCCGGACGAGTCGCGCACGTTCGGGATGGAGGGCCTGTTCCGCCAGATCGGCATCCACTCGCATCTCGGCCAGCTCTATACGCCGCAGGACGCTGGCCAGCTCAGCTACTACAAGGAAGCGAAGGACGGGCAGATCCTGCAGGAAGGCATCAACGAATCGGGCGCGATCGCGTCGTGGATCGCGGCCGGCACCGCGTACAGCAACCACGGCCTGCCGGCGATTCCGTTCTATATCTTCTACTCGATGTTCGGGCTGCAACGCGTCGGCGACCTCGCGTGGGCAGCCGGCGATGCACGTACGCGCGGCTTCCTGCTCGGCGCGACATCGGGCCGCACGACGCTGATGGGCGAAGGGTTGCAGCACGACGACGGGCACAGCCACGTGCTGTCGTCGGTGATTCCGAACTGCGTGTCGTACGACCCGACCTATGCATACGAACTCGCGGTGATCGTGCGCGACGGGCTGCGGCGGATGTTCGCGGAACAGGAGGATGTCTACTACTACATCACGCTGCTCAACGAGAACTACACGCATCCGGCGCTGCCGGACGGCGCGGAGGCCGGCATTCTCAAGGGGCTCTACCTGCTGCGCGAAGGTACGTCACACATAGCCGATGCGCCGCATCTGCAGTTGATGGGCAGCGGCGCGATCCTGCGCGAAGTGATCGCCGCGAGCGACCTGCTCGCGCGGGACTTCGGCGTGTCGAGCGACGTGTGGAGCGCGACGAGCCTGAACGAGTTGCGCCGCGACGGGCTTGCCGCGGAGCGCTGGAACCTGCTGCATCCCGAGCAGGCGCCGCGCGTGCCGTACGTGCAGCAATGCCTCGACGGCCGCACGGGGCCGGTGGTGGTGGCGACCGACTACATGAAGATCGTCGGCGACCAGATCCGCGGGTTCGTCGACGGCCGGCGCTTCGTGTCGCTCGGCACCGACGGCTTCGGCCGCTCGGATACGCGCGACGCGCTGCGCACGTTCTTCGAGGTCGACCGGCACTTCATCGTGATCGCGGCGTTGAAGGCGCTCGCCGACGACGGCGCAATTGCGCGTGCACGCGTCGGCGAAGCCATCCGGCGCTACGGCATCGACATCGACAAGGTCGATCCGGCCAGCGTGTAGTTGCGCGGCGCGGGGCAGGCCGGATGGCCCGGCCTGCCGCGCCGCCGCCCCGTCCGCGCTACTGCGCTGGCTGCCCCGCCTGCGCGAGCGGGCCTTGCTGCGGGCCCTGCCCCGTTCCCGACGGCCAGCCGCCCGCCAGCGCCTTGTACAACGCCACTGTCGACGACGCGCTGCGCATCTGCCCGTCGGCCGCCGCATCCTGTGCCTGCAGCAGCGTGCGTTGCGCGTCGAGCACTTCGTAGTAGTCGATCGCGCCCGCCGAAAACCGCGCCTGCGCCAGTTGCGCGGCACGCGCGCTGTCGGTCGCGGCCTGCACCAGATGGCCCGTCTCGTCACGCGTGCGGGCGGTGCGCAGCAGCGCGTTCTCCGTTTCCTCCAGCGCCCCGAGCACGGTCTGCCGGTACTGCGCGAGCTGGCCGGCCGCTTCCGCATCGCTCGCGGCGATCCGCGCACGCACGCGGCCGACGTCGAGGAACGACCAGTCGATGCCGAGCGCGATCAGGTTCGTGTCGCTGCCCGCGCGGAAGAACCCGTAGCTGCTCGTCGCGCTGCCGAGCAGCCCCGACAGCGTAAAGCGCGGGAACAGGTCGGCCGTCGCGACGCCGACACGTGCGGTCGCCGCGTGCAGCCGTGCCTCGGCGGCCGCGACGTCGGGACGCCGCCGCAGCAGGTCGCCCGGCGTGCCGGGATCAATGTCGGCGGCCAGCGCCGGCAGCGGCACGGGCGTGCCCGCCGACGCGGCGGCCTTCGGGAGATCGAAGCGGCCGATCAGCGCATCCGGCGTCTGTCCGGTCAGCACCGCGAGCCGGTGCTCGTCGACGCCGATCGCCGCTTCGTACACGGCAATCCGCGACGTCGTCGATTCGTATTGCGCGCGCGCCCGCGCCGCATCGAGTTCGGAGCCGCGCCCCGCGCCGACGCGTGCATTGATCAGCGCGAGCGTCTGCTTCTGGTTGTCGGCGTTCTCGCGCGCGATCCGCAGCCGCTCCTGCGAGCCGCGCAGATCGACGTACGTGCTCGCCACCTCGCCGGCGATCGCGACGCGCACCGCGCGCACGTCCGCCGCGCTGGCGGCCGTTTCCGCACGCTGCGACTCGATCGAACGCCGCACGCGGCCGAACAGGTCGAGCTCCCACGCCGCATTGATCCCGACGCTGGACGTCGGCGTATCGCGCTGGCTGCGCGGCGCGCCGAACGCCTGGTCCTTGCTCATCAGCTGATGGCCGATCTGCCCGCTCGCGGTGATCGTCGGGTAACGATCGAACGTCGCCTGTGACAGCAGCGCATTCGATGCGTCGTAGCGCGACACGGCGACCTGCAGGTCCTGGTTCGCCGCGAGCGCCGTGTCGATCAGCTGCGTCAACACCGGATCGCCGAAGCCGCGCCAGAACGCGGCATCGGCATCGGCCGACGCATCGGGCGGCATATCCGGCGTCTCCGGCGTCGTACCGGACGACTCCGCCGGATGCGCATCGCGCGCGAACCGCGTGGCCGTGCCCGTGTCGGGCCGCTTGAAATCGGGGCCGACCGCGCACGCGGCGAGCGCCACCGACATCGCGAGCGCGGAAAGACGAAAAGCGGCGCTCATCGGTTTTCTCCTTCGAGGGTGCCGTGGTGTTCGCTCCACACGGCCGGCGTGCCGCCCGCGAGCTTGCGGATCGCCACATAGAACACGGGCGTCAGGAACAGCCCGAACAGCGTGACGCCCAGCATCCCCGCGAACACGGTGATGCCGGTGGCCGCCCGCACTTCGCTGCCCGCGCCGCCGCCGATCAGCAGCGGCACCGAGCCCGCGATGAACGCGACCGACGTCATCACGATCGGGCGCAGCCGCAGCTTGCACGCTTCGAGCGCGGCGTCGATCACGCCCTTGCCCTGGATTTCGAGCTCGCGCGCGAACTCGACGATCAGGATCGCGTTCTTGCACGCCAATCCCATCAGCACGACGAGACCAACCTGCACGAACACGTTGTTGTCGCCGCCCGACAGCCACACGCCGAACAGCGCGGCGCAGATGCACACGGGCACGATCAGGATCACCGCGAGCGGCAGCGTCCAGCTCTCGTACAGCGACGCGAGCACGAGGAACACGAGCATCACCGCGAGCGAGAACACGACGATCGCCGCGTTGCTCTGCGTGACCTGCTGGTAGCTGAGGTCGGTCCATTCGAGCGTGATGCCCGGCGGCAGCACGTCCTTCGCGATCTGCTGCAGCTTCTCGATCGCCTGCGACGACGACATCACCTTCGGATCGGCATCGCCGATCAGGTTCGCGGCCGGATAGCCGTTGTAGCGCACCACCGGGTCGGGCCCGTACGCCGGCGCCACGGTCACCATCGAGCCGATCGGCACCATCTCGCCCTTCGCGTTGCGCGTGCGCAGGTTCGCGATGTCGGCGGCCGTCTGCCGGTGGCCGGCATCGGCCTGCGCCATCACGCGGTACACGCGGCCGAACAGGTTGAAGTCGTTCACGTACATCGAGCCGAGATAGACCTGCAGCGTGCTGAACAGGTCGGTCAGCGCGACACCCTGCGCCTTCGCCTTCAACCGGTCGACCTTCACCTCGAGCTGCGGGATGTTCGCCTGGTACGAGCTGACCGGGTAGCTCATCCCCGGCGTCTTCGCGACCGCGCCCTGGAACGCGGTGAGCGCATTCTGCAAGGCGCCGTAGCCGAGCCCGCCGCGATCCTCCAGATACAGCGAATAGCCCGAGCCGTTGCCGAGGCCCTGGATCGGCGGCGGCATCAGCGCATAGGTGATGCCGCCGCCGATGGCCGCGAAGCGCGCGTTCAGGTCCGCGTTGATCTGCGCGGCGCTGCGGTGGCGCTGGTCGAACGGCTTCAGGATCACGTACGAGTTCGTGATGTTCGGCGTGTTCACGCCCTGCAGCGCATTCAGCCCGGCAAACGCCGGCATCATTTCGACACCGTCGGTGCCAAGCGCGATCTTCGTCATCTGCTCGGTCACCTCGCTGGTGCGGGCGAGCGACGCGCCTTCCGGCAGCTTCGCGCCCGCGAACAGGTACAGCTTGTCCTGCACGGGGATGAAGCCGCCCGGCACCGCGTTGAGCAGCAGCGCGGTGGCCGCGAGCAGCGCCGCATAGACCGCGAACACCACGCCGCGCCGCTTCAGCGTGCGGCCGACGAAGCCGTGATAGCGATCGGAACTGCGGTCGAAGAAGCGGTTGAACGGATGGAACAGCCAGCCGAACGCGCGATCGAGCCCGCGCGTGAGCGCATCCTTCGGCGCATCGTGCGGACGCAGCAGCTTCGCGGCGAGCGCGGGCGACAGCGTCAGCGAGTTGATCGCGGAGATCACCGTCGAGATCGCGATCGTCACCGCGAACTGCCGGTAGAACTGGCCCGTGACGCCGGACATGAACGCCATCGGCACGAACACCGCGCACAGCACGAGCGCGATCGCGACGATCGGCCCCGACACCTCGCGCATCGCCTGGTGCGCGGCGTCGCGCGGGCTCAGGCCCTGCGCGATGTTGCGCTCGACGTTCTCGACGACCACGATCGCATCGTCGACGACGATCCCGATCGCCAGTACCAGCCCGAACAGCGTCAGCGTGTTGATCGAATAGCCGAGCAGATAGAGCCACGCGAACGTACCGACCACCGACACGGGCACCGCGACGAGCGGGATGATCGACGCGCGCCACGTCTGCAGGAACAGGATCACGACGAGCACGACCAGCACGACGGCCTCGATCAGCGTGTGCTGCACCGCGCGGATCGATTCGCGCACGAACACCGTCGGATCCCACACGGGCCGGTACGCGACGCCCGGCGGGAAACGCTTCGACAGTTCGTCGAACTTCGCATACACGGCCTTTGCGACCTCGAGCGCGTTCGCGCCCGGCGACAGGAAGATGCCGACCACCGCCGATGGCTTGTCGTTGAAATACGAGCGCAGCGTGTAGTCGCCCGCGCCGAGCTCGATGCGCGCGACGTCGGACAGCTTCACGACCTGCCCGTCGTTGCCGGTGCGCAGCACGATGTCGCCGAACTCCTGCGCGGTGCGCAGCCGGCCGCGCACGTTGATCGACAACAGGAAGTCGTTTTTCTGCGGCGACGGCTCCGCGCCGAGCTGGCCGGCCGACACCTGCACGTTCTGCTCGCGCACGGCGGCAATCACGTCGCTCGCGGTCAGCCCGCGCGACGCGAGCCGGTTCGGGTCGAGCCAGAGCCGCATCGCATAATCGCCGGAACCGGACAGGCCGACGTCGCCGACACCCGTGAGCCGCGACAGCTCGTCCTTCACGTGCAGCGTCAGGTAGTTGCGCAGGTACAGCGAATCGCGGCTGTTGTCCGGCGAATAGAGGCTCACGTACATCAGCGGCGTGGGCGACTGCTTCTGCGTGGTCACGCCGTACTGGCGCACCTCGTCGGGCAGGCGCGACAGCGCCTGGCTCACGCGGTTCTGCACGCGCACGGCGGCCGTGTCGGGATCGACGCCCTGCAGGAACGTGACGACCACCTGCAGGCTGCCGTCGGAACCGGCGACCGACTTCATGTACATGATGCCTTCGACGCCGTTGATCGCCTCCTCCAGCGGTTCGGCGACCGATTCGGCGATTTCCTTCGGGTTCGCGCCCGGATACGTCGCTCGCACGACGACGCTCGGCGGCACGACTTCCGGGTATTCGCCGGCGGGCAGCATCGGAATCGAGATCAGGCCGATCGCGAAGATGACGATCGACAGCACGACCGCGAAGATCGGCCGGTCGATGAAGAATCGGGAGAAATCCATTGCATGTCTCCCGTTACTGCGCGGCCGGCGGCGCGCCGGCATCGGCGACGGCCTGCGTGCCGTTGCCCGGCCCGTTGCCCGCGCCGTTGCCGGCACCGGCATCGGCGTCCGCGCGGGCGGGCAGCGTCTTCGGCTTCACCTGCGCGCCCGGATAGTAGATCCGCTGCATGCCGTCGACGACCACGCGGTCGCCCGCCTGGATCCCCTTCTCGATGATCCGCTCGCCCTCCACCCCGCGGCCGATCGTCACGTCGCGGCGCAACGCCTTGTCGCCCGGCCCGATCACATACACGTACTTGCGGTCCTGGTCGGTGAGCACGGCCTTGTCGTCGACGAGCAGCGCATCCTGGTCGCGGCCGCTGACGAGTTGCACGCGCGCATACAGGCCCGGCGTAAACGTATGGTCCGCATTCGGCAGCCGCACGCGCGCGCGGATCGTGCCGGTTTGCGGATCGAGCCGGTTGTCGAGGAAATCGACGGTGCCCGCATGCGGGAAGCCCGTCTCGTTCGCGAGGCCCACGCGCACCGGATCGGCACCGATCGCACGATGTTTCGGATCGGCGCGCCGCGCGTTGTAGCGCAGGTAGCTCTGTTCGTCGCAGTCGAAATACACGTAGACGGGGTTCTGCGACACGACGGTCGTCAGCAGCGTGTCGTCCGCGCGCGCCAGGTTGCCGACGGTGGCGACCGCGCGGCCGACGCGGCCCGCGATCGGCGCGCGCACTTCGGTGAAGCCGAGATTGAGCTTCGCATCGGCGACGGCCGCGTCGGCCGCCTGCAGGTCCGCGCGCGCCTGCTCGGCGGTGGCGCGCGCGTTGTCGAGCTCTTCCTGCGACGTCGCGTGCGCATCGATCAGCGTCTGCACGCGCTTGAGCTGCACATTCGCGAGGCTTGCGGCCGCACGGGCCCGCTGCAGCTGCGCATTGGCGCGATCGAGCGCGATCCGGTACGGGCGCGGGTCGATCTCGAACAGCAGCGCGCCCTGCGCGACCACGTCGCCTTCCTTGTAGGCGACGCGCTGCAGATAGCCGCTCACGCGCGGCCGCAGTTCGACCGCGTCGACCGCTTCGACGCGTCCGTTGAATTCGTCCGCGAGGCGGATCGTGCGGGGCGCGATGGTGGCGACGCCGACTTCGGGAAGGGATTGAGCCGACGATGCGCCTTTGCCGTCGTGACAGCCCGACAACGCCAGCAGCAGTGCGCAGGCCGCGCCCAAAGGCGACGTCCTGCGTAGGGAAAAGGAGAGCATGATGCCTCGCGACGGGTTAAACTGCCGCGTAGCATAAAAGTTGAAGTTAACTTCAAGTCAAGCTTTCCCGGAGGGGCAACATGGGTATCCAGGAAACACCGCAATGGCCGCTGATGTCGATCCGCGAAGTGGCCGCGCGCAGCGGCGTGCCGGCGTCGACACTACGGTTCTACGAGACGCGCGGGCTTATCAAGTCGCACCGCAACGGCTCGAGCCATCGCCACTATTCGCGCGCGGTGCTGCGATTGATCGCGTTCATCGTGTTCGCGCAGAAGATCGGCTATTCGCTCGACGAGATCGCCGAGCAACTCGTCAGCCTCCCCGAGGACACCGCGCCGAGCAACAAGGACTGGCAGCGGCTGTCGCGCGGCTGGAAGCAGCGCGTCGCGAGCCGGATCGAGGAGTTGCAGCGCCTGTACATCAACCTCGACGAATGCATCGGCTGCGGCTGCCTGTCGCTGAAGCGCTGCAAGCTGACGAACCCGGAGGACCGTGCAGGCCGCAACGGGCCCGGCGCGCGCCGCTGGCTCGGCGACAAGCCGCCCACGGATATCGAATGACCGGCGGGCCGGACGTGGCGCGCGATGCCGCCGCATCCAGCCACCTGGGTAGATTGCGTCACCCGACCCGCCAGCCGCCGTTCACCGCGATCGTCGCACCGGTGACGAACGACGCACGCGGCCCGGCGAGCCACGCGACCGCGTCCGCGATATCGTCCGGATGCCCGGCGCGGCCGGCCGGCGTCTGTTCGCGGATCGTCGCCGCAATGGCCGGCGCGACGCCGCTTTCGCCGAAGAAGCGCGTGTCGGCGATATAGCCGGGCGCGACCGTATTGACCGTGGCGCCGCGCGGCCCGAGTTCGCGCGCGAGCGCGACGGTGAACCCTTCGACGCCGGCCTTCGCCGCCGCGTACGCCAGGCCACCCGGCAGCAGGCTGCCGGCGCGCGCCGCGATCGAACCGAGGTTGACGATCCGCGCGGCACGCTCGGCCAGATGCGGCAGCACCGCCAGGGTCGTCACGAACAGGCTTTTCAGGTTCGCGTCGAGCACGGCGTCCCACACGCGCTCGGCCTCGCCCGCCTCGGTATCCGCACCGACGCGGCCGGTCAGCCCCGCGTTGTTGACCAGCACATCGACGCAAGACCACTGCTCGATGATCGCGGCCACCGCCGCCTCCGCCTCCCGTCTCACGCTCAGGTCGGCGGTCTGCCCGATCGCCGCGCCGCCAAGCCGCGCGACGGCTGCTTCCAGCCGTGCCGCGTCGCGCCCGACGATCGCGACCCGATACCCGTCCTCCACCAGCCGGCGCGCGATTGCGAAGCCGATCCCGCTCGACCCGCCCGTGACGATTGCCGTTCGCTGCTGTTCGATCCCTGTCATGACCTGCCCTCCCGAATGTCGACCGTTGATGACAAGGCCATTCTGGGCAGCACAGTGTGATAGGTAAAATACGAATTCGATGATCCACCGATACGCGAAAGGTATCGCATGATCGATCTACGCCAGTTCAGGCAATTCATCGCGGTCGCCGAGACGCTCAGTTTCCGGCGTGCGGCCGAGCGGCTGCACATGGCGCAACCGCCGCTCAGCGCGGCGATCCGCAAGCTCGAGGACGAGCTGGGCGTCGTGCTGTTCGAGCGCGACAACCGCGGCACGGCGCTCACGCCGGCCGGCGACGCGTTCCTGCTCGAAGCACGGCGCGCGCTCGAACAGGCCGAGCGCGCGGTGGCCGTGGCCCGCCGCGCGGGCGCCGGCCTCGGCGGCACGCTACGGTTGCGTTTCGTCGACAGCACGGTCAACGCGCTGCTGCCGCTGATCCTCCGCGCGTTCCAGGAACGCCATCCGGACGTCGACTTCCAGCTCGAGGAAGGCACGACCGCCGAGCAGGTACTCGCGCTGCGCCAGGACCGCACGGACGTCGGCCTCGTCGTGCTGCCGGTGGCCGATGCGGGCGACGTGCGCGTCGAGCCGCTGCTGCGCGACCGGATGGTCGCCGCGCTGCCCGACGGTCACCGGCTCGCACGCCGCCGGCGCATCGCGCTTGCCGAACTGGCGGACGAACCGTGGGTCATGTTTGCCGCGCACCACGGGCCCGGCATGCATGCGCTGATCTCGACGGCGTGCGCGCAGGCCGGCTTCGCGCCGCGCGTCGTCCAGCAGCCGCGCCAGATGCAGACGACGGCCGGGCTCGTCGCGGGCGGCATCGGCGTCGCGCTGATGCCGCGCCTGTTCGTGCCGATGCAGCCGCAAGGCATTACGTTCTGCGAACTGAAGGATGCGGGCAGCCCGCTCGCGTACGAGCTGGCGATCGCGTATCGGACGCCCTCGCCGCTCGTCGATGCGTTGCGCGAGACCGCACGAAGCGCGGTGCGCGAACTGGGGCTGGTGCCGGCGACGTGACCGCGCGCGTCACGCGCGCGGCGCTCAGCCGCCGACGACGTTGAATGCAATGTCCACCACGGCCTGCCGGAACGCGTCCGGCCGCGTGGGCAGCGACGTGTACTCCAGCATCATGTGACTGTATGACACGGTCGTGCCGATCGCGCTCGCGATCATGAAGAACAGCACCGCCGGATCGACCGGGCGGATCACACCGGCCTCTACCGCCTCCGACAGCAGCGGGAACATCACGTCGTAATACGGGCGCACGAGCCGCTCCTGCAACCGGTCGAGCCGCCCGCCCTCCTCGGTCGCCGCCGTCGAGAAAAACATGCCCAGGTCGGGCTCGTCGAACTCGTGCTCGACGCACAGCTCGATCGCGCGCCGCACACGCTCGCGATGTGGCAGCGACGACGTGCGCAGCGCGCGCATTGCGTCGAACATCGGCTCGGCCAGCTCGGCGATCTGCTCGACGACCGCCAGCCACAACGTTTCCTTCGTCCCGAAATGGTGCGCGATCAGCGCCGCGTCGACCCCCAGCTCGCGCGCGACTTCGCGCACGCTCGTGGCGTCGTAGCCGCGCTTCGCGAACGTGCGGCGCGCGGCCCGCAATATCACGTCCGGCCCCACGGACGCCCCGGCCAGCGGCCGCCCTCGCATACGCCGCTTGGCCGGCGCGCGCTCAGTGACTTCAGCCACGTCTTCCTGCTCTCCTTGAATGACTCGAATACCCCTGTTCCGGCCCCGCTCGAGCGACGCCGAACACCGGGTGACCTGCCCCGCTCCGTTGACATGCGAAGCCGGGAAGCGCTAGGATCATACCTTATTCATCACGTGATGATTTATCCATGACAACCCCTACACGCATCGTCATCGTCGGTGGCGGGATCGCCGGCCTGCAGCTCGCCACCCGCCTGGGCGAGCGCCTCGGCCGGTCCGGGCGCGCCCAGGTGACCGTCGTCGACCGCAGCCCGACCCACATCTGGAAGCCGATGCTGCACACGATCGCGGCCGGGACGCGCGACGTGCAGCAGCAGCAGGTGATCTTCCTCGCCCATGCACGTGATCACGGTTACACGTACCAGCCCGGCGAACTGACGGGGCTCGATCGCGCGCGCCGCCGCGTGCAGCTCGGCGAGATCCGCTCGCAGGACGGCGAACTCGTGCTCGACGCGCGCGAACTCGAATACGACGTGCTGATCTTCGCGCTCGGCAGCCAGGCCAACGATTTCGGCGTGCCGGGCGTGCGCGAGCACTGCTACTTCATCGACAGCCAGAAGCAGGCCGAAACTTTCAACGAAGCGTTGCGGATGCGCGTATTTCGCAGCATCGCGCGCGACGAGCCGTTTCGCGTCGCGATCGTCGGCGCGGGCGCGACCGGCGTGGAGCTCGCGGCGGAGCTGAGCCGCTTGCTGGAAGTGGCGCAGGCGTACGGCGACGCGACGGTGCGCGAGCGGCTGCAGCTCACGCTGCTCGAGAGCGGCCCGCGCATCCTCGCCGCGTTTCCGCCGCGGATTTCCGCGTCGGCGCAGCGGCGGCTCGAACAGATCGGTTTTCATGTGCTGACGTCCACCCGCGTCACGTCGGCCGACGCAAACGGCTTTCACTACGGCGACGGTTCGTTTGCGGAAGCGGACCTGATGGTGTGGGCAGCCGGCGTGAAGGCGCCCGATTTCATGCAGGCGCTCGACGGACTCGACACGAATCGCGCGAACCAGATCGTCGTCGGGCCGACGCTGCAGGCCACCGGCGACGAGCACGTGTTCGCGATCGGCGACTGCGCGAGCCTGCTGCCCGACGGCCACGAACGGCCGCTGCCGCCCACCGCGCAAGTCGCGACCCAGCAGGCCGAGCATCTCGCGAAGCACCTGCCCGCGTGGCTCGACGGCACGCCGATTCCGCCGTTCGCGTTCCACGATTTCGGTGCGCTCGTGTCGATCAGCGACTACGACGCGTTCGGCACGCTCGGGCAGTTCGGGTTCTTTCGCGGCGGCTTCATCCAGGGGCGTTTCGCGCAGTTCAGCCACCTGATGCTCTACCGGCGGCACCAGCAGGCGCTGCACGGCTTCTCCAAGGCGACCCTGCTGTGGATCGCCGAACGGATCAACGGCTGCGTGCAGCCGCGCATCCGCCTGTCGTGATACCGCACGTGGCGGTGTCGCATAACGTTTCGAGGAAAACCGACATGAACAACCGTTTAGCGCCCTGGCTCATGACCGTTGCCGCGATCAGCAGCTTCGACATGCCGTCCGTCTCGTGGGGGGCGCCGCGGCGGCGCAGCGTCACGCGCGACCGGCTGCCGTCGTGGGACGTGACGAGCAAGCCGTCCATCAGCGTGCTCGAGCGGCCCACGGCCGACACCGTGATGATTTCATGGCGCGACGCCTGCACCGGGCACTACGGTTATCAGAAGTGGCGGCTGTTCACCACGCGCAAGCGCGGCGTGTGCGCGCTGTCGGGGCAGCCGATCGAGATCGGCGACAGCGTCTATGCGCCGCAATTGCTCGGCTCGACGCCGGGCAACGCCGCCGCGATGGTGCTGGCCGCGTGCATCGACGCGGCCCGCCCCGCCGAGGCGGCCTGACAGCCCGGGAGTCGACCCGGGGCCCCGCTTCAGCCAGAGGTGACGCGATCCGTATCGCGAACCGCCTCGTTCATGCGCGCTTCGGCTTCCGCATCCAGCCGCGCCGCATTCGCTTCGGCTTCTGCTTCCGGCATCAGCTCGCCTTCCCATTTCGCGACCACCGCGCTGGCGATCGAGTTGCCCACCGCGTTCGTGGCCGACCGGCCCATGTCGAGGAACGTATCGACGCCCAGAATCAGCAGCAGCCCGGCTTCCGGGATGTTGAACTGGTGCAGCGTCGCGGCGATCACGACGAGCGACGCGCGCGGCACGCCGGCCATGCCTTTCGACGTCAGCATCAGGATCAGCAGCATCGTGACCTGCGTGCCGAGCGACAGGTGAATGCCGTAGGCCTGCGCGATGAACAGCGACGCGAACGTGCAGTACATCATCGAGCCATCGAGGTTGAACGAATACCCCATCGGCATCACGAAGCTCGAGATCTTGCGACGCACGCCGAAACGGTCGAGCGCATCGAGGATCTTCGGATACGCGGCTTCCGAGCTCGCGGTCGCGAACGACAGCATGAACGCTTCCTTGATCAGCACCAGCAGCTTGAACACGCGGCGGCCGAGGAACAGCAGGCCGGCCGCGACGAGCGTGCCCCACAGCAGGAACAGGCTCAGGTAGAAGTCGCCCATGAACACCGCGAACTTCAGCAGGATCGACAGGCCGTTGATCGCGACGGTCGACGCCATCGCCGCCAGCACCGCGAGCGGCGCAAGTTTCATCACGTAGCCGGTGATCTTCAGCATCACGTGCGCGAGCTGGTCGATCGCCGCGACGAGGATCTTGCCGCGTTCGCCGAGCGACGCGAGCGCCACGCCGAAGAACATCGAGAACACGACGATCTGCAGGATCTCGTTGTTCGCCATCGCCTCGGCGATCGACTTCGGCACCATGTGGCCGACGAAATCCTTCAGCGTGAACTTGGACGTCGCGAGATGCGCGGACGCGCCGATATCCGGCAGCGGCAAACCGAGGTTCTCGCCCGGGCGCAGCAGGTTCGCCATCAGCAGGCCGAGCAGCAGCGAGATCAGCGACGCGGTGACGAACCAGCCGAGCGCCTTCACGAACACGCGGCCGACCGACGACGCGTCGCCCATGTGCGCGATGCCGACGACCAGCGTCGAGAATACCAGCGGGCCGATCACCATCTTGATCAACCGCAGGAACACGTCGGACACCAGCGAGATGTAGCCGGCGATTTCCGCCGCCGACTGTTTGTCCGGCAGCTGCGTGTAGATCATGTAGCCGATCAGGATGCCGGCCGCCATCGCGAGCAGGATCCAGCCTGCCGCGGACATTCGTTTGTTCATATCGGAATTGGACGCACGGGAAGAAGTTGACGGACGAAAGGCGCGCATTCCTGTGCCGTGCCAGGGTGCGCGCGTGGCGAGCCGGTCGTGCCCGGCGTATCGGGCACGGTCGCCGGCGCTGGTCGGCTCGCGGATCTCCACGAACCGACGTGCTGTCGCCGCAACGGCATTCGCGCGAGGGCGAGCGCCGTTGCGGAGCAGCGATTCAGCATGAAGCGATCAGGTCGGCTCGGGTCAGTAACCGATTGCCGAGCCGGCCGGACGGCGCGGGTCGTTGTAACCGTAGATGAAGCCGACGCGCACGTTCCCGGACACGGACGAATCGTTCCCGGAACTCTGGCGGCTCGCCGCTTCGGTGCCCGGCAGGCCGACCATGATCAGCTCGGCGGCGCCCCACGGCGTCTGTTCGACCATCTTGTAGCCCATGTTGCGCAGGATCGAGAGCGTGTCGGGCGACAGGCCGTAGGTTTCGTAATAGACCTCGTCGGGCAGCCACTGGTGGTGGATGCGCGGCGCGGTGACCGCGTCCTGCGGCGTCATCCCGTAGTCGATCACATTCAGCACCGTCTGCAGCGTGATCGTGATGATGCGCGAGCCGCCCGGCGAGCCGACCACCATGAACACCTTGCCGTCCTTCTTCACGATGGTCGGCGCCATCGACGACAGCGGTCGCTTGCCCGGCGCGATCGAGTTGCGCGTGCCCTGCACGAGACCGAACAGGTTCTGCGCGCCGACCTTCACGGTGAAGTCGTCCATCTCGTCGTTCAGGAAGAAGCCCGTGCCCGGCGCGATGACCACGGCGCCGAAGCGGCCGTTGACCGTGTAAGTCGTCGATACCGCGTTGCCGTCGTGGTCGACGATCGAATAGTGGGTCGTCTCCGGCTTCTCGTGCACGCCGACGCCCGGCTGCACGTCGACCGACGGCGTCGCCGTATCCGAATGGATGCTCTTGCGAATCTGCGCCGCGTAGTCCTTGCTCGTCAGCTTCGCGACCGGGTTGTCGATGAAGTTCGGGTCGCCGAGCAGCGTGTTGCGATCTTCGTATGCGTGGCGCATCGCTTCGGTCATGTAGTGCACCGCCGCGGCCGAATGGTAGCCGAGCTTGCGCATGTCATACCCTTCGAGGATGTTCAGCGTCTCGCACATCGTCACGCCGCCCGAGCTCGGCGGCGGGGCCGACACGAGTTCGTAGCCGCGATACGTGCACGTCAGCGGCGCCATGTCCTGCGCACGGTACGACGCGAAGTCGGCCGCCGTGATCAGGCCGCCGCCCTTCCTGGCCGCCGCCTCGACGATCTTGGGAATCTCGCCGTGATAGAACGCGTCGGGGCCCTGCTCCGCGATGCGCTCGAGCGTGCGCGCCAGGTCCTTCTGCACCAGGCGATCGCCCGGCTGCAGCGGCGTGCCGTCAGGACGCAGGAAGATGCGGGCCGCTTCCGGATCCTTCTTGAAGCGGTCGATCGTCGTGTCGAGGATGTCCGTATCGGCACGCGTCAGCACGAAGCCGTCGCGCGCGAGCCGGATCGCCGGCTCCATCACCTGCTTGCGCGTGAGCTTGCCGTACTTGCGCTGCGCGAGATCGAGGCCGGCAACGGTGCCCGGCACGCCCACTGCGCGATAGCCATACAGGCTGTCGTCCGGAATGACGTTGCCCTTCGCATCGAGATACATGTTCGCGGAAGCCGCGGCCGGCGCGGTTTCGCGGAAATTGATGAAGCGGTCGCGACCGTCGGCCAGGTGGACGGTCATGAAACCGCCGCCGCCGATGTTGCCGCAGCACGGATTGGTCACGGCCTGCGCGTAGCCGACCGCCACCGCGGCGTCCACCGCGTTACCGCCTTCCTTCAGGATGTCGACGCCGATTTGCGACGCGAAGTGCTGCGACGAAACGACCATGCCGTTCTTCGCTTCGACCGCGGGGTCCGATGCCGCGAACGCGCACACGCTCATGGCCGACAACAGGGTGAGTACTACGAGCCGCCTCATGACGGGATCCTCCAGACAAATAAAACCGTGGCATGCCGGAACGCGACGCCGCATCGGGGTGTGTCGACGCGGCAATCGAGCATGTAATAAACAATACATTCCAGCGAGGCCGCGATCATAGCACTCACTTTTTTGCACCAAAACCTAGGGTTATCACTAGACGAAGAACGAATATCAGCCGAATGGCTCGTTTCTCAATGTTTGATTTATTACAATGGTGAATGAGCCGGTCCACCGGGCGATGCGTCCCTCTAATTTCGGAGCGTGCACGGCCCGCCTGACGTCGATCGGCTAACATGCGTGGAGTCGCCGGCAGACACCCGTCTGCCGTTTGTTATTCAGATACGAGAGTTGGAGTGCCCGATGGGGACGAGCATCAGGGCGTTGCTGTTATCCCAGATGGATAGCTTCACGCCGTCGGAACAGAAGGTCGCGCAGGCGTTGCTGGACCGCTATCCGAGCCTCGGGCTCGGGCCGATTGCGAGCTTCGCCAAACAGGCGGAAGTGAGCGATCCGACCGTGTTTCGCTTCGTCGTCCGGATCGGCTTTCCGAATTACTCGTCGTTCCAGCAGGCGCTGTACGGCGAGATCGACACGGCGATGAATTCGCCACTCGCGCGGATGGATGCGTTCCACTCGCCCGCGGGCATGCGCGACAGTCATTCGGCAATCTTCCAGCGGCTGTCCGAGTCGCTGGCGACCACGATCGAAGGGCTCGATGCGGCGGCGTTCGACGCCGCGGTGGCGCTGCTGGCCAATCCGGATGTGCGTGTCTTCTGCGGTGGCGGGCGTTACACGGCGCCGCTCGCGTCGCTGTTTTCGTTCACCCTCGCGTATGCGCGGCCACATGTTCAGTATGTCGAACCGAATGTGAACCTCGCGTCGGTCGCGCTGGCGGACATGGGGGCCGGTGACGTGCTCGTTATTTTCGATTTTCGCCGTTATCAGCGGGACAGTATTCGGTTCGCGCAAGCCGCGCATCGGCTTGGTACGCGTGTGCTGCTGATCACCGACGAATGGCACTCGCCGATTGGCGAGTTCGCGGAGATCGTGCTGCGGATCCAGGGGCAGCCGTTCGCGATGCTGCAAACCAACGTGCCCGCGCTCGCGCTCGCCGAGGCGCTCGTGATCGGTGTGACGAACCAGTTGCCGGAGATGGCAAGGCAGCGGATGGAGAAGATCGAGCATCTCAATTCCGGGGGGAGCGAGCCGGATATCAGTCAGCGGGATTTGCCGGAGTGAGGGCTCATTGCCATTCAAGCATGGGTTTCAACGTTCGACGCCATCGAATTTGATCAAATCCTGCAACCCATGACATTCTTGAGTTACGCCAACAATCTTCGCGATGTTGCGCTCACGGCACCAGCTCCATGCGGTTGCCCCTCACGACCAGCTTGACGGGGTCCGTCTTTTTCCACTGCGACTTCGGAATCGTCAGTTGCCACTCGGCACCGCCCTCATCACGAAAGAACCCTGCTATACCCACAATTTGCGCGTCATCCTCCATTGGCATGGACAGCCGCACCGTGGCATCAGGCGCAAGCGTGACCTCCCGACTGCCGAGCAAATCGGCACTCAGCAACACCCTGTCGTCGTCGAGCAGCTCGACGTAGGCGGCACGCTCGAAAACTTTCGCATCCTTTAACTGATAGACGCGCATCACAACCGGCAGGGACTCTCCTTGGTCGTTCTGGTTGAGTGCGGAACGGCTCTCGATCACGAGATTCATCTGCTTGACCTTCGCGACGAAAATCGCTCGCGTCACGTCGACAGTCGTCTCCTTCACCGATTGCCACGTGCCGCAGCCGGCCAACAACACTGCCGTCAGCGCAACGGCGCTCGCCAAACGAACGCTTCGCATCATCCGATATGTTCGTGGTGTCACAACCAATCTCCCGTTTTGAGCGAGCATGGATAGCGCCGGATCGGACCGCCCACACTTTCATACAGAACGAGCCGCACCGCAAAATGGAAACTCGCGTAGCGGCCTACGAAGCGGCTGAGTACGTCCCCGAACAGCGCAACGTCGCCCGGTCCGGCGAAACCCGCCGGCTCGATACCCACGTTCACATTCACGATGCGGTCGACACGCGCGCCTGCCGGTTCCGTTTCCTCGTCGAGCCAGACGTAATGAATCGCCTCGATACGTCGCCGGTTATCGTCGTGTCGCGTCCAGTCGTACAACGACAGTGCGCCGCGCAGCACGTTCGCGTCCATCATGTTCAGCTCGGTTGTGCCAGCACCATTGAAATGAGAAATCACGTGCCAGTGATAGTCGCCGCCGCGTGGGGGATACAGCGGCATCGTCGGGGCCGTCAGATTGCGCACGCGTTCGACACCGTTGAAATTCGAAGCAGGCGTGTTGATCATCGATTCACGCAGCGCCATCCGCGGCAAGCGCCCGTTGTTTGCCAACACCCGAACCGTTACGTACGCATCCGGCAAGCTGCCGGG
Source organism: Burkholderia sp. AU31624 (assembly GCF_020420065.1). Taxonomy (NCBI): domain Bacteria; kingdom Pseudomonadati; phylum Pseudomonadota; class Betaproteobacteria; order Burkholderiales; family Burkholderiaceae; genus Burkholderia; species Burkholderia sp. AU31624. The sequence goes on from NZ_JAIZRT010000001.1 coordinate 510,630, forward strand.
TTCGTCCCAGAGATGCCCGCCTAACGTCACGACCATCTCGCGCCGGCCCGTCACGCCCTGCCGAACCAATGAGTGGTAGTACCGATCCGGCGACTCGTATCGGATCATCCCGCCCCGGTGCCGGAATTCCTTGATCGACTGATAGGTGTATTGCCTGGCGGTGCGTGGATCGTTTGCCACTACCGACAGTACGTCGTACGGCTCGACGTGCTCGCCCGCTGACGCCGGGGCGCACACCGGATAGTCACGGTCGTGTACGTTGGGCCGGATTGCCTGCGCATCCAGTTCGAACAGATTGATCACCGGCGTGCAGAATAGCCGGATGTTGTCCGCGCCGAACGTGACGTCACCGGGTATCCGATCACGGATCACGATATCGAATTCAAGGCGCGTTTCGCCAGGTGGCACACTGGCCGCGTCGAAACCGCACAAGTCGACGAAGTGAAACTTCTCGGGGAACGAGAAATATTCGAGCATCGTCTGCTCGCGGTCGAGATTGGCGTCGCGCTCGTCGAGATCGATCGGCCACAGCCGCGCCTGCGTGCCGAAGCCAGCCGCCTCGATAGACATTCCCGGCCCTGGTTGCAGCTGGCCGTCGAGTATGCGCGGCATGCGCACGCCGATCGACTCGACCTGGCGCGTAAAAACGCCGTACAGCGCCGATGCAGTCGGCCGGTCGCCATGCAGGTATAGCCGGATACGCGACAGGTCGTCCAGCAACCGCTGCTCGCGGTGCAGCAGGTCAAACGCGAGCCGGATCACCGTACGACCGTCCTCGCGCATGCGCGCGCCCGCGTCGCGCACGGCGAGCGGAAGCAGGCGTATCGCCTGAGTGGTTCGATAAACACATATCGTCCCGCCCGGTCCAACCGGTGTCGAACGTACCTGCAACCCCGGCGGCAACGTATCGAGAATCCGCGCCTCGCCGGTGCGCGGCAGGCACTCGAGGATTGCCAGCGACGGAATCGTGCGGCCGGCATGTGGCCACAGGTGATCGACCAGCGGATCGGTGATTTCCGGTAGCGCGTCGTCGAGCTTCATTCGCAGCCGGCTCGTGAGGAATGCGAAACCCTCGTAAGTCTGCTCCACACTGTCGTGGCGCGCGCCGAGCATCGACATCCCCACGCGGCGCGCGACATGCGGCTGGGATTTCGCAAATTCCCTCCCCGCTTCGCGCAGGTAACGCATCTCCGCATCGAAGTAGCGCAGGTACGGGTCGTCCTCCGCGCTGAAACCGCCTCCTTCAGGCATCGTCGGTTTGTTTTTGTCTTCACTCATGGCTGGAGATCCGGTGGCAGCGGCGGCAGGAGCGGCATCGTCGATGCGACGCCCGCCTTGCCGACGATGAAAATGCGCTCAGGCATGCGGAACCCGCGTAGTTTCAACAGGTCGATCGGCCCGGCACCGACCTGCGTGCGCAACACGTACGACAGCGGCTCGTCGTTCCCGCCATTCCACGTGAGCCGATAGCGCGTGCTATCAAGCTGCTTGATGTCAGCCTTGCTCAGCAGACGCAGGAACGCCCAATCTCCAGTCGAATCGAACGCCTGCCGCAAGCCCGCGTTGAGCGTCTGCCATGTGAGCCCAGCGTGCCCGTTCAGGCCATTGCCGGGCCACGTAAGCGACGTCCAGCGCTCCTGCTGATTGAAATAGACGATCTGCTTGCCGTCGACCGACAATTCCGAGCGCGTCACTTTCGGTGTCGGCAGCGCCATCACTTCGAATTTTTCCCGCGCGTCGCCCTGCAGGTAGAGCTGCGCGCCAATCGTCGACGATTGCCGGAGGGCGCTCAGGAACTTCGGGTCGAACTGCAACGCCTGCGGTGCCAGCTCGTTTGGCGCCCAATGGTCGCCCTCGAGTTTCATCACGCCAGCCAGCTGTGTCGTGACGAAACGCGAAATCGATCCGGTATCGGGCCGCACATAGCGGCCAAGCTCCGCGAAGGACGCATCGGCCTGCGTATCGAAGAATGGATAGCGGCCGTTCATCGCCGCGTTGAACGGCGCGGCAACACTGGCTCGCCACGCGTCATTCAGGCTCGCTGCGGCCGGTTGCAGGATCGTCTGCCACGCGGACTCGAGCGGCTGCGCAAACATCGCATCGCCGAACCCTGCCCATGCCGTACCCAGGCTTGCGGCAGTGAGTGCCGCGTCATCGCGTGCCTGGGACAATTCCGACAACTTGCCTTGGAACACTGCCTGCGCGAGCGTGCGCGCCATTGCCTGCGCGTCAGGACTGCTCGCGATCTGTTGCAGCTTCAGCCGCATCATCGTGACCGCCGTCAGGTAACGCGACAGGCTCACGCCGCTTAGCGCGATGTTGGCTGGTGCGCTGCCCTTCCCGTTTGCAGCGGTAGGTGACGCATTCGTGTCGCCCATCAGCACCAGCAGTGGTCCAAACGGCTTGTCGAGCGGATAGACGACGGTCGACGCGTCCTCGTCGGTCCCGATCAGATTCTGCGCCTTTCTTACCAGCGTATCGGCCAGCGCCTGTGACGGCCGCCCCGCCTGCGCTTGATATTGCACGGATTTCATCAATGCGATCAACGGCGAAGTCTGTGCATCCGCCAGTCGAGAAAGCTGTTCTATCGCACCACTGAGATTGGACGTCGGTTGCCACTGCATACTGTTGAGCATGCGCTGCCATGCGGCCGTGTACTCGCCGAAATAGCGTGCCGTCAATCGCTGCTTCAGTTCCTCGCCTGCACGTTTCTCGTCCACGATCGTCGTGGTCTGGATCGCACCGGGCGCGAGCGGGTTACCAGTTGTCTGCCGCGGCTGATTGCCGGTCAGCACCCAATCGCTGCTGAGCTGGCGCTCGCCGGCAGCCTTGTCGATCGCCGTGGCGATCATGCCGTCCCACGCCGCACGCGTATAGATTCCGGGTACTGTCTGCGACGCCACGAACATCCCTCGCGCATCGGCGCCATTCAGGAGCGTTTCAAGCGACACGTCGGCATATTTGTTCTTGACGTCGTCGAGAATGCGCTGATACACCGTGTCGTCAGCCGACGCGAGTCCTATCTGCGTGACCAGCATGTTGCGAGTCGCTGTCACGAGTTGATCGTCCGTCTCAATTCGCCATTGGGGATGCGCTTTCAGGTGATCGGCGTAAAACTCTGCGAGCCGTCGGCCGGTATCGTCACGCTCGCCCAGCGGCATCTCCACGGGGCGCGGCCAAAGGGCTACGAGCAAGCGCTTCAGAAACGCTGAATCGGCCCGCGACGGATCGCCGAGCATCAGGTAGGTCTTGAGCGCGTTGTAGGTGCTGCCCCGCGTGTCCTGCGATTGAAGGCTGTCGGCGCGCGCCTGATCCGCGGCCTGCAACAGCTTGCCGATCGTTTGCACGACAGGCGTCTGCAGGTTGCGGGTCGCCGCTACCTGATACGGTTGCCAGAGACCGTCAAGGATATCGTCATTACGCGACAAACCCGCCCGCAGGTACCACGGTACGCCATGCTGCTGCCGGTATTCGAGCGTTTCCATCACCTGTTGCAGCGCCAGTTGCGCGCGCCACGCGGCGGCCGTCTGGGGCCGCGCGTCGACCGCCGCGCTCGCTGCTGCCCGCGCATCTCGCATGAGCCGCTGGTTGGCGATGAACGACACGGACATCCATGCGCACCACGCGATGGTCGCAACGATCAAGCACGTCGCCAGCGCGTTCGGCCAGTAGAATCCCACGCGCCGACCAATGCGCCTCCGACTGGCGATTGCGTGCCATGCTGGCAGCAGAGCGGCCGGTTGCGGCGGGAGCTCGATCGGGACGCTCGGAACTGTCGCGCTCCCGTCCACGGTGACCGGCACTGGCGTCGGCATTGCCGCCGTTGTCGCAAATACGGGCGCGAACATCACGCCCGCCAGCGGTGTGCGCAGCCAGGGTGAACCCAGGAGCGTTTGCCAGCTGGCGACGATATCTTCGTGCTGCTTCCCGATGTATTGTGAGATTTCAGCTAGGCAGGTGATGCGTGTAGGCGCTGTACACAGGCGAACACCTGCATCCGCCGTCCCACGCTCGATCTCGGCAAGCTGATCGCGTAATGTCGGCGCCGACCGCCCTCCCTTGTACGCCAGCCCGGGAAATGCACCGATCGGCTCGAACGTATCGGGTCGATCTCCCTGGGTGGGCACTGCGTGCAGGAGCGTGACAGGCGCGGCGCAGCCGATGTCGGTCACAAGCGCAGCGAGTGCGCGCGGCAATTCGGTATCGCGATCGTCCGCATGCGTAACCTGCACAATGCTGTCGACCGGCCGCCGGCCCCGCAGCTTACGGATCTGTCGGCGCCATGCGCCAGCCTCGATGCCGTCCGGTGCCACGTGCACGAGAATCGTGTTGCCGACGGGTATCGCACCCGCTCGCTTCAGGCCCGGTGCGACCTGGTCGATCAATGTATCCGCGCCGCTCACCATCAGCCACGGTGATCGGTATCGCCAGAGCCTGCCCCGCGAGGCGCGCAGTTCCTCGGCCACGCGTTGCAGACGGACGTCGAATTTCAACGACTTCTGCGCCTTCGTCGCGTCGCCGATATCCCTGCGAAACGTCCGTCCGGCAATGGTGTATGCGCCGATAAAAAACAGGCAAAGATGTACGGCGACGAAGACAATCAGCGCGATGACGATGACGATCACCACTTGCATACGTGCCACACCGGGCGCGAGATCGAACAGGTCGCCCCGGCTCCATACGAGGCCAATTGCGCACGCCGCGACAATCAGCGCGGCAACAACCACGCCCCAGAGTGCGATGCGTCCGGAGGGCGCAGACGCTGCAGCGGGTGCTGCGTCAAGCGATCGCAAGGTCAGTTTCGGATCGGTCATGCTGAGCGTGTCCAGGCAATGAAGAATCCTTCCCGCGTGGACCGGGAAGCACATGAATGACGGCGGACTGCTCACCATCGATGATCAGCTGTGGCGCATCCACAGCACCACATTCGGTAGCGGCTGCGACGGACAGCCATCCGCTCGCACTGCCAAAATCGCCCACGATGTAGGCGAGATCACATTGGGCCTCGCTGTTCGCAAGTACCTCAAGGTTCGCGATGCGCAGCCCCTGATTGCAACGCTTGACGGCACGGGTGACCCAAGCACGCGTCACGGCAGTGACATCTGATTTGCCCCAGATCACGGCATTAGCGAAACCGTATTCGATTTCGTCGGCGTTGCCCTCGACGGGGCGATGCAGGGTCGCCAATGCGTGTACACCTTCGGGTAGAGCATAAAAGCCGGCGTCGAGCAGCATCGCGACGCATCCCTCCGTGCTGCCGTTCGGTGGCCGCGCCTCGTGCCATGCCGTTGCGATCACGAGCAGCGGGCATGCGTCGCGGGTGTCGAGCCATGCGTCCGCGATCAGTAAACCGTGCGCAGCCGGTACGACTGACACCTCGAGCAGCGGCAAACCGGCCAACTGCAACGCGTCGTGCATTTCCTGCTCGCGCAAAGCTTCGTCGCCGGGTTCGGCCAGTACACGCACTTTGGGCCAGTAGGCGGCTTCGTAGTGCGTGAGCGCGTGGAGGCTCGCAGCAAGCGGTTCTAGCGCTTCGGCGATCCTGAGTGTTAGCTGGGTAACGGGTCGCTTTGGAGGCGTATCCGCTACGGCCTCGCTCTCCTCGGTCGGGTCGGCCACGTCGGCTTCGTCGGATAGTTCCAACGGGTCGTCAAAGCGGCAATGCTCAATGACACCCGCGCCCAAACGGGGCTGCTGCTGTCGCGGCAAACGCACCCCTGCATCGATCGCCTGCGCAAGCGTCTGGTCGTTCAAGGGCAAGCAATAGCCAACGCCCAGCACTCGAAGCGGCTGCTGCGCGATACGGATGCGCTCCGCCAGCCATCGGTCGCGATGGAGGTTGCGGTGGTATGCGCGATACCACATAGCCTCATAGCGAGCGCGCTCGATCGCGAACAGAAAGCCGAAGAAGCCGTTCGGGATACCGAAGACGCAAAACCAGAACCACGGGCCGCCCGCCCGCTCACCCTTTGGCCAAATCAGCATAGTGGTCGCCGCTCCGAGCACCGTGCAGGCCAACCAGACGCAGAACCACCACGGCCAGAAGCGCGGGCGGCTCGGATAGGCGCTCGGGAGCCCCGCCTGAGAGAGGTCGACGGGCATTATTCGAAGTGGACGTTCGGCAGCGACGAGATCAACCGACAACCGCATGCGCAGCGATGGCCGTCCAGCGCGAATGGCTTGTTGTCGCGATCGGGAAACTTGTTGGCGCCTTCGTCGATAAAGGTTGGGCCATGCAGATTGCAAGTCGCCTCATCGCCCTTGCGGGCAAGCGGCATACCCATGAATGTCGTCCATGGTGAGCCACCGGTGACTTCGCCGCCGTGTTCGAGTTTGTCGCCTTGACGGATGGGAGATTTCATATATTGACCATTGAGAGAATTGTAGATTATTTAAGATTGCCGCCCATCACCCAATCCACACCCAACCCCGATTTTCAGATAAACGATTTTCGAATTACAATCAAATAAAAAACACTCCTTGCCAATTTAAAACTCAGCTTACTTTATACGCACGCTTTGCACGATTTTCACGAGTCTGTCGATCAATTGGATCGTCTGCGCGTAGGACTCTTGAGTCGAATGCTGCGGAATTGAAAGCGGCGCCTCACTATGCGGACCATTTGAAAGCATCACGTAACCAAATGGCGCATGTCGAATTACATATAGTGCGACCCACCATTTTTCCGGCCCATCATAAAACATATCCGGATACCGCCGCACACCGAATACCGTGATTTCATCCGGACGCTGAATGGTTCCGTCCAGTGTATTGGACATCGACTGCTCGAGCCTACTTTTCGATTGATATGGCCGAAGCCTCCAACGCCGACGATCGTCAAGATCAAATCCGTAGTAGATAAAAACAGTCTTTTCCATACAAGCATTATAATCGGCACTACCTCTACAAAGATGGACCGGAAGAGTAAAATCATCGTTCCGACGTATCGTGAGCGCAATTCTGCTATTAAACCAGTTTCCCCATGAATCCGTCGCGCCTAAAAACGGGGTTCGGTTGCCAGCAGAAAGAAGCGCCACGCAACTTCCCACTCTGTCGACCGAGCTAAATGAATTATCATAAGACGACAACACATCATCATTCTCGTTATCAAAAATGAACGCACCACATTGATTATAGATAATTTCATTACCCGATCCAGCGAATGATTCGCCGGTTGCAGCAGCGCACATTCCGAGCAAGAATGCCTCGACAACAAAGGGCATCACACTTGGTAAACGGCGCCGCCCCCGCCGCGCATTACACTCAGATGAAGATTCTGCGAAATTCGCTTTCAGCGCCACGCTCACTCTCGCCCCCGCAAAAAATTTACCTCGAAACCGAATATAGATATCACAGCATCAGTGACGATTTCTACCAGCCTGCGCACGCAACTTTCATCATGGATTCCCTCCACTCCAATAATAAAAAACAATAAATTAACAACACTGACAATATATCAACCCAACCCATCAACAAAATAACACCCCAACCTATCCCCCACCACCGAGACACACGCCATTTTCACCTCAATCAAAATAGTCAAACAATCATTTTTCTATTTTTAACCTAGTAACGCATCCCTTAGGAACACCCCATTCCCAGTAGGTACTCACCAGGTAGCGCCCTCTTTTAATAATTTTAAGATTAACAAATTCATCTCCACATGCCGGAAACCTCTCCACAAACTCATTTGACGATGGAGAAAGTGTGAAAATTCTACCAATCTCATCCCCCCCCATTCCATCATCCACATGAGACACCAAAAAACCCAATCTCCCACTGAAATCATAACTGTCAATTTTTATATTTAATGGCTTCTCGGTATCGAAATTAACCCGTCCACGACTCACTCCGCGCTTCCCTGATAGCGTCCAAACCAAATCCGAATCCCGAATCCTCACTTCGGCCACAATCCCCGGAGATGGGGCGAAGGTTTTTGAAATATCAGCAGCACACGAATTAAACGAAACAATAATCGCTACCACTGCCACCAATACCCTGACACCCCTCATATATCACTCCGGTCGTATCAAGCTCACCAAAACTGACTTTTTAGGATGAGGCGGAGTAACTAATGCCACCCCATCAACTTCAACGTCAACCCCATCTCCCACGACGCACAATATAAATACTGAGTATGCTTGCCTTTCGTAATATCCATTTCCACCTCCGTTAACAAGTCGATTCACCAAGTCCACGCTAGAGGCCGAAAATTCTCCATCGACAATCCTATTTATATTCAATTTTCTACTAAAATATTTAGACACCCAATAAAAACCACCTGAGTCACATGCGTGGTCGACACTCTCCGCAACGATATCTGGATCGTAACGCGGCGACCAACGCATCAATTCTCCGCCATCACTCGGATTCGCCGTATAGTGCTGCGAGGTTTCTGTGATTCGGTGATGCGAGCCAGGTAGTCTCTCAATGTAAGAACCGGCGACATTATCGGGAATAACTCGATACTTTCCATACGCCTCAAAGTTGCCCGCCCATGTAAGCTGCATAATTCCGCGACCATAGAATGGGCCATAGTATTTCGTCGCCGGATTAGCCGCCAAATACTTACCAAATCCCCATTCATGCATAAGACGCTTTACACCGCCAAGATCGCGCCACTGGGCCGTCTCCAACAACACTTGTGCCAGAAACAAGGCAACCCTCTTCGAATCACTCCCTATATATTTTCTAAGGCAATTATTTATCGCTGTCATATGGCGCCGAACACGTTGACGGGCAATATTTAGCGTCACTCTATAAATATCGTTATCGATTTCAATCGCTCTACGAGGACTACCACTTTCCGTATAGAATGGAAAACGCGGAAATGTAGCAGCCAGTTCGTCTTTCGTTAGCCACCAACATCTCCTGAAATACCGGATAAACGTCAATGGATGGAAAAACCACAACTTCTGCCCCGCCGGAAGCCCCGTTTTGTCCCAAAACTGAACTTCCTTCAGATACTTCATGAAATCGTTGTAGCCCTTGTCATTACCGTGATAGAAACCGCCCTCGTCAAGCAGCCTCGCATAGCGCTCCTCGTTGTTTGTACTGTCCCATTCACTCGGCGCGTTGCAGACGAACCCGCGTAGCTGTTGCCGTACCTGGGTGTTGCCTTTTACATAGGCCCAGAGCACTCTCTCCTTGTGAATTTCCGGCGTCTCATCCGTCACCGCTGCTACCTCGTGTGGAGCGGCATCGTTCAGTATTTCCCTCAGCGCATCCACATCACACATTCCGTCACTGTCGAACGGCGTATTACCCTCAATGATTTTTTGCCAGCCCATCAACGACAGGAAATCCGCATCGGAGAACTTTTGGATGCCTGGATCATTGATATCGATGTAGCCCGCCTTGTCTGCGGCCCAATTGACCTGCATCCACGTGGCGCGCGCATCTGCCGCCAATGTTTGAGACGGAGACAGGATGCGACCGAAACGCAGCAGTTCGTAGCCGTCGCTCGGACATGACGAATAAAGCGCCGTCGCACGCTTGTACAAGTCGTACTCGTAGTCCTTTTCCTCGACGGGTTGCGGCGTGAGCAGTGTGCGGCTGCCGTCTTCCGCAACGCTCCACACCTTGGTGTATTTCGAGCCGAGGCTGAAGTAGGTTTCGACAAGCAACGGCAACGTATTCGAGCCCTCTTGACCCGGCTTGAATTCAATCCCGTGCAGCTTGTTTCGAGCATCGGCCTTCTCAGGCAAACGACGAAAGTTGCCGCCAGCCGGAATGACGAAATACGCGTGCCCCCACCAGTCCGTTCCATTCGGCGGCGTCGGCGCGCTCCTACCCAGTTGCGTGCTCCCGAAATAAGCGTCGAAATCCTCCGGCAACATGAAGATTTCGAAATGCAAATGCGGCATATCCTCATATTGGCCGCGCCACCCCAGTACATCTTTGCGACGGACCTTCTTGCGCTCCCCCGAGACCGCCGGCGTCACCTGCCCCTTGCTCACAGGGCCAGTCGGTATGCGCAGGAATTCCGGCAGCGCCTCTCTGTCCGCACTGTGCTCCACATATTCCACCAGCGGCAACAGATGCATATAAAGCGAATAGAAAGTCAGCGTACGACCTTCACCGGTCTCGGTCGTATGCTTGAGCAACACAAATCCCGTATGGCTCTTGCCGCTGTCAACGGCATGCTGGCAGACGCGATAGGCAACGACTTCCCCATCGGCAATCGCGTGCACCTTGCCCTTCGTATCAGGTTGGAGATGCACGCCACAATGCCAGCGCCGATCGTGGGCGATAGGATAGATGCCGTGATCACCTTCGAACTTGTCTACCGCGTCCATCATCGGATCGGGGTTCGCTCCGGTCGGGGCCGCGAAACCGGCTTTGGGAAGAAATGGTGGGCTGATAATCATGATCGTTACCGTGTGTGGCTGTATTTGTCGCTGGGCTGGTAGTCGCTCACCGGCAGTTGCGGCAAGCTGATGGACGTATTGCGTGGCCCTTCGAACGTGAACGAGGCAGCCCTGATACGAAACTCACCCGGACAGTTGAATACGACATTGCCTTTCTCGATGGTCATCGACGCGCCGCCGCTGGCCACCATCGCCCCAGTCTTGGCGCTCACGAGCACATTCGCGCTGGCGCTCGACACATGCAATTGCTCGTCGGCGAAGAGATCCATCGACGCGCGTTGCGCCTGCAGTTCGATTTTCCCTTTCGAAAAAATCTTGATACCGAGCTTGTGCGCACACAGCGAGATCAGGTCACCCGCCACCATGCGCAGCCGCCTGACGACGCTCACGTCCAGGTCCTGACCTGCGGTGACGATCACGTTCTCGCCCGCCGAGTGCTGCACCGATTTCGGTGTCACGAATGCCATGCCGCCCGGTGCACTCGCGAGCAACCCCGCGTCGCGGAGCTGATTCAGGCCGTCTAACAGCGCCGCTTGCGTCGCGCGGTCCGCAGGATCGGCCTTGACCTGCGTCGCCGCAGCCGCAAGGTCCGTTACACGCTGCAATGCAGCCTTGAGTTGCGCGACAGCGGCGGGCATATCGAGGTGCGGCTTCCCGGACCCGCCTGCTGCATCTGCCGAGACGAACAACCCCTTCGGCGCACGCATCGTGCCCCAGTCCTGCGTGGTCAGCTCGAAGCCCTCGCCGCGCTTGTTCTTCTCACTGTCGACGAGACAACCCATGTTGAGCGACGACTGCCCGAACACCGTCGCCAGGCGGATGCCCTCGTGGTCTTTCAAATCCTCGAAACGCAGCTTGTTGCCGAGCAGCGGGGAGCGGAACACAGCGCGGCTGTACCAGCCCTCCTTGCCATGCACGAGGTCTCGATGCGCATAGTCATGCAGGGCCCCAGCGATAAGCAGGCGATCGCAATTTCCGTGCGTCGCGACGACTCGTACCTCCGACCGCGGCAGCAGAGGGATGTGCAGGCCGCCCTGATACGACGCAGACGTACGCAGCAGGCGCAACGGCATGCTGTTCGTGCCGCGCTTGCCGCTGTGCCGGGTGAACAGGAGCCTGACGCGATAGCGGCCGTATTCATCCATCCACGCGTACGGCTCGTCGTCGCCGGATTCGACCACGCCGATCAGCATGCCGGTGACCCATCGCCAGTGCTTTTCAGGAATATATTCCGGCCGATAGGTCTGGTGCGCGGGGATCGCTTCGAAGGTGTTGATCACCGACTGGCTGCGGCTGCCGGTCGTGACGAGCTTCGTGATCACCATCCCGTGCGGCGCCTCCGGCACCACGTCATTGGCAATCCGCACCACCATGCCGGGCGTCATGCCAATGACGTTGCTCGTACCCGCTAGCCGCATCTGCCGCGTGAGCAGTTCGTCACGCCGCGCGTCGGCCAGCGCCTGCCCTTCTTCGACCGAGTGGAAATGCTCGATGCTGCGGTTCACGCTCCCATACACCGAGCGGTCGTCGTGGGCCACGACTGCCTCGACCTGTAGCGGATCGTCGGGTATGCGGTAGTTGTGATCCCATTCGCGCACCTTCTGCGGCACCAGCGCGCGCGTGGCTTCCAGCGTCAGAATCGCCTCGTGCCAGCTCACCAGACCGGAATGCGGCATCAATGGCACCTCGAGCGCCCGCATGTAGCCGCGCGGCGTATTGCTGAACACCAGCGTGTCACGTTGCGGGCCGTCCTCCTTCCTGGCCTGTTTGAAGTAGTAGTAGACGCCCGCGCGCCGGCAATGCCGGTCGATAAAGTTCGCGACCGTCTCCTCGTACATCACGGTTTGTTCCAACTTCCCGTCGAGCCCCTCGAGTTCGAACTCGACATCGAAGGATTGGAACAAACTGCGATCGACGATCACGTCGCCCAGCAGCTCGTGCAACGACCTGTCCAGAAATACGGCCGAATCGTGCACCTCTTCAAGCAGCGAGAGACGCGGCTTCAGGTGCAATCGATAGGTCGCCTCGTCGCGCGACGCGTTGACTCGAGTCCATTGCGTGACAACGCCGTGCACGGTACGCGCCGCATGCTGAACCGGAGCGATCATCCCCGCCATCGACGGAACGGACGCGCGTTCCTCGATCGTGAAAATCGCCGGCCGGCCGACGATCGCCGCACCGTCGATCCGTTTGTCCTTCGACGTCACGGTAATGTCCGCGAGGAATCGCGTATTCATCTCCTCGGTCAGGACGAAGGACACAACGGAGATCGGTGCATCCAGCGTCGCGATCTCCAGATGCAATGGTTGGGTAACGACCGAACCCGGGTGTTTCAGCACATCCTGAATGGTTAGCATGGCTGCTATTGAACGAGAGGTTGTACACCGGCACGTCCGTCCACTCATGCATTCGGGGACGCAGTGCCACTACGCTCTCGCCAGTGAAGCATAGGCTCATGGAAATGAACACACACTGCCCCAGACCTGATAAGCCGTTATCTTTTACGATATTCCAGAAGATCAGCGTCGCGTTTTATTAAATTGATTTTTATACTTTTCGACCTGGAACATCTCGACATCTTCCCGCTCATGGCTCCGACAGAGCCGAGTCCTCGGTGAAGCAATGGCCCCGCAAGCCTCACTGCCTCGGAGGTACGCGGCAGTCACCCTCCAGCGCCATTCCCCCTCAGAGAAAATCAATCTTTCAAAAAATTCGAGTTAGTGAGCACTCGACAGCCATTCAATAAATCATCCTCGCAATCCACATCCCCATACGACAACGAACGATTATCCCCGCGAATAATCGAATCGAACAATGTAGAAAATTGTCACGCGATAGTTGTGATTCGAACTTGCCGTTTTTGATATGGCTAATCGAGGCCGTCAGACCGGCAGTGCGGTCAGAGAGTGGCATGACAGGTGTTGCACTCATGCCAGAATGACGCCCGGATTCGTCGCCGATCTGGTCGGCTCGCTCTTCCGTCGGCAGGCCGGAATCGTCACGGTCAAGCCCGTCGGCAACCCTGCCGGCTATGCAGCAGGCTACGACGTGGGTGCGACATCGATAACGGACGGATGTCGCACCGCATGAATCAACTTCCAGACTTCACGACTCGACATCCTCGAGGCTGAACACCTCGGTCTTGTCGTTGTACGAGAACACTTCCCCGTAACGCCCCCAGTCGATCACCGCATCGAGCGTTTCCTCAGCCGCTTCGTCCGACAGGAAATCCTCCAGCTCCTGCTCGAAGCGCACGCGCGGCGCCCGATGGCCCGGGCGCTCGTTCAACACCTTCCGAATCCGCGCCGCGAGCGGCACGTGCTTCAGCAAATGATCCGCGAACATCAGCTTGCGCTCCTGCGTGCCGAATTCCGCGAACACGCGGGCAGGCGGCGTGAGGAACACGTCCCCTTCGCGCACGTCCGCGAAGCCGAGGTGCTGCAGCACTTCGGCGATCGGGAACAGTTCGTCGACTTCCAGATGCAGCGTGCGCGCGATTTCCGGCATGTCCGCGCGGCCGTGGTACGGCGCCATCGCGAGCGTTTCGATCAGGCCGGCCATCAGGTTGGTCGACACGCGCGGCATCCAGCTGCCGAGCTCCAGCCCCTTCTTCGTCGCCTCGCCGGTCTGGCGGGCCGTCATCTTCGCGTAGATGTCGTCGACGAGCTTGCGGAAATCGGTGTCGAGACGGTTGCGCGGATGCTTGAACGGCACCTTGATCTCGGCGATCACCCGGCCCGGGTTCGACGACAGCACGAGGATCCGGTCGCACATGAACACCGCTTCCTCGATGTTGTGCGTGACGATCAGCACCGACTTGATCGGCATGCGGCCTTGCGTCCACAGATCGAGCAGGTCGGTACGCAGCGTCTCGGCCGTCAGCACGTCGAGCGCGGAGAACGGCTCGTCCATCAGCAGGATGGTCGGATCGACGACGAGCGCGCGCGCAAAGCCCACGCGCTGGCGCATGCCGCCCGACAGCTCGCGCGGGTACGCGTTCTCGAAGCCGTCGAGACCGATCAGGTCGATCGCGGCCAGCGCACGCTCGCGCCGCTCGCGCGCGCCGACGCCGAGCGCCTCGAGGCCGGCTTCCACGTTCTGCAGCACGGTGAGCCACGGGAACAGCGCGAAGGTCTGGAACACCATCGCGACGCCTTCGGCCGGCCCGCGCAGCGGCTGGCCGAGATAGGTCACTTCGCCGCCGGTCGGCTCGATCAGCCCGGCGATGATGCGCAGCAGCGTCGACTTGCCCGAGCCGGAACGGCCGAGCAGCCCGACGATCTCGCCTTCGCGCAGCGACAGGTTCGCATCGTCGAGCACGAGCAATTCGCCCTGCGACTTGTTGAAGCCGCGGTTCACGTGCTCGACGCGCAGGATTTCGTCACCGAGGCGCGGCGGCTGCAGCGGCTGGGACGTCTTGGCGGGGGCGTTGATAACGGTCGAATTTTGCATCGCGCTTACTCTCAATCGAGACGGAGCCGGGATTCCGCATAGGCGTACATCGGACGCCACAACAGACGGTTGAACAGGGTAACGAACAGGGACATCACGGCGATGCCCAGGATGATCTTCGGGAAATCGCCGGCGGCGGTGGTCTGCGCGATATACGAACCCAGGCCGTGAGCCACGACCTTCGTGTCGCCCCACTGCACGAACTCGGACACGATGCTCGCGTTCCACGCGCCGCCCGATGCGGTGATGGCGCCCGTCACGTAGTACGGGAAGATGCCGGGCAGGATCGCTTGCCGCCACCACTGCCAGCCGCGGATGCGGAAGTTCTTCGTCGCTTCCTTGTAGTCGTTCGGATAGGACATCGCGCCGGCGATCACGTTGAACAGGATGTACCACTGCGTGCCGAGCACGATCAGCGGCGACAGCCAGATGTCCGCGTTCAGGTGGAAGTGGACGATCACGATCACGAACACCGGGAACAGCAGGTTCGCCGGGAACGCCGCGAGGAACTGCGCGAGCGGCTGGATCTTCTCCGCCAGCGCGGGGCGCAGGCCGATCAGCACGCCGAGCGGCACCCAGATCACCGACGCGATCGCGATCAGCACCAGCACGCGCAGCAGCGTGATGAGACCGAGCACGAGCACGTGTCCGACTTCAGCCATCGTCACGCCGGTCGCGACGAACGTGACGACGCGCCATACGACGTACGCCGTCAGCAGGATCACGAACGCGCCCCACACGATGTCGCCGATGCGCGACGCGCCGCGCGACGATGCGCCGCGTGCACGCGTGCTTTTCAGCGCCGGAAAGCGCAGCGGAATCCGCGCGGCCTGCGACAGCAGCCAGCCGGCCGGCACGAGCAGCTGATGGATCAGGTGCGTGCGGCGCATCATGTCGAGCAGCCAGGATTGCGGTGCGTCGCCGGAGGCCGTGTTTTCCATCCGGAACTTGTCGGCCCACGCGACCAGCGGGCGGAACAGGAACTGGTCATAGGCGAGGATCACGACCGACATCGCGACGATCACCCAGCCCACCGCGCCGAGATTCTTGTCGGAGATCGCCTGCGCGAGATAGGCGCCGATGCCCGGCAGCGTGATGGTCTGGTTGCCGACGGTGATCGCCTCCGATGCGACGACGAAGAACCAGCCGCCCGACATCGACATCATCATGTTCCAGATCAGCCCCGGCATCGAGAACGGCACCTCGAGCTTCCAGAAGCGTTGCCACGGCGTCAGGTGAAAACCGCGCGACACTTCGCTCAGGTCGCGCGGCACCGTGCGCAGCGACTGGTAGAAGCTGAACGTCATGTTCCACGCCTGGCTCGTGAAGATCGCGAAGATCGCGGCCAGCTCCGCACCGAGCACGCGGCCCGGAAACAGCGCGAGGAAGAACGTGACGGTAAACGAGATGTAGCCGAGCACCGGCACCGACTGCAGGATGTCGAGGATCGGGATCAGCACCATGCCCGCACGGCGGCTTTTCGCGGCGAGCGTGCCGTAGACGAGCGTGAACACGAGCGATGCAACCATCGCGGCAAGCATCCGCAGCGTGGTGCGCAACGCGTATTCGGGCAGGTTCGACGGATCGAGCGAGATCTTCTGCGTCTGCAGCACGCCGATCGGCGCCATCGTCTGGTGGAAGCCGACGATCGCCATCGCGAGTATGCCGATGATCAGCGGAAACGCGACCACGTCCCAGCGGTTGGGCAGCACGCGCCACGCGGACGCGTTGGCGGTGCGATTCGGATCGAAGAAACTGATATCCATCGGTAGCGTCTTGTGTTGAATTGAAAATCGATGGGTCCGGCCGCGTGTCGCGCGGCCGGGCGTCGCGCCCCGGCGCGAATCAGAACAGCCCGTGCAGCGCCCAGTACAGAGCGGCGGACAGCGCGATCGAGGCGGGCAGCGTCAGCACCCACGCGAGCACGAGGTTACGCACCGTATCCCAGCGCAGGCCCGCGCCGCTGGCCGTCATCGTGCCGGCCACGCCCGACGCGAGCACGTGCGTCGTCGATACCGGCAGCCCGTACGCGTCGGCCATCCCGATCGTCAGCATCGCGACGGCCTCGGCCGATGCGCCCTGCCCGTAGGTGAGATGCGACTTGCCGATCTTCTCGCCGACCGTCACGACGATCCGTTTCCACCCGACCATCGTGCCGAGGCCGAGCGCGATCGCGACCGCGACCTTCACCCACGTCGGGATGAATTTCGTCGCGCGGTCCATCTGCTTCTTGAACGCCTCGAGCGCGCTCGCGTCCTCGACCGAGAACGCCGGCGCCTTCGCCTTCTCCATCAACCGGATCGCCTCCGACGCGACGTACATGTTGTTGCGCACGTTGTCGACGAGGTTCTGCGGCACGCTCGAGATGCCGCCGGCCTGCGCGACCTGGTCGGCGATGGTGTCGGTGAGCTTGCCCAGTGCGGGAATCGTCGCCGGCGTCAGCTTGTGCGTGCGCACGTAGGCCTCGACATCGGCGCGCGGGTCGGCCGTCCGGGCGGCCGGGTCCGCATATTTGACGAGCGTCGTCGACGCGTGGCGCGCCACCGCGACGAACGTGCTCGTCTGATCGGGTGTCACGGCCTTGTTGAGCGCATACGCGGTCGGCATCACGCCGATCAGGATCAGCATGATCAGCCCCATGCCCTTCTGCCCGTCGTTCGAGCCATGCGCGAACGACACGCCCGTGCAGGTGAGGATCAGCAGCAGGCGGATCCAGAACGGCGGCGGCTTGTTGCCCTTCGGCTCCTGGTACAGCGCCGGCACGCGCACGAGCGCCTTCAGCAGCAGCAGCACGAGCGCGGACAGCACGAAGCCGATCAGCGGCGAGAACAGCAGCGCCTTGCCGACGCCGAGCGCCTGGTTCCAGTCGACGCCGCTCGTGCCCGACGGGCCGCTGACGATCTGGTTCATCAGGCCGACGCCGATGATCGAACCGACGAGCGTGTGCGAACTCGACGACGGCAACCCGAAATACCAGGTCGCGAGATTCCACGTGACGGCCGCGATCAGCAGCGAGAACACCATCGCGAAGCCCGAGCCGCTGCCCACCTGCAGGATCAGCTCGACCGGCAGCAACTGCAGGATCCCGAACGCGACGGCGCCGCTCGACACGAGCACGCCGAACAGGTTCCAGAGGCCGGACCACACGACGGCGAGGTGCGGGTCGAGCGAGTGCGTATAGATGACGGTCGCGACCGCGTTCGCGGTGTCGTGGAAGCCGTTGACGAATTCGAAGCCGAGCGCGATCAAGAGCGCGACGATCAGCAGCAGGAACGGGAGAACCGAGCTTTCCTTGACGGGACTGAGGTCGGCGCTGAGATGAATACCGACGTAGACGATGCCGCAGGCAATGATCAGAAAAAACAGCGCGAGGCTGATGGTGCGCGTGCGGGTGCTGACCGCACCGCTGGTTTCCGTTGCCGCGAGATTCGGCATGAAGGGGCTCCGGAGAGGTGACTCGGAGTGGCAGGCTATCGATCGGTCGTGACGCAAATGTGACGTGTCACTTACAGGACATTGACAAGCCATCTGTCAGGAATCGCGTCGCGCCGCGCAAGCCGCAAACACGGGCGTTCGACCTTGTAACTTGCGGGAATAAATTCGCCGCTGCGCCGGTATGGCACACGAAGGCGCCGGCTTATTCCAGGACGATCCGGCCGTCCGGTTTCGTCACACGAATGCGAGGCTCACATGTCTTCATCCCCCACCAACCCGTCGCGCCGCAAGGCGCTGCAGTGCATGGCCTTCGGCGGCCTCGGCACGCTGTTTACGCTGTCGGGCGGCGTCCTGACGCCGTTCGACCTCGCGCTCGCTCAGACCGGCGACGCGCTGCCGGCCAACGCGGGCCGCCCGCTGTTCGTGCAAATCAGCGACACGCACATCGGCTTCAACAAGGACGCGAACCCCGACGTGTCGGCCACGCTGAAACAGACGATCGACCTCGTCAACGGCATGCCGGCGATGCCCGCGCTGGCGATCCATACCGGCGACATCACGCACCTGTCCAAGCCCGAGGAGTTCGACCACGCGTCGCAACTGCTCGCCGCGCTGCGCGTGCCGGAACTGCATACGGTGCCCGGCGAGCACGACGTCACCGACGGTTCGGGCGCCGAGTATTTCGGCCGGTTCGGCAAGGCGTCGGACAACCGCGGCTATTACAGCTTCGACCACGCGGGCGTGCACTTCATCGGCCTCGTCAACGTGATGCACTTCAAGCCGAACGGGCTCGGCAGCTTCGGCGACGACCAGCTCGCGTGGCTCGCGCAGGATCTCAAGGGCCGCTCGTCGAGCACGCCGATCGTCGTGTTCTCGCACATGCCGATGTGGACCATCTACGAGCCGTGGGGCTGGGGCACCGGCGACGCGCCGCAGACGATGGAACTACTGCGCCGCTTCGGCTCGGTCACCGTATTGAACGGGCACATCCACCAGATCGTGTCGAAGGTCGAGGGCAACGTGACGTTCCACACCGCGCGCTCCACCGCGTTCCCGCAACCGACGGCCGGCAACGGCCCGGGCCCCGTGCCGCTCACCGTGCCGCGCGACCGGCTGCCGTCGATGCTCGGCGTGACGACCGTCGAATTCGCGGGCCATCCGGTCGCGTCGTCGCTGCGCGATGCGACGCTGGCCTGACGCACCGAACCCAAGGGAGACCGACATGACCCGTTTCAAGCCATCCCGCCTCATCGCGGCGCTGCTGCTGTGCGCCACCGCCCCGCTCACCGCGTTCGCCCAGGGCCCCGACGGCACGCTCGTGACGATCCGCAATTTCATGTTTTCGCCGATGTCGACGACGATCAAGGCCGGCACGACGATCACGTGGAAGAACCTCGACGGAGAGCCGCACACCGTCGTCAACGACGCGGGCATCTTTCATTCGAAGGCGCTCGACCAGGACGAGACGTACGCGTTCCGCTTCGACAAGCCGGGCGTCTACAAGGTGTTCTGCGGGATTCACCCGTACATGAAGGAGACCATCACGGTCGAATGACGCGGCGCGTCACGACACGCGCTTGAGGGTCGGAAGCGACTGACGTCGAATCGAACGCGGCCGCCCGTTGCACTGCGGGCGGCCCCGCGCCGCCGATCGCCTAAACTGAATCGATCCGTTCGGACCCGACCCACCCTCACACGCAGCGAGGCCAGCCATGACCGCGAGCCAGCCGGCACGCATGGATCTCCCCGGGCAAGTGGTGCTCGTGCTCCAGGGCGGCGGCGCACTGGGCGCATTCCAGCTCGGCGTCTTTCAGGCGATGGACGAAGCCGGTATCCGGCCCGACTGGGTGGTCGGGACGTCGATCGGCGCGATCAACGCGGCGCTGATCGCCGGGAACCCGCCCGCGCAGCGTTACGAGAAGCTGTCGGCATTCTGGCGCCGCGTGACCGAACGGACCCGTTTCGACACTGCGCCGCTGCTGCCCGGCTGGAACCGGACGCTGGCCGAGCTGATGATCATCGGCGGCGGCATCGCGGGATTCTTCCAGCCCAATCCGGCCTCGTGGCTCGGGCCGATGGTTCGCCTCGGCGTCGATCGCGCGTCGTATTACCGGATCGCGCCGCTGCGCGACACCCTGGCGTCGCTGGTCGATCCCGAGCTGCTGAACGCGGGCCACCCGCGCCTGACCGTCAGCGCGGTCAATGCATGCTCGGGCACGATGCGCTATTTCGATTCACGCGATACGCGACTGTCGCTCGAGCACATCATGAGTTCCGGCGCGCTGCCGCCCGCGTTCCCGGCGATCAGGATCGACGGCGAGCCCTACTGGGATGGTGGCGTGTATTCGAACACACCGGTCGAGGTCGTGCTCGACGACAATCCTCGCCGCAGCTCGATCATCTTCTCGGTCCAGATGTGGAACCCGGCCGGCCCCGAGCCCCAGAGCATCTGGCAAGTGTCGGAGCGGCAGAAGGACATCCAGTACGCGAGCCGCACCGACAGCCACATCGCGCGCCAGCAGCAGATCCACCGGCTGCGCCACGTGATCCGCGAACTGGCGCGGCACGTGCCGGAAGCCGAACGCGCGTCGCCGGCCGTGCGCCGGCTCGCCGCGTGGGGATGCGAAACCACGATGCATCTGATCAAGCTCGCGGCGCCGCGACTCGCCGACGACAATCAGTTCAAGGACATCGATTTCACGCCGGCCGGCATCGCGGCCCGCCGGCAGGCCGGCTACGACGCCGCACAACGGGCCATCGCGGCGCGTCCGTGGGAGACACCGACGGACCCGACGGAAGGCCTGACGGTATTCGACGCCAGCGGGCCGCCGATCACGGAAGATCCGGCATGACATGCGGCGCCGCTATCGCGCGCCGAGCGCTTCGGCTCGATCACGCGCGCCCGGCCGGCTGCGTTCACCTCGACCATCAGCACACCGTCACGCGCAGCGTGTCGAAATAATCGTCGAGGATCGCGATGTTCATGGCGAGCGCTCCTGGCAACGCCGTCATCCTGAACCGGGAGCCTGCATGTCTCTGACCGATCGATTTTCACCGTGCGCGGACCTCGCACGCCCACTCACTGCCCCGCCGCGCGCAGGTCCGGCGCCGTGCCGGCAACCACCGGACACGATTGCGGCAACGCCTGCCCGAACAGCACGGCCAGCCCGCAAGCGGACGTGAACATGCCGAGGCCGTCATGCCCGACGCCCGGCACTTCGACGACCTGTTGCGCGAGATCGTCAGGATGCCGTTTCTTCAGATAGTCGAAATACGCGAGCCCGCGTGCGAGCCGGTACGGGCCTTGCGCCATGGCCGCGCATGAGCGGTCGATGAAATGGGTGTACGGGTTCGTGTCGGCCTGGCCGAGCAGGTACACGACATGACGCGCGACATAGCGCGTTTCGAGATCGCGCACGTCCTGCGACGCCACATAAGGCGGCGCCGACTTCAGCCCGTATTTCCACTCGGTCGCGCTCGGGCAGGTTCCGCCTGCGATCGCCTGGCCATCCGGCCGTTCGTCGTCGAAATACAGGTAGCTCGACGGGTTCGCGACCACATAGCGCACCGCGATGCCGGCCCGCGCGAGCGCATCGCCTTCGTGCCCGGCCACCGCGTAACGCTGCAGCAACTGCGCGCCGGCGGAGTGGCCGATCACGACGACCGTCGACAACGCGGGATACAGGCTGCGGTCGGCGAAATGCGCGAGCAATGCGTCGAGCGCAGTGAACGAACTGATCGGGGCGGGCTGGCGGGCCGGTTCGCCGCCCTTCCATCCTTCCTGGGTCCAGGCGAGCGTCGGCGCGGGTAGCGAAAACGCTCGCGTATCGGCGCGTGTCAGGAATTGCGGCGCGACGACCATCGTGCCCCGGCCCGCCGCACCGGCCTTCTCGACGACCTGGAGCCCCGATGCGTAATAAGCGTCGGCGTTGCGCAGCGTGCCGTGAATCACGATGAACACACGCGTCACGTCGGGTGCCGCTTGGTCGACGGGATGGTCGGCATAGACGGGCAACATCGCGCTGCCCTGCGGCGTGTCGACGGTCAAGCGCTGGTCGGCGACTGCCTTCACCGGTGCTTCGAGGCGTTCGCGCTGGGTGGGTGTGGCGGCTTCGGCCGGACGCGCGCCGCCCAGGACGCCGATGGCTGCCGCGACCGAAATCGCGAACGCCAGGGTTCGGGTGGCCGGCAACACGCATGAGCGCCGGCTGCTTACAGAGGCGACGGGAATGAGTGACATGGCAACGGATCGAGTGGCGGATATGACTTTAACGGCGATGGTCGCAGAATCCGTCGCGCGCTGCCGGACGGTTACGGCAAGCGCGTCAGCCGGCCGGTTCTGCGCGGCGTTCGCGCCGCCCGCCCATCCTCGGCATCACCGCGCGTCGAACGTCGGGACACCTGGCCAACGACCGAATACCAACGTTACGCAACAGTGCGCTCTTTCAATTACAAATTCTGCATATTTAAAATGAAAATCATAATAAATTATTTACCCCGGATCAAATTTTAAAAATCCATCACATACAATTCAACCGCCGATCCAGATGATTTATGTGACGCCGAATCGGCATCCCGTTTCAATTATCGATATTGTTTCAACAATAGATAAGGAGAAGCGATCATGGCTCAAGTTACGCTTTGGGGCAGTGTGCAGGGCAACGGCACAGTCGTGGATGGCTCGGGCGGATTCACGGTGAAACGTGAAAGCACGGGGACGTATCAGCTCTCGTTCAGCACCGCATTCATCAAGACGCCGGCGGCTACCGCATCGCAATGGGGATACGGCGGCGGGCAGAACACGCTGGACAACGTGATCTTCCCGGCACTTTCCGGCAGCGGCGCCACGATTCAGACCGGCGACTCGAATGGCAAATATACCGACCGGAATTTCAGTTTCGTCATTATCGGCACGATCAGCTGATATCCGATCGAATCTGCATTTACGCTGAAATCCGGGATTTCCTGAAAATACCATTTCGCCAATCCCGAGCGAAATGCAGGCGCCATGGGTTCGTCAGTTTGACGAACCCGGGATGCCGGGATGAATCCCGGCATCCGTCACCGGACCCGCCATCCGCCGGTGGGTCGCTCGCGCTGACCTGGAAGCGGATCGTCAGGATCGTCGACATCCCGACGATCGACGGGCCGGGCCGCGTCAGCCCGACGCTTCGGACGGATCGCGCTGCATCCGTTGCACGATCGCGTCCAGTTCGCCGAGATGCGTGACGACCGCCTGCTTGCCCGCGCGTGCCCATCCATCGAACGACGTCATCCCGCTCACCGCGCCGACGAACGCCACGCCGGCACGCTCGGCCGCCTGCGCATCCACCGCGTGGTCGCCCACGTAGATCGCCGAACGGGCCGGCACGCCCAGCCGCGCCAGCGCCAGCACGAGCCCTTCGGGATCGGGCTTGTGACACTGCACGTCCTCCCCGCCGATCAGCACGTCGACGCGCGACTGCAGTTCGTTCAGCGCAAGAATCGCCTCGATCCGGTAGCGGAACTTCGACGACACGATCGCGACCGCGAGACCCTGCTCGTGCAGACGCGCTAGCAGCGACGGCACCTCGGGATAGATGCGCGTGCCGTGCACCATGATCTCGTCGGCGCGTGCCACGAAGCGGCGCGCAAACGCGTCGGCCCGCGCCGGCTCGGTTTCGCCCGTCAGCGAGCGGAACATCTCGTGCAGCGGCAGCCCGATCACGGCACCGATCTGCGCCGGCGTCGCGCCGGCGGCATCCAGTTGATGCAGCGCGTATTCCGTGCATTCGATGATTGCGGCGGACGAATCCGCCAGCGTCAGATCGAAATCGAAGATGACGGCCCGAATCGGCATGAAAGGACTCTCTGAAAGAAATCGGCTTGCGCGCGATGCGCGAGCCGGCATGACGTTGCGATACATGCCCGCGTGTCGATCGATCAGCGTTCCTGACCGGATTGCTCGCGATCGGCCGCGTCGAACCCGTCCGGGTCGCGCTTCGCCCATTGTTTTGCCCACCCCAGCAACGGTTGCAGCGACGCCTCGAGCCGCCGGCCTTCGGCCGTCATGCAATAGCCGCCCTCGCCGTGCTCGACGAGACCCGACGCCTTGAGCTCGGCCAGCCGCGTATTGAGCAGGCGCGCATTCGTTTCGCAGGCTTCCTGCAATGCCCGGAATGTGAGCGGCTCGCCGCGCAGTTCCCACAGGATGCGCAGCGTGGTGCGCCGCCCGAGCAGATCCAGCACGACCATGATGGGTCGTCCCGTCTTCGATCCGCGAACGCGCTGTCCGATTTTTGGTGTGGTCATGCTGTACTTTTTAAAGCAATAGCCAGGCAGAGTCAATTGCTTGGATCACGCCTCGTCTTTGCTTTACTTTTTAAAGCATGGCGCCTACGCTTCCACGCATGCATCGTCTCGGGCACGGGGCTCACATGACTCAGCGTATTGCATCCGCATCACCGCCGTTCGAACCCGACATCGCAGCGTCGATCGACCGGATCATGCAGGGCCGTCCACCGTTGCGGCTCTTCACCACGCTCGCGCGCGATCCGCGCCTGTTCACCAAATTCTTTGCCGCCGGCCTGCTGGACAAGGGCCATCTCGACATCCGGCAACGCGAGATCGTCATCGACCGCACTACCGCGCTTTGCGGGTGCGAATACGAATGGGGCGTGCATGTCGCCGTATTCGCCCGGACGGCGAAGCTGACCAGCGAACAGATCCGGTCGTTGGCGCTCGGCTCGGCAGACGATACATGCTGGAACGATGACGACCGGGTGCTGATCCGGATGTGCGATGCGCTGCATCGGCACTGCGATATCGACGATGACCTGTGGCACGCGCTGTGCCGGCATTTCAGTGACGAGGCACGGCTCGAGCTGCTGATGCTCGCGGGCTTCTATCGGACGGTCAGTTATCTCGCGAATGCACTGCGCCTGCCGCCTGAAGCGCATGCGGCACGGCTTCCGTCTCGTACGCCGGCATGTGCGGCTCATTCCCCTGATTTGCCGACGGAGGATCGACCGTGATTTCCGGCATGACGACGAATATGAGGCGATGGACAAGCAGGTGGATGGTTTTACGCCCGTGATACGCATGCTGGATGCGGTCGCGCATGTCGATGCGACGCAGGGGCGGTACACGTTTGTCCGACTGCCCGACTGAGGGTCAAATCGCGCCGTTGCGGTGCGACCCGACTCGCCGCCTCGAGAGTCACCACGATCCATCCCCGTTATTGGGTTTCACTATCAACCCCATTGTCAGCAATGCTTTCAAACATATCGTCAAGTTCCGATATAAGATTCGCCCATCGACGATACCTGTTTGCCTGACTGAAACGCCCGCCCGATCCATGCCGACCGAACTCGACATCGAAGCCATCCTGAAAGCGCTCTCGAACCCCGTGCGCCGGGAAATCCTCCTCTGGCTGAAAACGCCGGGCGAGCATTTCCCGAACCAGACGCTGCCGTACGAACACGGCGTCTGCGCGGGCCAGATCGACGCGCGCTGCGGGCTGTCGCAGTCGACCGTCTCCGCGCACCTCGCGACGCTCCAGCGCGCGGGGCTCGTGACGTCGACACGGATCGGCCAGTGGGCGTTCTTTCAACGCAACGAGGCCGTCATCGACGCATTTCACGACGCCCTGCGCCGCGAACTCTAGTCAACACGGCCGAACCGGCCATGCGGAGCGCCGTCGCCCATGACGCGACGGTTTCCCGCCTTTCGTGAAGAGGTTATTTGCCATGCCCACCCTGTTCGATCCCGTCACCCTCGGCGACCTGACCCTGCCGAACCGCATCGTGATGGCGCCGCTCACCCGCTCCCGTGCCGGCGCGACGCGCGTGCCGAACGCACTGATGGCCCGCTACTACGCCGAGCGCGCAACGGCCGGCCTGATCATTACCGAGGCAACGTCGGTCACGCCGCAGGGTGTCGGCTACGCGGATACCCCCGGCATCTGGTCCGATGAGCAGGTCGAGGGCTGGAAACAGGTGACGCAGGCCGTGCATGCGGCCGGTGGGCGCATCGTGCTGCAACTGTGGCACGTCGGCCGGATCTCCGACCCGGTGTTCCTGAACGGCGACCTGCCGGTCGCGCCGAGCGCGATCGCCGCGGGCGGCCACGTGAGCCTCGTGCGTCCGCAGCGCCCGTACGTCACGCCGCGCGCACTCGAACTCGATGAAATCCCGGGCATCGTCGCCGCGTACCGCAAGGGTGCGGAAAACGCGAAAGCGGCCGGCTTCGACGGCGTCGAGATCCACGGCGCGAACGGCTACCTGCTCGACCAGTTCCTGCAGGACAGCACCAACCACCGCACCGATGCATATGGCGGCCCGATCGAGAACCGCGCACGCCTGCTGCTCGAAGTGGTCGATGCGGCAATCGACGTGTGGGGCGCCGGCCGCGTCGGCGTGCACCTTGCCCCGCGCGGCGACGCGCACACGATGGGCGATTCCGATCCGGCGGCAACGTTCGGCTATGTCGCGCGCGAACTCGGCCGTCGCAAGATCGCGTTCATCTTCACGCGTGAGTCGTATTCGGGCGACCACCTGAGCCCGCGCCTGAAGGAAGCGTTCGGCGGCCCGCTGATCGCGAACGAGCAGTTCACGCTCGACACCGCGCAGGCCGCGCTCGCAAGCGGCAGCGCCGACGCGATCGCATGGGGCAAGCTGTTCATCGCGAACCCCGACCTGCCGCGCCGCCTCGAACTCGGCGCACCGCTCAACAAGCCGGTGCCGGAGACGTTCTACGCGGAAGGCGAAACGGGTTATACCGATTACCCGGCGCTGAGCAACGCGGCCTGACGGCCCGCAGCGCGTGTTCAGCGGCGCACGTCCGCCCGCATGAACACGCGCTGCGTCTCGTCGAGGCCAAGCGCGACGTGGTGCGCGCGAATCGCGCGCAGCGTGTCGTCGAGCGCGGCGGCGTCGACGATGCTGAAACCCAGGCGCGCGTAGTACGGCGCATTCCACGGCGCGTCGCGAAACGTCGACAGCACGATCTCCGCGATCCCTTCCTGCGCTGCGCGTGCCATCACCTGTTCGATCAGGCGCGCGCCGATCCGCTGTCCGGCATGCGACGGCGCGACATCCAGCTCTTCCAGATAAAGCCGCTGCGCATCGAGCAGCCGGTAGAACGCAAACCCGACGCACATACCCTGCGGATCGACCGCGACATACGCGCGACCGTCGTCGATGCGCTCGAGTACGGCCGTCGCATCGGTCGGCTCGCCTTCGGCGATCTGGGTCATGCCGATTGCGCGGAACCGCTGCGCGGCGGCGACTTCGACGGCGGCCATCGCGGCCGCGTCTTCCCGCGTGGCGGGACGGATCAGGATCGATGCAGTCATCACGGCAATTCAGGCAGACAGTCTGGAACGGCCGTCACTATAATCGAAACCTCATACGTTTCGAACGCCCCACCCACGAGGTTCGTCATGACGCCGTCCGCGCTCGCCGTCTTCGCTGTCACCCTGCTCGTCACCGCCGGCGCGCCCGGGCCGAGCGTCGCCGCGCTGGTCGCGCGCGTGCTGACGAACGGCGTGCGTGACGTGCTGCCGTTCCTTGCGGCCATGTGGCTTGGCGAAGCGCTGTGGCTCACGCTCGCGGTCGCGGGGCTGTCCGCGTTCGCGCGTACGTTCGCGGCCGGGCTGATCGTGCTGAAGCTGCTCGGCGTCGCGTACCTGCTGTTCCTCGCATGGAAGATGTGGACCGCGCCGACCGAGACCGGGGCCGACGACCTGCCGCGCGGCCAGTCGCCGTGGCGCATGTTCGTCGCGGGCATGCTCGTTACGCTCGGCAATCCGAAGATCATGGTGTTCTATCTCGCGCTGCTGCCGACGATCGTCGATCTCTCGCACGTGGGTGTGACCGCATGGGCCGAACTCGTCGGCACGATGCTCGCGGTCCTGATCCTCGCCGACTGCTTCTGGTCGCTGCTTGCGTCACGCGCACGGGCGTTCCTGACGTCGGCACGCGCGAAGCGGTTCGCCAACCGCACGAGCGCGACCGCGATGGCCGGTGCGGCGGTGGCGATCGCGACGCGCTGAGCGCCATTGTCCGGCGCCCGTCGCGCCGCGGCCCCTCCACTGCCCGGGGAATCGACATGAAGACCTGGCTCTCTGCTGCCCTGCTCTGCCTGTCCGCCACGCTCGCGCACGCGGCCGGCGTCAAGTTCGTCACCATCCCGGCCGACACGGCCGGCCCCGAGCTGCGCGCCGTCATCTGGACACCCTGCGCAACCCCCGCGCAGCCGCTCACGATCGGCCCGTTCGTGCTGAAAGGGCAACGCAACTGCCCGACCGTCGGCGACAAGCTGCCGCTCGTCGTGATTTCGCACGGCCATGCCGGTACCTACTTCGGGCATCACGACCTCGCCGAAACGCTCGCCGACGCAGGCTACGTCGTCGCGGCAATCAACCATCCCGGCGACACGCATACCGACATGAGCCGCGCGGCCGACCTGCGGGAGCTGGTCGAGCGGCCGGACGACATCAAGCGCCTGGTCGACTACATGCTAACCGCCGAGCCCGACGCCACGCATATCGATCCCGCGCGGATCGGCTTCTTCGGCTTTTCGCGCGGCGGCTATACGGGCCTCGTGCTGGCCGGCGCCAATCCGGATTTCGTCCACGCGCACGTGGCCTGCCCGAACCCGACCTGGCTGATCTGCAAGCAGATCCGCGACCGTGACCTGCCGCGCCAGCCGCTGACGCACGATCCGAGGATCAAGGCCTACGTGATCGCCGACCCGATGAACGAATTCCCGAGCGCCGATACGCTGAAGGACGTGCACGCGCCGATCCAGCTGTGGGGGTCCGAAGCGGGCGGCGACGGCGTGGAGCCGGAAACGATCCCCGCGCTGGCCGGCATGCTGCCGCAACGGCCGGAATTCCACGTCGTGCCGAACTCCGCGCATTTCGCGTTTCTCGCGCCGTGCTCCGACCAACTGGCGCAGGTCTCGCCTGACGTCTGTACCGATGCGAAGGGATTCGATCGCGCGGCCTTCCACGAAACGCTCGATGCAAAGGCGCTCGCGTTCTTCAGCGCCAATCTGCGCTAACAGCGAAACGTCTTGCGCCAGACGCCCGGCGCCGGCACATGGTCGTTGCACGCGATCAGCGCGCGCACCAGCGCCCAGTCGTCGTCATCGCAGAAGTCGAGCAGCATCGCGCCATACGGGCCGGGCTGCTCATGCAGTCGTTCAGTCAGCCGCGCATGAATGCCCCGCACGTTGCCGGCGCCGTGTGCGACCACCGACGGATTCGCGCCCATTCCCGTCCCGCTGCAGAAGTTGATCGCCCAGCGGCCGCTGTCCGGCGACGGCAGGTCCGTCAGCAGTGCATCGATCGCACGCCACTTCCAGCCGATCGACGCGGCGACCGGCACGCGGTATTCGTCCTGGATCACGAATGCGCCGTCGGGATGATCGATCGTGAACGTCGCGTTGTCGGGCCATGCGGTCAAGTCGATGCCGAGCGGCCGGCTGCTGCGAAAGCGCCGCAGCAGCACGATTGCGCCGCGAACGTCGCCGAGCGCGGGCAGCGTGCCGCCGGCATGCCAGCGCAGCCGCGGATGCCGCGCACGATGTGCGTCGAACGTCGCATCGAAACCGCGTGTGCACGCGTGCACCGGCCATTCGTCCTTCACCGACATCACGAGGCATTCGCGCGGATGCGCGTCGAGAAAGCGCGCACAAGTTGCCAACACGTCGTCGAACGTCATGCCGAGCGCGATGCCGCCGTGATGGATGTCGAACGCATCGCGCACGTGCCGGCAGCGGATGTCGAGCAGCCGCACGCCATGCGCGAGCTGGGCATCGAGCGGCGCATGCTGGGTACGCACGAGCCGATCGTCGACGGTATACGCACAGGTGTCATGGCTGCCCGGTAGGGTCAGCGTATGCAGCAGTCGTGCATCGTCGAGCGCCGACATCCAGTCGGCGGGCGGCAGGCACGTATCGTGGCTCGAAGGGATCATGAATCGATGAATGACAAGGAAAGAAAGCCGTGGGTCACGGCATCGGATGTCGCGGCGCGCGCCGGCGTGTCGCGCTCCGCGGTGTCGCGTGCATTCTCGCCGACGGCGAGCATCGCGCCGCAGACACGTGAGCGCGTGATGATCGCCGCGCGCGCGCTCGGCTACCAGGTCAACCTGATCGCGCGCGACATGATCACGCAGCGCAGCAGCATGATCGGCGTCGTGACGGCCGGGTTCGAGAATCCGTTTCGCGCACGGCTGCTGTCGGACCTGATGGCCGCGCTCGGGCAGCGCGCGCTCACGCCGCTCGTGACCAATGCCGAAGATCCGCGCCAGGTCCGGCAATCGCTCGAACAGTTGCTCAGCTACCGGATCGCGGGGCTGGTGATGACGTCCGCGTCGCCGCCGCTGTCGGTCGCGCAGCAGTATCTCGAACACCGGATCCCGGTCGTGATGATCAACCGCGAGGCGAACCTGCCGGGAGCGGACATCGTCGTCAGCGACAACGCGGCAGGCGCCGTCCACGCAGCGCAGCGGCTCGTGCGGGCCGGCGCGCGCCGGCTCGCGTTCGTCGGGCCGCGCGGCGCGAGCTACAGCGCGCAGTCGCGCGCCACTTCGTTCGAGCAGGCGATCGGGCGCGGCGAGGCATTCGACGCGACACTCGCGCACGTGCTCGACACGCCGTCCGACACGCATGCAAGCGGCGTCGACGCCGCGCGGCAACTGTTCGCGAACGGCAAGCGGCCCGACGGCGTGTTCTGCTCGTCCGACCTGCTCGCGCTCGGCGTGATCGACGTCGCGCGCAGCGAATTCGGGTTGCGCGTGCCGGACGACGTACGCGTGATCGGCTTCGACGACATCCCGGCCGCCGATTACGATGCGTACCGCCTCACGACGCTGCGGCAGGACACGCGCGGCCTCGCGCAGGCGGCGGTCGACCTGCTCGCCGACCGGATGCAGGCGTTCGACGGCCCGTCGCGCACGCGCATCGTGCCGGTCACGCAGGTGGTGCGGGCCAGCTGCGCATAACCACGGAGAATCGGGCGCGGCAGCGCCGCGCGTCACTTCAACCCGCCCGCGAACCCGCGCAACAGGTAGCGTTGCACATAGCCGGCCACGGCCAGCGTGGGCAGCGATGCCATCAGCCCCGCGCTCATCAGGTCGCCCCAGTCGATGCCGTTCTCCGTCACGTAGCCGGCAATTGCGAGCGGCAGCGTGAAGCGGCTCGGCGTCGACACGAACAGCAGCGCGATCAGGAATTCGTTCCACGCGGCGATGAACACGAAAATTGCGGTCGCGATCAGCCCCGGCGCGCACAGCGGCAGCACGATCTGCACGAGGCGGCGCGCGAGACCCGCGCCGTCGATGCAGGCGGCTTCCTCGTATTCGATCGGCACGTCGCGCACGAACGCGAGCAGCATCCAGATCGCCATCGGCAACGCGTAGATCTGGTACGCGAGCATCAGGCCGAGCGTCGAATCGAGCAGGTGCAGCCGCTTCGCGAGCGCGAACAGCGGCACCGCGATCGTGATCGGCGGCATCAGCTTCAACGCGAGCACGAGCACCAGGAACAGCAGGTCGAGCCGTGCCGGAAACCGCAGCCGCACGAGCGCATACGCGGCCGGAAACGCGAGCGCCAGCGCGAGCAGCGTCGTGCCGAAGCCGACCAGCAGCGAATTGAACAGTGGCGCGCCGACGCCGTTGGACCAGACCGACGCGAAATGCTCGACGGTCGGCGCGGCCGGCCAGATCCGCAACGGGTGATCGAGGCGTTCGAGCGTCGGCATGAACGCCGCGCCGGCCATCCACAGGCACGGCAGCAGCAACAGCGCGAGCGCGGCGATGCGCAGTGCCCACGGCATCGCGCGACCGAATGCGGCGCCCGTTCGCGCGCCCGTGATGCGAGCGGGTTGCGCCGTCATGCGCGCCGCTTGCGAACCGTCTGCCATACGTACCCCGAGACCAGCAGCGCGGACGCCGCGAGCATCAGCACCGACGCGGCGCTCGCCGGCCCGACGTTGAAGAAGCGGAAGCCCGTGTCGTAGATATAGGTCGACAGCGTCTGCGTCGCGTTGCCGGGGCCGCCGCCCGTCAGCGCATAGACCTTGTCGAACAGCTTGAACGTGTCGATCGAGCGCAGCAGCAGCGCGAGGCCGATCTGCGGCGCCGCGAGCGGCAGCGTGATGTCGCGCAGGCACTGCCACTCGCTTGCGCCGTCGGTGCGCGCGGCTTCGTACAGCTCCTGCGGGATCGACTGCAGCCCGGCGAGCACGATCAGGAACGCCATCGGCGTCCACTGCCACACGTCGACGAGCGCGAGCGACCACAGCGCGAGATGCGGATCGGACAGCCAGCGCACGCCTTCGATGCCGAACGCCGCGAGCAGCGCGTTCAGGAAGCCGTCGAAGTTGAGCCAGTTGCGCCAGATTGCCGAGCACACGAGCGTGGACAGCATCATCGGCAGGATCGCGAGCGGCAGCGCGATGCGCCGCCCCGGAAACGCGCGCACGAACAGCAGCGCGAGGCCGAAACCCAGCGCGACTTCGGCGAGCGACGCGACGATCGTGAAGCGCAGCGTGTTGCCGAAGCCGGCCGTGAACGCGTCGTCGCCGAGCACCGCGCGATAGTTCGCGAGCCCGGCGAATGCACGGCGGCCGGCCGAGTAGTCGACCTGGCAGAACGAATCGATCAGCACCTGCGCGACCGGATACAGCGCGAGCGCGGCGAGCACCAGCAGCGCGGGCCCGAGCAGCGCGACGAACGGCAGGCTGCGGCCGAAGGCTTTCATGCGCTGGGTCCCGGCGAGCGTTCGAGGCGAGCCGTCACTTGCCGGCCGCGGCCGTCGCCTGCGCGATCTTCTGCTGCGCCTGGCGCAGCGCGGCGTCGGGCGCGGCCTGCCCGGTCAGCGCGAGCTGCAGCTGGTCGCCGAGAATGCTCTCGACCTGCTGCCAGTCGTTCACGCGCGGCCGCGCACGGCCGGCTTCGAGCGCCTTCAGCTGATCCGGATACCAGCGGTACTGGCGCACCAGCGCCGGATCGTTGAACACGCTGCGGCGGGTCGGCGGAATGCCGATGCCGGCGAGGCGCGTCTGCGTGTCGCGGGCGGTCAGGTACGCGAGGAAATCCTGCGCGAGCTTCGCGTGCGGCGCGTCCTTCGGGATGCCCATCTGCCAGATGCCGAGCATCGGCGCCGGGCCGGCGGTCTGCCCGGGCGGCGGCTGCAGCGCGATCTGGCCGACCACGCGCGACTGCTTCGGATCGTCGAGCGCCGGCACCCACGCCGGCCATACCTCGATCGACTGCGCGGCCGTGCCGCGCTGCAGCGCATCGCGCACTTCCGCCGCGCCGTACACGTCGACGTCCTTCGGCGCGGACGCCTTCAGCGCGAGGAAGGTCTTCAGCGCCGCCTGCGCCTCACGCGAATCGATCGTCACGTTGCCGGCGCGGTCGAACACGTCGCCGCCGTAGGCCCACAGGATCGGCAGGAAGCCCGTCACGACCGGGTTGCCCTTCGTGCCGCGGAACACGACGCCCGACACGCTCTTGTCCGCGCCGCCGACGGTCTGCGCGATCTTCAGCACGTCGTCCCAGTTGCGCGGCGGCTGCAGCTTGTACTTCGCGAGCAGGTCCTTGCGGTACGCGAACATCTCGACGTTGCCGACGATCGGCAACGCGTACAGCGCACCGGCCGCGTTGCGGCCGAGCGCGACGGTGGACGGCACGAGATCGGCATCCGCGAGCGACGCGGGCAGCGGCTTGAGCCAGCCGTTGCCGATGAATTCGGGCGCCCACGTGTCGTCCATCATCACGAGGTCGTACGTGCCGGTGCCTTCGCGCATCGAGAGCTTGAGCTTCTGGTACAGGTTCGCGTTCGGCAGCTTGAGCAGCTCGATCTCGGTACCCGGGTGCAGCTTGTTGAAGCCGGCGACGGCGTCGGCCAGCCCCTTGCCGTAGATATCGTCGCGGCCTGCGATGACGAGATCCGCGGCAACGGCGTGCGTGGCGGCGAAGGACAGCGCAAGGGCGGCGGACAGCGCGCGCAGGCGGCTCAGCAAGGTCATGAGGTCTCTCTCGTTCGGCGTGGTGGCGGGACGGCCGGGCGTTGCACACGTGTGCAACGCGGGGGATGCTTCCGACCGCCTGTAGCGAACGCCATTGTTCACGCCGATCGTTAAGAATTTATGGCACACGGCGATCGCCGGTGCGCGGCGCCTGCCGAGCGCTTGCCACGGCGAATCGGGCGGCAACCCGGCCGCCCGCCAACCGCCTGCTGCTCGCCGCCCGTTGCCCGTCGCCGGCCGCCCGCGTTTCGCGCGCCGTGTCCCATGCCCTGCGCTTAAAAGTTCACACGAATGCCCGCCATCACCGCCAGTTGCCGGCTCGAGTTGCTGTTCGCGAGCACCGGGATCTGCGCGTAGTTCACCGCGTTACCGTCCGCGTCGGTGCCGAGCCCCTTCCCGCTCGCGATCTGGCCGATCGCGACCGCATACAGCGCCGTGCGCTTCGACAGGCTGTAGTTCGTGCCGACGTTCACCTGGTGGAACCGCGTCGTGCCGCGCCCGTCGGTGTGGGCTGCGTTGAAGATGTACGCGACGCCGCCCTGCAGCGCGGGGGTGAACATATACGTGGCGTTCACCTCGCCGATATCGAACGTGAACGCCTGCGTGCGCGGCTGCGCGGTGGTCGAGAAATAACGGCTGTCGCCGAGGCGCGTATGCGTATAGGTGAGCGCGATCGTCGCGTCGCCGAACGTGACCGAGCCGCCCGCGCCGAACGCGCGCATCGAGCCCGCATCCTGCAGCAGGCAATACATCGCGCCCGGGTTGCTGCACGCGAAATCGCCGATATAGCCGTTCGCGCCGCCGAGCGCCGCGTCGAGCGGCTGGTGCAGGTCGAGGTAGCCGACCGAGAACTCAACCGGCGCGCGCGTGTACGTCGCGGCCAACGCGTAACCGCGCTTCGCGGAGAAATCGCCGGCCTGCCCGCCGAAGCTGAACGTGCCGCCGAACGTGAGGCCGTTGAAATCGGCGCTGGTGAACTTCACCGCGTTGTTGAAGTTGAACGCGGCGTTCAGGTTGTCGACGTCGCCGAGATGCGAGCCGTACGGCGTCGCCCAGTTGTTGCTCGACACGTACGCGCCGAGCATGTCGGTGTACGAGTCGTACTGCCGGCCGAGGCCGAGCGTGCCGATCCCGTCCTGGCGCAGCCCGACCCATGCCTGCCGGCTGAAGGCCGTGCCGCCCTGCAGCGCCTGCCCGTTCGCCGAAAGAAACTGCTGCTCGAGCGTGAACACCGCATTGAGCCCGCCGCCGAGCGGCTCGGCGCCCTGGAAGCCGAATCGTGACGGCACGAGGTTGCCGCCGCCCATCTGCCATGCATGACCGCCGCCCGTGCTGCCGTCGGCGCGCGTGAACTGCTGGTTCGTCGAGTAGATGATGCCGGTGTCCACGGTGCCGTACAGCGTCACGCTGCCCGAGGTCTGCGCCTGTGCGTGGATGCAACCCAGCGTCGCCGCCGCCGCGGCCAGTCGTCGTCCGATCTTCATGTCCCGCCCCTCTGTTGTCATCGATTCGCAGTGCAGATCGATGGGGTTATCGATATGGGTGACAGGACTCTATCCAGCGAAAATTCAGGACCTCTATCGCAAATCGGCAAACAGTCGCACGCGTTGCTTGCGACGGTGCCCGGCGGCGCCGTCGCGGCGCGCGCGCATCATTCGGGGCGCGTCGTCTGCGACGGCAGCTCGCCGAACAGGTCGCGATACTCGCGCGCGAAATAGCCGAGGTGCGTGAACCCCCAGCTCGCGGCAGCCTCGCCGACGCCGAGCTGCTGCACGGGCGTCGTGCGCAGCAGGCGGCGCACCGCGTTCAGCCGGATCGTGCGCAGATAGCCGACCGGCGTGACGTCGGCCACGCGTTGAAAACTCGTTTGCAGCGTGCGGCGGCTGCAGCGCAGCGCGCGACACAGTTCGAGCACGGTGACGGGTTCCTCGGGCCGGTCGCGCAGATGCTTCTCGCAACGGCTCACGATGTCGCTGTAGGTGGCGTGCGTGATATCGCGGCGCTCGACGCCGATGCCCTGCTCGAGCGCATCGAGGAACATGCCGAGCATCGCGTCGCGGAACATCTTGCGGGTGGCCGCGTATTCGAGGTGGCCCGGGTTGCGCTGCGCGTCGTCGATCAGCGACGACAGCCGCACGCCGAGCGCGACGCCCTGCTCATCGGACAGCCGTGTCACGTGGCGCAGCTTGCGCGCGCCGGATGCGCCGAATTCGGCTTCGCAGAGTTCGTCGACCATGTCGGACGCCGCGCTGATCCCGACGAGCCCCATCCCTTCCGGCGTGTGGAATTCGAAATCCTCGCCGGCGCGCAGCGCGAGCAGCGCATAGCCGTCGACGGGCTGGCCCTGAAACGTGCCCGCGAGCGGCACGGACAGCGGCACCGCGAGCGACGTGCGCCCGGCCGGCGCGAGCCCGGTTTGCGCGACTCGCCGGTTGGTCGTTTCGCGGAAGAAGTGGAAATCGTCGTACAGCACCTGCGTGACGGTGCCCTTGAAGCGGCCCGGCGTCATCTGGCGGTAGACCTGATGCCAGCCCGCGATCGCGAGCCCGTGATCGTGCACGTCTTCGTGTGAGCGTGACTGGAACAGCATCGGCATCTCCGGTAAAACCCTTAAACGCGGCCGCCGGTTCCCCGGCGCGCAACGCCACAGCTTACCCGTGCAAAATCTTGCGTAGTGCGGTTTCGAACGCGAGGCAGGCCGCCGACAGCGCGGCGGCCTGCTCGCCCGTCAGGCGAACGTAGCGGCGGAACGACGGCATCCGGTTCACGACCTCGCTGCCGCCGAACGGCACGATCGCAAGCGTCCAGCGGCCGTCGCGCGCGTCGATCGTGCAGTCGGTCAGGTGCAGTGGCCGCAGCGCGTCGGCCAGCGACGGCTCGTCGACCAGCGCAGCCAGCGTGTCGGCGAATCCGGGGTCGCATCCTGGCACGATCACCGCGTCGATACCCGTGCAGCGCAGCCAGCCGGTCTGGCGCACGCGCGCGCTGCCTTGCACGGCCGGGCCGGTTGCGGTTACCGCCACCTTCACGCTGACCGTATGCATCAGGAACTGGCGGTCGACCCGCTCGTCGATGCTCACGCGCACGCCGTTCTGTAGCCGGGCCGTCAGGCTGCCGGCGCCATCGGCATCGGGCTCGGCGCGCAGGTCGGCCAGCACGCGCGCGGCGATCGCGCCGGGCCGATGGCCGGGCGGCGGCGCATCGGACGCCGCGCGCCAGCGTGCGAGCGCGAGCTTCACGATGCGACGTGCTCGTTGCGCAGCACTTCCTCGACCGGCACCGGCTTGAACGGATGCCGGCGCTGCACGACGAGCGTCCAGAACAGCGCGTACAGCGCGGTGAGCCCGAGCATCGCGCCGAACGGCACGTAGATGTCGCGCGCGTTCATGCCCGGCGGCGTGATGTACCAGATCGCCAGGATGATGCCGACGCTCGACACGATCTGCGGCAGCGGGAACAGCGGCGAACGGTACGGGCGTGGCAGGTCCGGGCGGCGAATCCGCAGCATCACGACCGACGCGGTGACGAGCAGGTACGCGGTGCCCCACGCGCAGGTGGCGGCGAGCACGAGGTGCAGGATGCTGTCGAGATTGCCGTTGATCAGCCACGCGTGGAAGATCGGCACGATCGCCGCCGCCACGATGCCGACCACTGGCGTCTTGAAGCGCGGATGCAGGTACGCGAAGCAGC
This sequence comes from Burkholderia sp. AU31624, assembly GCF_020420065.1. Lineage (NCBI taxonomy): Bacteria > Pseudomonadati > Pseudomonadota > Betaproteobacteria > Burkholderiales > Burkholderiaceae > Burkholderia > Burkholderia sp. AU31624. Next base: position 548,601 of record NZ_JAIZRT010000001.1, read on the forward strand.
GCGGCAGCGCGCCGTCGATCGCCATCCCGTACAGGATGCGCGGCAGCCCGGCCATCAGCGTGTTGATCGTCGCGGCACCGGCGCACAGGAACGCGATGCCGAACCACACGCGGCCGAACGGCCCGAGCACCTGCAGCGCGAACGCGGGAATCGCGCCCGGCGTGTCGAGCAGGTGCGTGAGGCCGTCGGCGCTCACCGGTACGTTCGCGACCTGGCGGCGGATCGCCGCGCCGTACAGGAACATGCAGATCGCGACGCCGACGAGGCCCAGCGCCATCGCGCGCGGAATCGTCTTGCCCGGCGACTTCATTTCCGGCGCGAGCGGCGTGACGAACTCGCAGCCGACGAACATGAACATCGCCATCCCGACCAGCGACAGCACGGCCGGCACCGACGTGCCGACTTCCGAGCCGCCGAACCAGCCGTCGAGATGCACGGCCGGCGCGGCCGCGAGCCCGAGAATCCCGAAGATCATCAGCGACAGCCACATGCCGGCCGTCAGCACGATCTCGAGCTTGCTGAACACCTTGATGCCGATGATGTTGGTGATCGCGAACGTGACGACGAGGCCGACACCGACGAGCCACGAGCTGTTGTGCTTCTCGAACGCGGCATTCAGCGATTCGAAATTGACGAGCGCCATGATGCCGCTCAGGATCGTTTCCGCCGTGCCGGCGAACACGTGCACGAGGAAATACGCGGAGATCGTGCCGGTGATCGCCCAGAAGCGGCCGAGCCCGCACGACAGGTAATCGTAAACCGAGCCGGCCGTGGGCAGCATCGCGGCGGCTTCGGAGAAGGTCGTCGCCTGCGCCTGCATCATCACGAACGCGATGATCATCGCGACCGCGAACGCCCAGCCGCCCATTCCGAAGCCCGACGTCGCGGTGAGAATCACCGGGCTTGCCATGATGAGGCCGACGGCGCTCGCCAGCGCGGTCGGAAAACCGACCGCACCCGCCTTCAGCGCCGTGCCGCCGCCCGCTTCAGCCGGCGTGCCGGCGGGCGTGTCGCCCGCTGCGCCGGTAACTCCAGACCATCCCGACATCCCTGTCTCCTTCCTGTGTCGCCCCCGGCCGCCGCTTCGTCGGCGGCCGGGGTTCCATGGCTTTGCGGTCAGCCCGGGGCGGCGCTTCAACGCTTCGATTCCCGGGCCCCTAGTCGATCACACCTCGATCCGATGTCGAAAAAATACGCAGGCAAAATAATCCGGTCATAGCGCAAATTGGCAAACCGGCGGCGGCCACGCTGCCCGCCGCCGGCGCGCCGTCACGCGGTCACACCGTCACGCGAACGGCACGGCCTCGAAGCCCGCCGCGAGCGCGTCGACGATCCGGTCGAGCTGCTCGCGCTGGATCACGAGCGGCGGCGACAGGATGATCTTCGTGCCGACCGGGCGCACCAGCACGCCGTTTTCGCGCGCGACTTCCGCGACCGCGTTCGCATAGCCCGAGAGCGGGTCGATCGGCTCGCGCGTGTCCTTGTTCGCGACCAGGTCGAGCGCGAGCATCAGCCCCTTGCCACGCACTTCGCCGACCGCCGCGAAGCGTTCCGCGAACGGCTTCAGCGCTTCGAGCAGATACGCGCCCTGCTTCGCCGCGTTGGCCGGCAGGTCCTCCTTCACGACGATGTCGAGACTCGCGATCGCCGCCGCGCACGCGACCGGATGGCCCGCATACGTGTAGCCGTGCATGATCGCGCCGCCGAAATCGGCGTTCGCGGCGAACGCGTCCTCGATCCGCGCGTTCACGACCGTCGCGCCGAGCGGCACGTAGCCCGACGAGATGCCCTTCGCGAGACACATGATGTCCGGGCGCACGCCCCAGCCGCGGCTGCCGAACATACTGCCGCTGCGGCCGAAACCCGTCACGACCTCGTCGGCGATCAACAGGACGCCGTAACGGTCGCACACCTCGCGCACCAGCGGCCAGTAGTTGGCCGGCGGCACGATCACGCCGCCCGCGCCCTGGATCGGCTCCGCAATGAACGCGGCCACCGTGTCGGGGCTCTGGAACTGGATCTCGCGCTCGAGCATTTCCGCGCAGATCCGGCCGAGTGCTTCGGGATCCTGCGTGAACGGGTTGCGGTACAGCCACGGCGTCTCGACGTGGAAGCAGCCCGGCAGGTTCGGCTCGTAGTTGCGGCGGAACACCGTGTTGCCGTTCACCGACGCACCACCGAAGTGCGTGCCGTGATAGCCCTGCTTCAGCGAGATGAACTTCGTGCGGTCGGCCTGGCCGCGCACCTTCCAGTACTGGCGCGCGATCTTCAGTGCGGTCTCGATCGAATCGGACCCGCCCGAGCTGTACAGCACGCGGCGCATGCCCTCCGGTTCGAGCATGTCGATCACCTTCTTCGACAGCTCCTCCGCGCGCGGATGCGAAATGCCGTCGAACAGCTGGAAGTATTCGAGCTCGTCGAGCTGGCGCACGATCGCGTCCTTCACTTCCTGGCGGTTGTGGCCGACGTTCACGTTCCACAGGCCCGCGACGCCGTCGACGAGCTTGCGGCCCTGTTCGTCGAATACGTAGCAGCCGTCGCCGCGCACGATGCGGATCGGCTTGCGCTGTTTCATCTCGTTCGGGTGCAGCATCGGGTGCCAGAATTTCGCTTCGTTGTAGCTCATTGCAGTCTCCACTGTCGGATCGGTTGAGGTTGAGGTTGAGGCCGCGCGTCAGTGCGCGATGCAGACGGATTTGGTTTCGGTGAAGCCTTCGATCGCGTACTGGCCGAATTCGCGGCCGATGCCCGATTGCTTGTAGCCGCCGAACGGCATCGACGGGTCGAGCGGGATATGGCAGTTCACCCACACGGTGCCGGCCTCGATCTGCGGCACGAGGTTCATCACGCGGGTCAGGTCGTTGCTCCAGAGGCTCGCCGCGAGGCCGTACGGCGACGCGTTCGCGAGACGCACCGCGTCGGCCGCGTCGTCGAACGGCACGACGACGACCACCGGGCCGAACACTTCGTCGCGCACGATCGCGCTGTCCGGATGCGGATCGGCGATCACAGCGGGCTTCACGTAGTAGCCGGGCAGGTCGTCGGCCGGCGTGCCGCCCGCGAGGAACGTGAGGCCCGCGCGGCGCGCGCCTTCGATGTGCTGGACGACCTTGTCGCGGTGGTGCGCGGAGACCAGCGGGTTGATCTGCGCGGTCGTGTCGAGGCCCGCGCCGAGCTTCATCGACTGCGCGACGCCCGCGAGGCCGTCCGCGAGCTGCTTGAACTTGCTGCGGTGCACATAGATGCGCGAGGCGGCCGCGCACACCTGCCCCTGGTTGAAGAACGCGCCCGCGGCGACGCCGTCGAGCGCCCGCGCGACGTCGATGTCGTCGAGCATCACGATCGGGTTCTTGCCGCCGAGCTCCAGCGAAAAGCGCGTCATGTTCTGCACGGCCGCCGCGCCGACCAGCTTGCCGGTTGCAGTCGAGCCCGTGAACGAGATCTTCGCGATCGACGGGTGGCTCGCGAGCGCGGCGCCGCACACGCGGCCGCCGGTGACGACGTTGAACACGCCGGGCGGCACGCCGGCCTCGCGTGCGAGCTCGGCCAGGCGCAGCGCGGTGAGCGGCGTTTCCGGCGACGGCTTCAGCACGATCGTGCAACCGGCCGCGAGCGCGGGAATCAGCTTCCACACCGCGATCATCAACGGGAAATTCCACGGCACGATCGCGGCGACCACGCCGACCGGCTCCTTGCGCGTATAGGCCGTATAGCGCACGCCGGGCGGGAACGGGATCGACACGTCGAGCGTCTGGCCGGTGATCTTGGTCGCCCAGCCGGCCATGTAGCGCACGTATTCGACGCTCGCGCCGACCTCGATCGCGCGCGACACGTGGATCGACTTGCCCTGGTTCAGCGTTTCGAGTTGCGCGAGCGTTTCGGCGTCGGCTTCGATCAGGTCGGCGAGTTTCAGCAGGATGCGTTCGCGGTCGGCCGGGCGCAGGCCGCTCCACACACGGGTGTCGAATGCGTGCTTCGCGCTGGCGACCGCGCGGTCGACGTCGTGTGCGTCGGCGTCCGCGACCGTCGCAAGCCGCTCGCCCGTCGCGGGGTCGTACACGTCGAGCCGCGCGGCCGCGTGGGCGGGCTGCATTTCACCGTCGATGAAGAGGCCGAAGTCGCGCGCAACGAAGGTGCGCACGGTGTCGCTGACGGCGACGAAATTCGTGGTGCTCATGGGCGTCTCGAGGATTGTCGTGGCTGGACCGCGTGCGCACGGGCACGCGGGCGTCGTTCCACTGTATCGACGAGGGTTCGCGCCCGGTGAGCGCAAATTGGCAGCGCGTGGGCGCTGGGGAGAGGGGCGGGTTTGAACCGTGCGGGATGGCTGGCGATCGCGAAAGGTTCGAAGTCCGGGTCGCAATTATCCGATGAATTACAGGAACAACGCCCCGACCAGTTCCGTGCGGTTCGACACGCCGAGCTTGCGGTACATCCGCATCAGGTGCGTCTTGACGGTCGGCTGGCCGAGCGCGAGATCGCGGGCGATCTCCTTGTTCGAGCGGCCATCGCGCACGAGGCGCGCGATCTGCTCCTCGCGGTAGGTCAGCCGCTCCTCGCATCCGATCCGGTGAATTCCGCGCCGCGCGCGCAGCAGCGGGCTCAGCGCGGCTTCGGCCACGGGCTGCAGCCGCGCGAGCGCTTCGATCTCGCCGGGCGCGAACCGCCCTGCCGTGCTGTTGCCGGCCACGCCGCCGCGCGTGTCGCCCGCCTCGAAGCGCAGCAGCGAGAACGCGCCGACCGTGCGGCCCGCGTCGCGCAGCCAGATCTCGACCACGTCGGCTACGTCGTGCCGCCGCAGGAAGCGGGTCCAGTACGCGGACGCGTCGCGCCTTTCGTCAGGCAATTGGGACGCAAGCGTGACGACCGCGCGCTCGCCTGCCGCGCAGCGCGACGGATGCAGCGGATCGAGCATCCGGTAGCGCGCGACATAGGTGCGATGCATCGATTCCGGCATCCCGAACAGCTCGAAATCGGCCGGCTCGCCGCTCTGGTCGAGCCGGTAGAACACGATCGCGGACGGGCTCGCGAACGCGTCGAACGCGTCCACGCACGCGCGCAGCGCGCGTGGCCAGTCGGCGGCGGCCGGGTCGGCGGGAACGGATGAGGTCGGCATGGTGGAATCGGCTGGCGGGCGAACTTATCGAAGATCGAAGTTCGGGCCAGCCTACCGACGCCGAAAAGCGCCGGTGAGCACAAATCGGCAAATCGTCCCGGCCCGGACGGCATCGCGGGTTCGGCCGGGACGATATAAGCGCGCAATGGGGCGCGCCCGCAAGTCAGCGTGCGTTCGCGGCGAACGTGTCGCAGGCGCTCAGTTCGCCCGATTGCATCCCGCGCCGCAGCCAGTACACGCGCTGGTCGCTGGTGCCGTGCGTGAAGCTCTCCGGCACGACATAGCCCTGCCCTTGCTGCTGCAGCCGGTCGTCGCCGATCGCGGCGGCCGCTTTCAGCCCCTGTTCGAAATCGCCGGGTTCCATCAGCCGCTGGTTCGCGCGCTGCGCGTTGTTCGCCCACACGCCGGCAAAGCAGTCGGCCTGCAGCTCCATCCGCACCGACAGCGCGTTCGAGTGCGCCTGGCTCGCCCGCCGGCGCGCGGCGTCGACCTTGTCGGAAATACCGAGCAGGTTCTGCACATGGTGCCCGACCTCGTGCGCGATCACGTAAGCCTGCGCGAAATCGCCGCCCGCGCCGAAACGCTTGCGCAGTTCGTCGTAGAAGCCGAGGTCGATGTACACCTTGCGGTCGCCCGGGCAGTAGAACGGCCCCATCGCGGTCTGGCCCGTGCCGCATGCGGTCGGCGTCGAGTTCGTGAACATCACGAGCGTCGGCGGCTGATACTGCGCGTGCAGCTGGGTATTGAACACGCCCGTCCACGTGCGCTCGATATTGCCGAGCACCTTGCGCGTGAACACCGCGCCCGTGTCGTTCGCCGGCTCGCCCTGCCGCTGCGCGGGCGCGGGCTGCGCCTGCTGCTGGCGGCCCTGCAGCGCCGACGCACCTTCGAGTATCACGCGCGGGTCGATCCCGAAGAAATACGACGCGGCGAACGCAACCACGATCGTGCCGATGCCGATCGTCGCGCCACGCCCGCCGCCGAACCCGCCGGCGCCGCGGCGATCCTCGACGTTCGTGCTTTCCGTTTCGTCGTCCAGCCTCATAGCCGGCCCTCCCTGTTCTTGTCGATGGTCCGGCACGCGAGCGCGCACCGGGCGATAGGTTGTCGTGACACGATCCCCTGCCGATACAAGAGCCGCGCACGGGGGTGCGTACTCCTGCCGGGATCGTCGGCCTGCCGCTCCGCTCGCACGACGGAATCGGCCGGCCGATGCGCCGCGCGTCGATGCGCGGCCCGCCCGCGCTATTCTGCCGGGCTTTCGTGACTTATCGCAAAAATGTGGAGGATAGAGCGATTCGGCGCCGGACATCGTCAGCCTTTGCAAAATGGCCAGCGGCCGCGCGGATCGCCCGGATGCCACCCGCGTTCATCCTTTCGGCTGATACCGGCGCGCGCCGGCGCCGCCTAAAGTGACCGGAAACGACACCATTCCGGAGCACGACATGACCCACCCGCCACCCCGCACGATCGCGATCACCGGCGCCGGCACCGGTATCGGCGCCGCGTGCGCGCGCCGCTTCGCCCGCCGCGGCGACCGCGTCGTGCTGATCGGGCGACGCCAGGCGCCGCTCGACGCGCTGGCCGCCGAAACGGGCGGCCTCGCGCTGGCCGGCGATGCCGCGAGCACCGCCGACTGGGCCCGCTTCCTGCCGCGGATCGCCGAACGCTTCGGCCGCGTCGACGCACTCGTCGCGTGTGCGGGCGGCCACGGTCTCGGCCGCGCGGACGAAACCGACGACGCGCAGTGGCGCGACGCGATGCACGCGAACCTCGACACCGCGTTCGTCAGCGCACGTGCGTGCCTGCCCGACCTGATCGCGCAGCGCGGCAGCATCGTGCTGGTCGCATCGATCGCCGCGCTCGCGGCCGGGCCCGGCGTGTGCGGCTACACGGTCGGCAAGCACGCGCTGCTCGGGCTCGCGCGGTCGCTCGCACGTGACTACGGGCCGCACGGCGTGCGGGCGAATGCGGTGTGCCCCGGCTGGGTCCGCACGCCGATGGCCGACGCGGAGATGGAACCGCTGATGTCGGCGCACGATGACACGCTCGACGGCGCGTATGCACGCGTCAGCGCCGACGTGCCGCTGCGGCGCGCGGCCGATCCGGACGAGATCGCGGCCGTGTGCGCGTTCCTCGCGTCACCGGACGCGTCGTTCGTGACCGGCGCGACGCTCGTCGCCGACGGCGGCGCGATGGTCGTCGACGTGCCGACGCTCGCGTTCGACAAGCTTTGATGCGCGCGGGTGCGCCTCTCGCGTGACGTACGCGTCGCGGGCGGCGTTGCGCGCACGTCCTCTCGTCCTCCCGCTCCAGCGCCTGCCCACGCACGCGCGCCGCGCCGCCCGCTTCTTTCCCGTCCCCGAAAATCCGCTACCATCGACCGATCCCGCCGCCCCGCCCGGCCCCGCCTCACGGTTCGAACGTCGATGAACATCCGGTTTCTTGAAACCTTCGTCTGGCTCGCGAAGCTGGAAAATTTCCGGCTCACGGCCGAAAAACTGCACACCACACAGGCCGCCGTATCGAGCCGCATCGCGTCGCTCGAGGAAGCATTCGACGTGCGCCTGTTCGACCGCAACACGCGCTCGGCCACGCTCACGCCCGCCGGGCGCCGCATGCTCGCGTATGCGGAGCGGATCGTGCGGCTCGACGGCGAAATGCGCCGCGACATCGATGCGGCGAGCGATGCGGGCCTGATCCGGATCGGCGTGATCGAATCGATCGTGCACAGCTGGTTCCCCGCGCTGATGGCGCAACTGCGCGAGCGCTATCCGCGCCTCGACGTCGAGATCACGAGCGACACGACGCTGCACCTGATCCGCCTGCTCAGCACCGACGGCGTCGACCTGATCCTGCAGACCGACCCGGTGCCCGGCCCCGATTTCACGAACCTGCCGCTGTGCGAATTCCCGGTGCGCTGGGCGGCCAGCCCGCGCCTCGGGCTCGGCGGCCAATCGCTCGACGTCGCACGCCTCGCGGCATTCCCGATCATCAGCTTCTCGCGCCACTCGGGGCCGCACGCAACGATCGAGCGGCTGTTCGCGGCCGTCGAGCGGCCGGCCAGCATCAACTGCATCACGTCGGTCGCCGCGATGATCCGCCTCGTCGCCGACGGTTTCGGCGTGGCCGCGCTGCCGCCCGCGATCATCGGGCGCGAACTCCACGAAGGCACGCTCGAACTGCTCGACGTCGAACCCGAATTCCCCGCGCTGCCTCTGGTCGCGACGTATCGCAGCCAGGGCCTGCCGGTGGCCGCGCGCATCGCGGAACTGGCCAGCGAAGTCGCGCGCGCGATGGCCGCCGCCGCGCATCACGCAAAGACGGCCGCGCCCGACAACGTGAGCAAAGCACCCGCCCGTCCCGCGACAAAAGCCGCAGCGAAAGCACCGGCAAAAGCGAAACGCACGACGCCATCCGCCCCGCCCGCCGCGAAACGCCGCCCGCGCCGCTCATAAGAAAACCTGTTCACCGCGAATTTGTTTTCTTGTTGGACGGGCGCGGCCCGTCTTCGGGAAACTGCGGTTCCTGACACCCCGTCACGAGGAACCCCGCGATGACCCGCCTTTCCCTTCCGCACGGCCAGCTTTGCGTCTGGACGGATATCGACTCCGCGCACGAAGCCGATTTCAACGCGTGGTACGACCGCGAGCACATGCAGGAGCGTGTCGCGATTCCCGGCTTCACGCATGCGCGGCGCTTTCGCGCGACCGATCGCGGCCCGCGCAAGTACCTCGCGCTGTACGTGACGGACGCGCTCGACGTGTTCCATGGCGATGCGTACCGGCGCGCGTTCACGCAGCAAACCGCATGGTCGCTCGCAAACTTCGAGCGCATGACGGGCACGCAGCGACGCGTCGGAGAACTGACGATCGAGGCCGGCGACGGCGAAGGCGCGCATCTCGCGCTGTTCGTGCTGCCGCCGGATCGCATCGACGTGCCGCATCTGCGCGAGCGTTTCGACGACGTGCTGCACGAACCGGGCATCCACGCGGCACGACTGTTTTGCACCGCGCCGGAGCTGTCCGCGCCGATCGGCGCCGCTGCAGCCGCCCGCCCGGCCGCCGATGCGCTCGTGCTGATCGAAGGCAGCGATGCAGCCGCGACCCGCCGCGTGGCCGCCACGCTCGCCGGGCACGACGACGTGCGCACCTTCGAGCTGCTGTGGCGCGCCGCCGCGCCGCTGCACGTCACGCACGGCGACGTCGAAACCGCACCCGCTGCCGCGGCATGTTCGGCCTGATCGCCCACGCCGGCCGCACCGCAGGCGCGATGCGCACCCACGCATCGGCCCGGCGCCCATCCCGTTCACCATCACGACCTGCCCGACACCATGAACACGCTCGCCCAGCCCGCCGCCCACGCGCCCCGCCGCGTCCGCACCAGCCGACTCGCGACCGCGAGCATGATCGGCACGTCGCTCGAGTGGTACGACTTCACGATCTACAACACGCTCGCCGCACTCGTCTTCAACCACCTGTTCTTTCCGTCGGTCGATCCGCTGGCCGGCACGATCCTCGCGTTTTCGACCTATGCGGTCGGCTACGTATCGCGCCCGCTCGGCGGCTTCGTGTTCGGCAATCTCGGCGATCGCATCGGCCGCCGCGCGGTGCTGATGCTCACACTGGTGCTGATGGGTGTGACGACCGCGTTGATGGGCGCGCTGCCGACCTATGCGCAGGCCGGCATCCTGAGCCCGATCCTGCTCGTCGCGCTGCGTTTCGTGCAGGGCGTCGCGCTCGGCGGCGAATGGGCCGGCGCAGTGCTGCTGTCGGTCGAGCACGGCGACCAGAAGCGGCGCGGGCTGTCCGCATCGTGGACGCAGATCGGCCCGTCGTTCGGCACGCTGCTCGGCACCGGCTGCATCGCGCTCGTGACGCTGTCGACCACGTCCGGCGATTTCCTGTCGTGGGGCTGGCGCGTACCGTTCGCGGCCAGCGCGCTGCTCGTCGTGTTCGGCTTCTGGCTGCGGCGCGGCGTCGACGAAACGCCGCAGTTCGAGCAGCTCGCCGAATCGCACGCGACTGTCGAGGTGCCCGTCGCCGACGTGCTGAAGGTCCACTGGAAGCGCCTGCTGATCGCGGGTGGCTCGCGGATCGGCTCGGACGTGCTGTATGCGCTGATCGTCGTGTTCACGCTCACCTACGTGACGACCGTGCTGCACCTGTCGCGCCCCGTCGCCTTGACGGCCGTGATGATCGGCACGGCCTGCAACGCGCTCGCGGTGCCGTGCTTCGGCGCGCTGTCGGACCGCTTCGGCCGCCGGCCCGTATATCTCGCGGGTGCACTCGCCGGCATCGTGTGGGCGTTCGTGTTCTTCACGCTGCTCGATTCTGCGCGACCCGGCGCGATCGTCGCGGCCGTTGCGATCGGCCTCGTGATCCACGCGGTGATGTACGGCCCGCAGGGCGCGTTCGTGACCGAACAGTTCCCGACCCGCGTGCGCTATGCGGGCTCGTCGCTCGCGTACACGCTCGCCGGCATCGTTGGCGGCGGCTTCGCGCCGCTCGTGATCGCCGCGCTGTTCCGGCAGACGGGCACGACGACGGCCGTGTCGCTGTATGTCGCCGCCGCGCTCGTCGTCACGTCGATCGCGCTCCTCGTCGCACGCGAAACCGCGCACAAGCCGCTCGCGGATTGAACGTCGCCGCCAGCAAACCGTTTCATTCCTTCGCACTTCAACCGGATAGCCGTATGCCAACCCTGTCGTTTAATGTCATTCCCCGGAAAGGTGCGCCGGCCACCGTCGACGTCGAGATCGCGCGCGTCGTGATCGCCGGCTGGGCCGGCCGCGATCCGGCCGCGATCCAGGCGCATATCGACGAACTCGCGGCGCTGGGCGTCGCGCCGCCGTCGACCACGCCCTGCTTCTATCGCGTGTCGGCCGCGCTGCTGACGCAGGCGCCCACGATCGGCGTGCTCGGCGCACGCTCGGGCGGCGAGATCGAATGCGTGCTGGTCGACAGCCCGGCCGGCACGCTCGTGACCGTCGGCTCCGATCATACGGATCGTGAGGTCGAAGCCTACGGCGTCGCGGTGTCGAAGCAGGTGTGCGCGAAACCGCTCGGCCACGACGCGTGGCTTTACGCGGAAGTAGCGGATCACTGGGATGCGATCGAGATGCGTTCGTGGCTGATTTCGCGCGATGGCGAGCGGACGGTGTACCAGCGCGGCGCGGTGAGTGGTTTGCTTGCGCCCGAGATGCTGTGGCAGCGCTTCGATGACGGTCCGACGATGCCCATACGCGCAGCGATGTATGGCGGCACCGTTGCCGTGCATGGCGTGATCGCGGCAATGGGTGACGGCGAGGCGTTCGAGATGGAGCTGCACGATCCGGTGTTCGGGCGCAGCCTTCGGCACCGCTATGCGGTGGAGGTGTTGCCGGTCGTGGCATAGCGGGCAACGAGGCGCGGCACATGGGCGCGCCAGCGTTCTGTCGCCGCGACGGCTCCCGCTAATACGCCTAAAAGCAGTGATAGTCGGGAAAGTTGAACTGCGAGTTGCCGCAATACAGCACACCAGCCAGGTTGGTACACCCGCTCAATGCAAGCATCATTGCGCCCGCAACCGATACTTTCCACCCGAAATGCAACATCGCGCCCCCGTTTCCGCCTTTTCGACATGAGCCGACATGATGCGCATCGGACGGGCCAGGGTATGTGGAGAATTGTTGTGCCGCGGGTGCTGCGGTTCGCCATCGTGCCAGCCCGTACCGGAGCATGGACCCAGGCACGGGCCGTTGCTCACTTGAGACACCCGAGCCCCGCCAGCGTCGCCTCGACCGCCGCATCGAGCGGCGTCACCGGCTCGCGGCCGAGCACCGCGGTCACCCGCGTGTTGTCGAGCCGGATCGGCTCGCGCCACAGGTAGCGCATCTCGAGCAATTCGCGCAGCGTCGTGACGAACGGCGCCGCCGCCCACACGAACCACCACGGGAACTTGCGCACCGTCGGCCGCAGCCCATGCCGCTGCGCGACGCGGCGCACGGCCTCCGCCATCTGCGTGCCATCCGCATCCCAATGCCCGCCGAGATGAAAGCGCGCGAACGGCTCCAGCGTGTCGCGCCGCTCGATCAGCTCGACCATCGCGCGCGCGGCGTCCGGCACGTACGACCATTGGTGCCCGATGCCATCCCGCCCCGGCACGCTGATGGACGCAACCGGCTGCCCGGCCTTGACGAACCCCGCCGCGAACCAGCTGTTGCCGGTGAGCTTCGGCCCGAAGAAATCGCCGGCCCGCACGATGATCGTGCGGACGCCCTGCCCGGCCGCATCCTGCAGCCGGCGCTCCAGCTCGACGCGGATCGCGCCCTTGCGCGTCGACGGATGCTGCGGCGCATCTTCGACCAGCACCGGAAACGCATCGGCGCCATAGTTGTAGACGGTGCCCGGCAGCACGATGGTCGCCCGCTCCGCCTTCGCCGCCGCGATCGTGTTGTCGATCATCGGCAGCACCTGCCCGGCCCAGTTCCGGTAGCCCGGCGGATTCACCGCGTGCACGATCACGCTGCAGCCGCGCGCGGCCCGGACGACCGCGTCGCGGTCCATCGCGTCGCCGCGCATCCAGGTGATACCGTCGCGCTCCACGACTTCGACATCGAGCCCGCGCTTCAACCCGCGCACCTGCCAGCCCGCATCGCGCAACTGCCGCGCGACTTCCCCGCCAATTCCGCCGCTCGCGCCGAGCACGAGTGCCTGTCGTTGCGTCTCGCCCGCGTGGGTCGTCATTGCCGCTCTCCTTGAATGAACCGTGATGACACGCATTCTGGCGCCCCTTCGGCTATCAAGGAATTGCCGAACCTAATGGATCGGCTATACATTTATGTATGACCACCGATCTGAACTGGGAACGCTACCGCACCTTTCTCGCCGTGCTGACGGAAGGCTCGCTGTCGGGCGCGGCACGCGCCCTCGGCATCACGCAGCCGACGGCCGGCCGCCACGTCGCGGCGCTGGAGGCCGCGTTCGGCCAGACGCTGTTCACGCGCTCGCCGTCCGGCCTGCTGCCGACCGAGGCGGCGCTCGCGCTGCGCGGCCATGCGGAGGCGCTGCGCAGCGCGGCCGCGGCGTTCGAGCGCGCGGCTGCGAGCCACGGCGCCGGCGTGCGTGGCATCGTGCGGATCTCGGCCAGCGACGTGATCGCCGTCGAAGTGCTGCCTCCGATGCTCGCGCAATTGCGGCGCAATCATCCGGGGCTCGTCATCGAACTGGTGCCGACCGACCGCCTCCAGGACGTGCTCAAGCGCGAGGCCGACATCGCGGTCCGGATGGCGCCGCCCACGCAGGAGGCGCTCGTTGCTAGACGCATCGGCGCGGTCGATGTCGGGCTGTATGCGCGCGACGACTACCTGGCGCGCAACGGGGTGCCCGAGACGACCGACGAACTCGCGCATCACGCGCTGATCGGCTTCGATACGGTCACGCCGTTCATCCGCTCGATGGGCCGCAGCATGCCGCAGTGGAAGCGCGATGCGTTCTCGCTGCGCACCGACAGCAACCTCGCCCAGCTCGCGATGATCCGCGCCGGCTACGGGATCGGCTTCTGCCAGAGCGGGCTCGCGAAACGCGACGCGCGGCTCGTGCGCGTGCTGCCGGACACGCTCGCGATGCAGCTGGAAACCTGGGTCGTGATGCACGAGGACCTGCGGTCGAGCCCGCGCTGCCGCGCGGTGTTCGATGCGCTGGTTGATGGCCTGCGTGCGTATGTGAGCGGCGAAACCGTCGAATAAACCGGGCGCGGCGACGGCACGAACGCAGGGAACGAAGCGCCCGCGCGGCGCTATTCGTAAATTTTCCCGGCGAACAGGATGTCCGCCATGCGCCGCCACGGATTGTCGGGCACGTCGTAGAAACGCAGCCCTTCCTCCGACGTCTCGGCCCAGTCGACCATCGCGTCGAGATACTCGCCGATCGAGCGGTTTTCCCAGCCGAGCGCGGCGCGGGCGTACGGCGACGGCGGCACGTCGGCCTCGAGCTGGCGCTCCGTGTTCCAGTCGTGGCCGAGCACGCGCAGGAAGTGGATCAGCGAGCGTTCGTCGACCACGCGCTCCAGCGCATCCTGCAGCTTCGCGGCCATCTGGCGTTGCAGTTCGTCGTTCATTTTTTGTCCCCTGGCGCGCCTCTCACTACGCGCCGCCGCAAATCGTGCGGCCCGGTTTTACATCAGCAATTGCCGCGACAGCACCTCGCGCGCCTGCGTGACGGCTTCGCGTTCGCCGGGCATCGGCGGCGTCAGCGAAAACACCGCGTCGGGCAGCGGCGGCAGCCGGTATTTCGCGCCGAGCCGCATCATGCCCTCGCCGATCGCCGACGCGCACAGGCAGCCCACCCCGAGCCCCGCCGCCAGCATCGACTGCAGCCCCGCCACCCCCGACGCGCTGTGCACGAGCCGGTACGGCATGTGCTGCTCGTCGAGCGAGCGCACCGCGACCTGATGCATCATGCAGTCGTCCGGCAGCAGCACGAGCGGCAGCGGCTCGGGCAACTGCTCGGCGAGCGCGGGCGATGCGACCCACGACAGCGGCTCGCGCCGCAGCACCCAGCGCGTATCGGCCGACGCCGGCCGGAACGGCCCGCTCGACAGGTTCATCACCACGCCGAGATCGACCTGCCCGCGCGCATGCGCGGCCTCGATATCGGCGCTCTTCATCGCGCTGACGTGCAGGCTCAGTTGCGGGTAGCACTCCCGCAGCCGCGCGAGCAGGCCCGCGACTTCGTTGGTCCGGTAGTAATCGGTGATCGCGACGCGCAGCTCGCCCTTGATCGCCTGCCCGCGCACTTCGTCGAACGCGGCCTCGTTCAGCGCGACGATGCGCCGCGCGTGCTGCAGCAGCCGCGCGCCGGCCGGGGTCGGCTCGACGCCGCGCTTGCTGCGCACGAACAGCGGCACGCCGGCGCGCGATTCGAGCTTGCGCACCTGCTCGCTGACCGTCGACTGCGACAGGTGCAGCAGCGGCGCGGCGGCCGTCAGGCTGCCGGCGTCCGCGACCGCCGCGAAAGTACGCAACTGATCCAGGTCGAAACCGCGCATCGCCATTCTCCATCCATCGATTAACCCGATGGATGCTACCACCAATTCCCGCTTTTCCGATTCATCGCCACCACCCAGAATGGGGGTCAATCGCCCGCCCACGGCCGAACCGGCGCTTCTGTCGTCGCGACCGGCGTGAATGTGGCACTCATTCTTTCGGACTTGCTTCCATGACGAACGACACCCTTGCCCCCTGCGTGCCGGCCGGCACGGCCGCCGAGGCGACGCCGCGCAGCCACCACGGCTGGGCGCTGGTGGTCCTGCTGGTTGGCGCGATTTTGCCGCCGCTCGACTACTTCATTGTGAATCTCGCGCTGCCGGCCATCCGCGACGGCATCGGCGCACGCCCGGCCGAGCTGCAACTGGTCGTGTCCGCGTACGCATGCGCGAATGCCGTCGTGCAGATCACCGGCGGCCGGCTCGGCGACCTGTACGGCCGCAAGCGCATGTTCATGATCGGGATGGCCGGTTTCGTCGTCGCGTCGACACTGTGCGGGCTCGCCGGCAGCGGCGCGGTGCTGGTCGGCGGCCGCGTGCTGCAGGGCCTGTTCGCCGCGATCCTCGCGCCGCAGGTGCTCGCGACGATCCGCAGCGTGTTCAGCCCGCAAGAGCAGGTGCGCGTGATGGGCTTCTACGGTTTCGTGTTCGGCCTCGCGGCCGTGATCGGCCAGCTCGGCGGCGGCGCGCTGATCAGCCTGCATCCGTTCGGGCTCGGCTGGCGCGCGATCTTCCTCGTCAACCTGCCGATCGGCATCCTGGCGCTGATCGGCAGCTGGCGCTTCATCCCGGAGAGCCGGCCGCCGAAAGGCCAGCGCATCGACGTGCCGGGCATGGTGCTGCTGTCGCTGTTCCTGCTGATGCTCGTCTACCCGCTCACGCACGGACGCGAGGCCGGCTGGCCGCTGTGGATGGTCGCGTGCCTCGTCGGCGCGCTGCCGATGCTCGGCGCGCTGCTGGCGGTCGAGGCGCGCCGCCTCGCGGGCGGCCACGATCCGCTGCTCGACGTGCGCCTGTTCCGCAACCCCGTCGTCGCGCTCGGGCTCGTGCTGGCGTTCCTGTTCTATACGCTGAGCGCGTTCTTCCTGAGTTACGGAATCTACCTGCAGGGCTGCCTGAACTGGTCGCCGCTCGCGTCGGGGCTCGCGATCCTGCCGCTCGGGCTCGGCTTCCTGTCGAGCCCGCTGCTGATGCCGCGACTCGTCGGCCGGTTCGGCGGCTATCGCGTGCTCACGCTCGGTTTCGCGATGCTCGCGGCCGGCGTCGCGACGGCCGCCGCGCTGGCGGGTGCCGCCACGCCGGGCGTCGGCTTTTATGTGGGGATCGCGGCGATCGGGATCGGCCAGGGCCTCGTGCTGCCGTCGGTCGTGCGGATCGTGCTCGCGGAAGTCGACACGGCGCGCGCGGGTGTCGCCTCCGGCATGGTCACCGCGATGCTGCAGATCGGCGCGGCCGTCGGCGCGGCGACGCTCGGCGGCGTGTTCTTCGCCCGGCTCGGCGCGCATCCGGCCGCGCTCGATTACGTGCAGGGCTTCAGGACGTCGATGTTCGCGCTGACGGCCGTGCTGCTCGTGTGCATCGCGCTGTCGGCGCTGCTCGGGCCGCTGCATCGGCGGCTGCATGCAGGGACATAAGCGGCACGGGAAGCGTTGCGGCGGCAGGGTCGGACGCGGAAGGAATGCCGATGCCGATGCAGCCGCTCGCCGGCATCCGGCTCACGCGTGATGCTTGCGTTGCGCCTGGCGCGCTTCCCATTCGGCCAGCTCGACGCGATAGCGCGCGAGTGCTTCGTCGTAGAGATCGAAGACGCACGGTGAGCAACCGCTATTGCAGCAGTCTTCGAGTTCGGGCTGGATGGGCGGGGTCGGACGGGGATCGTCGACGGACGGATCCGGAGAGGCAGTGTTGGGCACGGCGAAAATCGAATGAAAGGACTCGTTCAGTATAAGCGGATGCCGCCCAATATGCGTGCCGCGCGGGCCATGCCACGCGGCCTCATATCCCCAATATCGTCACCTGGTCGTGGCGGGTTCGGACCTCGCTCGTCCATGCATCGATTTCGGCAATCACTTCCGCAAGCGCAGCGCAACTCGTGTCCAGACGGTCAATGAAATCCTGCCGCGAATCGCGGAACACAAAGCCGAGCCGGTCGAGTGCCGTCGTTTGCTGCGTGGCGTCGCCCAGCATGCTGCGCGTGTCGCCCAGCTCGTCCACGATCCGCAGCCAGTCCGGCATGCCGATGCCATTGAACGCGTAATGATCGTAGTCCGGGATCTGCCGCGCGATCGCCGCTTCGAGCAGGCCGAAGACGTCCTCCCTGAAAAACAGCGATCCCTCGTTCCAGCACTTGCGCGCATACGGCCCGCCCATGAGCTCGATGTAGGCGGTGTCCTCGATTTCCGCGAGATCCCTGATGATCCGGATGTCGTCCATGGGGTGTCGTCGTTGTCGCCATGGCATCGCTCACGCTTCGCCGGGCGCTGATCCATAATGGCGCGATTGTCGGCGAACCCGGCAATGCTGTCGATGCCTCGCTTCCATCGCGTTCCGGCCGGCGCACGGCCCGAACCCACCACGACGCTCGCCGCCGCATCCTCGTCATACCCCACAGGAGCCGCACGATGGCCGAAGCAGTGAATCCGCCGGAAGTCTGGGCGCCGTTCGGCGCGTTCTCGATGGCCGTGATCCAGGGCGATGGCCGGATCGTGCATCTGAAGGGGCAAGTGTCGCTCGACCGCGACGGCCAGGTGGTCGGCCACGGCGACATGCGCATGCAGGTACGTCAGACGCTCGACAACATCCGCGCCGTGCTCGCCACGATGGGCGGACAGATGCAGGACGTGATCTCGCTCGTTCACTACACGACCGACCTCGATGCCTTCATGCAGGCCGGCGACATCCGCAAGACCTACTTCGCCGAGCCCTATCCCGTGACGACGACCGTCCAGGTCGAGCGTCTCTACCATCCCGATCTGCTGATCGAGATCACCGCTGTTGCCGAAATTCCGCTGGAGCGTTTTCGGCGGCCTGAATCGCGTGCGTGAATCAGCGATGCGGCGCCGGGCCGTATGACGCGCCGGCCGTGACCTTCCCGACCGGCGCGCCTGCCCCCCACCCGCTTACTTCACCTGCGCGCCCGGCTTCACGGCACCCGCGCCCGCCTTGTCGGCCAGCGGCTGCCACGCGGCACCGAGCGAATACCAGTCGACGCGGCGCGTGAGCGTCATGATGCCGGCGAGGATCGCGAACAGCAGCAGCGAACCGAGCATCAGCGCGTTGTCTTCCGACAGCAGCAGCCCATAGAGCGCCGCGTACAGCACCGCGAGCAGCACCGCGAACACCGCCCCGCGCTTCACGCTGTGCAGCACGAACGACAGATAGAAGGCGAGCAACCCGATGCAGGCGCCGCTCGCCGCGAGATACGCATAGGCGAACTTGATGTGTTCGGACAGGCTCAGCAGCAACAGGAAGAACAGCGCGAGCGACAGGCCCACCAGCGTGTACTGGATCGGGTGAATGCGCAGCCGCTTCACGAGCTCGTACATGAAGAAGCTCGCAAACGTGAGCATCACGAACAGCGCGCCGTACTTCGTCGCACGTTCGGCCTGCAGATAGACGTTCACGGGTTCGATCACCGACACCGACGCCATTTCGATCGCGCCTTCCCCGTCGCCGGAGATGATCTGCTCACGCGCTTTCGTATTGAACGACGTCACGCGCCAGTTGCCGGTGAAGCCGCGCGCATCGACCGTGCGGTTGTTCGGCAGGAATGCGCCGTCGAAGCTCGGATGCGGCCACGTCGATTTCAGCGAGAAATCGTTCTGGTCGCCCACCGGCGCGAACGCGACGGAATCCGCACCGCGCAACGGCAGGTCGACGCTGAACGGCACGACCGCCCCCGCGTTTGCGTCCGCCAGCGCCGCGAGATCGACGTTCGCGTGCACGCCCTGGCGCAGGCTGTCCAGCCGCGTGCCCTGCTCGACGTCGAAGCGCGTGCCGCCGATGCGCAGATCGGGTTGCGCCGTCAGCCCGCGAATGTCGCCGATGCCGATCGACACATAGGCACCGTCGATCTTGAAGCTCACGTGGCCGTCCGCCTGCGGCAGCTTCTTCAGGTCCGGCAACGGCAGCGTGCCGGTCATTCGGCTCGCCAGCTCGTACACCAGCGCCTTGTGGATGCCGCGATAGCGGACGCTGGTGGTCAGCGTGCCGTCGACGTTCAGCGTCTTCGGAAACACGAGCAGGCGCTTCGTCTCGCTGCGCAGGCTCGTCTTCGTCGCGCCGCCGGCCGCCGAATCGTCGCGCACGCGCGTGACTTCCGTGTAGTGCACGACGAGCACGGGGCCCGCCACCGTCTGCGGCCCCGCATAGCTCGACCAGATGCTCTGCAGCGCATCCCGGCGATACACGGCGCGTTCGTGCACGATGCTTTGCACCATCTGCAGCGGGATCAGGATCAGCAGCGCGAGAAACGCGGTGATCGCGAATTTGAACAACAGGACTCGATTCATGGCCGACAGGTACCGGAGTAAAAGGGTACGGTCAGCATGAGCCGCCCCGGTGAAGGGCGATTGAAGCCGGTGTGAAGCGAAGGTGTGGCGAACGTGAAGTTGAAGGGTGTTCAGCCCGCCGACGGCAACGTGAGCGTCGCGCATGCGCCGCCTTCGTCGCGGTTCGCGAGCGCGACCTGGCCGCGGTGCAGCATCGCGACCTCGCGGACGAAACACAGCCCGAGGCCCGTGCTGCGATCCTGGCCGTCGGGGCGCGGCAGCGAATAGAAGCGCTCGAACACGCGCGCCAGTGCGTAGTCGGGCACGCCGGGGCCGTCGTCGGCCACGCGCACGACCGCGACGTGCGCCCTGCCCGCCGGCTGCCGTTCGAGCGCGATGCGGATCGTGCTGCCCTGCGGCGCGAAATCCAGCGCGTTGTCGAGCAGGTTGCCGAGCGCCTGGCGCAGCAGGAACGGATCGCCTTCGACCACGGCCGGATCGGCCGCGTCGTGCGCGTCGATCGCGAGGTTCACGCCGCGCTGCCGCGCGCGCGGCTCGATATCGTCGACGAGCTGTTCGAGCACCGGCCGCAGCGCGACCGGTTCGCGCACCGACAGGCGCTGCTTCTGCTCGACTTCGGCGAGCGCGAGCAGCTTGCGGATCATCTGTTCGAGGCGGCCGGCCTGGCGGCGGATGTTCTCGGTGAAGCGCCGCCGGTTCGCCACCGGCATCTCCTCCTGCAGCAGTTCGGCCGCGCCGCTGATCGCGGCCAGCGGGCTCTTCATCTCGTGCGTGAGCGTGTGGATGTAGGTTTCGACGTACTGCCGATCCTCCAGCCGCTGATGCATGCTTTCCACCGCGCGCCCGAGCTCGGCCAGCTCGCTCGCGCCCTGCAGCGGCATGTCGGCGCGCTCGCCCGCCGCGATCGCGCGCGCATAGCGCTGCAGGCGCCGCAGCCCGACCACCAGCCACCACGTGCAGGCCACGCCGATCAGGATCGCCCCGCCCATCAGCAATGCGCCGTACAGCATGATCTTGCGCTGGCTGCGCGCGATGAACGGTGCGACCGTCTGGTTCGGCTTCGCGATCGTCAGCACGCCGATGATCGCGTTGCCGTGCCGGATCGGCGCCGCCACGTGCATCACGGTGCTGCTGTCGTCGTTCGGATCGCTGCGCGTGCTGCGCGCGCCGTACTCGCCGCGCAGCGTCCGGTACACGTCGTTCCAGCGCGAATAGTCCTGCCCGACCGCGCGGCCGGACGAGTCGTAGCGCACGATGCCGTGCGCGTCGGTGATGTAGAGGCGGTAGCCGATCGTGTTCTTCTGCACGCCCCACACGTTCGCGCTGATCGGGCGTTCGTGCAGATTCGACAGTTGCCGCGCGAACGCGCCGTTGGCGATGTGGCCGTTCGCCATGTCGTCGGCGGCCAGCGTCGCGAGTACTTGCGCGGTATCGACGAGCGTGTCCTCCATCGCCTCGCGCACGCCCGGCTTCACCTCCTGCACGAACACGCGCAGCGTGATCAGCGCGGCCAGGCCGACGATCAGGAAAAAGCCGAAGAAGATGCGCAGGCCGATATGCATGGGCGGAGCCGGTCGTTACGGTTGCAGCGAATAACCCATCCCGCGATGCGTGCGGATCGGGTCGCGCTCGGGATCGATCGCGCGCAGCTTCGCGCGCAACGTCTTGATGTGGGTGTCGACCGTGCGGTCGGCCGAATCGAAGGCCTCGTGCCACACGAGGTCCATTAGCTGTTCGCGCGAATAGATGCGCCCCGGATGCCGGACCAGCAGCGCCAGCAGCCCGAACTCGTAGCGCGTGAGGTCCAGTGCGTGGCCGAGCCACGCTACGCGGGCGCCGTCGGTGTCGAGTGTGAAACCCGGTGCGGTTGTCTCGGCTGGTGCGGGTACCGGTGCAGGCGTGGGGATCGATTCGGGCGCGGCCGTCCGGTAGAACCGCCGCAGGATCACGCGCACCCGCGCCGCCAGTTCGCGCGGCGAAAACGGCTTGACCACGTAATCGTCGGCGCCGATCTCGAGCCCGACGATCCGGTCGATTTCATCGTGCCGCGCGGTGAGGAAGATCACCGGCACGTCGGAGAACGTGCGCAGCCGCCGACACACCTCGAAGCCGCTGAGATCCGGCAGGCCGACGTCGAGCACCACGAGATCGACGCGCGTGTCGCGCAGGTGGTCGAGCGCCACCTGGCCGAGCATGCAGTGGACGGTCTGCATGCCGTCGGTGCCGAGGGCATAGATGATCGTGTCCGCGATCGCCACTTCATCTTCGACGATCAGGATAGTGGGCTGATGCATGGTCTCAGGCTGGGCTCGCGCAATCCGGTGCGACATTGTACGCACGGCCGGCCGTGGCGCGAGCCCCCGCCTTGCCCTTGCCCTGCCGCGCTATGCCACGCGGCCGGTCACCGGAATCGACGCGCCGGTGATCGCTTGCGCGTCGGCCGACAGCAGGAAGCCGATCGTCGCCGCGATCTGCTCCGGCTTCACCCAGCGCGTGAAATCCGCGTCCGGCATGTCGGCGCGGTTCGGCGGCGTATCGATGATGCTCGGCAGGATCGCGTTCACCGTCACGCCGCGGTCGAGCAGTTCGGCCGCCAGCGCCTCGGTGAGCCGCGCGACGCCGGCCTTCGCGGCCGCGTAGGCGCCCATCCCCGTGCCGGCCTTGAACGCCGCGCCCGCGCCGATGTTGACGATGCGCCCGGCCGGGTTCGCCAGCAGGTGCGGCAGCGCGGCCTTCGATGCGTTCAGCGCGGTCTTCACGTTCAGTTCGTACATGCGGTCCCATGTGGCGGCGTCGCCGTCGGCGATCGTCTGCCACACGAACGCGCCCGCGATGTTCAGCAGCGCATCGACCCGGCCGAATTCGCGCTGCACGGTGTCGAGCGCCTGCGCGGCGGCCTGCGGATCGACGAGATCGATGCCGCCGATGCGCAGCGCGTCGGCCGGCACGCCGGGCAGCGCCTGCGCCGCCGGGGCCGCGCCGCGGCCGATCAGCGCGACGCGTGCGCCGCGCGCGCCGAGCCACGCGGCCGTCGCGATGCCCAGGTGACCGAATCCGCCGGTGATCGCGACTGCCTTGCCTTTGAAATCGTGTTCCATCGATGTTTTCTCCTGGATCGAGGGTTGCTTGATGATGTGTGTTGCATGAGCGATGCCGGCCGCGGCATGCGTGCGCGGCCGGCAATGTGCCACAGGGTAGCGCCGTTCACGCATCCGTGCGCACCGCGACGAGGCTGCGACGGCGCAGTTCTTCCGTCGTTTCGCCCTGGTTGTCCGGGCGCCAGCCCGGCGGCAGCAGCACGAAGCGGATCGCGGTCCACACGTCGCGGGCGGTTGCGACGTCGCGGGCAAGGCTCGCCCAATGCTCGAGCTCGACGACGAACGGGTTGCGCGAGCGGGTCGGCGTGACGAGGCCGAAACGGCACGGCTCGTCGGCGCGCTCGGCGACGTAGGTGCCGAACAGCCGGTCGAACACGACCAGCACGCCGCCGTAGTTCGCATCGAGATAGTCGAGGTTCGACGCGTGGTGCACGCGGTGCGCGGACGGCGTGTTGAACACGGTTTCGAGCCAGCCGAGCTTCGGCATCCACGTGTTGTGCAGCCAGAACTGGTACATCAGGTTGAACGACAGGATCGCGAGCACGGCTTCCGGACGCACGCCGAGCCACACGAGCGGCGTGAAGAACATCGCGGCGCCGGCGATCTTGCCGGTCCAGCCGAGGCGAAACGCGGACGACAGCGTCAACTGGTTCGGCGAATGATGCACCGCATGGGTCGACCAGAAGAACCGCACGCGGTGCGACGCGCGGTGATACCAGTAGTAGCAGAACTCCTGGCCGACGAACACGAGCAGCGCGAGTGCAACGCTGTGCAGCGGGATCGTGAAGAGCCGATGCGCCCACGCGAGGTCGAACAGCGGCGTGGCGAGCGACAGCGGCACCAGCGCGAGCAGCTTGCGGCCCGCGAGATCGGCGAGCGACAGCCACACCTCGTTCCAGTCGAACGGTTCCGGCCCGCGGGCGCGGCGCCAGGTGAGCACGGCCGCCTCGACGAGCGAGACGGCGACGATGAAGAGCGTGACGTAGTACGCGAGCTTTCCTGTGGTGGTGAGCATGATGGACCTTTCCTCCGGTTGAGTCGGACGCGTCATCGGCGGCACGGGCTGCCATCGCGTCGAATGGAACGCACTGTAGTGGGCGCGGAACGGAAAGGCCACGCGGGAAATATGTCGCCGTATGTCGTGGGGGAAGGCGCTCGGGTGAGGTGTGGCGAGCGAAGGCGCTTGCGGGCTGGAGCGGGGCGGATTTCGAGCTGCGCGTTCGTGTGTCATGTGGGAAATGTGTCACCGCATGTCGCGGTGAAATGCGTTCGGGCGGTAAGCGGCACTCGCGTGCGCTCGTGGATTGAAAACCGACCCGCTCGTGCGTGCGCGCTTGCATGTCCGGCGAGCAATGTATCGCCGCCTGTCGCGCCGAAACCGGTCGACGCTGCACGCAAGCTGCAGCGACGGATGCGGCTGCGCGACACATGCATGAGACAGGTGCCGATCGGAAGCCGATTCGTCGGACGGCATGCGATTACGGCTTCAGGAAGGAGAAGCCGGTTCCGGTCGTACGTGGCGCACCGCCCGCGTTCGGTTCGCGCGAGTCACCGCAATGCATGCATGAATCGGCCGGCAAATATGTCGCCGCATGTCGCCGCGACACATTTGCGCGCTGCGCAAGACAGGTTCGCCCCCCCTGCCACGCCACCCTGCTCTCACGCAATTGCATCGCCGACAGCCTTGCCCGGCGCGGCATGCCCGCGATCGGCGCGGCCGGCACACGCATTCGTCGTACTTCGAATCAGCACGCCACGTGTAACACCGCGACATCTTTTATGACGCGACGAGCGCGTGTCATCGCCCTAAAGTTCGTCCCGTCGCCACGCCACTGCGTGCACCGAAACGAACCGCAAGGACACCCGATGAAAACCCGCTTCCTCGTCACCGCCACCGCTCTCACCCTCGCCTGCGCGCCGGCCTTCGCCGGCTGGTCCGGCCACGGCACCGCGTACACGCCGCGCGGCCCCTACAACGGCGCGCACGCCGGCTCGTGCGGCGGCGGCAGCTGCTCGCATGCGGGTGGCGTAATCGGCCCCGGCGGCGGTATCGCGACCAACACGGGCACCGTCACGCGCACCGCGCCCGGCCAGTTCTCGAACAGCGGCACGGCCGTCGGCCCGAACGGGCGCTCGGTCGAACACAGCGGCGACACGAGCTGCGCGGGCGGCACCTGCTCGCACACCGGTTCGCTGACGGGCTCGGACGGCCGCAGCGCCACGACGTCGGGCAGCGTGACGCGCAACGGCCCGGGCCAGTATTCGTCGAGCGGCACGATCACGGGCGCGAACGGCAACACGGCCAGCCACACGGCATCGACGAATTGCGCGGGCTCGACCTGCTCGCGCTCGGGCACCGTGACGGGCACCGACGGTGGAACCGTCACGCATTCCGGCAGCGCGACGCGCGTGGCGCCGGGTGTCGTGACGACGTCGGGCGGCTCGACGGTCGTGCACGGCGGCACGGTGTCGACCGGTGGCACGGCCGTGATCCACGGCAGCACGACGGCGGGCGGCACGGTCGTCGTGGCCGGCGGGACGGTTCCGGTTCCTGTCCCGGTGCCGGTGCCCGTCGTGGCGCCCGCGCCTGCTGCCGTGGTCGTGACGGCCCCGCCGCCCGTCGCCACCGTCGCTGTCGCGGCACCCGCAGCGGCTGCCGTCGTGGTGACGCCTCCGCCGCCTCCGCCCGCCGTCATCGTCACGCCGCCCCCGCCGAAGGTCGTGCGTATTGCGGCGCCGAAGGCCGTCGTCGTCACGCCCGCGCCGCGCGTCGTCTACGTCGCGCCGCCGCCGCCGAAGGTCCTGTACCTCGCGCCGCCGCTGCCGCGCTCCGTGTACGTCGCCCCGCGCGCCGTGTATGTCGCTCATCCGCCGCGCGCCGTCATCTGGGTGCCCGCCCACTGGGCCGGCCGCGTGTGGGTGCCTGCGCACTGGGCGTAACCCGGACGCGCTTCGTTTCGCTTCGTTTCGTTTTCCATCCGTTTCATCAACCACCCGGCCGGCGCAGACCGTCGGCCACGCAAGGAGAAACCCCATGAAGTCCATCAAGAAGATGATTGCCGTCGTCGTTTTGTGTATCGTCTCAGCAGCAGCGTCGGCCCAGCAGATGCCGCCCGGCGCGGCGAACGGCGGTGCGCGCGTCGAACGTGCGCTGATGCAGTTGCAGACCCGCTTCGCCAGCGCGAACACGACGCACGACGGCAAGCTGACCCGCGAACAGGCGGCCGCGGGCATGCCGATGGTCGCGCAGCATTTCGACGAAATCGACACGCAGCACAACGGCTACGTCACGCTCGAGCAGCTCGCCGGCTTCATGCGCCAGCGCATGGCGGCCCGTTGAGCCCGCACGACGATCCGGCCGCGCACGCACCGGGAGGCAAGCGATGGAACAGTCCTGCAGGATCGTCGTGCTCGACGACGAAGCCGAGCTGCGCAACATGCTGCAGCGCTTCCTGAGCGGCCACGGCTTCCAGGTGCGCGCGGTCGCCGACGGCAAGCGGCTCGACCGCCTGCTGCAGCGCGAACCATACGACCTGCTGGTGCTCGACCTGATGA
Organism: Burkholderia sp. AU31624; assembly: GCF_020420065.1. NCBI lineage: Bacteria > Pseudomonadati > Pseudomonadota > Betaproteobacteria > Burkholderiales > Burkholderiaceae > Burkholderia > Burkholderia sp. AU31624. Next base: position 574,907 of record NZ_JAIZRT010000001.1, read on the forward strand.
TGGAGCCCGAGGACGGCCTGAGCGTGTGCCGGCGCCTGCGCGCCGAAGGCCAGACGCTGCCGATCCTGATGCTCACCGCGAAAGGCGACGCCGCGGACAAGGTCGTCGGCCTCGAGACGGGCGCCGACGATTACCTGGCGAAGCCGTTTCTCCCCGACGAACTCGTGGCCCGCGTCCGCGCGCTGCTGCGGCGACAGAAGATGGCGGCCGGCGAGCCGACGGTCACGTCGCAGCGGTTGCGGTTCGGCGCATTCACGTTCGACGTCGGCCAGCAGACGCTGATGCGCGACGGCACACCCGTGGAAATCCATTCGGCGCAGATGCTGCTGTTGCACGCGCTCGGCTCGTCGCCGAATCGCGCGGTGAGCCGCGAGAACCTGCTCGCCCGCGCGCGCGGCCGCGACCATGACGCACTCGACCGCAGCGTCGACGTGCAGATCCTGCGGCTGCGCCAGATCGTCGAGGACGACCCCGGCAAGCCGCGCTTCATCAAGACCGTCTGGGGCATCGGCTACATGCTGGTGGCCGGCATCGAGTCGTGATGCGCATCCCGCTGCCGCGCTCGCTGCTTGCGCGCAACATCGCGCTGCTGGTGGCGCTCGTCGCGCTGTCGCTCGTCTGTTCGCTCACCGTGCTGCTGCACTACGTGCAGCGTCCACGCATCGAGCGGGCCTCGATCGTCTTCTCCGACTACGTGCAGTTGCTCGACCGCACGCTCGCCGCCCTGCCGCCCGACGCCGGCCGCACGGTCATCGCGCAGTTCGGCGGCCAGGCTGCCTTGCCGCCCGCCGCACCGCCGCAAACGCCGAACCCGGCGGCCTTCTTCCGCACCTGGCAGCGCGACGTGTTCATGCAGGCGCTCGAACGCCACCTGCCGCCCGACCTCCCCGCGCGCTGGCAATCGGGCGACGACGAACGCCTGTGGATCCGCCTGCACGTGGCCGGCTCGCCCGTGTGGGTGCCGCTGCCGATGGCCGCCGACGCGCAGGCGAGCGGCATCACGACGGCGCTCGTGCTGTCGGTCGGGCTGGCGCTGCTCGCGGCGCTGACCGGCTACCTGATCCAGCTCCACCTTAACCGGCCGCTCGATGCGCTGGCACGCGCGGCGCAGCGCGTCAGCGCGGGCGAGCGCCCGCCGCCGCTGCCCACCGACGGCCCGACCGAAATCGCCGATGTGAGCCGCGCGTTCAATCAGATGGCCGACGCGCTGCAACAGGCGGAAGCGACTCGCTCGCTGATGCTGGCCGGCGTGTCGCACGACATCCGCACGCCGCTCACCAAACTGCGCCTGGCGATCGCGATGGCGCTGCCGCGCGGCACGCACGACGCGCTCACCACGTCGACCGAGCATTACCTCGACCAGATCGATACGATCCTGCAGCAATTCATGGACTACGCGGGCAGCGGCGAGCGCGAAACGCCGCAAACCGGCGACCTGAATGCGCTGATCGGCCAGCTCGTCGCGGATTTCGCGGGGCTCGGCCATGAATTCGACTTCGACGAAGGCGAGGTGCCCGCGTTCGCGTTCCGTCCGATCAGCCTGATGCGGCTGCTGATGAACCTGATGCAGAACGCGGTCGTCTATGGCAAGACCGGCCTTGGCGTGCGTACGTGGACCGAGCGCGGCATCGCGTATGCGGTGGTCAGCGATCGCGGCAACGGTATCGGCGCGGCCGAACTCGAACGGCTCAAGGCGCCGTTCAGCCGGGGCGCGAACGCGCGCAGTCATGCGGGCGGCACGGGCCTCGGACTCGCGATCGTCGAGCGGATCGCCCGCCTGCACGGCGGATCGCTGGCGTTCCGCGACCGGGATGGCGGCGGGCTGGAGGCGGTCGTTGCGCTGCCGCTTGATTCGGCGGGGGCGGTGCGGCGGTCGATGTCGGTCTGAGGGGTTGTTTGGCTTTTGGCTTTTGGCTTTTGGCTTTTGGCTTTTGGCTTTTGGCTTTTGGCTTTTGGCTTCTGCTGCCTTCTGCCGTCTACCTGCTGCCTGCCGTCTGCCGTGTGTGGCATGGCCGTCTGACCGTCTGCCGTCTGGCCTTTTGCACGACTGTCTACCTGTCCGCCTCCCAGCCACGCGACCTCGCGTATCCGCGCACCACGGCACGTGACATGCGCCGACATAATTCCTGCGTGGCGCATCACGCCCGACCTCCGCATACTTGCGCCTGCGTGTTGCGCAACGGCATGAAAACGCTCCCCCTGCCAGCGATCACGCCCCGCTTCCGATCGTTCGCGTTCCTGAATGCCGCGACAGTATCGGCAACCTCATCCAGGCCACGGAGATCGACATGTTTTCTTCCCTTCACGCACTTGCCGCCCACGCCAAACGTCTGACCAGTGTCGCGCTGATCGCCGGCACCCTCGCGATGACCGGCTGCGCATCGACCGCGACTACATCCATGACCGCCGCGCCGGCAACTCGCACGCAGCCGCAGGTTCATGCGGACGTCGTGTATGTATCCACGTTCGACGTGGACACGACCGACGTCAAGGTCGACGGCGGGATGATCAGCAAGATCGCGCCCCTCGCGAGCGGATCGTCCGCCGACGTGCAGCGCCAGCAGAGCGCGCTGAAAACTCGCGAGCAGCTCGCCGACGCACTCGTGCGCGAACTCCGGTCGCAAGGCATCCCCGCGCTGCGCGGCCCGGTGCCGGACGGACGCGACGCGCTGGTCGTCGAAGGCCGGTTCGAGTCGATCGACGCGGGCAACCGCCGCCGCCGCACGCTGATCGGGCTCGGCGCGGGCAAGAGCGAAGTGAAGGCGTCGGTCACCGTGCTGTTCCAGCCGGCGCATGGCGCGCCGCAGCCGCTCGGCACGTTCTCGTCCAGCGCGAACAGCGGCCACCTGCCCGGCATGGTGGAAACCGCCGGGGTCGGCGCGGCGGCCGGCCGCCTCGCGACGTCGGCAGCGGTTGGCGCCGGCCTGCATGGCGTGTCGGAAGTGAAGCACGACACGGTGGCGTCCGATACGGACCGCCTCGCGCGCTCGATCGCGAAACAACTCGCGACGCAGAACGCGGCAAATGCGTGGCTGCCGACGGTGTCGGCGAGCTGACGCACCGGGCCGCCGCCTGCGAGGCCCGACGGGCACGCAGGCGAGCGGCCGGGCATAATGCGCGAGGCCGGTCCGGCGCCACGCGCCGCGACCGTGCCGAGCCACCCGACGGCCCGCATCATGGCCCGTCCCGAATCCTGAACTTCAATCCGTGAATGTCATGCAAGTACTCGTCGTAGGAACCGGCAAGCTGGCCAGCGAACTGCTCGACGCGCACCGGCTCGACCCGGCCACCTGCCGCGTGATCCCCTGGTCGGACAGCGCGCGCGACGATGCGCAGCGCAGCGACGCCCGAACGATCGTCGTGCATGCCGGTTCCGGCCGCGAACTCCCCGCCGTGATCGCGTTCTGCGCGGCCACCGGATCGCCACTCGTCGAGCTGTCGACCGGCTCCGAGCTCGAAACCGGCTCGCACGCTTTCCCGGTCGTGCTGTGTCCGAACACGAACATCCTGATGCTCAAGTTCATGAGCATGCTGGAAACCAGCGGCCACCTGTTTCACGACTGCCGGATCAGCCTGACGGAGTCGCACCAGGCCGGCAAGACGTCCGTCCCCGGCACGGCCGTCGGGATCGGCCAGTCGCTCGGCGTGCGGCCGGAAGACATCCGCTCCGTGCGCGACCCGGACGTGCAGCGCAGCGAATTCGCGGTCGCCGACGATCAGCTCGGCCGCCACGCGATTCACCGGATCCGCATCGACGACGGCGCGTGCAGCCTGCAGTTCGAATCGCGCGTGGTGGGCGCGACACCTTACGCCGATGGCGTGTCGCGCATCGTCGACGCTGTTCGGCTGCACGATCTCGAGTGCCGCCGCTATTCGATCGTCGAATTCATCCGCAACGGTTGGCTGTAGTCGCGGCGATGCGCGGCGGGCGGCATGCGCGCATCGCAGGTCGCAGACGTTTTCGCTCAACGCAAGACAAGGTTCGGTGCCGACTTCCGTGGAGGTCGTCGACCGCCCGAGCCGCAACATCCGGGCCGCCGCCGACCGCGCCTGACGTCCCGCATGGCCGGCGTTCAAGATCACGCCAGCCGGCTTCGCCGCCACGGCCGCTCGCGAAATTCGACGCGCAATCGTCCTGCCGCATTCGCTGGTAAGTTACCGGCCGAGGTTCATTCGCCGAGATGGGGTGCGAGTCACCGCTAACGCCGGCGCCTGAACCGCTCCCCTCGACCTCTCCCCGACAGGAGTGCAACCGATGCCCCGACCCGATTTCATCAAGCACTGGACCGAACTCGAAGAACCGGACGCGCATTGCTATCGCGGCGATACCGAGCCGATGGCGCTGGACGCACCGCTTTCCGCCGCGCTCGGCATCACGCGTATCGGCATTCATCACGTCAGGCTTCTGCCCGGCCGACGGACGTCCTATCCGCATGCCGAAAGCACCGAGCAGGAATTTGTGTACGTGCTCGAGGGCAAGCCCGACGTCTGGATCGACGGCGTGCTTCACCCCGTTGCCGAAGGCGATTCCGTCGCGTTTCCGGCGGGCACCGGCATCTGCCACACCTTCATCAACAACACGAAGGACGAGGTCAGGCTGATGGTGATCGGTGAACGTCCGCGCGACGACAACCGCATCCGCTACCCGATGAACGAGGCGTATGAGCTGACCCGCGCGGACCGCTGGGTGGACTGGCCCGACAGGCCGCTCGGAGACCACAACGGGATGCCGGACTGACGCCTGTGCAGATTCACCCGACGGAACCCGCCGAGCCTGCGGTGCGAACTCGCAGCGGGCCGCCGAAACCGCCGTGTTTCACCGGTCGTTACCGCGTCCACCGTCACTCACTGCCAAGCACCGCCCCGCTCTCGGGCAACGTCGCACCGCCGTCGACGACGATCGTCTGCCCCGTGATGTACGCGGCATCCGCCGACGCGAGAAACAGCATCGCGTTCGCGATATCTTCCGGTTCGCCCATCCGCGCGAGCGGAATGTCACGCGCGATCTGCGCGGCGACCGACGCGTCGCCGAGATTGCCGGCCGCCGGCGTGCGAATCATGCCCGGCTCGACGCCGTTCACCGTCACGTTGCGGCGCGCGAGCTCCAGCGCGGCCGCACGAATGAAGCCGTTCACGCCGGCCTTCGACGCCGCGTAATGCGCGAGCCCCGGGTACACGACGCGCGGCCCCGTCACCGACGACGTGACGAGCAGCCGCCCCGCTCCCGCGCGCTCGAATGCGGGTAGCGCAGCCTGCGCGAGCCAGAACAGCGCCGACAGGTTGACCGACAGCGTCCGGTCGAGCGTCGGCTCGTCGATCTGCGTGAACGGCGTCAGCGGAAAATACGCGGCATTGTGGACGACCACATCGAGCCGGCCACCGTCGCGCTCGACCGCCGCGACCAGTGCGCCCAGTTCGTCGCGGCTGGCGGCATCCACCCGATAGGCGCGCGCCTCGCCGCCCGTGCTCGCGAGCGCATCGGCCTGCGCGGCGGCCGCCTCGCCGTTCAGGTCGGCAAGCGCGACGAACGCGTCGGATTCCGCGAATCGGCATGCAATCGCCGCGCCGATCCCCTGCGCGGCGCCCGTGACGAGCACGACGCGCCCGCTGAAATCCGCCCGCAGGCGGCCGCTGCCCGGCACGGCATTCATCGCTGCGCCTCGCCGCCGAGCGGATGCACGGTTTCGTTGAGCACCTGCGCGTGCGCGCCGACGGGGAAGCTCGACAGCGTGCCGAAATCGCCGCCCTGATAGCCGAAGATCTTGCCGTCGGTCTTGCGCTGCGCGAGGTCGATCAGGACGACGCCGAGCGTCGGCACCACCTTTTCTCGCCAAACGAACAGATACAGTTCGTCCGCAATCCTGAAGTAATGACAGCGGTCGACATCGGCCAGCCCGCCTTCGACACCCTGCAGGCACTGCCACGCGTAGAAATTCTCGTTCAGGTAGATGTGCTCGTAGCATTCGGTCGGGCTATAGCGATACATCGTCCGCTTGCCGATCAGCTCGCGCGTGGGCCCGTGCAACGGCCCCGGCTGCGTGTGGCCGCCGAGCGTGCCGTGCCGGAACTCGGCCTCGACGCCCGTCAGCGGCAGCCCGCGCGCAACCCGTGTGAACGCGTCGATGCGCGTGTCGGCTTCGGTCGGCAGCGCGCCGACGACCGACGTCCATACGCCGTTGTCGAGATCGATCACGAGGCTGACCGACGTCGCGCGGGCGGCCGAATCGATGTAGTCGACGAAGTACAGCCCGTCGCGCAGCCGCGTCACGCGGCACGGCTCGCGACCGCCCGTGTCGGTCGCCGCATCGCGCCACTGCAGTGCGCCGGGCTCGAACGTATAGACGCGCCACGCGCCCGATGCGTCGCCGAGCGCAAGCGTCCGCCCGGCGAGCGCGTCGACGGATGCGAGGATGTTCGCTTCCGGCGCGAAGCCGTCCGCGAGCGCGCCAACCTGAATGAATACCGGATCCTGTCGTTCCACCTGCCGTCTCCCGCGCAGCTTCAGGCCCGGCGGGCCGTGTACGCTGCTCATGTGCACATGGTGCGGGCTGCGCGCGCCGCGCGGTATCGGCCAAAAGGATGAAGGGCGCGCGGCGCCGGAACGCGCTAAAGTGCACGACATCCGCGCCGCGCCCGGCGCGAGGAGCCCACATGCACCGCGTCACTCATTACCGACGGACCGACGAAGGCATCGAGGCAATCAGCCTCGAATCCGACCGTGCGTTTCCGCGCCACGCGCACGACGAATTCGGGGTCGGTGTGATCGTCAGCGGCGCGCACCGGTCGTGGAGCGGTCGCGGGCAGGTCGACGCACTGGCCGGCGACGCGATCATGGTCAACCCGGGCGAGATGCACGACGGCTCGCCGATCGAGGCCGGTACGGGCCGGCGCTGGCGGATGCTGTACCTCGCACCCGCGCTGGTCGCGGGGGTGGCGGCGGAAGAAGGCTTCGGCGGCGTCGAACTGGCGCATCCGGCGGTGCGCGATGTGCGGCTCACGGCCGCTGTCGGCCAGCTGCATGCGCGTATCGTCGCCGGGCAATCCCAGCCGCTCGCCCGCGACGAAGCGCTCGTAATGCTCGTCGCCGGGCTGCTTGCCCGGCATGCGAACCGCACGCTGCCGGCGGCGGGCGTCGCACCGGCGATCCGCCTCGCCCGGGAGCGGCTCGACGCGGCGCCGGCCGCGCCCGTTTCGCTCGCCGAGCTGGCCGACCTGAGCGGCGTCAGCCGCTTCCAGCTGCTGCGCGGGTTTGCCCGCGAAGTCGGCATCACACCGCACGCGTACCTGATCCAGTCGCGTGCGCGGCTGGCGCGCGCGCTGCTGGCCAGCGGCTTGCCGATCGCCGATGCCGCGGCCGAAGCCGGCTTTGCCGATCAAAGCCATTTGACGCGTGCGTTCGCGCGCCAGTTCGGGATCACGCCGGGGCGGTTCACGCAGGCCGCTTGACGCCGCTGCCATCCTGCGGGGCCCGTCGCCGAACATACCGACCTCGAAGGCTGCGCCCACATCGACAACTGCGACGGCACGCCGCGCCATGCGCTGCTCGCGGTGACTGTCGCCCCCCTGTCGTCCGAGCATGCCGAATCGCGCGCGCCGTATTCGACACGCCCGCGCGCGCTGCAATTTCGTTCAAGACGCGCACGGCCGCCGTACGCGACGATGCGGCGCATGAAGACACGACTGATCGGCTATCTCTATCTCGCCGCCGCCATGGCGGGCGTCGGCAGCACCGTCATCGCGAGCCGTCTCGCGGCCGGCGGCCTGCCGCCGTTCGCGGCTACCGCGCTGCGCTTCCTGATCGCGACACCGCTGCTGTTCGCGCTGATGCGCGCGCAGCGCATGCGCTGGCCACGCCTCTCCACGCGCGACTCCGTGCTGCTCGTCATCCAGGCGGCGGCGGGCGGCGTCGGTTATACGGTGCTGCTGATCTGCGGCACGAAGCTGTCGTCGCCGCTCGACGCGGGCGTGATGCTCGGCACGCTGCCCGCGATGTCGACGCTGATCGCGGCCGTCGTGCTGCGCGAGCGGCAGACGCCGCGCGACTGGGTGGCCGCCGCGCTCGCAACGGCCGGCGTGCTGTTCGTCACGTTCGCGCCCGGCCAGGCCCTGCCGTCGCTCCGCACGCTCGCCGGCGACGCGCTGGTGCTGGCCGCCGTCGCCTGCGAGGCCGTATTCATCCTGCTCAACCGGCGGCTGGCCGCACCGTTGCCGCCGCTGGCGCTGTCCACCGCGATGTCCGGCCTCGGCTTCGTGCTCGCCCTCGTGCCCGCCGCGTTCGAATGGCACGCGGTGGCGACCGGCTGGACCGTCGACGCGGTGTCGGCGATCGCCTACTACGCGCTGGTGCCGACCGTGCTCGGCTACCTGTGCTGGTATGCGGGCTCGGCACGCACGAGCGGAACCGAGGCCGCGCTGTTCACGGCGGTCGCGCCGGTCTCGGCGGTGCTGTTCGCGGTCGCGCTATTTGGCGAAACGCTCAGCGGCACGCGTATCGCGGGTATCGCGCTCGTCGTCGCCGGCATGGTCGTCGGCGCGACGCGGCGACGCGAACCGCCAGCCGAAGTACGCGATACGCACCCGGCAAATCCGGATCGACCGTCCCGCCCCGCGCCCGCCGCGCAAACAGCCACCGACTGACTCGCGCTCCTCGCGCCGTTGTGCCGTTGCGGAAACGGCGGCGGCTCGGCCCCGCCATTCAACCGGTCGATCCTCGCGTTTCCCCCGTGCGGCCGACAACTGTAGGAATGTGTCCGCGCACCGCAAAACCGTTGCGCACCACCCCGCAAGATGCAATATTCGCGTGGCCGGGACCTTTGACAACCATCGAACAACAATCCGCCACGCAATGAACAGGAAGGAAGCCAAAACAAGAATCGCGGTGCTGCTGTCCGCGGGAACGAGGAAGGCCGACGCATTGGCCGAACTGTCCGGACAAGGACTCAAGGATCGTGTGCTTGCGCACCTGATCGCGTCGCACCCCGATCCCGAACGCTGCCGCCAGAACAAGCTGCACATCCGGATCCTGGTCGCGCTCGGCGTCGCCCAACTCGCGATCAGCCTCATGCTCGCGTACTACTTCTTCGCCACCGGCGCCGGCAACGGCCTCGTGCTGGTGTTCCTCGCGCTGACCGTGCCACTGTCGCTGCTGTTCATCTGGGGCTTTGCAACCCATCGTGTCGGCGCGTACCACGCGTTCATCCTGCTGTCGCTGCTGCAGGTGCCGAAGACCATCGCCGCGCTCGGACGCGATCCGTCGACCGCGCTACCGAGCCTCGCGATCACGATCCTGCTGGTGGGCTATGTCTGGTTCGTCCGCAACCGCCTGTTCCCCGACTACGGCTGGTTCACGCCGCGCAAGGTCGAAGGCCGTTACGCGTTCGTCGAGCACGCCTGACGCCACCGGCATCGAACGCCGGCCGCAAGAAAAAAGGCGCCGGGCCGCCCCGCAATCGCGGGACGGCCCGGCGCCTTCTGCATTCCGGAACCGGTCGGCTTACTTGGCCTTTTCAGCCGAATCGCTGATCGCCTGGCCACCCTTCGAAATGTCCTGCCCCACACCGGCGACCGTGTTGCAACCGGCGAGCGCGGCGGTCACCACCAGCAGCATTGCAGCAATCGTACGCGTCATTCTCATTCTCCTTGGAATCAACAAGCCCGACGGGCGAATCGTTTGCGGCGTCGCGCCCGGCAAGATGCCGGGCACGGGGCCTGACCTGATTATACGGAGACGGCCGCCGTGCGCCAGTCCGAACCCGCCGCTTGTCACGCGGGCCACACAGCCGGTTCGCGCAGATTTTCCTTGACTTCAACACGCGAGGAACTAATATACGCACCGCGTATATTTCTCGTCAGGAGCCGCCGATGACCGTCCCCCAGCAAGCCTTCCTCCGCGACGCCATGCGCCGCCTCAACATGACGCGCGAAGCGTTCGCCAGCCGCATCGGTGTGAGCCGGCGCGCGCTGGATACCTGGCTTCTGCCCGACGATTCGCAGGAATCGCGCGGGATGCCCGAGATCGTCGAACGCTTCGTGTCGGAAATCGTCGAGCGCTCGGTACCGGAAGGCGGCAACTATACGCAAAGCGTAGATAATCAGGGGCTGGCCAAGCAGTTCTTTTTCGAGGGAAAGCCGCAACTGCTGTCGGTCGACCAGTTCTCGCGGGAATCGGTCGAGGCGCTGTTTCGCGTGGCCGACGTGATGCAGCCCATCGCGCGCCGCCACAAGATTTCGCGCGTGCTGGAAGGCGCGGTGCTCGGCAACCTGTTCTTCGAGGCCAGCACGCGTACGCGCGTGTCGTTCGGCGCCGCCTTCTGCCGGCTCGGCGGTTCGGTGTGCGACACGACGGGCTTCACGTTCTCGTCGATGGCCAAGGGCGAATCGATCTACGACACGAGCCGCGTGATGGCCGGCTATGTCGACGCGCTCGTGATCCGCCATCCGGAGAAAGGCTCGGTGGCCGAGTTCGCGCGCGCGACCAACCTGCCCGTGATCAACGGCGGCGACGGCCCCGGCGAGCACCCGAGCCAGGCGCTGCTCGATCTCTATACGATCCAGCGCGAGTTCTCGCGGCTCGGCAAGATCGTCGACGGCGCGCACATCGCGCTGGTGGGCGACCTCAAGTACGGCCGCACCGTGCACTCGCTCGTCAAGCTGCTCGCGCTGTACCGCGGGCTCAAGTTCACGCTCGTGTCGCCGCCGACGCTCGAGATGCCGGCCTACATCGTCGACCAGATCGCGACGAACGGCCATGTGATCGAGCAGACGACCGATCTCGCAGCCGGGCTGCGCGGCGCGGACGTCGTCTATGCAACGCGGATCCAGAAGGAGCGCTTCACCGACGAGTCGTTCGAAGGCTACACGCCGGATTTCCAGATCAACCAGGCGCTCGTCGATTCGGTGTGCAAGCCGGACACGTTGATCATGCACCCGCTGCCGCGCGACAGCCGGCCCGGCGCGAACGACCTGTCGGTCGACCTGAACCGCGACCCGCGCCTCGCGATCTTCCGCCAGACCGACAACGGCATTCCGGTGCGGATGGCGATCTTCGCGGTGCTGCTCGGCGTCGAGAACCTCGTCCAGCATTCGATGCGCGACGCGACGTGGCGCCCGCCGGCCTATCTCGGGCCGGAGGATGCGGTGTTTCACGGGGTCGATTGAGAAGGAACTGCGGGGGCGAGCCGGTCAGGCGCCCCTACGTTCAACGGAAAGCGCGCCGGGCAGCCCGGCGCGCTTTATTCTTTGCGCGGTGAACAGATGAGCAATCAGCGCCTAGGACGCCCACGGATCGATTACCCGCAGGCCAACCGCCTCGAATGGCGCGACGTCGCGCGTCGCAATGATCAATCCGTTCGCCTCGGCCGTCGCGGCGATGAAGCAGTCGGCGGGCGCGATCGCGGTGCCCGCGGCACGGGCCCGCGCGCGGATGCCGGCATAGGCTTTCGTCGCCACCTCGTCGAACGGCAGGATCCGACCGCGAAACAGCGGCACGACACGCTGCTCGATGCTTTGATGAAGCCAGTCGCGCCTGCGACCTTCCGGCAACGCCGCCACGCCGAAGCGCATTTCGGCGAGACTGATCGCAGCCAGAAACAGCGTTTCGACGTTCTGGGCATCGAGCCACTCGATCACGGCCGCGCTCGGCTCGCGCCGCAACGGCTCGGACATCACGTTCGTATCAACAAGGATCATTCGAAGCTCATCGGGTCGGTTAGCGTCTTGTCGCGCTGCGCGTCGAAATCGACACCGCCCGCCTCCCGTCCGATTTCCGCCAGCAGCGTCCCCAGCTTGAGCCGGCCGCCCGGAAGAACGGCCTGCTCGAGGATGTCCCGCACCTCGGCTTCGGTGCTGCGCCCATGCTGGGCCGCACGAATCCGAAGCGCACGGTGCACTTCATCGGGCAGGTTTCGAACCGTAATCACAGGCATGATGCACCTCACTACATTTGCTTTCAATGCAGTCATATTAGCACCTTGATGTCATGGCGGGCGATCCGCGACAGAACCACTCTACCCCGCCAGACACGCCCGCCACAGCTGGCCTTTCGGCCATCAACACTGCCCCGTGCGCCCCACCGCCACCCTGTCACATTAGTTGACACTTTCCTTACCGACGCTAACAAGAACGCTTCTCATTCAATAAAAAATTACATAGAATGCCGCCTGAAAACAAATCGTAATAATTCCCGGCGGCATGCACACTTCCGTAGCGCACCGCCTCCGGGGCCACACCGCGAGGTCGAAGCGCACCATGAAGTCACGTTCCGACGAGCTGAAGCTCGGTAAATTCACCACCCTGTGCAGCGTACTCGCCGCAAGCCCGGCCTTCGCGACGGACGGCACGCCGCCGCCCGCCCCGGCCGGCGCCGAAGGCCATCTCGCGCCGATCGAGGTCCAGGGCAAGGCCGAGCACAGCTACAAGGCCGACTTCTCCGCTTCCGCGAAATTCACCGCGCCGCTCGTCGACACGCCGAAGTCCGTCACCGTGATCCCGCAGGAACTGATCCAGAACAGCGGCGCGTCGACGCTGACCGAAGCACTGCGCACCGTACCCGGCATCACGTTCGGCGCCGGCGAAGGCGGCAACCCGCTCGGCGATCGTCCGTTCATCCGCGGCTACGACACGCAGGGCAGCATGTTCGTCGACGGCATGCGCGACACCGGTGCGACGACGCGCGAGATCTTCAACACCGAGCGCATCGAGATCACCAAGGGATCCGACGGTGCGTACGGCGGCCGCGGCGGCGCGGGCGGCAGCATCAACCTGATCACGAAGGCCCCGCACCTCGGCACCACCGCCGCCGCGAGCGCGGGCCTCGGCACCGACCGCTATCGCCGCTTCACGGCCGACGGCAACTGGCAGTTCGCCGACCACGCCGCGTTCCGCCTGAACCTGATGAGCCACAACAACGACGTCGCCGGCCGCGACGCGGTGAACAACGAGCGCTGGGGCGTCGCACCGTCGATCGCGTTCGGCCTCGGCACGTCGACGCGGGTCGTCGCGAGCTACTACCACCTGCAGACGGACGACCTGCCCGACGGCGGCATCCCGTACTACTACGGCTTCAACCTCCCGAAAGGCGTCGCCACCGACGGCCCGGCGCCCGTCGACCGCCACAACTTCTACGGCCTGACCAACCGCGATTTCCGCAAGACGACGTCGGACATCAGCACGCTGAAGATCGAGCACGACCTCACGTCGTCGCTGACGATCCGCAACACCACGCGCTATACGGAATCGACGCAGGACTACATCTGGACGCAGCCCGACGACAGCCAGGGCAACGTGGTCAACGGCAAGGTCTGGCGGCGCGCGAACACCCGCAACAGCGCGATCAACAGCATCGCGAACCAGACCGAGCTGTTCGGCGAATTCCGCACCGGCCCGTTCAAGCACAGCTTCACGACTGGCATCGAGCTGTCGCGCGAATGGGGCAAGCGCGACACGTACAACGTCGCCGCCGCGAACGGCAAGATCTGCCAGAACGGCATCGGCGCGGCGTCGGGCTACAACTGCACGAGCCTGTGGTCGCCGAACCCGAACGACCCGTGGGCCGGCTCGATCACGCGCAACAACGACTATGCGCATGCCCGCACCGTGACGAAGTCGATCTACGGCTTCGACACGATCGAGATCACGCCGCGCTGGCAGGTCAACGGCGGCGTGCGCATCGACGACTACTCGACCCGCTTCACCGACACCAAGGCCAACGGCGGCAAGACCACCACGCGTGACGACACGCTCGTGAACTGGCAGGCCGGCCTCGTGTTCAAGCCCGCGCAGAACGGCAGCATCTATGCGTCGTACGCGACGTCGTCGACGCCGGCCGGCATGCTGCTCGGCGAAGGCAGCGAAACGCAGTCGCTCACGCCGGGCCGCGGCGGCGTCGGCTCGAACGCCGATCAGCTGTCGCCGGAGAAGAACCGCAGCATCGAGCTCGGCACGAAGTGGAACGTGCTGAACGACAAGCTCGCGCTGACCGCCGCGCTGTTCCAGATCGATACGACGAATGCGCGCGTGACGCTGCCGAACAACCAGTACGCGATGGTCGGCAACAAGCGCGTGCAGGGTCTCGAACTCGGCGTCGCGGGCCAGATCACGAAGCAGTGGCAGCTGTTCGGCGGCTATACGTACATGAAGAGCGAACTGCGCGACAACGGCAAGGACACGGCGAACAACGGCAACCGCTTCCCGAACACGCCGAAGCACAGCTTCACGATGTGGTCGAACTACGACGTGACGCCGAAGTTCACCGTCGGCGGCGGCGCGTTCTACATGTCGCAGGTGTTCGGCGATCCCGCGAACCAGCACGCGGTGCCGTCGTACTGGCGCTTCGATGCGATGGCGCAGTACCGCATCAACAAGAAGCTCGACCTGCAACTGAACGTGAACAACCTGTTCAACCGCACCTACTTCGACCAGGCGTATCCGGCGCACTACGCGTCGATCGCACCGGGCCGCTCGGCGTTCGTCACGCTGAACGCGCGCTACTGATCGATGGAGGCCGTGTCGCTGAAGGCGCTCGCGTCGGTATCGCCGCGTGAGTTCGCCGACATCCTGGCCGGGCCGGCCGAGCGCGCCGCCGCGTGGGTCGCGGCGGCGGCCGACAACGGCATCGTCGATGCACAGGCCGTCTACGGGCAATACCTGCTCGACGGACATGGCGTCGCGCGCGATCCGGCGGCCGCGTTCAACTGGTTCCGGCACGCGGCGCGCGCCGGCCACGCGATGGCGATGAACATGCTCGGCCGCTGCTATGAGTTCGGCTGGGGCACGGCCGCATGCGCGCCGGTCGCCGTGTACTGGTACCGGCTCGCCGCGCAGGCGGGGCTCGACTGGGGCATGTACAACTACGCGACGGCGCTCGCGCTCGGTAACGGCGTCGACGAGAATCGCGCCGAGGCACTCGACTGGTTCCAGCGCGCGGCCGCACTCGGCCATGCGAAATCGATCAATCTGATCGGCGGCTTTTACGAGGACGGCTGGGTCGTACCGGTCGACCGCGACGCCGCGTTCGACCACTATCGACGCGCCGCCGTGGCCGGCGACTTCCGCGGCCAGTTCAACCTTGCGCGGCTGCTCGCCGAGCGCGGGCGCGTCGACGAAGCGCTCGCGTGGCTTGCACGCGTGCCGGCCTCTGCTACCCCCGCGTTCGTCGCGAAGATGCGCGCGTATCTCGCGTCGTCGCCGATCGACGCGTTTCGTGCGGCGGCGCTGCAGTTGCCACCACAGCCGCAGCCACATTGTATGGACACCGCATCATGATGCTTCACATCCCCGGCGTACTGACGAAAGCGCAGGTCGCGCAATGTCGCGAACTGCTCGATGCGGCCGAATGGGTCGACGGCAATGCGACGTCCGGCACGCAGTCGGCGCTCGCGAAACGCAACCGGCAATTGCCGGAAGGCGCGCCGGCCGCACGCGCGGTGGGCGACGCGATCCAGGACGCGCTCGCACGCCATCCGCTGTTCTTCTCGGCGGCGCTGCCGCTCAAGGTGTTTCCGCCGCTGTTCAATCGCTACGAAGGCGGCGAGACGTTCGGCACGCACGTCGACAACGCGATCCGGCTGCTGCGCGGCACGGATTTCCGCGTGCGCAGCGACCTGTCGGCGACGCTGTTTCTCGAAGAACCCGATGCGTACGACGGCGGCGAGCTGTGTGTCGAGGATACGTACGGCACCCATCGTGCAAAGCTGCCGGCGGGCGACCTCGTGCTGTATCCGGCGTCGAGCCTGCATCACGTCACGCCCGTGACGCGCGGCGCGCGCGTCGCGTCGTTCTTCTGGATCCAGAGCATGGTGCGCGACGACGGCGACCGCACGCTGCTGTTCCAGCTCGATACGCAAATTCAGGCGCTTTCCGCGGAGAAAGGCGCGAAGGATCCGATGGTCATTTCATTGACGGGGATTTATCACAACCTGTTGAGGAAGTGGGCGGATGCATAACCAACGATATGCAAGGCAGCCGCTGGACGTATTGCGCGGCTCGGTCGTGCGCTACGACGGTCCCGTCGATCCAATCGAGGAAAGCGGTTGGGAGGCGCCGCCACACGACACGCGAAACGACGGCGTCCACGCGGGCACGACCATCGATACGCGAGGATAAGAGGCTCACGCCCCCGCAGCGGAAACCGCGACACATCCTCCGCCGGACTCTGGCATATTGGCGATTCGTCTGACCAAATCGACCACGAGCACCCGGCCTCGCGCAACCGCGCTTCCTGCTGCCGGCCGGACGTGGCCCGCAACCGTCATTGCGCCACTTCGTCCACTATCGTGATTTCGCTCTCCGATCCCGTTGTCCGGTCCATTACCCTGCTGGAGTCGCACGAAGGGTTTGTCGATCTCGCAGGTTTCCATGAGCGTATCGCCGTTGCTCCCAGCCCCGACGACGTCTCAAACAAGAGCCCGCATTTCCTGAAAGTGCGTCGTGGCGTGGCGGACCGGCTGATCGCCGCCGCGCATACGCTGCCCGCCGGCCTGCGCCTGTACGTCAAGGAAGGCTATCGCCCGCTGGCCCTGCAGCGCCACTACTTCACCGGGCATCTCGCGCATCTGCGGCGGACGCTGAATCCGTTGCCGGACGAAGACACCCTGATCGCACTGACGAGCCACTACGTCGCACCGCCGGAAGTCGCCGCGCACCCGACGGGCGCGGCCGTCGACCTGACGCTGATCTCGGCGGATGGCATCGAGCTCGACATGGGTTGCGTACTCGATGCCACCGACCAGGAATCCTCCGGCGCGTGCTACACGCACAACCCGTTCATCAGCCGCGCAGCCGCCCGCAACCGTCAGGTACTGATCACCGCGCTGGCGGGCGCCGGCCTCACCAATTACCCGTCGGAATGGTGGCATTGGTCGTTCGGCGACCGCTATTGGGCCGCGATGCACGATCAATCGCACGCCATCTACGGCCCCGTCGAGGAAAACATGCTCGACGAAGCCTCACGCTGACATTCTTTCCGACGAAACGCGCCCGCCTCGGTAACATCCTCACTTGTCGATCCCTGCCCGCTCCCGCACAATCGCAGCACCTGCATCACTCTCCCCCGCGCCGATGTCCTATGCGTCACTCGCCACCGGCGTCCTCCTCGCGGGCGGCCTCGGTCAGCGCTTCGACCCGAGCGGCCTGCACAGCAAGCTGCTCGCGCTGCTTCCCGACGGCACGCCGGTGGCGGTCGCGGCCGCCCGCCATCTCGCGGCGGCCACGGCCGACGTGATCGCCATCGTGCGTCCCGGTGCCGAAAAACTCGCGATGCTGCTGAACGAAGCCGGCTGCCACGTCGTCTATGCGCCCGACGCCGTGCGCGGCATGGGCGCGAGCCTCGCGGCCGGGGTGCGCGCGACGCCCGACGCGAACGGCTGGCTCGTCGCGCTCGGCGACATGCCGTGGATCGCGGCGTCCACCTACGAAGCCGTCACGCGCGCGCTCGACGCCGACGACGCGTCGATCGTCGCGCCCGCACATCGCGGCGTGCGCGGCCATCCGGTCGGGTTCGCCGCGCACCACTTCGATGCGCTCGCCGCGCTCGACGGCGACACGGGCGCCCGCGCGCTGTTCGCCAGCGCGCCGGTGCAACTGCTCGACGTCGACGACCCCGGCATCGTGCGCGACGTCGATACACCGGCGGATTTGCGCTGACCGGGATCGCACCAAGCGCGCGGTGCAAAGCAGCGCCAGCGCCGCGCCCAGCGGGCTCCTGCTGAAACCCGCCCATCCGCGGCCTGCACCGACGACACGCCACCCGCCGCCACAATCCCGCTGCAAATGCGCACCCGATTGGCTATAACGGAGACGAGGCGCCCCTGCCGCGCCACCGCCGTCACGCACTCCGCGAGTTCTCCATGACCGATCACACGACCCCGACGCCCGAGCCACCGGCCGACCCGAACCGCGACCCGGAAGACGATCCGTTGTCGCCACCGTCGCCGGGTCATCATCACGACAATCCGCAGCAACCCGACGGCCCGCCGAGCAAGGATCCGGTCTAGCCGCAAGGCGACCCCCCCTTCTCCGCGCGGTTCCCGTCGTCATGCGCCATCGCCGCATGATGCTGCCTAGCGCGCCGTATACCCGCCGTCGATCGGCAGCGACACGCCGCTGACCATCGACGCCGCATCGCTCAGCAGGAACAGGATCGGTTCGACAACCTCGTCCGGCTCCGCGAATCGCCCGAGCGGAATCGCGGCCAGCATCGGCGCCCGCTTTTCCGGTTCGCTCCACGCGAACTGCGCCATCGGCGTGAGCGTGACGGTCGGGTTCACACTGTTCACACGAATGCCGTGCGGCCCGAGTTCGATGCACAGCACGCGCGTGATCGCGTCCATCGCCGCCTTCGACGCGCAGTAACTGAGATGCGCGGGCAAACCGACGAGCGCGGCCTGGCTCGATACGTTGACGATGCTGCCCCGCGCCTGCGCGACACCACGCGCGTCGCGCGCGATCATCTTCCGGGCGACGGAACGGGCAACCAGCGCCGCGCCGCGCGCATTGACGGCCATCACGCGATCGAAATGCGCGGCGCTCACCTCGAGCGCCGACTCGAGCGATGCAATCCCCGCGCAATTCACGAGGCCGTCGAATGTATCGTGCGCGGCGAGCGTCGTATCGATCGCATGCTCGTCGCCACCGACGTCGAGTCGCATCGTCTCGCACGCGGCCTCGCCGGCCAGCGCATCGAGCGCGGCCATATCGCGCCCGGCCGCGACGACCCGCGCGCCCGCCTGCGCCAGCGCGATCGCGCACGCGCGCCCGATCCCGCTCGACGCCCCCGTGACGAGCACCCGCGAACCGCCGAAATCGAATCGTGTCTTCATGATGGCGTGTGCAACTCGTGCATGATCGGTTTGAGCGCCGGATACAGCGCCGTATAGAGCGCAAAGCGCGCCGCGTACGCTTTCGCGCGTTCGGCATCCGGCCGCGCGCGCTCGACGAGCGTGACCCAGCCGCCTTGCGCATCGTCGTGTGATACGAGCCCTGCCCCGACGCCCGCGAGCAAGGCGGCCCCCATCGCGGCTTCGACATCCTGCTCGATCGTCCACACCGGGAAGCCCGTCACGTCCGCGATGATCTGCATCCATAGCGCCGAATGCGCGGCCCCGCCCACGACGATCAGCCGTTCATCCAAAGCCACCGCGCCGCGCCGCCCGGCCTCGATGTTGTGCCGTAAGGCGAACGCGACACCTTCGAGCACCGCGCGATACAGGTGCGCGCGCGTATGCGCGAGACTCAGCCCGACGAACGCGCCGCTCGCCTTCGCGTCCCATACGGGGCTGCGTTCGCCCATCAGGTACGGCAGGAACAGCACGCCGTCGGCGCCCGGCGGCACGCCTTCGGCCGCTTCCTCGAGCAACACGTGCGGATCGCCGTGCGGCAGCAGGCGCGCCGCATCGATTTCCGCGTGGCAGAACTGATCGCGAAACCAGGCGACCGATGCGCCGGCCGTGATCGTGCCGCCGAACACGTAGAGGTCGCGCTGCCCGTTGAACACGTGCGGCATGCTGACGAGCCCGTGACGCGCATCGACGTGCGGGCTCACGTAACCCCAGCACATGCTGGTGCCGATCATCGCGACATGCTGCCCCGTGCGCGTCGCGCCGGCCGCGAAGGTCGCGACGGCCGCATCGACGCCGCCCGCGACGACGGGCGTGCCGGCCGGCAGCCCAAGCTGATCCGTCCATTGCGACAACAGCCCGCCGACGATGTCCGTCGATTCGACGAGCCGCTCGGGCATCATCGTCGCCGGAATGCCGAGCATGTCGAGCGCGTCGTCGGACCACTCGCGGCGCGCGACGTCGTACACGCCGCCGATATTGCCGGCCGAACTGTGATCGACCGCGACCTCGCCGGTCAGCAGGTAGATCACATACGCGTTCGGCGGCAGGAAATAGCGCACGTTCGCCCACACGTCCGGCCGCTGGTCGCGCAGCCACAGCATCTTCGTGAAGCCGTAATAGCTGTCGACGCCGTTGCCCGTGATCACGCGCAGCCGCTCGACGTTCACGTTCGCGTTGACCCAGTCGACTTCCGCGGTCGCGCGCCGGTCCATCCAGATCAGGCACGGATGGAGCGGCCGCATGTCGATGTCGACCGGAATGCCCGAGCCGCCGTACAGGCTGCCCACGCACACCGCGCGGATCGCATCGGCCGGCACGCCCTGCGCGCGCGCATCGCTCACGCAGCCCGCGATGCACGCGAGCACCGCATCGAACCACACCTGCGGCCATTGCTCGGCCCACAGCGGGCGCGGCGTATCGGGCTGGTAGCCGGCCGAGCGCCGCGCGACGATCGTGCCATGCCGGTCGACGAGCAGCGCCTTGGTGCTCTGCGTGCCGATATCGACGCCAATGACGTATTCCATGATGTCTCCGGTGAGGCGCACGCCGGCCGTCAGCGGGCCGGCTTCAGCAGCACCTTGATCGATTCAGGCGATTTCGCGACACGGATCGCGTCGTCCCAGTCCTCGAGCGCGAAATCGTGCGTGACGATGCCTTTCGACGTGACGAGCCCGCGCGCGAGCAGGTCGATCGCGATCGGGTAGCAGTATGGCCCCAGGTGCGCGCCGCGCACGTCGAGTTCCTTGCGATCGCCGATGATCGACCAGTCGACGGTCGCATCCTCGCCGAACACGCTGAATTCGACGAAGCGGCCGAGCTTGCGGATCAGGTCGAGCCCCTGGCTCACGCCAACCGGCGCGCCGGTCGTCTCGATGTAGACGTCGCAGCCGTAGCCGTCGGTGAGCGACCGGACGATCTCGCGCGCATCCTCGCGCGCCGGGTTGATCGTCACGTCCGCACCGTACTCGCGTGCGAGTTCGAGCCGCTCGTCGATCAGGTCGATCACGACGAGTTTCTTCGGCGTCTTCAGGTGAGCGACCTGCGTCATCATCAGCCCGAGCGGGCCCGCGCCCGCGATCACGACCACGTCGTCGAGCTGGACATCGCCGCGGTTCACCGTATGGATCGCGCACGACAGCGGCTCAATGATCGCGGCATCCTCGAGCGATACGCCGAGCGGAATCTTGTGGACGATCGCGGTCGGCGGAATGCGCATGTATTCGGCCATCCCGCCGTCGGCCACCTCACGCTGGAAGCCGAAGATGTTGTGCACTTCGCACATCCAGTACTGGCCCGACTTGCAATAGCGGCACTTGCCGCACGGCACGATCTGCTCGGCGATCACGCGGTCGCCCACCGCCACGCCGAAATGTTCGGCCGCGCCGTCGCCGAGCGCTTCGACGTGGCCGAAGAATTCGTGGCCGGGAATCACGGGCGCCTTCACCCACGGGTTCGGGCCGCCCCAGAACATCTTCGCGCCCGTGTAGCACTTGCAGTCGCTCGCGCAGATTCCGCATGCGGCGATGCGGATCACGAGCTCGTTCGCGCCGGGGCGCGGCTTCGCGACCTGTTCGACGCGATAGTCCTCGGGGCCGTGGCAGACGACCGCGGTCATCCGCGGCTGGGCTTCGGGTGTCGTCATGGATAGTCTCTTTCGTGGATGATCTGGATAACTGATGAATGAATCGTTACCGCGACCGTTCGCGGCTGATGTAGATCGCGAGCAGGATGATTCCGCCCTTGATCACGTTCTGCACATACGGGTTCACGCCGATCATGTTCAGCCCGTTGTTGAGCACGCCGAGCAGCAGCGCACCGACCAGCGTGCCAAGGATCGCGCCGCGCCCGCCCGAGATCGACGTGCCGCCCATCACGACGGCCGCGATCGCGTCGAGCTCGAAGCCCACGCCCGCGTTCGGCTGACCGCTCATCAGGCGCCCGGTCAGCACGATCGCGGCGAGCGCCGACGTGAGCCCGGCCAGCGTGTAGACGATCAGCTTCACGCGCGCGACCCGCACGCCGGTGAGCCGCGTCGCCTGCTCGTTGCCGCCGATCGCATACACATAGCGGCCGAACGGCATCCGGTCGAGCAGCAGCCACGCGATCGCATAGACCACCAGCATGATCAGCACCGGCGCCTGGATGCCGAACACCTTGCCGCTGCCGAAGAACGCAACCCAGTCGGGCAAGCCGTCGATCGGGTAGCCGCCCGTGTAGATCAATGCCAGGCCGCGCGCGATGCCCATCGTCGCAAGCGTGACGATGATCGGCGGCATCCCCGCGAACGCGACGAACACACCGTTCAGGAAGCCGAAACCGAAGCCGACCGCGATGCCGATCGCGAGCGCCGCAACCGCGTTCACGCCCGCGACCATCAGCCCGGCCGCGAGCGTGCCCGACAGCGCCATCACCGAACCGACCGACAGGTCGATCCCGCCGGTCAGGATCACGCAGGTCATGCCGACCGCGATGATCGCGTTGATCGACACCTGGCGCAGCACGTTTTCCAGGTTCGCGGCGGACAGGAAGCTCGGGCTCGCGATCATCATCGCGATGCACACGACGATCAGGCCGACGAGCGGATAGAACAGCGTCGAGCGCCGCAGCTGCGCCCACCTCGCGCGTGGCGGCGGTGCGTCGCCGTGTCCGGCGGTGGCCGCGAGCGTCGTGGAAGGCGTGGAAGAAGAATCAGGCAGGTTCATGGGTCGCTCCTCGCGTGCCGGCCGTGGCATAGGTCATGACCGTGTCGGGATCGATCTCGTCGCCTGCGAGCGTCGCCTCGATGCGGCCCTGCCGGAACACGGCGACGCGATCGCACATGCCGACGATTTCCGGCAACTCGGACGAGATCATGATGATGGCGTAGCCGCGCGCGGTGAGTTCGCGCATCAGCCCGTAGATTTCGGCTTTCGCGCCGACGTCGATGCCGCGCGTCGGCTCGTCGAAGATCAGCACCGACGTGTGATGGTTCAGCCAGCGCGCGATCACGACCTTCTGCTGGTTGCCGCCGGACAGCGTCGCGACCTCGGTATGGATCGACGGCGCCTTCACGCCGACGCGCCGCATCACGTCGTGGGTGGTGCGCGCCTCGTCGCGGCGGTCGATCAGCCAGCGCATCGACCGGTACTTGCCGAGGTTGTTCAGCGAGATGTTGTCGCGGATCGAGAACGACGTGACGAGCCCTTCCGTCTTGCGGCTCTCCGGCAGGATGCCGATGCCCGCGCGCAGCGCGTCGGCCGGATCGGCGAGCTTCGCGGCCGCGCCGCGCACGCGCACGTCCTTGCGATGCGCACGCGTCGCGCCGATCACCGCGAGCGCGGTTTCCGTGCGGCCCGAGCCGACCAGCCCCGCGAAGCCGAGGATCTCGCCGGCATGCAGCGTGAAGCGGTTCACCGGGCCACCGCGTTCGATCTGCAGTTCGTTGACCTCCAGCACGCGCGGCGCATCGGCCGCACGCGCCGGCTTCGGCGGAAAGCTGCTTTCGATCCGGCGGCCGACCATCATCCGTACCAGTTGCTCGACGTCCGTGCGTGCGACGTCGGTCGTCGCCACGTACTGGCCGTCGCGCAGCACCGTGATGCGGTCGCACACCGCGAAAATCTCGTCGAGGTGATGCGAGATGAAGATCATCGCGACACCCTGCCGCTTCAGCTCGCGCATGATCGCGAACAAGTGCTCGGCCTCGGCCGGCGTCAGCGTGGCGGTCGGTTCGTCGAGGATCAGGATGCGCGCGTCGAGCGACAGCGCCTTGCCGATTTCGACGAACTGCTGTTGCGCGACCGACAGCGCACGGATCGGCGCATCGAGATCGATCGCCACGCCGAGCCGCGCGAAGATCGCGGCCGCCGCGTGACGCATCCGCTTGCGGTCGCGCGCGCCCCAGCGATTGCGCAGCTCGCGGCCGAGGAACAGGTTGTCGACGGCGTCGAGGTGCGGAATCAGGCTGAATTCCTGGAACACGATGCCGACGCCTGCCGCGACCGCATCGTGATAGTCCGCGAAATGGCGGGCGGTGCCGTCGATCTCGATCGTGCCGGCATCCGGCTGATGAATGCCGCACAGGATCTTCATCAACGTCGACTTGCCCGCGCCGTTCTCGCCGAGCAGCGCGTGAATCTCGCCGCGCGCGATCTCCAGATCGATGTCGGCGAGCGCCTTCACGCCCGGAAAGCTTTTCGTGATGTGGCTGAGCCTGAGTATCGTGTCCATCGGCTTCTCCGTGCGAAGAGCGCCGGCCGTGCCGCCGCCCTTCGCGTCGCATCGCACGTCGTTCACCAGCTGAAGCCCTTCGCGTTGCCGCGATCGACCACCTTCACGTCGACGGGAATCGCCTTCGGCACCGTCGCGCCCCACTTGCGCGCGATCGCGATGCCGAGCGCGATGCGCACCTGGTCGGCCGGGAACTGCGCGGTCGTCTCGATGAACTTCGAATTCGGCTTCTGGATCGCGGCGATCGCCTCGGGTGCGCCATCGACGCTCGTCAGCTTGATGTCCTTGCCCGAGCTCTCGATCGCGGCGAGCGAGCCCATCGCGCCGCCGTCGTTCACGCTGAAAATGCCCTTCAGGTTCGGATGCGCGGAGATCATGTTTTCCGTGACCGACAGCGCGGTCGCGCGCTCCTGCTTGCCGTTCTGCGTATCGACCAGCTTCACGTTCGGGTATTTCGCGAGCCCGGCCTTGCAGCCGCGTACGCGTTCGAGAATCGGCACGACCGGGATGCCGTCGAGAATGGCGACCTCGCCGCTGCCGCCGATCGCCTTCGCGAGGTAGTCGCACGACATCACGCCCGCGTCGTAGTTCTTCGAGCCGACGAACGAATCGACCGGGCCGTTCGCGTTCGCATCGACGGCCACCACCACCGCGCCGGCCTTCTTCGCCTGCGTGATCGCCGACTGGATGCCGGTCGAATCGGTCGGGTTCACGAGCAGGATGTCGATCTTCTTCTGCAGCATGTCCTCGACGTCGCTCACCTGCTTGCTGACGTCGTGATGCGCGTCGGTGACGACGACCTGCGCGCCGATCGACGCAGCGGCGTCGTTCAGCGCCTTCTGCATCGTCACGAAATACGGGTTGTTCAGTTCCTGGAACGTCATGCCGATGCGCAGCGGTGCGGCCTGCACGGCGGCAGCGGGCAGCCAGGCCGCGACGGCGAGCGCGGCAATCACCGCCATACGGGCGGCGCGACGGGGGAATGAAGCGGGCGATGCATGCGTCATGACGGTGTCTCCGGTTATGTGTGCGGCTTTTTCGTGGTTGAACGCGCCCCTCGCGACGTGGGCGACGCGATTGCGCTGGGTGAAACGGTGTGGAAAGTTCAGGCGGGCCGCGGCCCCGCGATCATCCGGGCTGCGGCGCGAGCTCGGGGATGCCGGGCGTGACGACACGCGGCGGCAGCGGATTGCCGGTGGGCGCCGCGTGCAGCGCGAGCTCGCGGCTGCGCGCATTCAGGCGCTGCAGCGCGCGGAATTCGGACGGCGCCATCCCCTTCACCGCGCGGAACTGGCGGTTGAAGTTCGACACGTTGTTGAAGCCGGCCTGGAAGCAGATATCGGTGATGTTCGCGTCGTCGGCGAGCAGCATCTGGCACGCGGACTCGATCCGCAGACGATTCACGTACTGCACGAACGGCATGCCCGTCTGGCGGTGGAACGCTCGCGAGAACGCGCTGACGCTCTGCCCGGTCAGTTGCGCGAGATCGGCTTCCCGCAGCTCGGACGCGAGGTTCTTGCCGATGTAGGACAGCGCATGGCTGAGCCGCGTGGGCGTGACGTCGGCCTGGTCGTACGCGGGGCTCGCGAGCAGCGTGCGTTCGGCCGCCGCGCAAAGCCGTTCGAGGATCGTCATGAACAGCGCGATGCGGCGCATGCCGCGCGCGGCCAGCAGTTCGTCGAACAGCGGCGCGATCGCGGCGCTGGTCGCCGCATCGAAGCCAACCCCGCGCCGCGCATCGTCGAGCAGCGCCTGCGCGTCGCGGCATTCGGGAAACGCGTCCATGCAACGGCGCACGAACGCCGGGTCGAACTGGATCACGAGATTGCGGCGCTCGACGGTTTCGCCTTCGGCCATGTCGCTGACCCAGTTGTGCGGCAGGTTCGGGCCGAGCAGCACGAGATGGCCGGGGCCGAACGAGCCGATGTGGTCGCCGACGAAATACTTGCCGCGCGTCGCGACGATCAGGTGCAGTTCGAATTCGGGATGGAAGTGCCAGCGGATCGTGCGATACGGATAGCCGTGCGACCAGACCTTGAACGACTCGTCGCGTCGCACGTCGACCACTTCCAGATCGGGGTGCATCATGGTTGGCGTCTCCATTCCCATATCTCGCTGGCCGGTTCGTTGCGCGCGTGCGCCGCGTATTTCACACGGCGACGCGACCGGTCGCATGGGAAGCAATGTAGGTCGATCGCGCGCGCGGCTCCACCAACTTTACGCCTGATTTCCGATACTTTTTTGCGCATTCCGGCCGCACAGGGCGCCGGACGACAAATTTGTGCAGCGCGGAACGGCCTGGCGGCCGCCCGCTCCGGTGGTTACGCGGCCGCGTGCTCGCGCGCCGTCCGCACTTCGTACGTCTTCAGGTGGTTGTACGCGATCCGCAGCAGCGACAACGTATCGGCCGCCTGCGGGTCGCGGCGCGCGAGCAGGTCGCCGATCACGTGATCGGCTTCGACACGCGCATGGTTCTCGACGTCGCGCAGCATCGACGCGGTCAGCGGCGACGGCGTCAGCACCATCCGCTGCATCCGCTCGATGGCGGCCGGGTCGGGCCGGTGGCCATTGTGCTCGGCAATCGCGCTGCATTCGCCGAGCATCGTCTCGAGCAGGCGGCGGCCGTCCGGCGCGGCGAGAATGTCGCCCACCGAGCCGCGGAACAGCGACGTGCTCGCGGCGAGCGTCGCGAGGAACACCCATTTTTCCCACATCCGCGCGACCACGTTGTCGCTGAGCGTCGCATCGAACCCCGCGCCGCCGAGCACGTCGGCCACCGCGCGCACGCGCGGCGATTCACCGCCCGCGAGTTCGCCGAAGGTGACCCCGTGCGTGTCGTTCAGGTGCACGATGCGCTGCTCGCGATCGAGCGTCGCCGCGATCACGCACAGCCCGCCGAGCATCTGAGCCGCGCCGAACCGGTCGCGCAGCACGTCGAGATGACGCATCCCGTTGAGCATCGGCAGGATCAGCGTCTGCGGGCCGACGAACGGCGCGAACGACTGAATTGCATCGTCGAGGCTGTATGCCTTGCAGCTCAGCAGCACGAGGTCGAACGGCGCGACGCCGGCAGCCGCGTCGCCCGCGCGCACGGTCTGCACGTTCGCGAGCGTCAGGTCGCCGCGCGGGCTGCGGATCAGCAGCCCGTCGCGCGCCAGCGCGGCCGCGCGGCCGTCGCGCACCAGGAACGTCACATCGCGCCCCGCCGCGGCCAGCCGGCCGCCGAAATACCCGCCGACCGCGCCGGCCCCTACCACCAGAATTCGCATCGTTGCCTCCTTTCGGTTTCATTCGCCGCCGCGCCACCGAGCCGGGCCCGCAGCGCACACGCCATTGCCCCGTGAGTATAGCGACACCCGTTATGCATATGCATAGATACCCTTGTCGGGATTAGAGGGATGCGTCCACGGTACCGGTTCCTAGGGATAACCCGTCTACGGTGACGCCCGTCGGACGCCGTCAAGACACTTACCCCGTCACGCCGTTCCGGGGAGCATCCACGACTGACCGACCACACACCATGCGCAACCTTTCCCTGAATCAGAAACTCGCCTCGATGATCGTCATCCTCTGGCTCGGCCTGCTTGTGATCGCCGGACTCGGCGCATGGCAGACGCGCGCATCGATGATCACGGACCGCCGCGAACAGCTCGCATCGCTGGTCGCGCAGGCCGCGAGCGTGACCGACCATTTTTACAAGCTGTCGCAGCAGAACGCGCTGCCGGAAGCCGAAGCGAAGCAGAAGGCGATCGAGGCGATCGCCGCGATGCGCCACGGCGCCGACGGCTACATCTCGATCAACGACTCGAAGCCGGTGATCGTGATGCATCCGATCAAGTCCGAGCTCAACGGCAAGGACGTGTCGAATTTCACCGATCCGAACGGCAAGCACCTGTTCGTCGAGATCGTGAAGGCCGGCAACCTGGAGGGCGGCAAGGGCTTCGTCGAGTATCTGTGGCCGAAGCCGGGCGCCGACAAGCCGCAGGACAAAACCAGCGCGGTGCAGCGCTTCGCGCCATGGGACTGGTATCTCGTGACCGGCATGTACATGAACGACGTCCGCTCGGCCGTGCTCGAAAGCGTCGGTCGCTGGCTCGCGATGACGGCCGTGCTCGGCGGGATCGCGACCGCCGTGATGGTGCTGGTGCTGAAGAGCGTGCGCGCGAACCTCGGCGGCGAGCTGGAGGTGGCGCTCGACGCCGCGCAGCGCATCGCGCAGGGCGACCTGACCGCGCGCGTGACCGTGAAGCAGGACGATCGCGGCAGCCTGCTGCATGCGCTGCACACGATGCAGGGCGGGCTGATCGACATGGTGTCGCGCGTGCGGATGGGCACCGAGAACATCAACGTCGGCGCGAGCGAGATCGCGTCCGGCAACACGGACCTGTCGCAGCGCACCGAGGAACAGGCGGCCGCGCTCGTCCAGACCGCGTCGAGCATGGACCAGATGACCGCGAACGTGAAGCAGAACGCGGACAGCGCCGCGCAGGCCGCGTCGCTCGCCGATCAGGCCGCGCAGGTGGCGACGCGCGGCAGCGCGGTGGTCGACGACGTCGTGCGCACGATGAACGAGATCACCGACCGCTCGCACAAGATCGGCGACATCATCGGGGTGATCGACGGGATCGCGTTCCAGACCAACATCCTCGCGCTGAACGCGGCGGTTGAGGCTGCGCGTGCCGGCGAACAGGGTCGCGGCTTCGCGGTGGTCGCGGCCGAGGTGCGCTCGCTCGCGCAACGCTCGGCGACGGCGGCGAAGGAGATCAAGTCGCTGATCGTGTCGTCGAACGAGACCGTCGAGCAAGGCGCGGCGCTCGTCACGCACGCAGGCGAGACGATGGCCGAGATCGTGCAGTCGGTGCGGCGCGTGAACGAGATCCTCGACGAGATCAGCCATGCGTCGCGCGAACAGAGCGCCGGGATCGAGCAGGTCAATCGCGCGGTGGGCGAGATGGACCAGGTGACGCAGCAGAACGCGGCGCTCGTCGAGGAAGCCGCGGCCGCCGCGCATTCGCTGCGCGATCAGGCCGAGGCGTTGCGGGATGCGGTGACGCGGTTTGCGTTGCCGGCCTGACGGCGGCCGCCCGGCGCACGCGTGCTCACGCGGCGCGGCCGGGCCGTGACGCGGTCAGGCCAGTGCCAAGCCCCAACCCCGCCGCACGCTGGATCAACTCGACGTCGTTGCTCACACCAAGCTTCTTCATCGCACTGATCTTCTGCGCGCTGACCGTCTGCTTGCCCTTGCTCAGACGCTGCGCGATCGTCTTGATCGGCACCCCCGACAGATACAGGCGAATGACCTCGATCTCGCGCGCCGACAGCTTCACGGGCGCCTCGCCGCGCTCGCCGAATGCATCGACCGCGCGCCTGATGAGCGGCGACAGGTAACGCCCGCCGCTGTAGCTCGAATGAATGGCCGTGACGATATGGCCGACCTCGTCGAACTTGCTGACGATGCTCACGCCGCCGATCGCGAGGATCGACCCGAAGATCAGCGGATTCTCGTTCGCGACCAGCGCGACGATCCCGACGTTCGGACGCGTGCGCCGCAGCCAGTCGAACAGCGCGAGGCCGTCCATCTGCTCGTCTGCCCGGATCGCATAGTCGACCAGCACGACATCGCAGTCGACGCCGCCGAGCGACGCGACCAGTTCGGCCACGCTCCGGTACACCGCGACGATCTCGATCGCACAGCCGCTGCCGGCGACCTGCTCGATGCCGGCCAGCGTCAACGGCCAGTCGTACGCGAAAACGACGCGAACATTGAATTTCCTCATGCGCAGTTCCAGGTGATTCATCGGCCGCGCGACACGGGGCACGCACGGCCGATTTGGCGTTGAAAGGACATTCAGGCTATTTTTAGCCTGAATGACGATTCTATGAAGCTGCGCGCAGGCGGGCTATCGGACGGCATCGGGATCGGCCGCCGGAGACGTAATACGAGTTTGATATTTGCGCCGGTTCGAACGCCCGACACGAGGCGCCGGTCGCCACGGACATCCGCCGAATGGCCAGCGTGGCGGCCGATCCGGGCCAAGCGACCGGCCAGCAGGTAAAATCGACGCCTTTGCATCCCGCGCCGGGCCACCGGCGGCGAGCGACGCGCCGATGCCGGCCGCGCGCCACCGCCCGCTTGCCGGCTGCCCGTACCCCCGCTTTCCCCATGACCGAATCCGACCTGCAACCCGACGACACCTCCATCCACGAAGACGGCCTCTGGCGCGACAACGGCTGGACGGCCCGCATCATCAAGAACGAAGACGACGACGGCTGGGCCGTCGAGATGATCAAGGACGGCGAGTCCGAGCCCGCGCTCGTCGGGCCGTGGACCATGGGCCGCGACAAGAAGAACCCGAAGCCGATGGACGCGAACGCGTTCCGCACGCTCGTGAAGACCGCGACCGAGGTGCTGATGCGGCACGAGCAGCAGCGGCGCGCGATGCTGCACAAGGAAGTGACGGTTCAGGGCGAGGACGACCAGGATGTGTCGGTGACGCTCGACATCGTGCCGGACGAATTCGAGCCGTACGCGCAGCTCAAGGCATTCGATCCGTATGGCGAGCTGCTGGCCGAAGCGAAGGTGTCGGCCGGGTTCAAGCTCAACAAGGCCAGCGCCGAGCGCTGGGTCGCATCGGGCTTCGAGCGGCCGGCCGCCTGATTGCGCGCCGCGCGCTCAGGCGCCGGCGCCCTGCCGTGCGCGCCGCAACCGGCGCGCCGCCAGCTTGCGCCGCACGAGCTGTTCGAACTGCTGCGTCGCGACCGCCGGGTCGCGCGCGGCCAGCCCGAGCGCGTTGCGCACGAGCTGGATCGGCGTCAGCACGAGGCCCCACGGCACCCCCCACCAGCCGAACGCGGCCGAAGCCAGCAGCGCGACCGCCTGCTTCCTGCGGCCGCAACGCCGGCAGCACACATGGCGTCGCGTCGCCCAGCGCGTGACGAACAGCAGCGACACCACGCGATGCGACGCATGGACATCCACCGGCAGGTCGTCGCGACCGCAGATCGGGCATGGCCCGTAACGCCAGTCGTGCACGTACTCCCAGACTTTCGCATCGGGCACCCGTTCCGCCTCGACGACGATCGGATGCGCTTGCGCGCACGCCGCACGGCAATAGCGGCGGCCGTCGATCGACCGCCCGCCGGCCAGGAACGTCCTGCCGCAGTGACTGCACTCTGCCACGGTAACCTCGGATAAGCGTGATGCGCCGCGTGCCGGCCGCGCGCAGCATGGCTGCACCGGCGGTCCGGACGGGCCGTTTACTGTCTTAACGGCCGGCATCGCGCGGTCTTGAGCGGCGGTTTGCCGCCGCGCGTCAGGCGTGCAGCCCGTGCGCGGTCATCAGCCGGTACAGCGTCGCGCGCGAGATGCCCAGCTCGGCCGCCACGTCCGCATGCTGGTGGCGGTGGCGCATCAGCGTTTCCTCGATCGCGTGCCGCTCGGCCTGCCGGCGCGCTTCCGCGAGCGTCGGCGGCCGCCGCGACGTGTACGGGTGCAGTTCGAGATCCGCGGCCGAGATCATCGGGCCGTTCGTCATCACGACCGCGAACCGGATCCGGTTGATCAGCTCGCGCACGTTGCCGGGCCATGGGTAGTTGTGGATCGCTTCGATCGCGCACGGCATGAAGCCGCGAATCCGGTGCGAACTGTCACCGCGATAGCGCCGCAGCACGTGGTCGGCGAGCAGCATGATGTCGCGGCCGCGCACGCGCAGCGGCGGCTCGTCGATGCGCAGCACGCACAGGCGGTAGTACAGGTCGGCACGGAACCGCCCCGCCTGCATCGCGGCCTCGAGATCGACGTGGGTCGCCGACACGATCCGCACGTCCACCGGAATCGACGCGTGCCCGCCGAGCCGCTCGATCGTGCCTTCCTGAAGGAAGCGCAGCAGGCTCGCCTGGCTCTCGAACGGCATGTCGCCGATTTCGTCGAGAAACAGCGTGCCGCCGTGCGCGGCCTCGATCCGGCCGATCTTGCGCTGGTGCGCGCCCGTGAACGCGCCGCGCTCGTGGCCGAACAGCTCGGCCTGCAGCAGCGTCGGCGGAATGGCCGCGCAGTTCACGGCGACGAAGGGCGCGTCGGCGCGCAACGACTGCTGGTGGATCGCCGCCGCCGTCAGCTCCTTGCCGGTGCCGGATTCGCCGGCGACGAAGACGGTGGCGTCCGTGTTCGCGACCTTGCGGATCGTCGCGAACAGCCGGCGCATGGCGTTGCACGAGCCGATCATCGTGCCGCCGGGGGGCGCCGCAGCGGCGTCCGGGCTGCCGTCCGCGAGCTTCAGCATCCCGTATGCATGGCCGACCAGATAGCCGATCGTCGTATAGGCGTTCGCATTGCGCACGTAGTCGAAGCAGCAGTGGCGAATCAGGCGCGCGACGGTGAGATCCCGCAGCCGCTCATGGTCGGCGAGCGCGACCCAGCCGACGCGCGGATCGCGCAGCAGCGTTTCGAACGACATGACGTCGAGCGACGCGAAGCTGCCGAAATCGACGATGCCCGCATGCGGGCGGTTCACCCTGACGAGATTCAGTGCGTCCGCAACGGTTTTCGCGCGCCACACGTCCCAGCCGCGCGACGCGAGGCAGTCGACGAGCGCGGCATCGTGCTGCTGCGACAGGTAGACGAGTGGCCGCGGCGGTACGACATGGTTGCGCCGGACGGCAACGAACGGCGCCGGTCCCGCCTCGCGTTCGAGATCCTGCGGGCCCGACACCCTGATCTGGCAGCAATGGTTCACGATGGCCTCGTCGCTTGGATAGGTGGTCGAAACGGCCGTTGCCGGATCGCGCGGGGCGGGACATCGTGGTCCCGCGGCGCAGCGCCGGGCCGTCCTCGGATTGACGTTTCGTTATCGGCAGAACACGACGCGCTGCGTGTAGATCTGCGGCTCGACGACCGGCTTCGCGGCACGGTTGAGGTCGTCACGATAGGCGCGGTAAGTCTTGCCGTTCACCGTCACCTCCGTCGCAGGGGCCGTCTCGATCGAGCCGAGCCCGTTGCGCTGCCACCCGCTCACCCGCTCCGCCGCCGTCACGGTCGACTCGCCGGCGATCTTCTGCGTGATCGCGCTGCCGTCGCTCCATGGCTGCGTCTGCATGTCCTCGGCATGCTGCATCGCGCCGATCGTCTTGCCGGTCGATATCGGCCCCTTCTGCGCTTCGAACGGCGCGCCACGGCCGTACACCGGCGATTGCCACGACGGGGCGTGACCTTCCTCCGGCATCATGTAGATCATCTGCGGATCACCGATCATCATCATCGGCGCGCATGCCGTGTTGTCGGCGCGACCGAGCGTCGACAGCGCCTGCTGAACGCTCACGGCGTTCGCGGCGGTCTGCTCGCCCAGGATCACGAAGACCGCCGGGTTCTGAAATACCGACTGCGCCGCGGCTTGTGCGCTGTACAACAACAGAGCGACCAAAAAGATCCTCATGATTGAGGCCTCCTTGCATCCTCGTCAGGCAAAAAGAGGTGTTGACCTCGGGGATGGGATCAACACCCGTCAAACAGGCAACGACCGTCGGGCATCGGGTTCGAACGTCTCCCGTGCGACCGGTGTTCCGGTCACACGGGAAACCGATCCGCGTGCTTACGACGACGTGCTCGTCGAGATGACGGCCGGAGCCGGCACGACCGGTGCAGCCGGGGCCGCCTGCTGGTCGACCGAAGCCGGCGGCAATGCTTGCGCCGGATCGGACAACGCCGGCATGTCGGCGGGCTGCGCAGCCGCGGCTTCCGGCGCCTTCGCGTCGGCGGCCGGCATGTCGGCAGGCGCCGCAGCGACGGCAGGCTGCGCGGCTTCCGGTGCGGGCGCTTCCGCGGCGACCGGCGCCGGCTCGGCGGCCTTTGCATCGGCTGCCGGCGCGGGCATCGCGGCTTCAGCCGCGGGCGCCGCGACGACGGCTGCCGCCGGCGTCGGGTCCGCAGCCGGCGCGGCAGCGGCCTGCGCTGCGTTGTCGGTCGCGGCCGGCATCGGCTCCGGCGCCTTGTCGGCGACGGGCTGCACGGGTTCCGGTGCCTTGTCAGCGACTGCCGGTGCGGGTTCCGGTGCCTTGTCAGCGACTGCCGGTGCCGGTTCCGGTGCCTTGTCGGCGACCGCCGGTGCCGGTTCCGGTGCCTTGTCGGCCACCACCGGTGCGGGTTCGGGCGCCTTGTCGGCCACCACCGGTGCGGGTTCCGGTGCCTTGTCGGCGACCGGCTGCACGGGCTCGGGTGCCTTCGTGTCGGCGACCGGTGTGGCAGGCGCCTGCGATGCCTTGTCCGCGACTGCCGGTGCGGCGATCACGGCGGCAGCCGGCACGGCCGCCATCGCAGCCGCCGGGATGACCGACGCTGCAGGTGCGGCAGCTACCGCGGGTGCTGCGGCTACGGCCGGCGCTGCGGCTGCAACGGCGGGAACTGCTACGGCCGGTGCGGCCGCAACAGCAGGCGCTGCCACTGCCGGCGCAGCAGCTGCGACAGCCGGCGCAGCGGCAACCGGCGCCATCGACGGCACGGGCACAGGTACCGGCACCGACACGGGTGCTGCCTGCACAAAATTCGTCGCCACCGGACGGGGCTGCGCCGGCGCCGGCGCGGCAGCGCCGAGCGGCGGCAAGCCCATGCGGTCGCGCACGATCGGATCGCGATACTTCACGTCGTCGGCGACCGTCGCTTCCACGCTCGGCGCCACGTTCGAACGGGCGAGCGGCGCGGTCGTGCCCGGGCACAGGTGCCCGGTCGCTTCCACCGCACGCCGGTTCGCGTCGCTCTGGCAGAGCAGCGCGAGCGCCACGTCGGTCAGGCCCATCGCGCGGAATTCACGCGCATCGAGACGTCGCACGCAGGCCTGGTCGACCAGCGTCGTGCCGCCCGTCGCGCCGAACCCCGGGAACGACACGCCGACGCTCACCGAGCCCATGCAGGTATCGGACAGCGTGGTCGTCAGCCCCGGCGCCTGGATCGAGGGGTTCGTCTTGATCGTCTGCGTCCCGGAGTAATTGACGTTTTCCGAGGTCTGGGTGTTGTACGGGTTGGTGCCGGGTGCGCCTGACGACTGGAGCGAACTGACGCTCTGCGGCGTCACGTTCGAACCGCCACTCGTGCCGGACGGCATCGTCACGTTCACGTTCACGCTCGAATTGCCGCTGCCGCGAACCCCGCTGGAGCTGGTGGCATTGCCGCCGCGCGAGCTCGTGGTGTTCGTGTTCATGCTCGAGCCGCCGCCCTGGCTGATGGCCGTCGACGAGGTCGACGACTGCGAGCTCGAAGTCGAGTCGGCGGTTTGCGCCTGGGCGCCGATCGTGGTCATCGCGAACATCGCAGCGCATGCCACCTTGATCCTGTTGCTGTTCATTTCACTCTCCGGACGAGGTTTGACCTCCCACCCAGGCAACCGTACTAGTTCCCCTGATTCCCTTCAGCTTTGCCTGCTTCCCCGAACTGTTTCCAGCCGTTGCCCAGCTGGGACCATGAGCCTGCCGACATGCCCTGCCACTGCTGGGCGTCGGGTCCGCCGATGGCACTGCCCGAAGAAAGCGTTTGTTGTTCTGACGGTTTGGTTGTCTGGTCAGGTTTGTTTGACGTCTGCAAATTCGATTGCACGTCGTCGGCAATACGGTCAGCGCCATACGCCGTCAGAGACGCGAGCATCAGAGCGGCGGCAATCAGTTTCTGCTTCATGCCAACTCCTTACGTGACAACAATGTGGGGAAAAGAGACCAGCGTCGCTGGGAAACTGGCCCCCCCACACCTGACTAATGACTGCTTCCGGTCGCACTTGAACTGCCCTGGCTTCCGCCCGCCGCGGACGGCGAGCCGGCCGGACCGGTACTCCACACGGTCGACGAGTTGTAGTGATTCGAACCCGTGATCGCGCCTGACCCACCACTGCCGGTCAGCCCAGCGGCACCCGCGTTGGCATAGCCCTGGTCGTTCGCGCTCGAAGCCGTGTAGTGATTCGCACCGAGTACGATCGTGGCACTCACCCCTCCCGATAGCGCATTCGCGTTCTCGTTCGTTTTGCTGTTTCCACCGTTCGAGGCTGCGGCACCGATACCGCCGCCTGCCGCGTACGCGCCCCCGTTCAAGCCTGAACCACTGGCCGTCGAGGTCGAGTTGTGGAAGGCAGATGCCGTACCGACGGAACCAGCGGGTGTCACCGTACTGCCAGCGCTTGCACCCGCCGTCGAAGTCGAGTTGCTGGTATAGCTGCCGGACCCGACCAGCACCGAACCGGAAACACCCGACGCAACGGATTGCGTCTGGTTGGTCGTGGACAGTCCCGCGGCCATGGCAGCCGACGACAAGACGGTGAGCGCTGTCGCTAATATCACGTTGGCTTTCATAGCAATCCCTTGCTGTGATGAAGTTCGGCGGTGGCGGAGCCGGGCCTGCCCCCCATCGGACGAAACCCGGCATCCGTACCGCCAGCCAATGACGAACGCTACGCGTCGCGGCTTAGTGGTGATACGTCCAGCCGATCGAACCGGCATTCGCGCCGCTGCTGCCAGTCGCTTGTGCTCCACCGAAGCCGAAGCCGCCAACCGTCGACGTTTGGGTGTGGTTCGTGTACGAGATCGAACCGCTGCCCGGGCCGCCGGCCAGTGCGCCGGCTGCACCGAGTGCCGAGCCGGAATCGGTCGCGGAGAAATGACCGAACCCTGCGACCCCAGCCATCGTCGAACCGCCGCTCGACGAATTGCTGCTCGACACCGTGCCGCTGCCGGCAAACGCTGCACCCGAAACCGCCAGAACTGCTGCTGCAATCAGAAGCTTCTTCATGGTCGACTCCAAAACGGCGTGGACGGAGTGAATCGGGAAGATCGCACGCCATCGATCCTCCCGACTTGAGCAATCCTCAAAATTAAGGATCACTATCCAATCAATAAAATCTCATTGCCTTTTAAATCAAGTTTTTTGCGATTTTGGCCAAACGAAGCTTAGCTTCGAGATTTTTGGTTATCCAAATTTTTTTGGTAGGTGTTTTCTATTATTTTTATGAACATTGGTCTTGCATCGAAAACACCATTGCTTGATGAACCGGAACGATGCGCACATCTTTCCGGCTTGCGATATTCGATACCCCGCCGGACGGCATGTCATGAATCGACATCCCGCTTCCGGAATCGAAAATTCGCGAATACATTAACCACCGCAAATTGCAGCGCCGCTTGAAATACACCTTTTACACGGGCGACAAGGGCCTGCATTGCAGCCGGGTGGCGTGTGTTCTCCCTGAGCTATCGACGAAGCGTCTTCCGGATAATCCGGCCGACAGGCTGTTCGATCTAATCCGGCCGGCGCCGGCATGGGCCACGCACGATCGGAGCGGCCCTGCATGGCCGAGGACGAATCGGCATCACGCTGTCCGGCACGAACAGCCTGATCCATCCGGGTGAACTGAATGAGAGCGAGTACCGCTGTCGCCCGACTGCCGTGCGGCGCGACAACCGCGCCAGCACGCGGCGCGCGCGGCGGGCAAGAAACCGGGACAGCGCAACCCGCGAAGCTGGCACAGCGTCGCGAGCATCACCCCGGCCTTTCCGACTACCCCATTGATGCGCAAAGTACGCACCGATCAAGCTACTGCTTATGGTCTTCATCGCCGTTTCCCCGACTGCTTATTGACGAGTTGGCCGCCCCACCGCTTTGTTACATCGTTTCAGCCGCCCGCCGGTGCGTCCAATACCGCAAGCAGCGTGCCACGCGATATTCCACCGCAGCTTGCGCGCGGCACACGCCCGCCACGGCGGCCCGCAGCACCTGAAACGGCATTTTTTGTTTCAGGAATGTATCGCAATAACAGTCTGACACCCGCTCCAATCGTTGAGCGCCGCAACGCAATCTCCGGATTAGACGGACGAATCCGGCCCGCAGGCCCGCACCGGGCGGCCAGATGAACGAGTGTTTCAAACTTGAGAACCGGGCTGCCGCGCAAGGCCGGCGGCGCGGGCATTTCCGCCTGCAAACCGGGGGGCGCGGCATGTGCGCCCCCTTCCTGCGCCATCACAAACGAGAATCGATTCGCCCGACACCGCGCACCGAAAGCCCGATACGGCAGCCTCCGGCGAGCCATCGACACGCATTTCTCCTGACGACCGAAACGAATTTGATTCATCCGTGAAAATACCAACAGGATCACGCACCGCTCGAGAGCCGAAATGGACCGTAACAATGAAAACTTTCGTGACGACGTAATAATTAAAACAAATGAAAAATCGCGCCCCATCATGCCGCCCATCATTTTTTTCACTTTCATTCGCCCCGTCTTTCACGCACCGAATCACCCGATTCTCGGCCCCTTCAGGAAACACTTTTAATCCTTTATCCACGCCTTTCTCATTGATGAAACATTCAAACTCAACACCTGTTTGACGGCGCCATTCCCGCAAAAGCCTGATTTATCGTGCGTTTCGTCGTATCGATTCGCATCGATCCGGCAATTTCCCCGCTCGCTTTTCTGTCCCCACGATACATGCATGAAACAGAAGCGCGCGTATCGCGCGGCAATCGCGCCGTCGCTCCCGTGCGCATCGCGACGGCATCGTTCATGGCATGCCGATTGCCTGATCTCCGGCTCTCACCGAGCGGCACGCCGAGGCACAAGATCACGGACGGCGGCCTGCTCGTCAATCAGCGTATCGGGGAAAAGGCGATGAAGATCACCACCGGTCGATCGGCGTGCGCGTCGTTCAAGCATCAACGGGGTAGTCGGCGAAACCGGAGCGCCTGTCGCGGCGCTTCGTCGACCTCGGCCCATGCGAGCCGGCGCTTGCCGAAGCGCTACCCGTGCGGCGGGATGGAACGCGTGCGCACCGCCGTCGAGCAAATCGACGTGTGGTTCCTCGAGCTGCTCGACGAAGGTGAAAGCCATGAATGACCGGGTCGCGCTCGAGACGCGCGCCGGTCAGCGCGTCCTGGTGACGGGCGGCGCCGGCTTTCTCGGCAGCTACGTATGCGAACGCCTGGTCATGGAAGGCGCGTCCGTCACGTGCATCGACAGCCTGCTGACGGGGCGCAAGCTCAACGTCGCCGACCTGAAGGCGTCCGGCCGCTTCGAATTCGTGAAGGGCGACGTCTCGCTCGGCCTGCCGCAACTGCAGGTGGACGAGATCTGGAATCTCGCGTGCGCGGCATCGCCGCCCACCTACCAGGTCGATCCCGTTCATACGATGATGACCAACGTGCTCGGCATGAACCACTGCCTCATGCTCGCGCGCAAGACGGGCGCACGCGTGTTCCAGGCGTCGACCAGCGAGATCTACGGCGACCCGGACGTGCACCCGCAGACGGAAACCTATCGCGGCAACGTGAACACGATCGGCCCGCGCGCGTGCTACGACGAAGGCAAACGCGCGGCCGAGGCGCTGTGCTACGACTACTACCGCACGCACGGCATCGACGTGCGTGTCGCGCGCATCTTCAACACCTACGGCCCTCGGATGTCGCCGCGCGACGGCCGCGTCGTGTCGAACTTCATCGTCGGCGCACTCCACGGCGCGCCGCTCGAGATCTACGGCGACGGCCGGCAGACCCGCTCGTTCTGCTTCGCCAGCGACCTGATCGACGGCTTCTTCTGCCTGATGAGCGCCGAGCGCAACGTCGGCACGCCGGTCAACATCGGCAACCCCGGCGAATTCACGATGATCGAGCTCGCGGAGAAAGTGCTCGCGATGACGGGCTCGACATCGGAGATCGTGTTCCGGCCGCTGCCGATCGACGATCCGCATCAGCGCAAGCCCGACATCTCGGTCGCGTCGGCCGAGCTGGGCTGGCGGCCGGCCATCGATCTCGACGAAGGGCTGCGCCGGACCGTCGACTATTTCAGCCGTGAACTGTGGCTCGAGCCCGTGCTGCGCGTGACCGGGGCCACGGCATGAAAGTGCTCGTGACAGGCGGAGCGGGCTATATCGGCAGCCATACCTGCAAGGCGCTCGCGGCAGCAGGACACGAACCGGTCGCCTACGACAACCTGTCGACCGGCCATCGCGACGCGGTTCGCTGGGGGCCGCTCGTCGCGGCCGACATTCTCGACCGCGACGCGCTGTCGAAGGCGTTCGCCGCGCATCGGCCCGACGTCGTGATTCATTTCGCCGCACTCGCTTACGTCGGCGATTCGGTGCTCGCGCCCGACCGCTATTACACGGTCAACGTCACCGGCACCTGCACGCTGCTGAGCGCGATGCACGCGGCGGGCATCGGCAGGATCGTGATGTCGTCGTCGTGCGCGACCTACGGCGTTCCGGACGGGCTGCCGATCTCGGAGCGCATGCCGCAGCACCCGATCAATCCGTACGGCTTCACGAAGTACGCGATGGAACGGATGGCCGCCGATTTCGAGCGCGCGTATGGGCTGAAGTGGGTCGCGCTGCGCTACTTCAACGCGGCCGGCGCGGACCCGGACGGCGAGATCGGCGAATGCCACGAACCGGAAACGCACGCGCTGCCGCTCGCGATTCGCGCGGCACTCGGAATCGGCCCTGCGTTCCAGGTGATGGGCACCGACTACCCGACGCCCGACGGCTCGGCGATTCGCGACTACGTGCATGTGAGCGACCTCGCCGACGCGCACCTGAAAGCGACCGCCTATCTGTGCGGCGGCGGCCACAGCGTCGCCCTGAATCTCGGCACCGGCCAAGGAACGTCGGTGCTCGACGCCCTGCGCGCCGTCGAAGCCGTGACGGGCCGGCGCGTACCGACGGTAACGACCGCGCGCCGCCCGGGCGACCCGCCCGAGCTGTACGCCGACGCCACGAAAGCCGCGCTCGTGCTCGGCTGGCGGCCGCGTTTCACCGCGATCGAACCGATGGTCGAACACGCCGCGGCGTGGTTTCAGAAAGCACTGCAATTCGAATCCGGCAATTGAGCCAGTTTCCTTGAACGCCACGCAGGGGAATCACCATGAAGGTACGGATCGCCATCGTCGGCACGGGCTACGTCGGGCTGGTCAGCGGCGCGTGCTTTGCGGATCTCGGGCATGACGTCGTCTGCATCGACAACGATCGCGGCAAGATCGACGCGCTGAACGAAGGCCGCATGCCGATCTACGAACCGGGCCTCGACGCCGTCGTCGCCCGCAACGTCGAACGCGGCACGCTGCGCTTCAGCAGCGACCTCGCGGCGAGCGTGCGCGATCGCGACGCGGTATTCATCGCGGTCGGCACGCCGACGCTGCCGGGCACCGACCAGGCGGACCTGCGGTACGTCGAGGCGGCCGCGCGCGAGATCGCGTCGAACCTGACCGGCTTCGCGGTCGTCGTCACGAAGTCGACGGTGCCGGTCGGCACCAACCGGATCGTCAAGCGGATCGTCGAACGCTGCGCGCCGGACGGCATCGACGCGGCGATCGCATCGAATCCGGAATTCCTGCGCGAAGGCTCGGCGATCGACGATTTCATGCACCCGGACCGCGTCGTGTTCGGCGCCGAGCATCCGCGTGCGATCGAGATCATGACGGCCATCTATGCGCCGCTGGAAGCGATGGGCCATCTCGTGCTCGCGACCGAGATCGAAACGGCCGAACTCGTGAAATACGCGGCGAATGCGTTCCTCGCGGTGAAGATCAGCTACATCAACGAGATCTCGGACCTGTGCGAAGCCGTCGGCGCCGATGTCGAGCTGGTCGCGAACGGGATGGGCCTCGACCGCCGCATCGGCGCGTCGTTCCTGAAGGCCGGCCCCGGCTGGGGCGGCTCGTGCTTCCCGAAGGACACGCGCGCGCTGAAGGCGACGGCTTCCGAACATGCGGTGCCGCTGCGCATCGTCAGCGCGGCGATCGAATCGAATGCGCTGCGCAAGGAGCAGATCCTGCGCCGCATCGAGAAAGCCTGCGGCGGCTCGATCAAGGACAAGCGCATCGCGGTGCTCGGCCTCACGTTCAAAGGCCAGACCGACGACGTGCGCGAAAGCCCGAGCATCGACGTGATCCAGCTGCTCGTCGGCGCGGGCGCGCATATCCGCGCGTACGACCCGGCGCGTCCGCACGAAGCGTCGCGACTGCTGCCGCAAGTCTTCATGGAAGGCTCCGCGATCGACGCGGTGCGCAGCGCGGACGCCGTCGTCGTGATGACGGAATGGAAAGCGTTCGAGGCACTCGATCTCGCCGAC
Source organism: Burkholderia sp. AU31624 (assembly GCF_020420065.1). Lineage (NCBI taxonomy): Bacteria > Pseudomonadati > Pseudomonadota > Betaproteobacteria > Burkholderiales > Burkholderiaceae > Burkholderia > Burkholderia sp. AU31624. The sequence continues at coordinate 617,036 of NZ_JAIZRT010000001.1, forward strand.
CTCGCGGATCACATGGCCGATCCCGTGATGCTCGACATGCGCAACCTGTTCAGCGAACGGCTCGCCGTCGACAGCGGCTTTCGCCGCTACGAGCGCGTGGGCCGCGCGTGCGGCGAACGCATGCCGGCCGCCCCGGCACCGGAACAACCGCCTGCCAGCGAGGACACCCGGCTGCCACGCGGCCTGCTTCAAGACTGATGATCTGACCTTGACGGGAGAGCACCATGAAGAAGCTGGTTGCGTCGCTTGCGGGCGGCCTTGCGCCGGATACCGCCGACACCAACGATGCCGCCGGTGCCGACGCGGATCGCGCCGCATCGACGAGCGCGGACGTGCCGCTCGTCGTCCCGTTGATGGACAGCGGCACCCGCATCGTCTTCCACCTCCTCGCGCTGGCCTGGTTCGTCGCGCTGGGCATCTTCTGGCGCTGGTGGTTGCGCGACGAGCACTACGTCGACGCCTTCCGCTTCGGCGTCAACTGCTTCGTGCTGTTCTGGACTACCTTCATTCCCGGCTACTTCATCTTCATCATCCGCTCGGCGGTCGTGCCGAACCCCGCGCTGCCGGTGCCGCGCGACTGGCGCGTCGCGATGGTCGTCACCAAGGCGCCGTCCGAGCCGTTCGACATCGTCCGCACGACGCTGCTGGCGATGCTCGACCAGACCTACCCGCACGATACATGGCTCGCCGATGAAGACCCGTCGCCCGAGACGCTCGACTGGTGCCGCGAACACGGTGTATTCGTGTCGACGCGGCGCGGCATCGCCGCGTACCACCGGACGAGCTGGCCGCGCCGGACCCAGTGCAAGGAAGGCAATCTCGCGTACTTCTACGACAGGGTCGGCTACGACCACTACGATTTCGTGTCGCAGCTCGACGCCGATCATGTGCCGACCCGCACCTATCTCGAGGAGATGCTGCGGCCGTTCATCGATCCGGCAGTCGGCTACGTGTCGGCGCCGAGCATCTGCGACAGCAATGCGGCCATGAGCTGGAGCGCACGCGGGCGCGTGAACGTCGAGGGGCCGCTGCACGGCACGATGCAGGCCGGCTATGCGGGCGGCCTCGCGCCGCTGTGCATCGGCTCGCACTATGCGGTGCGCTGCCGCGCGCTGCGCGAGATCGGCGGGCTCGGGCCCGAGCTCGCCGAGGATCACTCGACCACGATGATCTTCAATTCGAAGGGCTGGCGCGGCATGCATGCGCTGAACGCGATCGCGAACGGCGAAGGGCCGCGCACGTTCGGCGACCTGGCCACGCAGGAATTCCAGTGGTCCAAGAGCGTGATGATCATCATGCTGCGCTACACGCGCCACTATTTCATGGGGCTGCCGCTGAAGCTGAAGGCACAGTTCCTGTTCTGCCAGATGTGGTACCCGCTGTGCGCGCTCGCGATGGCCGGCGGCGTCGTGATTCCAGTCGTCGCGCTGCTGACCGGCCGCGTGTGGGCGCACGTCGACTACCTCACGTACCTCACCTACGCGCTGCCGCTGGCCGTGCTGCTGCTGTGCGTCGTGACCTGGGCCACGCATTCGACCCAGTCGTGCCGCCCGCTGAATACGAAACTGCTGTCGTGGGAAGGCCTGTCGTTCGTGTTCGCACGCTGGCCGTGGGTCGTGCTCGGCTGCGTGTCGGCGGTGCTCGACTGCGTGCGCGGCAAGGAATTTCCGTTCAAGGTCACGCCGAAGGGCGGCGCGATCGAACAGGACGCGCCGCTGCGCGTGGTCGCCCCGTATCTGCTGATCTCGCTGTTCTGCAGCCTGCCCGTCGTCACGGTCGAGGATCCGCGCAACGCCGCCGGCTTCTATCTGTTCTCGACGCTGACGAGCATCCTGTATCTGATGATCGCGGCCGTCGTCGCGGTGAATCACGGCCGGGAGCAAGGGCTCGCGTGGTCGGCGTTCAGGCAGATGTTCTTCAGCCGCCTGCCCGTGCGCAACGCGCTGTTCGTGATCGCGCTCGCAATGCTGCTGTCGGGCATCGGGCTGCGCGCGCCGAAAGGCTGGCAGGCGATGATGTGGCGCTCGGGTTTGCCGGCCGTGGTCGCGCCCGTGCCGGGCGAACCGGTGAAGCAGCCCGAACTCGGCGCCTACGATCCCGAGAACACGCTCGCGGGTGAGCGGAATCTCGCGTTCGACCATGTGTTCGTGTCGTGGAACGCACCCGACATCCGCGCGGAAATCGACGATGCGTACCGGCGCGCGCAGGCGCGCAACCGCGCGCTGATGCTGACCGTCGAGCCCTGGGCGGCCAGCGACACGCGGCAACGCGCGCTGCTCGACGATATCGCGCACGGCCGCTACGACGCGCGGATCGCGGCCACCTGTTCGGCGCTGGCCGCGTTGAAGCACCCCGTGTTCGTGCGCTGGGGCCACGAGATGGAGGCCGACACCGGGCGCTATCCGTGGGCCATCGGCGATGCATCGGCTTACGTGCAGGCGTACCGGCGGGTCGTGACCGCCTGCCGCGCGATGACCGACCAGATCCGCTTCGTGTGGTCGCCGGCCGGCAACCGGAACCTCGACGACTATTTCCCGGGCCGCGGCTATGTGGACGACATCGGCCTGTCCGTGTTCGACTGCCCGCGCTGCGCGAGCTGGCCGGCCGGCGGCCACGCGTCCGCCGCGAGCATCCTGCGGACCAAGTACGAGCGGGTGGCCGACTACGGGCTGCCGGTGATGGTCACGGAGCTCGGCGTCGACGGGTCGAGTTCGCGCAAGCGCGAGGCACTCGACGAATTCCAGCGGTCGCTGTGGCGCTATCCGCTGCTGAAGGCCGTGGTGTATTTCAACGCGGTCGATACGCCCGGCGCGTGGCCCGTGCATTACGTGCCGGACTGGCGGATCGCGCCGGCCTTCCTGCAGACGACGGTGGTCGCCAGGTGACCGGCACGGCGAGCGACGGCGCGCCGGCTTTCAGCGATCGGCCGTCAGCCGAGCAGTTCCTTCCTGCGCAACTGCACGACGTCGCGCATCGGCGGCGCGCCGAACAGCCGGCTGTATTCGCGGCTGAACTGCGACGCGCTTTCGTAGCCGACGACGGCGGCCACCGACCCGACGTCGCCGCCCTGCCGCAACAGCAGCCGCCGCGCCTCGTGCAGCCGCAGCTGCTTCTGGTACTGCAGCGGGCTCAGCGTCGTCACGTGCTTGAAATGATGATGCAGCGACGACACGCTCATGTTGACCGCCTGCGCGAGCGACTCGACGCGCATCGGTTCGGCGAAGTGGTCGCGGATCCATTCGATCGCGCGGGCGATCCGGTGCGTCTGGCTGCCCGCGATCGCCATGTGCCGCAGCCGCGTGCCCTGCCCGCTCGTCATCAGCCGGTACAGCAGTTCCTTTTCGATCAGCGGCGCGACGACCGCAATGTCGGCCGGCGTATCGAGCAGCCGCATCAGCCGCAGCGCGGCATCGAGCAGCGGCGGCGTCAGCTCGGCGAGCGCGATCCCCTCGCCTTCGGGGCCCGCGTCCGGTTCGGGCAGCCGCATCTCGGCCGCGAGCTCGACGATGCGCTGCGGATCGAGCGTCAGCGACAGGCACAAATACGGCGCGTCCGGCGACGCGCTCGTCACGCGCGACAGGATCGGCAAGTCAATGGAGGTAATCAGGCAATTCTGCGCGTCGTACTCGTAAGCCTGACCGGCCACGATCACGCGCTTCGAGCCCTGCGCGGCGATCACGAGCGCGGCCCGCGACACGCCGCAGCCGAGATCGACCGGCCGCGTGTGCCGGTGCAGCATCAAACCCGGCACGGCCGTTGAATGCGAGCCGTCCGCGGGCGCGAAGCGGCTGATCAGCGTCGCCAGCTCGCGCTGCCCGGATGCGCGCGACGCCACGATATCGGTCATGTCCATGACGCTTCCTCGATCAATTTCCTCATGTCGCGGGAGCATAGCGAAACCGCCCGCCGCCTGCCGGGGATTTGCAGGATTGTTCAATAAATTTGCAGGATTGGGTAGACGCAAAAACCGATGCCTCGCGCACACTCAGGGCCTGCTCACGCTCATAGCGGGCTTGCGAACGTGCGTTGCCGGTCGTAGTGCAAGGAGTGAGGAGCGCCGTTTGGCCGAGCCAAACAAGCGACGATCGACGCCGCAATACGGCCGGCAACGCACGTTCCCCTGTTTTGGGTAAATTCATTCGTGGGGCTGGCCCCCAGAAGGGCCGATCGCGGCGTCATGCTCCTTGCGAATACGTCGAGTATTCGCTGCGTCGCATTCCTTGCGCTCGGCCCTTCTGGGGGCCAGCGCAAGCCCGCTATGAGCGTGAGCAGACCCTGTGACCGGGCGCATGCCGGGTTATCCCCCACGGAGACAATCACAATGCCTACCTCCTTTGTCCTGAACGGCAAGAACGTCACGCTCGACGCCGATCCGTCGATGCCCGTCCTCTGGGCGATTCGCGAACACGCGGGACTGACCGGCACGAAATTCGGCTGCGGCATGGCGCAGTGCGGCGCGTGCACCGTGCATCTCGAAGGCCAGGCCGTCCGCTCGTGCGTGCTGCCGCTCGCCGGCATCGCGGGCAAGCACGTCACGACGATCGAAGGCCTGCAGAGCAAGCCCGCGCAGGCCGTGCAGGCCGCCTGGGTCAAGCTCCAGGTGCCGCAGTGCGGCTACTGCCAGTCCGGCCAGATCATGTCGGCCACCGCGCTGCTCGAACAGAACCCGAAGCCGACCGACGCGGACATCGACGCCGCGATGAACGGCAACCTGTGCCGCTGTGCGACCTACGCCCGCATCCGGGCGGCGATCCACGACGCGGCCGCGACGCTGGGAGCCTGACCATGACGATCGAACTCGACAACACCGGGTCGGTGCGTCCGTCGCGCCGCACGTTCCTGAAGGCCGCGGGCGCCGCGGCCGCCGTCAGCCTGACCATCGGCTTCGACTTCAGCGGCTTCGGCCGCCGCGCGCTCGCCGCGCCCGCGCCGGCCGCCGATTTCGCGCCGAATGCATTCCTGCGCATCACGCCCGACGGCACCGTCACCGTCATCGCGAAGCACGTCGAAATGGGCCAGGGCGCGTATACGGGCATCGCGACGATCGTCGCCGAGGAGCTCGACGCCGACTGGTCGCACGTGCGCGTCGAAAGCGCGCCGGCCGATGCGAAACGCTACGCGAACCTCGCGTTCGGCACGATGCAGGGGACGGGCGGCAGCTCGGCCATGTCGAACTCGTGGCAGCAACTGCGCGAAGCCGGCGGCAAGGCCCGCGCGATGCTGGTATCGGCCGCGGCGGCCCGCTGGAAGGTGCCGGCGAGCGAGCTGACGACCGCCAATGGCGTCGTCACCCATGCGAAGAGCGGCAAGACGGCCGCGTACGGCACGCTCGTCGCCGATGCGTCGAAGCTGCCGGTGCCGGACAAGGTCACGCTGAAGCAGCCGGCCGATTTCAAGCTGATCGGTCACCCCATTCCGCGCGTCGACGCGTCGGCCAAATCGAACGGCACCGCGCATTTCACGCTCGACACGACCGTCCCCGGGATGCGCGTCGCGCTGCTGCAGCGCCCGCCCCGCTTCGGCGCGAAGGTGAAGTCGTTCGATGCGACGGCGGCCAAGGCCGTGCCGGGCGTCGTGTCGGTCGTGCAGGTGCCGGGCGGCGTCGCCGTCGTCGGCACCGGCTTCTGGGCCGCGAAGCAGGGCCGCGACGCACTGAAGATCGAATGGGACGAAACGAACGCCGAAAAGCGCGGCTCGGACGAGATCATGCGCGAATACCGGCAGCTCGCCGACAAGCCGGGCACGTCGGCGCGCAAGGACGGCGATGCCGACGCGGCGATCACGGGCGCGGCGCGCAAGATCAGCGCGACGTACGAATTCCCGTATCTCGCGCACGCGCCGATGGAGCCGCTCGACGCGGTCGTCAAGCTGACGGCGAACAGCTGCGAAATCTGGGCCGGCGACCAGTTCCAGACCGTCGACCAGGCCAACGCGGCCCGGACGGCCGGCCTGAAGCCCGAGCAGGTGCAGATCCACACGCTGTACGCGGGCGGCAGCTTCGGCCGGCGCGCGAACGCGTGGTCGGACTACGTGGTCGAGGCCGTGTCGATCGCCAAGGCGCTCGGCGCGGACGGCAAGCCCGTGAAGCTGCAGTGGACCCGCGAGGACGACATCCAGGGCGGCTTCTACCGGCCGATGTACTTCCACAAGCTCGACGCGGGGCTGACCGCGGACGGCAAGCTGGTCGGCTGGCGCCACCGGATCGTCGGCCAGTCGATCCTCGCCGGCACGCCGTTCGAGGCATTCATGGTGAAGAACGGCGTGGATGCGACCTCGGTCGAGGGCGCGGCGAACCTGCCGTACGCGGTGCCGAACGTGTCGGTCGAGCTCACCACCACCAAGGTCGGCCTGCCCGTGCTGTGGTGGCGCGTGGTCGGCAGCTCGCACACGGCGTACGCGGTCGAGGCGTTCATCGACGAAGCCGCGCACACGGCGGGCAAGGATCCGTACGCGTTCCGCCGCGACCTGCTCGCGAAGGAGCCGCGCATGCGCGCGGTGCTGGATCTCGCCGCGCAGAAGGCCGGCTGGGACCCGGCCAAGCCGCTGCCGAAGGGCCGTGGGCGCGGGATCGCGGTCGCCGAAGCGTTCAAGAGCTATGTCGCGCAGGTGGCCGAGGTGTCGGTCGACGCGGACGGCAAGGTGAAGGTCGAGCGCGTGGTGTGCGCGGTCGATTGCGGGATCGCGATCAATCCCGACATCGTCGCCGCGCAGATGGAGGGCGGCATCGGCTTCGGGCTCGGCGCGGCGATGCACAGCGCGATCACGCTGAAGGACGGCCAGGTCGAGCAGCGCAACTTCGACGGGTACCACGTGCTGCGGATGGCCGAGATGCCGAAGGTCGAGGTGCATATCGTGCCGTCGGCCGAAGCGCCGACCGGGGTCGGCGAGCCGGGCGTCGCGCCGATCGGGCCGGCGGTCGCGAACGCGATCTTCGCGGCGACGGGCAAGCGGCATTACGTGCTGCCGTTCGATTCGGCGGATAGCGCGAAGGCTTGAGGATGGGCCGGAACGCCGGCCGCGGGGCGCAGACGTCTCGCGGCCGGCGTTTTCAAGCACCTCGCGGAAGACGTAACGCTGGCTGGAACCGAGGCTCGATGGCACGCCTCAACGGCAACGCTCACTCCAGCTCGACTTCAGGCCAGAGCCTCGGAAAGAGAAAACGGAGGCCGCTCAGCGGTAATCCAAAGGACAGTTCACCGCGATGCGATGGCGAAGTCAGCAGTCCACAATCCAGCAGCGAACGGACGATTCGGCGCGCCAATACATCGCTCACGCCGAGCATCTGGGCAAATTCCGCTCGTGTGACCGTTCGGCGCAGTGCCACGAACTCCATGGCCAGCGCCGCGGCTTCCGGTTTGATGACCGATTTTTCCGAACTGATGGTCCATGGATTGGCCTCTAGGTATCGCAGCAGATCCATCAATCGTCCGGTCACCCCCTCGAACTCCGTCATATGCACCATGAAACCAACCTGGTCCTGACAGCACTCGAGAAAGAACCGTGCAAATTTGACCAGCCCTTCCTGGGACAGATTGCCCCGGCCGTCCAGATCGTTGCGCCTCGTTTGGTCGGCCTCGCTCAGCCTGACGTAATACTGTTCATGTTCTCGTGCCAGCCCCCGGAGTGGCGACCAAAGACCATGGGTCAGATCCGCAGCGCGTAGTCCGAGATGCGAATGCAGACGCGCGACCCGGCCGTTGCCATCCATGAACGGGTGCACCCAGGTCAAACGATGATGCGAACAGGCGATACCGATCAGTTGATACTCTTTGGCACGAATGCGGGCATAACGTGTCGCCCAGGCCTGGAGCAACGGCTCGACCATCTCGGGCTCCGGTGCCAGATGACGCCCTACCGTCACGTCCGCGCGGCGAAATTCGCCCGGAACGATGGCTTTCCCTTCACTGGTCAGTCGTTCATCGACTGGCAAACCGGAGAAGAAGCGATCGTGAATGGCCGAAATTCGCGCCGGCTCAAAAAGTGCGGCAACCGGCAGCGTTCGCCATTCCTCCTCGAGCGCCGCTTCCGTCGCGATATGCGCGACCGCGAAGCGTTGTTTCTTGCGCTCGACAATATCGGTCGAATAATCCCGATGCAGCGCAGCCTCGATCTTGGCGGGCGTTGTGTGCTGCCCTTCGATCTTGTTCGTGTAGTACGAATTCATGGCGCGCAACTGCGGCACGAGCGCGGCGGCCAGCGGAGTATCGCGTATGGCAAGCAACCGATGTGATGAGTCGACGAGCTCGCCGGCCTGCTCTAGCAGCGGATCGAGTACGCGATCCTCGGGAAATAGCGGTTCGAAGGTAGCGACTGTGGTCATGCTTCCCTGTCGGGTTCAATGTAGGGTTCCGTGTCGGCAATTATAACCACTTATGTTACTGATTTATATCAACTTTTTGCCTTATCGTGTCGGGTTGAATGTAGGGTTCCATGTAGGGTTCGATTTGCCGACCTCGCACCTGCGCCGCGACGTGTTCCTCATGCCATTCCCCCGCCTCGCCCCACACGTTACGTCGGACGTAACGCCCGTAACGTCGCCCGCCGATGCTACGTAACAATCCTTCACGGTTGTCCCGCCCCGTTTTCTCTACGCCCCGCGCCTTCCGTTAAAAATTCTTTTAAATTCAAGGCTGCCGCGCCGCCTGCGCTGGCGCCGCCCCCGGTCGATCCCCGACGATCCGCTCCCTGGCCCGGAAGTTGCAGCACAGGACCCGCAAACACTCCTTTATGGACATGCGAGGGCCACCATGGATTGCAAATACCTGTACATCGACAACATAAAAATCAACTTCGTGCGCCGCACGATCGAAATCGACAACAAGATCATTGATGTCACGCCGCGTGAATTCGACGTCGTCGAATTCCTGCTCGACAACATGAACAAGATCGTGCCGCGGCAGGCAATCCAGGAAGCCGTGTGGGGCCGTGAACTCGGCGTGTCGTCGCGCACGCTCGACACCCATATCTCGCGTATCCGTTCGAAGCTGAAGCTCGATCACGACAAGAACCTGCGGATCATCCCGATCTACGCAGTCGGCTATCGTCTCGTGCTGTTCGGTGCGGCGATGACGCACGTCGAGCGCCACGAAGCCGCGCCGATCCTGCGCGTGGCGCCGCAGGCCGTGATGGCGGCCGACTACGCGTGACGCTTTCCCCGCGCCGCCCGCACGCGGCGCGCCGGCCACGCTCCCCCCACCGCGCTGCGGCGATCCGCAGCGCCTCGCGGCCCGCCCGTCGGGCGCGGCCTGCACGCCGCCCGGCCCGCCAGCCAGTCGCGACCCGACCGCCGCCTCCGGGCGGCGGTCGCTTTTGAGCGGCGGCAGCCGAACGTCCTCGCGCGTCACGCTTCGCCGCGCCCGCACCGTCCATCGCCGCCCATGCCACCGTCCATGCCCGTGACGACGGATTCCGGCGTGACACGCGGCCTTCGTCGTCCCTACAATCGACGCAGCAGCCGCGCGCCCTCCGCGCCGCCGGCCCCCGGAACGAACGGAATGACCATGAAGATCCGCGCGTCGCGAACCGTTGTCGCCTGCCTGTATGCGCTGGTTGCGCTCGTGTGCGCCACGCCGCCACCCGTTGCGCATGCAGCCGACGACGACGCGCTGCACGTCGCGTCGATGACGCCCGGCAATCCCGATGAAGGCAGCGCCGGGCGCGACACGCCGCCCGCACGCCAACGACGGATGGATGCCGCCGCGACCACCCCGCCCGAACGCGCACGCCGGCAGGCGTCGCCCGCGGCGTCCGCCGATCCGCCTTCGTGCCATGCGCGGCCCGTGATGACGATGTGCCGCGGCCTGCACTCGAACGCCGCGAAGCAGCGCTGCATGCGCTGCCTCGACGAGTGACGACGCGCAGTGTGCCGCCTCATGCGGCGCGCTGCGCTTCCAGCCACGCCTGGAACATCAGCACCGTCCACAACTGGTGCTGCCAGTTCATCCGCCCCGTCACGTGCTGCCGCCACAGGCGCTCGACCGCGGCCGCATCGAAGAAGCCTTCCTCGCGCAACCGCGACGGCCGCAGCAGCGCCTCGGCCCAATCCCGCAGCGCGCCGCGCAGCCAGTGATCGACGGGCGCGCAGAAACCCTGCTTCGGCCGGTCGATCAGTGCGGACGGCACGTACCGGTCGAGCAGCCGGCGCAGCAGCGCCTTCGATTGCCCTTCCGGCAAACGCACCGCCGCCGGCACGCGCCACGCGAACTCGACGACGTGATGATCGAGGAACGGCATGCGCGTTTCGAGGCTCACGGCCATCGCCGCGCGATCGACTTTCGCGAGGATGTCGGTCGGCAGGTACGTGAGCGTATCGATCGCCATCGCCTGCTCGGCGAAGCTCAGGTGCGCGGGCCACGCGGATACGGTGTCGAGCGGCGTCGCCGGCTCCTGCCCCGACAGCGCGAGGCGCTCGGGATGATGCACCGACGACATCAGCAGCCGGTACAGCCCGATGCGGCTCTCGGCCGTCATCACGTGGCCGAGCTTGTGCAGCCGATCACCGATGCGCGCGGCCGATTCGCGTGCCTCCACGCCGCCCCACGCACCCTGCGCGACGGCCGCGAGCTGGTCCGCATGATCGGGCCGCAACGCATGCAGCGCGGCGGCGATCCGTGCGCGCACGGCACCGGGGACACGATGCAGCTTGCGCCACAGGCGCGGCGTCAGGAAGTAGCGCGTATAGCCGCCGAACAGCTCGTCGCCGCCGTCGCCGGACAGGCTCACCTTCACGTGCCGGCGCGTCAGCTCGGACACGAGAAAGGTCGGGATCTGCGACGCATCGGAGAACGGCTCGTCGTAGATCGACGGCAGCTTCGGCACGACGCCGAGCGCGTGGTCGGCCGTGACGTAGAGCTCGGTATGACGCGTGCCGAGATGACGCGCAACCGCCTTCGCATACCCGGCTTCGTCGTAGCCGGCTTCATGGAAGCCGATCGTGAACGTATCGACCGGCGTCGACGATTGCGCCTGCATCAGCGCGACGATCGTCGACGAATCGATGCCGCCCGACAGGAACGCACCGAGCGGCACGTCGGCCTCCATCTGCCGCGCGACGGCCTGGCGCAAGACCGCGTCGAGCTGGCCGACGGCCTCGTCGGCGTTGCCCTCGAACGGCTGCGCGCGACCATCCTCGATCGCCTGATCGAGCGTCCAGTACGCCCGCAGGCGCGGCGTGTCGCGCGCATGCTCGAACTGGATATACGTGCCGGGCGGCAACTTGCGGATGCCACGATAGATCGTATGCGGCGCGGGCACGCTCGACTGGCGCAGGTACAGGCACAACGCGTCGCGATCGATCGCGCCGTCGAAGCCCGGATAGCCGCGCAGCGCCTTCAGCTCGGACGCGAACACGAGCGCGTCGCCGATCCGGCCATAGTAGAGCGGCTTCTCGCCGATCCGGTCGCGCGCGAGCGTCAGCACCCGCGATTCGCGATTCCACAGCGCGATCGCGAACATGCCGGTCGCGCGCCGCAACGTCGCCTCGACACCCCACGCGACGATCGCCGCGATCAGCACCTCGCTGTCGGAGTGGCCACGCCACGCCGGTGCGCGACCCGCGCGCTCGAGCTCCGCGCGCAGTTCGCGATGGTTGTAGATTTCGCCATTGAAGACCATGACGTAGCGGCCGCACGTGGATGCCATCGGCTGTCGGCCGTGCACCGACAGGTCGACGATCGCGAGCCGCCGGTGGCCGAGCGCGATGCCGGCTTCCGGATCGACCCAGATCCCCTGTCCGTCGGGCCCGCGATGCGCGAGGCTTGCCGTCATGCGCGCGAGCGTGCCGCGCGCTGTCTCCTCATCGAAGGCGACGCTATTCAGAAAGCCGTCGATTCCGCACATTGATTTGTCTGCCCCTGTTGACCAGTTCCGTCACGCATGGCGCAACCTCGCGGCCCGCCGTCCGGCGTGACGGTCGAGCCATATTACGAAGAAATAAATCAGCAATAATTCACTGGTGAATGCCGCAATCACTCGAAAAAAACGCTGTCAAGCGTCGTGCGTGCATCACGACGGTACGTGCGGCCGACGTGCCCCGCCGGGCCGGCCACGGACGGGCCGGCCCGGGGATCATCGGGTCACGCGGAAAAACGGGGAACGGACCGCGTCAGGACGGCATCCGGCGCGCCGCCAGATACGCGAGCTGTGCGCGGTTCTGCACGTTGAAGAGTTTTTCGAGCGAGCGGATGTGGTGACCGACCTTGTGCAGCGACGTGCGCAGCGCGCTCGCGATCTCCTGGTCGGACAGCCCGTGCACGAGACGGTCGAGCACCTGCTGTTGCTCGTCGCCGAGTGCGAAGCCGCGCATCCGTGCGATGCGTGCCTCGAGGAACGGCAACGCGACACGATGCACCGCGAGGCTCACCGACAGCGCACCGCCGATCACGCGATCGTCGATCCAGTCGGTGCCGTGCGTTTCCGACGTCACGTTCACCGCGACACGCAAATCGAGACGCGGCGCCGACAGGCCGAACAGCACGCCGCTGTTCATCGCATGCGCGCGCAGATGGCCGGCGAGCGCCAGCATCTTGCGGTCGCCGCTGCCCTGCGCGGCCGCCTCGATCTCGTCGAGCCGCCACGCGACCGGAAAGCCGCTCTGCCGCACCTGCGCGAACCGCGGATCGCTCTCGTAGAGCATCCCTTCGATAAATGGCTGCATGAATGTCGCGGGCGCGAGGTCGCGCAGCAGATGCGCGCACAGGATGCGCCGCCCGATCATTTCGAAAGCGCCGTAACCGAGCGTACTGAAACCGATTTGCCGCAAGCGCGCATGGCATTGCGCGAAATCGACTGGAGCAAGGTCGGTTTTACCGGATTCAATTGAAGTGCCGGTAAAAACGTCGTGCCCGATTGCCTGATATTGATTCGAATAAACCGCAGTCGTTGCGATATCGGCCTGCGAAAACCACTCGACGCGTGGTGCGCCGTCAGCATATGTCATGAGGAGCCCGCCCTTTCCCAATATGTGAACCTGCGCCCCGTGACGATCTGGTCTTTTCTTTATGGATTGTCTGGTCTTCGTTATCGGCGTGCGAATAGGAATCTTCCGCCGCCATTAGTATTACGGCATATTACGCATATACGGGCATTTTTGTACAATGCCCCCGCGTTTCGTCAGGGATGACGATCGGCGCATATCACACGATGCTCGATCGCACCGCCACGAACGCCGTACACGATACGGCCGCCGCCAGGCGATGCGCGTCGATTCCGAGGGATGGCACATGTCCGATATTGCATTGCATGAAGAAGCGGTCGCCCCAACCTTTCCCCGCCCGACGCACGGGTCGAACGCGTGCCCGGACGTGCTGCGGGAGCGCCCCGTGCAGGTCGTCTGGTGCGACGACGTGAAGCGCGGCGAGCTCACACAGCCGCACGCGCCGAAGCTCGGCGTCGCCGATACGCTCGCGCACGCGCAGAGCACGGCCGAGCGCAGCCGCATCGTCGCGAGCCTGCTGCACCTGACGGGCTTCTCGACGTTCGCGTACTTCGCGCTCGAATTCGCGCACGAGCGCGTCGAAAGTCTCTACCTGCACGAAGCCTTCACGCCGGCCACCTATCGCGGCGACTACGTGCGGCACAACCATCACGACATCGACCCGCGCACGCTCGGCGCGCGCGTCTGCAACATGCCGATCGTGTGGGACCTGCAGCAGTTGCGCCGCGAACACCGCGAGCGCGACGACGGCCCGCGCGCGACGCCGGCCGCGCTCGACGGCTTCCTGCAAACGATGCACGACGACGGAATGTGCAGCGGCATCATGTATTCGATGGCCGTGCCCGGCACGCGGCTGCATGCGTTCATGAGCTTCACCGCGCCGCGCCGCACGCGTGAATGGATCACGCCGGCGACGATCGAGCAGGCGCTGTCGATCGGGCTGTCGGTGCACAAGTTCGCGTCGCCGCAGCTGATCTCGACGTCGCGCGAGCGCGCGGTGAACGGGCTCACGCCGTTCGAGCAGGAGCTGCTGCTCGGCATCGCCGAAGGCGCCTCGGACAAGGAGATCGGCCGGCGCCTCGACACCAGCGCGCACAACGTCGACTATCACCTGCGCAAACTGCGCAAGCGCTTCGGCGTCGCGAACCGGATCCAGCTCACGTACCTGACGTCGAAGCTCGAGCTGATCTGACGGTCGCACAGCGTGCGCGGCATGTCGCAAGCGGACGCGTAAACGCACATGCCGGCCACGGAGGCCGGCATGTGCGGGTTGCGGCGCGGTGCCGGGTCCGGCGCCGCTTCCTGGAAGACGACCTGCGTTACTTCAGCAGCGTCATCTGCACTACCTTGACGATCACCAGACCGACCGCGATCACGAGATAGCCGCGCAGCACGGCCATCCACACGCGCGTCGTCATCGTCATCTTCTGCGGCTCGAGCGTCTCGAGCGGCGGCATGCGCCACGTATCGCGCTGCGTACGGTCGACGCCCGGTTCGACGACGCGCTTGTTGCGGCGGATCAGCACCGTCGCGAGATAGCCGACGATCGCGAGCACGCTGCCGCCCACCAGCACGTCGATGATCGCTTCGCCGCTGATGTCCGGATACATCACCGATGCGGTCAGGATGATCGACAGCATCACGAGCACCCAGATCACCGCGCCGGTGAACACGTTGAGCTTCGTCGAGTTGATCCACGGGCCGAGCACCTGCTTGTCGTTGCAGAGCAGCAGCAGGAACACGGTGGCGCTCGGCAGCAGCACGCCCGCGAGCGTCTGCACGGCTTCCGTCAGCAGGCCCAGCGGGCTGCCCGGGATCAGCACCAGCGCAGCGGCGGCCGCGACGATGCCGAAGTAGACGAGATAGAAGCCCTTCGCATCCGACACGTTGCGGTGCAGCGAGTGACGGATCTTGAACACGTCGCCGATCGCGTAGGCGGTCGACAGCGAGACGGCCGCCGCGCCGATGATGCACGCGTCGAGCAGCGCCACCGCGAACAGCGTCGCGCTCGTGCGGCCCGCATACTTCTCGAGGCCGGCGATGATGCCGCCCGCATCGGTGAAGTTGCCGGCTTCCGGATGCCCGTTGAACAGCGCGGCGCTGAACCCGATCATCGCGACCGCGCCGATCAGCACGAAGGCGATGCCGATCCACAGGTCCGCCTTTTCATACTTCATGAAGCGCGGGGTGATGCGCTTGTCGATCACGTAGCTCTGCTGAAAGAACAGCTGCCATGGGGCGACGGTCGTACCGACGATGCCGATCACGAGCAGCATCACGTCCGACAGCTTCGAATGCGCGGGCCAGTTCGGGATGAAGAAATCGCGCGTGATCTGCCCGACCGGCGGATGGATCGCCACGAGCACCGGCACGAGCAGCAGGCTCAGCAGGCACAACCCGATCGCGAATCGCTCGAAGCGCCTGAAGTCGCCCGTACTCACCGCGGCCATGGTCAACGCCGCGGCCACGCACACGCCGGCCACCTTCGGCAGCCCGAAGAAATCCAGCACGAACGTGATGCCGATGAACTCGGTGACGATGGTGAGCGCATTGAGCAGGAACAGGTCGATCACGCTGAACGCGCCCCAGAACTTGCCGAAGCGTTCGAAGATCAGGCGGGCGTGGCCGACGCCCGTGACCGCGCCGAGGCGCAGCACCATTTCTTGGTTCACGTACAGCACGGGCACGAGCAGCAGCAGCGTCCACAGCAGCGTCGTGCCGTAGTTCTGGCCGGCCTGCGTGTAGGTGCCGAATGCGCCGGCGTCGTTGTCGCCGACCATCACGATGAGGCCCGGGCCGATGATCGCGAGCAGCGTGCGCAGACGCGCCCACCACGTGCCGCGTGCACCGGTGTCGTGACGCGCGATCGTGCCGAGCGCGCCGCGGATATCGCCCAGGTGGGCTTCGTCGAGCACGGCGCTGCGTTCGGCGGCGATCGGTGGAGAAACGTTGGATGGCGTGGACATGATTTATTCCGTACGGCTAAGGGTTATCTGAAGAGCGTGTGACCTTGGAATACGCGCGGGGCGGCCGCGCGATGGCGGCCGTGCGTGCGCATGCCGAGGCGCGCTCGGTACTTCCTGCTCAGTGGATCAACGCTTTCAGCTGGTTCAACAGGCGGGCGAACACCCGCGGACGGGCGTCGAGCATCAGCATCGCGTCGTAGTGGTTGCGCGATTCCGTGACGTGCGGGAGATTCGACAGCAGAAGGCCGAAGTTCATGATCTGGCTCCGTGCGGCGACGGCAGGCTGCCGGCCGCGTGTGGGGCGCGGGGCCAGTCCGGGGCCTGAACGACGTGTCAGGCTAGTCGGCCGGATTGTCCCTGCGACCCGGGTTCAAAAGGGTCTGTGCGTGCAACGGGCATATGGGACAACTGTCACTGTCGTTCATGGCGGCTCCTGTGCGGTGTTCCGGAGAACACGGTTGACCGCCGTCAGGCGGGCGGGCCGGGATTCGCGAGCCGACGAAAGGCGTGCGCGAACGCGGCCGCCTGCCGGGCGGCGGTGAAACCGGCGGGCGCATGCGAAAACGCATCACGCTAACCGGCGCGAATCAGGGTGCACGTAGGAATTTGCTGCGGAGTACTGCTGCGCGCACCGTTTGCCTGGGAGACAAACGGCGGCTTCGATGAGGCGCGGACGTCGGTCGCTCAGGCGGAAATTTCGTTCGAAGATCGACTACTGCAAGCGTCCAAGGCGGCGGCCCCAAGAGTGAAGATGCCGGATTCTATGGACCGCCCAAAAGTGAAGTCAACCCCTCCAAACCCCATTTCTCGAAATAATTTTCGCGCGTCACATCACTGAAAGAATTGCCCTTGAAAACACGTGGCGCAACCTTTCAGCGCATGCGGTGCAGCCGGGGATCGATGCGTATGAACAACGCGGCGGTGCGTCCGGTCGCGCCCCTTCGTTGCCGATCCGTTGCCCGGCCCGTGCCGGAACGGGCCGCCGAAGTGCCCGCGCAACGTGCGCCATTTTTATGCGTTTTTTACTTGCGCTGCAGCAAACGACGCGAATACAATCCGCCGCAATTCATCAAGGGAGTCCCTCCGTGGACACATGCTCTAGTTGCAGTTCGATGCCGGTCCAAGCCGGCCAAGCCATCGCGAGATAGCAGCCAGACGCATGTCTTTCGCCGCTAACTCGCATTCGTCGGGTTAGCGCGCTTCCTCCCGAGCCGGTCATCGCCGGTTCGTCCGTTGCACGCTCCGTTACGTTCCACCCTCCGATCGCAAGGCCGCGTCATGCGCCCGCGCTCGACCACGTCGTCCGGCCCGAGCCGGACACGACGGAGGCAGCGTCATGTTTTTTCAATCGTTCGCGGTCAGACTCAAGCGCATCGTGCATGTCGCATGCGACCGCTCGTTCGTGTCCGGGCTCTCGCCGCTCGCCCACGCGTTCAGCAACTGGCGCGGCACGGCGCTCGCCCACGTGCCGGCCGCGCCCCGCCCGCTCGACTGCCTGCTGGTCGCCGTGATGGCCGCCGCGGTCGCCCTCGTCGCGCTGCTGTGCTCGGCCGCACCGCGCCTCGGCTTCGCGCAGGTGGGCCGCATCGGCGGCTGGCTGCCGTAAGCCCCGCCGGCATGCGGCAGCGCCACGCGCCAGGTGCCGCCGCGCGACCGTCTCGTCTCGCCACGCTTCCCGCAACACGTTTTCGTTTCTTCAGCCCAACTAATCAAACCGCCAACGGAACCCACATGAAGAACTACCTCGAACCCGTCCCGCGCAAGCGCCGCGTCAATGCGCTCGCCACGCTGCTGCTGTCGCTCGCCGCCACGTCCGCGTTCGCGCAAGCGTCGTCGCCGGCCGCGGCCGAACCGGCGGCCGGCGCCAGCGACGCCGCCGCTCCCGCACAACAGGCCGCCGATGCTGCCGCGCCCGCCCCCACCGGCTTCTGGGAGCGCTCGAACCTGCTCGGCAACATGGGCGGCCTGCGCGACGTGCTCGGCGATCACGGCATCACGCTGAGCCTGCAGGAAGCCAGCGAGTACCTGTACAACACATCGGGCGGCACGCATCGCGGCGGCGCGTACCAGGGGCTCACGCAATTCGGTTTCAACGTCGACACGGGCAAGGCGGTCGGCCTGCCGGGCGGCACGTTCAACGTGTCGGCACTGCAGATTCACGGCACCAACCTCACGCAGCGCAATCTGCAGACGCTGCAGACCGCAACCGGCATCGAGGCGAATTCGACCACGCGCCTGTGGGAGCTCTGGTACCAGCAGTCGCTGCTCGACGGCAAGGTCGACGTGAAGGTCGGCCAGCAAAGCGTCGACCAGGAATTCATGGTGAGCCAGAACGCGGCGACGTTCATGAACGCCACGTTCGGCTGGCCCGTGCTGCCGTCGACCGACCTGCCGGCCGGCGGCCCCGCCTATCCGCTGTCGTCGCTCGGCGTGCGGCTGCGCGTGAAGCCGTCCGATGCGTGGACCGCGATGGTCGGCGTGTTCGACGGCAACCCGGCCGGCCGCAGCGACGGCGATGCGCAGGTGCTGAACGCGCACGGCACCAACTTCAACCTGCGCAGCGGCGCATTCGTGATCGGCGAAGTGCAGTACGCGCTGAACGCGCCGCCCGCCGATCCGAAGGCGCCGCAACCGGCCGGCCTGCCTGGCACGTACAAGCTCGGCTTCTGGTATCAGTCGCAGCATGCGAACGACCCGCGCTACGGCACCGACGGCCTGTCGCTCGCGGATCCCGCCAGCAACGGCATTGCCGCAACCCATCGCGGCAACTACTCGTTCTACGCGGTCGCGGACCAGATGGTGTGGCGGCCGTCGGCCGACAGCCCGCGCTCGGTCAACGTGTTCGCGCGCGTGATGGGTGCGCCGGGCGATCGCAATACCGTCGATTTCGCGGCGAACGCAGGCGTGACGCTGAAGGCGCCGTTCAAGGGACGCGACAACGACGTCGTGGGCATCGCGGTCGGCTACGCGAAGATCGGCTCGCATGCGCGCGGCCTCGACGGCGACACCGGCGTCTATACGACTCCCGGCTATCCGGTGCGCCGCGCGGAGACGGTCGTCGAAGCGACCTACCAGTACCAGGTCACGCCGTGGTGGCAGCTGCAGGCCGACCTGCAGCACTTCTTCCGTCCGGGCGGCGGCATCCCGAACCCGAACGCGGCCGGTGCGCGCATCGGCGACGAAACGGTCGTAGGCGTGCGCACGACGATCACGTTCTAAAGCAGGCCCGAAGCAGACACGGGCCGGACGGCCGCTTGCGCGACCGCCCAGCCCGTGCGTTCTCTTGCAACCCCAGCGCGCGGCCCGCGCCGCGCGTCACTCGCCGTACAGCCCGAGCAGTTTCAGCGTGACGCCGTTGGTCCAGCCGAAACCGTCCTGCAGCGGATATTCACCGCCCCCGCCGCCGCCCGTGCCGGCGCCTTCGACCACATACTTCTCGACGAGCTTGCCTTCGGTCGCATACACATGCTTCACGTCGGACAGGAAGCGCGTGCCGATGTCCTTCGCAAGCGCCGGTTCGCCATAGCGCCGCAGCCCGTCGATCGCGATCCACTGCAACGGCGCCCAGCCGTTCGGCGCATCCCACTGCTGCCCGGTGTTCTCCGTGGTCGTCGCGAGGCCGCCCGGCTGCAGCAGCGTCTTGCGCACCTCGCGTGCGGTCGCCTTCGCGCGCTCGGGCCACGCCACGCCCGCGAACAACGGATAGAGCGCGGCGGCCGTCACCGCGTCGCGCGGCTTGCGCTGCTGCCAGTCGTAGTCGCCGTAGTAGCCTTTGCGGTTCCACAGATAGCGGTTGATCGCGGCCGCCCGCCGCGCCGCGCGCGCGGAAAAATCGGTCACGCACGCCACGTCGCGCGTGACCGCGCAGCCCTTCACGATCGTCGTCTCGAGATGGAACATCAGGCTGTTCAGGTCGACCGGCACGATCGACGTCGTGCGGATCGTCGCGAGTGTCTTGCCGTCGCCGAACCAGCGCGAGCTGTAGTCCCAGCCGCTTTCGGCGCCCGCGCGCAGGTCGCGGTAGACCTCGTTCGCCGGACGCGCCGGCACCGACTTCGCGGTCGTCACGTCCTCGAGATACGACTCGTCGCGCGGCGTATCGCTCGCGTCCCAGTAGCGGTTCAGCACCGCGCCGTCGGGCATCGCGACCACGTGGCGGGTGGCCTGCCCGCGCGGGGTCGTTGCTTCGCCCTGCATCCAGTACGCATGTTCCTTGCGCAGTGCCGGCAGGTATTTCTGATAGACCTTGTCGCCTTCGGCCTGCGCGGCGAGCGTGACCATGTACGCGAAGAACGGCGGCTGCGAGCGGCTCGCGTAGTACGTGCGGTTGCCGTTCGGGATGTGCCCGATCGTGTCGATCAGATGGGCGAAGTTGTCGAGCATGTTGTCGACGAGATCCTCGCGGCCCGACACCTGCAGCCCGAGCATCGTGAAATAGGTGTCCCAGTAGTAGCCTTCGCGGAAGCGGCCGCCGGGCACGACATACGGCTTCGGCAGCGGGATCAGCGAGCTGTACGGCGGCACCGTCGTGCTCGTGCGCGTGAGCTGCGGCCACAGCCAGTCGATGTGCTGGCGCAGCGTCTGGTTCGGCGGCGGCGTCACGCCGCCTTCGGGCGGCGGCGTGAAATGCTGGGCGACGAACGCCTTCAGCGAAAAACCCGGCTGCGATTTCTGTTGCTGATACAACTGCACGATCGTCGCGGGATCGCCATCGGGCGTCGCGTCGACGAAGGTCTTCTGGTCGGGATAGAGCTGCGCGGTCTGCACCGCGACGAACAGGTCGCCGTAGAGCTGGCTCGGCGGCGGCAGCAGCGCACCCGATGCGGGGACGGCAACCGCGGCCGTAGCCGGCGGTGCCGGCTGGGCAGCCGCCTGCGCGGCGGCCTGGTTCGCGTTGTCGGCCTGCGCGGCGCAGCCGGCGACGGCGAGATACGCGACGGCCAGCGCGGCAGCCCAGCGAAGACGCGGCGCGGGTGGCGCGAGAGGTGGTGCGAGACGTGCTGAGTCAGGACTTGAGAAGCGACTCGAGAAGCGCGATGCGATCGATGCGGCACGACGTGACGTCATGACGTGTCCCCTCCTTTCGATGGTGAGTGGGTCGGCACGAGGTCTCGTTCGCGCGCGCGCTCGTCTCGATGGCCCTCGATCGATGCGCGTCGTTTTGTGATGCGAGTGGGTCCGACTGTCGCACGAAACGTGCAGATCAAGCAAGTTTCGATTCGTGCAACTCGCGCAGATACAGATAACCGGACATGGCCCGCCACGCACACGCGTCGAGCGCATCCGCATCGGTCTCGCCGAGCGCGCCCGCTGCATCGACGCGCCCTTTCACGATCGCGAGCAGATCGTGCTCGATGAAGTCGGGCGCGGCGCATCGCGCAGCCTGCCCGCGCGGCAGCGTCATGCAGTCGTTCTTTCCACGCCGCCGCCAACCAGGACGACTGTTGCAACATGCGGAACAACTGTTGTCGTACGTGACTCAACGGTCACATTGTGGGCATAATGGCGCCTTTACCGCGCGCCCAGCCCATGTCGCCCGTCTTTCTAGCACCGCTCATCGTTGCCTGTGCGTTGTTCATGGAAAGCGTCGACGCGAACATCATCGTCACCGCCCTCCCCGCGATGGCGAGGGACTTCGGGCACAGCCCCGTCACGTTGAACATTGCGATCACGGCCTACGTCGTCGGGCTTGGCGTGTTCATCCCGATCTGCGGCTGGCTGGCCGACCGCTTCAGCGCACGTTCCGTATTCCGCACCGCGATCGGCATCTTCGTCGTCGGCTCGCTGATGTGCGCGGCCTCCAATTCCCTCGGCGTGCTCACGTTCGCGCGCTTCATCCAGGGCGTGGGCGGCGCGATGATGGTGCCCGTCGGCCGCATCATCATCTTCCGCGCCGTGCCGCGCTCGGATCTCGTGCGCGCGATGAACTACCTCGCGATTCCCGCGCTGTTCGGGCCCACGGTCGGGCCGCTCGTCGGCGGCTTCATCACGACCTACCTGCACTGGCGGATGATCTTCTTCATCAACGTGCCGATCGGCATCTACGGAATCTACCTCGCCAGCAAGCACATCGCGAACACGCGCGAGCCCGATCCGGGCCCGCTCGACTGGTTCGGTTTCCTGCTGTCGGCCAGCGGCGCCGCGCTGTTGCTGATGGGCCTCACGCTGATCGACGGCTCGCTCACGTCACGCTCGAACGCGCTCGTCATGTGCGTGGCGGGCACCGTCCTGCTCGCGCTGTACGTACCGTACGCGCGCCGCAAGGAGCGCCCGGTGCTCGACCTCAGCTTCCTCAAGATCCCCACGTATCACGCGAGCGTCGTCGGCGGGTCGCTGTTCCGTATCGGCCTTGGCGCGGTGCCGTTCCTGCTGCCGCTCGCGCTGCAGGAAGGGCTCGGCATGAGCGCGTTCCATTCGGGGCTCATCACGTGCGCGTCCGCGTTCGGCGGCGCGATGAGCCGCTCGACGGCCACCCATACGCTGCGCCGCTTCGGCTTCCGCACGGTGCTGATCTACAACGCGGCCTTCGCGGGGCTCGCGATCGCCGCGTACGGCGTGTTCCATCCCGGCATGGCGACCTGGGCGATCTGGCTGATCGTACTCGCCGGCGGCATCTTCCCGGCGCTGCAGTTCACGAGCCTGAACTCGATGATCTACGCGGACATCTCGCCGCGCGACGCGGGCCGCGCGACGAGCCTCGGCAGCGTCGTGCAGCAGATGTCGCTCGGCCTCGGCGTGACAGTCGCCGGCCTCGTGCTGCACATTTCGCACTGGCTGCAGGGCCATCAGAAGATGATGTGGTCGGATTTCTGGCCCGCGTTTCTCGTGGTCGGGCTGTGCTCGTTCGCGTCGATTCCGATCACGCGGCGGCTGCCGCCCGGCGCCGGCGACGAAGTCGCGCGCGGCAAGCGGCAATAGCCATCAGGCGGACGAGCGGGAAATCGCGAGAGGGGCCGAACGGGCAAAAGGAAAAACCGCCCGCGAAGCAAACCGGAAAATAAAAAAAATCAGCGGACATCCACACGGGGCCGGTGCACAGCCGCATGGATGTCCGCTCAGGGCTCCGGGTCTCCCGATGGGGGTTGAGAATCCCGGATTCGCTTCCTGCGTGCCATGGACATATGTGCGTCGGAAGCAAAAGCGTTGCGCGTGTTTATCGTTGCGCCATGAACTGCACTATAGGGAAACTTGCGCAACGCATCTGTCAACCATTGTCAGACACGGTGCATCGGCACGTCGCACGCGTGCGCCGCTTTCGCGCTAAAGTGGTTCCCGACCATCACTCCCGGCCGCCCTTCCGATGCTGACGCTCTCGACCGCCGCCGCCCGCGCGCTGCATCTCGCCGCGCAAGGCCTGCTGACGCCGCCCCGCCGCAAGGCAACCAAATCCGACGTGCTCGACACGATCCGCCGGATGGCGCAGTTGCAGATCGATACCATTCACGTCGTCGCGCGCAGCCCGTATCTCGTGCTGTTCAGCCGTCTCGGCGATTTCTCGCCGCAGTGGCTCGACGAACATCTCGCCGAGGCGCGCCTGTTCGAATACTGGTCGCACGAAGCGTGCTTCCTGCCGGTCGAGCAGTTCGGCCTGATGCGCTACAAGATGCTCGATCCGTCGGGAATGGGCTGGAAATACGCGGCCGAATGGCATGAGCAGAATCGTCCCGACATCGAGCGGCTGCTCGCGCGGATTCGCGCCGAGGGCCCGGTACGGTCGGCCGATTTCGCCCGCGAGGATGGCGTGAAGGGCAATGGCTGGTGGGATCGCAAGCCCGAGAAGCGCCACCTGGAAGTGCTGTTCACGACGGGCGACCTGATGGTGTCGGAACGCCGCAATTTCCAGCGCGTGTACGACGTGCGCGAGCGCGTGCTGCCCGACTGGGACGACACGCGCGACCTGCCGCCGCGCAGCGCCGTGCTGCCCGCGCTGCTCGACTACACGTGCCGGGCGCTCGGCGTCGTGCGCGCGGACTGGGTGGCCGACTACTATCGGCTGCCGCGCCGCTCCTACCGCGCGGAGCTCGAGCAGCTCGCCGGCGCGGGCGACCTCATCCCGGTGGCGATCGACGACTGGAAGGAGCCGGCCTACGTGCATCGCTCGCTCGAAGCGTTGCTGCCGGCCGCGGAGGCCGACACGCTGCGCTCGACGGTCACGACGCTGCTGTCGCCGTTCGATCCGGTGGTATGGGACCGGCGGCGGGCGTCGACGCTGTTCGGTTTCGACTACACGATCGAATGCTATACGCCCGGGCACAAGCGGCGTTATGGCTATTTCTGCCTGCCGGTACTGCATCGCGGGCGGCTGGTCGGGCGCATCGACGCGAAGGCGCATCGCACGCTCGGCACGTTCGAACTGAAGGCCGTGCATGTCGAGCCGGGCGTGCGGTTCGGCACGGGGCTCGCAGCCGATGTCGCGAAGGCGGTGAAGAAGCTCGCGGCGTGGCACGGCACGCCGGAAGTCACGGTCGGGCAGCAGGCCCCGCCGGAGCTGGTGAAGGCGCTGGCCGGCGCGTAGCCGTCCACGCAGCCGGCTGGCGCGGCGGCGGCGCGCGCCGCCGGCCGTCGATCAGTCGCGCAGCTTGCGGAAACGCGGCGTGCCGTCTTCGAGGTTCCCGTTGAACATCGCTTCCGGCCGGACCCACAGCCCGCGCGCATGCGGCCACAGGTGTTCGTACACGACCACCGATTCCTCGGTTTCGGAATGGCGAGCAACGCCGATGTAGCGGTACAGCCCGCCCTTGTAATGGCGATGCGTCGCGAGCTGTTCGGCTTCCTGTTCGGTCATGATGGGCTTCTCTTCGGCAAAAACGGAAAGCGCGTATTGTATGCGCTGCGCCGCGCGTCAGCGTTTCGCGTAGATGTCCGGGCGGCGGATCTCCATCACGCGCTCCGGATTCGCGCACGGCTCGAAGCCGACCGGCCGGTACAGCGCGTGCGCATCGGACGTCACGAGCATGATGCGGCGCAGGCCCTGCACCACGTCCTGTCCAAACACGTGGTCGATCAGCGCGCGGCCGTAGCCGTTGCCGCGCTCGGCCGGCAGCACGAACACGTCGCACAGGTAAGCGAACGTCGCGTGATCGGTCACGAGACGCGCGAACCCGACGAGCCGGTCGCCCACGTAGGCGCCGAAACACAGCGAGCCCTCGATCGCCCGCTCGACCACGTCGCGCGGAATGCCCTGCGACCAGTACGCGTCGCGATGCAGGAAGTCGAAGATCGCGTCGACGTCGAGTTCGCGCTTGTCGGTGGAAAATCTCAGCGTGGCGGGGGTGGCAGCGGGCACGTCGGTCTCCGGTTGGGGTGGTGGAAGACGAGACGCTGACGATACCGCGCGGCGCGGCGGGCTACAAGCGGCGACACTTGTCGCCATGGCCAGACGGCGCGCATGCTCATTCCGGACGATTCTGGTGTGTAACGAAGCTGGGGCGGGTCGACTTGTACAGCAAACCGTACACCTTTATCGACTGTGGTAAACTTGTACGGTTATATGTACAAGTGAGGCAATCATGCGCACGATTCATTTTTCGGACGCCCGTGGCAATCTGAAGACTGTTATCGACCAGGTCGTCGACGATGCGGACGTGACGCTCATCACGCGCCGCGATGCGCCGAACGCCGTCATCATGTCGCAGGACTACTACGACAGCTTGATGGAGACGGTGCACTTGCTGCGCTCGCCGGCCAACGTCGCCCATCTCGAGCGTTCGATCGCGCAACTGCGCAAGGGCAAGGCAAAGGAACACAAGCTCGCGGCGGATGACGAATGAGTGTACGCCGCGTGCTCTTTACTTCCGACGCGTGGGACGACTATGTCTACTGGCAGGGGCAGGATCGCAAGACGCTCAAGCGTATCAACCAGCTCATTCGCGAAGCCCAGCGAACGCCGTTCGAAGGCATCGGCAAACCCGAACCGTTAAAGGCCAATCTCTCCGGCTTCTGGTCACGCCGTATCGACGACACGAACCGTCTGGTCTACGAGGCTGACGACTTGCAGATCAGCATCGTGTCCTGCCGTTACCACTACGAATAGCATCGCCCCGCGGGTCATGGCGCCCGCAACGCGCGATCTGCCTTGCAACGCTTCAACGGCAGCGGCCGCGCCGCGACTATCCGCGTCACCTCGCGCGTGCGCGGGTCGATTTCGAGGTCGAGGCATGCACAACCGTAGCCATGCCCGCCGGCGTTGGTGACGACCCAGCCCTTCGTCGACATGTCGGGCATCTTGTCGAGGCCCGGCACCGGCTCGTTGCCCATCGTCAAGAGTGTCCAGGTGCCGTCCTTGTCGTTCAGCCACCAGTTGGCCGGCGACGGATTCTCAAGCCATCCGCAACGCTTTTCCGGTGCGGCAGATACCTGCGTCGCGGCTGCCAACGTAAAGGCTGCACCCAGCATCCACATTGCAAGACGTGCACGAGTGATTGTCATGTAATCGATCCGGAAACGAATGTGCATCGGGAAACCGTCATTGCGGGTGCCGGACAGCATACCGGGCTTTCTCTCGCATGTCGCTCGTCCGCACCAGCCATCCGGTCGCATCGGTCGTCGCGAGCGGCGACTACGAGCTCGGCTTTCAGCAGATTCGGTGACAATGTCGCCAGCCCCATCAACTCGCCACACCGCTTCATGCCCTACCGCCTCATCGCATTCGACTTCGACGGCACGCTCGCCGATTCGCTCGACATCTTTCTCGCCGCGCTGTCGGAAGCGTCGCGCCTGCACGGCTTTCGCGACGCCACGCCCGAGCTGCGCCCGGCGCTGCGCGGCATGTCGGCGCGCGACATCATTCGCGCGCTCGACGTGCCGATGTGGAAAGTGCCGCGCGTGACGATCGACATGCGCCGCCTGATGCAGCCGCGTGTCGCGCAAGTGGCGCTGTTCCCCGGCGTTGCCGAAACGTTCGACGCGCTCGCCGCGCGCGGCATCCGCATCGCGATCGCCACGTCGAATACCGAGGCGATCGTGCGTGACCGGCTCGGCCCGCATGCCAGCAGCCGTGTCGAGCATTTCGCATGCGGCATTCCGCTGTTCGGCAAGGCACGTCGCCTGCGCGCGCTCGTTCATGAGGCCGGCGTGCGCAGCGACGAAGTGCTGTACGTCGGCGATGAAATCCGCGACGCCGACGCGGCGCGACGCGCACGCATCGCATTCCAGGGCGTCGCGTGGGGCTATACCGCACCGGACGCGTTGCAGGCGCATTGCGCGACACCGTTGCTGCCGCGTCTCGACGCATTGCTCGATCGCGTGTGACGCATGCGCGCGCTGCGCGCATCCGGTTCAACCCATCGCGCGATGCGCACGTCATCGCACGACACAGCCGCACGACGATGAAAAGCGGATGACACCCACGTGCATCCCGCACGCGTCATGCGCGCAAAAATTGCCGCCGTCGCACACGCAACAGGTACGCACTACCTGTCGGCGTGCTGGCTCATCGATTCGTCTTACCAACCGTTACACAAACCACAGCGCGGTTGCACCTGCTACCGGATCGCTCTCCTAGAATCAGTCGGGCCGGGAAACACTTCGACCGGCGCCGCGGCAGAGCGGCGGTCGAATCCGGCCCGGGCGCGCCCGGTCTCTCGCACAGCGACGGATCCCGTGATCCGTTTTTCAACCAGAGCCCCGATTGAAAGGAGGTCCCATGAACCGCTTTCCCCAATTCTCGCGCCTTGCTTTGTCTGCCGCTGGCCTGCTTCTCGTCGCCGTGACGGCGACCGCGCAAACCGCACAACCGGCACCGGCCTCGCCGAACGCGCCGGCCACCGCCGCGACGCGGATCCACGAAGCCGACCAGGCCTTCATCACCGACGGCACGAAGACCGTGTCGACGCAGCACGACGCGGCACGTATCGCCGATTCGCGCACGTCGGACAGTCAGGTCAAGGCGTTCGCGCAACGCGTGTCGACCGACGATGAAAAGATCATCCAGGCGATGCGCGCGGCCAGCCCGCGCGGCGTCGACGTGCCGGCCAACGATCCCGACACGGCCGTGCTGGGCAGCATCAAGAACCTGCGCGGCGCCGAGTTCGACAAGGCGTATATCGAGCAGGTCGCGCTCGCCGGCCAGCAGAAGGCCATCTCGGCATTCCAGGCCGAAATCGCGTCGGGCCGCGACACGAAGCTGAAGGAAGTCGCACGCCAGTCGCTGCCGATCCTGCAGAAGCACTACGCGGACGCGCAGAAGCTCGCGGAACGCCACCACCTCGCATCGGCGCAGTAACGCGCCGCGGCGCCGCGCATCACGCGCGGCGCACTGCTTCCCCCTGTCGTCGCGTCGCCGCTCCCCTTTCGGCGGCGCGACGCACGTCAAACGTCACGCTTCACGCATGACACGTTACGTCGCGAGCTTCGCCAGCAGCCGCGCACGCACCTCCGGCCATTCGTCGTCGATGATGCTGAAGCGCACCGAATTGCGCTTGCGGCCATCCGGCATGATCCGCTCGTGCCGCACGATCCCTTCCTGCTTCGCACCGAGCCGCAGGATCGCCGCGCGCGATTTCTCGTTCAGCTCGTCGGTCGTGAACTGCACGCGCACGCAGTGCAGCACGTCGAACGCATAGCCCAGCAGCAGCCATTTCGCTTCGGTATTCGCGCGCGTGCGCTGCGCCGATTCGCTCAGCCACGTATGGCCGATCTCGAGCTTGCGGTTCTTGCGATCGATCTTCCAGAAACGCGTGCTGCCGATCACGCGGCCCGATGCGCGATCGACGATCGCAAACGGCATCACGGTGCCGGCCGAACGCCCCTGCAATGCAGTGTCGATATACGCGTCGATCGTCTCGGGGCCCGGCACGACCGTGACCTTCAGGCTCCACAGCTGGCCGTCGGCAGCCGCGTCCAGCAGCGCCTGCCGGTCGGATGAATCGAGCGGCCTCAGTTCGACGTGTTCGCCGGTGAGTATCGGTGGTTCGAGGCAAGCAGAAGCGTCGGTCATGAAGGATTCCGGAAAGTGGCGGCGATGGCGGCGAAACACCGATCATACGACCGCGTCAGCCGAGGAGCGCGGCCAACCGGCGGCGAATCGCCTTCGCCTCGCCGCGCAACGCGTCGGCAAACGCATCGACGAGCAGGCTCTTCGGCCGGTGCTCGGGCACGATCACGCTGACCCGGTACGGAAACGACCGCGTGAGCGGCCGCACGTGCAGGTCGCGCCCGACGAAATCGAGCGCGGTCAGCGGATTGACGATCGCCGCACCGAGCCCCTGCCGCACGAACGCACACACCGACACGGCCGACGGTGTTTCGACGACCGAGCGCGGCGCCACGCCGAGCTGCGCGAACGCTTCGTCGATCAGGATGCGGTACGGATCGTTCAGCGACAGGCTCACGAACGGGCGATCCGCGAGATCCGGCAGATCGATCGCGTCCTGCGCGAGCAGCGGATGGCCGTCGGGCAGCACGCACACTTCGTCGACTTCGAGCAGCGGCGTGAGCACGGTGCCGGCCGGCGCGACGTCGCGCTCGGTCAGCCCGAGGTCGTAACGCTGCGCGGTCAGCCATTCTTCGAGCACCGGCGATTCCTGCGTCGCCACCGACACGCTGACGCCAGCATGCTGCTCGCTGAAACGCCGGCACGCTCCGGGCAGGATCGCGTGCGAGAACGCCGGCAACGCGATCACCGACAGTTGACCGTCACGAAACTCGCGCAGGCGCGCGGCGGTTGCCGCGACACGTTCAAGCCCCACATACGCGAGCCGCACGTCGTCGAACAGCGTGAGCGCGGCCATCGTCGGCCGCAGCCGGCCGTGCGCGCGCTCGAACAGCGCGAAGCCGACGACCTGCTCCATGCGCGCAAGCTCGCGGCTGATCGTCGGTTGCGACGTATAAAGCATCTCGGCCGCGCGCGTCGTGCTGCCGGTGACCATCAGCGCGCGAAAGACCTCGATATGGCGGTGCGTGAGCATGATCTGCTATATCAAATATGAATCGAATGTCGATAACCAGGCATTTTACTGGATAGGCAATCTGGCGCATCATTGCCGTTATCCGTTCATTCGCCCCGATTCATCTGCCATGTCCCTCGATTCCCGCCAGCTCGCGACGCTCGCGCAGCAATACGGCACCCCGCTGTGGGTGTACGACGCCGACGTCATCCGCGACCGCATCGCCCAACTGCGCCAGTTCGACGTGATCCGCTATGCGCAGAAGGCGAACTCGAATGTCCATATCCTGAAGCTGATGCGCGAGGAAGGCGCGTGCGTCGATGCGGTGTCGCTCGGCGAGATCGAGCGCAGCCTCGCGGCCGGGTTCAGTCCGGCAGGCGAGCCGGAAGGCGTCGTGTTCACGGCCGACCTGATCGACCGACCGACGCTCGCGGCCGTGCTGAAGCACGGCGTGACCGTGAACGCCGGTTCGCTCGACATGCTCGCGCGCATCGGCGAGCATGCGCCCGGCCACCGCGTGTGGCTGCGCGTCAACCCCGGTTTCGGCCACGGCCACAGCAACAAGACCAACACCGGCGGCCCGCAGAGCAAGCACGGCATCTGGATCGACGACGTGCCGCGCGCGATCGAGATCGTGCGCCAGTACGGGCTGAAGCTCGTCGGCATCCACATGCACATCGGCTCGGGCGTCGACTACGGCCACCTGTCGCAGGTATGCGATGCGATGGTCGATCTCGTCACGTCGCTCGGCCACGACATCGACGCGATCTCGGCCGGCGGCGGCCTGTCGATCCCGTATCGCGACGGCGAGCCGCGCGTCGACGTCGGTCACTACTTCAGCCAGTGGGACGCCGCGCGCAAGCGGATCGAGCGCCACCTCGGCCACCCGGTGCGCATCGAGATCGAGCCGGGCCGCTTCCTCGTCGCCGAAGCCGGCACGCTCGTCACCGAGGTGCAGGCCGTCAATCGCCGGCCGAAGCACGATTTCGTGCTGATCGACGCGGGCTTCAACGACCTGATGCGCCCGTCGATGTACGGCAGCTACCACGCGGTATCGGTGCACACGCACGATGGCGCGTTGCCGGCCGGCCGGCCGCTCGTCGATCTCGCGATCGCGGGGCCGCTGTGCGAATCGGGCGACGTGTTCACGCAGGACGCGGGCGGCGTGGTCACACACCGCAAGCTGGCGCAGCCGCAGATCGGCGACCTGCTGTTCCTGCACGATGCAGGCGCGTACGGCGCGTCGATGTCATCGAACTACAACAGCCGGCCGCTCGCGCCGGAAGTGCTCGTCGATCGCGGCGCGCCGCGGCTGATCCGCCGCCGGCAGACGATCGGCGAATTGCTCGCGCTCGAAACGTTCGAGTAACGCGTGCGCGCCAGATGATCGAGCGTGAGCGGGCGCACCTTCGACAGGTCGCGCCCGTGCATCCGATCAGCCCCGCACGTCAGCCCGCGCGCCGCACGGGCGCCATTTTCGAGAAGTATTTCGCGCCCGCGACGCAGCCGACCACGACGACCGTCACCGCGACCATCGACGGCGGCACCGTCTCATGCAGCAGCCCGGCCGCCAGCAGCAGGCCGAAGAACGGCTGCAGCAGCTGCAACTGACCGACGCCTGCGATCCCGCCGAGCGCGAGCCCGCGATACCAGAACACGAAGCCGATCAGCATGCTGAACAGCGACACGTACGCGAGCCCCCACAGCGCGGCAGCATCGACGCCGTCGAACGAAACGGGCCAGGTGAACCACGTGAGCGGCAGCATCAGCGGCAGCGACAGCACGAGCGCCCACGAGATCACCTGCCAGCCGCCCAGCTCGCGCGACAGGCGTGCGCCTTCCGCGTAGCCCAGCCCGCATGCGACGATCGCGGCCAGCATCAGCGCATCGCCGACCACCGACGCCTGGCCGCCGTTGCGCAGCGCAAACGCGGCCACCGCGCAGCTGCCGATGATCGAGAAGATCCAGAACGGCAGCCGCGGCCGTTCGCCGCCGCGCCACACGCCGAACAGCGCGGTCGCGAGCGGCAGCAACCCGACGAACACGATCGCGTGCGCCGATGTCACGTGCTTCAACGCAAGCGCCGTCAGCAGCGGAAAGCCGATCACGACCCCGAGCGCGACGATGGCGAGCGACACGGCCTCGGCACGCGTCGGCCGCCGCTGCTTCAGCCCGGCGAGCAGCAGCAGGCCGAGCGCGCCGGCGATCGTCGCGCGCGCAAAGGTGAGGAACAGCGGGTCGAGCCCCTGCACCGCGATACGCGTCGCGGGCAGCGAGCCACTGAAGATGATCACGCCCAGCAAGCCGCTGAGCCATCCGTCGGTCGTCTTTTGCACGGGAAATCCTGAACGGGGAAAGTGGATGACCGATGATCCGCCGCGTGCGAAATGCGCGTAAGCTACAGCCCAATACAATTCGGACAAACTGTACTGGACAACCAGACGTACAGTTCATTCTTCGCCATGAGCCAGGCCACCCCGCTTCCCGTTCCGCCCACCCCGTCGCGCACGCGCGTGGAAACCGTGATGGATACGTTGCGCGCACGCATCGCGAGCCGCGCGCTGGTGCCCGGCGCGCGCGTGCCGTCGATCCGGATGATGGCGGACGCGCTGGGCGTGTCGAAATCGACCGTGGTCGATGCGTACGAGCGGCTCGCGAGCGAAGGCGTGCTGATCGCGCGGCGCGGCTCGGGTTTCTATGTGTCGGGGCATGCACCGCCGCTCGCGCTCGCCGATCTCGGCCCGCAGCTCGATCGCGGGCTCGATCCGCTCTGGCTGTCGCGCCAGTCGCTCGAAGCGGCGCCGACGTCCGTGAAGCCCGGTTGCGGATGGCTGCCGCCGTCGTGGCTGCCCGACGAGAGCCTGCGCCGCGCGCTGCGCGCCGCGTCGCGCGACGAAGCCGACGCGCTGACCGACTACGCGACGCCGCTCGGCCTGCCCGCGATGCGCCAGCAGCTCGCCTGGCGGCTCGCGCAGCACGGCGTCCAGGCCGAACCCACGCAGATCATGCTGACCGACGGCGGGTCGCACGCGCTCGATCTCGTCTGCCGGCTGCTGCTGGAGCCGGGTGACACGGTCGTGCTCGACGATCCGTGCTACTTCAACTTCCAGGCGCTGCTGCGCGCGCACCGTGCGCGGGTCGTCAGCGTCCCGTACACGCCGAACGGCCCCGATCTCGCGCGCTTCGAGCAAGTGCTCGCCGAGCATCGGCCGCGCCTGTACATCACCAACTCGGCGCTGCACAACCCGACCGGCGCGACACTCTCGGCGCCCGTCGCGCACCGGCTGCTGACGCTCGCGGCCGAACATGGCCTGCTGATCGTCGAGGACGACATCTTCGCGGATTTCGAGAGCGCGCCCGCACCGCGCCTCGCGGCCTTCGACGGATTGTCGCGGGTCTTGTCGATCGGCAGCTTCTCGAAGACGCTGTCGGCCGCGATCCGCTGCGGCTACGTCGCCGCGCGCCCGGAATGGATCGAGGCGCTCGTCGACCTGAAGCTCGCGACGTCGTTCGGTCATGCGCAGATCGGCGCGAACGTCGTCCACCGGCTGCTCGTCGACGGTACGTACCGGCGCCACGTCGACAGCCTGCGCGCGCGCCTCGCGGACGCGATGGGCGAAACGCTCCGGCGCGTCACGCGCGCCGGGCTCAGGATCTGGACGGAGCCGCGCGGCGGCCTGTTCGTGTGGGCGGAGTTGCCCGACGGGCTCGACGCCGCGCGCGTCGCGCGCCATGCGCTGGACCACGATGTGGTGCTCGCGCCCGGCAACGTGTTCAGCGCATCGCACAATGCAACGTCGTACCTGCGCTTCAACGTGTCGCGCTGCAAGGGGCCGGCGGTGTTCGATGCGCTGGCGCGGGCGATGGAGGCGGTGCGGGCGGCGGACACGACCGGACGCATGCTCGCCCGCGAATCGTGACGGCGGGCGCGCGCTAGCTGCCGGCCGCCACGATCTCCGCGACGAAATCGACGAACGCTCGCACCTTCGCGGGCGGCAAGTGGCGCGACGGGTAGTACGCGAACAGCGGGAACGCCTCACCGCGCCAATCCGCAAGCAACTCGACGAGCCGCCCCTGTTCGATCAGCCCCGCCACCCCGCTCGCCTTGAAGCGTGCGATGCCGACGCCGGCGAGGCATGCACCGAGCATCGTGCCGGCGTCGTTGACGAGCAGCCTGCCCGTCGTCTTCACGGGCACGCGCTTGCGGCCGAGCCGATAGACCCATTCGAGCGGCTGGCCGGTCAGCGTGTTGCGCATCTGGATGCACGCATGGCCGACGAGGTCGGCTGGCGCTTCCGGGCGTCCGTGTCGTTTCACGTACGCAGGTGCGGCGACCGTCACTGCTCGCGTCTCCAGCAGCTTGCGCGCCACCAGCGACGACGAAGGCGGTTCACCGAACCGCACCGCGACGTCGAATCCTTCCGCAACCAGATCGCCGAGTTGCTCGCGCGCCGCCAGTTCAAGCGACAGATCGGGATGGCGCGCCAGGAACGCGGGGAGATGCGGCGCCAGCACCCGCCGGGAAAAATACGCGTCGACATTCACGCGCAGCCTGCCGCGCACGGCCGCAGCCGAACCGGCGGCCAGCGTGACCGCGTCGCCGATGCCGGCGAGCAGCGGGCCGATGTCCTCGTACAGGCGACGCCCCTCGTCCGTCAGCGTGACCGACCGCGTCGTGCGATCGAGCAGCCGTACGCCGACCCGCGCCTCCAGCCGGCCCACGGCGCGGCTGACGCCGGACGGCGACAGGCCGAGTGCGTCGGCCGCGCGCGCGAAGCTGCTGCTTTCGACGATCGCGGCGAGCACGCCCACGTTCGCCAGGATCCGCCCGTCGATGCTCATGATTTCACTCATGACAAAAGATCACCAATCAAATGACATGGATTCGATTCCATCAGGAATCGCCGCTCCCTATCATGCAACCCGATGCATCGCGACGGCAAGCCCGATCGTTCCGGCATGCCGCTTCTCCACTTCTCGATGAGGATTTCGAATCATGTACGCCATTACCGGCATCACCGGACAGGTCGGCGGCGCGCTCGCCCGCACATTGCTCACCGCGGGCCAGCCCGTACGGGCCGTCGCGCGCGACGCCAATCGCGCCGCGCCGTGGGCCGCGCGCGGCTGCGACGTCGCACTCGCCGACATGACCGACACCGCCGCGCTGACGACGGCCTTCTCGAACACGGCCGGCGTATTCGTGCTGCTGCCGCCCTGCTTCGATCCGTCGCCCGGATTCCCCGAAACGCGCGCGGTCATCGACGCCGCCGGCGCGGCGTTGCGCGCCGCGCGGCCGCGCAAGGTCGTCTGCCTGTCGACGATCGGTGCGCAGGCGACGCAGGTGAACCTGTTGACGCAGTTGACGATGATCGAGCAGGCGTTCCGGGACCTGCCGATGCCTGTCGCATTCCTGCGCCCCGCATGGTTCCTTGAAAACGCCGCATGGGACGTCGCGACCGCCCGCGACGCGGGCGTGATCCACAGCTTTCTGCAGCCGCTCGACCGCCCGGTGCCGATGGTTGCCACCGAAGACGTCGGCCGCACGGCGGCGGCCCTGCTGCAGGACGAATGGTCCGGAACGCGCATCGTCGAACTCGAAGGACCGCGACGCGTCAGCCCGAACGACCTGGCCGCCGCGTTCGCCCGCGTGCTCGGGCGCCCCGTACAAGCCGAGGCCGTCCCGCGTGACACGTGGGCCGGCCTGTTCGATGCGCAGCGGATGCGCTACCCCGAACCGCGCATGCGCATGCTCGACGGCTTCAATGAAGGCTGGATCGACTTCGCGTCGGCGCCTGCGGATGTCCTGAAGGGAGACCTCGACGCAGACGCCGTGCTGCGCACGCTCGTCACGAGCGCCGCCTGAACGGGAACGAGGCGGCGGGATGCCTCGCCGCCTGCCTCACACCTCCCCCGCGTGCGCCCTCGCCCGCACTTGCGCAAACGACGTATCGACGAGCAGACGCCCCGTATCGAACACCGTCTCCAGCGCGTCCTCCCACTCGCCCTCCAGCATCCGGTCGTCCCACGCGGCGGGCAGCGTCGTCGTCCGATACTCACCGGTGCGGAAACTGCGCAGCAGCGTGAGCCGCCCCTTCTTCGAGCGCTTGCCCTGATCGGTGACCGGATCCTTGCAGACGTCGTGCCACACGCCGCCACGCCGGATCGCCGAGCACTTCATCGCGAAGCGCTGCGTATCGCGGTTCACCTGCTGCAGCAGCCCGCCGCCCATGCCGAACACGACGTTGCCGGCCGCATAACCCGCGTCGTCGAGCGCGGACAGAATCGCGTCGATCGACAGTTCGTCGACGCCGTCGCCCTGGATCACGCGCACGCGATTCAGCACGAGCCGCCCCTTGCCGTTCACGGTCGAGCCGAACGAGGTGTCGAGCGCACGCACGGTCTGCAGCACGATCGCCACCGGGTCGCCCGAATCGGGCCGCACGACCAGCGTCGCGCCGGAATCGAGCACGGCCTGCCGAAGCTCGCCGCCCCACAGATCGAGCGCCGCGAACAGATCGTAGGAGTCCGACACGACCGACACGATCGCACCGGGCAGGCCAAAGCGGCGAATCATGTTCCGGTACGCATCGGCTTCGTGTTCGCGGCCCCACGACGTGATCGTGCTGTGCTCGGCCGCCGGCACCGAGTACGCGGCCATCGGCTCCCGATAGAAGCGGTTCGCGGCGAGCACGCCGAGCACCGTATCCGAACCCATGAAGTTGACGAGGTGCGCGGCACCGCCGATCGCGGCCGACTCCGCGCTCGACACGCCGCGTGCGCCGAAGTCGTGCAGCTTGAAGGGCAATTGCGCGAGATCGTCATCGGTCTTTTCCAGGAAGCGGCGGATCGTCTGCCGCAGGTGCCAGCTGCGCGTCGCGACCGTCACCGGATACCACACGCGCAGCAGCATCGTCTCGAGATACGACGCGAGCCAGAACACCTGCGGGTCGTCGCATTCGACCGTCATCAGCACGTTGTGCACCGGCACGACCGAGCCCTCGGGCACCGCGCGGATCGTCACCGGCAGGTAGCCGTCGTAGCGTTCGACGATATAGCGCCAGCCTGCCTCGTTGAACGGCTCGCCATGCACCGTGAAGAAATCGCGCGCTTCGTCGATCATCGCGTGCGTGATCGGCTTGCACAGATATTCCTTCAGCAGCATCTGCAGGCCGAAGAACACCGTGCGGTCGTAGCGGCCGCCGCGCGATTCGACGTACGAGAACATCGCCGACGCGTCGGGCGGATATTGCAGGAAGTGGGAAGCCTTGTACGAATCCGTGTTGAGGATCGGATTGGCGAGAACCGCGGCAAAGCCGCCGAGATCGTTTTGCATGGCTAGAGCTCCTCTAGGCCGTTGAAGTGCCGCCGCGTCTGTCGCGGCGGACGGAATGCGGGGAATCAGCGGATCACAGCTTCCCCAGGAAGTGATACGCGATGTCGAAGTGATCCTCGAACATCACGCTGCGCATCTGCGCGAATTCGTTGAGCGGCACCCAGCGCGCCTTGTCGGCGTCGTCGCTGCCTTTCACGCGCGGCAGCTCGCCGGTCGGGAAGTTGAACAGGCACGCGTGCGTGATCGTGCGACCGCGCAGCGAGCGCGTCGGGTGATCGAACACCTGGCGATCCTTGATCGAGCCGCGCAGCACGGGCTCCGGCAGCTTCAGGCCGGTCTCCTCGCGCAGCTCGCGGATACAGGCCGCGTCGAGCCGCTCGTCCTGGTTCACGAACCCGCCCGGCAGCGCCCACAGGCCGCGGCCCGGCTCGCTGCGGCGACGCACGAGCAGGATATGGCCCGAGTGCACGACCACCGCGTCGACCGTCACGAACGTGACGGGATACGGGGCGGCCGCCCACGCCTTGCGATACCCGGCGATGAATTCGGCTTCCGACTTCAGCTGCGCGAATTCCGGCTGCGTGCGGAAGCGCTCGAGCCAGCCGAACACGGGTTCCGGCACGGCCCACTGCACGAAGCTGTTCGGGCGTTCGGCGAAATACTGGTCGCGGATCTCGGTGGCGGAAATGTCTTCGGTCGCATCGACGTCGACGAGCTCCCATTGCGGGAACATCCGCAGGTAATACGAGGTGGCGTCCTTCTCGTGGCCGATCAGCCCGACCTTGCGCTGCGCGATGTCGCCGAGCGCGGACGCGACGGCGTCCTGCACCCAGCGCACCCAGTCGCCGTCGTTGTAGGTCGAATCCTGCAACGGCGCGATGGTGACGCGGTCGCGCTCGGACGCGTCGAGCAGCGAAGCCAGCATCTGGCGGCGCTCGTCGAACGAGAACGGATCCTTGATGGTGCGGGGCTTGTCGGTCGATCCGATCAACACGCACACGCGCTCGGCCCGGCTCAGTGCCGACTTCAGCACGTTCAGGTGACCACGATGCGGAGGCTGGAAACGACCAATGAAAACGAGCGCGTCGAAGCGCCGGTTCTGTTGCGTACTCATGAGGCTCCCTCAAGAGATTGAAACGCTTCGGGTCTGTCCCGAAGGGTTGAAACGAATCCTAGGGGAAATCCCGAGGTGCGTCAATCCAGCCCGTTCGAGCCCCTCCTCGACTTGACGAAGTCTGACGAAACTCGGGTTATTGGCGCGGTACACTCGATTTCATCCCACTCCGCGCCAGGGCGCCCGTCATCATGAGGATCTCAGTCAGCCGCACCGTCGGCGTCGATCGCAGACGCCTCTTCACGTGGTCGCAGGATTACGCGCGGCGGCTCGTGTGGGACAGCTTCCTCACCGACGCCTACCTGCTCGACGGCATGACGGCCGACGTCGGCGTCGATGCGTTCTGCCGCAGCCAGTCAGGCGCGACGATGGTGTCGCGCTACATCTCGTACCGTCCGCCGCAGGTTGCCGCCGTCGAAATGGTCGACGGGCCGAAAGTGCTCGAACGCTTCAGCGGCAGCTGGAACTTCACCGAGCACACGCCCGGCACGACCGAAGTGAAATTCACGTACCACTTCCGCGCCCAGCCGGCCTGGCTGCGCTGGCTGCTCGAACCGCTGATCGGCGCGTTCTACCTCGTGCAGACGCGCCGGCGTCTCGATTCGTTCAAACGCTGGGCGGAAGCCGAAGCGCTGCCGCACTGACCGGCGAGCTCGGGCCGTACGGCGCGGCGCGTTTGCGCCACCTCCTCCCGAATGCGTCCGAACGCGCCATCGCCGCGCCGTCCCGGCATGCGCGCGACGATCACGTGCGGCATCAGCGATCCGGAAACTGCGCCCATGCGGCCGGTGTCGACTGCTACTGGGCCGTGCCGCGCAATGGCAAGCACGCGGCCGTCGCGAATACGCACGGTATCGTCGGCACCGACGATGCGATGATGCACAGCGTGTCGTCGTTCCGGTTCGAGCGCTAGCGGGAACGTGGTGACGTGCGATGCGTCATCGCAACGAAGCCTCGGCAGCCTGTCGCCGCCCCCCGCAAGCGTAAAAACGCACTGCATGGCGCGATCCGCAACGGCCGCTCCTCCAGCCGCGCCGTTCGAACCGCATCCGCGCTAACGCGTGCCGTCCCCGCGCAACGGGAACGTTTCCGCCCCGGCGTCTCGGCGCAACGTGACTTCCGT
The DNA here is from genome assembly GCF_020420065.1 of Burkholderia sp. AU31624. Classification (NCBI taxonomy): domain Bacteria; kingdom Pseudomonadati; phylum Pseudomonadota; class Betaproteobacteria; order Burkholderiales; family Burkholderiaceae; genus Burkholderia; species Burkholderia sp. AU31624. The sequence continues at coordinate 656,392 of NZ_JAIZRT010000001.1, forward strand.
ACCCATCAGCCATCCTGACGATTTCAGGATCGGGCGTGCGATCGCGTACAGCCGATCCGCGCTCGCACCATAGAAGTACAGATAGCCGTCGTTACCATCGCGATGCAGTTCGGTCTCGCCCAGCTCGCCGGCCCCGGCCTGCTTCACCGCACGATCCAGCCGTTGCTCCAGCGCATGAAGGCGCGCCTTGTCCTTCTCGTCGTAATCGAAGTGCACCATCACGACCGGCCCGGGCGGCTTCGGCGGCACGTCCGCGGCCGCGTTGGCGGCAAGCAGCGCCCAGCCGAGCAACGCGGCACACCGGATTCTGTTACGCCCATCGGCGAAGAAAGTGAATCGCCCGCTCATGTCGGTGCGCCGCCGCGCGCAACCTGCTGCCGGACTTGCGCCTGCGTGCCGAGCGCAGCGGCAATCGCATCGACCGCATCGGCCGCACGCGCCGCGCCGCACATGAACGCGTCGACGGCCGCGAAGCAGTGCTCGGGCCACGTGTGGATCGTGATGTGCGATTCGGCGAGCAGCACGACGCCCGTCACGCCATGCTCGCCGCCGAAATGATGGAAATGCGCGCCGATCACGCGCGCGCCGGCCCGCTGCGCCGCTTCGGTGAGAATCGACTCGAGCCGGGCGGCGTCACGCAGCAGCGCCGCGTCGATACCGGCCAGATCGGCCAGCACGTGCGAGCCGAACGTCGCGCGCGGTGGCGCGATCCCGTCGCGCGCGGTCATTTGTGCGACCCGTACGACGAGTAACCGCTGCGCGCCGACGAACTGCCCCAGCCGCTGCCGCCCGAGCCGCTGCCGCCGATCGATGCGCAGCTGAACAGCGTGACGACGATCAGGCCGTAGATGCCGTAGAGGATGTACCGGATCACGCGTTGCCCCCGTCCGATGCAAAGGTCTTCCACAGCCACTCAGGCAGCCACAGCACCAGCAGGCCGACCAGCACGTAGACGGAACGGCCGCTGAACGAGAACAGCGCGCCCATGTTCAGGATCACGAGCAATGCGCTGAACACGAGCGGCAGCGGTGCGAAACTATGCGGGCCCTTCCGGCCGAACAGGCCCGTGGACGCGGTGGCGCCGGTTGCCGCCGCAGCCGCGGCCGTCGCGAGCGCCGGCGTGCCGAAGCGTTCGGCGAGCGTGCTGCCCGACAGCGGCCGCGCACGCGACCAGACGATCTCCGCGTCGCTGCGCTCGCGCGTCAGCTTGTCCTTCTGCCAGCCGTAGTCGATGATCGACGTGCGATCGCCGACCTGCACGCGCCAGTTGAACGCACCGACCACGTAGACGACCTCCGACTCGTATTCCTCGCGCAGGCGGTAGGTCTTGTCGCCGTCGGTCACATCGGCATCGCTGCCGATCGTCGGCCACTGGTCGAGCACCTGCACGCGTTCCCAGCGCCCTTCGCTCTGCACGAGCCACAGGAACCCGCGCGTCGGGTTCAGCAGCAGGTATTCGTCCCACGTCTCCTCGTCGTCCGGCACGCGGCAACGCATCATCCCGATCACCGTGTACTTCACCCCGTCGAACGTGCCGATCGCGCCGAGTTCCAGCGCCCCCTTCACCGCTTCGAGCTTGCGCTGCGCCGCGAACACGGTCTGCTGTTCGGCCGTGCACTGCACGCCCGCATGGCAACTGCCGCACACCACGTAGTCGGCCACGTTCGGCGCATACGACAGCGGCGCGCCGCAGCTCGGGCACGCGAACGGCACCATTTCCGCGCCGCGCTTCTCGCGCGTATCGTGGTCGGTATCGCGCAGCCCGGTGAACGCGAGCGCATCGAATTCGAGCGCTTCGCCCGTGTAGACGGCCGGGCTCCCGCCATTCAAATCGGCGTCGGAATAGTCGTAGGTCGCGAACGCGTTGCCGGTGCGCAGGTCGACGACGCGCGCCTCCCAGCCGGCATCGACGCGGAACGGCAGTTCGCCGTCGCCGCCCGTGCAGCGCGCGGTGCGCACGTCCGACACGAGAAACGCACGGCCGCCATGGTCGATCCGCATGCCCGGTTCCAGCGTGCCGAACGCAGGCCACGCGCCGCCGGACGCATCGTCGGGCTCGCGCACCGTGATCGCATACTGGCCCGACGCATCCGACAGCCAGCCGAACGTGCCGTCGTCGAACACGACGTACCACTCGCTCCACGCGCCGGCGTCGTAGGTCATCTGGATGCGCCCGAGCACCGTGAACGGACGCTTGCCGTAGCGACCGGCCGTGCCGATCCGGATCGGCGACGCGTCGTCGAGCACCGTGGCCAGTTCGCCGATGCGTTCGACGTCGGTGCCGCGCTTGAGCAGCGTGCTGCGGCAGAACGCGCAGACGGCCATCACCGCCGCCGCCGAGCGAAACTCGACCGGCGCGCCGCACTGGGGGCACGAGGTACTGAACATGCGCGACGCTTACCGGGTGAGCTTCGCGAGGATCTCGGCCTTCGCGCGCGAATATTCGTCTTCGGTCACGAGGCCCTTGTCGAACAGCGCCTTCAACTGTTCGAGCCGCTGCACATAATCGGTGCCTTCCGCCGGTGCGGCAGCCGGTGCGGCGGCCACCGGCGCCGCGACAGGCGCGGGCGCTGGCGGTGCGGCCGGCGCCGGTTGCGCGGCCCCCGCCATCTGGCTGGCCATCGCCTGCCCGATCGCCGCACCCGCGGCAAGCCCCGCCCCGATCCCGGCGATGCCGCCCGGGTTCTGCGCGGCGAGCGGAATCGCCTGCGCGGTCTGGTATTGCGTGGCGCGCGCGAGATCGCCGGCCATCCCCGCGCCGATCCGCAGATCGAGCGCCTTCTGCAGTTCAGCCGGCAGCGACACGCTTTCAACCGCGAACGCGTCGAGCGCGAGGCCGTAGCGCGTAAACACCGGCACCAGCGCCTCGGCGACGCGCTGCGACAGCAGCGACTGGTTCGCGGCCATGTCGACGAACGGCACGTCAGCCGAGCCGAACGTCGTGCTCATCGCGGTGACGACCAGGTTGCGCAGTTGCTGTTCGAGATCGTCGACCGTGTACTGCGCGCGCGTGCCGCTGACTTCGCGATGGAACGCGCCCGCATCGACGATCCGGTACGAGTAGATGCCGAATGCGCGCACCTGCACGAAGCCGAATTCGCGATCGCGGATCGTCACCGGTTGCGCGGTGCCCCAGCGCCGGCCGAGCTGCAGCCGCGTGCTGAAGAAATAGACGTCCGACTTGAAAGGCGACTGAAAGAGTTTGTCCCAGTTCTTCAGGTACGTGAGCACCGGGAGCGTGTTCGTTTCCAGCGTGTACAGCCCCGGCTGGAACACATCGGCGACCTTGCCTTCGTTCACGAAGATCGCGACCTGCGTCTCGCGCACGGTCAGCTTGCCGCCGTACTGGATTTCCTGGTCTTCCATCGGATAGCGCCAGGCCAGCACGCCGTCGGTGTCTTCCGTCCATTGCAGGACGTCGATGAACTGCTTGCGGATGAATGAACCCAGACTCATGTCGGTCTCCTCGAAACGCGTGGCGCGTCAGGTCAGGCAGGCGGCATTGATGATGCCGACGACGAGCGACGCGGTGCCCATCAGGCCGCCCATCGCGACGTTGCGATCCTCGATCGCATGATTCATGCCGGGCATCAGGCGCGTCAGCGCCGCATAGGTGATCAGTTGCACGGCCATCGCGCCGACCGCCCAGATCACGACTTCGCCGAGCGTGGAATTGTGCGCGATGCTGGACGCGAGCGTCAGGCAGAAGCCGATCAGTGCGCCGCCGAACGACAGCGTCGCGGCGGCGTTGCCGTCGCGGATCAGCGCCAGTTCGTCGAACGGGGTGACCTTCAGGTACACTGCCGCGAACACAAGAAGCAGCACGAACGCCGACAGTAAATGAACCGCATAGAGATAGGCACTATTCATTCTTTCCCTCGGATTTTGTGCTCGGTTCGCCGCCCCGTCGCCGGCCGGCCCGCACAGGGCCAGCTGACAAAATTCCGCGCCAGTATATCCACATTGCCGACCGCCGCACAACGGACGCCCCATGCTGCATAGGCGCGCGCTCGTCCTGTCGATTCTCGTGCTCGCATCATGCGGGCTCGGCTACGAACTGATCAGCAGCGCGCTGTCCAGCTACCTGCTCGGCGATTCGATCCTGCAGTTCTCGTCGGTGATCGGCTGCTACCTGTTTGCGATGGGGATCGGCTCGTGGCTCGCGAAGTTCGTCGAGGACGACGACGTGCTCGACCGCTTCGTCGACATCGAGCTGCTCGTCGGCCTGCTCGGCGGCGTGTCGGCCGCGCTGCTGTTCGCGGTGTTCGCGTGGCTCGCCGCGCCGTTCCGCGCGGCGCTGTATGCACTCGTGCTGGCGCTCGGCCTGCTGATCGGGATGGAGATCCCGCTCGTGATGCGCGCGTTCCAGCAGCGGCGCCAGGCGTTCCGCCATACCGTCAGCGAAGTGCTCACCTTCGACTATCTCGGCTCGCTCGCCGTATCGCTGATCTTCCCGCTGGTACTCGCGCCGCGTCTCGGCCTGCTGCGCACCAGCTTCCTGTTCGGGCTCCTGAATGCGTTCGTCGCGCTGTGGACGACGCACCTGTTCCGCGACGAGATCCGCAACGTACGCGGCAAGCTGATGCGCGCGTCGCTCGTGATCGGGCTGCTCGTCGCCGGCTTCGCGCTGTCGGACCGCATCACGCACTGGGCCGAACACGGCGTGTACGGCGACGAGACGATCTATTCGGAAACGACGCCGTACCAGCGCATCGTGCTCACGCAGTGGCACGACGACTTGCGGCTGTATCTGAACGGCAACCTGCAGTTCTCGTCGCGCGACGAGCACCGCTATCACGAGGCGCTGATCCATCCGACGATCGAGGCGCTGCCGTGGGCGAAGCGCGTGCTCGTGCTCGGCGGTGGCGACGGCCTCGCGGTGCGCGAGCTGCTGAAGCACCGCAACCTCGAACAGATCACGCTCGTCGATCTCGATCCCGCGATGACGAAGCTGTTCTCCACGTCCGCCCCGCTCGTCAAGCTGAACCAGGGTTCGCTGAAGGACCCGCGCGTGCACGTGATCAACGATGACGCGGTGCGCTGGCTCGAATCGAATGCCGACGTGTACGACGCGATCGTCGTCGACTTTCCCGACCCGACCAACTTCGGGCTCGGCCGGCTGTATTCGGTGCCCGTGTTCCGGCTGCTTGCACGACACCTGTCGGAGAACGGCTACGCGGTGATCCAGTCGACGTCGCCGTATTTCGCGCCGCACGCGTACTGGACCATCATCGCGACGCTGCACGAAGCCGGGCTCAACACGTGGCCGTACCACTGCTACGTGCCGTCGTTCGGCGACTGGGGTTTCGTGATCGCCGGCAAGCGCCGCGACTTCACGGTGCCGACGCACTACGCGGTGCCCACGCGCTGGCTCGACGCGCAGACGGCCGCCGAGATGTTCCACTTCCCGGCCGACATGCCAGCGCTGCCGATGTCGCCGAACGAACTCAACGACCAGCCGCTCGTGCGCCGTTTCGACGACGACTGGAAACACGTGCTGCGCTGATGGACCGCCGCACGTTCCTCGTCGCGTCGGCGGCCGCGTCGCTCGCCGCCTGCGGGCGCACCGGCTGGATCGAGACGACGCCGCAGGTCGGCTACCCCGGCATGCGCGAAGGCCACGCGCTGCGCGACCATGCGACGCTGCCGCCGCCGTCCGGCACGATCGAGACCGACATCGCGATCCTCGGCGCGGGCGCGGCCGGTCTGTCCTGTGCATGGCAGCTCGCGCGCGCGGGGCACAAGCGCTTCACGGTGCTGGCCGGCCCGGAATTCGGCGGCAACGCGGCCGGCGGCCGCTTCGGCGATCTCGGCTATCCGAAAGGCGCGCACTACCTGCCGCTGCCGTCACTCGAATCCACGCATCTGCGCGACATGCTCGCCGATCTCGGCGTGATCGAATCCGCACCGTTCTCCGCGCGCCCGGTGTACGACGAGCGCGCGCTCGTTCATGCGCCCGACGAACGGCTCTTCATCGCCGGGCAATGGCAGGACGGCATCGTGCCGACGGCCGGCCTCGGCGCCGACGAACTCGCGCAGCAGGCACGCTTCTTTGCGTACACGGACGGGCTGCGCACCGCACGCGGCGCCGATGGCCGCAAGGTGTTCTGCATCCCGATCGCGGAATCGTCGCGCGACCCGCGCTGGCGTGCGCTGGATCGGCGCTCGTTCCGCCAGTGGCTGGTCGACGACGGCTACACCGCGAAGGCGCTGCACTGGTACCTGAATTACTGCTGCCGCGACGATTATGGCGCAGGCTACGAGCATGTTTCGGCATGGGCCGGCCTGCACTATTTCTCGTCGCGCGGCGGCCATGCGGGCGATGCAAGCGACGGCGCGGTGCTGACCTGGCCCGACGGACTGCACACGATGGTGACGAAGCTCGCCGATTCGATCACCGCGCGCACCGGCTCGACCGCATGGTCGCGCGACGGCTTCGCGGTGCGTGCGACCGAACGCGCGGGCGGCGTCGACGTGCTGTGCGCGCGCATCGGCAACGACGGCGCGCTGTCGACGTTCACGCTGAAGGCGCGGCGCGTCGTCTGCGCGATGCCGCTGTTCGTCGCGGCGCGCGTGTTTCCGCAGCTTGCCGCGTACGGCTTCGATCCCGCGCGCGACCTGCCGCCGCGTGCGCCGTGGCTCGTGTCCAACTTCCTGCTCGACGGCATGCCGGCCGAGGAAGCGGGCGTGCCGCTTGCGTGGGACAACGTCGTCTACGACGGCGCGGCGCTCGGCTATGTCGTGTCGACGCACCAGATTATTCGCATGTCGCCGCCGACGCGCTCGGTGTTCTCCGCGTACCAGGCGTTGAGCACGCAAGCGCCGGACGACACGCGCCGCTGGCTCGCGCAGGCCCGACCCGACGCGTTGCGCGAACAGGCGGCGATCGACCTGCAGGCCGTCTATGGGCGCGAACTGTGGAAACATGCGACGGCGCTCGAGATCACCGTGCGTGGTCACGCGATGGCGACGCCCGACGTCGGCTTCCTGAGCCGGCCGGGGCTGCTCGCGCTGCGCGATGCCGACGGCCCCGTCGTGTTCGCGCATGCCGATCTGTCCGGGCTGTCGCTGTTCGAGGAAGCGTCGTACTGGGGCGTACTCGCCGCCCGGCGCGTGCTGGCCTGACGGCCGTCCTCCGTCATTGCGGCGCCGCCGCCAGCCGCTATAATCGCCCGACATTCCGACTGCATTGAGCAGGCCGACGTGCCGCGCCGTCCGACGCGCCGTATGCCCTCCTCGACAACAACAATGACGAACCGAACCATCCGACGCCTTCGCCCGTTCGTGCGCGCCGCCGCACGCGTGCTCGCCTGCGCCCCGCTGCTCGGCGCGCCGCTGGCGCTGCATGCGGCCGACTCCGCACCCGCCTCCGGGCGCTACATCGTCGTCGACACCGGCCATACGCCGGCGCGCCCGGGCTCCACCGGTGCGAGCGGCCGCGTCGAATACCTGTACAACCTCGACCTGTCCGCGGCGGTCGCCAAGAAACTCGCCGCGCATGGCGACCGCGTGCTGCGCACGTCGGCCGACGGCCGCGAGATCGCGCTCGATCAACGATCGACGCAGGCGCCCGACGCGAACCTGTTCGTGTCGATCCATCACGACTCGATGCAGCAGCAGTTCATCGACGCGGGCCGGCAGCGCGAATTCCGCGGCTTCTCGGTGTTCGTGTCGGAGCGCAATCCGCACTATGCGGAAAGCCTGCGTTGCGCGAAGGCGATCGCCGAGCGGCTGGTCGCGTCCGGCGAGCGGCCGTCGCTGTATCACGCGCAGCCGATCCGCGGCGAGAATCGCCCGCTGATCGACCCTCAACTCGGCATCCACCGCTTCGACGATCTCGTCGTGCTGCGCACCGCGCCGATTCCGGCGGTGCTCGTCGAAGCCGGCGTGATCGTCAATCCGGACGAGGAAGCGCGGCTGGCGCGTCGCGAGACGATCCAGAAGCTGTCCACCGCGATCGCGGGCGGCATCGACGCGTGCACGACACCGCAGTAAGCAACGATAACGCCCGTCGGGCTCAACGGTTTTCACCCAGTCAGGAGCATCACCATGAAAATGAAGCATCTGCTCGCATCCTGCGCGCTGCTCGCGCTTGCCGTTCCGTTCACCGCCCATGCTGCCGGCTGCGGGAAGCCACGCAGTGCGTTCGACCAGGTGTACTGCACCAGCACGCAGTTCTCGCAGTCCGACCGCGATCTCAACGACGAATACGGCCGCCTGCGCAAGCAACTGAGCGGCGACCAGCAGGCGACGCTGAAGGCCGGCCAGCTCGCGTGGCTGAAGCAACGCGACGCGCAGTGCAGCGAGACGCGCAATAACAGCTACCTCGTGGATATCCAGTGCGCGACCGACATGACGCAGTCGCGGCTGTCGTTCCTGCGCGAGCGTGAGCGCGAATGCTCGAGCACGGGCTGCGTGACGTCGAAGCTCGGCGAGTAAGGGCCTCGCGCGTGCCGCGCCGCGCCGCGAGACGTTTCGCGACGCGGCGCCTCGTGCCCTTGCGAACCCTGCGCATCGGCACCGAGAAAGGAGTCGCGATGCGACATGAATTCTCCGAAGTCCTCAACGATCTGGTCGACTATTTTCTCGTCGGCGATCTCCTGCTGCTCAAGCGCTTCAAGGAACGGCACGGTCTGCCGGACGACGTCGCATCTGCGTTCACCACGGGCGACAGCGGCGACCGCGCCGTGCTGGAAGGTGTCGTCGTTCCGCTCGCCGGCATCGAGAACCATCCGTACACGGTGATCTTCACGCTGGATGGCGATACACCCGAATTGCTGAGGACGGGAAGCCGCCTGCAGCATCGGCGCGGCGGGTACGTACTGCGCGTCGAACATCGTGCGGTCATGCTCTACACCTGGCGGATCCTCGAACGCTTCAACGACACAACGGCCAACGCACTGCTCGCGCGTTACCGCGAGCCGGGCCGACCCGTGATCGAAATCGACAACGGCTGGTATGAGGTCGAGATCCTTGGCGGTGAAGTGCCGCGCGACGGCTGGTTCGAACCTGCGTTCGAATTCGTGCTGAAGAGAACCGACGTGCCGGGCGATGCATCGCAGGTGGATATCAACTACCGCTTTGCGATAGAAGGCACTCTGGATCCGGCGAATTGAATCCCGCGCGCGACGGCGCGACATACGGCAACCGATCAGGCGGCGTACACATGACACCGAACACGATGCACATCGACATCCGCCCTGCCACGCCCGCCGATGCCCCGGCCATCGCCGCCATCCACGTCGCATCGTGGCAGGCCACCTACTCGGGCATCATGCCGGCCGCGTTCCTCGCCGGCCTGTCGGTCGAAAAACGCATCGCTTCGTGGCGCCATGCGCTCGACGCCGGACGGCCGCGTGTCGCGCTCGCGTTCACGGAAGGCGAGCCGATCGGCTGGATCGCGTATGGTCCGACGCGCGACACCGACAAGGATCGCACCTGGGGCGAAATCGAAGCGATCTACCTGCATCCCGCGCATTGCGGGCAAGGCGTCGGCGCGGCGCTCGTCGACCATGCGTGCCGTGCGCTGCATGACACGGGCCATGAATGGGTGTCGCTCTGGGTGCTGTTCAAAAACCATCGCGCACGGACGTTCTATGAACGCGAGGGCTTCGTCGCCGAAGACGACATCAAGACGTTCGAGATCGACGGTGCGCCGATTGAGGAAGTGCGCTACTGGCGCGCATTGCCGAAACGATTGTCATGACGGCATCGCCACCCCTACCGCAAGACGCGTTCGCATCAGCTGCAGCAACTCGCGGATCTTCGCGTTGACGGAACTGCGGCTCGAATAGGCGGCCAGCAGTTCCAGCGGCGCCGGCGTCATCTCCAGCGGCACACGCACCAGCCGCCCGGCGGCCAGCTCGGCCGCGCATCCGCGTTCGACGAGAATCGCGAAGCCGATCCCGTTCACCGCAGCCAGACCCGCCATCTCGCCGCTATTGACGCGGTACCGGCTCGCGACCGGAATCTTGTGAATCCGCCCGTCGCCGTCGGCGAACTGCCACGGTTGCCCTTTCAGCGTGCTCAGCGTCGTGACGCACGGCAACTGCCTGAGCTGCTCCGTCCGCGTCGGCATGCCGGTGCGCTCGATCAGCGACGGCGCGGCCACGACGACGCTCGGCAGGCTCACGAGCGGCCTGACGACGAACGCGCTGTCGTCCAGCTTGCCGCGATTGACGATGATCGACAGGTCGATATCGTCGCGCAACGTCGACACGCCTGCGAGGCTCGTATCGCAATCGATTTCGACACGCGGATGTCGGCTCGCGAATTCCGCAACGATCGGCCCGAGCATGCGCGGCCCGATTTCGCCGGGTACGCACAGCTTCAGCACGCCGCGCAGCTCCGTCTGCTGCGAGGTCAGTTCGAATTCAGCAAGCGTCAGCGCATCGAGCATCGGCTTCGCGCGCTCGTGCAGCAGGCGCCCTGCCTCCGTCATGCGCAGGTGCCGCGTGCTGCGCTCCAGCAGACGCACGCCGAGCCTCGACTCCAGTTGCGCCACATGGCGGCTCACGTTGGAACCGGGTATCGACAGCGCGCGCGCGGCGCTGGCAAAGCTGCCTTCGTCGACGACCGACACGAACACGCGCACCGCGTTCAGATCCAGCTTGCTGCGCATCATTATCCCGTTTCAGGTATCAAAGCTCGCCGATTTTCACGGCTTATCCCGTTCGCGACCGTAATTTACGATGCGGATCCAGTCAAGGCGTGGCCGCCGACGCACGAACCCGCGCCGACGTGAGCACGCACACGAACCTACGGGAGCATCAACATGGATATCGCCATTCTCGGCGCCGGCGTGGCCGGCATGAGCACCGCGCTTGCGCTTGGCCGCCAGGGGCACCGGATACGGCTCTACGAACGCAGGCCGTCCGAGACGACGATGGGGGCAGGCGTCGTGCTCTGGCCGAATGCCGGCTTCGTGCTCGAGCAACTCGGCCTCCTGCCGGACATCGTCGAGGTCAGCGGCCACCTGCATGCGATGCGGTGCATGGACCGGCACGGCACCCCGTTCAAGCGCTTCGATATCGGCGAACTCGACCGCCACATGGGTTTCCCGACGCGCTCGATCCTGCGGCGCGACTTGCAGGCCGTGCTGGCGCGACACGTCGCCGCGCACGACATCGAAGTCTGCTTCGGTCACAACGCGACAGCCATCGACACCGACACCGATGGCCGCGCGATCGTTCGCTTCGACAATGGCGCGACGATCGCCCCCGATCTCGTGATCGGCGCGGACGGCCGCATGAACTCCGTCGCGCGACGTCATGTGGTCGGCGACGCCACGCCCGTCTATCAGGGATTCGTCAACTGGATCGGCGTCGCGCATAGCGATGTGCCGCTGGTCGACGACGTGTCGATATTCGACTACTGGGGCCAGCGCGAACGATTCGGCATCGTCGCGCTGGACCGGCATCGCATGTACTGGGCAGCGGCCCGGGCCGAGGCTGAAATCGACGATAGCGACGATGCGGCACCGGACGATCCCGGCCCGCTGCTGGAACGGCTCTTCGACGGGTGGCCCGCGCCCATCGCGAACGTGATGCGTACAACACCGCCGGGCACGATCGCGAAGATCCGCGTGCACGATCTCGATCCGGTGGACGTGTGGCACCGCGGCAATGTGCTGTTGATCGGCGACGCCGCGCACGCACCACTCCCCACCTCCGGACAGGGCGCATGCCAGGCGCTCGAGGACGCATGGCACCTCGCCCGTTGTCTCGACGAGCATGGAAAAGGCAACGACCTCGACGCAGCGCTCGCGTCGTTCACGCTGAGACGCACCCGGAAAACCACGGCGATCACGCTACGTGCACGCGAGTTCGCTCACCGGCTATTCGGCAACGACACGCACGACGCTGCTCGACAGGTCGATCCGAGCGCCGAAATCGAAGCGCTCGCGAACGCGTGGGGAGCGGGCCTGCCGATGATGCCGGCGCGGGACTGACAAGACGCGCAAGCGATGGCATTCGATCACAAGAACCACCGATACTCCCGCGCCCCGATTTCATTGCGGAAATCCAGCTCCTCCTGCCGCTTGTTCTCGCAATACACCATCACGAACTCGCCGCCGAGCCCTTCGCGCACGGCCGCGTGCTCCTGCATCGACGCGACGGCCGACAGCATCTCCTTCGGGAAATCGATCCCGCTGCCGCGATCCTCGTTGAGCGGCGCGATCGGTTCGAGCTTCGCGTCGAGCCCGTGCTCCATCCCGGTGAGAATCGCCGCGAGCACGAGGTAAGGGTTCGCGTCCGCACTCGCGAGCCGGTGCTCGATCCGCAGGTTGCGCGCATCCGACTCGGGAATCCGGATGCACGCGTCGCGATCCTCGAAGCCCCAGCTCGCGCGGCTCGCCGCATTCACCATCGATCCGTAGCGCCGGAACGCATTGTGATTCGGCGCGAACACGGGCATGCAATGCGGCAGTAGCGCGAGGCAGCCGGCCACCGCGTGCCGCAGCGGCCGCTGCCCGTCCGCGGCGAGCAGGTTGCGCCCCGCATCGTCGTAGAGGCTCACGTGCACATGCATCCCGCTGCCCGGTGCATGCAGGTACGGCTTGCCCATGAAGCTCGCGCGATAGCCGTGCTGCAACGCGACGCCGCGCGTGCTGCGGCAGAACATCGCCGACCAGTCGGCCGCGCGCAGCCCGTCGTCGCAATGGCCGAAATTGATTTCGAACTGGCCCGGCCCGAGCTCGGCGGTGATCACGGTCGCGTCGATTCCCTGCACGCACGCGACGTCGACCATTTCGTGCAGCACGTCGGAGAAGCGCGACAGGCGCTCGATATGCATGTTCGGCTGATCGTCGCGATCGTCGGACAGGCGGTCGCGCGGATACTTCGGCATCCCCGCTTCGAGCTGCGCGGCGAACAGGTAGAACTCGAGCTCGAACGCGACGACCGGGCGGATACCGCGCCGCTCGAGCCGTTTCAGCACGCGCGCCAGCACCTCGCGCGGCTCGAACTCGACCGGCGCGTCGGTGCCGTCCGTCGTGATCAGCATCTGGCCGAGCGGCTGCTTCTCCCAGGTCACCGGCTTCAGCGTGCCGGGGATCAGCCGGCGCACGGCGTCCGGATCGCCGTCGTTGAAACAGTAGTCGCCGATCTTGTAGAGCCCGCCCTGCGTGCCGAGCAGGATGCAGTTCTGCGGCAGCTTCAGCAGCGAGCCGGCCGCCACCTTCTCGAGCGCATCGATCGGGTAGCGCTTGCCGTAGAAATGCCCGGGCAGGTCGAGGCAGATCAGGTCGACATAACGGATCTCGGGATGCGCCTGCCGGAATGCGCGGACCTCGGCGACCAGCGCGGGAACGACGTCAGCCATGTCTCATCCTTTCCATGTCTTGTATGGCGGTGCCGCGATGCGGCGAACCGGATTCATGCAGCACACTCGACAACAACCGCCGCATTTAAATCAGTACTGCAAACATGCTGCGTGGCGCGATGGCCCGCATCACCGCGCGCCCCGCCGACCACTCAGGTGAATACCCAGATCACGCGCGTCGGCACGTCGGTCAGATTGGCATAACGAAAGCGCTTGTGCGCGGGGAGCTGGAATGCGTCGTTAGGGCCGAGCGTGACGGGCGTATCGTCGCCGTCGACCCAGATCGTCAGTTCGCCTTCGAGCACGAAGCCGCCCTGCTCGTCGCTGTCGTCGACGGGCCGCTCGCCGCTGCTCGCGCCCGGCGCGAGATGGCTTTCGAGGATCGAGAAGCGCGAGCGCATGTTCGGCGAAACAAGGATGTCGGTAATGCCGGCCGCGTAATACACGGTGCGCCGCTCGTCGGGCCGCGTCACCCACGGCACGCTGCGCGGTTTGCTCAGGCTGTAGAAATAGGTGGTCGGCACGCCGAGCGCCTCGCCGATCGCGGTGAGATCCGCCACCGTCGGGCGCGACAGCCCGCGCTCGACCTGCGACAGAAAGCCGACCGAGCGGCCGATCCGTTCCGCGAGATCGTTGAGCGTGACCTTGCGATGCTTGCGCAGGTCGCGAATCAGGATCGCCAGGCTTTCTATCTCTTCCTGTTCATTCATGGTGGGTTCCGGTGCAGTCAGACGGTATCGCGCAGACGGTACCAGGCCTTGCCGATCGCTTCCAGCGGCGCGGCGAGCCGGTCGCCGCCGGGGAAGCGCGGGTTGCGGATGCGCTGGTACTGCGCGAGCAGGCGTTCGTCGCCGAGCACCGCGTCGGCCACCGCGCGCGCACCGGCGAGCGTCGGCAGCACGCCGTGCCCCGAGAACCCCTGCAGCCAGAAACGCTGCCCGCGGCGGCCGATGTCCGGCGTGCGGCGCATGCTGATGTCGATATGGCCGCCCCACGCGTAATCGAGCGGCACGCCGGCCAGCTGCGGGAACACGCGTTCGAGGTGCGGGCGCGTGGCCGCCGCGATATCGGCCGGAATCCCGCCGAGATACGTGCAGCCGCCGCCGAACAGCAGCCGGTTGTCGGGGCTCAGCCGGAAATAGTCGGGCACGAACTGGTTGTCGATCACGCAACTGTTCTGCGGCAGCAGCGAACGGGCGACGTCGGGTGCGAGCGGCGCGGTGGCGACCTGGTACGTGCCGACCGGCAACAGCCGGCGCGCGAGATCGCGATCGAGCCGGTCGACGTAGGCGTTGCAGGCCAGCACGAGGACGTCCGCGCGCACTTCGCCGCGCGCCGTGCGGGCAACGTGGCCGCCGGCCGTCTCGCGGCAGTCGAGCACGCGGCTCTGCTCGAAGATGCGGCCGCCCGCGCGCTCGATCGTCTGCGCGAGGCCGAGCGCGAGTTTCAGCGGATTCAGGTGGCCGGCCTCGGGATCGTGCAGCGCCGCCAGGTAACGCGTGCCGCCGATCCATTCGGGCATCTCGTCATGGCCGATCACGCGCAGCCGGTCGTAGCCCCAGCGTTCGGCCGCTTCGTCGCGCGCCTGCTCGAGCATCGCGACACGCCGCGGCCGCACGGCCGCCCACAGGCTGCCGGGCCGGTAGTCGACGTCGAAGCCGTGCCGCGCGGGCAGTTCGCGCACCTCGGCCGCGGCCCAGCGCATGCTGTCCCACAGCAGGCGCGCGCCGTCGCGGCCGAGCGAATCCTCGAGCGGCTGCATGTCGCACGACCAGCCGAGCAGTGCCTGCCCGCCGTTGCGCCCCGACGCGGCCCACGCGACGCGGCTCGCTTCGAGCACGACGACCCGCTTGCCGGCGAGCGCCAGGCGCAACGCCGTATGCAGCCCGCTGAAACCCGCGCCGACGACGAGCACGTCGGCGTCGATGCGTTCGTCCAGCGCCGGACGATGCGGGATCGGCGCCGGGTAGGTGCCGGCGTAGTAGCTTGCGACGTGACGGTCGGACTGCACGAACATGCGGACTCCCGTGAAAATTACGCCGAGAAATTTCATGAAAAATTAGCACGGCAATTTCACGGAGGCAAGCGGGCAAAAAAACGCCGGATCGGCCGATACACGACACGCGTTGCGCATGAACCGCACGGGCCCGGTGAATGTTCCCGCCATCCACCCGGACGAAATTTTTACCGTTGTAAAAATTTTGGACTGAGAGAATGACGCGCTGAGACAGCGCGCTACCCATCCAAGCACGGCCCCCGCAACCCCTTTCAGACCCAACCCAATCGCTGACGGGAGACAAGATGCCCATGAACCGGGATGCAAGCCCGATGGCCGAATCGGATCACGGAGAATTCTCGCTGAGCGAAGTCCCGCTCGAGAAACGCACCGGATTCCTGTCCATCACGATGGTGTTGTTGAGTTTCACGTTCTTCACGGGAACGATGTTTGCCGGCGGCAAGATCGGTGTCGCCTTCGATGTCGTCAGCATGATCCAGATCGCCGTCATCGGAAACCTGTTGCTCGCCGTCTATGCGGCATCGCTTGCGCTGATTGCCGCCCGCAGCGGCCTGAACGCGGTGCTGATGGGGCGGTTCTGCTTCGGGGAAACGGGCAGCAAGCTGTCCGATTTCCTGCTCGGCTTCGCCGAACTCGGCTGGTACGCATGGGGCACCGCGACGGTGGCGATCGTCCTGGTCAAGCTGCTGGGTTGGCCGCCCGCCGTGACCACGCCGCTGATGATCCTCTTCGGATTCGGATTTTCGATCACGGCCATCATCGGCTATCGCGGCATGGATGTGCTGTCGCGCGTCTCCGTGCCGCTGATGTTCGTGCTGCTGATGACGTCGATGGGGATCGCCACCCGCGATATCGGCGGGTGGGCCGGCCTCACGCATGTCGCGCCGTCCCAGCCGATGCCGTTCTCGGCCGCCGTGACCATGGTCATCGGCACCTTTGCCAGCGGCGCGACCCAGGCCACCAACTGGACCCGCCTCGCACGCAGCGCGCGCAGCGCCGTCTCGGCCAGCATGATCGGATTCTTCGCGGGCAACGGCCTGATGATCATCGCGGGCGCATACTGCGCGATCGTCTATCAGCAAGCCGACATCGTCGAGGTGATGATGCTGCAAGGCCTGTCGATCGCGGCGGTCGTGATGCTGTGCCTCAATCTCTGGACCATCCAGGGGCCGACGATGTACAACGTGGCGGCCGCCGGATGCCATCTGCTGCGCACCGAACGGCGCCGCACGCTCGTACTGGTGGGTGCGGCGATCGGCATCGTGCTCGCGGTCGGCGGGATGTACGCGTGGCTGATTCCGTTCCTGGTGCTGCTCGGCTCGATCATTCCGCCGGTCGGCGGCGTGATCATGGCGGACTACTGGTACCGCCATCGCGGGCAATACCCGTCGCTCGCCGCCGCCCGCCTTCCGCGCTTCAACCTGGTCGGCCTGGCCGCGTATGCCATCGGCGCCGGACTCGCCTATACCTCGCCGTGGATCGCGCCGCTCGTCGGCATCGCGGCGTCCGCCGCCGCCTACATCGTGCTGCTGCAGATTGCCCGCGCGTTCGCGCGCGAGCCGTCCGTTCAGGGTGAATGATTCCGCTGCACACCCTCCCGCTCCCCGAACCACAGGAATCCTCATGAAAATCATCAACGCCAGATTGCGCGGCCGAAGCGGCCTCTTCACGATCGACATCGATGCGGGCACGATTCGCGGCATCGACCTCCAGCCGTCGCCGCTGGCGTCTCAAGGGGACGACGTCATCGATGCGGGCAGCCATCTCGTCATCCCGCCGCTGGTCGAGCCGCATATCCACCTCGATGCGACGCTGACCGCGGGCGAACCCGAGTGGAACATGAGCGGCACGCTGTTCGAAGGTATCGAGCGGTGGGGCCAGCGCAAGGCCACCATTACCCATGAGGATACGAAAGCCCGCGCCCACACCACGATCGGCATGTTGCGCGACAACGGCATCCAGCACGTGCGCACGCACGTGGACGTCACCGATCACACGCTTGCCGCGTTGAAGGCGATGCTCGAGGTCAGGGACGAAGCACGCGACCTCATCGATCTGCAGATCGTCGCCTTCCCTCAGGAAGGCATCGAGTCGTTCGACAACGGACGTGCACTGATGGAGCGCGCGATCGACATGGGGGCCGACGTCGTGGGCGGCATTCCGCATTTCGAGAACACGCGCGACCAGGGCGTGAGCTCCATCCAGTTCCTGATGGAACTCGCGGAGCGCAAGGACTGCCTGGTCGACGTTCATTGCGACGAAACCGACGATCCGCACTCGCGCTTCCTGGAAGTGCTTGCCGAGGAAGCGCGGGTTCGCGGGATGGGCCCGCGCGTCACCGCCAGCCACACGACCGCGATGGGTTCCTACGACAACGCCTACTGCTCGAAGCTGTTCCGGTTGCTGAAGCGCTCGGACATCCATTTTGTTTCGTGTCCGACCGAAAGCATCCACCTGCAGGGTCGTTTCGACACCTTCCCGAAACGACGCGGCATCACGCGTGTCGCGGAACTCGATCGCGCCGGCATCAACGTGTGCTTCGGACAGGATTCGATCAAGGATCCGTGGTATCCCATCGGCAACGGCAACATCCTGCGCATCCTCGACGTCGGCCTGCACGTGTGCCACATGCTCGGCTACGAAGACCTGCAACGATGCCTCGACTTCGTGACGGAGCACAGCGCCCGTGCGATGTCCCTGGGCGATCGATATGGCATCGCTGTCGGGCGGCCGGCCAACCTGCTGATCCTCGACGCGGATTCCGACTATGAAGTGGTTCGCACGCAGGCCAAGGTGCGCGTGTCGCTCCGTGCCGGGAAGGTCATCATGCAGCGCGCGCCCGAACGCATCACCTATCCCGAAGCAGGCGCGCGTTGAGCGGGCGACGCCGCTGGTCCGACATGCAGGAGGAAGCATCGTGAGGCACCCGTCCGAGCCGACCGCGGGAACGCCCGGCCGGCCTCACGGCCGGCGCGAAGCGCTGCGCGACACGCTCGAGGCGGCCATTCTCGCCGCCGCCGAGGAATCGTTTGCCATTGACGGATTCGAGGGCAGTTCCGTTGCGACGATCGCAGCGGCCGCCGGCCTGTCGAAGCAGAACCTGATGTACTACTTCCCCACGAAGCTGGCGCTCTACCAACGCGTGCTGGACGACGTATTGCGAGACTGGCTCGGCAGGATGCGGGAGTTTGCGGCGCCCGATCGCGAGCCCGCGGAAGCCATGTCGGCCTATATCCGGGCCAAACTCGAATTCTCCAGAAATCGCCCGCATGGATCGCGGGTGTTTGCGCTGGAAATCATCGGCGGAGCCAGGACCTACGGAAAGGAAATTCGCAAACAACTGATTCCGGTGTTGCGCGACGACATCCGGGTGCTCGAACGCTGGATCGACGAAGGCAAGGTCAGGCAGGTCGATGCCGAGCACCTGTTCTTCCTGATCTGGGCAGCCACGCAGGCGTATGCGGATTTCGCTCCCCAGATGCTGCTGGTGCTCGGCAAGCGTGCGCTGGGAAACGACGATTTCGACGCGGCTTACCGCACGATCTCGGATCTGGTGCTCAACGCATTGATCACCGGCGACGGAAAGCCGGATTGACCGCTTGACCGCCTCCGTCGCCCTTCATGCACTGCACCCCGGCGCCGTCGACACGCGCCGGGGAACCGCCGGTCAGTCGTGCTTGTGGCGCTTCTTGTGTTTGTTGCCGTGGTAATGATCGTTGGAACGCGAGTTGTTGCGCGACACGTGGCCGCCGAGCGCCGCGCCCGCGCCGCCGCCCAAGCCGGCGCCGACGAGCCCGCCGGCCGTGCCGCCCATTGCGTTGCCCGCAGCGGCGCCTGCGCCGCCGCCCAGTGCGCCGCCGACGATCGCGCCCGTGCGTTCGCGTTTGTTCGACGTCACCGCACCGCCTGCGCCGCCGCCCACTGCCCCGCCGATCACGGTGCCCGTGCTGCCGCCAATCGCGTTACCGACCGCCGCGCCGGCGACGCCACCCAGCCCGCCGCCCAGTGCGTTGTTCGTGTCGCCTGCCACGGCCGGCAGCGACACCACCGCCGCCGCACCGACCACCACGGCCATCCCGGCCCATTTCTTCATCATCTGTCTACCCTCTCTGCCTTGCGAGATATCGATGGGCGAATCTAGCACCTTTCCGGGCAGCCCATCGTAATGAAGCGTTAAATCGGGCAGTGTCGTGGCCGGAGCACGCGAGATCGCGGCCTAGCTCGACGCATCCGAGAACGCGCCGGAGTGCGTGATGCGATGTCGAAGAAATTCAAGCAACGCATGCACTTTGCGCGAGTGGCGGCGATTCGGAAGATAGGCGGCATAAACGCAGACGGTCTGGTCGAGCGGGTTGACCGAGTAGTCTTCGAAAAGACGCGTGAGCCGCCCCGCCATCACATCCTCTTCGACGAGCCATTGGGGAAGCAGTGCGATGCCAAATCCGCTGATCACGGCCTCGCGCAGCACGTCCGAGTTGTTCACCGAAAGTCTGCCGTTGATCTCGACATGCTCGGTGCTGCCTGCGCGAGTGAACGACCAACGCTGCACGGCGGCCTGGTACGCAAAACGCAAGCATTGATGGTCTCCCAGATCGTCCGGAGAAGCGGGCATTCCGTTGCTTTCCAGATAGTCACGACTCGCGACGACATAGCGATGATGTTCCGCCAGGCGATTGACGATCAGATTCGGCTGGTTTGCAGGTGTGCCGATGCGCACCGCAACGTCAATGCGCTCGGTCGCCAGATCCAGATACGAATCCGACAGCACCAGATCCAGGGATACGCGGGGATGCTGCTGCAGGAAGCCGGCGATGTGCGGCCCCAGGCACAGGCGCCCGAAAGTCACGGGCATCGAAACACGCAGCGGTCCAACCGCGTCGACACCCGTGTCGGACACACTCCCGTCGGCTTCGTCGAGGTCCGACAGCACGCGCGTGATCTGCTCCAGATACGCGGAACCGGCATCCGTCAACGTGACATGACGCGTCGTGCGAGTCAGCAACGCGCTGCCAAGAGACTTCTCCAACGCGTCCATCAGGCGCGTCACCGACGAAGTGGCCACCCCCATGCGGCGAGCCGCCTTCGAAAAGCCGCCCGTTTCCGCGACGTCGATGAATGCCCGCAACGCAAGAAGCTTGTCCATGCCATGTCCTTTATCTTTGCGCGCACCGCAATGCTGGTTTGCGATCGGCTCATATTCTTTTACCCTGACGCAAAGCCTAAAGTGCTTGAACCGTCAACGCAAGGAGTCTCCAAATGAATCCGCTCGACATCCAGGTCACGTACGACTTCATCTGCCCGTGGTGCTGGATCGGCCACGCACATCTCAAGGCAGCGCTCCGGGAGGCCAACCTGGCCGTCGCACCGACCGTCAAGTACCTTCCGTATGAACTCAATCCGACCATGCCCAAGGACGGAATCGATCGAAAAGCCTATCGCAGCGCCAAATTCGGCAGTTGGGCACGTTCGCAGGCAATGGATGCCGACGTCATGCTGGCGGGCAAACGCGCAGGTGTCGAATTCAACTACGACCGCGTAGCGGTCACGCCCAACACGCGGCTTGCCCATCGCCTGATGTTCCTCGCTCAGTCCAACGGAGATGCGGCCAGGACCGAAGCACTGTTCGAGGCGGTTTTCTCTGCCTACTTTTCCGACGGACAGGACATCGGCATGGCCGAGGTTTTGGTCAGCCTCGCGGAAAGTACGGGTTTCGACGCTGACGAAGTGCGCAGTTTCCTGGCGACGAACGACGGCGAGCGCGAAGTCGTTGCCGACGAAATGCGGGCCGGGGCGGCCGGCATCCGGTCGGTGCCGACAATCCGTGTGGGCGGCGTTCCGGTTAGCGGTGCACAACCGGTTTCGGTGCTCGCTGAAGTGCTTCGGCATGCCACCGGCGACACAACCGCCAAAGCCGCCGTCTGAATCGACACCTGCAGGTGAACGCAAGCGCGCACGCTCGATTCGCGGAATCGGGCATGCGCGCCAAGCACAACACACGCTACTCGTTTGGAGAGACTCATGGTCGCCACCGCAAAAGCCAGGCCGCGCGCACTGATCATCGGCGGCTCGCTCGGCGGGCTCTTTACTGCAACGACGCTGCAAGCCGCGGGGTGGGACGTCGACATCTTCGAGCGCTCCCCGAGTGAACTGGACAGCCGAGGGGGTGGAATCGTGTTGCAGGGTGACGTCCTGTCGGCGTTTCGTTTCGCCGGAATTCAGACCGGCGCCGCGCTCGGCGTGCGGTCGGGCGACCGCATCTACCTGGACCGTACCGATCGCGTCATTCAGCGCAGCTTCATGCCGCAGACCCAGACGTCCTGGAACATGCTCTACGGCACGATGAAGGCGCACCTGCCCGCGCAGGTCTTTCATCCGGGCGAGCGCTTCGTCCGCTTTGAACAGAACGGCGACCGGATCACCGCCTGCTTTGCCAGCGGCCGCATGGAAACCGGCGATCTGCTCGTCGGCGCGGACGGCGCACGCTCCACGGTCCGCGAACAAGTTTCTGCCGGCCTGGCACCCACCTACGCCGGATATGTCGCGTGGCGTGGGCTCGTTCCTGAAGCGGCGCTCCCGGCACGCGCCGCGGATGTTCTCAAGGGAACCTTTGCCTTCCAGCAAGGCCCCGGCCACCTGATGCTCGAATATCTCGTCCCGGGCGAAGACCTGTCGACGCAGGAAGGTCAGCGGCGCTGGAACTGGGTGTGGTACCGGAAGGTTGCCCACGGCGACGAACTCTCATCGTTATTGACCGACCGCTCCGGGATACGCCACTCGTTTTCGCTGCCTCCGGGCGCATTGAAAGACGAAGCACTCGCCAGCCTGACGCAGGCGTCGAAGGCGCTTCTCGCGCCGACTTTCCAGACGTTGGTTGAAGCCACCCACGAACCGTTCGTCCAGGCCATCCTGGATCTGCAGGTGAAGCAGATGGTGTATGGCAGAGCGATCCTGCTGGGCGACGCCGCCTTCGTTCCGCGCCCTCATACCGCGGGCAGTACCGCCAAGGCAGCCGCCAACGCATTGACGTTGGCCACGGCGCTGCAATCCGCGGATGCCGACATCGATGCAGCCCTGTCGCGTTGGCAGGCTGAACAATTGAGTCAGGGCATCGACATGACCGAATGGGGAATGAACATCGGCGACCGGATCATGGGCATCCCGCGCAGCCATGTCGTCTCGACGAGCGCTTGAGCAACAACCGCCGCACATACCGGCGCGAACCCGTGTGGCGGGCGTCGTCGGGCACACGTCGCGAAGCGGAAGCGGCTAACGTCGCTGAACACGCGCAGCGCTGCGCGATCATGTGTTCGGAAGCGGTGTGGTGGCGCTGCCACCGGCGCATCGTGTCCGACTACCTGATCGCGCGCGGCGAAACGGTGCTGCACATCATGGGCCCCCACCGCGTGGAACCCGCGCACCTGACGGCCGGCGCGGTGATCCGGCCTGACGGCACGATCGTCTATCCGGACGCCGGGGACGACGCCACGGCGCCGGGGGCAACCGCGCCCCCCGAGCGCATAGCACGGCGCCCCGTTCGATGGCACGGCGGCCAGCGCATCGCGAACCTCGTCAGTTCCGCGCCGACGCAGGCGCGCCATTCGGCTGCATCAGGCTCGTGCGCACCGCCGGCATCCCCGACGTCACCGCGCCGCCGGCCGGAATCGTCCCGGACGGGGAAGCACCGACCGGCGTCGCCAGCGCCACGCCGCCCAGTGAATTGCCGTACGCGACGATATCGGCGGCCGGGCAGTTGTGCGTCAGCAGCGACACCGGCATGCCGGCGATCGACGCGAGCGTCGTGTCGGCCACCGCGAAATGGCAGACGTTCCCCAACGCCCGGAAGCCGTCATAGCCCGAGCCCGACACGCGGTTGCCCTTCACGACGACGTACGACACCGTCCCCGACCAGGTATCGAGCTCGATCGCGGCCTGGTGGGTAGGCGGCAGGCCGTTGTTCGCATTCGTGCCGTCCTGGATCGCGCCGACGACGTTGTTCTCGATCACGACGTCCGACACGCCGTAGGTCTTCCAGCTATCCTCCTGCGCGACCAGGATGCCGGCCGCCTTCTGCACGCCGCTGACGGTGTTGTTCGAAATCGTCACGGTCCGCCCGCCGACCACGGAGATGCCCCGCCCCCAGTAGTTGCCCGACACCGTATTCCCGTCGATCAGCACGTTGGCGCTGAGGCGGCCGTCACCCTGGTAGCTGACGACGGCGATCATGTCGTCCCCGGTGTTCTTCACCGTATTGCCGCGCACCAGCACGTTGGTCGAGCCGTACGTGGTGTGGATGCCGTCGGCCAGCGTCGCCTCCACGGTGTTGCCCACGATCGCCACGTTGCTGCCGCCGAACACGAAGATCCCGGCGCTGGCGCCACCCTGGATCGTCACGCCGAGCACCTGGACGCCGGTGCCCGTCACCTCGACCTTCGTCGAGGCGGGTGTCGTCAGCCGCGTCGTACCCGTGCCGACCAGCGTGACGCCGACGAGCGTCGAACCGCTGCCGCTCATCATGATGGTCTGATCGGTCGGGTTGGTCGCAACCAGCGTCGCGCCATAGCCGGAGATCACGACGTTCGCCCTGGAGACCGTCAGCGACCGGCCGACGGTGTAGCGTCCCGGCGCGAGCACGAGGCGCTGGCCCGGCTGCAATGCATCGAACGCAGCCTGCAGCGCATCGGCCTGGTCGCCGCCGTTCGCCGTCGGCTGGACGGTCACGGTCGAAAGCGCCGGTGCGCTGCGCGACGGATGCGCATGACGAGCACCGCCCGGCGTGTAGGCGGCCGCCGGCGATGCGGCGAAACAGGCGGTGCAGATCAGACAGACGGCCGTACTCGGACCGACCCCTCGAAACGACTTTTTCATGGTTGTTCTCTCACGCCCGTTCGCCCGCGACGACCGGCCAACGGCTGACGGTCGCGAGGCGTTCGAGCAACGGCGATCGCACGGCGCGTGGCACACGCGGCGCACCATCCCGACTGCGACATTCATCTGCTCCGCCGATGCGGCGGAGCAACGGCAACGAAGCGCCGTCGCGTGGCCGCGATCGACACCCGGTCGCCTGTTCGCCCGCCGGCGCGCATGCGTGTCCCCCGAGAAAAGGCGGCCCGATTCCGACGCGCCGGCACTGCGTGGCCGGAATCGAACCCGTCAACAGGAACTGCGTTCCCGAGCGCACCGGGCGCCGGCTGACCCCCAACCCTGCCGGTTCTTTCCCGCCGCTCATCAACCAGTCTATTTCACGCGCGTCGATCGGCAATCCGACATTGGCCGCGCGACGTCGTAAGACCGCCCGCCCGTCCGCCCGGGCCATCCTCGACCTTGGTCGCGGACGGTGCGGCATCGTCGCTTGCACCGGCCGGGAAGGCTCGCGACGACACTGCGATCGCAGCAGTTCACATCGTCAGCGGTCCTGCATTACCATCATGCGTTCGCCGCCTCTGCCCGCCTCCGGCAGGCGAGCCCCGTCACCTTTCGCTCCCGCTCCGATGCTCGCTCTCGTCATCCTCGCCGGCCTCTGGGCCGGACTGCAGAACACCCTCGCCGGGGGCGGCTCGTTCGTCACGCTGCCCGCGCTGATCGTGTCGGGCATGTCGCCGCTCGCGGCGAACATCACGTCGACGGTCGCGCTGTTTCCCGCGCAGGTCACGACCGGCTGGGCGAGCCGCAAGATGGTGCGCGGCGTGGGCAGGCTGTCGTTTCGCGCGATGTTCATCATCAGCGTGGTCGGCGGTGCGCTCGGCGGGCTGCTGTTGCTGAAGACCCCGTCGTCGATCTTCTCGCGCCTCGTGCCGTGGCTCGTGCTGTTCGCGACGATCGTGTTCGCGTGGGGCAGCTTTTTCCGCAAGCCGGGCGAAGGCACGGCCCACCTCGGCACCGTCCCCGCCGCGCTCTCGCAGTTCATGATCGCGATCTACGGCGGCTATTTCGGCGGCGGGATCGGCTTCCTGATGATGGCCGTACTGACGATGGCCGGCCTGTCGCCGCGCCATGCGATGTCGACGAAGAACGCGCTCGCGGGCGTGATGAACGCATCGGCCGTCGTGCTGTTCCTGACGTCGCCGCACCTGCACTGGGGCAAGGCGCTCGCGCTCGGCGGCGGCGCGATCGCCGGCGGCCTGCTCGGCACCTGGGCGCTGCATCGCGTGAACGAACGCGTGCTGCGGATCGGGATCGTCTGCATCGGCGCGGTGCTGACCGTCGGGTTGTTCGTCAAGCCGATCTGACGCGCGCCCACGCCTGCCGCCGTCGCGGCAATTGATGAGCAAACCGCAAGACGTCTTTCGCATATCTCGTTTGCCGTGACGACGGTGTCCGCCCACAATCCGGGGGTCGTCGTCATCGCCCTCTCGCGGGCACCGACCGACACTTCGCGGCCGCCATTCCGATTCACCGCCGGCGGCCCGGCACATCGCGTCACACACGCTCCCTCGACATCGGCGCCCCATGCGGCGGCAGCACGCTTGCCGCCGCGCGGCCCGATGCGTTCCCGGCCAACGGGCCAACAATAACTAGAGGTAGGAGATGCAGGACAACTCGTTGAGGCAAAGCCTCAAGCAACGGCACATCACGATGATCGCGCTTGGCGGCGTGATCGGCGCGGGCCTGTTCGTCGGCTCCGGCGCCATCATCGCGACCGCCGGCCCCGCGGCGATCCTGTCGTACCTGATCGGCGGCGTGATCGTCACGCTGGTCATGTTCATGCTCGGCGAAATGGCGTCCCGCAACCCCGACAGCGGATCGTTCTCCACCTACGCAAGCAGCTATCTCGGCGAATGGGCCGGCTTCGCGGTCGGCTGGCTGTACTGGTTCAAGTCGATGATGACGATCACCGTCGAGGCGATCCTGCTCGGTGCGATCCTCCACGATTTCCTGCCGTGGCTGCCCGTGTGGGGCGGCGCGCTGTTCATGCTCGTCACGCTGATCGCGAGCAATGCGTATTCGGTGCGCTCGTTCGGCGAAGCGGAATACTGGCTGTCGTTCGCGAAGGTGACGACGATCATCATCTTCATGGCGCTCGGCGCATCGATCCTGCTCGGCTTCCAGCCGCGCATTCCCGCGCCGGGGCTCGTGAACCTCACGGATCACGGCGGCTTCATGCCGAACGGCATGTCGCCCGTGCTGGCCGGCGTGATGGTCGTGATCTTCTCGCTCGGCGGCAGCGAAATCGCGGCCGTCGCGGCGGGCGAATCCGAGAACCCGAGCAAGAACGTGATCCGGGCGATCAAGAGCGTGATCGTGCGCGTGATGGTGTTCTACGTCGGCTCGGTGTCGATCCTGATCCTGTGCATGCCGTGGACCGACAAGGCCAACCTGAAATCGCCGTACGTGTCGCTGTTCGGCATGGCGGGCTTCACGGGCGCGGCCGTCGCGATGAAGATCGTGCTGTTCGTGTCGTTCATGTCGGTGATGAACTCGTTCCTGTTCTCGAACTCGCGCATGCTGTTCTCGCTCAGCCAGCGCGGCCACGCGCCCGCGATGTTCGGCCGGACCAACGCGAAAGGCGTGCCGATGAACGCGCTCGTGCTGTGCCTCGCGATCTGCGTGTCGATCCTCGGCGTTCACTTCGTGAGCGGCGGCGACCTGTTCCTGATGCTCGCGAAGAGCAGCGGCGCGTTCGTGATGATCGTGTGGATCTTCATCATCGTCGCGCACTTCGCGATGCGCCGGCAGGACAAGCACGCGCCGCGCGATCCGCAGGCATTCCGCGCGTGGTTTTATCCAGTGTCGAACTGGATCGCGCTGCTGGCGCTGGTGGCCGTGCTCGGCTCGCAGGCGTTCAACCCGGATTCACGCTTCCAGTTCTGGTTCACGGTATTGACGGCGCTGGCGATCGTCGCGGCCTATTTCCTGCGCCGCAAGCCGGCACAACTCGGCGAGACGGCCGGCGCGAAGGCGCGCTGATTATTGCTCCAGGCGGACGAGCGGTGTGCCGGTCGGCCGCCGCTCGGTTGCTCGACGTCTCAGCCGCTCGACGTCTCGGTTGCTCAACCTCCTGGCCGCTCAGCCGAACGGCCGCACGCCGATCAGCCAGCCGTGCAGGAACCGCGCGAAGACCGCCCACACGACGAGCCCGGCCACGATCGCCACGACGTCGCCCGACAGCCTGCCTACCGGGTAGCGCACGCCATCGCGGCGATCCCGCGCGCGCCACACGACGAAATCGACCAGCGCCCATACGAAGAACGCGCCGAACAGCACGACAGCGTGCAGCGTGCCGTTCGCGAGCAGGTGCGCGATGGCCCACACCGCCACGCCGGCCACCATCGGATGGCCGACGAGCGTCTTGATGCGGTTGCCGGGCACGTAGGACGCGGCGATCAGCACGAAGGCGATCGCGGTCAGCATGCCGGTGAGGTGGCGCACGCCGACGGGCGACACCCACAGCAGCGTCGCGCCCTGGCGCGCGATGCCGTACCCCCAGATGATCAGCACGAAGCCGATGATCGACGCGATCGCATAGGGGCCCTTCCAGCGCTTCTCGCCGATCCGCTCGATCGTCGCCGACCGCCAGCCGTCCGCGACGATCCGGATCGAGTGCACACCGAGGAAGATCGCTAAACCGAGAATCAGGACGAGCATCGGCTGTCTCCGTCTGGAATGATGAGTGGGGGAAGCGCCCCGCGCGGCGTACGATGCGCCGTTCGCGGAGCCGGCGGCGCGGCCGGCGCGGGTCGCGCCAGGCACCGGTGCAACCCGCGCCGATCATAAACGCCGAGGCCGCCGTTGTGAAGCATGGGGGATGTGCGGTGCGGCACGCGCTTGACGCTTTCGTGACTGTGTCCCTCCCCGGCCGCCCTTGTGCCAGCCGGCGCATGTCGCGTGAATCACCGGGCGACGGCCGGGCCGACAAAAAAGAAAAGTCGCGCGGCTTTCGCTTCGCGCGGCCGGCACTATGTTTGCTTGCGCTTCGCCGGGGATTTCGCTGCCGGTTTCGACGTCGGCTTGATAGTTCGCTTCGTTGCCCGCTTGGCTTCCTGTGCAGGCGCTTTCGATGCCGGTTTGGCGGCTCGCTTCGACGCAGGCTTCGCCCCTTGAGCCGGCGCAGCTTTCGGCAGTCCTTTCGATGCCGGCTTGGCGGCTCGCCTCGATGCCGGCTTCGCTTCCTGCGCGGGCGCCGATTTCGATGACGCTTCCGATACTGGCTTGGCCGCCCGCTTCGACGCGGGCTTCGCTTCCTGCGCCGGCTTCGCTTTCGGCACCGCCCTGGCCTTGCGCTTCGGCGGCCCCGCCAGCAGCGCCGCGCGATACGCGCCGCGACACCAGTCGAACAGCGCGCCGGCATCCTCGAGCACGTCGGCCGGCGTTTCGTAATAGCCGTCGAGCGAAACCGTGCGCGTGGGCCGCTCGTACGAGAACGGCCCCATCCCCGCCGCGACGAACGCCGGACGGTTCACGTCATCCACACGCAGGAACAGCGACCCGCGCGACATGAAACCGAACATCACGCCGTCGAGCCGCAGCGCCGCACCGCTGAAGAAGCGCACGACCGTGACGTTGCCAAGCGGCGCGAGCCGATACGCGATCTCCTCGCCGTGCGCCTGTTCCGATTGCCAGCTCATGCGAATGCCCTGCAGCGCTGCGTCCACGCGTCGAGCTCGGCTTCGTCGAAGCCGACCGCCGCCGCGCTCTCGCGAATCTGCCGCCACGTCGCGCGGTCGACCGGTATGCCGCTGGCACCGCGCGCCGCGCGGCTCGCTTCCTCCGGCTCGCCCGGCACCTGCACCGGCGCATCGCCCGCCTGCGGCGACGCCTTCGCCCATGCGACGAACGCATCGGCTTCGCGCTGCGCGTCGGCCGCATCGAACGCGTTCGGGTCGATCAGCACCGACAGCATCCCGTTGACGATCGCGCTCGTCTTCTGCAGCGTGTCGCCGTAGGTCGTATGCCCGCCGACGAGCGCGCCGCCGAAAATCTCGCACATCGCCGCCAGCGCGTACCCCTTGTGCAGCCCGAACGGCAGCAGCGCGCCGAACGGCTGCTCGTGCATCACGGCCGGATCGTCGGTCGGCTGGCCGCGAGAATCGATCAACGACCCGGCTGGCACACGCTTGCCCTGGTTGTACGCGACGCGCGTCTTGCCGTATGCGATCGCGCTCGTCGCGAAATCGAGCAGCAGCGGCGGCCGGCCCGCACGCGGATACGCGGCGCAGAACGGGTTCGTGCCGAAGCGCGGATCGGTGCCGTGCAGCGGCGCGACCAGCAGGTCGCCCGGCACGTTGACGAAATGGAACGACACGAGCCCCGCGCGCGCGCACTGCTCGGCCCAGTGCCCGATGCGGCCGAGATGATGCACGTCGCGCAGCCCGATCGCGCAGATGCCCATGCGTCGCGCGCGGTCGATCCCCTCGACCATCGCCTCGAACGCGATTACCTGGCCGAAGCCGCGACCGCCGTCGATCGTCAGCACCGCGCCGCCGTCGCGCGCGATCGACGCGTGCCCGTTCAGCTGCAACTGCCCTTCCCGCCACGACGCGACGTAGTTCGGGATCATCCCGATCCCGTGCGAATCGTGGCCCGCGAGATTCGCGCCGACCAGGTGATCGGCGACGAGCCTTGCCTCGCGCTCGCTGCTGCCGGCCCGCTCCCAGAGTGCCGCGACGAATGCATGCAGCGGTTCGGCGCGCATGCGCAGCGGTTCGGTATCGGGCGTCGGCAGTGCGGTCATCGGCAAGGTTCCGTGAGGGTGGGTCGGACAGTGGTCACTGCTGATCGTCAAGCGCTCAGCGCGCGGTCGCGATCACGTCCGCGACCGCCGCCGTCAGCTTCTTCGCATACGGCACGTGCAGGAATTCGTTCGGGCCATGTGCGTTCGACTTCGGCCCGAGTACGCCGCACACCATGAACTGTGCGGACGGGAACCCTTCCTGCAACACGTTCATCAGCGGGATCGTGCCGCCGAGGCCCATGTACGCGCAGTCGGCGCCGAAGTGGCGGCGCGACGCAGCATCGAGCGACGACGCGAGCCACGGCGCGAGATCCGGTGCGCTCCAGCCCGTCGCGGCGCCCGCGTCCGGCTTGAACGTGACCTTCGCGTTGTACGGCGGATCGAGTTCGAGCAATTCCTTCAGCTGCTGCACGGCCTGCGCGGCATCGACGAGCGGCGGCAGGCGCAGCGACAGCTTGAACGCGGTGCGCGGACGCAGCACGTTGCCCGCATCGGCGAGCGCCGGCAAGCCGGCCGCGCCGGTGACCGACAGCGACGGACGCCACGTCGAATTCAGCAGCGCCTCGCGCGGATCGGTCGTGGTCGGCAGCACCGGCTTGCCGTCCGCGCCGCAGGCCCACGGCAGCCCCTTCCATACGGCGTCGCCGAGAATCGACGCGGCCGCCTCGGCTTCGCGCACGCGGCTGTCGGGAATCTCGCAATGGAACACGCCCGGTAGCAGGTTGCCGTTCTTCGCATCCTCGAGGCGCTCGAACAGCTGGCGCATCACGCGGAAGCTCGACGGCGCGATGCCGCCGAACACGCCCGAGTGCACGCCTTCCTCGAGCACCTCGACCTGCAGGTCGCCGGACACGAGCCCGCGCAGCGACGTGGTGAGCCACATCTGGTCGTAGTTGCCGGCGCCCGAATCGAGGCACACGACGAGCGACACCTGGCCGAGCCGGTCGCGCAGCGCATCGACGTACGGCAGCAGGTCGTAGCTGCCCGATTCCTCGCAGGTCTCGATCAGGCCGACGCAGCGCGGCCGCTCGATGCCCTGCTCGTCGAGCGCGCCGAGCGCCGCGAGGCTCGCGTAGATCGCATAGCCATCGTCCGCGCCGCCGCGGCCGTACAGCTTGCCGTTCTCGTACTTCGGCGTCCACGGGCCGAGGTCCGCGCGCCAGCCGTCGAATTCGGGCTGCTTGTCGAGGTGGCCGTACAGCAGGATCGTGTCGGTGCTGCCGGAACGCGTGGCGGGCGATTCGAAGAAGATCACCGGCGTGCGGCCGGGCAGGCGCACGATCTCGAGCTTCAGGCCTTTCACGGGCTGGCGCTCGGCCCACTGCGCGGCATCGGTGACGACGCGCTCGAGATAGCCGCGCTTCGCCCAGTCGGGGTCGAATGCGGGGCTCTTCGCGGGGATCGCGATGTAGTCGGTCAGGGCGTGGACGATTTCATCGTTCCACTTGCGCTCGATGAAGGTAACGAGCTTGTCATGGTCGAGGACGGGGGTAGTGTCGACGGAGGTCATGGTGGGGGTGCCTGGATCGGGCTGACGAAAACCCAGATGATACGCCGATGCTCCCGCGCCGGCGCCCCCTTCCCGGTCGCTCAGACCGCCTGCGGAAACGCGTCGCGCAGCCCCGCCGCGCACGCGAGCGCGTCGCGCCACAGGCGTTGCGTCAGTTCGCCCGCATCCGCTTCGCACGCGAGCGCCGCGGCCTCGCCCGACCACAGCAGCGAGAAGTCGTCGCGGCCCTGCCGCTCGAACGCGCCGCGCAGCGGATCGACCGCGGCCGTCGCGAGCGGGAACGCCGGCGCGAGCGCGCTCATCGGCCCCTGCTCGCGCATGAAGCGCGTCAGCAGCCCGCGCGCGGGGCGGCCCGTGTACAGGTTGGTCATGCGCGTGGCGTCGTCGCGCGCGGCGCGCACCGCCGCGCGATGCTGCGCCGAGCGGCCGGCTTGCGGCGTCAGCAGGTAGCCCGTGCCGATCTGCACCGCGCGTGCGCCGAGCGCGAACGCAGCCGCGATGCCGCGCCCGTCGGCGATCGCGCCGGCCGCGATCACCGGCACGCGCACCGCGTCGACGATCTGCGGCAGCAACGCGAACAGGCCCGGTTGCGCGTGGATGTCGTCGGTCAGGAACATCCCGCGATGGCCGCCGGCCTCCGCGCCCTGCGCGACGATCGCGTCGACGCCGCGCGCATCGAGCCAGCGCGCTTCCTCGACGGTCGTCGCGGACGACACCACCCATGCA
Organism: Burkholderia sp. AU31624; assembly: GCF_020420065.1. Classification (NCBI taxonomy): domain Bacteria; kingdom Pseudomonadati; phylum Pseudomonadota; class Betaproteobacteria; order Burkholderiales; family Burkholderiaceae; genus Burkholderia; species Burkholderia sp. AU31624. The sequence continues at coordinate 688,636 of NZ_JAIZRT010000001.1, forward strand.
CCCGTGCGCCGCACGCGCTCGAGCAGCGCATCGTCCGGCAACCCGAAATGGAAGCTGACGACGGCCGGGCGCAGTTCCTCGACGACCGCGCACATCGCGTCGTCGAACGGCGCGCGGCCGGGGCCGCCCTTCACGTCGGCCGGATCGAGACCGGCCTCCGCGTAATAACCGGCGAGCGCCGCACGCCAGCGTGCCTCGACTTCGGCGTCGGGCGCCGGCGGCGTATGGCAGAAGAAGTTCACGTTGAACGGCGCGCCTGTGCGCGCCCGGATCGCCGCGATTTCGTCGCGCAGTTGCTGCGGGCCGAGCGCCGCGCACGCGAGCGAGCCAAGCCCGCCGGCTTCGCACACCGCGATCGCGAGCGGGCTCAGCGAACCGACCATCGGCGCCTGGATCAGCGGCAAACGGGAAGGCAGCGTCGTCATCGGAATCGTCCTCGGGGAAGAAGCGGTGGTCGCGTGCGCCGACGGCACGCGTTTAATGCGCCCGATATTAACCGACAAACCCTAACCCCGTTTGCGGCGCCATTTACGTCACGAATTGATTTAACCGATTCGGGAAAAATGGATTATCCACAGCGGCTTCAGCAGCGTGATCCCACCATCGATGGCCGAGACTGACGAAAACGCCCGCATCCTTGCTGCACGGCCCACCCACACCCAAATTCAAACACCGATTCACTGGTTTCAATGACATTCATCAATATTCAAGTTATTAAATACCGGCGTTTACCCTTATTAAAAACCACCAAGGCGATAACATGAAAACGTTAAATAAAACGACGATTCATGCCGGAATCGTCAACCGGCGCCACCCCGCGCCACCTCAACCGCAACTCGTCTCGTCAAGGAGCGTCGCATGTCCGATGCCAGCTCGTCCTCCTCCCGCGCCGCCGCCCCGTCGGCCGCGGCTTCCGCGCCGAAAATCGGCGTCATTCCCGCCACGCTGATGGTCGCGGGCAACATGATGGGCTCCGGCGTCTTCATGCTGCCCGCGAACCTCGCCGCCACCGGCGGCATCGCGATCTTCGGCTGGCTGATCACCGTCGTCGGCGCCGTGTCGCTCGCGCTCGTGTTCGCGAAGCTCGCGGCGATCGACCCGGCCGCCGGCGGCCCGTACGCGTATGCGCGCAAGTCGTTCGGCCCGTACATGGGCTACCAGACCAACCTGATCTACTGGCTCGCGAACGTGCTCGGCAACGTCGGCCTCGCGGTCGCCGGCCTCGGCTACCTCACGCATTTCTTCCCGGTCCTGAAGGACCCGCTCGTGTTCGCGCTCGCGCAGATCTTCGTGATCTGGCTGTTCACGTACGCGAACATCCTCGGGCCGAACGTCGTCGGCCGCGTGCAGTCGGTCACGACGATCTTCGCGCTCGTGCCGATCCTCGGGATGGCCGTGTTCGGCTGGTTCTGGTTCAGCAAGGACGTGTACTTCGCCGGCTGGAACGTGTCGGGCGCGAGCAGCTTCAGCGCGATCGGCGCGACGCTGAACTTCACGCTGTGGGCGTTCATCGGCGTCGAGAGTGCGTCGGTATCGGCCGGCGTCGTCGAGAACCCGTCGCGCAACGTGCCGATCGCAACCGTCGGCGGCGTCGTGCTCGCGGCCGTCTGCTACGTGCTCAGCTCGACCGTGATCATGGGGATGATTCCGAACAAGGCGCTGCTCGCCTCGAGCGCGCCGTTCGCGGATGCCGCGCGCCTCGCGCTCGGCAATACGGCCGCGAACGCGGTCGCGATCTGCGCGGCGCTCGGCTGCCTCGGCTCGCTCGCGGGGTGGACGCTGCTGGTCGGCCAGACCGCGAAGGCGGCCGCCGACGACGGCCTGTTCGCCGGCGTGTTCGCCCGCGTGAACTCGAAGAACGTGCCGTCCGCCGGCCTCGCGATCGTCGCGCTGATCATGTCGGTGCAGGTGCTCGCGACGATGTCGCCGAGCGCGAGCGAACAGTTCGGCAAGATCGCGTCGATCGCCGTGATCATGACGCTCTTGCCGTACATCTACTCGTGCATCGCGATCAAGGTGCTCGGCTACGGCAAGATGCCGTCGCACCAGTTCACGTTCTATACGATCGTCGGCCTGATCGGCGCCGTCTACGCGTTGTGGGCGATGGTCGGCTCCGATGGCCAGCAGACGCGCTGGTCGCTGATCTTCGTCGTCGCGACGATCGTCTTCTACGAGCTGTCGATCAACCGCCAGCGCGAGATCGAGGAAACCCATATCCATCCGGGCGGCCGCTCGCCGCGCTGGGTGCGCTATCTCGCGCTCGGCGTGACCATCGCCGCGCTCGCCGCCACCTTCTGGATCTCCGTGGGCCGTCACCAGGCCGACACCCTTCACGCGCGCTCGCCGGCCGTTGCCGCGAGCGTCCAGGCAACCCAGCAAACGGGGGATTAAACAATGACTGCTTCCTTGACCCAACCGGCCTTCCGCCGCCTCGGCATGAAGGCGCTGCTCGTGCAGCACGACATCGACGAACGCACGGCCACCGGGCGCGCCGCGACGGCGCTTGCCGAGGAGCTGCGCGCGCGGCTCGTCGACGTCGTGATCGCGACGTCCGCCGACGATGCGTGCGCGGTGGTCGCCGCCGATCCGGCGATCCAGTGCCTGCTGCTCAACTGGGAACTCGGCAACGACGCCGACCATGTGCCCGCGCGGGCCGTGCTCGACGCGATGCGCGCCCGCAACGCGACCGTGCCCGTATTCCTGCTCGCGAGCCGCGCGAGCGCGTCCGCGATTCCGGTCGACGCGATGCGCAAGGCCGACGATTTCATCTGGATGCTGGAGGACACCACCGCGTTCATCGGCGGCCGGATCGTCGCCGCGATCGAGCGCTACCGCGAAACCGTGCTGCCGCCGATGTTCCGCGCGCTCGCGCAGTTCTCGCGTGTGTACGAATACTCGTGGCACACGCCCGGCCACACGGGCGGCACCGCGTTCCTGAAATCGCCGGTCGGTCGTGCGTACTTCGAATTTTTCGGCGAATCGCTGTTCCGCTCCGACCTGTCGATCTCGGTCGGCGAACTCGGCTCGCTGCTCGATCACTCGGGCCCGATCGGTGAAAGCGAACGCTATGCGGCGCGCGTGTTCGGCGCGCATCGCACGTATCACGTGACGAACGGCTCGTCGATGTCGAACCGCGTGATCCTGATGGCGAGCGTGACGCGCAACCAGGTCGCGCTGTGCGACCGCAACTGCCACAAGTCGGCCGAGCACGCGATGACGATGTCGGGCGCGATTCCGACCTACCTGATTCCGTCGCGCAACCACTACGGGATCATCGGGCCGATCATGCCCGAGCGGCTGACGGCCGCTGCCGTGCGCCTCGCGATCGACGCGAACCCGCTCGTGCGCGGCCGCGACGGCATCGACCCGACGCCCGTGCATGCACTGATCACGAACTCGACGTACGACGGCCTCTGTTACAACGTCGCGCGCGTCGAGGCACTGCTCGGCCAGAGCGTCGATCGATTGCACTTCGACGAGGCATGGTACGGCTACGCGCGCTTCAACCCGATCTACCGCGACCGCCACGCGATGCACGGCGATCCGTCGCAACACGACGCGAGCAAGCCAACCGTGTTCGCGACGCAATCGACGCACAAGCTGCTCGCCGCGCTGTCGCAGGCATCGTTCATTCATGTTCGCGACGGCCGCAACCCGATCGAGCACGCCCGCTTCAACGAGGCGTACATGATGCATGCGTCGACGTCGCCGAACTACGCGATCATCGCGTCGAACGACGTGAGCGCCGCGATGATGGACGGCCCCGGCGGCGAGGCGCTGACCACGGACGCAATCCGCGAGGCCGTCGCGTTCCGCCAGATGCTGGCGCGCCTGCATACGGAATGCGCGGAGAACAACGACTGGTTCTTCAACGGCTGGCAGCCCGATAGCGTCGTCGATCGCAAGACGGGCCGGCGCGTGCGCTTCCACGAAGCGGACGAGACGCTGCTCGCCACCGATCCGTCGTGCTGGGTGCTGCATCCGGGCGATACGTGGCACGGCTTCGGCGATATCGAGGACGACTACTGCATGCTCGACCCGATCAAGGTGTCGATTGTCACGCCGGGTGTCGCGGCGCACGGCGGGCTGATGCCGGTCGGCATTCCGGCGTCGGTCGTCACCGCGTATCTCGACCGGCACGGGATCGTCGTCGAGAAGACGACCGACTTCACGATCCTGTTCCTGTTCTCGCTCGGCGTGACGAAAGGCAAGTGGGGCACGCTCGTCAACACGCTGCTCGATTTCAAGCGCGACTACGACGCAAACGCGCCGCTCGAACAGGCGCTGCCCGAACTCGTCGCGCGTTATCCGGAACGCTACGGCACGCTCGGCCTGCGCGATCTGTGCGACCTGATGTTCAGCGCGATGAGCGACCTGAAGACGACCGAGATGATGTCGCGCGGCTTCTCGACGCTGCCGAAGCCCGACTACAGCCCGGCCGAGGCGTTCGAGCATCTGGTGCACAACGACATCGAGATGCTGGAGCTCGCGGAGATGGAAGGCCGCACCGTCGCGACGGGCGTCGTGCCCTATCCGCCCGGCATTCCGCTGCTGATGCCCGGCGAGAACGCGGGGCCGGCCGACGGCCCGCTGCTCGGCTACCTGAAGGCGCTCGAGCAGTACGACCTGCGCTTCCCCGGCTTCACGCACGACACACACGGTGTCGAGGTCGAGGATGGCGTGTATCGCATCGCGTGCATCAAGCAGAAGGCGCGCGATACCCGCACACGCTGAGTACGCAATGCAACGCGACGCCGTGCCGCCGCCCGGCGGCGCGCGTCGCCACTTGCAGCCGGCGTCGGCCGCTCAGGCGGCCGGCCTCTCGCGGTGATGCGCGATCTTGCGCCACTGCGGTGTCATCCGAAGAAAAAGTCGACAGGAATCGGTACCGTGCTCAGGCGTCCCGTGCGCTTTCGCCGCGACTCATCCCGCGCCGGTACGCGGCCGGACTCGTCGCCGCGACGCGCCGGAAATGCCGGCGCAGCGATTCCTCGGAACCGAACCCCGCGCGCGCCGCGACCTGCGCGAGCGACAGCGCCGGCTGCGCTTCGAGCATGTCCTTCGCGACGTTCACGCGTTCGCGGATCAGCCACGCGAGCGGCGACATGCCCGTTGCATCCGCGAACTGACGCTGCAGCGTGCGCGTGCTCATCGCGGCCTGCGCGGCGAGCGACGCGAGCGTATGCGGCTCGGCCGCGTGCGCGCGCATCCAGTCGATCAGCTTCGCGAGCCGGTCGGTGCCGCCCGGCGCGACCGGGCGCGGCACGAACTGCGCCTGCCCGCCGTCGCGATGCGGCGGCAGCACGAGGCGCTGCGCGACGCGGTTCGCGATCGCGCCGCCATGATCGCGGCGCACGAGATGCAGCAGCATGTCGAGCCCCGCCGCCGATCCGGCCGAGGTGATCACCTGCCCTTCGTCGACGTACAGCGCATCGGGATTCACGCGCAGCGCCGGATAGCGCGCCTGCAGTTTCTCCGCATAGCGCCAGTGGGTCGTCACCGTGAGGCCGTCGAGCACGCCGGCCGCGGCCAGCACGAACACGCCCGAACAGATCGAGCAGAGCCGCGCGCCGCGACGATGCGCGGCCCGCAGTTTCTTCAGCAGCGGCTCCGGCGGCGGTTCGTCCGGATCGCGCCAACCGGGAATCACGATAGTGTCGGCGCGATCGAGCGTCGCGAGCCGATAGGGCGCGGCGACCGTGATTCCGCCCGCCGCGCGCACGGGCCCCGGCTCGCTCGCGCAGACCGCGAAGCGATACCAGTCGACCCCGAGCTCGGGGCGTTCGAGGGCGAACAGTTCGACCACGCAGCCGAATTCGAACGTGCAGAGGCGATCGTAGGCGAGCGCGACGACGAGATGATTGAGCATGGCGCGATGTTACCGGAACTTGTCGATCGCGCCACTGCCGCGAAACGCGTCGAACCGCGATACTGCCCCTCATTCCACCGCGTTCCACGCAATCTTCAGGAGAACCTGCCATGTCCTACGTCACCGACGTGCCCGCCGCCGACAGCCCCGCCGCCCTCGCGCATTTCGAGGCATCGCTGCGCTTCGAGACCGACTGTTGGGACGTGCACGACGCGCTCGCATCGGGCACGCCCGATTTCGTGCTGCTCGACGTGCGCGGCCCCGATCAGTTCGCCGCCGGCCACGTGCCCGGCGCGCGCCACCTGCCGCGCCGCAAGATCATCGAGAGCAAGCTCGCCGGCTATCCGGCCGGCACGCTGTTCGTCGTGTACTGCGCGGGCCCGCACTGCAACGGCGCCGCACGCGCGGCGATCCAGCTCGCACGCCTCGGCCGGCCGGTCAAGCTGATGATCGGCGGCGTGACGGGCTGGCTCGACGAAGGTTTCGCGCTGAGCAACGAAGTGCAGCCGGCGGACGCCGAAGCCGGCTGATCGTCATTAAAAACGCAACAATCAATTGCTTGGCCACGGCCTGCACGCAAACGGAAAAAGCGCGATACTCGGTTCCATTGCAGTTCGGATGGAGCAGCAACATGCAGAACGCAGTCCTGATTCAAGTGGCCGGTTCGGTGGCCGCGATCGCGATCTATTTTCTGCCGGCAGTCATTGCCGACCGGCGTGGCCGGCACGACAAGCTGACGGTCGCGATGTTCAACGCGCTGTTCGGGTGGACCGGCATCGGCTGGCTGATGACGCTGTACTGGGCCTGCCAGCCGAACCCGCGCACCGATGTCGCGCAGACGATCCTCGCGAAGCGCCGCGGCATCAGCATGCGGACCTTCTCGACCGGTCTCGTCGAACGCGTGCAGCGCCGCGTTGCCGCCCAGGAGCAATGGGCGGAGAAGCAAGGCTGCCGTTAAGTCCCGCTTTCCCCTTCAGCGCACCGCGTCGAACTTCGGCATCCTGACGTTGGTCGACGCGCGGTAGTCCCACGCCAGCCCGTCGTGCGGCGGTACGCCGCCCGCACGCAGCCACGCCCCGAACGCCCCCGATGTCACCGCCCGCGCGATCCGCTCGCCCGGGCAACCATGCGGCCCCGTGCCGAAGCCGAAATTCGGCCCGGCCGCGCGGCCAGGGGTGAACCGTTGCGGATCGCGATGCACGGCCGGGTCGCGATTCGCGGCGGCGAGCACGACGAGAATCGCGTCGCCCGCTTCGACGCTCACGCCTTCGATCGTCGTGCGCGATGCGACGAAGCGGCGCGTGTTCTGCACCGGTGAATCGAAGCGCCCGACTTCGGCAACGAATGCGTCGAGCGCGGCATCGTCCGGCGTGACGCGCGCGGCGCTCGCCCCCGCTTCCCCGTTCCACGCCACCAGCGTATTGCCGAGCCACGCGGCGCTCGCCTCGCAGGTCTGCGACAGCAGCCCGACGAGATTCGCGACCAGCGCGCCGCTCGCCTGCCAGCCCGATGCGCGGGCCGCCTGCTGCACGGCGGCAACGAGCGTGCCGTCGTGCGCCTGCGTCTGTGCGACGCGCGCCGTCATCCGGTCGAGCAGCGCTCGCGCAGCGTCGCTCGCGCGGGCCAGTGCCGCGGCATCCGACAACGGCGACAGCGCGGCGACGAAATCGACGACCTGCGCCGCGATACCGTCGAGCTGCGTCTCGTCGAAGCCGAGCAGATCGGCAACCGCGCAAACGGGCACCGTCATGCACCACGCGTTCAGCGCGCCGGCGTCGCCCGGCGCCGGCAAGCGCCGCGCGGCAATCCGCGCGGCACGGTCGCGCAGCGCCACCGGGTCGATCGGCGCGAACGCCGCGCGCAGCGCCTGCTTCGGCAAGTCGTGCCGCAACGCGCCATCGTTCATGCGTACCAGCTCGCCGAACAGCGCGCCGGCCGTCGTGCCGCGCAATGCGGGCGGCACGGGTGCGTCCAGCGGGCGAACCCGGCAGGCCGGATGGCCGAGCACGGCCGTCACGGCGGCCGCGCGGCTCGCGACCCACAGGCCGAGCGTGGCGTCGAACGCGAGCGGCGGCCCGTCGACGAGCGCCGCATAGTAGGGATAGGGATCGCGGTGCGTGACCGCTGCGATGGGATCGGTCGGGTTCATGCAGACAGTATCGGCGCAGTGCGCTGCCGCATGTTTCGGGTTGACGTGAAATGTCGCGGCGCGGGTATCGGGCGTGGCGGCCTCGCGACGACAGCGGATCGTCAGGCAGCCGACCGGTAGCGATGCGACTGCATCCGCATGCGGACGCGCCCGGCCGAAATCGCGCGCGGCTCGGCCACCACCGTGTCGTGAGGGAACATTTCCTGCCGGAATTCGCCGTTTTCGTCGAACCACTGGCAGATCAGCCAGTCGCCGTCGTCGAATACCACCGGCCCGGCATAGGTGACGGTCATGCGCGGCCCGCCCGTCTTCAGCGTCACGACATCGCCGACGCGAAACCTGACGCGTTGATTTTCTCGGTTCGTCATCGCTCTCTCAGCATTTATATATATCGATATTCCCGGCGGACCACCCACTGTCCTTTCGAACGTGCCGCAGATTATCAATCAAATAATCAGCCGGCAACTCCCGCGGTCAAAAACATACTGACCGAGGAAATGCAACAATGCGCGGCATCGACGCGCCCGGCGAGCGCCCGATCGCCCGATCCGGCGCGGTTTGTGCGCCGGCGCCGGTCGAACGGGCGGGAATGCGGAGAATAGACGATGTATTTTGCGTCGTCACCGACGTTTAATTCGGACAGGGAATCGCTTGATTATTGTCAAGCAACGTTTCGACTGGAAACGATCCCACGATTTATCTGCGCTCATTTGCCGAACAAATCCGGCGAATTATCGGGTGACGCAAACCAGCGGTTGATATCGCGCCCGGGCACGGCAGCTTGCGTAAACGTAAACGTGCCGTCCTGCGCCATCTCCTTCGCCGCGCGCAGAAAGGCGCCGAGCGCGGCCCGCGCCAACGCGCCGCCGACGCTCACGCGCTTCACGCCGAGCGCCGCCAGCGCATCGAGGCTCAGCAACCCGCCCTGCAGCCCCATCACGACGTTCACGGGCGCACCGACCGCCTGCGTCACCGCCGCGATGTCGTGCGCATCGGTGATGCCCGGCGCGTACAGCACGTCGGCGCCCGCGTCGCGATACGCGACGAGCCGCGCGATCGTGTCGGCGAGGTCGTGGCGGCCATGCAGGTAGTTTTCGCAACGCGCGGTCAGCGTGAACGGAAACGGCAGCCCGCGTGCCGCGTCGACGGCCGCCGCGATACGCTCGATCGCCGCTTCGCGCGCGTAGATCGGCGCGTCGGCGCGGCCCGTCGCGTCCTCGATCGAGCCGCCCACCGCGCCGGCCTCGGCCGCGAGCCGGATCGTTTCGGCCACCGTGTCGGGCGCGTCGCCGAAGCCGTTCTCCAGATCCGCGCTGACGGGCAAGCCGCCCGCGGAGACGATCTCGTCGATGTGATCGAGCATCGCGTCGCGGTCGATCGCGTTGTCGGGCTGCCCTTTCGAAAACGCGTAGCCGGCACTCGTGGTCGCGAGCGCCTCGAAGCCGGCCATCGCGAGCAGGCGCGCGGTGCCGGCGTCCCACGGGTTCGGGATGATGAAGGCGCCGGGGCGCGCATGCAGGGCGCGGAAGGCTTCGGCTTGGCGGGCTTGCAGGTCGGAACGGGTCATCGCGGACTCCGGAAGGAAGGTGACGACCGAGCTTACGCCGGTCGTGCACGCGACGTTTCAGCGTTCGCCGAAATGTCGCCGCGCAACGGGGAAAACGGGGCACGCCGACTGTACGCCCGCATCCGCCCACGAGCGGGCCGGCGCCGCCACCTGCCGGTCGCCGGCCCACGGTCGTTCAAGCCGATGCGGCCGGCCCGCCGTCGATGCCGAGCAACACGTCGGTGACGGCCTCGGAGAAGCGCATCGCGCGGCCGTCGATCAGCACGTCGTCCGGATTCGACGGGTCCCGCGTGGCCTTGGGCACGCCGTGCGCGAGCAGCACCCGCGCGCACGCCTCCCAGTCGGCCGCGCCGACCTGCTCCGGTTCGTTGACGGATGCCCACGACAACGTGCCGAGCGCGTCGCTCCCGAACCCGTGCAGGTCGCGCCAGTTCGCGCCATGCGCGAGCAGGAACGCCAGCAAGTCCGCGTCGCCGCGGAACACCGCGTGATTCAGCGCGCTCGCGTCCCAGTCGCCGCCGCGCGCGGCGATCGGCCAGCCCAGTTCGACCATGACCTTCACCGCGTCGCCCGAACCCCATGCGGCGGCGTCCGGCAGCAACCGCAGCCGTTCAGCGGGCAGCGCGCCGGGCAGTTCGGGATGCCGCGCCTGGATGCGCCGCGCATCGTCGGCGTCGGCGCGCGCGCAGGCCGCCACGAACGCGTCCGCCGCGTCGAGCGCCTCGTCCGCGCCGGCCGCCCGCAACAAGGCCGCGACGTCGGACAGCCCGGTCTGCATCGCCAGCCGGTACGCACTGATGCCTGTCGGCGTTTGCGCGCGGGGATCGGCGCCGGCCGCCAGCAGCGCGGCCACGTGGCGCGCCGAGCAGCGCACGCCGATCGCCCGCAACAACGGTGCGCCCCAGGTCTGCGCGAGCCCCGGGCCGGGCGGCTCGTTCGGGTCGCCGCCATGCGCGAGCAGCAGTTCGAGCGCATCGGCATCGCGCATGTCGAACGCGCGCCGCAACGCATTCGTCCCGCTCACCCGCGCGCCGTGTTCGAGCAGCACGCGCGTGCAGGCCGGATGCTCCACCGAGTGATACAGCGATTCGCCGTCGTTCGGGTCGGCGCCGGCTTCCAGCAGCATCGCGGTGAGCACCGGATCGCGATTGACGCCCGCCGCGCCGTACAGCGCCGACAGCGGCCCCGCTTCGTCGGGTTCCGCGAGCGACGCAGGCGGAAAGCGGTTGCCGATCCGCTGGTTCGGATCGGCGCCGGCATCGAGCAGATGGCGCGCGCAGGCGCGCAGCCTGGCCGCGAACTCGGGAAGCTGCCCGAGCCGCGAATGCGTGACGGCGACCAGCGGCGGCAGCTTCAACGCGCCGCCGGCACGCGCGATCCAGCCGGGATCGGCGGCCAGCGCCGCCTTCACGGCGTCGAGGTCGCCGGCCGCGCACGCGATGGTCGGATCGTCCGCGACCAGCTCGGGATGGTCGAGCAACAATTGCGCGGCGACGCGCGGCCGGGGCGCGTCGACGCCGCCGGTCACGTCGCCGCCGTACGCCAGGTCGAGCCAGCGCCGGACCAACTGCGCGCGCGGTTGCCCGGCCAGCGCATGCGTTTCGACGAACGCGCCGAGATCGGCCCATGACGCAAAACCGTACTCGCGCGCGATGCACGATTGCGCGTCATGCAGCCGAAGCCCGAGCGCGAGCGCTTCGTCGTGCGTGTGGTTCGCGGCGGCAGGAAGAAACCGGACAAAGCGTGCGACGGCATCGGCGTCGCCTTGCCGGTACAGGCGCAACAATGCCTTGGCCTGCTTTTTCAGATGATCGGGATGGGCCTTGGGAGGCAGCTTTTTCATGCGGATCCTCGTGCAGTGGATGGCCGAAGGTCCGCAATACCGCCAGCACAAAGGACAGGGGGAAAGCTGAATTCGCTGCGACAGGTGGGTTCAACCCTTTCCGCGGACCCGGAAGCGACCTGCATCGCTGACCGGTATCCTAGGTGACGGCCGGCCGCGACGTCAACCGCGCCGCGCCCTGCGGCGGCGACACTCAGCCCGCGAGCTGCTTCGTCAGGAAAATGCGCGAATGTCCGACCGGATAATCCGGCAGCTCGCCGAAGCGGACATAGCCGCGTTTCTCGTAGAACGGCCGTGCCTGGAAGTCGAACGTGTCGAGCCACGCGCTGTGGCAGCCGCGCGCGACGGCCTCCGACTCGGCCAGATCCATGATGCGCGTGCCCGCGCCCTGGCCGCGCGCGGCCTCGGGCACCACGAGCAGGTCGACATGCAGCCAGCCGTACGCCGTGCTGCCCCACAGGCCACCCACCACCGCGCCTTCGCCGTCGGTCACGACCACGGCCAGCGGACGCGCGTCGATCGGGCCCGCCTGGCTTTCGTTGAACCGGACGAGCGGCGCGACGATCTGCTTGCGCACGTTCGCGTCGCCCGCATCCGTCACCTCGTATGTGAACGTCATCGGTTGAATCCGCTTGAATCCTGAATGAGGAAGGGGCGACGCCGCACGCACCGCGTCAGACGACGTACGCGCCCTTCGCGTGCAGTTCCGCTTCCGTGCGCTCGAGCGCGGCGATCGCATCGCTGCCCTCGAGCGCCAGCAACTGCGCGACCAGCGCTTCGGCCATCGCATGCGCGGCCACCAGCGACGGGAAGAACGACGGGCTGTCGTGCGTGAAGATCAGTTGCGCATCCGCGTGCAGTGCGATCGGCGACACCGCGCTGTCGGTGATCGCGACGATCCGGCTGCCCTGCGCCTTCGCGGCCTGCGCGACGCGCGTCGCCTCCTGCGAATACGGCGCGAAGCTGACGACGACGGTCACGCTCTGCTTCGCGATCGTGCGCAGCTCCATCTCGAGCGAACCGGCGACGCCATTGAGCAGCGACACGGTCGGACGGAACAGCCGGTAGCCGTACACGAAGCCGAACGCGACCGGATAACACGAGCGAAACCCCGCGACGTGCACGTGCGACGCCTTGCGGATCAGTTTCGCGGCATCGGCGAGCGCGTGCTCGTTCTGCGCGGCGGTGGCCGACAGGTTGTGTTGTTGCGCGGCGAGCAGGTCGTGCGCGAGCGACGCCTGCGCGTCGGGCCGCACGAGCGAGCGTGCCCGCTGCGTGAGCGGCTCGGGGCGCGTGCGCACGCGTGCCACGCACAGGTCGCGCAGCTCGTTCCAGCCGGGGAAACCGAATTGCTGCGCGAGCCGCACGAGCGAGGCGGGCTGCACCTGCGCGCGCTGGGCGACCTTGCGCATCGACGAGGTGGCGACTTCGTCGGGGTGATCGAGCAGGAAGGCAGCGCCCGCCTGGAATTGCGGGCTCAGCTCGGAAAATTGCGCCCGGATCCGGGACGCGAGTTCGTCGAAATTGGCGGCCATCTTGGTGGGAACGGGAACCGGTCGTTCATGGTATCACCGGCCCCGCGCGCACCGGTCAGCGCAGCACTTCGACGTGATCGGCGTCGACCTTCACGCTCCCCGACCATTTGCGCTCGAATTCGCCGGTCACCTTCACTTCGTTCTTGTCGCTGACGGGCTGGCCGGCCGCCCACAGCTTGTGGTCGATCTCGACACGGATCGTGCCGGTCGCATCGGCGAATTCGTAATCCTCGCCGCCGACATGCTTGACGATGCGGCCCTGCAGCTGCACGTGCTGGTCGTCCTTGCCGTTCGCAAGCAGTTCCTTCACGGTGGTCGTTGTCAGCGTGGACGGCCCCGTGTATTGCGCGTAGACGGCGGCGGGCAGCGTGGCGAGCGCAACCGTCAGGATTCTGGCCAGGTGTTTCATGATCGTGGTCCTCTTCTTCGATGTGACGCCGCGCCCCGTTGAACGCGACGGCGTCAGATTACGGACCGTAAGATTAAGCAAACCTGAAGGTCGCCCGGAAGCGACGCGGTGCCGCATCGGACGCATGGGAGCGCCCGCCGCGCGCCGCCCACGTTTAAGCTGCGCCTAAGACACGGGCGCTTATCATGGGAACCCCGGGTGCCACGGCGCCCCGTTGAAGAGACACGAATTCATGCGCGTACTGCTCGTCGAGGACGATCCGCTGATCGGCAGCGGGCTCGAACAGGGCCTCAAACAGGAAGGCTTCGCGGTCGACTGGGTGAAGGACGGCGACGCCGCGTCGCTCGCGCTGCGCGCGACCGGCTACGGCCTGCTGCTGCTCGATCTCGGGCTGCCGAACCGCGACGGCCTGTCGGTGCTCGCCGCGCTGCGCCGCCGCGACGAAACCCTCCCCGCGATCATCATCACCGCGCGCGACGGCGTGCCCGACCGCATCGCGGGCCTCGACAGCGGCGCGGACGACTATCTCGTCAAGCCGTTCGAGCTCGACGAACTGCTCGCCCGGATCCGCGCCGTGACCCGCCGCCATGCGGGCCGCGCGCAAACGACGCTCGTGATCGGCCCACTGCGGCTCGACCCCGTCAAGCACCTCGTCTGGCTCAACGACGACGAAGTGCCGCTGTCGCCGAAGGAGTTCGTGCTGCTGCACGAGCTGATGCGCGACCCGGGCGCGGTGATCTCGCGCGAGCAGTTCGAGGAACGGCTGTACAGCTGGGGCGAGGAAATCGAGAGCAACGCCGTGCAGGTGCACATCCACAACCTGCGCAAGAAGCTCGGCCACGACATGATCCGCACGGTGCGCGGCGTCGGCTACCGGATCGGTGACGGCGCATGACGCGCATCCAACGGGCGATCGCGCGCTGGCGCAACACGTCGCTGCGGCGGCGCCTGCTGACGTGGCTGATGCCGGCCGCGTGCGTGATCGGCCTCGTCGCGAGCGCGGGCACCTACTGGGGCGCGCTGCGCGAACTCGACGACCTGCTCGACGACCAGATGCGCAGCATGTCGAAGCAGATCGTCGTCGGCCCGAACGGCGAGCTGTCGTTCAGCAACCACGGCAACGGCAAGCACGGCTTCGAAGCGAGCGATCCCGACGCGGTGCTGCTGCAGGTGTGGCGCAACGGCGCGCTCGTGTATTCGACCGACCGCGATTCGAAACTGCCGCCGCCCGAGCAGAAAGGCATCGCGAGCGTCGACGTCGACGGCCAGCCGTGGCGCACCTATGTGACCGAGCGCGGCGGCACGACGATCCGGCTCGCGCAGGCACGCCACGCGCGATGGGAAGCGATCGCGGGCATCGCCGTGCACCTGCTGTGGCCGGTGTTCTCGATGCTGCCGCTGCTCGCGATCGGCCTGTGGTTCGGCATCGGCGCGGGGCTGCGGCCGCTGCGCACGATCGCATCCGGCCTCAAACGCAGGAATGCGAACAATCTGGAGCCGGTCGACGTCGGCTCGATGCCGAACGAAGTCCGCCCGCTCGCCGAAGCGATCAACGACCTGCTCGCGCGCCTCGACCGCTCGTTCACGCTGCAGCGCCACTTCATCGCCGATGCCGCGCACGAATTGCGCACGCCGATCATGGGGCTGTCGATCCAGTCGCAGCTGCTGCGGCGCGCGGCGACCGCCGAGGAACGCGAGCACATCCTCGCGCAGATCCAGGCGGGCACGACACGCCTCGGTCACCTCGCCGAGCAGTTGCTGACGCTCGCGCGCCTCGAGCCCGACGCGCAGGCGGCCGCCTCCGCGTCGGCGCCCGTCGATCTCGCCGCGCTGTGCCGGTCGGTGGTATCGGATCGCACGCGCGTCGCCGACGCGCACCGGATCGATCTCGGCGCGATCGTGTCGACGCCGGTGATGACGTCGGGCAATGCGGACACGTTGCGCGTGCTGCTGAACAACCTCGTCGACAACGCGATCCGCTATGCGGGCGACGGTGCGCGCGTCGATGTGTCGGCACGCATCGACGGCACGACGCCCGTGCTCGAAGTCGCCGACGACGGCCCCGGGATCCCGGAAGCCGAACGCAACGACGTGTGGGAGCGCTTCTATCGCGGCGAAGGCGCGCAGGCCGTCACGTCGTCGGGCAGCGGGCTCGGGCTGTCGATCGTCAAGCGGATCGCCGAACAGCATCGCGCGACGGTCGCGCTCGGCACCACGCAAGGCGGACGCGGGCTGACCGTCACGGTGCGCTTTCCGCAGCCGGCCTGACGCCGCGCGACGCACGGCGCGCGGCTTTTCCACAGATTGTGTTGGCAAGCTTGTGGACAACCTTCCATTAACGACACCAAGCCCTTGATCGAAAAGGGTTTGCCGGTCGTGCGCGGCAAATGCGCCAGGCCGGGTCAGCCCGCCACCCGACTCAGTTGTCGTCGACGATTCGCTCGATCCGCAGGCCGGTCGAGGTTTCGAGGATGATCGCGTGCTGCGACACGTAGCAATTGCGACGCCCCGCCGGATCGTCGCCCGGCCCGGGATGAGTCCGGCTCTCCTCGTAAACGGCGACGGTGCCGCCGCCGCTCGGATTCGCTCCGCCTCGTTCGCCCATGTTCCTGACCGTTCTTACCGGTTTCTCTCCAGGGGCTTTCTTGTTGACCCGCGATCCGACGCCGCAATTGTTACCGGTGCCGGATCGCGTTGTCGGTTGCCCACCCGGTTTCGTTCAGCGACATCCATTCGTCTAATTGACAACCAGTTGTCTAATACGTAAAGTCGTTGTCCATTCATCCTGCGTATCGAACATGACGAAATCCGCGAAGTTGACCGTCGTCGCGCTGTCCGTATTCCGCTTGAACGGCCTGCTGATCGAATGGGGCAACACCTTTGCCGGGCCGCACGGCCTGACCAGTGCACGCTGGCAGGTGCTGGGCGCCATCTCGCTGGCGCCGGAAGCCCCGAACATCCCGCAGATCGCCGACGCGATGGGCATCACGCGGCAGGCGGTGCTGAAACAGATCAACGTGCTGACCGACGAAGGGCTGGTGGAATCGCTCCCCAATCCGGCACACAAGCGTTCCCCGTTGTACGCGCTGACGCCACGCGGCGAGGCGGCCTATCAGGCCGTGGTCGGGCAGTGGCAACAGCATGTCCGCAGCATCGCCGGCGACTTCAGTTCGGCTGACCTGGATGCGGCGATCCGCGTGCTGTCGGCGATGTCCCGCGCGCATGGCGCCGATGCACCGACGTGAGCGCGCAACCGCCCCCCACCCACAGGAGTTCCCATGCCTCATTTCAAGCCGATGGATCCGGCCTTTCCGATCCAGCAACAGATCGCCATCGACGCCGAGCCGGTCGTCCTCGTCAACGTATTCACGCTGGCCGCCGCCGACGAAGCGGACTTTCTCGCCGTGTGGAAGGACGACGCCGATTTCATGAAGCGGCAGCCGGGATTCATCTCGACCCAGTTGCATCGCGCGCTCGGCGACAGTCCGACGTACCTGAACTACGCGATGTGGGAATCGACCGAAGCATTTCGCGCGGCCTTCACGCATCCCGAGTTCGTCGCCAAGCTATCGGCCTATCCGTCGTCCGCCGTCGCGAGCCCGCACCTGTTCCAGAAAGTCGGCGTGGCCGGTATCTGCACGGCGTGAGGGCACGCGGGAATCGCGGCAACGCGTGGCATTAGCCAGGGTGTTGCGCATCGCTCGCGCCCCCGGACTTCTCCACAGAAAATGTTGGCAAGCTTGTGGATATCCTGCGCACCGCAACGCTAAGCCCTTGATCTGACGGACTTTGGCACGCGTGATGCAGACGAGGCCCCAGTGATGGCCATCGCACACACCGCTTCGCCGCACTTCGCATCACGACGCCACGACGATGCACGCCGCAATCGGTTCACACGCGCCTGCGCGGCGCCACTTACCCACAGATTTTGTTGGCAAGCTTGTGGATATCCTGCGCACGCCTGCGCTAACCCGTTGATCGGGCTGCGGTTCATGCGCGGCGTCACGGTTGCGGCACCCCACGGCCCGAGCCTGCGTGCAAGCGCACGATCCCGCGCAACAGCAGCGCCTCACCGTCGCCTTGACGCTCGCGCCCGCCACGCGTCAAGATCACGCGAGCCGCACGCGGCCGCGCATCGCCGGCTGCGCGCGACGGCTCAACGGGCCGGCCGTTCCGCCGGTGCCGCACCACGACACCTCACTCCGAGGAAGACCATGGAACACTTCACCGCGTGGCAGCTGGTCGTCTCACTCGTGCTGGTCGCCGTCGTCATCTATCCGTACGTCCGCATCGTGCGGCGCACCGGGCATTCGGGCTGGTGGATCCTGACGATGTTCGTCCCGGTCCTGAACTTCATCATGTTGTGGGTGTTCGCGTTCGCGCGCTGGCCCACCGTCGACGATCGGCAGCCCTGATCGTCGCCAGCGCGGCCGCCAGGCTTGTCCACAGATTGTGTTGGCAAGCATGTGGATAGCCTGCGCATACCGCGACCAAGCGCTTGATCCGAAAGACTTTGTCCGCGCCGCTTCAAATGCGGCACGCGGCCGGGAAAGTGCCGCCCGCACGCCCATTCGCCACATGACCGAGCGCCTTCCGCGCGAGCGAACCGGCTTGTCCACAGATTGTGTTGGCAAGCGTGTGGATAGCCTGCGCATACCAAGGCCAAGCGCTTGATCCGAAAGACTTTGTCCGCGCCGCCTCAAATGCGGCACGGCGGCCCGCGCCACGCCGGATGCGGCCGCGCGCGGGCTTGTCCACACTTTTTGTTGGCAAGCATGTGGATATCCTGAGCATGCGTGACCTAAGTCGTTGATCGCACAACGTTTGATCACGCGGGTCACGGTTGCGGCACGGCATGCACGCGGATCGCGTCACGCACGGCGTGCCGCCCGCCTCAACCGAATGCCCGGACCACGATGCGTGCGACCGACGCGATCACGTCGTCCTTCGCGCGCGCATCGGCACGCGCCTGCGTGTAGTACACGGCCAGCGCGATCGGTGCGCCCGACGGCGACCACACGACACCCGCGTCGTTGGTCGTCCCGTAGTCGCCGGTACCCGTCTTGTCGCCGACCGTCCACCCCGCCGGCACGCCCGCACGGATCCGCTTGTCGCCGACCTTGTTGCCGCGCATCCACGCGACGAGCTGCGCACGCTGCGCGGCCGGCAACGCCTCGCCGACCATCAGCACACGCATGCTCGCGGCCATCGCGGCCGGCGTCGTCGTGTCGCGCAGGTCGCCCGGCAGCGCGGTATTCAGTTCGGTCTCCCATCGATCGAGGCGGAACGTGTCGTCGCCGATCGAGCGCGCATAGGCCGTCACCGCCGACGGGCCGCCGAGCAGCTTCATCAGCAGGTTCGCGGCCGAGTTGTCGCTGTACTGGATCGTGGCCTCGCACAGCGCGGCGACGGTCATGCCGTCGTCGACATGCTTGCCCGACACCGGCGAATAGTTGACGAGGTCGCCCTGGGTGTACGTCACGCGCTGTTGCAGCAACGCCGGTCGATCGACGCTCTGCGCCAGCACCGCCGCGCTCAGCATCGCCTTGAACGTGCTGCAGAACGGGAAGCGCTCGTCCGCACGATGTTCCACGCGCCGGCCGGTCGCGATGTCGATCGCGCACACGCCGAGGCGGCCGCCGGCGCTGCGTTCGAGGTCGGCCAGCATCTGCCCGGCTGCAGCGGGCGTCACGGCCGCCGCCGCAGCCCCCGCCGCGGCCGTTGCGTCGTCCGACGCCGCGGCCTGCCGCGACGCGCATGCGGCAACGGTCAACGCAAGCGGCGCCGTCGCCGCGGCCAGCAACAGGGTTCGACGTTTCGATGAGTAGGTCATGTCGGTTGTCTCGTGGTGGAATGTGAGCGAAAGGGTGTGGAACGCGCCCGGCCGGCGAGACAGCACTATCGGGACTTTACGGTTGCCTGACAAGCAACGATAATTGAGCGCTGACAAAAGAAATTCTTATGACCAAGCTCCGCCCTCATCTTCCGCTCAATGCGCTGCGCGCGTTCGAATCGTCGGCGCGCCACCTGAACTTCACGCGCGCCGGCCTCGAGCTGAGCGTGACGCAGGCCGCGGTCAGCCAGCAGGTGCGCTCGCTGGAGGAGCGGCTCGGCTGCGCACTGTTCACGCGGCTGCCGCGCGGCCTCGGGCTCACCGACGAGGGGCGCGCGCTGCTGCCGGTGCTCAGCGACGCGTTCAGCCGCATCGAGACCGTGCTCAAGCAGTTCGACGGCGGGCGCTTCCACGAGGTGCTGACGCTTGGCGTCGTCGGCACCTTTGCCCTAGGCTGGCTAATGCCGCGCTTGAAGCAGTTCGGCGATACGCATCCGTTCGTCGAGCTGCGGATGCGGACCAACAACAACGTCGTCGACCTGGCCGCCGAGGGCCTCGACTTCGCGATCCGCTTCGGGGAAGGCAACTGGCCGGCCACGCGCAACGAGCGCCTGCTCGACGCGCCGCTCACCGCGCTGTGCGCGCCGGACATCGCGCGGCGCCTCGCGCAACCGGCCGATCTCGCGAACGAAACGCTGCTGCGCTCGTACCGCACCGACGAATGGCACGGCTGGTTCGACGCCGCGCAGCTCGCGCCGTGGGCGGTCAACGGGCCCGTGTTCGATTCGTCGCGGCTGATGGTCGAGGCCGCGATGCAAGGCGCGGGCGTCGCGCTCGCGCCGGCGTGCATGTTCGCGCGCGAACTGCAGCTCGGCCTGCTCGTGCGGCCGCTCGACATCGACGTGCGCGCCGGCGGCTACTGGCTCACTTCGCTGAAGTCGAAACCGCTCACGCCGGCAATGACGCTCTTTCGCGACTGGATCGTGGCCGAGGCGGCCGCGACGGCCCAGGCCGAATGACACGGCCCGGCTTGTCCACAGAAAGTGTTGGCAAGGATGTGGATATCCTGGGTACCCGGGACCTAAGCCCTTGATCGCGCACGAATTAGCGCGCCGACGCAGACATCGGGCAGCCTCTGTTCACGGGCGTCGCGAGCCGGCCCCCGACGGCCCGATCCTCAACTGTCGCGACGCAATCGATTGCGAGTTATCCACAGAATATGTTGGCAAGCCTGTGGATATCCCTCAAATGCGGCGCGTAACATCCTGATACAAAAGGGGATTCAATATACGGACCTTGCGAGGTCAACCCTGTGGCAGCGCCGGCGCTTTCGCAC
The DNA here is from genome assembly GCF_020420065.1 of Burkholderia sp. AU31624. NCBI lineage: Bacteria > Pseudomonadati > Pseudomonadota > Betaproteobacteria > Burkholderiales > Burkholderiaceae > Burkholderia > Burkholderia sp. AU31624. The sequence goes on from NZ_JAIZRT010000001.1 coordinate 709,177, forward strand.
GGCCCGCGCCGCACCCGGCGCGGGGGCCGGACGGTTCTCCACAGATTGTGTTGGCAAGCTTGTGGATATCCTGCGCACCAGCCACCTAACTCATTGAGCGCACGGGGTTTTGTGCTTCATCTACAGAATCGGGCAGCCCCGGCGCGGCCCGTGCGGCAGGCGCCGGGGCCGGGGCCATCCGGGCATCAATGCCGGTCGAGCCCGCCGCGCAATTCGCTCGCCTTGTCGCGCAGCGCCTCGTAACCCGAACGCGCATGCTCGGGCAGGTCGGGATCGCCGATCAGCGCGCCGAGCGTTTCGATCAGGCTGAACAGGATGCCCTTCGCCGCGCCGACCGCGATGCTCTGCGATTCGATCGACTTGTGCAGGTGGTCGACCGCCGCTTCCAGATTCTCGAGCTTGTGCTCGCTGTCGTCGGGCCGGTTGTCGGTCGTCATCGTCTACCTCCGCCATCGTTCAAGGGTCATGTCACGATTCTATGCCGCTGCGCGCGAACGTGGCGCGACATCGCGCAACGTTCGCGCCGCGCTAGGGCCTGTTCACGCTAATAACGGGCTTGCGCTGGCCACCAGAAGGGCCGAGCGCAAGGATTGCGACGAAGCGAATACTCGACGTATTCGCGAGGAGCATGACGCGGCGATCGGCCCTTCTGGGGGCCAGCCCCACGAATGATTTTTTCCAAACAGGGGAACGTGCCTTGCCGGCCGCATTGCGGCGTCGCGCGTCGCTTGTTTGGCTCGGCCAAACGGCGCTCCTTGCTTCTTGCACTGCAGCCGGCAAGGCACGTTCGCAAGCCCGTTATTAGCGTGAACAGGCCCTACAGCACCGCGACCACCTTCACTCGGCCCGGCTGCTCCGCCGCCGCGACGACCTGGCCGTCGACACGGCGGAACGTGAGCGACACGGTTTCGTCACCAACGCGCAACGCGTCGATCCGCAGCCAGTCGACGCCTTCCGGCAGCGTCGGGCGCTCGACGCGCACCTCGTGGCGCGCTGCGTCGATGCTCACGCCGAGGCAGGCCTGCAGCATCATGAACGGCGCACCGGCCGCCCACGCCTGCGGCAGGCAGGCCACCGGATACGCGGTCGGCGGTTCGCCGCGCCGGCGCGGGAACCCGCAGAACAGTTCGGGCAGGCGCATCTCGAAGCTCACCGCCGCCTCGAACAGCGCGCGCAGCAGGTTCACCGCGGCGGTCTTGTCGCCGTAGCGCGCCAGCCCGCGCGCGATCAGCGCATTGTCGTGCGGCCACACCGAGCCGTTGTGATACGCCATCGGGTTGAAGCGCGGCTGGCCGGCCGCGAGCGTGCGGATGCCCCACCCCGTCTGGAACAGCGCCGAGCCGAGCACGCCGGCGACCGCCGCGCCGCGCTCGGCGTCGGGCAGACCGAATGCGAGCAGGTGGCCCGCGTTCGACGCGAACACGCGGCACAGGTCGCCATGACCATCGAGCGCGATGCCGTAGAAATCGCCTTCCGGCATCCAGAACAGCGCGTCGACCTGCTCGCGCAACGTCTTCGCGCGCAACGCATAGCGGGTGGCATCGGCCGCGTGGCCGCGCCGGTGCGAGCACATCGACATCGCATCGAGCGCCGCGCACGCATACGCCTGCACCTCGACGAGCGCGATCGGCCCGTCCGGGAAACGGCCGTCGGCGTGGAACACCGAATCGTGGCTGTCCTTCCAGCCCTGGTTCGCGAGGCCGCGCTCCGACGTGCGCTGGTAATCGAGCAGTCCGTAAGGATTGCGGTCGCACTTGTCGATCACCCATTGCGCGGCACGCTCGAGCGCGGGCCACAGCTCGTCGATCAGCGCATCGTCGCCGGTGCGTTCGACGTAGGCACCCGCGAGCACGATGAACAGCGGCGTCGTATCGACCCCGCCGTAGTACAGCGCGAACGGCACCTCGCCGGTCGCGGCCATCTCGCTGCGGCGGAACTCGTGCATGATCTTGCCGGGCTCCGCGTCGCGGAATGCGGACGTCTCGCGCGCCTGGTGCTCGGCCAGGAAGCGCAGCACGCCGCGCGCGAGCGACGGCTGCAGCCACAGCATCTGCAGCGACGTGATCACCGCGTCGCGGCCGAACGGCGTCGAGAACCACGGAATGCCCGCATACGGGTACGGCCCCGTGTCGAGCTGCGTCGTGAGCAGCCCGAGATCCGCGAGCGAGCGGTCGAGCCACGCGTCGAACAGCGGATTGCCGGTGTTCACGCGCGCCATCGATTCGCGCCGCGCGCGCATCTCGCGGTGCACGCCGACGAGCGCGGTGCGCAGCGCGACGCGGCCGCATCCCGGCCCTTCCGCATGCGCGGGGCCGAGCGTCGCGTCGACGGTCAGGTAGATCGACACGCAGGCCTGCGCGGCGATCGTCAGCGTGTAATCGGCACGATCGACCGACAGCGCATCGGGCGCCGGCGAGAAATGCACGGTCACGTTGCGCTCGACGCTGTCGAGCCCGTCATAGCGCAGCCGCACCGCCCCCGCGTCGACGCGCGGCGCCACCACGGTGCCGCGCTTCGGGCGCTGTGTGCCGCGCACCTCGAACATGTCCTTGAAATCGGCCGCGAACGACAGCGACAGCGGCACCTCGGCTTCGCTCGCGCCGTAATTCGTCAGCGTCAGCGCTTCGTAAAGCACGTCGCCCGCGAGCACGCGCATCCGCTCGATGTGGATCACGCCCTCGGGCGTTTCGTGGCCGCCGAGCGGCGGCAGCGGCCGGTTCGTCAGGTGGGCGGTGAACGACGCGTTGTCGGCGCTCGTCGCGCCCGACAGCAGCGACGGCGCGCGACCGCCGAAGGTCAGGCGCCACTTCGACAGCACGCGCATGTCGTCGACGAACAGGCCGTCGTCGTGACCGCCGATGTCGCCGAGCGCGTCGCTGACCACGAACGCATCGCCGGATTTCAGCACGTACTGGTTGTTGCGCGCCAGTGCCTGCGGATCGGCTTCAGGCGCGATGAAGGCGGGGCCCGTCGGTGCGATCGGGGCAACAGGCGCGACTTGCGGCGCCTGGGTCGTCGTGGCTTCAGCGTGATTCGGCATCGATGCTCCTGTGTCGGGTCCGCAACGCGCGGCGCGTCGCGTGTTTCGCACAGGATAGGACAGAACGGGGAACGTGCGCAGCGAGGAAAAAGCCGCGACACCGTGCGACGTTGCCGTCGCCGCATGGCGTCGCGTTCAGGCACATCAGTGACCGCTCAGAACTTCCACAGGATGTTGCCGAGTATCGCGTTGTCGCGCACGCCGCTGCCGTACTGGCCGCTGTACGTGAGGCCGAGCGTCAGGCGCTTCGTGATGTTCGCGTCGATGCCGGCCTCGAGCACGGCGCTGTCGCGCGCAATCGGCACGCCCGATACCTGGAACGACGTGCCGCCGTTCGCGAACGTGAACGCCGACGACGGCGTCACGTTGCCGAACGCATGCCGCCAGCCGACCGTCCCGCGTGCGGTGAACGTGCCGCTCGCGATCGAGCCGAGCTGCGACGCGGCACGCACGCCGAGGGTCGAGAAGCCGACGTGCGTCGTCTCGCCGCCGGCGCGCAGCGCGGCCGCGCCACCGGTTTCCGTATAGCCGTCGGTGTGCAGGTTCACATACGCGAGGCCCGCGAACGGTTCGATCGCCACGGGCCCGACCGGCAGCGCGTAGCCGACTTCGCCGAACACCTGCGCCGAATTCGCGTCGTAGCCGGCCGAATCGTGATCGGAGAAGCCCGCGAAGCCCGGCGAACGGTCGCTGTTGATCCGGTACCACGTGTACGACGCGCCGCCGCGCACACCGAGCGCGCCGTACTGCGCGCCGCCGTACAGCGACAGGTAGTAGCTGTTCACCGACGCCGACGAACTCTGGTCGTTGTCGAGCGAGCTGTGCGTGACGCCCGCGGCCAGGCCAGCCCGCCACTTGTCGTTGAGCGCCATGTCGGCACCGGCGATGAAGCCCGTCATGCTGCGGTTGACCGTCGACGCGTTGCCGTCGCCGGTGAGCCGGCTGCGGCCGCCGAACGCCTGCCCCCAGACGACCGGCTGGTAAGGCGTGCCGCCGTAGCAGCCGTCGCGCGAGCCGATCCGGCGTTCCGGCGGCAGCGTCGGGTCGACCGCGCCGGCCGTGTTGTCGCCGCACAAGGCCGCGCCCCCCGACGACAGCGCCGCGAGCGGGCCCGATCCGGGCGCGAGGCCCTGGCGGACACGATCCGTCACCGCGTCGCGCACATAGCGGCTGTCGAGCAGCAGCATGCTCTTCAGGCTCGCCTGCAGTTCGCCGTCCAGCATCCCGTAGGCACGGCGTGCGGTCGTCGCATCGGTCGTCACCACGGCGTCGTACAGCGGGTTGCCGGCGCCGAGCCCGCCGAGCGCGCCCGCGACCGAGCGCTGGTTCGGCGTCGTCGCGACATCGGGAAACGCGGTACCGTTCGAGACCAGCCGCAGGTACACGTGATCCGGATCGTAGCTGAGCGTCGGCGCGAGGAACGCGTAGTTCGCATTCACCTGGCTGAACGTGCCCTGCACGCCCGACCCCGCGGAGAGGATCGTATAGGTCGTGCTCGGCTGGTAGCCGCTCTGGTTCGCGAGCACCTGCACGGTGCCGCCGTTCAGCGTCGCCGTGCCGCTAGCCGCGAGACTGCCGCTTTGCTGCGGCGAGGCCGCGACCTGGAACGTCGAGCCCGGCTGGAACGTGACGTTGCCGCCCACGTTCAGCGCCGCGCCCGGCTGCGACGCGGCCGCCGTCGCGCCGCCCTGCACCACGAGGCCGCCGATCGTGCCGGTGCCCGTGACCGTCGCACCGTTCTGCACGGTCACGGTCGACTGGCCGAGCGAACCGTTGACGGCGAGCGTGCCCGCGCTGACCGTGGTCGGGCCGCTCAGCGTGCTGGCGCCCGTCAGCGTCAGTTGCCCGCTGCCGGCCTGCGTGAGCGAACCGGTGCCGGACAGCACGCTTGCGATCGTCACGTTGCCGGATTGGTTGACGATCAGCGCGCCGTTGTCGACGACATTGCCGGCGATGCTGCCCGACGTGCCGCCGTTGCCGAGTTGCAGCGCGCCGCCGGCCGCGATCGTGGTGCCGCCCGTGTACGTGTTCGCGCCCGTCAGCGTCTGGACGCCGGTGCCGGCGATCGTCACGCCGCCCGCCCCGCCGATCGTCCCGCCGAACGTGCCGTTGCCGCTGCCGTTCAACGTCAGCGCATTGGCCCCGAGATTGACGGACGCGCCGGCCGCGCCGTTCAACGTGCCGATCGTCTGCGCGCCCGTCGCGCCGCTCGCATCGAACGTCGCACCCGCGCCCGCGAGATTCACCGCGCCCGTCGACGCGAGGCTGCCGCCCGCGCCGAGTGCCAGCGTGCTGCCGCCGTTGATCGTCGTGCCGCCCGTGTAGGTGTTCGCGCCCGTCAGTGTCTGCGTGCCGGTGCCGGCGAACGTCACGCCGCCCGCGCCGCCGATCGCACCGCCGAACGTGCCGTTGCCGCTGCCGTTCAGCGTGAGCGCATTCGTGCCGAGGGTCACGTTCGTGCCGGCGCTGCCGTTCAGCGCACCAATCGTCTGTGCGCCCGTCGCGCCGCTCACGTCGAACTGCGCACCCGTGCCGGCCAGATTCACCGTGCTGCCCGACGCGAGGCTGCCGCCCGCGCCGAGTGCCAACGTGCTGCCGCCGTTGATGGTCGTGCCGCCCGTGTAGGTGTTCGCGCCCGTCAGCGTCTGCGTGCCGGCGCCCGCGAACGTCACGCTGCCCGTGCCGCCGATCGCGCCGCCGAACGTGTTGTTGCCGCTGCCGTTCAGCGTGAGTCCATTCGCGCCGAGGTTCACGTTCGTGCCGGTGCCGCCGGACAGCGTGCCGAGCGTCTGCGCGCCCGATGCGCCGCTCAGGTTGAACGTTGCGCCCGTGCCGGCGAGATTCACCGCGCTGCCCGATGCAAGGCTGCCGCCCGCGCCGAGCGCCAGCGTGCTGCCACCGTTGATGGTCGTGCCGCCCGTATAGGTGTTCGCACCCGTCAGCGTCTGCGTGCCGGTACCGGCGAACGTCACGCTACCGGTGCCGCCGATCACCCCGCCGAACGTCCCGCCGCTTCCGTTCAACGTCAGTGCGTTGCCGCCGAGGTTCACGTTCGTGCCGCCCGCGCCGTTCAACGCACCGAGTGTCTGCGCGCCCGTCGCGCCGCTCACGTCGAACGTCGCACCCGTGCCGGCCAGATTCACCGCGCTGCCCGACGCGAGGCTGCCGCCCGCACTCAACGCCAGCGTGCTGCCACCATTGATCGTCGTACCGCCCGTGTAGGTATTCGCGCCCGTAAGCGTCTGCGTGCCGGCGCCCGCGAACGTCACGCTGCCCGTGCCGCCGATCGCGCCGCCGAACGTGTTGTTGCCGCTGCCGTTCAGCGTGAGTCCATTCGCGCCGAGGTTCACGTTCGTGCCTGCGCCGCCGGACAGCGTGCCGAGCGTCTGCGCGCCCGATGCGCCGCTCAGGTTGAACGTTGCGCCCGTGCCGGCGAGATTCACCGCGCTACCCGACGCGAGGCTGCCGCCCGCGCCGAGCGCCAGCGTGCTGCCGCCGTTGATGGTCGTGCCGCCCGTGTAGGTATTCGCCCCCGTCAGCGTCTGCGTCCCGGTACCCGCGAACGTCACGCTGCCGGTGCCGCCGATCACGCCGCCGAACGTGCCGTTGGTGCTGCCGTTCAACGTCAGTGCGTTGCCGCCGAGGTTCACGTTCGTGCCGCCCGCGCCGTTCAACGCACCGAGTGTCTGCGCGCCCGTCGCGCCGCTCACGTCGAACGTCGCACCCGTGCCGGCCAGATTCACCGCGCTACCCGTCGCGAGGCTGCCGCCCGCGCCCAACGCGAGCGTGCTGCCGGCGTCGATCGTTGTGCCGCCCGTGTAGGTATTCGCACCCGTCAGCGTCTGCGTGCCGGTGCCCGCGAACGTCACGCTACCGGTGCCGCCGATCGCGCCACCGAACGTGCCGCTGGCGGTGCCGCTCAACGTCAGCCCGTTCGCGCCGAGGTTCACGTTCGTATTGGCCGCGCCGTTCAACGCGCCGATCGTCTGCGCGCCCGATGCGCCGCTCAGGTTGAACGTCGCACCCGCACCGGCGAGATTCACTGCACCGCCCGATGCGAGGCTGCCGCCCGCACCGAGCGCCAGCGTGCTGCCGCCGTTGATGGTCGTGCCGCCCGTGTACGTATTGGCGCCCGTCAGCGTCTGCGTGCCGGTACCCGCGAACGTCACGCTGCCGGTGCCGCCGATCACGCCGCCGAACGTACCGTTGGTGCTGCCGTTCAACGTCAGCGCATTCGCGCCCAGGTTCACGCTCGTGCCGCCGATACCGCTCAGCGTGCCGAGCGTCTGCGGTCCCGATGCGCCGCTCAGGTTGAACGTCGCACCCGTGCCGGCGAGATTCACCGCGCTGCCCGATGCAAGGCTGCCGCCCGCGCCGAGCGCCAGCGTGCTGCCACCGTTGATGGTCGTGCCGCCCGTATAGGTGTTCGCACCCGTCAGCGTCTGCGTGCCGGTACCGGCGAACGTCACGCTACCGGTGCCGCCGATCACCCCGCCGAACGTGCCGCTGGCAGTCCCGCTCAACGTCAGCCCGTTCGCGCCCAGATCCACGTTCGTACTGGCCGCGCCATTCAACGCACCGATCGTCTGCGGGCCCGATGCGCCGCTCAGGTTGAACGTCGCGCCCGCACCGGCGAGATTCACCGCGCCGCCCGACGCGAGGCTGCCGCCCGCACCCAGCGCCAGCGTGCTGCCGCCGTTGATCGTCGTGCCACCCGTGTACGTATTCGCGCCCGTCAGCGTCTGCGTGCCGGTACCCGCGAACGTCACGCTACCGGTGCCGCCGATCGCGCCGCCGAACGTGCCATTGGTGCTGCCGTTCAACGTCAACGCATTCGCTCCGAGGTCCACGTTCGTGCCGGCCACCCCGGTCAGCGCGCCGATCGCCTGCGGGCCCGATGCGCCGCTCAGGTTGAACGTCGCGCCCGTGCCGGCGAGGTTCACGGAACCCGTCGACGCGAGACTGCCGCCCGCGCCGAGCGCCAGCGTGCTGCCGCCGTTGATCGTCGTGCCGCCCGTGTACGTGTTCGTGCCGGACAGCGTTTGCGTGCCCGTGCCGGCCACGGTCAGGCCGCCGGCGCCGCCGATCGTGCCGCCGAAATTGCCGCTGGCGGTCCCGCTCAGCGTCAGGCCGTTCGCGCCGAGGCTCACGGCCGCGCCGGCGACGCCGCTCAGTGCGCCGATCGTCTGCGCGCCCGTCGCGCCGCTCAGGTCGAGTGTGGCGCCCACGCCGGCCACGTTCACCGCGCCCGTCGCCGCCAGGCTGCCGCCGGCACCGAGCGCCAGCGTGCCCGCGTTGATCGTCGTGCCGCCCGTGTAGGTGGCCGCGCTCGTCAGCGTCGTCGTCGCCGCGCCGTTCTTCACGAGGGCACCCGCGCCGGTGATGCCGCCGTTCAACGTGAGCGCGTTGCTGCCGCCGAGCGTCAGCGTCGCGCCGGTGCCGAGATTGACCCCGTTGTTGACCGACAGGCTCGCGCTCGTGTCGAGCGTCGCCGCGCCGCCGACGTTCAGCGCGCCGCCGCCGAGCGCCCCGTTGTTGCCGAGCACCAGGCCGCCGCTGTTCAGGTTCGTGCCGCCCGTATAGACGTTCGCGCCCGTCAGGGTCTGCGTGCCGGTGCCGGCCAGCGTCAGGCTGCCGGTGCCGCCGATCACGCCGCCGAAGCTGCCGCTGGCGGTCCCGCCCAGCGTCAGCCCGTTGCCGCCCATGTTGACGGCCGTCCCCGCGACACCCGACAGCGCACCGATCGTCTGGGCGCTGGTCGCCGCGCCCAGGTCGAGCGCCGCGCCCGCGCCTGCCAGGTTCACCGCGCCCGTCGCCGCCAGGCTGCCGCCGGCGCCCACCGCCAGCGTGCCCGCGTTGATCGTCGTGCCGCCCGTGTAAGTGTTCGCGCCCGTCAGCGTCGTAGTCGCCGGGCCATTCTTCACGAGACCGCCCGCGCCGGAAATGCCGCCGCTCAACGCGAGCGCATTGCTGCCGCCCAGCGTCAGCGCCGAACCGTTGCCGAGACTGACCGCGTTGGCGACCGACACGCTCGTGTTGGTGTCGAGTGTCGCGGTGCCCGCGACGTTCACCGTGCCACTGCCAAGCGCACCGTTGTTGCCGAGCACCACGCTGCTGCCGCTGTTCAGGTTCGTGCCGCCCGAGTAGGTGCTCGCGCCGTTCAGCGTCTGCGTGCCGGTGCCGGCCAGCGTCAGGCTGCCGGTGCCGCCGATCGCGCCGCTGAAGGTGCCGCTGGCGGTCCCGCCCAGCGTCAGCCCATTGCCGCCCAGCGCGACGTTCGTCCCGGCCACACCGGACAACGCACCGATCGACTGCGCACCGGTCGCGGCGCTCACGTCGAGCGTCGCACCCGCGCCGGCCAGGTTCACCGCGCCGGTCGCCGCGAGGCTGCCGCCCCCGCTGATCGCCAGCGTGCCCGCGTTGATCGTCGTGCCGCCCGTATAGGTGTTCGCGGCCGTCAACGTCGTGGTCGCCGCGCCGTCCTTCACAAGACCGCCCGCGCCGGTGATGCCGCCGTTCAGCGTGAGGGCATTGCTGCCGCCCAGTGTCAGCGTCGAACCGGTGTTGAGGTTGACTGCGTTGTTGACCGACAGGTTCGTGTTCGTATCGAGCGTCGCCGCGCCGCCGACGGTCAGCGCGCCCGTGCCGAGCGCCGCATGGTTGCCGAGCACCAGGCCGCCCGCGTTCAAGGTCGTGCCGCCGGCGTAATTGTTTGCCCCGGACAGCGTCACCGTCGCCGCGCCGTTCTTCACGAGACCGCCGCCACCCGAAACCGTGCCGCTCAGGCCCAGATTGGTGCTGCCGGCAAGCGTCAGCGTCGTGCCGGCGGCGATGTTGACACCGTTCGCGAGCGACACGTTGGCGGTCGCGTCGAGCGTCGACGAGCCGTTCACGTTCAACGCGCCGAGGCCGAGCGCCGTATTGCTGCCGACGGAGAGGTTGCCGCCATTCAGGTTCGTCCCGCCCGTGTACACGTTGGCGCCGGTCAACGTCTGCGTGCCCGTGCCCGAGAGCGTCACGCCGCCCGTGCCGCCGATCGTGCCCGCGTACGTCGCATTGCCGCTGCCGTTCAACGTCAGCGAATTGCCGCCGAGATTCACGTTCGAGCCGGCCGCGCCCGCCAGCGCACCGACCGTCTGCGTGCCCGACGCGTTGCTCAGGTCGAACGTCGCGCCCGCGCTGCTCAGGTTCACCGTGCCGGATGCCGCGAGGCTGCCGCCCGCACCCAGCGCGAGCGTGCCGCTGTTGATCGTCGTGTCGCCGGTGTAGGTGTTCGTGCCCGTCAGCGTCAGCGTCGCCGCGCCGTTCTTCACGAGGCCGCCGTTGCCGTTGATGGAGCCGGCCAGCCCGAGATTGTTGCTGCCGCCGACCGTCAGCGTCGTGCCCGTGGCGAGATTGACGGTGTTGTTGAGCGTCGCGTTCGTGCTCGAGTCGAGCGTGGCCGAGCCGTTGACGTTCAGCGCGCCGGTGCCGAGCGCCCCGTTGTTGCCGACCACGAGGCCGCCTGCGTTCAGGTTCGTGCCGCCCGTGTAGTTGTTCGCGCCGGACAACGTCAGCGTCCCGCTGTCGTTCTTCGTCAGCGCGCCGCCGCCCGATACCGTACCCGACAGCGTGAGCCCGGTCGAACCCTGCACCGTCAGGCCGCCCGCGCCGAGGCTCACGTTGTTGCTGACGTTGAGCCCGACCGCCCCCGCCTGCAGGGCACCGCCGGTGGCCGTGATCGTGCCGGTGCCGAGCGACGCGTTGTCGTTGATGATCGCGACGCCGCCCGCCAGCGTTGCGTCCTGCGCGGTCGACGCGCCGTTGATCGTCCAGTTGCCGCTCTGGACATCGACGTGATTGAAGTTGATGTAGTTGTTGGCCGCGATCGTGCCGTTCGCGCCAGCCCCCTGCTGCAGCTTGAGCGTGTTGTCGCCGCCCGCGCCGCCGTCGACCGTGCCCGTCGCCGCGACGCCGAGCGTGATCGGGCCGACCGTGATGTTCAGTGCGCCCCCGGTGCCGCCGGCCGTGTTGACCGACGAGCCCGTCACCGCGGTGAACGAGTTCGTGCTGTTCGCACCCATCGACACGCTGCCGTTGATCGTGCCCGAGTTGACGAACGTATTGCCCGCGCCGGGCGTGCCGTTCGAACCGAGCGACACGCGGCCGGTGATCGTCCCGCTGTTGGTCATGTTGACCGTGGCGCCGCCGTACGCGGCGACCACGGGCGCATCCGCGCCGGTGAGGGTCGCGCCGACCAGCGGGTTCGAGCCGATCGTGCCGGTGTTGTTGATCGTCGACGTGCCGCCCGTGCCGTTCTGGACCGACAGCGCCATGCCCGTCACGCCGCTGATCGCCACGCCGGTCGAGCCGTTCATCGTGCCGTTGTTGACGACGGTGGTGCTGGCGCTCGCCGCCGCGTTGCCGATCACCGTGCCGCTCGACAGCACGCCGAGGCCGGTGCCGAGCGCCGACGGGTCGATCGTGCCGTTGTTGGTCAGCTGGGTGTTGTTGCCCGTCAGCGACATCGCGGTGCCGCCGACGCCGAGCAGCACGCCAACGCTCGCGCCGGCGTTGACGGTGGCATGAACGTTGTTCGCGCTGTTCGAATAGTTTGGCGCCAGCGGGTTGGCGACTCCGGAACAGGTCACCGTCGTGCCCGCGGTGGTACAGGTCGCGTAGGCGGGCACGATACCGGCGCCGGACAGCGCCAGAAAAACACCCGTTGGCAACAGCAATTTCGGAAACGGTTCGCCGGATTTTTTCGAACGCGCAAGATTCATGCTTTCCCTCGTTATTGGCTCGTTATTGGAATGGGCATTACCGTGAAACGAAACAACCGGCCGCAGAAAATCGCGGACAAAAGCGTGCACCCCGGCTGTCGCGATGCGACGTCGGCTAATTCATGGACGAATCTTTAAATGGCCCTGGCAGGCAGGTGTGAAACTAGTCGAATGACATGTCGGTGGCCCCTGTTTTTTCTGCAGCGATTTTCTGGTTGATTTGGTTACCGCCCTGCTTTTGTCAGACAAGGCTAGTTCAAAAAAACAGGCTTTACCAGTCGATCTTTACCTTTGCATATCGGGGTGCGGCGAGCGCGCCTTTTTTTACTTATCGGAGCGCTTCAGACAGGTAATTTCGTATGCCGTTTGTCAGCCAATTTGATATTTATCAAAAAAATACGGGAATCGCCGCATCGGTGAAAATACCGATATCGGCACGATTATCACGATGATTTATTGCAATGCAATATTCGCGAGCCCGAAAAATATCGACACGATTTAATCGCCACGCCATCGTTCGCCAGACAAAAGAACGCAAATCCGGCATTTAACCGATCCTCTCGAATTCCGTCGCGTATCGCTCGAACACGATCCCACGTTACGAAAACAGGCTCATCAGATAAAGCATCGGCCGGAACGAAACCGGGCGCGCATCGGGGTTCGCCCACAGCCGCACCGCATACACCGCGTAGGCCGGCACTTCCCGCCAGCTCGAGTAGACGTCGCGCAACTGGAAACGGCGCGGATACGCAGCGGAGATGTCCGCCCGCGCGATGCCGACGCGCTCGAACGCGAGGCGCGCCCGCGCGAGGTGGTAATACTGGCTGACGATCACCACGCGCGACACGCGATGCGCCTGCAGATAGGCGAGCGTGTGCTGCGCGGTCGCGAGCGTGTTGTCGCCCTGGTCGTCGACCACGATCCGGTCGGCCGGCACGCCGCGCGCCACGAGATAGTCGCGCATCGCGGTCGCCTCGCTCAGCCCCGGGCCGTCGATCGCGCCGCTGACGAGGAACGCCGGGCACTGCCCCGTGCGGTAGCAGCGCACACCTACGTCGAGCCGGGCGGCGAGCACGGGCTTCGGCGCGCCGGCCTCGTCGAGCGCGTTGCCGAAGATCACGGCGACGTCGGCCCGCTCGCTCGGCATTCGCATCCCGGACGCGACGAGCGCAACGGCCGCGACGATCCAGAGGCACGCGACGACGGCCAGCAGGCGGCCCAGGCGGGCAAACACGCCCCGTTTGGTGTGGTTTTTCAAGGTTTTCGGTCTCTCAGGTCGTCGGGCGTAGCGGCTTGCCCCGCCCCGGACGGGCGCGTCACGCTAGCACGGTGCGCGTTCGGGTGTCCACGCGACGGACCGATGCCGGACGGCGGACGGCCTTCCTGAAAGTCGACCGGAGACACCTACCCGGCGACGCGGGTACGCATTACGGAGATCGAATGGATGCACATGCGCGCGCCGCTCGGCGACGCCCGGCCGGCACGACCCGGATCAGTCGACCGGGCACATCGTGAGCCGCCCCATCGCCTCGCCCGCGCCGCGCACCGCGCAGGTGGCCGGCTCGTCGGCGATCCGGGCGACGAGCCCCGTCTCGTCGAACAGCAGGCGTTCGATATCCGCGAGCAGCGCGCCGCCGCCCGTCAGCACCACGCCGCGATTCGCGATGTCGGTCACGAGCTCGGCCGGCGCGTTCTCCAGCACCGACTTCACCGCGCCGATCACCTGCTTGAGCGGCGCGGCCAGCGCGTCCGCCACGTCGTGGTTGGACAGTTCGATCGAGCGCGGCAGCCCGTCGCCGACACCCCGACCGACCGCGCGCGTCGACCGGCGCGGCACCGCGCTGGTGGCCGAACCGATCGTCTGCTTCACGTGTTCGGCCGTCTGTTCGCCGAGCAGCACGCCATACAGGTTGCGCACATGGTTGACGATCGCCTCGTCGAACTGGTTACCGCCCACGCGAATCGCCTCGCGGTAGACGATGCCGCCGAGCGCGATCACCGCGACTTCGGTCGTCCCGCCGCCGATATCGACGACCATCGAGCCGACCGGCTCGGTCACCGGCAGGCCCGCGCCGAGCCCGGCCGCCAGCGATTCCTCGATCAGTTCGACCTCCGATACACCCGCGGCAAAGGCGGCCTCACGGAGCGCGCGGCGCTCGACGGCCGTCGCGTCGGACGGCACGCACAACGTGACTTCGACGCGGCGGCCGAAGCGCGAACGCGTGCGCGACATGTCGATGAAGCTGCGGATCATCTGCTCGGCCGCGTGCGCGTCGGCGATCACGCCGTGCCGCATCGGCCGCACGGCTTCGAGATGCCCCGGTGCGCGGCCGAGCAGCGCCTTCGCGAGCTCGCCGACGGCCTCGAGCGTCGGCCGGGCGTCGGTCGCACCGGCACCGGCCTTGCGGAAGCAGACGACCGACGGCTGGTTCAGCACCACGCCGCGTTCGTGCGTATAAATCCGCGTACTCGCCGTTCCAGGGTCGATCGCAACGGGTTGCGCAAACAACTTTCCGAACAGCGGTGTCGACATATCAAACCTTTGTAATCGAACGGACCCGGGCAGCCGCGCTGCATTTCGCGGCGCGTCCATGCCGCCCCATCACGAACTTAGCGGCAAATCGTTCCGATACTTTAGGCAATTCCGATGATTTTTTCGCGAAACAATTGTCAAAAGTGCCGGCCGGGACACCTCCGGCTACGCAACAGCCTCTCGCATTGCGCCTGTAAAACACGGTAATCTCTCGGTCTTGCCTGCTCCCGGCAGGCCTCAGACGCCCGATCACGCCAGGTATTTCCTCCATGACAGCGACCGTTTCCTTCCGCTGGGCGCGGGTGCGCCCGCTTTGCACGACGCTCGTCGCCCTCTGGTGCTGCACGGTCGCCGCGCAACCGCTGCCGGTCGCCGACTCCGCCGCCGCGGTCACCACCGCCCCGATCGCCGCCCCGGTCGCTGCCGTCAGCACGCCGGCTGCCACGCCCGCCGCATCCGGGCACACCTGCGAAGCCGACGGCGGCCCGGCCGGCCGCCCGTCGATCGGCCTCGTGCTGTCCGGCGGCGGCGCCCGCGGCTACGCGCACCTCGGGGTCCTGAAGGTACTGGAAGACAACCGCATCCCGATCGACTGCATCGCGGGCACCAGCATGGGCGCCGTGGTCGGCGGCCTGTACGCGAGCGGCATGGCCGCCGGCGAGATGCAGAAGCGGCTGTCGGAGGTCAACCTCGCGGACATCGCGTTCGACGTGACGGAGCGCGCGGACCTGCCGCAAACCAGCCGGGAGGACGAGCGCCTGTACATCAACGGGCTGACGCTCGGCTTCGGCAAGAAAGGCGTGAAGGTGCCGGTCGGCCTCGTGCAGGGCAACCGGCTGCAGGCGCTGCTCGCGAACTGGACGGCCGCCGTGCCGACCAACCAGCCGTTCGACCGCCTGCCGATCCCGTACCGTGCGGTTGCGACCGACCTGCAGACGGGCCAGATGGTGGTGCTCGACCACGGCTCGCTACCGCTCGCGATCCGCGCGAGCATGGCGATGCCGGGCCTGTTCGCGCCGGCCGAGATCAACGGGCGCGCGCTCGTGGACGGCGGGCTCGTCAGCAACCTGCCCGTCGACACCGCGCGGCAGATGGGCGCGAACGTCGTGATCGCGGTCGACATCGGCTCGCAACTGCGTCCGCTCGACGCGCTCGCGTCGCCGGCCGACGTGATGCAGCAGATGGTCGGCATCCTGATCCGCCAGAACGTGACCGCGCAGCGCAAGCAGCTCGACGCGCAGGACGTGCTGCTCACGCCGGACCTCGGCTCGCTCGCGTTCACCGATTTCCAGAACGCGAAGCAGGCGATCGCCGCAGGCGCTGCCGCCGCGACCGCGGCGCTGCCTAAGCTGAAGCGCTTCGCGCTCACGCCGGAACAGTACGCGGCCTACAAGTCCGCGCACGCGCAGCCGCTGCCGCCGCCGATCCGGATCACGCGCATCGACATCAAGACCTCCGGCGGCGTGCCGAAGCAGGTCGTCAGCAACGCGCTGCACGTGAAACCCGGCGACACCTACGATCCGGACACCGTCAGCCAGGATCTGCTCGGGCTCACGACGGGCGGCAACTTCGAGAGCGTCACGCAGCAGATCGTGAGCCACGGCAACGAAAACGTGCTCGAGATCGACGCGCGCGAGAAATACTGGGGGCCGAACTTCCTGCTGTTCGGGCTCGGCATGTCGAGCAGTTCGACCGACGAGGGCGGCTTCCGCCTGCACGTCGGCTACCGGCGGCCGTGGCTCACCGAATCCGGGCTCGAATTCCGCGCGGACACGACGATCGGCAGCGACCTGCAATCGGCGCGCATCGAGTTCCGCCAGCCGCTGTCGATGGCCTACGGCGTCTATCTGTCGCCGTACGCGGAATACCAGCGCCGCTACGCGAACCTGTACGACGACACCGGCGACGTGAAGATCACGCAGTACCTGATGCAGACCGCACGTGCCGGCCTCGATTTCGGGCTGCCGATCGGGCGACTCGGCGATTTCCGGATCGGCCTCGGTTACGTGACCGGGCACGGCTCGCCGACCTACAACGTGCCGTTCGACGACGGCAACGGCCAGACGCTGCTGTGGCCCAGCTTCACGTCGCAGGCGCTGACCGCGCGCGCACGGCTCGTGATCGACCAGCTCGACGATCCGCTGTTCCCGCGCAAGGGCTATTTCACCGAGCTGCGCGTCGAACGCTCGCTGGTGTCGCGCAACGGGGGCTCGGCGTCGGACTTCGACGACAGCATCAACACCGCGCCCTACACCGAGATCTACGGCAAGGCGATGGTCGCGCAGCAGTTCGGCCGGCACAGCGTCAGCGCGACGATCGAAGGCGGCAAGAGCATCGGCGGCACCAACCTGATCAACGCATTCAATTTCACGCTCGGCGGCTTCCAGCATCTGTCCGCGTATGCGGCCGACCAGTTGAACGGCAACGAGCTCGCGTATGCGCAGGTGACCTACATGAACCAGTTGATGACGTTCAACGCGTCGCCGATCAAGGCGCTGTCGGTGGGCGCCAGCGCGGAAGTCGGCAACGTCTGGTCGAGCGGCCAGCAGATCGGCGGCGGTGCGCTCAAGCAGAGCTATACGTTCTTCACGAGCCTGTCGACCGCGTTCGGGCCCGTGTACATCGGCGTCGCGCTCGCGCCCGGCGGCCGCCGCAACTTCTACCTGCAGCTCGGCCGTACCTATTGAGCGTGTGCGGATGCCGCTTCGGCGGCAGCCGCGTCTGCCTCGCGCCGCCCGGCCGGGTCAGAACTCCGCCGCCATCGCGACTACGCGGGCTCGCGCCCGCTCGATACTGTCGCTTGCGCGTGCCCCCCACGTGTGTTCGACGGTCAGGCTCCTGACCTCGCTCACGCCGATGAACCTCAACCAGAATTCGATGTAGTCGGCCTGATGCCGGAACCCGGGATTGTCGGCGCCCGCGCCGGGTTCCCGGCTTTGCCCGCGAACATGGATCACCAGCGCGCGCGGAATCTCCAGCAACGGCGCGTACGCCGTGCCGTCGAACGTAAACAGCATGTTCCGCTGGCTGACGAGATCGATCAGCTGCTTGAGCTTGTACGGATAGCCGAAATTCCACATCGGCACACCGACGACGATCCGGTCCGCCGCCTGAAAGCGCTTCACGAGCGACTGGATGCGCCGCCAGATCGACTGCTCCGCCTCATCCATCGGCGCGTTGGCGACGCCCTTGTACTTGGCGCCGATCGCCTCGCTGTCGAAGTCCGGCAAGTCCTCCTCCCAGACATTCAGCGTATCGACGTCGATCGTGGCGCCCGTCTCCCGGTACGCATCGACAAAGGCAGTGGCGACCGCGATCGAAGCCGACCTGGCGCCGCGGGGAGAAGACACGATGTTCAACAGCCGCATGATGTGTGACCCGACAGGAATGCATGAACAAGGGGCGGCCCTCGTGGTAGCCCCGGCTTCACTGCTGCGTCGCGGGCCGCCCGCCTGCACTGTCATGGACCGGTCCGCCGATATAGTTGCAAATGCAATCGTAATGCAAAGCGCGTACGCGTGGCAAACGAATCGCCACGCGATTGCGGTGCGGGAAGGTGTCGATACGGGGAAGGTACGGCGGGAACGGCCGGCGACGCGCGCGAGTCCGGCGCGCGGCTGTCGTGCTGTCGTGCTGTCGTGCTGTCGTGCTGTCGTGCTGTCGTGCTGTCGTGCTGTCGTGCTGTCGTGCTGTCGTGCTGTCGTGCTGTCGTGCTGTCGTTGCTGTCGGGCTCGGCGCCCGCGCGGTGTATCGCTAGACCGGCCAGCTGATCTCGAAGCGCGCGCCACCAAGCTCGACGGGATCGACGACCGCGATCCGGCCGTTGTGCGCATGGAGCACCTGTCGCGTGATCGACAGGCCGAGGCCATAGCCGCCGGTGCGGCGGTCGAGGCGCACGAATGCGTCGAAGATGCGCTCGCGTTCGCTCTCCGGCACGCCGGGGCCGTCGTCCTCGACGAAGATCCCGATGTTGCCGTGCACGAGCGAGATCCCGACGACGATCCGCGATTTCGCGTACTTGCTCGCGTTGCGCAACAGGTTGCGCATCGCATACGACATCAGCCGCCGGTCCATCTTCACGCGCAGGTCCGATGCGATCGCGATGCGCGACTCGATCGTGCGCTCCGGATACAGCAGCTGCGCATCGCTGACCTGATGCTCGAACCACGCGACGGGGGCCGTCATCTCGAGGTTCGACTGCAGCGAGCTGTATTCGAGCCGCGCATACGTGAGGCTCATGTCGATCAGTTCCTCGAGCTCGGTCACGTCCTGCGCGATGCTCTCGAGCGCGCCCTGGTATTCGGCCGCGGAACCCGGTTCGCGCAGCATTTCGAGCGCGAACCGCACGCGCGCGAGCGGCGTGCGCAGCTCGTGCGAGATCCCGTTCGTCAGATCGCGCTGCGCGGCGATCAGCCGTTCCATGCGCATCGCGAGCGCATTCAGCGTCCGCGCGAGCGGGCCGATGATCACGCTGTGCGATTCGCGCGCACGCGTGTTGAAGCGTCCGCCCGTGAAGTCGATCGCGCGCTCGCGCACCATCACGAGATCCGACCACACGGGCCGCATCCATCGATACGCCGCGAGCGCGGGTGCGGCGAACACGAAGACGAGCACGATCCAGATGTCGCCGGGCAGCGAGTCGAACGCATGCCACACGACCTGCGGCGACAATTCGACGCACAGCGCGAGCGCCGGCACGAGCGCGGTCAGCAGCACGAGGCCGAGCAGGTGAAGGTAGGTACGCACGTAAAGGCGCGACCAGCTCGGGATGCGGTCGGCGCGCGTGTCGGTCCACGCGCGGCGGAAATGCAGCCAGCGCCACTTGACGTAGCGCAGTGTCGGCAGCGGCGGTGCATCGGGGTGCGAACGGGTTCGTCGGATCATCTCGGCTCCCGGCCGGCGGGTGGAGTGCCCGCGCGGAACGTGACGGCGTCGTGCGAACGCCGCGTCATTCCCACGCGTGCTTGCTGAATTGATAGCCCTTGCTGCGGATCGTCTTGATCCGCTGCGGGTTGCTCGCGTCGTCGCGCAGCTTGCGGCGCAGCTTCGAGATGCGCCCGTCGATCGTGCGGTCGAGGCCGTCGAATTCGACGCCGCGCAACTGCAGCATCAGGTCGTCGCGGCTGACGACTTCGCCCGCATGGCAGACGAGCGCCCACAGCAGGTCGAATTCGGCCGACGTCAGGTCGGGCGTGCTGCCGTCGGGCAGCACGACGGAGCGGTCGGTGCGGTCGATCGAGAACTTGCCGAACGCGTAGCGCTCGGGCTGCGGCGCGGCGCTCTCGGTCACGCGCGCGGGCGCGCGGCGCAGCTGGGCCTTGATCCGCGCGAGCAGGATGCGCGGCTCGACCGGCTTGTGCACGTAGTCGTCCGCGCCGAACTCGAGGCCGAGCAGTTCGTCGAACGGCTCGTCGCGCGCCGTCACCATGATGATCACGCCATCGTACTGCTTGCGGGCCTCGCGGCAGATTTCGAAGCCGTCCTTGCCCGGCAGGTTCACGTCGAGAATGACGAGATCGGGACGAATGGACAGGATCGCCGGCACCGCGGCGTCACCATGCAGCACAGTGTCGACTTCATAGTCGTTCTTGCGCAGGTAGCCGGCGATCAGCGTGGACAGGCGGGTGTCGTCTTCGACGAGCAGGATGCGAAAAGACATGGGCAGCGGTCGGGTCATCGGGGAAGCCGCGGCGGCGGCGCCGGCGGGGTGCCGGACGCCGGCCATTGGCCGAAACGTACCGCATGATACTGCGCCGGCCGATTGCCTGTTCAGAGGTCTTGAAAATAAGGGCTCGATATCGTCCGAGCTTGACGAATCGGCGCCGGGACGGTTCCATACGGGCTCGCCGGAATCCGGCCACTCACCTACCCGCCTGACTTGATGAATTACCAGACGATCCTCGAACGCATCCACACCGAACTCGCCCCCTGGATTGGCCAGGGCCGGGTTGCCGACTACATCCCCGAACTCGCGAAAGTGCCCGCCGACAAGTTCGGGATGGCCGTCGTGACGCTGGACGGAAACGTTTGCACGGTCGGCGATGCGTACGAGCGCTTCTCGATCCAGAGCATCTCGAAGCTGTTCGCGTGCACGCTCGCGTTCCAGCTGCTCGGCGACGAACTGTGGGAACGGGTCGGCCGCGAGCCGTCCGGCAACGCGTTCAATTCGCTGGTCCAGCTCGAGAGCGAGCGCGGCAAGCCGCGCAATCCGTTCATCAACGCCGGGGCACTGGTCGTCACCGACGTGCTGTGCCGCCGCTTCGTGAAGGCCGAGACGGCGCTCGTCGAATTCGTGCGGCGGCTGATCGGCGCGAACGACATCGACTACGATTCGCGCGTCGCGCAATCGGAACTGCAGCACGCAGAGCGCAACCGCGCGATGGCGCACTTCATGGCGAGCTTCGGCAACATGCAGATGCCGCCCGACACGGTGATCGACGCGTATTGCCGCCAGTGCGCGATCACGATGAACTGCGTCGAGCTCGCGCGCGCGGCACTGTTCCTCGCGAACGGCGGTGTCGCGCCGGTCACCGGCGAGCGGATCGTCGATTCGAGTTCCGCGAAGCGGCTGTCGGCGCTGATGCTGACTTGTGGCACCTACGATGCGGCGGGAGATTTCGTGTATCGCGTCGGGCTGCCCGCGAAAAGTGGCGTCGGCGGCGGGATCGTCGCGGTGCTACCGGGCGAGATGGCCGTATGCGTGTGGGCGCCGGGGCTCGATGCGAACGGGAACTCGTTGGCCGGCACGTTGGCGCTGGAATGGTTGACGACTTATTCGGGAAGGTCGATTTTTTGACGCGGCGGGGTTAGGCGGGTCTTTATCTGACGCAACGGCGGGTTGAATCCGCAACCCAACTCGGCCACTCAGTACTTGTCCATTCTGCTGTTCCATCTCGGAGTACAGCAGTCACTCGTTCGGCCAGCACTCGCGATACGTTCTGGGTGGAAGTAGACACCTGTGCGGGCTTTATGAACATACCACAAGTGGTGGAATCAAATAATCTCGGACGCTTGATTGCAACTGAACTGTCCGGTCTGCCAACAATAGGGGGGGCGTGGCGCACCGACCGTCAATGCCAGTCGTTCTCGAGGTGGCCCATATTCGGATATACTGAATGTCCCTCCGTTAATGGTACAAAAAAATGAAGCCAAAGCAAGATAAAAGAGGAATAAAGGTAAAAGATCCCAGAATGGCACGCCCACAAATTTTTGTCGTAGAAGACATTAAAAAAACGGTGACCGTTCAGCCGATTGAAATTCTTAAAATTGGCGAATGCGAGGTCAGCCTCCCCACACCAAACAATGTTGCCTTATTTTCCAATATCTCCAAAAAACAGCTACAACAAGCCATCAACATTCACGCAAGCCTATTTGGTAAAAAGCTAAACAAATTCAAATCCATTGAAATATTGGACGATGACATTCCACGCCTATTTAACTATCTAGAGTGCATTCAGAGCAGCATTGTTGCAATCTACACCGCCATAGAAGCGTTTTGCAATATCGCAATACCCAAAAACTATTCAATTACGATAAAAAATCAAAAAGGAGTTACTGAAGTCTGGGATAAGACCGCCATCGAACGCTGGCACAAAACTAGCGACAAGATATCCACCATCCTGCCAGATATATTTAAAAGCAAATCACCAAAAGAAATGAGTTTTTGGCCCGATTTCAAAAACCTCGAACTCATCCGAAATGATATTGTGCACCAAAAAACCACGGAAAAAACAAATGAAAATGATGTCGATGCGCGATTTTTGAAAAAACTCCTTGACCCGACAGTATTCAATACAGTTAAATCCGGATTTGAAATAATCAAGTTTTTCTGCGAGAAAGATGCGTCACACGCCTACTTCCCCCTGGGTTTCGGCGAGGCACAGTTAAATCCAGTTACCTTAAACAGCTGGGAGAGCCATTTCCAATTAATTCGCAAAGCCGATGGCATCGACATCTAAATTATTATTAGCGAATAATAGCGCGCCATAAAAATGACCTTCACCCCAAAATGGAGATGGATGAAATTCAAGCCATGCAGGCGTATGTTCGTTGTCGGCAGTGTCTTGACAGGCCGTCAGACGGCGCGCTGACCATTAGCCTGCTCTACGGGAAGCGGCGAGCCGCAAGATTAACGAGTCCGTATTTTTCTGGATGAATCCTCGAATTGAGGATAGTTTTTAGACATACGCAAAGTAGTCGATATAAAATCAACCAAATTAAAAACATCAACAAAACACATTTACCTTAAATGGCCAAGAAAACAAAATATCTTCACAAATTCCTTAGCCGGGCCGATCACTTTTTTGCCGACATCGAACTTGCCGATGTTTTTGCAATTTCGTCGGCATCCGGGGTTTTGTCGCAGAACAACGACGCGCATTTATTCGATTCAGTTGACCCAACTCAGCACCCCACACTGGCACGAAGAAAAAACAACGACCACAATCGACGTCTTGCCGTCAGGCATCTTAAAGCAAGTTTGTGCTCCGGATTTATAAAAGATCTCTATGAGGATTTCAATGAATACATGCAAGACATACTCGAGGCGGCAGCACGAAATGGCATAAACCCAAAGCGCCTGGTGGGTAACCACAAAGTAAACATAGAGGCAAATGATTTGCTTGCCGCGGGAAATTGGGACAGCATAGTCCATATGATAGCTCGGTCTATCTTTCGAAAACTGGAAGAAGAACGGAACACCAAATCGCTCATTCTGGCGATGGATGCCAAACTCGACCTCGGGATCGATCATTCGATTCTAAACACAGCGCTACCATATTTTGAGCTTCGTCATTTACTCGTACACCACGATGGTATTGCGGACGCGGACTTCTGCGTGCGATTTCCATCATTCGGCGCGAGTGTTGGGAATAAAATATCCGTAGAATTTACAATGACTTCGGCAGCTCGATCGGCAATCATCGAATTAGCCAAACATTTTGACTCAAAAGTTATGCAGCATCAGTTAATATTGAAGACCGAATGCCAATAAACTGTAAGCGCTTCAATGCCGCCCAGCAAAGCCCTTGCGTGGGCGTCCCATCCTCGTTGGCATCGCGTCGATACGGTCAGCGTAACTGACTCACCATTAGCTCTGGACTGGCCGCATCACATGGCGACATTTCCGAGGAAAGCAGTCACTCAACCGGTGACGTGACGTAGGCGGCATACGGTGGCTCCTGACCGAACTCGGTCGTCGAAGGCGGAATGGCGCTTGGCCGCGCAGTCTGTGCCGGAAGGATTACATGTCAGTTTATTTCGCCAGAGTGCCGGCACGTTGGCGCTGGAGTGGTTGACGACTTATTCGGGACGGTCGATTTTTTGAGGCGGCGGGGTTAGGCGCGCCTTATCTGGCGCAACGGCGGCAGAGTCATATCGGCGCGTGCGCTTGATGGGGAATTCGGCCATCGGCTGCGCTCGACCCAACTGGGCCGCACAACACGCCGACTTCCAAAAGGCCGTTTCCGAAGGTAAAACGGTCACTCGCATGCAGGCCGATGTCGATTCGGTGCAAGCCGAGCCGCTAGAAATTGCGCGCCACGCCGACCATGAACATGTCCTGGTCCTTGTCGTTGCCGGTTGCGACACGATTAAAGCGTAAGCTCGCCGCCCAATCGTTCGTTACCTGATAGGTCACCTGCGCGCTGAGCAAGGCATTGAGTCTCGTTTTACTCGCGACCTCGTCCCGATCATGCGAGAGATACGGGCCCACACCTGCCGAAAGCGTCCATTTGCTCTTGATCGGCGCGACATACCAGAATTGCGCCGCCACACCTCTTCGGCCGGCGACGCCGTTATTGCCTTCGTAGACGAAGCTCGCCGAATAGGCCCACGCATTGCCGAGCGGCCGCTTGACTTCGACCATATACCCTTTTTCGATCGGCACTTGGGGACGGTTCGTCTGCGATGTCCCGGCCCAAACGCCAACCTGCGTCTTGCCGTCCGACAAAGCCGGGCCAGGATCGCCGCCAAAGTCCGAGCCGATGCCGAAGAGCACCGCGTCGGAGTTGAATCCGTCGATCATCTGCACGTGGTTGTACTGCACCTTGAGGAAGAAGCGGTTGGGGACGACGTAATACCGCACCGCTGCCGAGGCGCGCACGCCCCATCGCTTTTCATTGCGCGGCTGGTCGTCGACATGTGTCGTGTCCATGCTGAAATACGGCCCCGCCGACAACTCGAGCGCCAGGCGATCGCCGACCGGCCAACGAAACGAACCTATGGCGGCGAAGCCGTCACGGTGGTGATCGAGGGGATGCCCCTCGTTCAGATACGCGAGGTAGACCGAGAGGTAGTCATTCAAGACGTCGCCGAAGCCGACTTCGTAGGCACGCCAATGCATATCGCCACCGTTGGTCGCGCGTCCGTCGCCATACACCGCATAGGCGTTGATCGTTCTTTCCGATGGCTTGAACCCGGTCGGCACGCTCGAAGGAGCGTCCTCGGCGTACGCGAGGCCTGCGCCTGCCAGACATCCCAGACCGACGATCGAGCTTGCGAGGACCAAGCGCGAATAGATGCGACGGCACTGTCCCATTTGGACACCCCCTCACCTTGGTAACCGCGATTTCTCGGGCAAGATGACGACGATTATAGGCAGCCTCGGGTAAGAGGGGTAATAGGGGCAATCCGCACAACTTCGGCCGCTGCCCCTTATAGGCAAAGGTCGGGCGGCCATGATCCGATCCGTCGTCATCGCTGAATTCCGGATTCAGCGATCGACTATCGTCGGAGACGATGAAGGCGACCGCCAGTACATTGCCGGCAGGCAGGCATGCGACGCCGGCGTGACGGTCACCGGCTCGCAGCACGATAAAACGCTCCTACGAAAATCGCATCGGCAGCGTCCCCGATTTTCCGGTACAAATCGGGGACGCTGACATTCCCCGCGGGCTATCGGAGACTCTCGTTCATGACTCGGCAACACGCACCGGATATCGCAACGACCACCCGCACGACTCCCGGCGACAGCCCGTCCGCGCCGATTCCCGCCATCGTGCCGTCGAGCACCGCGCTGCTCGTCATGCATTACCAGACCGACATCCTCGGCCTCTTTCCGTCCGTCGCGCCCGAATTGCTCTCCAATACGCGCCGGCTCTGCGATGCGGCGCGGGCCGGCGGCATCGGCGTCTGGTTCGCTAACCTCCGGTTCAGCCCAGGCTATCCGGAAGTCAGCCCGCGCAACAAGAACGGCCAGGGCATCAAGCAACTCGGCCGCTTCATCAACGACGGCCCGTGCCCGGAGCTCGGCCGGCAGCCCGACGAGCCGCTGATCATCGCGCACCGCGCCAGCGTGTTCTTCGGCACCGATCTGCAGGCGCGGCTGGTCGAGCAAGGTGTCGATTCACTCATCATGGTCGGCATCGCGTCGACGGGCGTGATGCTGTCGTCGATCGCCCACGCGAGCGATGCGGACTTCCGCTTGTATACGGTCAAGGACTGCTGCTACGACCCGGACCCGGTGGTTCACGAGCATCTGTTCGCCACCGCCTTCGAATCGCGCACGACGGTGCTGTCGCTCGCGGACGCGTTGCGGCTGCTCGAGTAAACAAGCGGTCGCGCGGGCGATGCGAAAGACCGGCAGGGACTGCGCGCCGGGCTCGCACGGCCCGACGGTGTCGTCGAGAGAGCCAGTGGCGATGCGTCGAACGTCGACGAAGCCGCGCACGCGGCCATGCGATGGTTCGGCACACCCTGCGCCAGGCGTTGAACGCTACCTCTCTTCGTCTGAAGAATCCGGTGTATATTGCCGCCGATACGCCTGCACGCGCGCCATCGACGGTGCGCCCGACCTCATCGAATGCCTACGCCATCCGCCCTGCCGACGCCTGCCGAACTGAACCGCACGCTGCCTTTCGCAGCCGGCGCACGGCCATGGCGGCTCGTCCGCTATGCGTGCATCGACTGGCTCGGCATCCTGCTGTGCTGGGCCGCGATCCGCTTCGTGCCGAATCCGTTCGTCTATGTCGCGGCCGTGCTGCTGATCGCGGGCCGGCTGCAGGCATTCGGCGTGATCCTGCACGACGCCTGCCACCTCCCGATGCGGCGCATGACGCTACCGCTCGCGCTCGTCGAAGCGCTCGCCGGCTGGACGATCGGTTCGTCGATCGCCGCGATGCGCTATCACCACCTGCGCCATCACCGCGCGGTCGGCACCGCCGAGGATCCGTACCTGCACCGGCTGGCCGCGCGCGGCGGCTGGGTGCAGCGCGTGATGATGTTGCGCGGCGCGCTGCTGCCGGTCTGGTGGCCGCTGCGCGCGCTGATGGCGCCGCTCGCGCTCGCGTGGCCCGCGTTCCGGCCATGGTATGCGCGCGGCTTCATGCAGGACCGTTCGCACCAGGATTTGCGCCGTCACCCTGAAGTCATCGCCTGCGCGCGCGCCGACCTGCCGCATTGCGCGGGCTATCTGCTCGCGATCGCGGCCGTCGTGCACTGGGATCTGCCGTTCTTCACGTACTACGGACTGCCGTGGATCGTCGGCGGCATCATGAACGCGAACCGTGTGCTGCTCGAACATCAACACGTCGAGATCGACGAACGCGCGCCGGAATCGATCTGGCAAATGACACGCACGATGACGTTCGGCTGGATCGGCAAGCTCGTGCTGTATCCGCGCAACATCGGCTATCACCAGGTGCATCACGCGTATCCGGCGCTCGCGCTCGAACATTTGCCGGCCGTGCACCGCTACCTGACGGACGGCACCGCGTTCGCGCCGCCCGCATCCGGCCAGACCGGCCCCGCGCACTAGACACACCGCGCGGCGTCTACAGCTCGAACCGCATCACCTTCTCGCCGCACTGCGCGGCCGGCAGCGGCTCGCCGCGTTTCACCGCATCGAGCAGCCGGTCGATCGCGACGTGCACGATGTCGGCGCGCACGTTGTGCGGACGGAAGTCAGGCGCGTTGTCGAGGCCCTGCCGGTGCGCGCGCATGATCCGCACGTCCTGCTGGATCACGAGGTGCGTGTACAGGTTCAGCAGCGGCTGCAGCGCGCGCAGCATCCAGCGCGGCAGCCGGAAGCGATAGGCGATGTACGTATAGACGCGCGAGCGGCGCGCATCGATCGGCGTGATCTGGCTGACGATCAGGAACCCGGAACGTTCACCCCACAGGTAGTCGCAGCGCGTCACGTTCGGCGCGATGAAGCGGTCGACGTGCGCGAGCGGCACGCGATCGGGGTTCGTGAGCCAGTCGAGACAGAAGCCGATCTTGTCATCGCCGTCGTGATAGGTGACGGCCACGCTGTCCCGTGTCGTCGCGACCGTCGCTTCCATCGCCTGGCCGCGGCTGCTGCGAAAGATCCCGTCGTGCACGAACACCGTATGCGGCACGTCCATGAAATTCTGCGCGAGCATCGCGATGTCGCCGTCGAACGTGTTCACCATGAAGTACGACTGCCACGGCGTGACATCGCGGAACGGCATCCGGAAAATCGCGCGCGCCGACGGATCGCCCGCGCCGAGGTACACCCACACGAGCCCGTCGAGCAGTTGCACGGGCAGCGTGCGCTGCCGGAACGGATAGCGGCCGGGCAGGCCCGTCGGCTGCGTGCCGTCGATGCTCGGCACATGGACGACCTGCCCTTCGCCGTCGTAGCGCCAGCCGTGATACGGGCACACGAGCGTGTCGCGATCGACCTTGCCGGCCGACAGCCGCGTGCCGCGATGCACGCACTGGTCGATCAGCGCGGCGATCCGGCCGTCGCGCTGCCGGAACAGCACGATGCCGGTATCGAGGATCCGCACGCCGAGCGGCTTGTCGCGCGGGAGTTCGCGTTCGGTGCACGCGACGAACCATTGCTCGTGCAGGCCATCGGCCGGCGGCGCATGCTCGTGCGCCGCCGCCGCATCGCGCGACGGGCAGTCGTGCCCGCATCCGCGTGGTTCGATCATGTCGTTCATCGCGTCAGTCATTCGTCATCGCCAGCAGCGCGCCGGCCACCGGCAACCGCGTCACGAGTGCGCATGGCTTCACGTCGCCCGCGCGGATGCCGGCCCGTTCGGACGCCTGCTGCTGCAGGTCGCCGAGCCGCGCCGGCGATCGGCCCAGTACGCGCACGCGCAGCGGGCCGAGCTGGCCGAGGCGGCGTGCGTGCGCGTAGTGGAACGCCTGCACCAGTTCGGCTTCGACGGCTGCGCACATTGCGTCGGCTGCATCGGTGCCGATGTCGCCGGCAACGCACAGCACGTAGTGCGGCAGCCCTTCGTTCGCCACGCACGGCACGATGCATGCGCCGACTTCGCTGTGTTGTCCACGCGCGCGGTTCAGCGCGGCGGCCGCAAGCTGTTCGTCGAGCTTCTCGCCGACGAGATCGACGCTCGCCGCCGCGCGCCCGACGAACGCAATGCGCGGCGTGCGCGCGGTCATGCCGACCACGCACACGCGATCGCCGAGCGCATAGCGATACAGCCCGCCGCCCGTGGTCAGCAGCACCTGCACGTCGTCGCCGGGGCGCAGCCCTTCGACGTCGCACACGCTGCCGTCGTCGCGCACGAATTCAAGGTAGTGACTGCCGATCGCGAGCGGGCAACCGTCGCCCGTGCCGAACGGAATGCTCGCGACACCTTCCGTCGCGAACAACCCCTTCGGCAGCCATTGCGCCTGCGGAAACCGCACGCGCAACGCGTCGGCGTAATGCTTGCTCGGGCCGTCCAGCCAGCAGCTCACGGCGGCCAGGCGCGGCCACAGCGCACGGCAATCGCCCGCCTCGATCGCACGGCGCAGCGCGGCGCGGCGGTCGGCCGGCAGCGATGCGTCGACCCACGCGAGATCGCGCGCGCTGTCGGCAGCGTCGCGATCGAACAGTGGGCGCAGCACGCTCGTCAGGAACGTCGGGCTCCATACGCTGATGAATGCGAGCGCTTCATCCGCAACGAGCGCACGCAGCGTCTCGCGTCGCCACGTCGCTGCGTTACCGGTCAGCGGCGGCACGAGCAGCGTCGACGCGAGCGCGGCCGCGCTGCTGTCGCCGAGGTAGTCGAGATCGCTCGCCGAGCCGACAGGAATCCCGTTGGGCGCCACGCCGGGCGCCTGCAGCGGCGGCGACATCGACCAGTACGCGCGCCCTTCGCCGAGCGCCGGACAGGCGCGATACATGTCGGCCAGCCATACGATCATCGCGGCCTGCAGTTCGCGCAGGAACGCGGGCGTATAGGGAATCAGCTTCTGGCGCGCGGTGCTGCCGCTCGTGCGTTCGAGGAACACCGGACGCTCGGCGGTCAGCACCGGTTCCGCTTCGTGCGACACGCGATCGAGCCACGGCAGGAAATCGGCGGCCGCATGCACGGGCACGCGCTCACGAAACTGCGCAGGGCTGTCGATCCGGTCGAATCCGAACCGGCGTCCGAATGCGGTATCGCGGTTCGCGGCGAGCAGCGCCGTCAGCCGCCGCGCCTGCGTGTCGCCCGGTGCGTCGAGGCCGGCTTGCCAGCGATCGACGTCCGGCTGCGCGGCGCGTGCGAACGTGCGCCATGCGTCGGCCGGGCTGCGGGCGAAGATATCCATCAGAAATAGGTCTTGTCGAGTTGCGCGAGATCGTCGGGCAGCCGGCGCGGCGGCGCGAAAATCGTGAGCCAGCCGTACCACAGCGGCCGTGTCTCGCGCAGGTCCGACACCGCGTGCATGTCCTGCCAGCGCAATGCGGGGCGGCGATGATGCGTGAGGTTGTAGTTGAAGTTCAGCAGCAGCCAGCGCACGGGTGTCGGCGCGCGCATGTTGTACGTGCCTTCGACGACGTCGAGCGGCGTGCGCATGTGGTACACCCATTGCAGCGACGACCACGAGAACGCGAACGCGACATACGCGACCAGCACCGCCGACGCCGACCAGTCGAGCAGCCAGCCGGCCAGCAGCCAGGCGCCGACCGCGGCAAGCGTTTCGTAGCGGATGCGGCGGAAGTCGGCCGTCGTGAATTCCTTGAAGGCGGCCGCGTAGGTGTTGTCGTCGCCGCGCGCGGCGAGCCGCTGCATCGTGCGACCGGGCACCAGCGCAAGCACGAAACTGCCGACGAAACTGCCGAGCCAGATGCCGCCGAGGATCGCCGCGTAGTATTCGATGCGCTTGCGCAGCAGCGATTCGTCCGCGGTCGCGAAATCCGCGCGCTCGGCGCGCGTGCGGTTGCGTACGTGATGGCCGAGATGGTTCACGTGAATGAGTGTCGCGGCCGCGCCGAACATCGTGGACGCCCACCACATCATCATATAATTCGCGATCGGCCGGCGATGCCCGAACCCGTGGAAGGTTTCGTGCATCATCGAGAACACGCCCTGCATCACGAGGCAGAACGGCACGAGCACGAGCCACTTGATCGCGCCGGCGCCGGTATGTGAGAGCCAGGTGAGCGTGCCGGCCCACACCACGCTCTGCAGCGCGAGCACGAGCAGGTTCGCCCGGTCGTAACGTCGGGTCTGCGCGGCGGCGGCTTGCGCGCTCGGTCGGTTCATGGCTCGGAATGGCGGTTGTTTGCACGGGAGGATACAACAGATGCGTCAGCCGCCGGTAACGGCCCGCGGCCCGTCCCTGGCGGGGCGGAACTAGCATGCGGCCGTTTCGCCACCCGAGCACCGACAGCCCCGCGTCGCGCATGCCGACCCGCGACGTGCGCTTCGCGATCGACGAACGCATTCCGCGCTTCTGGTATCGCGGCACGTGCCATGTCACGCGCTTCTTCGACGCGTTTTCCGTGATGTTCCCGCTCGGCGAGCGCTTCTTCATCGAAAGCGTGCGGCCGTTTCGCGACCAGGTGGGCGGCGATGCATCGCTCGCGGCCGACGTCGACGCGTTCGTGCGGCAGGAAGCGTCGCATATCCGCGTGCACCGGCGCTACAACGCACGCCTCGCGTCGCAGCACGTGCCGGTCGACGCGCTCGAGGCGCTGCTCGAAACACGCCAGCGCAATGCCGCGCGACAGGTGGCGCCCGTCACGCGGCTCGCGCTGACGGCGTGCCTCGAGCACTACACGACGATCCTCGCGCACCGCCTGCTGAGCGACCCGGCGATCCTCGACGGCACCGATCCGACGATGGCGGCCGTGTGGCGCTGGCATGCGATCGAGGAAACCGAGCACAAGACCGTCGCGTTCGACGTGTTCACGGCGGCCATGCCGAACGCGGTGCGGCGCTATGTCGTGCGCTGCGCGGCCATGCTCGGAATCTCCGTCTACTTCGTGATCGACCTGTTCTATTTCGTGCACCGCCTCGTCGCCGTCGACGGGCAGACCTGGAACCTGCGCGGCTGGCTGCAACTGCTGCGCTGGCTGTTCGTCGCGCCGGGCATCTTCACGCGCGTGATGCCGATGTGGCTGTTCTGGTTCTCGCCGCGGTTCCATCCCGACCGCCTCGACAGCGATGCGGCATTGCGCGCGGCACGCGCCGCACTCGAACCGTATCTGGCCACTGCCGAACCCGAGCCGGAGTCACACGCATGACACGCGCGCCGTGGACGCCCGACGGGTTCGACGACTGGCGGCGCCACTATCCGACGACGCCGTTCACGCGTGCCGTGCCGAACCTCGACCGGACCGACGCGTTCATCGAAGGCTGGACACGGCACGCCGCCCGCCTGCCGCTGACGACGACGGTCGTGCTCGTCGCCGGGCTGTATTCGGAATGGCTGCCCGGCTGCAATCGCGGCGCGCGGCAGACGCTCGGCGCGGCCGGCTATCGCGTGCTGACGGTGCCGGTGCGTTCCGCGCGCGGCGTGTTTGATCAGGGCGCGCATATCGGTGCATACCTGCGCAAGCACCTGCCGGCCGGCGGCGAATTCGTCGCGCTTGCGCACAGCAAGGGCGGCATCGACACGCTCGCCGCGCTCGTCGTCGACCCGGCGCTGGCGGCGCGTTGTGCCGGCCTCGCGCTGATGCAGCCGCCGTGCGGGCCGTCCGCGATCGTCGATACGATCTTCCGCCACGGCATGCCGTCGCACGTGGCCGCACCGTGGCCCGACCGCATCGCACGCCGCATGCTGCGCACGCGCTGGGCCGACGCCGGCACGCGCGACATCAGCAGCCGGCGCGATCCGCGCGTCGGCGCAATGCTTGCCGCGCTGCCGCCCGACCTGCATCTCGTGCACGGCGTGAGCTGGTCCGTCGAGGCGTCCACGCGCTTCGATTCGCATCACGGGCGGCTGAACGGGCATCGTCCCGGCTGCGCGCACGACGGACAGTTCTATCTCGACCACCAGGTGATGCCCGGCATCCCGCAGGTCTGCCTGCCGCGGCTCGACCACGGCCAGCCCGTGCTTGGCGGGCTCGGCTTCGACGCCGGCCGCTTCTGGCTCGCGTTCGCCGACCTGCTGCACGTCACGCGCGCTCAGACCAGGTAGATCTCGAAACCCGGCACGCGGCCGGCCAGCAGGCCGTCGACCGGCGCGGCCGGCTCGCCGGTCGACAGCGTATAGAGATCCATCGGCGTACGCGTCGCGTGGTAGCGCGCGAGCGCCGGCCCGAGCGGATCGCCGTCGTACAGGCACAACTGCATCAGCGCATGGCTGTTGCGCACGCGCAACCACGCGGCATCGAGCAGCGCAGCGAACACGGACGGATCGCGGTCGCGCACCTGCAGGTGCGTCAGATAGACGTCTCGCAACGGCTCGCCGGGCGCCGCGATACGCGGGCGGCGCAATGCGGGTGCGACCGCATTGAATGCGACACGGACCGCCCGCAGCGGCAACGGCAGCCGTTCGAGCACGATCCGTTTGATCTCGCCCGCATCCCACGGCGCGACGCAGCCGACCAGGTTGTCGTGCGCGTCGAGCGCCAGCAGGAACGCGTCGATGCCGAACGATGGCCACGTGTCGAGCCGTCGCGCGAATTCGTCCGCGGAGAACACGCCGCCGAACGGCTGGCGGCGCGATTCGGCATCGAGAAACGCGCGCAGTGCGTCCGCATGATGCGGCTGCGCATCGACGATCCGCACGCCCGGCACGCAACGCGGCACCGACGACAGCCCGCGCTGCGCGTAGATCGACACGTTCTCGTAGCCGTGCCAGTGCGTGAAACGCAGCCGGTTCTCGCGCCGCGAGCGGACCAGCGACTGCACCGCGAGCCGGTTATCGCGGATCATGCAGCAATACGCATGCTGTACGCCGGCGTCGGCGCGCAGCGTCGCGAAGCGCGCGCGCACCGAGTCGGTCCACTCGCGCGACAGCCGCCGGTCGTGCATCAGCCGCAGGTCGCCGAGATAGGCGACCGGCTGCGCGCGCTCGCCGAGATAGCCGTCGCGCACGACGAGGCTCGCAAGCCCCTTCAACGACGCACGCTCATCTTCCGCGAGCCAGACCTCATGATGCGGCGCGTGGCAGCGATGCAGCGCGAAGTAGTCAGGCGCACGATCGAAGCGCAGCGGCAGGCTGCCCTGCATCGCATGACGGGACTGGAAATCGAGAATGCGCGCGTTGTCGGCCGACTGCGCGAGACGGATCCGCATGCGCGTGGCTCACACCCCGTCGAACAGCCGGCGCGCAAGCGGCCGCAGGTTCGACGCCGACAGTTCGCACAGGCACACGAGTTCGTCGCCCTGTGCGTAGCCGGGATTGCGTGCGAGGAAGTAGTCGACGTCGGCCAGCCGCC
Source organism: Burkholderia sp. AU31624 (assembly GCF_020420065.1). Lineage (NCBI taxonomy): Bacteria > Pseudomonadati > Pseudomonadota > Betaproteobacteria > Burkholderiales > Burkholderiaceae > Burkholderia > Burkholderia sp. AU31624. The sequence goes on from NZ_JAIZRT010000001.1 coordinate 743,085, forward strand.
GGTGCGCGGCCGGCACCTCCGCGAGCACGGGCGCAAGCCGGCCCTGCGGCGTGTCGAACGACAGCAGGCCGGTGGCGGAGTCGTACGCGTGCCCGTAGCGGCTCGCGGCCAGGTAATCCATCAGGTCCTGCGTGACCGGAGCGGTCAGGTGATCGGCACGCGGCGCGTAGTCGCGCGCGAACGCGCGCAGGTAGCGATAGGTGCGATGCCCCTTGCAGATCAGGAACCAGTACAGCGGCACGGCGGGTGCCTGCCGCCACACGTCGCCCGCGTGGCGGATCCACGCGAACGCGAGATGCTGCGTGCCCCAGTGCGCGGGATCGATGATCGTGTCGCCGGAAAAGATCACGCGGATCGACGCGTCGCGCCAGCGTGTCTCGTACTGCTTGAGCGTCGAGAAGCCCTGGATCGCGCCGCCGCCGTCGCGCAGCACGATGCAGTGCGTCTTGTCGCCGAGGTCGCGGTCGAACTGCGCACGAACCGTGTCGCAATAGGACGCCGCATACAACGAGAACATCCGGTCGATGTCGTCCGGGCCCAGGGCCGCACGTTCGACGGCGGTGGCACGCAACTCCATCGGGTACTCCTGCAAGACTGAACAGCTTGCTATGATAGCCCGTTACTCGCCTGCTCCCGCCATGTCCAACGCCGTTTCCCGCCTGGATGCGAACGACGCGCCGATCGCCCGGCCATGGCGGCTGCTCGTCGCCTATCTCGTCGTGACGGGCGCGTTCTACTCCTTCGTCACGCACCTGCCGCTCGGGCCGGTCACGATCATTCCGGCGAGCACACTCGATCGCGCGGTTCCGCTGCTGCCCGGCACCGTGCCGCTTTACCTCAGCTACCTGTTCGTGATGCCCGCGCTCGTGTGGCTCGGGCGTGGCCGTGCATGGCTGCTGCCGGCGCTCTTCGCAGGCACGCTCGCGGCCGGCATTTGCCTCGTGTGCCATCTGCTGCATCCGACCGCCGTCGCATGGCCGCCCGCTCATGACGGCTGGATCGCGTGGCTGCAGCGGATCGACACGCCGCTTGCCGCGTCGCCGAGCGGGCACGTCGCGCTGCCGGTCGCGATCGCCATCGTGCTGCTGGCGCTGCGGCAACGGTCAGCCGTGCTGTTCGCCGCGTGGAGCGCGCTGCTGATGGTGACGGTCCTGACCACCGGCCAGCATCGTGCCGCCGACGTCGCATGGGGCGGCGCGACCGGTATCGCGGCCGGCGCGCTCACGCTCGCGCTGCTGCGCACCAAAGTCGACCTGCGCACGATGGCCGCCGCGCTGCTCGAATGGGCGTGCATCGTCGTGGCGATCCGGGTGGCCACCGCGCTCGGCGCGTGGTACCTGTATGCGCTTGCCGTACTCGTCGTCGCGACGCGGCAGCATGCGCTGTTCATCCTGTATCACGACGCGACCCACTATCACCTCACACGCCGCCGCGGTTTCAACGACTTCCTGATCAACGTCGCGATCGGCGTGCCGGGACTCGTGCCCATCGAGTTCTACCGGCCGCTGCATCTCGCGCATCACCGGCATCTCGGCACCGCGCAGGACCCGGAGCGGCAGTTCCTCTATCACGACCAGCCGTGGCAGTTCCGGCCGCTCGACGCATGGCCGCTTGCGCGGCAGTTCCTCGGCGACCTGCTCGTGCTGAACATGGTGCGCAACATGGCGGCATTCCGGCGCGCGGGCGGACAGAACACGCGGCTCGGCCGGCCGTTCCTGGCAGCCGCGGCGGTGTGGGGAGTCATCGTCGCGCTGCTCGTATGGGCCTGTACCGTGCAGACGATCCTGCTGGTCGCCGCGCTGTGGTTCGTGACGCTGCTCACGCTGTCGGTCCTGCTGCAGAAGATCCGCAGCATGGCCGAGCACAGCGGCGGCCCGCACGCGACGCCCGGCTGGGCCGACTGGACGTATTCATGGCGAACGGGCTGGATCGGCCGCGTGTTCGTGTGGCCGTATCACATCAACCTTCATCTGCAGCATCACCGGAATCCGGCGGTGCCGTGGCATGCACTGCCCGACGCGATCGACGAACACGAGCCGCAACTCGACGCACCGGAACTGGCCCGGCTGCTGTGGTCGGGCCTCCCGCCGAAGCCGTAACAAGCGACGGCGCGCCCGATGTCGCGCGCACCGCCCCTTCCTTCCCCGTTACTTCGCGATATACACACCCGACGTCGGGCACGTGCCCTGCGTATTGCCGTCCGTCACGAGCGAGGCGGCGCTCGGGAACTGCGTGGTCGCATTGGTCTTCACCGCGATCCACGCTTCGGTGAAGTAGCTGACGCCGTTCGTCTTCGTGCACTTCAGCGACACCGCGCTGCGCGTGTTGCTGCCGAACGCGCCTTCGAACGCCGACAGCAGTTGGTTACGCGTGACCGTCTTGCCCGCGTTCGCCTGCAGGAACGCGTTGAACGACGTGTTGCCGAGCCGGCTGATCATGCCGGATGCCTGGTTCCAGTACGCATCGGGCGATGCCGAGTTCGAGCAGGTGCCGTGCTTGAACCACTCGTGCTTGTCGAGGCAGGACGCAACGCCCGGCATGTACGTCGACAGCGTGTTGCGGGTCGCGCTGCTGATCGGGTACGCGTCCATGCTGCACCACTGGTGCGCGTTGTCGAGGTCGATGTCGTTCTGCGGCACGCCGCAGTAGAACGGCTGGTTGCCGTCGTAGTTGTTCGGCCACAGGCCATGCAGCGACAGGCTCGTTGCCGCGTACGTGCCGGCGAGGTTCGTGCATTCGGGCGTGTCGTGCGACGCGCAGAAGCCGGGCTCCCACGACGCGGCGAGCAACAGGTAGTCGTAGCTGGTCTGCGCGGTGGCGTGCAGTGAAGCGGAAGCGACGGCGAGTGCGGCAGCGGCGCGGGCGAGCGTCTTGAGCATGGCGTTTCCTCGGAAAAGGCTTGCGGTCGCGGGATGCGCCGCAAGGTTGTCGAATATCTGTCCGCGATTGTTGCCGATGCAACGTGGCACGAATGTGAAGGTGGACGAAAGAAGTCGGGCGGCGCGGGTGCAGATACCCACCGTCGCGTCGCGCGCTGCCTCACACGGCCGACACGTGCCGCCATACTGGCGGCACGCCGCCCGTCACGACCCGGCGCCCAGCTGCGTGCACGCGCGCGTGATCGATTCGGGGCCTTCGAGCGCGAGGATCTGCCACACGCCGATGCTGACGCGCTGGCGCGCCGCCGTCGACGCATCGGTCAGCAACGCCTCGACGCGCGGTGCAGCGTCCGGCGCCTGCTGCTTCAGCGCCGCGTGATGCCGCGCGCGCGACGCCGGTTCGGATTCGTAGACGTCGCACAGACGCACCATGCCGGCGAGACCGGCGAGGTCGTCATCCTTGTCGATCGCGCGCGGCTCGACCGGCGCGAGCCCCTTGCGCTCCGCCGCCGGCAGCTTGTTGCGCGCGCCTTCGTCGATCGACGTGGCGGAGGCCGGCGGCAGGCCGCCGATCGCCGCGACGATCCGGCTGCCCGCGGCGATCATGTCGCCCTGGCACTCGATCTTCTCGGCGGCCGCGACGTTCGAGCAGAACGACACCGACATGCGGTACACGTCGTCGCTCATGCGCGGCACCTCGTCCGCGCTCGCCTGCGCGAAGCCGGCGCTCGTCAGCGCCAGCGCGGCGGGAATCAGGATGCGGAAGGCTCTCGTCTTGTTCATTGTTGTTTACGTTGGGGGGGTTCGTGGCGGGCAACCTCGCGCGGCCGCACGGTGGCGGCCACAGTGACGCCGGGCCCGCGTCCGGCGGCACGCGCTCACTTCATCGACGCTGCCTCCGGTCCGCCGGGCGACAGCGCCGCGTGGTCCTGCTCGCGCCACGTGCGGCGCGACGTCATGATCGCCTTCACGGCCGAGCGCGCGACCTTCCACCACGCGAACGGCCGCGGGTCGGCGAGCATGCTCAGCGCGCGCGCATAGTCGAGCGTGAGCCCGGGCGTCCAGGCCATCGTCACCGCGCGCTTGCGGATCTGCGCGGCGACCCACAGCTCCGGCGTGAGCAGCAGCCGCACGAACGCGCCCCACCCGGCCCGCGCGCCCTTCAGCCGCCACACCGCGCCGTCGAGCGCGGCTTCGAGCGCGTTCGACACCGTGCTCGAGCAGTTGCGGTGCGTGAGGTTGTACGTCACGTTCTGCCGGTACGACGTCCAGAAGGCATCCAGCTTCGACGGATCGTAGTTGCGGATCCGCACGCGCACGGTCGACGGGCACCACGCCTTCGATTCGGTCGCGTAGTCGGGCTGGAACAAGCCCGGCACGTCGTTTTCGCGGGTCGCGCGCAGGATGCGCGTGAATTCGTCCGGTGAACGATCGATTTCGACGCCTGGATACAGGCTGATATAGACGCCCTCGGGCGACTCCAGCGCCGCGTGCCCGGTCGAGATCACACCGTTGACGTCCACGGCCGCGATATAGCGGTCGATCACCGGATAGCGCTGCGCCTCGGCCTTCGACGTGCCGGTCGGCGTCCACACGTGCACGGTGAGCGCATGCTCGCCATCGGCCGGCGGGCCGTCCCATTCGGATTGCGCGAAATGCGGCCGGTCGCGCGCATCGTCGAGATCCGGCGCGAGCGCCGGCGCCGGCGACGTCGCGAACGCCGGATTGCGCGTCAGCCGCCGCACGCGCGCGGCGAGGCTCAGCATGTGCATCCCGCCGAACATCAGCAGCAGCCCGAGGCAGTACGGCACGGTACCCACGTAGTGCGTCGGATACGGCTGGTAGAAAAAGATCGCCAGCAGGATCTCAACGACGCCCCATGCGAATGCGACGTTCCAGCGGCGATAGCGCACCATCCACGCTGCAGTGCACTGCAGCAGCCCGTCGACGAGGAACAGCGTGCCGAAGATCATCGACAGCAGGAAATGGCCATGGTGATGCCCCGCGAACACGAGCCCGGCGGCGACCACGACCACGATCCCCTTCACGTAGCGCAGGATGCGCTGCCCACCGACGCCGCTGCCGGCCACGGCAAGCGTCGCGAGCCCCTCGATCAGGAACAGCCACGCAAAGATCTGAATCGGGAAGTGCAACGCGCCGTCGAGCGCATCGACGAAGATCACGACGCCCGCGACGACCCACACCCAGCCGAGCACGGTCAGGCCGCGCCAGCGGGTGCGCAAGTATTCGATGCCCAGCAGCAGCAAGACCAGTCGTACCATCGCGCGCTCTCGTCATTTTTTTGGGATACGCGCGGGTCACGCGTTTCCTGTCGTTTCGACCGTGCCTCGTGCAGAGTGCTGGCCGAAAAGCGGTAATTCGTACCGGCGCGTCATGCCTCGACATGACCGTGGGTGGCCGGTATCCCTCCGCACTGGCCGAATAATAAGATATGGCGGAGACGGTTGAAAGCGGCGGCGACAACGTCGTCGGCACGGCACGGTCAGGGGCCATCGACTGCTGCCACGGCAGATTTCCCGTTCGACAACGCGCAGTGGATCCGCCAGAATCCCGCTACGAGGGCATCGAAAGAACCGAACCGCACAAGACGGGACAAGACCATGACCATATCGATCGCACGCCGGTGCTGGCACGCCGCCTTGATCGCGGGCTGCATCGCGCTGCCGGGCTGCCACGAACCACCAGTACACACGGAACAGCCGCCGCCCGAGGATCCGTTTTTCAAGTCGGGGCTGGTTCGGGAACAGCCGTACGATGAAGCGGTATCCGGCTTCATGGTCACGAAAGACCATGCGAAGCTGATCGTGCTGGGCCGCCCCGTCCACTTCGTCCTCGATCTGCCCGACTCGCTGCGATCCGCCATGTCGGCAAGCTACCGGACATCATTGCGTTGGTCGTTCAACGGATTCCGGGCGGTGGGCGGCCATGTCAAAGGCCATTTCCGCGTCGTGCTGCCGGACGGCGCTTCAGCAATCGATCGGGTAACGGCGGCCGCGCATGGGTTTGTCGTCGTACACGACGGTCTCGCGCTCGAAGGCAGCATCGCCGGAATGCGTTACGCCACCCAAGGCTTCGAGATACCGCCCAAGGTGGCAGCGCAGCTGCTCGACCGGCCCTACACGATTGATGCCCGGCATGTGACGGAGGCCGTGGCAATCATGAATCTCGCGATCGAACCCACGCCGATCACGGCCACCGCCGACGGCGATCTTGTCCTCGGCGGCGCCGCGCTGGTCCCTGTCGAACTCGTCACGATTCAGGCGCCAACGGAATGACGATTCCCTCCATCGCCGCCGCAACGCGGCGCGAGCGCGATGCGCACCCCGAACGGAGCACCACCATGACCGCCTCACCGCTTCACGCCCCGCCGCTCGGCCCGCAACTCAAGCGCTGGCGCGCGCTGCATCGCGTCAAGCAGAGCCATGCGGCCGAGCTGTTCGGCGTCGCGCAATCGACGATCTCGCGCTGGGAAGCCGGCCGCCAGCAGATGTCGCCCGACGAGCGCGCGACCGCCGAGCGGCTGCTCGCCGCGCGCCTCGATTCGGCCGGCGATCACGCGCTCGCGCGGCTCGTCTCGGGCAGCGCGGGCCGCATGCACCTCGTGTGCGACCTCACGCACCGCCTGCTCGCTTCTTCTCCGGCGCGCGCGGCCGAATTCTCGCAACCGCTGTCGATGCTGCTCGGCACGTCGCTGTGGCGCTACGCAACGCCGGAGATCGTCCGCATGGAAACCGCGCTCGACACGCTCGGCTGGCATGACCACGCGGGGCCGCCGAGCGTCGAATTCGACACCGGTGCGAATGCATCGCGCGTCGTACCGATCCGCGGCAGCATGTGCCGGTGGACGCGGATGACGCTGTCGGACGGCTCGGCCGTGCGGCTCGTGGAGACGCTCCAGGATGCGTGATTGCCGGGTCGCGATGAAGCACCGCATACCGGCAACGGTGCGGCAACCTTCAACGTGTCCGGCATGCCACGCAACCAATACCAACGTGAATGGCAGCACGCCCAGGGGAGATGCCACATGTCGACGCTTGTCATGCGAGAACTCGTGATCGTCGCGTTCCTTCTCTATACGGGCGCCGCCGTGCTGGTCGCGCTTCGCTCGGGTGTGGCCAACGCCGGCGGCAGGCGGGTGGCGCGCCGCAGCAGCCCCTGGCTGTTCCGCCTGATCGTCGGTATTCAAACGGGCTTCTTCGCGCTGTTCTGCTGGGCCGGGTTTTTCGTGAAGTAGCGGCCCGGCAAAGCGCCCCCGCCACGCATATTTCATGCGTGGACGACCCGCGCCCACCCGCATTACGCTAGGCGGCTCATCGCAAGGACGCCGACCATGACCCCCGATACGATCCACGCGCGGCTCGCTTTCCTGCGCGAAGCCGAACGCCTGAAGGATGTGCTGCGCAGCGGCCACACGTCGTCCGGGCGCGCGGAAAGCACGGCCGAACACAGCTGGCGGCTGTGCCTGATGGCGCTCGTGTTCGCCGATGCGCTGCCCGGCATCGACACGCTGAAGCTGCTGAAGCTGTGCGTCGTCCACGATCTCGGCGAGGCGCTGCACGGCGACATTCCCGCGATCGAGCAAGCCGCGCACCCCGACAAAAGCGCGCAAGAACGCGACGACCTGCTGACGCTGACCGCACCGCTCGATCCCGCGCGGCGCGACGAGATCGTCGCGCTGTGGGATGAGTATGAGGCGGCGGTGACGCCGGAAGCACGCGCGGCGAAGGCGCTCGACAAGCTCGAGACGATCCTGCAGCACAACCAGGGCAGCAACCCGCCCGATTTCGACTACGCGTTCAATCTCGGCTACGGCCGCCGCTACACCGACGCCGCGCCGCTGTTCAGCGCGATCCGCGACATCGTCGACGCGGACACGCAACGCCGGATCGACGCGGGCGGGCAGCGCGCGTAAGCTCGCGGATCGGGTGCCCTGCCCGCTCGAGGTCTTACGCATGACGCAAAACATCTACGACGACCCGGCCTTCTTCGAAGGCTACAGCCGCCTGAACCGCTCGATTCACGGCCTCGACGGCGCACCCGAATGGCCCGCGCTGCGCGCGCTGCTGCCCGGCCTGCGCGGCCGCAACGTGCTCGACCTCGGCTGCGGCTACGGCTGGTTCAGCCGCTGGGCGGCCGACCAGGGCGCGGCAAGCGTGCTCGGCATCGATGTCTCCGAGCGCATGCTCGAACGCGCGGCCTCGACCGCCGCGCACCCGGCGATCACGTACCGCCGCGCGGATCTCGAAACGCTCGCGTTGCCCAACGCCGCGTTCGATCTGGCCTACAGCTCGCTCGCCTTCCACTACGTCGCGCACCTCGACACGCTGCTGCGCACGATTCATCGCGCGCTCGTGCCCGGCGGGCGGCTCGTGTTCTCGATCGAGCACCCCATTTATACGGCGCCGCGCCGGCCCGGCTTCGTCGTCGATGCGCAGGGCAACCGCGCCTGGCCGCTCGACGGCTACCAGCGCGAAGGCGAACGCGTGACCGACTGGCTCGCGCCGGGCGTCGTCAAGCAGCACCGCACGCTCGGCACGCTCGTGAACCTGCTGATCGGCAGCGGCTTCACGCTCACGCACCTGGACGAATGGGGACCGACGCAGGCGCAGGTCGATGCGCTGCCCGCGCTCGACGAGGAACGCGACCGGCCGATGATGGCGCTCGTCGCGGCGCAGCGATAACGCACGTCAGCGCACGCCGCGACACGCACGCGGCCCCTCGCCCGCCGCGCTCACCGACCGCGGCAATCGCGCCGCACGGCCTCCGCTCCGGTGCGGCGTTCGCACAATTCAGCACAATTTCCACACGATTTGGCGTGATGTCCTCGCTTACCATGAGCGGCTGATTCGACTCGGCACGCCCGCGCGATGCGTACGCGGATGCCGTCGCGGGCAACCTGCCCGACAGGCGACGCCGACCGGATCGTCCCGCCCGGCCCCACGCATCGCCGGCACTGCCTGATCCTCGCCGCACGCTCATGACTCAGAAGACCCATCGCCGCCGGCGCATCGTGCTGGCTACCCTTGCCGTCGTGGCGATCGCCGCCGGCGTCACGCTGAAGGCGTGCGCGCCCGACAAGCATCCGCAATACCTGTCCGCGCCCGTCTCGCGCGGCGATCTCGAGAACGCGGTGCTGGCGACCGGCGCGCTTCAGGCCTTCAAGCAGGTCGACGTCGGTGCGCAGGTGTCGGGGCAGCTGAAATCGCTGAAAGTCAAGCTCGGCGACAAGGTGACGAAGGGCCAGTGGCTCGCCGAGATCGATCCCGTGATCTCGGAAAACGCGCTGCGCCAGGCGCGCGCCAGCGAAGAAAGCCTGCGCGCGCAACAGCAATCGACCGCCGCGCAACTCACGCAGGCGGAACTCGCGTTCAAGCGCCAGCAGGCGATGCTGCCCGACGATGCGACCTCGCGCGAATCGTTCGAGGCCGCACGCGCGACGCTCGACGTGCAGCGTGCGACCCTCGCGTCGCTCGCCGCGCAGATCCGCTCGGCCCGCATCCAGATCGAGACCGCGCAGGCGAACCTCGGCTACACGCGCATCGTCGCGCCGATCGACGGCGAGGTCGTCGCGGTCGTCACGCAGGAAGGCCAGACCGTGATCGCGCAGCAGCAGGCGCCGGTGATCCTGAAGCTCGCCGATCTCGACACGATGACCGTGAAGGCGCAGGTGTCGGAAGCCGACGTGATCCGCGTGCGTGCCGGCCAGACCGCGTATTTCACGATCCTCGGCGAACCGGACAAGCGTCACTACGGCAAGCTGCGCGCGATCGAGCCGGCGCCGCAGAACTATGCCGAAGCGCAGAGCCCGCTCGGCGGCGGTGCGGGCGGCGGCACGAAGCCGAATTCGGCCGTGTTCTACAACGCGCTGTTCGAAGTGCCGAACCCCGAGCATCGGCTGCGCATCTCGATGACCGCGCAAGTCAACATCGTGCTCGGCAACGCCCGCAACGCGCTCAGCATTCCGGCCGCCGCGCTCGGCGAAAAACGCAAGGACGGCACCTACGCAGTGCGCGTGCTGCGCGCCGACGGCAGCACGGAAACGCGCAGCATCCGCATCGGCATCAACAACAACGTGCGCGTCGAAGTCCTGGCCGGCCTGAAGGACGGCGAACGCGTCGTGATCGGCGAAGCGGCCGGTGACGACCACGCGCCGCTGGCGGACGTGGTGTGACGATGAGCCAGCCCCTGCTGAAACTCGCTGCCGTCACGCGACGCTTTCCGGCCGGCGACAAGGATGTCGTTGTCCTGAACAACGTCAACCTGTCGATCCACGCGGGCGAGATCGTCGCGATCGTCGGCGCGTCGGGCTCCGGGAAGTCGACGCTGATGAACATCCTCGGCTGCCTCGATCATCCGAGCGAAGGCACCTACACGGTCGGCGGCCGCGACACGCACATGCTCGACAGCGACGAGCTCGCGCAACTGCGTCGCGAGCATTTCGGCTTCGTGTTTCAGCGCTACCACCTGCTGCCGCACGTCGACGCCGTCGCGAACCTCGAGATGCCCGCGATCTATGCCGGCACGCCGCGCGCCGAACGGCACGCACGCGCACGCGAACTGCTCGCACGCCTCGGGCTCGCGGATCGTGCGCACCATCGGCCCGGACAACTGTCCGGCGGCCAGCAGCAGCGCGTGAGCATCGCGCGTGCGTTGATGAACGGCGGCCAGGTGATCCTCGCCGACGAACCGACCGGCGCGCTCGACACGAAAAGCGGCCAGGACGTGATCCGCATCCTGCACGAGCTGAACGCGCTCGGCCATACGATCGTCATCGTCACGCACGGCCAGGCCGTCGCGCGCCACGCGAAGCGCATCATCGAGATCAGCGACGGCGAGATCGTCGCCGACCGGCCGAATCGGCACTATGCGGAAGCGCTCGCGGAAGCGGGCGTCGACGCAGCGGAAGCAGCACAAGCGACCGAAGCGGAAGCCAGCGCACTACCCGCCCGTGATCGCCACGACACGTTACCGCCGCCCGCACCGGTCGACACCGAGGCGCACGCCGATACCGAACCCGGCACGCGCACGCAACGCTTCGCCGCCGGCTCCGGCCGCTTCGCCGAGGCCTGCCGGATGGCGTGGATCGCACTCGTGTCGCACCGGCTGCGCACGCTGCTGACGATGCTCGGCATCATCATCGGCATCACGTCCGTCGTGTCGATCGTCGCGATCGGCGAAGGCGCGAAGCGCTACATGCTCGACGAGATCGGCAGCATCGGCACGAACACGATCAACCTCTATCCGGGCACCGACTGGGGCGACAGCCGCGCCGACGCGATCCAGACGCTCGTGCCCGCCGATGTCGCCGCGCTCGCCGAGCAGCCGTACGTCGACAGCGCGACGCCCGAAACGTCGCGCACGCTGCTGCTGCGCTACCGCAACGTCGACGTGAACGCGCTCGTGAGCGGCGTCGGCGACCGCTTCTTCCAGGCCCGCGGGATGCGCTTCGCGCTGGGTGTCGCGTTCGACGAGGACGCGGTGCGCCGCCAGGTGCAGGTGGCCGTGATCGACCAGAACACGCGCCGCAAGCTGTTCGGCGCGACGCGCAACCCGATCGGCGAAGTGATCCTGGTCGACAACGTGCCATGCGTCGTGATCGGCGTGACGGCCGACAAGAAGAGCGCGTTCGGCAGCGTGAAGAGCCTGAACGTGTGGGTGCCGTACACCACCGCGAGCGGGCGCCTGTTCGGGCAGCGTTATCTCGACAGCATCACCGTGCGCGTGCGCGACGGGCAGCCGAGCGCCGCCGCCGAGAAAAGCCTCGAGAAGCTGATGACGCAGCGTCACGGCCGCAAGGACTTCTTCACGTACAACATGGACAGCGTGGTGAAGACCGTCGAGAAGACCGGCCAGTCGCTCACGTTGCTGCTGTCGCTGATCGCGGTGATCTCGCTCGTCGTCGGCGGGATCGGCGTGATGAACATCATGCTGGTGTCGGTCACCGAGCGCACGCGCGAAATCGGCATCCGGATGGCGGTCGGCGCGCGCCAGTCCGACATCCTGCAGCAGTTTCTCGTCGAGGCCGTGCTCGTCTGTCTGCTCGGCGGCACGATCGGCATCGCGTTGTCGTTCGGGCTCGGCGCGCTGTTCTCGATGTTCGTCGCACAGTGGAAGATGGTGTTCTCGGCCGGCGCGATCGTGACCGCGTTCGTCTGCTCGACGCTCACCGGTGTGATTTTCGGTTTCATGCCCGCGCGCAATGCATCGCGGCTCGATCCGATCGATGCGCTTGCGCGCGATTGAAGAAAGACCTGTCATGACGCATTCCTCACCGCTTCACCGCCTGGGCGCAGTCACGTGCGCGGCCGCGCTGCTCGCCGGCTGCGCCGGCGCGCGCCACGAACCGCTGCCCCCTGTCGCGATGCCCGCGAACTGGGAGGCACCGGTTTCCGCCAATGCACCGGCCACCTCACGCGACTGGTGGCGCAGCTTCGGCGACCCGCAACTCGATGCGCTGATCGACGATGCGCTGCGCGCCAACAACGACCTCGCGATCGCGGCGATCCGCGTGTACCGCGCGCAACTGCAAGCCGGGCTCGCGGATACGAACCTGACGCCGAACGTGTCGCTCGGCGCGAACGGCGCCGTGTCGCGCACGCTCGATACGCACCGGATGAGCCGGACGAGCGGCGTGACCGGTTCGCTCAGCTATGAAATCGACCTGTGGGGCCGGCTGGCCGCGCTGCGCGACGCCGCGCGCTGGGAAGCCGACGCGACAGCCGCCGATCTCGAAGCCGCGCGGCTGTCGCTGATCGGCACGACGGCGTCGCTGTACTGGCAGATCGGTTATCTGAACCGGCAGATCGCGCTCGGCGACGCGAACATCGCGTATGCAGTCCGCACGCTCGCGGTCGTGCGGTCGCGGCACACGGCCGGCGCCGTGTCGGGGCTCGATCTCGCGCAGGCCGAACAGAGCCTCGCCGCGCAACGCGCCGCGCAGACGCAACTGATCCAGCAGCGCACCGAGAATCGCCACGCGCTCGCGATCCTGTTCGACCGGCCGCCGCAGCAGCGCGCGGCCGAGCCATCCGCACTGCCCGTCGCGGCGCCGCCGGAAGTCGTGGCCGGCCTGCCCGCGAGCCTGCTCGGCCGGCGTCCCGACCTGCGCGCGGCGGAATTCCGGCTGCGCGAATCGCTGGCGCAAGTCGACGCGACGCGCACGAGCTTCTATCCGACCTTCACGCTGACCGGGCAGGCCGGTACGTCGAGCACGAGCCTCGAGCGCGTGCTGATGAATCCGGTCGGCACGCTCGGGCTCGGCCTGGCACTGCCGTTCATCCAGTGGAACACGATGCAGCTGCAGATCAAGGTGTCGAAGTCGCAGTACGAGGAAGCCGTCGTCGGGTTCCGCCAGAAGCTCTACACGGCGCTCGCGGAAGTCGAGAACGCGCTGTCGGCGCGTGTGCAGCTCGAACGCGAAGCCGAGCAGCGCGCGCTGTCGCTGACCCAGGCGCAGCGCGCCGAACAGCTGGCCGCCGCGCGCTTCGCGGCCGGCGCGACCGCCGTGCAGCCGTGGCTCGACCAGCAGCAGCGGCTGCGCGACGCGCAAAGCGCCGACGAACTGACGCGCCTGAACCGGCTCAACAACCAGATGACGCTGTACCGCGCGCTCGGCGGCGGGATGTCCTGACCGAAGCGCGCACCGGGCCGGCCGCGCCGATCAGGCGCGGTGTCATTCACACACGGGCGCTCTGCGCCGCGCCGGCGCGAACGCCACCGCGCTCGCCGTCGCGAGCACGGCCACGCCCGCCGCGCCGTACACCATCACCCAGCCGAATCCGTGCACGAGCGCCGCGTGCAACGCCGCGCCGCTCGGGTCGGCCTGCGCGAGCGCCGGTGCGATCTCGTGCAATCCGTCCGTGCGGCCCGACGCAATCTCCTGCGCGAGCCGGCGCAGCGCCGCATCGCCGATCGTGCCCGCGACACCGCCCTTCAGGCTCGCGACGATCCCCGCGACCAGCACGAAGCCCATCGCCGCGATGTTCAGCGCGAGCGAGATCATCCGCGCGCTCATGTCGATGCCCGACGCCATCCCGGCCCGCGAGCTCGGCACCGCACCCGTCGTCGTGTTGGTCACGGGGGTATTCGTGAGCCCGAGCCCGATGCCGGCGATCACGCAGCCGGGCAGCATCGTGATCCAGCTGGCGTGGTCGGCCGCGCTGCCGATCCGCATCAGCGCGAACCCCGCGGCGATCGTGAACAGGCCGCCCGGGATCACGACGCCCGGCCCGTAGCGCAGCGCGAGCCGTTCGCCGAACGGCGGCGCGACCAGCGTCGGCAACGTGTACGCGAGCAACGCGAGGCCGGCCGTCACGCTGTCGTAGCCGAGCGCGACCTGGAACCAGATCGGCAGGTAGATCATGAACGGCCAGAAGCTGAAGTTCATCCCCATCGAACCGAAGATCGCGCCGGTGAACGCGCGAATCCGGAACACCGAGAAATCGAACATCGGCCGCGCACTGGCGCGTTCCGCGATGAAGAAGCCGGCCAGCGCCAGCACGGTCGCGCCGAGCACGCCGAGGCCGGCCGCGCTGGTCAGCCCGAGCGCCGCGCTTTGCGTGATGTAGAACGCCAGGCCGAGCACCGCGAGCGACAACGTGACGATGCCTGCGACGTCGAGCCTGCCCGCGTGCGGATCGCGCGACTCCTGCACCGCGCCGCCGATCAGCACGAGCGCGACGGCCGCGAGCGGCGCATGGACGAGGAACACCCACGGCCAGCTTGCCAGCGCGACGATCGCGCCGCCGACGATCGGCCCGAACCCGAGCCCGATGCCGAACACGATCCCCCAGATCCCGAACGCACGGCCGCGCTCCCGGCCCTCGCGGAACTGGTGCGACAGCACCGCAATCTGGCAGATCAGCATCGCGCCGCCGCTGGCGCCCTGCAGCAACCGCCCCGCGACGAGCACCGGCACGTTCGGCGCGAGCCCGCACAGCAGCGACGTCGCGCCGAACAGCACGGTGCCGATCACGTACACGCGCTTGCGGCCGAACCGGTCGGCGAGCGTGCCGGCGGCCATCAGCACGGTCGTGCACGCGATCGTGTACGCGTTCATGATCCACTGCATGCCGTTGAAATCGCCATGCAGCACGTGTTCGAGCGTCGGCAGGATCACCGGCACGCTCGAGATTTCGAGGCCGAACATCAGCGACGTGAGACAGACGGCCGCGAGCGCGACCGCATTCCTGCGGGAGTCGGATTGCGTCATGCGTATTGCGCCGCGACCCGGCAACGGGCCGCGCGCCTCCAGGTAAGAGGGATGCTCCGCGTGCGGCCGGCGACGCACGCTGAACAGGAATCGGTACTATAGTGAGAATCTTCATCCCCATTGACGCACGCATTTCTCCAGACTGGGGAATTTCAGGACTCAATTAACGCCCCTCCCATGACCGACAGACTCGACGGCGTGACGACCTTCGTCCAGGTAGTGGAATCGGGCAGCTTCGCGCTCGCCGCGGAGCGCCTCGACATGACGCGTTCGGCCGTCGGCAAGGCGATCGCGCGGCTCGAGAAGCGGCTCGGCGCGCGGCTGCTGCAGCGCACGACGCGCAGCCAGAGCCTGACCGACGACGGCCAGGCGTACTACGACCGCTGCGTGCGCGCGCTCGCGGAGCTGGAGGCGGCCGAAGCCGACCTCGACTGCGGCCGCAACGAGCCGCGCGGCAAGTTGCGCCTGAGCGTGCCGCTCGCGTTCGGGCATCACTGCGTGACGCCCATCGTGCTCGATCTCGCGCGCACCTATCCGCATTTGCGGATCGACGTGTCGATCACCGACCGTTTCGTCGATCTCGTCGAGGAAGGCATCGACCTCGCGGTGCGGATCGGCACGCTCGCGGACAGCACGAGCCTCGCGGTGCGGCGGCTCGGCACGCAATACGGCAGCCTCGGCGCGGCGCCGTCGTATCTCGCCCGCTACGGGATGCCGAAGACGCTCGACGACCTGAAAGACCACCGGACGATCGCGTATTCACGCTCGGGCGTGGTTCAACCGTGGGACTTGCGTGCGCTGGACGGCTCGACGGTGCGGGTCGACATGCCGCACCAGCTCAGTTTCGACGACGTGCAGGCGATCGCGGCGGCCGGTGCGTCGGGGTTCGGGATCGCGTGGCTGCCGAGCTGGCTGCTCGATCATTACGTGAAGCGCGGCGAGATGACGGTCGTGCTCGACCGCTGCTTCGTCTGCGAAGGCGACATCCACGCGATCTGGCCGAAGACGCGCTACCTGCCGCGCAAGACGCGCTGCGTGATCGACGCGCTCGCGCAGGCGGTGCCGCCGATGATCGAACGGTGAGGTGAGACGGGATGGGATGGGATGGGATGAAATGAATCCGACGCGCCGCGGGGGCGCGTCGGAGCATCACGCCGCGCCGAGATCGGCCAGCGGATGCGCGAACAGCTTCCACGGCGACGTCAGGAAATGCCGCACGCGTTCGGCGCGCAGCTCGACGAGCGACGCGGGCGCCCAGCGCGGCTTGCGATCCTTGTCGACGAGATGCGCGCGCACGCCTTCGCAGAAGTCGCCTTCCTCGATCGCGCGCGCGACGATGCCGAGCTCCATCCGGAACGATTCGGCCAGCGCCATCTGGCGGCCGCGCAGCAGTGCCTCGCGGGTCACGCACAGCATCGTCGGCGAGTGGCCGGTGAGCGCATCGAGCGTCGCCTGCAGCCATTGACGGTGCTCGCGCGACAGCTCCTCGCGTGCAAGATCCTGCGTCACGGTCGCAACGATCCGCTCGACGGTCGAGCGCTTGTCGAAGTGACGCACGATCCACGGCATCTGGCTGTCGAGCGCCGCGTGCGGCACGACGTTGCACGGCGGCTCGAACACCTTGCGCAGCAACGACAATGCATCGCCTTCCCACTTGACGCTTTCGATGCGCGTCTCGAACGTGTCGAGCCACGCGGACGGCACGCACAGATCCGCGAGTTTCGCCGTAAGTGCGTCGGCGCCCGACAGCATCGCGCCGGTCAGCCCGACGTACAGCTCGAGTTCGGCCGGCATGCGCGACAGGAAATGCGTCGCGCCGACGTCGGGCACGAGGCCGATGCGCGTCTCCGGCATCGCGATCTTGCTGCGCTCGGTCGCGACACGCAGCGCCGCGCCCTGCGCGAGGCCCATGCCGCCGCCCATCGTCACGCCGTCCATCAGCGCGACCACCGGCTTCGGAAACGTATGGATCGAATAGTCGAGCCGGTATTCGTCGACGAAGAACGGCAGCCAGGTTTCGCGCTGCGCGACCATCCGGTACAGCGCACGCACGTCGCCGCCTGCGCAGAAACCCTTCTCGCCCGCACCGCGCAGCACGACCGCGACGATCTGGTCGTCGTGACGGCAGCGCTCGAGCAGCGCGGCCAGCTCGCCGATCATCGGGTACGACAGCGCATTGAGCGCGGCCGGCCGGTTCAGCGTGATCAGCGCCACGCGGTTCACCACGCGGAACAGCACCTCGGGGGCGTGCTCCGCGAACGCGTCGTGATTCGTCACCGGCGTGCTCATCGTTGCGGCTCTCCGTCGTTGTGCCACTGCGGCGCGCGCTTGCCGAGGAATGCAGCCACGCCTTCGCGCGGATCGTTCGTGTCGAACAGGTCGACGAAACGTTCACGCTCGACCGCGAGCGCCGCGCCGCGCGGCACGCCGCGGCGCGCGAGGCCGATCAGCTCCTTGCTGTAAGCGACCGCATGCGGGCTCTGCCGGGCGACGTTGCGTGCCAGCGCCAGCGCGGCATCGCGCGATGCGCCCGACTCCACGACGTCCTCGACGAGGCCGATCCTGAGCGCCGTGGCCGCATCGACACGCGCGCCGGTCAGGATGATCTTCTTCGCCCAGCCTTCGCCGACGAGCCAGGGCAGCGTCTGCGTGCCGAGGCCGCACGGCAGCAGGCCGACCGACGGTTCGGGCAGCGCCATCTGCGCATGCGTCTCCGCGATCCGCAGGTCGCACGCGAGCGCGCATTCGAGCCCGCCACCCATCGCGTAGCCGTTGATCGCCGCGATCGTCACGACGCGCGCGTCGTGCAGCGCCTCGAACGCCGCGCCGAACCGCGACGCCATCGCGCGTGCCACCGCGCGGTCGCCTTCGGCGAACGTGTTGAGATCGGCACCCGCGCTGAAGAACTTCGGGCCGTCGCCGGTGATCACCAGCGCGCGCACGCGCGGGTTCGCATTCAGTTCGGCGACGGTTTCCTGCAGTTGCCGCAGCCCGTCGGCGGTAAAGGCGTTCGCGGGCGGACGCTTGAGCGTCGCGCATGCGATCGCGCCGTCGTCGACGTAGTCGAGTTCGATCATGAGGCGTCCTTCTTCGTTGCCGGTTGGTACAGGCGGATCACCGCCGAGAAATCGAGCTGGCCGTCGCCGCGGCTGCTCATCGTCTGGTACAGCTGCTGCGCGAGCGCGCCGAGATAGACGGGCTGGCGCGCCTGCTTCGCGGCATCGTTTGCGAGGCCGAGATCCTTCAGCATCAGGTCGGTGCCGAAACCGCCCGAGTAACCGCGCGACGACGGCGCGGTTTCGATCACGCCCGGATACGGGTTGTACGTATCCGAACTCCAGCAGCGGCCCGTCGACGTGTTGACGATGCCGGCCAGCACCTTCGGGTCGATGCCGAGCGCGACGCCGAGCGACATCGCCTCCGACACCGCCGCCATCGAGATGCCGAGCACGAGGTTGTTGCAGACCTTCGCGACCTGCCCCATCCCCGTCGCGCCGCAGTGGACGATGTTCTTGCCCATGCCCGCGAGCACCGGCTTCACGCGCTCGAAATCCGCATCGCTGCCGCCGACCATGAAGGTCAGCGTGCCGGCCGCCGCGCCGCCGGTGCCGCCCGACACGGGCGCATCGACGAACGCGCCGCCGTGCTCGCGCACGAGCGCGCCGAACGCCTGCGCGCTCGCCGGGTCGATCGTACTCGAATCGATCACGGTCGCGCCCGCGCCGAGGCCGGCGAGCACGCCGTTCTCGCCGGTGAGTACCGAGCGCACGTGCGGGGCGGCCGGCAGCATCGTGATGACGAACGTCGCGCCCGATGCCGCATCGCGCGGCGACGCGGCCACCTGTGCGCCGGCGTCCTGCAGCGCGCGCAATGCGTCGGCGCTCAGGTCGAACGCATGTACTTCATGGCCTGCTTTCAGCAGGTTCAGCGCCATCGGCGCGCCCATGTGGCCAAGGCCGATAAAACCGATTTTCATGTTCGTGTCCTCCGCCGCTCAATGCAGCCGGATCGTCGTATTCACCGGGCCGGCCGTCGTGTCGTCGTCGAACCAGCGCGCGGTGACCGTCTTGGTCTGCGTGTAGAACTGCACGACCTGCTTGCCGTACGGGCCGAGATCGCCGAGCTTCGAGCCGCGCGAACCCGTGAAGCTGAAGAACGGCACGGGCACCGGAATCGGGATGTTGATGCCGACCTGGCCGATGTCGATCTCGCTCTGGAACTTGCGCGCAGCCGCGCCGCTCTGCGTGAACAGGCCCACGCCGTTGCCGAACGGATTCGCGTTGACGAGCGCGATCGCGTCGTCGAGCGTGTCGGCTTCCATCACGACCAGCACGGGCCCGAAGATTTCATGCGTGTAGACCGACATGTTCGTCTTCACGCCCGAGAAGATCGTCGGACCGACGAAATTGCCCTGCTCGTAGCCGGTCACCTTCACGTCGCGACCGTCGAGTTCGAGCTTCGCGCCTTCCTTCACGCCCGCGTCGATCAGCGACAGGATGCGTTCCTTCGCGGCCTTCGACACGACCGGCCCGACGTCCGTGCCGGCTTCAGCGCCCGCATTGACCTTCAGCGCCTTTGCCTTCGCGACGATGTCCGGCAGCCAGTCGCGCGCGTTGCCGACGAGCACCGCGACCGACGTGGCCATGCAGCGCTGGCCGGCCGCGCCGAAGCCGGCGCCGACGAGCGCGTTGATCGCCTGCTCGCGGTTTGCATCGGGCAGCACGACCGCGTGATTCTTCGCGCCCATCATCGACTGCACGCGCTTGCCGTGCGCGCTGCCGAGGTTGTACACGTGCGTGCCGACCGCCGTCGAGCCGACGAACGAGATCGCCTTCACGAGCGGATGCGTGCAGATCGCGTCGACGACTTCCTTGCCGCCGTGCACGACGTTCAGTACCCCTTTCGGTACGCCGGCTTCGATCGCGAGCTCGACGAGTTCCATCGTCGACAGCGGGTCCTGTTCCGACGGCTTCAGCACGAACGTGTTGCCGCACACGATCGCCATCGGGAACATCCACAGCGGAATCATCGCGGGGAAGTTGAACGGCGTGATACCCGCGCACACGCCGAGCGGCTGGCGCAGCGTGTAGGTATCGACGCCGCCCGCGACGTTCTCCGCGAACTCGCCGAGCTGCAGCGAACCGATCGAGCACGCATGCTCGACCACTTCGAGGCCGCGGAAAATGTCGCCTTCGGCATCGGGAATCGTCTTGCCCTGCTCGGCCGTCAGCGTCTTCGCGATGCGCTGCTGGTTCGTGCGCACGAGATCCTGGAACTTCAGCATGATGCGCATGCGCGCGGCGATCGGTGTGTTCTTCCACGTCGCGAAAGCGGTGTGCGCGGCCTGCACGGCCGCGTCGACTTCCGCGACGGTCGCGAACGGCACGCGCGCGAGCACCTGCTGCGTCGCCGGGTTGACGATGTCGCGCCACTCGTTCGTGGCGGACTCGACGAAGGCGCCGTCGATCAGCAGCTTGACCGTCGGCACGTCTTTCGAATTCGCGTTCATCGATCCTCTCTCCTTCCAGAGGGCCGCGAAGCGCGAGATCGCCGCGCGGCCGGTTCAATTCGGCTGCGGGCGGCGGCCGCGAAGGGCGGCGCGCGCGGCCCGCGGTCACGTCACTTCACTTGAGTTCGGCGGCGAAATCCTCTTCCCAGTATTCGCCGGGCATCCGTTCACTGGCGTCATCACCGCGCTCGATCTCGCGGCGGCGCAATTCGACGCGGCGGATCTTCCCCGAGATCGTCTTCGGCAGCTCCGCGAACTGCAGGCGGCGAATCCGCTTGTACGGCGCGAGCTTCTCGCGCGAGAAGCGGAAGATGTCCAGCGCGAGTTCGGGGCTCTCCTCGTAGCCCTGTCGCAGCGTGATGAAGGTCTTCGGCACCGACAGCCGCACGGGGTCGGGGCTCGGCACGACAGCCGCCTCGGCGATCGCCGGATGCTCGATCAGCACGCTTTCGAGTTCGAACGGGCTCAGCCGGTAGTCGGACGACTTGAACACGTCGTCCGCGCGGCCGATGTACACGTAGTAACCGTCGTCGCGGCGCATCGCGATGTCCGACGTGCGGTAGTGGCCGTCGCGCATCGCGTAGGCCGTCGCGTCGGGGTTGTTCGCATAGCCTTTCATCAGCCCGACCGGGCGCACGACGTCCGCGCCGATCGGCAGCGCGACCTCGCCTTCGGTCACCGGCGTGCCGTCCGGGTCGAGCAATTCGATCCGGTAGCCGGGCAGCGGCCGGCCCATCGACCCCGCGACGACCGGCTGGCCCGGCGAGTTGCCGATCAGGCAGGTCGTTTCGGTCTGGCCGTAGCCGTCGCGGATCGCGATGCCCCACGCCTTCTTCACGCGCTCGATGATCTCGGGATTCAGCGGCTCGCCGGCACCGACGATCTCGCGCAGCTTCACGTCGAACGACGCGAGCGGCTGCTGCACGAGCATGCGCCACACGGTCGGCGGCGCGCACAGCGTCGTCACCTGGTATTTGACGAGCGCATCGAGCACCACCTTCGGCTCGAAACGCGCGTAGTTGAACGCGAACACGCAAGCCTGCGCGTTCCACGGCGCGAAGAAGCAGCTCCATGCGTGCTTCGCCCAGCCCGGCGAGCTGATGTTCCAGTGGATGTCGCCCGGCTGCAGGCCGACCCAGTACATCGTCGACAGATGGCCGACCGGGTAGGTGCGGTGCGTATGCTCGACGAGCTTCGGCTTCGACGTCGTGCCCGACGTGAAGTACAGCAGCATCGGATCGTTCGCGTGCGTGATGGCGTCCGGCTCGAATTCGGCGCTCGCCGCGTAGCCGTCGTGCATCGCGAGCCAGCCCGCGCGCGGCGCGCCGGCGACGATCTTCTGCGCGAGGCCGAGATCCGGCTGTTCGAACTTGGCGGTTTCGTTCTCGTCGACGATCGCGTATTTCGCGCCGCCGATCTGCACGCGGTCGCGTACGTCGTCGGGCGACAGTTGCGTGGTCGCAGGCAGCACGATCGCGCCGAGCTTCATCGCGGCGAGCATCGCGTCCCACAGCTCAACGCGGTTCGGCAGCATCAGCAGGATCCGGTCGCCGCGCACGACGCCGATCGAACGCAGCCAGTTCGCGATCCGCGACGAACGCTCGGACATCTGCGCGAACGAATACGGATCGCCCGTGCCGGTCGCCGCGTCGACGATCCACAGCGCGGGCTGGTCGTTGCCGCGCGCCATCGGGTCGAAGTAGTCGAGCGCCCAGTTGAATGCGTCGAGCACCGGCCACTCGAACGCGCGGTACGCGGTGTCGTAGTCGGTGCGGTGGCGCAGCAGAAAGTCGCGTGCGTCCAGGAATGCCTGTACCGTCATCGTGTCCTCCAGTCTCCATGCCTCACGGTCAACCACGCATGCGCTGCAGCCCATGCCCGGTTGCCTCTGTTGCGGCGCACGGTCACGTCGTTGCGTGCCGCGTTCGCCGCGCTGCCCTCGTGCCCTGCGTGATGTCGTCGCCGGGGTAACCGCCGCAGCTCAAAGCTGCCGCGCGATCACCATCCGCTGCACTTCGCTGGTGCCTTCGTAAATCTGCGTGATGCGTGCGTCGCGATAGTGACGCTCGACTTCGTAATCGACCAGGTAACCGTAGCCGCCGTGGATCTGGATCGCGTCCGAACACACGCGCTCGGCCATCTCCGATGCGAACAGCTTCGCCTGCGACGCTTCCGACAGGCACGGCAGCCCGGCGGTGCGCAGCTTCGCCGCGTGATGCACGAGCAGGCGCGCGGCGTTGATCTGCACGGCCATGTCGGCGAGTTTCTGCTGGATCGCCTGGTGCTCGGCGATCGGCTTGCCGAACTGCACGCGCTCGCCCGCATAGCGGCGTGCCTTGTCGAATGCGGCGCGCGCGATGCCGAGCGCCTGCGCGGCGATGCCGATGCGCCCGCCCTCGAGGTTCGACAGCGCGATCTTCAGCCCTTCGCCACGATTGCCGAGCAGGTTCTCTTCGGGAATCGCGCAGTTCTCGAACGTGATCGGGCACGTATCCGACGCGCGGATGCCCATCTTCTTCTCGGGCTTGCCGACGATGAAGCCCGGCGTGTCGGTCGGCACCAGGAACGCGGAAATGCCGCGCTTGCCGGCTTCCGGGTCGGTCATGGCAAAAACGATCGCCACGCCGGCGCGCTGGCCGTTGGTCACGAACTGCTTCGCGCCGTTCAGCACCCATTTGCCGTCGCGCAGTTCCGCACGCGTGCGCAGGTTGTTCGCCTCGGAGCCGGCGTGCGGCTCGGTCAGGCAGAACGCGCCGATCACGCGGCCTGCAGCCATGTCGGCCAGCCAGCGATCCTTCTGCGCGGGCGTGCCGAAGCCGAGGATCGGCCCGCAGCCGACCGAGTTGTGCACGCTCATCATCGTCGCGCACGCGGCGTCGCCGGCGGCAACCTCTTCCATCGCCAGCGCGTAGGCCACGTAGTCCGTATACGAGCCGCCCAGCTCCTGCGGCACGATCATCCCGAGCAGGCCGAGCTCGCCGAGCTGCGCGACGATCGCGTCGGGCAGGTGCGCATCGTGGTCCCACTGCGCCGCGTTCGGCGCCAGCATTTCGGTGGCGAACGCGCGCGCGGCGTCGCGGATCATCCGCTGGTCTTCGGTGTAAAGCTCGTCCATGGTGCTGCTGTCTCCCGCGGCCGCCGGGCGCGACCGTCCTTGCGTTTCGATGCAACAAGTGTAGGCAAGCCCGCGCGACTGTTCGATGCTCGCGTCGCTCATTTACACTGAGCGTTTTTGCCACACCGGCGGCACGGATGAAGCAGGAAGACAAGGGAACCGTCGCGATCAGCCTCGTCGCTTACAGCGTCGCGCTCGCGACCCGGCGCGGCGTCGCGGCCGAGCCGCTGCTCGCGCAGGCCGGCATCGCGCCCGCGCTGCTCGGGCAGCCGCGCGCACGGGTGTCCGCGCAGCAATACGGTGCGCTATGGAACGCGATCGCGCGCACGCTCGACGACGAGTTTTTCGGGCAGGACCGCCACCCGATGCGCAGCGGCAGCTTCATCGCGATGAGCCAGGCGGCGCTGTCCGCGCGCGACGGCCTGCACGCGATGGCGCGCGCGGTGAATTTCATGCACTGCGTGCTCGACGATCTGCACGCGGAGCTCGATGCGAACCCGCAGCGCGTGCGGCTGCGCTTCGTGCACCGCAACAACGGCGCGACGCCCGCGATGTTCACGTATGCGACCTATTTCATCATCGTGTACGGGCTCACCTGCTGGCTGATCGGGCGGCGCATCCCGCTGCTGCATGCGAGCTTCCGCTGCGACACGCCGCCCGCCGACCACGAATACCCGTCGATGTTCTGTGACGACATGCGCTTCAACGAGCCCGATTCGTATGTCGATTTCGATCCCGAATTCGCGACGTTGCCAGTCGTGCAGAACGCGAAGACGCTGAAGACGTTCCTGCGCAACGCGCCGGCGAGCTTCATCGTCAAGTACCGCAACCCGAACGCGCTCGCGCAGCGCGTGCGCGCGGTGCTGCGCGGGATGCCGCCGGCCGCCTGGCCGGGTGCGGGCGGAATGGCCGCGCGGCTGCACGTGGCCGAGGCGACGCTGCGCCGCAAGCTGCACCAGGAAGGCCACGCGTACCAGTCGATCAAGGACACGCTGCGGCGCGATCTCGCGTTCGAGGCGCTGGCCGACCCCGCGCGCACGATCGCCGATGTCGCGGCGGCCACCGGTTTCGCGGAACCGAGCGCGTTCTACCGCGCGTTCCGCAAATGGAGCGGGCGCAGCCCGGCCGACTATCGCGACGAGGTGCTCGCGCGGGGCGGCAGCGCGAGCTGAAGCCGGCCGGCACGGCCGTCGCTTCGCGCTTTGTGCCGAAACCGCCTAATCTTTAAGCATCGGGCCCAGGCCCTTTCCGCCAGCCGGACGGCACGCGGCCGCGCGCCGCCCGGACGCCGCGATGCACTTTCATCGTCACGGGCCGTCGCCGGCGCCTGCCACGCCCGGCGGCCACCCTCGTCACCCGCTGTCCGCGCGGGTCGCGCGCGCCGCGCTGTTCGCGGCGCTGCTCGTCGTGTGCGCCGCGGTCGCCGCGCCGCCGCCCGCCAAAGCCCCCGCCGCCGCCCGCCCGGTCGTCGTGATCCCGATCAACGGCGCGATCGGCCCGGCCAGCGCCGATTTCATCGTGCGCTCGCTCGAGCGCGCGGCCCGCCAGCACGCGCCGCTCGCGATCCTGCAGCTCGACACGCCCGGCGGCCTCGACACGTCGATGCGGCAGATCATCAAGGCCATCCTCGGCTCGCCGGTGCCGGTCGCCGCGTTCGTCGCGCCGGGCGGCGCGCGGGCCGCGAGCGCGGGCACCTACATCGTCTATGCCAGCCACTTCGCGGCAATGGCGCCCGGCACCAATCTCGGCGCGGCGTCGCCCGTGCAGTTCGGCATCGGCGGCGCCGCGCCGCCGGGCGGGAATCCTGCGGCACCGCGGATGCCGGGCGGCACCTCGGGGGCGTCGGGGGCGTCCGATGCGGCCGCTTCGCAAGCCGCGCTGCCGACCGATACGCAATCGACCGAGATCCGCAAGGCAATGCAGGACGCCTCCGCGTATATCCGCGGCCTCGCGCAACTGCGCGGGCGCAATGCCGAATGGGCCGAGCGCGCTGTGCGCGAGGCCGTGAGCCTGTCGGCAAGCGAGGCGCGCGCGCAGCATGTGGTCGACCTGATCGCGCAGGATCCGGCCGATCTCGCCCGCCAGCTCGACGGCCATAGCGCGACGACCACCGCCGGCACGGTGCGGCTCGCAACCGCGCATGCGCCGCTCGTCGTGGTCGAGCCCGACTGGCGCAGCCGCTTCCTGGCGATCATTGCCGACCCGAACGTCGCGCTGATCCTGCTGACGATCGGCATCTACGGCCTGTTCTTCGAGTTCGCGAACCCCGGCTTCGTGCTGCCGGGCGTCGCCGGCACGATCTGTCTGCTGGTCGGGCTGTTCGCGATGCAGTTGCTGCCGATCAGCTATGCGGGCCTCGGCCTCGTGCTGCTCGGTCTCGGCTGCCTGGTCGCCGAGGCGTTCCTGCCGACCTTCGGCGTGCTCGGGTTCGGCGGGATCGTGTCGTTCACGATCGGCGCGCTGATGCTGATCGACACCGACGTGCCCGGCTACGGGATTCCGTGGCCCGTGATCGCGAGTCTCGCGCTCGGCGGCGGGCTGCTCGTCGCGGGCGTATCGAGCGTCGCGCTGCGCGCGCGCCGCCGCCCGGTCGTGACGGGCGCCGAGGCGATGGTCGGCAGCATCGGCGAGGTGCTCGACGACGGCCTGCTGGCCGACCAGCCGCACGCTGCGGCCGGCGCCGCGCCGTCCGCCGCCGGCTGGGCGCGCGTGCGCGGCGAGCGCTGGCGCGTGGCCAGCAGTGCGCCGCTTGCCGCGGGCTGCCGCGTGCGCGTCACCGGCCGCCACGGGCTGCTGCTCACCGTCGCCCCGCTCTACGACGTGCCGGGGCAGGAACCCCATCGAGAACAACACCAGGGAGAACCTTCATGATCGGTTTCACGTTCGGCTTCAGCAGCATCCTGATCGTCTTCGTCGTGGTGCTCGTCGCGTCGTCGATCCGCATCTTCCGCGAGTACGAGCGCGGCGTCGTGTTCATGCTCGGCCGCTTCTGGAAGGTGAAGGGGCCGGGGCTCGTGCTGATCATCCCGATCGTCCAGCAGGTCGTGCGGATCGACCTGCGCACCGTCGTGTTCGACGTGCCCGCACAGGACGTGATCACGCGCGACAACGTGTCGGTGAAGGTCAATGCGGTCGTGTATTTCCGCGTGGTCGATCCGGAGAAGGCCGTGATCCAGGTGGCGCGCTTCTTCGAGGCGACGAGCCAGCTCGCGCAGACGACGCTGCGCGCGGTGCTCGGCAAGCACGAACTCGATGCGCTGCTTGCCGAGCGCGAGCAATTGAACGCCGACATCCAGAAGACGCTCGACGCGCAGACCGATGCGTGGGGGATCAAGGTGTCGACGGTCGAGATCAAGCACGTGGACCTGAACGAGACGATGATCCGCGCGATCGCGCGGCAGGCCGAGGCCGAGCGCGAGCGGCGCGCGAAGGTGATTCATGCTGAAGGTGAATTGCAGGCGTCGGAGAAGCTGCTGCAGGCCGCGCAACGACTCGCGCTGCAGCCGCAGGCGATGCAGCTGCGCTACCTGCAGACGCTGACGACGATCGCGGCGGACAAGAACTCGACGATCGTGTTCCCGCTGCCGGTCGATCTGCTGGGGGCGTTGCTGGAGCGGTTGGGCGCGCCACGCGAGCGCTGAGACGCTCGTTTCCGGCCCGCGCGGCGCGGCAGTCGATTCCGCTGGACGCTGGGCCGCAACCGCCCAGCGTCCAGCGCCCGGCGCGCGTCAAGCCAGCAGCTTGCGCTCGGTCTTGCCGTACTTGATCGACTTCTCGTCCGGGATCATCAGGCCCGTGTGCTCATCGCGGCCCTGCAGCAGGAAGCGCGCGTCCGACTTGCCGATCTGTTCGGCCGCGAGTTTGCTGTCCGCGCCAATCTCGCCCTTCTTCATCCGGTTGACGATCACGCCGGCCGCGGTGTCCTTGAAGTCGCGCAGCATCCACGCGTCGCCGTCGCTGTCGCCGAACACCAGCAGCGGGCCATAACCCTTCTTCGACGCAAGGACGTTGCGGATGCCCACCGTCTTGCCGGGCCCCCAGTTGAAATGCCAGCCGGCCGGATACGTGCTCGTGTACTTGCCGTCCCGCATGTCGAGACGCAAGCCGATCACGTTCCCGGGCGGCACGCCGTAGCCATAGTTCGGATTGCCGGCGAACACACGCACGACATCGTCGAGCGATGCCGTGCTGACGTACACGTCGATGCCGTTGGCGCGCAGCGTATGCATCACCGCGCGGATTTCCTCGTGAATGCGAATGCCGTGGAAATGCGTGTCGGCCACCACGCCGGCCTTGCCCGGCAGCGTCTTCGGGCTTTCGTAACGGACCTTGCGCAACGCATCGCCGATGCCGTAGTTGTTCGACGCTTCCGCCATCGCCTGCAGCTCGGCGGTCGTCATGTTCTTGTAGAAATAGATGATCCACTTGTAGCCGATCTCAAGCGGATGCGTGTCGCAGATCGCGTCGTACATGAAGTACAGCTTCGCGCGGAAATCCTTGAACTGATCGGTCTCGCGAATCTCGTCGAGGCTCTTGTCGCCGCCGAATCCCTGGTAGTTCGCGTAAAGCCAGCGATAGTCGGATTCGACGTCGGCCGCGAGGTCTTCCATCGTCACCGGCTTGCCGTCCACCGTCGCGTAGTCCTTCATGAAGGCGCCCTTCGGCACGTCCTTCCACATCACGTCGACGAATTCGGCTGGCGTCAGTTTGTACTGCAGATGGTTGATCTGGTACATCAGCAGCGCCTCTTCGCAGTCGTTCATGATGCACGTGTTGTCCCAGTCGAACACCGCGTACGGGCGGCGCTTGTCGTCGTAGTGCGCGCTCGCGACGCCATGCTGGTCGAGCACCGCCTGCAGGCGCGCGGCGTTGAACGGCGACCAGCGGCCCGGGTCCAGCGCATCCGGCACGGCTGCGCTCTTCGCGCCGGCCGTGCCGGCCTTGAGCATCAGCGATGTCGCGGCGGTCGCCGCGGCAAGGGTATTCATGAACTGGCGGCGTTGCATGGTCTCTCTCCCTGGAAATGTCGAATCGGTTTCAGTCGCTATCCCGCGCGGCTCACCGCGCACCGGCCGCTGATCGGCGCGGCGAAGCCGGGACGGCTCCGAACCGGGGGCGAATGATGTGACGAAATTATTTCGGCAATTTGACAGCGTCACGTCGCGACACGACGGGGAGTTGATCCGGCGCGACATGTCGCGCCGTCGCAAGGCGGCCGCGCACGCGGCCATCCGGGCCGGCGCCGGAAGACGGCGCGTGACGATCCCGGTCAGTGTCCCGACCCGGACGGCTGCGCAGGGGGCCGTCCGGCCCAACTTCCGGAAATCTAGAGTTTCCACTCCACTTCGGCCCTTCATTAGGACAAATCCTCACCCTCGGGGGCTGGCGCGCGTCCCGGAACCGTCTATGATCTTTACATCGCTCAATGACACATTAAATGCTGACTGAATAACCCGCGCCGGTGATGCCGGCGGGCGCATTCCGGATCAGCACCCCCAACGGAGACGCATCATGGCCGACCATCCCCCGCTGCCGGAAGTCCACCTCGACGAGCTGCCGCAATTCCGCGCAGTCCAGCAGCTGGCGTACCGCTGCGTCGAAACCGTCGGCGCGATGCTCTACCCCGGCATCACCGAAAAGGAAGCCGCGCGCCTGCTGACCGAATGGCTGCAGGACAACGGCGTGCACGACTGGCTGCACAAGCCGTTCGCGTGGTTCGGCGACCGCACCGCGTTCGAGGGCTTCTCGGGCCTCAAGCACCTGGGCGGCTTCAATCTCGCGTTCTTCCCGAGCAACCGGCAGCTCGAAACCGACATGCCGGTGATCCTCGACGTCGCGCCGGTGCTCGACGGCATCGTGGCCGACGTTGGCTACGCGCACTGCCTCGGCCACAACCCGATCCTCGAACAGCTGCAGGACGATTTGATCGATCACCGCGACATGATCGTGCGGCTCGTGAAGGCGCGCCGGCCGATGGCCGAGGTCGCGCAGGAAGTCGACGCGCTGTGCCGCCGCCAGGGTGTCGAGCCGCGCCACAAGGCCTATCCGTTCAAGGTGCTCGCGCACCGCGTCGCGAAGATCCACAAGCTGTCGAAGCCGCGCTTCGTCGCGCGCTTCGGGCTGAACGCGACGCGCAACCTGCTGCTCGACCAGGGCCGCGCGGCGAAGCAGCAAGGCTGGTCGCCGCTGTGGTCGATCGACCGCCGCTCCGAGCATGCGCCGGTGCCGGGCCTGTGGGCCGTCGAGCCGCATCTCGGCTTCGCCGGCGTCGGCGCGAAATTCGAAGAGCTGCTCGTCATCACCGAAGACGACGCGTACTGGCTCGACGAAGACCTGCCGCACGTGCGCCGCTGGCAGCGCCGCCAGGCCGAGCGGATGCAGGCCGTCGCGACCGTGCCGGCCGCCGCCTGACCCGAACGCGCCCATCCTCCCGACTCCCTGAACGACGGACTCACGATGCAGCCTCTTTCCGACGAAGCACCGCTGGCCCTGTTCGAATCGGTTCACAGCGAAACGGCGGTCGCCTCCGGCGACCTGACGCTCGCGGTCAAGACCTGGGGCGACCCGGCCCGCTCGCCGGTCGTGCTCATGCACGGCTATCCCGACGACAGCAGCGTCTGGCAGCACGTCGCGCCGCTGCTCGCGCGCAAGCACTACGTGATCGCATACGACGTGCGCGGCGCGGGCCTGTCCGGCGTGCCGAAGCGCACGGCCGACTACCACCTCGCGAAGCTGACCGACGACTTCGTCGCGGTGATCGACGCGCTCTGCCCCGGCCGCGCCGTGCACCTGGTCGCGCACGACTGGGGCTCGATCCAGGGCTGGGAATTCGTCACCGATCCGCGCCTCGCCGGCCGGATCGCGTCGTACACGTCGTGCTCGGGGCCGTGCCTCGACCACGTCGGCTTCTGGCTGCGCGAACGCGTGCTGCACCCGACACCCGCGTCGCTCGGCAAGCTCGGCGGGCAGCTCGTGCGGTCGTGGTACGTGTACCTGTTCCACCTGCCGTTCATCCCCGAACTCGGCTGGCGGCTGTGGCTCGGCCGCGCATGGCCCCACCTGCTGCGCCGGCTCGAAAAAACGCCCGCCACGCCGCGCCCGACGCAAGCCGACGACGGCGCGCGCGGCGTGCGCCTCTATCGCGCGAACTTCATCCGCTGCCTGTTCGCGCCGCGCGAACGCTACGCGCATGCGCCGGTGCAGACGATCGTGCCGCTCGGCGACAAATACGTGAGCCCCGCGTTGTCCGAGAACCTGTCGCGCTGGGTGCCGCAGTACTACCGCCGTGAAGTCGCGGCCGGCCACTGGCTGCCGCTCGCCGATCCGACACGCTTCGCGGCGCTCGCCGGGCAACTGATCGACGCGGTCGAATCGGGCAACGAACCGCCCGCGCTCGCGAACGCGCGCCGCCGCGCCACGAGCGGCCGCTTCAGCGGCAAGGTCGCGGTGGTGACCGGCGCGGGCAGCGGCATCGGCCGCTGCGCGGCACTCGCGTTCGCCCGCGAAGGCGCGACGGTCGTCGCGTGCGACATCGACCCCGCGAGCGCCGAACGCACCGCGCTGCTGATCGGGCTCATCGGTGCGCAAGCGCACGCGAAGCGGGTCGACGTCGGGTCCGCCGATGAAATGGAAGCGCTGGCGACGTGGGTCGGCAGCGAACTCGGCGGCGCGGACGTCGTGATCAACAACGCGGGCATCGGCATGGCCGGCGGCATCCTCGACACGAGCACGCGGCACTGGGAACGCATCCTGCACGTGAACCTGTGGGGCGTGATCCACGGCTCGCGGCTGTTCGCCCAGCAGATGGCCGCGCGCGGCACCGGCGGCCACATCGTCAACACCGCGTCGGCCGCCGCGTTCGGGCCATCGCGCGACCTGCCCGCGTATGCGACGACGAAGGCCGCCGTGCTGATGCTCAGCGAATGCATGCGCGCGGAACTCGCGCAACAAGGCATCGGCGTGACGGCCGTGTGCCCCGGTTTCGCGGAAACGGGAATCATGGCGTCGACGCAATACGCGGGCGCCAATGCACAGGACGAAGCGCGGCTGCGCAAGCGCGCGACGAAGCTGTACCAGATGCGCGGCCTGAAACCCGAAACCGTCGCGCAGGCGATGGTCGACGGCGTGCTGCGCAACCGCCCCGTCGTCGCGGTCGGCGGCGAGGCGCACGCGATGCGCTTCGTCGGCCGCTTCATGCCGTGGCTCGGCCGGATGATCGCCCGCGTCAGCATGGCATCGCATTGACGGCGCATCGCGCCGCACAGGGAGACACAGATGACCGATACCGCCGACTATCACAAGATCAAGGCCCGGCACGTGAAGTTCGACTTCAGCGACACGCCGATTACCTGGGTGCCGAACGACCCGGGCAGCACGCACATCATCAACACGCTGAACCTGCTGTTCCCGGAAGGCGAACTGTGGTTCTGCCGCGTGTACAACAAGGCGTTGCCGCTGATCACCGATGCGCGCCTGCGCGACGAGGCCGAAGGTTTCCTGCGGCAGGAAGCCGTCCATTCGCGTTCGCACGGCGGCGTGCTCAAGCACTACTACGACCGGCACGGGATCGACACGAAGCCGTTCACGCAGAAGCTCAATCGCCTCTTCACGCGCGTGCTCGGCGAACAGCCGCTCGGGCTGAAGATCGGCCACACGCGTTTCTGGCTGCGCCAGCAGCTCGCGGTGATCGCGTCGCTCGAGCATTTCTTCGGCTATCTCGGCAACTGGGTGCTCAACGCGCACGGGCTCGACGAAGGCCGTGCCGACCCGACGATGGTCGACCTGCTGCGCTGGCACGGCGCCGAGGAAGTCGAGCACCGCACGGTCGCGTTCGACATCTACCGGCACCTGGGCGGCACCTATCCGGAGCGCTGCGTGCACATGGCGTTCGTGATCCTGCTGCTGCTCTACTACATCACGACGGGCGCGAAGTTCATGTACCGGCGCGACCCGGCCGCCGGCCGCTACCCGGGTTTCGTGCTCGCGTGGTGGCAAGGCTCGCGGCGCGGGCACCTGCCGTCGTTCTGGAAGGTGATCGGCGCGGCGCTGCGCTATTTCAAGCCGGGCTATACGCCGCACCACGAAGGCTCGACCGAACAGGCGCTCGCCTATCTCGCCCGCTCGCCGGCCGCGCAGGCGGCCGCGCACGGCGGCAACTGGGGCACGACGAAGGGTGCCTGAACGGGTTTCCTGCCGGCTCGGCGGGCGGCGCCCGCCGAAATGCGTACAATCGCGGCTTCATTTCCCGGAGGTGCCGCGATGGCCATGAAGAAAACCGATCTCGAAAAGAACAAGGCGCTCAAGCTGACGCACGCGCTGAAGCAATCCAGCTCCGCGCGTTTCGGCAAGGGCGCCGAAGAAGCCACCAAGCTCGACCGCCGCGCGCAGCGCAAGCTCGACCAGGAACAGGGCCTCGTGCCGTTCGCCTGCAAGCTCAATGCCGACCTCGTCGAACAGCTCAAGGCCCGCGCGGCCACGCACCCGGAAGGGATGACGGGCCTGCTGTCCGAGCTGCTCGTGAACGGGCTCGCGCAACGCGACGCGTGACCCGCGCCCGCGTCGAATATTGTCATTGACGCCGCCGCGCGGCGCCGCACGCGCTCGCGTGCCTGTGTTCGCGCTCATTGCCATCGCGATCCATCGCCGGGCACAGGCACGAAACGGTGCGTCATCGATGGCGCCGGCTCGTCAGCGCGCCGATGGGTACCGCCGCCCCTCACACCAGGCCTCGCCGGAAACGGCCGAGGCCTTTTTTCGAGGTTGCGCGCCGTCCGTCCGGTCCAGTGAATCGAACGAAGAACACGACGCGCCGCGCAAGCACGTTGCCCGTCAGCCGCACGCGACGCTCGCGCCAGCGGGAACAAGGGACAGAAAGCACCCGCGTATTGAGATTCTCTTCAGGAAGTTGGTCGCATCGATGCGGCGTGGACACACTACGTATCCCGAACGCCTTGTGTCACCCGAGAAGGCGTTCCCACCATCGAAACCGGAGATTATCTGATGAACGCATCCCGAGTGATACTTGCTCTCGCCGCAGCATTCGCCGTCAGCGGCAACGCCGTCGCCTGCGACGATCCTGACCACGACGCGCCCGCTGCCCAGCAACAGACCAGCGACCAGGCGAGCGACCAGGCAAGCGCGGAAGCAGCCGGCCACTGAGCGCCGTGCGCGTGCCCGGGCAAGCCGGCGTGATGCCCGCTCGGCCGGGCATCGCCGACGCGTTCACGGCATGCACTGAACCGGACTCGCACTCGTTTCTCACGTACGTACGCGGTGTGCGGATCTTCCAAATTATTCGCATACCGAATCAATATGACAAACCGAATGCTGCTCCGGTTGACCGTGCTTTCGAGCCTGCTCGCGAGCCTCCCCTCCATCGTGAACGCGGCGCCCGCACCGGCAAGTCACGACGCGCCAGCGGCGTCTTCCGGCGCGATCACGCTGACCCCGGGCACCCGCATTGCGGCGCGCGACACCGGCGCGGTGCTGGCGTCGATGGCACGCGCCCACGCGATCCAGACGGTCCGCGGTAACGGCACGCGGACGCTCTACGTCTTCTCCGATCCGGATTGTTCCTATTGCAAACGACTGGAGCGCACGCTTGAACGGATCGACAACGTGACTATTCACACCTTCCTCTATCCGCTCGAGGGACTCCATCCGCAGGCCGCCGCGCATGCGCGCGGCATCTGGTGCGCGGATGACCGGAATGCGGCGTGGAAAGCGTGG
The DNA here is from genome assembly GCF_020420065.1 of Burkholderia sp. AU31624. Taxonomy (NCBI): domain Bacteria; kingdom Pseudomonadati; phylum Pseudomonadota; class Betaproteobacteria; order Burkholderiales; family Burkholderiaceae; genus Burkholderia; species Burkholderia sp. AU31624. The sequence continues at coordinate 777,548 of NZ_JAIZRT010000001.1, forward strand.
ATGATCGACAACGTGCAACCTGCCGCCGGCACGTGTGCCGCACCGCTCGCGCAGATCCGCGCGCTCGGCCTTGCGTTGGGCCTGCGCGGCACGCCGACGCTGTTCAACGCGAACGGCCGCATGACGTCCGGTGCGGTTTCCGCACCCGCCATAGAAACGTTGCTGAACGACTGAATCGAGGAAATGCACGCACCCGCGACGCGCTATCGCATCGCGGGTGCGCTTTCAATGACGCGGCACGCCAGTGCGTGCCGCGACCGATCGCGCGCCGTGCGCAGCGACGGGATGCAGCAGGTGCATCAGGTGCTGGCGGCGAGACGCGGGCCCGTGCTCCGGGGAGTGGACTCGAGGTCGGGACGTTGCGCTGCCTGCGAGGTCACCCATGGATCGATGCCCTGCTTCTGCACCTCTTCGAGGAATGACACACGTGTACGCCAGTAATCCGCTTGTAATTTCGCGTCGATGACGCGCTGTTCGGCTGCGAACAGTTCCATGCGCGCCGTCACGAGCATCGACGCAGCGGTTTTTTCCGGCGTGGGGGCGTGTCGCATCGCCCAACGGCTGATCCAGTTCAACATGCTGACCTCCGTGATTACGGACGAACCCGCATCGGGCAATCGCAAGCGGCCGTGCCTGCCCGAACACGCAACGGCCTTGACCGCACTTCACCGCCTGGCCTGCACGGACTGCGACTCCCCCGCGTCGGCAATTACTGGCCGGCGTGTGCATGCGCGGTGTATCTATCCTAGAAAGACTTGCCGGTTTACGCGATGGGGTCTTGCAATCTTTTACACAGAAACCACAGTCGCCCCCGCATCACGAAATGACAGTTGCGGGCGGGACGGCTTCGGCGCACGATAGCCCGATATCTGCACCCGTCTGGACTGACGAATGGCCGCTGCACGCCGCTGCCGGGCATCCGGACCGGCCTCGCACGTGCGTTCGCGCGCACGCGCCGCCTGCCCCGCATTCGTGCAGCATGCGGGTGCGCCGTTTCAGTCGGATGTCATCATCCCGCGCCCACGCCGCGTGATCCCCCGCGCGTGCCGTCTTGCACACCGTTGCGCACGCATCGGCCGGCGTCGTTCACGCATCCCGCTCCCGTTTCAGCCATTTCTGCCAGCCCGTTCCGCCCGAACCGGTAAAATGCGCGCCTTCGTCGCGCGACCGGGCTGCCAGACCGCTCGCGCGCAGGCAGCCGATCGATCTTTCGATCGTGCCCTCCAACTATATCGTCCGAGCTATCCGCGCTATTACAATCCGCCGATAGCCGGGCAATAGTGGCTGGTTACAGTAGGCCGGCCGCGCTGCCTTTACAACAATTCGGCACAACAAGCAACACGACAACCGACCGGAGAAACGCCTTCATGGAATCCATCAAGCGGTATTTCGGCTTCGCTGAAGCCGGCACCGACTTCCGCACCGAAATACTCGCGGGCGTCACCACGTTCCTGACGATGGCCTACATCATCTTCGTCAACCCCGCGATCCTCGGCGACGCCGGCATGCCGAAGGAATCCGTGTTCGTCGCGACCTGCCTCGTCGCGGCGCTGGCGTCGCTCATCATGGGGCTGTACGCGAACTACCCGATCGCATGCGCGCCCGGCATGGGCCTGAACGCGTATTTCGCGTACACGGTCGTCAAGGGGATGGGCTTCACGTGGCAGGCCGCGCTCGGCGCGGTGTTCATCTCCGGCTGCCTGTTCCTGCTCGTCACGCTGTTCCGCGTACGAGAGGCGATCGTCAACGGCATTCCGAAATCGCTGCGGATCTCGATCACCGCGGGTATCGGCCTGTTCCTCGGCATCATCTCGCTGAAGACGTCGGGCGTGATCGTCGGCAACCCGGCCACGCTCGTCACGCTGGGCGACCTGCACAAGCACGACACGATCCTCGCGATCGTCGGCTTCTTCACGATCGTCACGCTCGACCACCTGCGCGTGCGCGGCGCGATCCTGATCGGCATCATCGGCGTCACGATCCTGTCGTTCTTCTTCGGTGACAACCAGTTCCACGGCGTGTTCTCCGCGCCGCCGTCGATCGATGCGACGCTGTTCAAGCTCGACATCGGCGCCGCGCTGTCGACCGGCATCATCAACGTGATCCTCGTGTTCTTCCTCGTCGAGCTGTTCGACGCGACGGGCACGCTGATGGGCGTCGCGAACCGCGCGGGCCTGCTCGTCGAAGGCAAGATGAACCGCCTGAACAAGGCGCTGCTCGCCGACAGCACGGCGATCGTCGCGGGCTCGGTGCTCGGCACGTCGTCGACCACCGCGTATATCGAAAGCGCGTCGGGCGTGCAGGCCGGCGGCCGCACGGGCGTGACGGCCATCACCGTCGCGGTGCTGTTCCTCGCGTGCCTGTTCATCGCGCCGCTCGCCGGCGTCGTGCCGGCCTACGCGACGGCACCGGCCCTGCTGTACGTGTCGTGCCTGATGCTGCGCGAGATGGTCGAGGTGCCGTGGGACGATGCGACGGAAGCCGTGCCCGCCGCGCTGACCGCCCTGCTGATGCCGTTCACGTACTCGATCGCGAACGGCGTGGCATTCGGCTTCATCGCGTACGGCGGCCTCAAGCTGCTGACCGGCCAGGCCCGCTCGGTCAAGCCGATCGTGTGGCTCATCGCCGCCGTGTTCCTGTTCCGCTTCTTCTATCTCGGCAGCGAATGACGGCGGCGCTTCGGCGCGCGGCATGATGCCCGATGAAAAAACGCCACCTTCGGGTGGCGTTTCTGTTTTTGCACAATTCCTATGCGATCCTGACGAACTGGCACGCACGAACGTACCGACGCTCGGGCAACCCGGCACAGCCCGCATACGAAAATGCCGCCCGGCCCCACCGAACGGCATTGCGTGAAAGGCAACGTCTTCGCATGCGCAGCGTTCAGCGACGCGCGCCGCAAGACGAACGTCGTGTCATCCGCGCCAGTTGGCCTCATAGAAGCGGACGTAGCCGCTGCGCAGCGTCACGCACTGCGCGCGCGTCTCGGACAGCAGGCGTCGTGCAGCCGCCTCGATACGATCGCGGTGCTGGTCGAATGCACCGACCATGTCCTCGAAGCGCGGCGACGCCGCGCCGAAGTGATCTTCCAGCGCCTCGGCGGTGATCTGACATTGGACCCGCTCGCCATTGACCAACGCCGTGAACGCCAGCATCAGGTCGCGCCCCGAATACTCGGGCTTCTCGTTCGTGAAATGGATCTGCATGGGAGCCGCCTCGACCGGTAGAAAACGAATGACCGCGTCCGTCGTCCGCTACCGGCCGGACGAAGTGTACGCGGGCTCGCCGGCGGAGGCGCCGCCCGCGGGGATAGGCGCGGGCAATGCATGCCGGTTGATTTCCACTTTAGACGGTTTCGCGCAGGAGACAAATATTCCGCGTGCGTCGTTACGACGCGCATTTCATCAGATCAGCGCGGCATCCGGCACCGTTTCGGAAACCGGCGTCAGTGAGGGTCGTTCGGCCAGACATTGAGCGCGATGGCAGCCGTCGTGGCGCCCACCGCAATCGCGGCCGCCCCGTATCGCACCGCATCGGTCAGATCGAACAGCAGCCCGTGGATCGCCACGGCGATGCCGCCCAGCATGATGAAGGTGGCGATGGCCGCCAGCACGACTCTCAGTTCCGTCCGAACCATGATGCGTCTCCCGAACGGATGCATGTCGCGTCGCATGCATGTTGCAATGCGGAACACGGCGCGTGCGTGCTCCATTTCCATCATTGCAGGCGGGCATTTAAAAGCAAGGGGATTTTGTTCGCGGTCGCGCTTCGTACGCGGCGCTTGTATGATGATGCGTACCCGGATGGTTGCCGTTCGCACACCGATGGTGCGCCGCACGCGAAGGCGGGAATCCGTAGAGGATTTCGGTGCGGAGGCGTGCGCCGGATCGGCCGATTTCGAGGAGCATGGGGCCGGAGTGAGTGTTGAAATGCTCACCGGGCTCGACCGCGGAGCATGGGATCCGAGTAAGCGCTGAAGCGCTAACTCGGGTCGACCGCGAAGCATGGGACAGCAGCAAGCGCTAAAGCGCTAACTGCTGTCGACCGCGAAGCATGGGGTCCCAGTAAGCGCTGAAGCGCTAACTGGGACCGACAGGAGACAAGTCATGCCGCAACCCTTCGTGCTGCCCGCCACCGCGGGTCGCACCGACCTGCTCGCGCAGGCGCATGCGCGTTCGACCGCGGTCGGCCTGCGCGCGCACGAACGCCCGGATTTCTCGCCGCTGTCGCGCCTCGCGCTGCGTGAACTGCTCGACACGAATCACGCACTGTTCTCGCACGCGCGCCCGGTGATGGAGAACCTCCACGCGCAGATCGCCGACACGCAAAGCCTCGTGCTGCTGACCGACGCCGACGGCGTGATCCTGCACAGCATCGGCGACGCGGACTTCATCGAGAAAGCCAACCGCGTCGCACTGTGTACCGGCGTGTCGTGGGCGGAAGGCGCGCGCGGCACCAACGCGATCGGCACCGCGCTCGCATCGGGCCAGGCCGTCGCTGTGCATGGGTCCGAACACTTCCTGCGCGCCAACCACATCCTCACCTGCTCATGCGCGCCGATCTTCGATCCGTTCGGCCGCACGCTCGGCACGCTCGACGTCAGCGGTGACCCGCGCGGCTCGAGCCCGCATACGCTCGCGCTCGTGCGGATGTCCGCGCAATTGATCGAGAACCACCTGTTCGCGAACCAGTGCGCGGAAGCGTTGCGGCTGCGCTTTCATGCGCACGAGGAATGTGTCGATTCGCTGTTCGCCGGGCTCGTCGCCTTCGGACCCGACGGCGGGCTGATCGCCGCGAACCGCAGCGCACAATTCCAGCTCGGCGCATCGTTCGACGCACTGCAGCATCAGGCCAGCGACGCACTGTTCGGCATGCGCTTCGGCCAGCTCGCGCAGCAGGCAGCGCGCGCGCCGGGCGCGATGTTCCGCCTCACGCTGTCGACCGGCGTCCGCGTGCTGGCGCGCTGCGAATTCGCGGAAGCGCACAAGACCACCGTCGCCGTCACGCCGCCCGCGCCTGCCGCACGGGTGCGCACGCCGGACCCCGACACGATCACGTTCGCAACGCTCGACACCGGCGACGCGCGCATGGCCGCCGTGCTCGAACGCGTCGCGAAGATCCGCGGCCGCGACCTGCCGCTGCTGATCCTTGGCCAGACCGGCACCGGCAAGGAATGGCTCGCCCGTGCGCTGCACCACGCATCGCCGCGCGCGGACGGCCCGTTCGTCGCGGTCAACTGCGCGGCGCTGCCCGATTCGCTGATCGAGGCCGAGCTGTTCGGTTACGAGGACGGCGCATTCACCGGCGCACGCAAGCGCGGCAGCCCCGGCAAGATCGTGCAGGCCGACGGCGGCACGCTGTTTCTCGACGAAATCGGCGACATGCCGCTCGCGCAGCAAGTCAGGCTGATGCGCGTGCTGCAGGAACGCGCGGTGATGCCGCTCGGCGGTGCGCGCGCGGTGCCGGTCGACGTGCGGGTGGTCTGCGCGACGCACCGCGACCTGCGCGCGATGATCGCGGAAGGCACGTTCCGCGAAGACCTGTTCTACCGGATCAACGGGCTCGCGGTCACGCTGCCGGCGCTCGCCGCACGCACCGATCTGCCCGCGCTCGTCGAGCGGATTCTCGCGCGGCTCGCGCGCAGCGAACCGATGCCGCGCCGCATCGCGGCCGACGTGCTCGACGCGTTCGCGCGCCACCGCTGGCCCGGCAACCTGCGCCAGATGACCAACGTGCTGCGTACGGCCGGCATGCTCGCCGAAGACGAAGCGGAAATCACGCTCGCCCATTTGCCCGACGATTTCTGGCTCGATTGCGACGACGCACCGGCGCCTGCCACCGCAGCGCCGGCCGCATCGGCCGGCACGCACGAAGGCACGACGCTGCAAAGCCATCAGGCCGCGGTGATCGACGCCGTGCTCGCGCGACATGGCGGCAACGTATCGGCGGCCGCGCGCGAGCTCGGTCTCGCCCGCAATACCGTGTACCGGCACCTGCGCCGGCATTGACGCCAGCGGCCGGCCGACGCCGGCCGCCGGCACGTTCGGGTATGCTTGGCGCGTTGCCGCCGAACCGCCGCCCGCCCTGCCTTCGCCATGACCGACCCGGAACACCTGCCCCTCGTGCGCATCGAGCCGCTCGGCGCGACCTTCGATGCGCCCGATTCACTGACGCTGCTCGAAGCCGCCGCGTTCGCGCACGTATCGCTGCCGCGTTCGTGCCGCAACGGCACGTGCCGAAGCTGCCTTTGCCGGATCGTCAGCGGCAGCGTACGCTACACGATCGAATGGCCAGGGCTGAGCCGCGAGGAAAAGGCCGAAGGCTATACGCTGCCGTGCGTGGCCGTCGCGACGTCGGACCTCGTGCTCGACGTGCCCGACGCGGTCATGCTCGACTAGCCGCGGCGCGCTCGCGCGGGCCGTCCTGCAAAGGTTGATCCTGAGTGGAGAACGTCATGACCCAGCAAACCGATCGCATCGAAAAACAGGCCCAGCTCGACGCATCGCCCGACCGCGTGTGGGAAGCCGTCAGCAATTCCGGCGAATTCGGCCAGTGGTTCGGCGTCACGTTCGACGGCCCGTTCGCGGCCGGCCAGCCGCTGTTCGGCCGCATCACGCCGACCCGCGTCGACGACGACGTCGCCAAGGCGCAAGAGCCCTACGCGGGCACTGTGTTCGAAATCGTCGTCGACCGCGTCGAGCCGAAACAACTGTTCTCGTTTCGCTGGCATCCGTTCGCGATCGACCCGACCTTCGATTACTCGACCGAGCCGATGACGCTCGTCACGTTCACGCTCGCCGCACAGGCCGGCGGCACGCTGCTCACGGTCACCGAAACGGGCTTCGACCAGTTGATCGAAGCGCGCCGCGCGAAGGCGCGCGAGATGAACGACCAGGGCTGGGCCGCGCAGATGACACTGATCACGAAATACCTGGCGAAGCACGCGTAGCGCGCCGCCACGCCGCAGGTCCGTGCCGACATGCGCATCGACGTGCGTGGCATAATCCGCTCCATCGTCGCCTGTACGTCACCGCGCATCGCATGCTGAGTCGTCGCCTCCGGAAGATCGGCAGTCTGATCGGGATGCTCGCCATCCTGATGACGGCGCTCGCGCCGACGATCTCGCAGGCACTGGCGACGCAGCAGCGCGTCGATACGCTGCTGGCCGGTTACTGCACGGCCGCGCCGGCCACCGGCAAGCGCGCCGCCGATGCGGCGCAGAAGAGCCTGACGGCCCACCTCCAGGCATGCGGCTATTGCAGCCTGCTTGCTCACACACCCGCACTGCCCGCGCCCGAACTGACGTTCGCGGCCAACGTGCACGTCATTCAGCATCGCGAAGCGACCCGCTTCGACAGCCTGCGCCGCGCGCTGCCGCTCACGGCCGCGCAACCGCGCGCCCCTCCGTTCGCGTCCTGATTCGTCGTCAATGCCCGTGATGCCGTCAAGCATCGCGTGGCCCGCGCACGCCGCCGGCGTGTGCGACCTGTCACGTTTCGAAGGACGATCATGTGTCACCGTATTGCGCTCGGCGTCGTGCCGTGCGTGCGGCTGGCGACTTCCGGTTCGTACTGTCGCGCCGACATTCGCTCGCGGGCGAACGTCCGGCCGCGCACGTTCGCGCTGACGCCAGCCGCCCTCGGTGCTGCTGCGAGGGTACGCGTGCATCCGTCCGTCGAATCCGTGTTACGCCATCCGATTCGCCACTCGCACATTCGACCATGAATACCCCCTCTTTCGTTCGCGGCGCGCTTGCCGCCCTTGGCTTCGTCGCCATCCAGGCTGCCCACGCCCACGCGCTCCCGAAAACTCAGGAACCGGCTGCCAACGCCACGCTTTCGACCGCGCCGCACGCGGTCACGATCGGCTTCAGCGAAGCGCTCGAACCCGCATTCAGCTCGATCGCCGTCACCGACAGCCATGGGCAATCGGTCGTCGACGGGAAATCGTCCGTCGATGCAGGCAACCGAAAGCGCATGCAGGTCGCGCTGACCCATCTGACGGCCGGCACGTACACGGTCGCGTGGATCGCGGTGGCCAGCGACGGCCATCGCACGCACGGCCACTACGCGTTCGCGCTGAAATGATGCCCGCGATGCGCATCGGCGTTCCGTGCCAGCCGCGTCGCCCCATTTTTCACTGCATCTACCCATCAGGAGAACCAATCATGAAGCGCTCGATTCCGACCGGCCTGCTGTTCGCACTGCTGGCACTGCAAACCCCCGCCACGTTCGCCGCGCCGGCCGTGCAGGCAGAACACTGCTGGATCCGCGCGATGCCGGCAACCGTGCCGTCGTCCGGCTACTTCACGCTGAAGAACGACGGCGACGCGCCCATCACGCTGACCGGCCTCGACTCGCCGGCGTACGGGATGGCGATGCTGCATGAAACACAAACGAGCGGCAGCACCGCGAAGATGGTCCACGTCGGCGCCGTCGAAGTGCCCGCGCACGGCACGCTGACCTTCAAGCCGAAGAGCTATCACGTGATGCTCGAGCAACCGCGCCAGGCCGTCGCGCCCGGCGCGAAGGTGCCGTTCCGGCTGCATTTCGCGGACGGCTCGACGGTGTCCGTGACCTGCGACGCCAAGGCGCCGACCTACGCCGGCCAGTAACGTCCACCGCCCCCGATCGAAGGAGATGCACATGAAACATCGCCTGCCGCTGGCCGACCTGATCGTCCGCTACCGGACACCGCTGAACGTCGCCGTGATGATCGTCTGCGGGATATGGGCCGGGTGGATCGCGTGGATGACGCGCCCCGCCGGGATCGATACGCCGCCGTCGATCCCGGCGTACTGCATGCGCGACGCCAGCTGACGCACCGCGACGGCATGGTTCCGGCGCGAGCCTGCGCCCATTATTGGCGTGGCATCATCGGTTCATCCCGATCGCCGGAACCGCCTCTCGGAGCGCCGCATGTCCATTCAGACCTGGATGCTGTTTGCCGCAGCCTATCTCGCCACGACACTGTCGCCGGGGCCCAACGTGCTGCTCGTCATCCGCAACACGGTGCGCTACGGCACGCACGGCACGGCCGCGACGATCGCGGGCAACCTCGTCGCGCAAGGGGTGGTCGTGGTGCTCGTCGCGCTCGGCGTCGGCGCGGTGCTGGCCGCGATACCGCCGCTGTTCGTCGCGATGAAGGTGGTCGGCGCCGCGTACCTGATGTTCCTGGGTGTCCGGCAACTGCGCGGCGACCGCAAGGCCGCCGCTGCGACCGGGGCGGAGGAGATAGCCGCGCCCGACCGCGGGAAACTGTTCCGCGAAGCGCTGTTCGTGTCGGGCAGCAATCCGAAGACGATGATCTTCCTGTCGGCGTTCATGCCGCAGTTCATCGTGCACGACCGCCCGCTCGCGCTGCAGTTCGTCGTGATGTACGCGACGATCGCGTGCACGGTGGTGATCGTTCACAGCGTCTATTCGGCCGGCGTGCGCCGCTTCCATCGCGGCTTCGGCATGAGCCGCGCGGTGCGTGCGCTCAAGCGCGCCAGCGGGCTGCTGTTCGTCGGGCTGGGGATCAGGCTGCTGACCGCGCGTCAGGCGTAAGCCGACGCGCGCCCGTCAGCGCGTGTGTGCGGCCAGCTCGGCCGCGATCTCGCCGAACGACGGCCGCGCATCGACGTCTTCATTCAGGCAGGCCACCGCGAGCGCATCAAGCGCGCTCCTGCCGGCCCACGTGCGCGGTTCGCATCGCTCGAGCAACTCGCCAAGCAGATAGCCGAACGCCCGTACCTCGATCCGTTCGAACGCCGTAGCACGGGTGCGATCGTTCACATCGTAGAGCGATGCCGCGCCGAAATCCCCGAGCAGCGCACCGCCTTCGCCATCGTGCAGGATGTTGTGCGCGTACAGGTCGCCATGCATGATGCCGCGGGCATGCAGATGGCCCGCCACCGACGCGATGCCATGCGCGATCCGCACCGCCTCCACCGGCGTGAATTTCGCGTCGGCCGCATACACGTCGCGCGTGCAGGTCGCGAAGCTCGGCGGCCCGGCGAGGTTCGTGAGCGCGGGATCGACCAGTTCCATCACGAGGCCGTGCGTGCCGTCCGGATGCCCGCTCACCTTGCCGATCACCGGGATCATGCTCGGATGGCGGCCGGCGTGCAGGCACGCGGCCATTTCGCAATCGGGCAGGCCGTCGCTCGTCACCGCGCCCTTGAACAGCTTGACCGCGACCGCCCGTGGCGGATGCCCGTCCGCGCGCCACTGCGCGCGGTAAATGACGCCCGATGCACCCTCGCCCAGCTTCTGCTCGCAGGCCAGCGATGCCCAGTCGACGTTCGCGACCTCGGGCCCGGCCGACGCCGCGGCTTCCGGCGCGGCGCCGAACGGGTTGCCTGCGGTGGCGAGCCATGCGAGGCGCGGCAGGCGCAGCAGCCAGTCGGGCAGTGCGTCCAGCCGGTTCGCGGACAGACGAACCAGTTCGAGCGCGCGGCATCCGGCCATTTCCGCCGGCAGCGTGCGCAGCCGGTTGCCCGCGAGCATCAGCTTCTGCAGCCGCGAGCAATCGCCGATATCGGCCGGCAGTTCGTCGATGGCGTTGTCGGTGAGGATCAGCCAGCGCAGCGCGCGCGGCAGCGACCCGCTCGGCACCGTTTGAATCCGGTTCGCCTTGAAGCCGATCATGTCGAGCTGCCCGCACGCGCCGAGCACGTCGGGGAACGCGGTAAAGCGGTTGCCGGACGCGAACAGGATGCGCAGGCGGTGCAGCCGCGGCAGGTCGTCCGGCAGTGCGGACAGCGCATTGCCGGTCAGGTCGAGCACTTCGAGCGTGTCGGCCAGATCGAAGATCTCGCGCGGGAACTCCGTCAACCCGCATGCGAGCTTGAGTTGCCGTGCGCCGGCGAGCTGGCCGGCCTGCAGTTGTTCGAGGGTGTGTGTCACGCGGGGAAAACGGGTGGCGGTTGCGACGATCGTCGGGTCGATCGCCCGAATTCTACCGGGATCGCCTGCGTGCATTCACCGATCTTGTCACACCCCCTTCACAAACGCGCAACGTCGCGCTAGAATTGCGCCCCTTGCAGTGCCGACGTGGTGAAATTGGTAGACACGCTATCTTGAGGGGGTAGTGGCGAAAGCTGTGCGAGTTCGAGTCTCGCCGTCGGCACCAAATGCGGTTTCTCCGCATGCACCGCCATTCCGGAAACCCGCGACAGCACGACGCTTCGCGGGTTTTTTGTTTTTTGATGGTCGGCCGCGGCAGGTAGTCGCCGGCAAAAGTGCGGGCCGTCGCGTCCATCCCTGTCGATCAGACGGCGCCCGGCCTCAGTCGAAGACTGTTCAGGAACGCCTCCCACACTTGCAGCGCGCCAGCTTCATCCACGGGCGACGTTGCTTCATCCCGCGACAAATCGGGCGTCCTTGCGCCGAGTATCAACTGAATGGCGGTATGGGGTTTCGCCAGCGTAGCCGGATCGCCTGGTGCGAGCAGGTAGAAGCGATACGAAGTGATGTCGCCTTCGTTCAGTTCGAACAGCACTTCTTCGGCGTCCATTCCCGCGACGGTGCGCTTGCCTTTCCGCACGATTCGGTAGCTTCCGTTCGACAGCCGGTTAAGTTGTGACCGCAGTTCGGGCAACGTCTTGGTCAGCGATGATTTCTGATCCACGTCCACAGCATCGCGCATCTGGATCACCAGCAGCGCCGGACGCCCCGGCATCAGCGCAAACGACTGAGACACTTCCTCTGTAGAAGTCGACGAACCCGTGGCAATCCCGCCGTCAAAGCAGAATCCGGATTCGGTCGGCACCGACCAGTTATCACGTGCCTTGATCCGGCGATAGATGCCGTTGTAGATCTCTTCTGCCCGATCAATTGCCGCCGACCCGATACTGCCGGTTGTATGAAATAGCGTTTTATTTTCGTAGATATACCCTTCAGTATCGAAAGGTAGTTTGGCAGCCTTTGCAATCCCTTCTTGATAGACAAAAACTGCTGAAGTGCTTGTCGGAGAAAGCGTCTTCTCAAGCCAAGCAGGCCCTGCGCTATCGTTCGGGTTTGCAGGATCAAAGCGGCGCTTGGTGCGATACTCCCTTTCCAACCCGTCAACCTTGGCTTGATAGATAGCACGCGTTACGTTGTATTGCGTCTCCAGTTTCTCGCCTTGAAACTCGTACCGCTCATTCGTGATGACGCTTGCCGCTGGCCGGTCGAACACGAAGCGGCCGACGCACCACGGACGCAGGTTGGACAACACCGGATTGGTGACCGTCAACTCCTCGGCGAACGCGATCGAGCAGGCATAGATGCTCGCCGCCAAAAACAGAAATCGTCCCACTCGTGTCAGCATGTTGGTTCCGGTGCGTCGATTGTGATTTGCACGATACTGTAGAGCAACGCACAGACACGGGCATCGACAACCGTCGATTAATGCGTCATCGCGGCGGCCGCGCGCATCACAACAACGGCAGCGTGAGCCGGATGTGCTCGGCGAACGCCGCCGTCAGATGCGATGGCCGCTTGCGATCGAACTTCAGCGCAATGCCCACGGCCGGCAACGGCGGCAGGCGCGGATCGCCGGTGACGATCGCCAGATCCGCCGGCACCGCCGTCTGCGTCATCACCGCGAACGCCTGCCCCGAACGCACGAGCGCGATCAGCCCCGCGAGACTGCTGCTCGCATACGCGACGCGGTAATCGCGGCCCGCACGATCCAGCACCTCGCAGGCCGCGACGTGGTCGAGCGTGTCGCGATCGGACAGCGCCAGCGGCAACGGATCGAAATGTGCAGGCTCCAGCCCCGGATAGCCGATCCAGACCAGCTGCTCGCGGCGAATGATGTCGTCGTTCGCGCCGTCGTCCGGCAATGAAATCATCGCCAGATCGACTGCGCGTTTGTCCAGCTGCTCGATGAGCCGCGGCGTCGGCCCGCACACGACCTCGACGATCGCCTGCGGATGCTGGCTCGAAAACTGCCGCAGCAACGGCGGCAGCCAGACCTCCGCGTAATCGTCCGGGCAGCCGAAGCGGATCGTCCCCGACAACCCCGTGCCGCACAGGTCGGCCATCGCCTCGTCGTGCAGCCGCAGGATGCGCTGCGCGTGCACCAGCAGCCGCTCGCCCGGATGGGTCAGCACCACGCCGCGCCCGGTACGCTGGAACAGCGGCTGGTCGACGGCCTCCTCGAGCCGCTTCATCTGCTGGCTGAGCGCGGACTGGGTCCGGCCGACGCGCGCGGCCGCGCGGCTCAGCGCGCGCATCTCGGCGATCACGACGAACGAGCGCAGCAGGTCGATTTCGAGCGAAAGTCCCAAGGTATTAGCTCCTTTTCTACCTTGCATTAGAACTATTCGTTTCCATCAAACCAGACGCGCGCCTAGACTGCAAGCGCCCCCCGCCCCTTCCTGGAGACGCCCGATGTCCCTCAACGACGACCCGACCTTCTGGCGCAACGCCAGGCAGCACCTGGTCCGCTACGGCGGCACGTTCGAGCCGATGATCATCGAGCGCGCGACAGGCAGCTTCGTGTACGACGCTGACGGCCGCGCGATCCTCGATTTCACGTCGGGCCAGATGAGCGCGGTGCTCGGCCACAGCCATCCGGAGATCGTGTCCGTGATCGGCGAATACGCGGGCAAGCTCGACCACCTGTTCAGCGGGATGCTGTCGCGGCCGGTCGTCGACCTCGCGACGCGCCTCGCCGACGTCACGCCCGCCGGGCTCGATCGCGCGCTGTTGCTCAGCACCGGCGCGGAATCGAACGAAGCGGCGATCAGGATGGCGAAGCTCGTCACCGGCAAGTACGAGATCGTCGGCTTCGCGCAATCGTGGCACGGGATGACCGGCGCGGCCGCGTCGGCCACGTACAGCGCCGGCCGCAAGGGCGTCGGCCCGGCCGCCGTCGGCTCGTTCGCGATTCCGGCACCGTTCACGTACCGGCCGCGCTTCGAGCGCAATGGCGGCTACGACTATCTGGCCGAACTCGACTACGCGTTCGACCTGATCGATCGCCAGTCGAGCGGCAACCTCGCGGCGTTCATTGCGGAGCCGATCCTCAGCTCGGGCGGGATCATCGAACTGCCGGAAGGCTACATGGCGGCGCTCAAGCGCAAGTGCGAGGAACGCGGGATGCTGCTGATCCTCGACGAGGCGCAGACCGGCGTAGGCCGCACCGGCACGATGTTCGCGTGCCAGCGCGACGGCGTGACGCCCGACATCCTGACGCTGTCGAAGACGCTCGGCGCCGGGCTGCCGCTCGCGGCGATGGTGACGTCCGCGGCAATCGAGGAACGCGCGCACGAACTCGGTTACCTGTTCTACACGACGCACGTGTCGGACCCGCTGCCGGCGGCCGTCGGCCTGCGCGTGCTGGACGTCGTGCAGCGCGACGGGCTCGTCGAGCGGGCAAACGTGATGGGCGACCGGCTCCGGCGCGGCCTGCTCGACCTGATGGAACGCTTCGACTGCATCGGCGACGTGCGCGGGCGCGGGCTGCTGCTCGGCGTCGAGATCGTCAAGGATCGCCGGACGAAGGAACCGGCGGACGGGCTCGGCGCGAAGATCACGCGCGAATGCATGAAGCTCGGGCTCAGCATGAACATCGTGCAGTTGCCGGGCATGGGCGGCGTGTTCCGGATCGCGCCGCCGCTGACCGTCAGCGAAGCGGAAATCGATCTCGGGTTGTCGTTGCTCGAGCAGGCGATCCGGCGCACGCTGTAACGAAACGCCGCGCGCGTGGCATCGCGCCGCCGGCCCGTTGCAGGCCGGTGTCATCCAGCATCACCCAGGCGCCGGTCGCCGGCAATCAACGGCTCGCGCGCGCCGACGAGCCTCGGGCCGCCTCAGCCCGCTTCCGCCGCCCACGCGACGGCATCGGCGCCGGCCGGAATGCGCATCGGGCTCGACGGATCGGTCGCCGCGCGCCATACCGCTTCGGCGACGTCCTGCGCGTGGGTGACCGGCGCGGATTCGTCGACGATGCGCGCAAAGACCGCCGCGGCAAATTCCGCATAAGCCTCGTGCTCGAAGCCGTGCATGTGCGCGCGCGCGTTGTCGGCGAAACGCGTGTCGGGCGCACGCCCCGGCAGCACGAGATGCGCACGCACGCCGAACGGCGCGAGTTCGAGCGCCATCGATTCGGTGTACGCATTGACCGCCGCCTTGCTGGCGCGATAGGCGGCGAGCAGCGGCAGCACCTTCAGCGTGACGCTCGACGTGACGTTCACGACGACGCCGGCCCCACGCCGGCGCAACTGCGGCAGCACGGCTTCCGTCACCGCGATCGTGCCGATCGTGTTGGTCTCGAACAGCGCGCGCACGGTGTCGATCGGCATCAGTTCGGCCGGTGCGGCCGCGCCGAAGCCCGCATTGTTGACGAGCACGTCGATCGGGCCTGTGGCGTCGATCGCCGCGCGGATGCTGTCGGGGTTCGTGACATCGAGCGCCAGCACGCGCAGGTTCGGCGACGGCGGCAACACGTCCTCGCGCGGCGTACGCATCGTCGCGACGACCTGCCAGTCGCGGGCCAGGAAATAACGGGCGATCTCGAGGCCGAAGCCGGAGGAACAGCCGGTGATCAATACGGTCTTCATGCGAACTCACTCCTGTGACGTGTTGAGCATGTGTTCGTACGATAGATGGCCGGATCCGTATTCGCTACAATCTAAAATCCGATTTTCATTTGCGAGAGTCCGGCGATGATCGATCCGTTGGCCGAGGTCGTGACGCTGCTGCAGCCGAGCACCCGGTATTCCAAGCTGGTTCACGGCGCGAGCCCCTGGCGCATCAGCCGGACGGTCGCCGGCGAGCCGTTCTATTGCGTGGTCCTGGATGGCGGGTGCCGGGTCGCGATCGACGGACATCCGCCGATCGCGCTGCTGCCCGGCGATTTCGTGTTGATTCCGGCTGCCTACGGCGTCTCGATATCCAGCTTCGAACTGCCGCCGCCGGGTGTCGAAACGGCCACCCCGGTCGTGCTCGACAACGGCGAATACCGGATCGGCGACGCGGACCGCCCGGTCGACACGCGCATGATGGCCGGCCATTGCAGCTTCAGTTCGCCCGACGCTGCGCTGCTGGTGTCGCTGCTGCCGCAATACGTGCACGTGCGCGGCGAGCCGCGCCTGACCACGCTCGTGCAACTGGTGCGGGACGAATCGCGTGCGCAGCGGCCCGCGCGCGAACTCGTGCTGTCGCGTCTCGTGGAAGTGCTGCTGATCGAGGCATTGCGATTCTCGGCCGGCACGGATGCGTCGCCCGGCCTCGTGCGCGGGCTCGCCGACAGCCGGCTGGCCGCCGCGCTCCGTCGGATGCACGAACGCCCCGCGCATCCGTGGACGATCGTCGAGCTGGCGAAGGAAGCGGCGCTGTCGCGCTCGACCTTCTTCGAACGCTTCAGCCGCGCGGTCGGCGTCGCGCCGATGGAATACCTGCTCACATGGCGCATGGCGCTCGCGAAAAACCTGCTCCGTCGCGACGAGGGCCGCATCGCGGAGAT
Organism: Burkholderia sp. AU31624; assembly: GCF_020420065.1. Classification (NCBI taxonomy): domain Bacteria; kingdom Pseudomonadati; phylum Pseudomonadota; class Betaproteobacteria; order Burkholderiales; family Burkholderiaceae; genus Burkholderia; species Burkholderia sp. AU31624. Next base: position 793,988 of record NZ_JAIZRT010000001.1, read on the forward strand.
CGCCGGGCGCGTCGGCTACAGTTCCGCGAGCACCTTCAGCGTCGCGTTCACGCGCCACGTCGGCCGGCCGCCCGCGCAATATGCGCGCGACGAACGCGCAGCGAGCGACGAATGACCCGCGTCCGCCATCGCCCTCCCGCGACCTGCGGTCACGCTCCGTCACGCGACGGCAACGCACGAGGCACTCGATGACGACAACGGCAAAGGACGCCGGCGCACTCGACCACTGGCTCGTCGCGCGGCGCGATGCGGAAACCGGCATCGAAAGCCTGCATGCGCATTTCAACGGCCATGCCTACGATGCGCACGATCACGACGACATGCTGGTCGGTTTCACCGAACAGGGCGTCCAGCAATTCCAGTGCCACCGGTCGGTGCATACGAGCGTGCCGGGCCGCGCGATCCTGATCGAACCGGGCGCGCTGCACGACGGCCACGCGCCCGAAGCGGGCGGCTTCACCTACGGGATGCTGTACCTGCCGCAAGCGTGGGTCGAGCGCGCCGCGCGCCGGCTGGACCTGCCGGGCCTCGGCGGCGTCGAGGCGTCGTTCGGCCATACGCTCGTCGACGATCGCGGCCTCGTCGACGCGATCCGCCAGGCGTTTCTCGCGATCCACGGCAACGAAGGCAAGCTCGCGCGCGACCAGACGCTCGACCGCCTGCTGATCCGGCTCGGCGGTGAACTGCGCGGCCCGCTCGTGCTGGAAAGCGCCGTCGTGCCGCCCGCGATCGCACGCGTGCGCGATCTGCTGCATGAACACATGGACGGCAACATCGGGCTCGACGAACTCGCGCATGTCGCCGGGATCGACCGGTTCCGGCTGACGCGGCTGTTCCAGCGTGCGTTCGGCACGTCGCCGCACGCGTACCTGGTGCGCTTGCGGCTGCGTGTCGCGCGCCGGCTGCTGGCGGCCGGCCGCACTCCCGCGCAGGCGGCCGCGGACGTCGGCTTCGCCGACCAGAGCCACCTGGGCCGCTGGTTCCGCCGCGCGTACCGGATCACGCCAGCCGCTTACCGGCAACTCTGCACAAACGTTCCAGACTGATCGCGCGCGGCAGCCGATCATGGGCGCCTCTACAAGGAGCACTCATGTTCGATACCAAGGTAGCGCTGATCGTGCGCGACGATCTCGCGGCGTGGCAAAAACTCAATGTCGTCGCGTTTCTCGCGACGGGCGTCGCGGCCGAAGCACCCGAAGCGCTCGGCGAGCCTTACGAGGATGCGGCGGGACGCCGCTACGGCCGCATGCTGGGCCAGCCGATGCTGGTGTTCTCGGCCGACCTGAATGGCCTGCAGGCTGCGCACCGGCAGGCGCTGTCGCGCGAACTCACGATCGTGCCCTACGTGCACGCGATGTTTTCGACCGGGCACGACGCGGCCAACCGCGACGTGTTTCGGGCCGGCGATGCGGAGAATCTCGACTTCGTCGGGCTGGCGCTGCGCGGGCCGAAGAAGGCGGTCGACAAGGCGGTGAAGGGGTTGGCGTTGCATGCGTGATGCCCCGTCGAGGCGTGTATCGCGAATGGCCTCGCGGTCGGCCTCATCGAACACGATCGCGTGTCCGGCAACCTGACGAGCCACGTCGCCGGGATCGTGCTGCCCGATCTCCCGCCGCACCTGATCACCATCCTGACGGACGACAGCAATCGCGCCGCGCTGCATCTGCGCGACGTTCTGAAAAGCACGTTCAGGATCGGATGAAGACAAGGCCGGGAACCGGCCTTGCATGAGAAAGCAAAACGGGAAGCGCCGCCGGCCCGTTGCAGGCCGGCGGCGTTCGGCATCAACCGCCGAGGTAGGCCTGCTTGATGCGATCGTTCGCGAGCAGGTTCGCGCCCGTATCGGCGAGCACCACGCGCCCCGTTTCGAGCACATAGCCGCGATCGGCCACGCCCAGCGCCTTGTTCGCGTTCTGCTCGACGAGGAACACCGTGACGCCTTCGTCGCGAATCGTGCGGATGATGTCGAAGATCTGCGCGATCACGAGCGGCGCGAGGCCGAGCGTCGGCTCGTCGAGCAGCAGCAGGCGCGGCTTGCTCATCAGCGCGCGGCCGATCGCCAGCATCTGCTGTTCGCCGCCCGACATCGTGCCGGCCCGCTGCGTCGCCCGTTCCTTCAGGCGCGGAAACAGCTTGAACACGTGCTCGATGCCGTCGTCGATCTCGTGGCGGCTCGCGAAGAAGCCGCCCATCTTCAGGTTCTCGAGCACCGTCAGGCTCGGGAACACGCGCCGCCCTTCCGGCGAGATCGCCATCCCCTGCCGCATGATCTGGTGCGTCGACATCGCGGTGATGTCCTTGCCCTCGAACAGCACGCGGCCCGACGACGCGCGCGGCGTGCCGCACACGGTCATCATCAGCGTCGTCTTGCCGGCGCCGTTGCTGCCGATCAGCGTGACGATCTCGCCCTTGTTCACCTCGATCGACACGCCCGCGAGCGCCTCGACCGCGCCGTAGTGCGTATGGACCTGTTCCAGCTTCAGCATCACTCTTCCCCCAGATACGCCTTGATCACGCGCGGGTCGTTGCGGACCGCTTCCGGCGTGCCGATCACGATCGGCCGGCCATGCTCCATCACGAGGATGCGGTCGGACACGCCCATCACGAGGCTCATGTCGTGTTCGATCAGCAGCACCGATACGCCGAACTCGCGGCGCAGCTTGTCGATCAGGTGCTGCAGCTCGATCTTCTCCTGCGGGTTGAGGCCGGCCGCCGGCTCGTCGAGCATCAGGAGGCGCGGCTCGGTGATCATGCAGCGCGCGATCTCCAGACGCCGCTGGTGCCCGTACGACAGCGTGCCCGCCGGCCGGTTGGCGACCGATGTCAGCCCCATCCGGTCGAGCCACACGGCCGCGCGTTCGAGCGCTTCCTGCTCGGCACGGCGATACGCGGGCGTCGAGAACAGGCCGGGCAGCAGCCCCGCCTTCACCTTGCGGTGCTGCGCGACGAGCAGGTTCTCGACGACGGTCAGCGACTTGAACAGGCGGATGTTCTGGAACGTCCGCACGAGGCCCTTCAACGCGATCTTGTGGCTCGGCAGCCCGCCAATCGCGTGGCCGTCGAGCACGACGTCGCCGCCGGTCGGCTTGTAGAAGCCGCCGACGCAGTTGAACACCGTGGTCTTGCCCGCGCCGTTCGGCCCTATGATCGCGAACACCTCGTCGCGACGCACGTCGAAATCGATCCCGTCCACCGCGAGCAACCCGCCGAAGCGCATCTGCAGCCCGGCGACCTTCAACAGCTCCGTATTCGCGCTCATTGCGGCAGCTCCACGTGGGGACGGCTCGCGGGCAGCAGGCCCTGCGGACGCCACATCATCATCAACACCATCACGAGACCGAAGATCAGCATCCGGTACTCGGCGAAGCCGCGCGCGACTTCCGGCAGCACGGTCAGCAGGATCGCCGCGAGAATCACGCCGAGCTGCGAGCCCATCCCGCCGAGCACGACGATCGCGAGGATCAGCGCCGATTCGATGAAGGTGAACGATTCAGGATTCACGAGGCCCTGGCGCGCCGCGAAGAACGCGCCGCCGATACCGGCGAACGCCGCACCGAGCGTGAACGCCGACAGCTTGATGCGCGTCGGGTTCAGGCCCAGCGAACGGCACGCGATCTCGTCGTCGCGCAGCGCTTCCCACGCACGACCCATCGGCATGCGGATCAGGCGGCTCGTCACGAACAGCGTGAAGCCGACCAGCACGAGCGCGAGCAGGTACAGGAAGATCACCACATGGTCGCCGCTGTATTCCAGCCCGATCAGTTCATGGAAGGTCTTCGCGCCTTCAACGCTCGCGCTACGCGCCATCTCGTAGCCGAACACGGTCGGCTTCGGGATGCCCGAGATGCCGTCCGGGCCGCCCGTCAGGCTCGTCAGGTTGTTCGCGAGCAGGCGGATGATTTCGCCGAAGCCGAGCGTGACGATCGCGAGATAGTCGCCGCGCAGCCGCAGCACCGGGAAGCCGAGCAGGAAGCCGAACGTCGCGGCCGCGATCGCGGCGAGCGGCAGGCATTCCCAGAACGACAGCCCGAAGTACTGGTTCAGCATCGCGTACGTATAGCCGCCGACCGCGTAGAACCCGACATAGCCGAGATCCAGCAGCCCCGCGAAACCGACCACGATGTTCAGCCCGAGGCCGAGGATCACGTAGATCAGCGCGAGCGTCGCGACGTCCACCGCGCCGCGCGAGCCGAAGAACGGCCACACGAGCCCGACCGCGAGCAGCACCCAGACGATCACGCGCTGCTGCTGCGCACCCATCGCGGGCAGCGCCGGCAGCTTCACCGACGATTTCGCGCGCACGAGCCACGGCTTGAACAGCTGGAACAGGAACACGCCCGCGACCGCGATCCACACCGGCCGCCAGTGCGGCGTGAGCACCACCTGGTAGCCTTCGAGCTTCAGCTGCAGCCCGAGCACCGGAATCGTGAGGATCGCCGTCAGGAACGCGGCGGCCACGGCATTTTTCAGCGCCTGGCCGATCGAAGCGTCGGCGGCCGGGCGGCGAACGGAAATGACTTGACTCATCTGCGTCTCCCTCAAACCTTTTCGATGTCCGACTTGCCGAGCAGGCCGGTCGGGCGGAAGAGCAGGATCAGCACGAGCAGGCCGAACGCGACGACGTCCTTGTACTCGGCCGGCATGTAGCCTGCGGCGAAGGTTTCCGCGAGGCCGAGCAGCACGCCGCCGAGCATCGCGCCCGGGATGCTGCCGATCCCGCCGAGCACCGCGGCGGTGAACGCCTTGATGCCCGCGACGAAGCCGATATACGGGTTCAGCTTGCCGATCGTCAGCCCGATCAGCACGCCGCCGACGGCCGCCAGCATCGCGCCGAGCACGAACGTGAACGAGATCACGCGGTTCGTGTCGATGCCGAGCAGGTTCGCCATCTTCATGTCCTCGGCGCATGCGCGGCACGCCCGGCCCATCCGCGAATGCGAGATGAACAGCGTGAGCGCGATCATCAGCACGAGCGTCACGCAGACGATCATCAGGCGCGAATACGGGATGGTCACGTCGAAATCGCCGCCGAGATGGATGTCGAACGCGCCGGAGATCAGCACGGGCACGGACACGTCGCGCGCGCCCTGGCCGATCTGCACGTAGTTCTGCAGGAAGATCGACATGCCGATCGCGGAGATCAGCGGCACGAGGCGCGGACCGCCGCGCAGCGGCCGATACGCGACGCGCTCGACCGCGAAACCGTACAGGCCGGTGACGATCACCGACACGATCAGCGCGGCGCCGAGCACGAGCGGCAGCGGATAGCCGGCGGAAATGCCGATGGCGGTGAGGGTCACGAGGCCCACGTACGCGCCGATCATGTAGATCTCGCCGTGAGCGAAGTTGATCATGCCGATGATGCCGTAGACCATCGAATAGCCGATGGCGATCAACGCATAGATCGCACCCAGCGTCAGGCCGTTGACCAGCTGCTGGGCGAATTGAGGAAAGAAGTCAGTCATGTGCGGGAAGCTCCCGTTGGCGTCGTGTCGCCTGCCGTCGCCGGATCACGGCGTGGCCGCGCGCAACGCACGGTGTCGTCTCGGGCCGCCCCATGGCCGCGCAACGGGCAGATGCGCGGCCAATACGCACCCGCCCCGTCCGGGTCTCGGACAGGGCGGCGTGCGCGGGCGGGTACTCCGTCTTACTTGGCGGCGGTCTTCGTCGCGTCCTTGTGCCACGTGTACACGACGAACTTGAACGCCTTCAGGTCGCCCTGTGCGTCATACGCGACCTTGCCGATCGGCGTGTCGAACGTCGTCTTGTGCATGTACGCGGCGACCTTGGTCGGATCGGTCGTCTTCGCTCCGGCGATCGAGTCGGCGATGATCTTCACCGCGGCGTACGACGGCATCTGGAACGGGCCGTTCGGGTCGCGCTTCTTGTCCGCGAACGCCTTCACGAGCGCCGCGTTGGCCGGATCGGCCGAGAAGTCGGCCGGCAGCGTGACGAGCATGCCTTCCGAGGCCGGGCCGGCGATCGCCGTCACGTCCTTGTTGCCCACGCCTTCAGGCCCCATGAACGTGGCCTTCACGCCCTGCTCGCGCGCCTGGCGCATCAGCAGGCCCATTTCCGGGTGGTAGCCGCCGAAGTAGACGAAGTCGACGCCTTGCGACTTCAGCTTCGTGATGATCGCCGAGTAGTCCGAATCGCCGGCGTTGATGCCTTCGAACAGGACGACCGGGATCTTCGCGGCTTCGAGGTCCTTCTTCACCGACGATGCGATGCCCTGGCCGTACGACTGCTTGTCGTGCAGGACCGCGACCTTCTTCGGCTTCACGTTGTTGATGATGTAGTGCGCGGCGGCCGGGCCTTGCTGGTCGTCACGGCCGATCGTGCGGAAGATGAAGTGGCGCTTCTTGCCTTCGGTCAGCTGCGGCGCGGTGGCCGACGGCGTGACCATCACGATGCCTTCGTTCTCGTAGATGTCGGAGGCCGGGATCGTCGAACCCGAGCACACGTGGCCGATCACGTACTTGATCTTCTGGCTGACGATCTTGTTGGCGACGGCGACGGCCTGCTTCGGTTCGCATGCGTCGTCCATCATCACGACTTCGAGCTTGTTGCCGCCCGCACCGCCTGCAGCGTTGACCTGCTCGATCGCGGTCAGCGCGCCGGCCTTCACCATGTCGCCGTATTGGGCGACCGAACCGCTCATCGGACCAGCGATGGCGATCTTCACGGTTTCCGCTTGCGCGGCGGCGGCGCCGGCGGCGAACAGCACGGCGGCGGAAATGGACGTAAGACGGGACAGCGTCATCTGGGAGCTCCTCGATGTTGTTTAGTCATACGGGCAAAGGCGGCATGACTTGCGCAATCGAACAGCACCCGGGGCGAGGACATGGGACACGCCCGAGACACATAGAAGACGGAACTCCAGCGGAATGTTGCGTAGCGGGGCCCGGCTCTTGCAGTCCCCGATGGGGACGTCTGGTTCGGAAAGACATCGTGATGCGTCTTGCATTGCGCAAGCGTTTCGCCTGCCCCGCTTGCCAAATCGCTTGTTCGGAGGGATGGTCCGACAGCCATTGGCAAGGCAGTCGAAATTATATGGGCGTTTTTAAATCGTCTGTCAAAAATGCCGGTCGACCGAGGGAAAACACGGAGGGTTTTGGGGGGAGGTGGTGGCGATGGGGGCGCAACCGGTTGAGGGGTGGGAACGTTTGCCTGGGGTGCAATTGGGTTGCTATTAGGTGAGGCTGATTGGGTGGGTGCCTTGCTGCGCTTGGCTTTTGGCGGTCTCGGATTTCGTGTGATGCGTTTTCGGGCTGCTAAGGGTCCGATCATCGGCAATCAATCGACTGATGATTGATTGGGTCGGCACCAACTTGGGGCGGTGGGTCGAGGCGGTCAATCCTACTGTTTACAAACAAAACTAAACACTTGGAAGCTAATTGTTATTTTTATGAAATAATACGAATTCGCTTCTGCAATCCAGCCAGCCTTCTGTGAGTCGTATACCCAGCGCCTCGCAGTCGCTTCAGGGCCGCCTCGACGCCCGTCCGTCGCCCAGCCGCCAGCCAGTGATCTGCCGTTTTTTTCTCATCGCATATCACCTGCTTCGGAACGCTGATGAATCACCCTTTCTGCTTTTCTTCCGCCGTCGCGATCGCGTGTGCGCTTGCTGTTTCTTCCGTCGATGCTTCCGGGCGCGATTCGCTGACCGATCGGTCGGCGGGTGCCAACGTGTTTCGGTCGGAGCGTAGGGCTGCGGCTCGGGATGACGGGCATGCGGCACGGATGGGCCACGATCGCCTGGAATACGCTGCGCCGGCGGAGCGCAGTCCGTTCGATACGCCGGATACGCGGCCGCTGCGGGTGACGGGCGATGCGCTCGTGGTGCCGACGCCTTCGGTTGAGCACGAGCCCGATTTTGTATTGCCGTCGAACCGAGTCGCGCTCGGCGCGGGTGGCAGCGATAGTTTTGGTCGCGCGGTGCCTGGATATGAACAGCGCGCGGAGAACTGGAATGAATACCTGCGCGCTAACGGATCGCGGCCTGCTGGTAGTGGCGGTTCGTATGCGCCGCAGCGGCCGTATGATGCCCCGCGCGGTCCAAATGGCGCGCCGAATCCATTCGATCCTTCGGTGCCGCAACCGGAAACGCGGACGTTCTATGACAACGGCGCGGGGACGAAGTGCACGGCTACCGGCGGTGCGGGGACGTCGCGGTCGTCTTGTAATATCGATTGGTGAGGCGCGGGGGACGTCTGTGGTTACCCTGGACGCCGGTATGGCCACAGACCTATGCCGCGCCTCCATCGCGAAATGGACGTAACAGTCATCGTCGCCGTTACGACGGCATGCGCATTAGACATTCGCGCAAACGCTTGATCAACTCCGGGTTTCCAGTGCAATCTATGGGGCGAATGTTGTCGAGCGCCGGGACATTCGAATTTATCCACTTCTGTGCAGATTTTGGACCGGCAACCCAGTAGATCGTATACGCAAGATCAAGTTGCCCATTTAGATCCTTCGCAAGATCCTGGACCTCCGGCAAACCCTCATATTTCGCGAATAGGTCGGAGAACCCCTTCCAGCTATCGTCGCCCGCGTAGTACTGTTCAAGCCGACTCAATTCAAAACCCTCCTAAATACATTTGATTGACGCCATCCGGATTGAACTCCACCGCCGCTCGCAAGCAGCATCACTCACTTTCGAACTTTAAAAAGCCCTATCCCACGCCCCGTTTTCCGCCTTCTCCGGCTCAACGAATGCCCAAATCGCATGACATCGAGTACAGCGGTAATACATTGCAGATCCTGCCGACCCTGGCCCCTCAGAATCAAAACGAGGCGGAGCAATATCCGCGAGGACTCCGCTGGTAACAGCAGTATCGCGACGTTGCGAATATTGTTGATATTCCAGGCGTGATTCGAACTGTTTGGGCGAGCCAACTGCCAGACAGTACTCGCACGCTGGAAGTAACTGCGCGATCACTCCATTGCTCCGGGCTTCACTTCCTCGTCTGAGCTTGAGTAATTGATCTCGTGGAATTTGCGCCTCAACACGAGCACTTTCGTTGCCCAGCCACACACGCAGTTGCTGCAAATCGATATCTCGATCGCGATAGCGGCGAAACATCTCCTGAATATCCTGATCCACTGACCTTTCCCTCTGAGGTATTCCTGAGGCTAGCCCACAAACTTACGGCTAATATCGTCGACTGGGCAAGGTCAGTAGTACCGGCTCAGGCTGCAGCTCAGCCCCGTCCGGTCCGGTCGCTACCCACTGGCCAGCAATGGTTTTTCACATACAAAAGGCGGCGTTATCCATCGACTCGACAGCCCCTTCAAACGCGCAAATATGAATCAGCCGAATCGCTTACGATTGCAGCCGGTCCGTAAACAAGCTCAAGGCAGCTTTCGAGCCGGCTTATTCGCTTGAGTTTTTTGCCAGGCGAGCAATATTCCCGCCTCTCCACAAGCGTTGTTGATTTCGAGCAAGTCCGACTCCTTGACCGACCAGAGCCACATTTTGTTTGAGATATTTTTCAACGATCCTCGACGTGGATCAGCTCCAATCCACTCTCTCAAGGAAATATCGTTGACACGAATCCCCAGGTGCTGCTCGTTGAGAACATTCAGGGGGTAAACCATCCGGAGCTTTACACCTTCATAGCTCGCCGATCCCGGCACCCTGCCAGGGAGATCCTTCGTGAAAAGAGACGTATTTTCGAAAGGAAATATTCTTGTTAGATTTACACCACTTGAATATTTATAAGCTGCCGTCATATTTACTGCATCGTATGCGATGGCATATTTAAAACTCACACGCGCCACAGCCTCCTCCAGAAAAACCTCCACTTCTTTATTTACTTTATAAACGGAATCACTGATTTGAACATCAACAAACGAAAATCCCTCGAATTCAGGGACATTGTGACCAAATGAAATAGACAAGCCGCCACCGGCTCCTCCATCGTTACTTATCTGAAACGCGGCAGCCTCGCCGGCCAAAACTTTCACCTTCAATTCAGCAAGAGATATCTCACGATCCTCAACAAATCTCTCACCATTCCGAACGACGAATTCCAGAAACATCGCCTTGGCCGCCTCTTCGCCGAATTGACGAAACAGGTTTTCAGCCATTGACAGAGCAGAGGCGGCCTGAGTCGGATCGGTTCCGTAAATTACGATTCCAGTGTTCATCTCTTCTCAGATTCCTGATATCAAATTATCCAAGTCAGCTTTTATCGCTTGCGCATCATACGGATGCTCAAACACCAGAATATCACCTCTCGCATTCGGAGGAAGATTCTGCATCGCATCATAATTTCGCGACGTTAGCGTACGCAACTTTGCCCCCATATCAGTACGGGATGCCATTTCGATAGCGTGCACCTTACCATTGACATCTACCGCCATAATGTCGGGACGCCGTGCCGAAACGGCATTATCTGTTGCAAAATTATACGATCGATTCAGATATATTTCCTTGAATTTTCCACTCATCGCCAGTTTGTTAGCAATTACCTCTGAAAACTGGTCATGTCCCGGCGTTCCGTCCTTTTGCCCTTTACCGTATATCTTCGTTCCATTAACTTCCCGCTCGGGGCATTGCTGCAATCCGAACGGATCGACCCACTCATTCGGTTCATGAACATAACCCTGAGTCCGGAATCCACCTGCAAGTCCCAGCGGATCAACGCTCAGGTACTGTCCTGAGTCGGGGTCGTAATAGCGATGCAGGTTGTAGTGGAGGCCCGATTCCTCGTCCCACCATTGTCCCGGAAACCTCAATGTCGCATCGATCGGTACGACTTCGCCATCGTTGGCAGCGCCTCGCACCGGCAGCATTTTTCCCCAGAGCGAATGAGCGGCTCTAAAGACCGTCTTGCCACGTACGTCGAATACCGCCTTCGCACAGCCGACCTGATCCGTCAGGATAGGGTAGAGACCATCATTTGTCTCCTGTGCTAGCGGCGAGAAGCTTCCTGGCTCAATGTGCCACGTCACCACTTGTCCTGTCGTACCATCCCGCTGCTCGATCCAGCGCTCGGCCAGCATCGAACCGTCCCACAAAAACTTCACCGTTTCGCGCGCGCCGATCTGCTGCTTCTCGATCCGGCGATTGAAGGCATCGTAGCGATAGACCCAGACGCCACATTTGGGCGTCACGACCTTTATAAGACGATTGAGGCCATCCCAGGTGTATTGCCACGTCTGAGGCCGGAACCCGGGCTGATCAACCGTCTTCTCGATCGTACGGCCACGCGCGTCGTACCGATAGCGGGCATAGCCAATTCGTTCGGGCAGACCGCCCTTGCCATAATGGTGGACATCTACAGGATCCTGCCGGCCATGCGCGGCGATGTTCATCGCCGCGTCGTAACGGAAGTGCTCGGCCGGATGTAGCAGACTTTCGGCCGAGACGATCTGGCCGCGAACATCACGTCGGTATGTAAGCGTATCGGCGTCCGTATCAACACGTTCCAGTTGTCCCGCCGCGTCGTAGTGATAGACGTGCCGCGTGAGTTGCTCAAGCGCGAGTGCGGGGTCGGTTTGCAAGGAATTGAACGCTACGACAGGGCCTGCGATCTGCCGACGGATGCGGCTGAGCGAATCGTATTGCTGTTGCGTAACGAACTGCCCCGCTTGCCGGCCAATTTCGCGCCCCTGGCCGTCGCGTTGAATCGTAAGTCCACCCACTTGAGTCAACGCACCCAACGCATCGTACGCGTAAGCTGTTTCCCGTCGCGGCGTCATCCGAAGACGCCGCTGCCCATCCGCGTCGTAGACGTGCCTTAGCAGTTCGCCATGCTGATCCTCGCCGATCAGACGTCCGTTCTTGTCGTAGGCGAAGCGCGTCAGACGAGAGTGCTCACCTGCCGCCTCAGCCGATTCCAACCGTCCGCCCTTGTCGTACCGGTAAGCAAGCTTCACATCCCCGGCATCGACCTCGATGAGCCGGTCGTATGCATCGTATGCGTAATGCCACCGCCCACCATCGGGCAACGTCTTCACAAGCAGACGACCGGTTGCATCGCGCTCGTAATCTGTCGTGCGACCGCCCCAGTCGATCTCGGATACGAGACGTCCGGCCGCATCGTAACGGTACGTGTAGGTCTCACCCAATGCGTTAATGACCTTCTTCAAGCGCGTCGCATGGTCGTACTCAAATTGCGTTGTATGACCAGCCGCGTCAATCGATGCCGTGAGCAGATCAAATGGGCCGTAGGTGCGCTGAGTCGTACGCCCGATCGGATCGACCCATTCGACCGGCAGGCCCTCACTGTTATATCGCACTCGCACTTCCGAGCCATCCGGATGTGTGATCGTACTCAGCATACCTCGCGGATTGGCAGGGCCGTCGGCATACTCATAACGGGTCACATGCCCGTCGGGCGACGTTTCCTCCAGCACTCGACCCAGCACGTCAATCTTGCGCCTGAAACGCGCACCGGTCGGCAATTCGATAACGGTGAGTCGCAAACGGTCGTCGTAGTCGAAGCGGGTCTCGCGATCGCCAGCGATTATGCGGAGCAGTTCGCCATTTTGGCCATAACGATAAGTCGTCTTGATGCCATCTGGTTCAGTGCGCGCGATCAACCGCCGCAGATGATCGTATTCGAGCTGGATCTGGCCGCCGTTTGGCAAACCCGCCGCAATAAGGAGCTGTGCGTCATCGTATTCGAAGCCAATCGTGCGTCCAGAACTTTCGGTTACCGAAATCAGCTGGCCGAAATCGTCATAGTGATAATCCGTCTTGCGCCCCAGTTGATCGATCCGTGCCATCAAACGACCGAGTTCCCATTCCGAGCGCACGCAATGGCCAAGCGGATCGGTTTCGGCCGTTACAAGACCGTCATCGTTATAGTCGTAGATCCATTCGCCATCGACATCACTCACGCGTGTGCGACCGGTTTCGTAAATGAACCGCCCCGTGTGATAGCCCTGCCGTGTACCGGTCTCGACAACACGGCCCGCCGTGTCGTACCGATATCGGACATCGGTCTGATCGGTATCTCGCCATTGGGTCATCCATCCGTGTTCGTCGTACGCGTAATGGAACTGCCCAAACTGGAAGCTCGCCACATGGGTGAGCATGCCGTTCTGGTAGTCGTAGTCCACGAGTGTTCGGGAATCCCCGTCCGCATCGTGAAGAACGATCCTTTGCAGGCGACGGTCGTACCCGTGATAGGTCACCTCGAGCCGATAGCCATCGCTATGAGCCATGCCGCTCAAACGGCCAGTAGAGTCGTAAGAAAGAACGATCGCGTTACCGTCGAGGTCCTCGATCCGCTCGAGGCGAGAAGAACTGCCGTAGACCAGAGGCGAGAAAATACGCAGTTGCCGCGTATCGCGATCGAAGATACGCGGCTCGAGCCGGCTGCCGACCAGCCGATAACGTGGCTCGCGCAGATTGATTCCGTTGAGCGCCATGTCCGGCGCGTCAAAGCCGATCACAAGACCTGCACCGTCGTGAAATCGCACGAAGCGACCGTCGGCGAACGTCAATTGCTGCGACCAGTTATCCGACCAGCGGTGACCGAGCAATCCATGGTCGTCCGATCGAGTCCGATAGCGTCGTTTGAACTCAAGGGGCAAGATTCCGGGAATGGCAAGATCGGTACGAATCTCCAGCATTTCTCCGGATACCGGATCAACCGGATCCTTGCACTTCGGTCGATTCTCGTCCTTGACGCCGCTCTGTTCGGCGGATCGGGTGGGCTCGGGCCTGAATCTATCGCGCAACCCCTTGCCGGCGAATTTTCCGACACCGCCGCCGACTATCCCCCCGAGCAAACCCGCCAGGAATTCCTGAGTCGCGGACAACTCCGGGTTCTTCGGGCCGTAGTGTCCGGTCGTCTTGTCGATCCAGATGCTGTTACGCCCCGAATTGACTTTGCCGCTACAGTGCGTTTCGTGGCCGATCCGCACCAGCGGCAGGCCGTTGACGAACACGGTTTTGCTGCCGTCAACGAGTGGCTGCGGCACGCCGGAATGATGCTCGCAACTCACCAGGTCCGTGACGCGCGCCACCTTTTTACCTTCAAAATACACGTTGCCCGAGCCGGTAACGATCTCGCCACAGTTGCTGCCCATGCTTTGGCTGGCCGACGCAAGCGCACCGCCCAGCGTCAGGCCGCCCGCCATGCACGCGCCGACGATCAATGCCCCGGCGAGTCCGCCTGTCGCCACGGTCGCCGCCACCGCCACACCAATCGCGACCCCTACGGCAATGCCGGCGAGGATCCCCATAAATCCTGACGAGTGCGCGATCCGATCGCCGATACACGCGGGATGCGGATCGCCACGGCCGATCGTGAGGCCCAGTGCGTCACCGACCTGCGTGAATTCCTTCGAGAGCCATCCCGTCACACCGACTTTGTCGAGCGCCCACGCTCCACCGACAGCAATCGCCAGCGGCAGCATCACCGTACCGGCCGCGACCGCCCCCGCACCTAAAGCCGCTCCGCCGGTTGCGCCACCCGCCAACGCCGTACCCGCCGCACTCAACCCGGCTGCCGTCCCCTCAAGCGTGGTCAGGCCCGCGTCGGCACCGAGCATCCCGTAGTTGAGGTTCTCGTAAAACGGCTGCTCGGCCGCTTTGGCGGCGTCACCGTCCTCCAGCTTGGCAATCCGGTCGAGACGCTCCTGTGCGCTGCCGCTCGGCTCGTTGTAATTTGGCGTGTCCGACATTGCGGCCTCAGATCGGATCGCGCAGCTGAAGGCTCTGAATCACTGCCCGGATTTGTTCGCGCTGGGTGTCGCTCAACGTACCGGGAGCAGTGAAGGTCAGCATCAGGACGACCGGTCCGTACTCCACCATCGTCAGCCGCTGGTGAATCAGCGCCTGATTGTTCGTCCACGTAAACTCGTGCACGTGCGCGGCGCGCCCGGACACCGTAGCGTCTTCATTTGCGACCTCGGAATAATCCGGCACCTGCTTCGCCACCTTCCGGATTTCGCTTGTCACATACTCGGCAAACTTCATTCCCCATGGCAGCCGCTCGCGCGTGATCACGAAACTCACGCCCTCCGTGCCGGCCGCCGCCGACACGAATACGTTCATCGTCTTGTCCTGCCACTCCACGGGCAGCGCCAACGTGCCTTCCTGCATCTGGTACATGCTTTGTGATCCTGATTATTGTTAGCCGTTCTTCGGATTGATGTCGGTTCGGGACGCCTGGATATTGATGTTGCTGTCATCGAGGTGAATCACCGAATCGCCCTTGTAGATCTCGATCGAGCCAGCCGTCATGTGGATCCGCGTGCCGCCCTCGCCACCGATCTTGATCCAGAGTTCCTTGGCTTCGATTGTATGCACACCCTGCGGAGTCTTATGCAGCGTATTGCCCTGCACGACAACGTCTGACAGGTTGCCAACCGCGACGGCCGTCGTATGGTTGCCTTTCCCCACCTCGACAGTCCGGTCGCCTTTGAGAACCTGTGTCCACTGCGCGTCCTCGACGACGGTATGCATGTCCTTCTGCGCGTGCATGTAGAGCATCTGCGCACCGTTCACGTCGCTCATCAAGAGTTCGTTCGACCCCTGCCCCTTGTGCGTCTGGCTCTTGATCCCCATCGTCTGCCCGGCCGCGCCGTGATACGGGTTGCCCTGCTCGCCGTTGAACACGCGACCGACGATCACCGGGTTATCCGGGTCCCCCTGGTTGAACGCGACCAGCACTTCCTGCTTGATCCGCGGAATCGCGGCCGCGCCCCAGCCGTCGCCTGCCCACGGCTGCGATACACGCACCCACATCGAATCGGAGCCGTCCTTCTTGCCGCGCCGGTCCCACGGGAAGTGCACCTTCACGGCGCTGCCGTTGGTGTAGATTTCCTCGCCCTTCGGACCGACGACGATCGCCGACTGCGTGCCGTGAATCACCGGCTTCGGCGTGCCGCGCGGCGCCCGGTACGGCACCTTCTTCGGCAGCAGCGCGAAGCTGTTGCGGTACGGCAGCTTCGCGCTGTGCTGCGTGTAGTCGTTCACCGCCTCGTGACGCACGTGCAGGATCACGTATTCCTGGTTGTTCTCGAGCACCGGGTGATTCGCCACGGTGACGGCGCCCGCCGTGGTCATGCGCCACGCGTAGCCGCCGCCGGTATAGCGATGAGCCTGCGCCTCCTCGGCCTCCATCGCGAAACGCGCGTAGCGGTTGCCGTCGTCGCCGTGGTCGTACAGCGACTGATGCTCGAACCGCTCGGTCGCGTCGAGCCGCGCATGCTTGAGGTTCTGCGGCCCGGCCTCCACGAGCATCAGCGGCGACGACGGGTTCTGATGGTTGAAGTCGCGGAACGTGACCTTGCCCACCCCGAAGCGCCGGCCTTCGTGCAGCTGGTCGATGCCGCTGTCCTCGCTCGCCTCGGTAGCCGCGAACGGCACCGTCACGAGCCCGTCGATCGGGCGGAACAGCAGGTTCGAATCGCCGATCACCAGGATGTGCTTGTCCTTCTCGTAGCGGTGCGTCCAGACCAGCCCCTCCTGCTCCATCAGCCGTGCGCAGAAGTTGTAGTAGCTCTCCTGGTACATCACGACGTACTCGAGCGGCTTCTGGCTCGTCCGGATATCGAATACGAAGTCGGAGAAGCCGTGCTCCTGGAAAATCTCGGTGAGGATGTCCTGCGCGGTCTTGTTCTGGAAGATCCGGCAGTCGGTCGAGCGCGTCAGGAACCAGAACCACGGCACCGCCGTCAGGTGATATTGCGTGACGTTGCCGGGGTTGCCGGCGCGGTCGAACGACGCGACGTAGCCGTCGAAGTAACGATCGTTGTCGGCGGCGCCCGATGCGACGACGCGTTCGAGCGTCGACAGGCGCGCCTGCTGGTCGAACCGGATCTTGACCTGCTGGCCGATCAGATCCTCGGGGCGCAGGTCGTGGCGATGCGACAGCAGGTCGAGGTGGATCTCCGGCAACCGGTTCACGTGCTCGTCGACGACGGCGGCGCTGACCAGCAGCACGTCCGGGCCGAGCGGCGTATCGAGCGTCACGTAGCGGTTGAGCTGGGTCAGGCGCGCGGGGTTGGCGGCGCCGTTGATCGCCTCGGCGACCGCGCCGGGCGTCTTGTCCATCAGCGAGAAGCCGGTCTGCGCGAGCTGCATCGCGCGCTGGACGGTGTCGACGTGCCCGGCCAGGCCCGCGAGCGGCCCAAGGCTGCCGGCGACGCTCGACGCAACCGGGCCGGCGAGACCGCCGAGCGCGCTCAACGAGCCGAGCGCACTACCGCCCATTCCAGTGGGAATACCCCCGTTCGGAGCGAAACTCATGCTTGTTCCTTCTTGTGTTCTCAGGTTCCTGGTGCCGGCTGACCGGCCCGAAGCCCCGATAATGTAGGACAAAATCCGGACGCGTGAAAGACACCTGCAAACGTTTCCGTTCGGGCCCCCGATAGCCCGGAAACAGGCCGGCGGCCGGGCCGCCCGGACGCGGCGCCCATGCCGAATCACCGCGCCAGCACGCGCGGAACGGGACACAATCTGCATGAAACGTGTGACAGATCCGTACGGGGCGAAGCATCGCCCCAGTCACGATGAAATAGTGCGAGCGCTCGGGAAGGAAATGCGCGCTGGCAGGCGCTGCCGTGCCGCTACACGCTGCCGGTCGTCGCATCCGATCGCATGCCTTCCGTAGCCTTCAAATGCCTTTCTCGCCGTGCGGGGAAACCGCCCCGGTCACCGCGGCGACACCACGATCGCCGCCCGCCGGTTCTGCGCCCTTCCTCCCGGCGTCTTGTTGTCCCCGACCGGATCGCTCTTCCCTTTCCCGACGACCGCGATGCGCTTCGCATCGAGCCCCACGTCGATCAGTTCAAGCGCGACGACCTCGGCCCGCCGCCTGGACAACTCGAAGTCATACTCGTCCACGCCTTCCTGGTCCGAATATCCATAGACCCGTACCCCGTTGATCCCGGCCGAGCGGAGCGTGCGACCGATCCGTTCGACGATCCGCCGCACATCGGGCTTGAGGTTGTAGCGATCGAAATCGAACAGGATCGGCCCGGTCGAGCCGAACTCGAAACCCTGCTGGGTTTCCTGGAAGCCGGCCGACTTGAGCGCGGTGACCTGCGTCTGCGTCAATCCACGATGAAGCGGCGGTGGCGTCTTGCAGCCTCCCAGCAGCATGCACCAGAGCAGCGCGCTGCCGACGCACATGCGCCCAAGCCCAACCGGAAACGTGTTGTTCATCATTGACCCCTTCGATTGCACCCGCGTCGCGAGCGCGCTTTCCACCCACTGCCGCGGCCTCGCCCGCAGCGTGAAACGATGAACCTCAAGCCGCCCCCGCGACTCCTTCCGCCAGTTGCCACGAGCCTGGCCGGGCGCGCTTGGCGCGGTACATCGCAGCATCCGCCGCCCGCAGCAAGCCGCTCGCATCCGACGCGTGATCGGGATACAGCGCAACACCGGCACTCATCATGGTGGCCACCACGCGGCCGTCGGACAGCTCGATCGACGGCGCCATGCCGGACAGGATTTCGTCAGCAATACGACATACGCTACCCGCTTCGCGCACGGCCGGCAGCATGACCGCGAATTCGTCGCCGCCCAGGCGCGCGACCAGGTCGGTCTCGCGCACCTGCGTGCGCAGGCGTGACGCGATGCCGATCAGCACCGCGTCGCCGGCTTCGTGGCCGAGGCAGTCGTTGATTTCCTTGAAGCGGTCGCAATCGAGATACAGGACCGCGACCCGCTGCCCCGTCACCCCGGCTTCGCCGAGGGCGAGTGCGAGACGCGACTCGAACTGCACGCGGTTGGGCAGCCCCGTGAGCGCATCGTGCGTCGCCTTGTGTTCGAGCGACGCGTTCTCGTCGCGCAGCGTGTTCTGCCAGTCTTCGAATTCGTCGAGCAGCGCATTGAAGTCGTCGCCGAGCTGGTTGAGTTCGGCAATCGATGCGGGCTCGACGCGCTGCGCGAACGCACGTTCGCGCCGCACCGCGTGGGCGACGCCCGCCAGCGCGCGCAACGGCGAAACGATGCTGCGCAGCAGGCGCTGCGAGCTGATATACGCACCGATCACGCTGACGGCCAGGCACCCGAGAATGCCGCCCACGCCGCCGAGCAGGAATCCGAAGAACTGATGGCCACGGCCGCGCACGACGACGTGACCGACGACGATGCCGTCGTGCACCACCGGCGCGGTCACGGGCCCTGGCAACGCGAGGTCGGCGACGACGCGCTCGAGCCGCGCGATCCCGCTGCCGGCAGGCAACTGCCACGTTGCGAACGGTTGGCCCTGGCTATCCGTGACCACCACCTGCGCGACATCCTCGTCGCCGGCGATCATCCCGATCGCCTCGGCCGCCGCGACGCGGTCGCCGAACACGAGCGCGGCCTCCACCGTATAACCGAGCGAGCGCGCCAGCAGGTTCAGGTTGTTGCCGGCATACGCACGCAATGCAATCACGGCCACCACGATCAACGACACGGCCGCCATCGTGACGGCGACGAACGCGAGGCGCAGGTGCGCGCGACGCAGCACGCTTTGCAGCGTCGGGCGCGGCACGCGCGACAGCGAGACCGGTGGAGTGGGTCGTGTCATGGCGCCCCCGGCCGCCGTGCGAGATTGAGCACGTTCGGATGCACGCGCACGCCGCTGCGTGCGACCGCGTCGAGATTGATGTCGAACGACACGCGTTCGCCGTCGACGTTGAGACAGAACATGCCGCCCGCCGTGCAGGACGGATCGTGTTCCGAAATCGTCAGCACCGGATGGCCTGCTACCGCCGCCCTCACGCGCGCCCGCTCATCCGCGCCCAGGTTGCCGAGATAGACGATGTCGCAGGCCATGCCGAGCGCGGGATCGTCGAAACGCACACGCTGCACGTCAAGCAGCGTCGAGCCGGCCTGCAGCGTGTCGGTCAGGCCGCGCGCATAGTCGGGCCGGCCCGTGACGCACAGATGCAGGCGCACGGGTGTCGTCGGCCAGCGGGTGAAACTGACGATGCCCAGCACGACCTGACGCACGGCCGTGTCGTGTGTCGCATCAGCCGGATTGGCGGGATCCGTGGAGCTTGCAGCCGCCACGATGCGCACCGTGTCGGCCGGATCGGGCGCCTCGGCGGAAGCCCCGGCAAGCACGGCCTGTGCGGCCCCCAGAACGCAAACGATTGCGACCAGCGCGTGGCGCAGCGGAGCGGTTCGACCCGAGCAGCCGGGCACCGTTCGCGCGGCGATTGCCGCCGCGTCCGCTGGCGTCGCTGCAGTCGCGAGACTGGCAGCCGACGCGCACACTTTCGCATCCATGATGGCAACATCCGCTGGCGTCGCTCCGGCGCTGCCTCCCGCCTCCCTCCATGCGCGTGCAGGCACCGAATTACGCGCATGATGGCTTCATCTTAGGTAAAAATTCGCGTCACCAACCAGTGGGAAACACCCGCGAGAAGCGGGGGAACGTATGCGGAATCGGCGCTTGCGCGCGACGATGCGGGCGAACGCGTTCGCCGACGTCGATCGGGTGCGACGTCGGCGAATTGATCAGCGGATTGGCGGCCGATGCAGGGCAAACTTCATACGTACGGTCACGCTACGCCACCACCGACAAATCGAAAGGCGTCTCCCGCAACCGCTTCCCCGTCAGCCGGAATACCGCGTTCGCGATCGCCGGCGTCACCGCCGGGCTCGACAGCTCGCCGACCCCGCCCGGCTTCGCCGGATCGCCCTGCACGATGTGAATGTCGGTATCGGGCATGTCGCTCATCCGCATCACGCGATACGTATCGAAGTTCGACTGCTGCACGCGGCCGTGCCGGAAATCGATGCGATCGGACGTCGCATGGCCGAGCCCCCACATCAGGCCGCCGTACAGTTGCTCGTCGACGCCGGCCGGCGACACCGCGATCCCGCAATCGGCGACGCACGTCAGCTTCTCCACGCGCACCGCGCCGTCCTTGCGCACGACCCGCGCGACCACCGCGACATAGCTGTCGTACGCCTGGTTCGTCGCGATGCCGAGTGCGACACCGTCCGGCAGCGGCTGGCCCCACCCCGCTCGTTGCGCCGCTTCACGCAGCACGGCCGCATGACGCGGCCGGTCGCGCATGTGCGCGAGCCGGAACTCGACCGGGTCGCGCTTCGCCGCGTGCGCGGCCTCGTCCATCATCGATTCGACCGCGAACACGTTCGGGATGTAGCTCACCGCGCGGAACCAGCCGGTCGGCACGCCCGTCTCCATCCGGATCCAGCCGATGTCGCGATGCGGCGCCGCATACGCGAACTCCCATTTCGTGATCGCCTCGGTCGTGCTGAAATCCATCCGGTCGGTGCGCTCGAGATAGCCGGGCTCCCACTGCTGCGGCGATGCGGGCATCACGGCGCGCAGCCACAGCGACGCGAGATTGCCCTGCGCATCGAGCACCGCGCGCGCACGGTGGTAGCTTGCCGCGTGATAGAACAGCGCACGCATCTCGTCCTCGCGGCTGTTCATCAGCTTCACGGGCTTGCCGGTCTTCACCGCGAGCCACGTCGCCTCGAACAGCCAGTACTTCGATTCGCGCGCGCCGAAGCTGCCGCCCGACACGAGCTCATGCAGCGTCACCCGATGCGAAGGAATGCCGCCGATCACCTCCGCCGCTTCCATTGCGGTCGACGGCACCTGCAGCCCGCCCCAGTATTCGATGCCGCCATTGCGGGCCCACACGGTGAGGTTGATCGGCTCCAGCGGATTCGCGGCCTTGTGCGGCATCGCATACGACGCCTCGATCGTGCGCGCGCCGGCCGCATGGGCCTTCGCCGGGTCGCCGTCGGCGATCGTCGGCACGACGCGCGCGGCCGGATCGTCGAGCCACGCGGCCTGGCGTGCGGCGAGCGTACTGCTGTCGAAGGTTTCGAACAGGCTGTCCTCCCATTCGATCGTCAGCGCGGCCTGCCCTTGATGCGCGGACCAGTAGTCGTCCGCGAGCACCGCGACGCCGGCCTGGTTGCCGCCGAGCACGTCGGGGCGCGGCGGAATCTGCAGCACGTCGCGCACGCCGGGAATCGCGAGCGCGGCCTTTGCATCGACGCTGCGCACGCGGCCGTCGATCACCGGCGCACGCGTGACGACCGCGACCAGCATCCCCGGCAGCGACACGTCGATGCCGTACGGAAACGAGCCGTCGGCCTTCTGCGCGGCGCCGCGCTTCTTGCGCAGCTTGCCGATATAGCGGAACTGCGCGGGATCTTTCAGCGCGACCTGCTTCGGCGCCGGCAACTGCGCGGCCGCCTGCGCGAGCGCGCCGTACGTCGCACGGCGGCCGCTCGACGCATGCAGCACCGCGCCGTCTGCCGTCGTACACGTAGGAGCGGGCACGCCCCATTGATGCGCCGCCGCTTCGACGAGCATCGCACGCGCGGTCGCGCCCGCTCGACGCAGCCGGTCGTACTCCATCGCGACACTCGTGCTGCCGCCGGTCGAGAACACTTTCCACAGCGGATGCAGGTAGTCGGCGAAGAACGGATCTTCCGGCGTGATCACGTCGACCCGGAACGGATCGACGTCGAGCTCCTCGGCCACCACCGCCGCGAGCGCGGTGCGCGTGCCGGTGCCCGAATCGTGCTTGTGCACGACGAGCTTGATCGTGTCGTCGGGCAGCACGCGCACCCACGCGTTCGGTTCGAATTCGCCGGCGGCCGGATGCGGATCGCCGCTCGCGTGCTTGCCCGCGGCCGCCGCGTCGGGCATCCGGAAGCCGATCGCGATGCCTGCGGCCAGCAGCGCCGAACTCTGCTTGAGAAAACGCCGGCGCGGCGTGCCGTCGCCATGCGGTGCATCCGGTGCGTGATCGTCGCGCATGTCACGCCTCCTTCGCGGGTTCGGCCGCGGCCGTCAGCGACGGATCGCCGGACGCCGCACGCTTGATCGCGCGGTGAATGCGCGCATACGTGCCGCAGCGGCAGAGGTTGCCCGACATCGCCTGCACGATCGTGTCGTCGTCCACCGGCTGGCCGCCCTTCAACAGCGCGGCCGCCTGCATCAGCTGCCCCGGCTGGCAATAGCCGCATTGCGGCACGTCCTCGACGACCCACGCGAGTTGCAGCGGATGCCGCCCGTCCGGCGACAACCCCTCGATCGTCGTCACGTGCCGCCCGTGCGCGGCGACGGCCGGAATCAGGCATGCGCGCGCGGCCTGCCCGTCGAGATGCACGGTGCACGCGCCGCACAGGCCCTTGCCGCAGCCGAACTTCGTGCCGGTGAGCTTGAGCCGGTCGCGCAGCACCCACAGCAACGGCATATCCCCCGGTACATTCTCGAGCGAATGGCGTGTATCGTTCACGACGATGTCGATCATGCGCGGTCTCCTGATTCGCATTCCTAGGTCGGCCCGCGCCCATCGCGCGGTTCCGGAGCATTATCGAAACGCGATGCACGGCTACGCCAGCGATCATTTCGTCGAATCCCTGTCAGTCGGACTAACAGATGCTCAAGCGATACCCTTCGATCCAGTCGATGCAGGCGTTTCTGCACGCCGCGCGGGTCGGCAGCTTTTCCAGCGCGGCACGCCAGCTGGCGCTCACGCACAGTGCGATCAGCCAGCAGATTCGCTCGCTCGAGGAATTCATCGGCCAGCCGCTGTTCGCCCGCGCCGGCGGCCGCGTGATGCTGACCGATGCCGGCACGCTGTTCGCGAACCAGTTGTCCGACGGGCTCGAGCAGATCGATCGCGCACTGTCGTCGGTGAAGGGGCGCACGACCGGGCCGTCACTCCGGCTCGACGTCGATCCGGAACTGATGCAGGGCTGGCTGCCCGCGCGGCTGCCGGCACTGATGCGCGCGCTCGACGGCACGTCGCTGACGGTGCTGTCGGCGCCGCGCCATGATCGCGATGCATTCGACCACGTCGATGTCGCGCTGCGCTATGGCTACGGCGAATGGGAAGGCGTGGACAGCGTGCTGGTCTGCCCCGACCGGCTGACCGCGATGGCCGCGCCCGCGCTGCTCGAACGTGACGGGCTGACCGCGCCGCTCACGCCCGAACAGGTGTTGGAACTGCCGCTGCTCGGCTATACGAAGCGGTCGTGGATTCCGTGGCTCGAAGCGGCGGGCCTCGAACCCGTCGAACCGGACACGATCGCCGTGTTCGACAACGCGGCGGGGCTCGTCGCGACGCTCGTGTCCGGGCTCGGCGCCGGGCTGGTGCGCGGGCTGCTCGCCGCCGATGCGCGCCGCGACGGCCGGCTCGTCGAACTCTGCACGATCGCGATTCCGACGCACTACAATCTGCATGCGATCTGGCCGCGCGAACGCCATGCGCGCGTGAAGCCGCTGATCGACGCGATCGGCGCGCTCGTCGCGCAATCGCTCGCGCGCTGATACGCGCCGCTACGCGCTGAACTCCGCCGCAACCTCGCGCACGGTGTCGAGAAACGCGCCGAGCACCGCGGACGTATCGTCCGCGCGGTAGCGGGCCTGCAGCGACACCTCGAGCGCCGGCGGCAGCAGCGGCACGAACGCGACGCCACCCGTCGAGATCTGCCGCGACGACGCAGGCAGCAGCGCGACGCCCAGCCCTTCACGCACCAGCGACAGCAGCGTGTGCACCTCGACGACCTCGTGCGCGATCCGCGGCGTGAAGCGCGCGTCGACACAGCTCTGCTGCAGGAAGCGCGCCAGTTGCGAATGCCGCAAGCCGAATGACACGAACTGCTCGCCGGCCAGCTCGCCGAGCGCGATCGCGTCGCGCGACGCGAGCGGATGGCCGGACGGCAGCACGGCCACGGCCGTTTCGCGCACCACGATCTCGCTGCGGATCGACGGGTCGTCCTGGAACAGCCGGAAGAAGCACACGTCGAGCCGCTTCTCCTTCAGCGCGTCGATCTGCGCGGCCGGCGTCATCTCGTGCAGCGACCAGTGCACGTGCGGATGGCGTTCGGCGAACACGCGCAACGCACGCGGAATCGGCACGACCATCGCCGAGCTGATGATGCCGACCGCAAGCCGCCCCACTTCGCCGCGCCCCGCGCAACGCGTGAGATCGATCGCGCGATCGAACTGCGCGACGATCAGCGGCACCTGCTCCTTCAGTGTTTTCCCTGCCTCGGTCAATTCGACGCGATGCTGCGAGCGCACGAACAGCGCGGTGCCGAGCTGCTCCTCGAACAGCCGGATCTGCTGGCTCAACGGCGGCTGCGAGATATGGAGCCGCGCGGCCGCGCGCCCGAAATGCAGTTCGTCGGCCAGCACCGCGAAGTAACGCAACACACGCATGTCCATATCGCAAACGTATCAAGAGCGTCAGTAAAAAATATTGTACAGAGCACATTCGGCTGGTGACACTCGGTCCCAAGCAGCAGTGCACGTCGCAGTGTGTCACTCGATGCCGGCGAGGGGAAGGCGCAAAAAAATAATGCGCCTTGCAAAGGGCCGCATGAATCCGACCGACAGGTCGCTTCATCGACGTGCCTGCCCGCGATACGGCAACCGGCCTTTCCGGTTCCTCTCAAGGAGATCGAGTAGATGATCATCGACACCAGCTGTTACCCGACGAATCTCGTCGACCTCGCATGGCGTCACGACGGCCCGCCGTTCACCGGCGAGCGCCTGATCGAGACGATGAACGGCCCGTTCCTCATCAACGGCAAACCGCGCCGCGTCGACAAGGCGTTCATCCAGCCGCCGCAAGGCAACACCATCTATATCTATACCGACGGCGAGAGGTCGGGCACCGAATCGATCGACGCGTACATGGCGTATACGGTCGAGATGGTGCGCAAGCACCCCGACCGCTTCATCGGCTGCTTCGTCTACAACCCGCGCTGCGGCGTGGAGAACGGCGTGAACGCGATCGATCATTACGTGCGCAAGCTCGGCTTCAAGATGGTGCAGTTCCAGGCCAACATGCATGCGTACCGGCCCGATCGCGCACTCGACTGGCTGCGCCCCGCGCTGAAGAAATGCGCCGAACTCGGCGTGCTCGTGAAGCTGCACACCGGCGACGGCCCGTACAGCATCCCGACCGAGT
Source organism: Burkholderia sp. AU31624 (assembly GCF_020420065.1). Lineage (NCBI taxonomy): Bacteria > Pseudomonadati > Pseudomonadota > Betaproteobacteria > Burkholderiales > Burkholderiaceae > Burkholderia > Burkholderia sp. AU31624. Next base: position 819,878 of record NZ_JAIZRT010000001.1, read on the forward strand.
GGGTGCCGATGATCAAGGAATTCCCGACGGTCAATTTCATCATGGCGCACTTCGGGGTGCAGACCGGCGGCGTCTACTGCTTCGAGCCGTTCCAGCTCGCGATGGACCTGCCGAACGTGTATTGCGAATCGGGCTGGTGCCTGCAGTCGCGGATCGTCGAATTCGCGAAGGTGCTGCCGAAGCACAAGATCCTGTTCGGCTCCGACACGCCGCCGAACGAACCGGGCATGTGGCTGCGGCTGCTCGAAGTGCTGTGCTTCGATCCGCCGCAAGGGATGAATCTCGACGAGGACACGCTCGAGGATTACCTCGGCAACAACACCGCGCGAATGATCGGCCTCGAACCGACCCCCGCGCCGCGCACCGTCGACGAAGCGAAAGCCCTGCTCGCCGCCTGACGCCCGCGCCCCTCTCTCCCGATTCCGGAGCATTGCATGATCATCGATACGCACCTGCACCCGACCAACCTCGTCGACGAGGCGTGGCGCCACACCGGCGAACCGTTCACCGGCGAACGCCTGCTGGAGATGATGGACGGCCCGTACATCATCAACGGCAAGCCGCGCCGCATCGACATGGGCTTCATCCAGCCGCCGCCCGGCAACACCGGCTATCGCGACGGCAACCGCCGCGGCCGTGACGGCATTCGCGACTACATGGCGTATATCGCCGAACTCACGCAGAAGTACCCCGACCGCTTCATCGGCAACTTCACGTACAACCCGCGCTGGGGCCCGGAAAACGGCGCGGCGGAGCTCGAATTCCACATCAGGGAGTACGGCTTCAAGATGGTGAAGCTGCACGCGAACATGCACGGCTACCGGCCCGATCGCGCGCTCGACTGGCTGCGCCCCGCGATGAAGGTCTGCGCGAAGTACAACATCGTCGTGCTGATCCACACCGGCGACGGGCCGTACACGATCCCGACGCAGTTCTATCCGATCATCCGCGAGTTTCCGATGGTGAACTTCATCATCGGTCACTTCGGGATCCAGACGGGTGGCAACTACTCGTTCGAAGCGTTCTGGATGGCGATGGATACGCCGAACGTGTACTGCGAATCGGGCTGGTGCTACCAGTCGCGGATCGTCGAGTTCGCCCGCGAGCTGCCGCGCAACAAGATCGTGTTCGGCACCGATTCGCCGCCGAACGAGCCCGGCATGTGGCTGCGCGAGCTGGAAATGCTGTGCGGGCCCGCGCCGCAGGGGATGGATCTCGACGAGGACGGCCTCGAGGACTACATGGGCAACAACATCGCCCGCCTCGTCGGCATCGAGCCGACCAAGCCGCCGAAGGATCTCGACGAAGCGCAGAAGCGCCTCACGTCGACCTACCTGTAACGCGCCGGCAGCCGGATCGCGTGTCGCATCGAACACGCGCGCGATCCGGCCTTTCCCCTTCCGCATCCGACGGAGTGCATCATGGCGTCCAGCCTTTTTGCCGAGCAGCAGGATTTTCATCACTTCGCGAACGCCTATCGCGAACGCTTTCCGGACGACGTGCTGACGCTCGCGCAGCCGCTGTCCGCCGACCAGGACGTCACGGCCGTCGTCGCGTCGCTCGCCGCGCGCGGGCGGCACGAGATGCTCGTCTGCGAGCGCGTCGACGGTCTTTCGACACCGCTCGTCACCAACGTGTTCGCGTCCCGCACGCGCATCGGCCGGCTGTTCGGCGTCGATGCGAACGGCCTGTTCGATGCGTGGCAGCAGCATGCGAACGCACCCGTCGCGCCGGTCGTCGTGCCGCACGGCCCCGTACTCGATCAGGTAACCGAAGGCGACGCGGTCGATCTCGCGCAGCTGCCGATGATCCGCCACTTCGAAACCGATCGCGGGCCCTACGTGACCAATGCGGTGATCGTCGCCGAAGATCCGGTGACGGGCGTCGCGAACCTCAGCTACCACCGCTCGATGCCGCATGCGCGCAACGCGCTGGCGACGAGCCTGCATTCGCGTGGCCATCTGTGGCGGATGCTGCAGACCGCGAAGGCGCGCGGCGACACGCTCAAGGTCGCGATGGTGATCGGCGCGCATCCGCTGTTCATGCTCGCGGCCGCCGCGCGCGTGCCGTTCGGCGCGGATGAGCGCGCGATTGCCGGCGGACTGTTCGGCGCGCCGCTGCAGCTCGTGCGCACGCCGCGCCACGGCATCGGCGTGCCGGCCGCCGCCGAGTTCGTGCTCGAAGGCACGATCGATCCCGACGCGCATGCGGAAGAAGGCCCGTTCGGCGAATTCACCGGCTACTCGTCGGACCGCTCGACCAACAACGTGCTGCGCATCGACGCGATGATGCGGCGCAAGGATGCATGGCTCGTCGACGTGGTCGGCGGCCCGTACGCGGAGCACCTGACGCTCGCGCGGCTGCCGCGCGAAGCCGAGATGAGCGAGAAGCTGAAGGCGCGCTTTCCTTCCGTCACCGCGATCCACTATCCGAATTCCGGTACGCACTTCCACTGCTATGTCGCGCTGAAGCAGTCGCGCGACGGCGAGGCGCGCCAGATCATGCTCGCGCTGCTCGGCTGGGACCCCTACCTGAAGAACGTCGTCGCGGTCGACAGCGACGTCGACATCACCGACGACGCGCAGGTGCTGTGGGCGATCGCGACGCACTTTCAGCCGCACCGCGACCTCTTCGTCGTCGACGGCCTGCCCGGCAGCCCGCTCGATCCGTCGTCGTTGGCCGACGGCACGACGTCGCGGATGGCGATCGACGCGACGCGCGGCTCGCGTTTCGACGGCGTGCGCGCACGCGTCGGCGACGCCGCGATGCAGCGCGCCGCGCACGTGATCGCGCAACTCGGCGGAGCGTCGCGATGAGCGCGCGGCGGCTCGTGGTCGGCATCAGCGGCGCATCCGGCTTCGTGTACGGAATGCGGCTGCTCGCGCTGCTGCGCGACCTCGACATCGAGACGCACGTGGTCGTGTCGCGCGCCGCCGCGCTGACGATGGCGCACGAGACCGACTTCCGGCTGTCCGACATCACCGCGCTCGCGAGCGTGCTGTACCGCAGCGACGACATCGCGGCGCCGATTTCGAGCGGATCGTTCCGCACGCTCGGGATGATCGTCGCGCCATGCTCGATGAAGACGCTCGCCGAGATCGCGAGCGGCCTTTCCTCCGGCCTGATCTCGCGTGCGGCCGACGTCGTGCTGAAGGAGCGCCGCCGGCTCGTGCTGCTCGCACGCGAGACGCCGTACACGCTCACGCACCTGCGCAACATGGCCACCGTCACGGAGATGGGCGCGATCGTCGCGCCGCCGGTGCCGGCGTTCTACGCACGCCCCGCTTCGCTCGACCAGATGATCGACCACACGCTCGGCCGCGTACTCGACCTGTTCGACCTCGATTCCCGCACCGTCCATCGCTGGAAAGACAACGCATCACAGCCGAACCCGCAGCCCAACCGACTCAACGGAGATGCATCATGACCCACATCCACACCACCCACAGCGACGTCGAGAAGATTCCGGTCACCGTGCTCACGGGCTTTCTCGGCGCGGGCAAGACCACGCTGCTGAACTACATCCTGCGCGAGAAGCACGGCCGCAAGATCGCGGTGATCGAGAACGAGTTCGGCGAGATCGGCATCGACGGCGGCCTCGTGCTCGAATCGACCGAGGAAATCTACGAGATGACGAACGGCTGCGTGTGCTGCGTCGGCGCGGTGCGCGAGGATCTCGTGCGGATCGTGCGGATGCTCGTCGCGCGCCCCGACCGGCTCGATCACATCATCGTCGAGACGAGCGGCCTCGCCGATCCGTATCCGGTCGCGCAGACCTTCTTCCTCGACGATCCGATCGCGAAGGAAGTCGCGCTCGACGCGGTCGTCACGATGGTCGACGCGAAGCATATCCGCGCGCATCTCGACGATCTGGTGCTCGACGGCCGCGACAACCAGGCGGTCGACCAGATCGTCTGCGCGGACCGGATCGTGATCAACAAGGTCGACCTCGTCGACGCACCGGACGTCGATGCGCTGACCGCTCGGCTGCGTGCGCTGAACACGACGGCCGAGATCGTCACGTCGAGCTACGCGCAGGTCGATCTCGATCGCATCCTCGGCATCGGCGCGAACGAATTCGCGCAGATCCTCGTCGAGAGCGACGGGCTGCAGGCCGATGCGCCGCATGCGGACGAACACGCGCACGAGCATGAGCACGACGACCACGCACATGAAGCCCACGCACACGATGACGATCACGACCACCACGAACACGACGCCAGCGTGTCGTCGGTCGGCATCGAAGTCGAGGCGGACGTCGATCTCGACGCGCTCGAAGCGTGGCTCGGCGAGCTGCGCCGCGCCGATACCGCGAACCTGTTCCGGATGAAAGGCATCCTCGCCGTGCAGGGCCGCACGCAACGCTACGTGCTGCAGGGCGTGCACGGCGTGATCGAACTGCGCGCCGCGCAGGCGTGGGGGTGCGAGCTGCGCTCGTCACGCATCGTTTTCATCGGCCGCGATCTCGATCGCGCCGCGCTGACCGACCGTTTCCATGCCTGTCTCGCCGCGGCGGTCGCGGCCTGACGGGCACGCCAGGCGGGCGCATCGCGCGCCCGCCCGCAAACGAACCTCAGGAGACTCGCCCATGAACGCTGCTTCACATCCCGTCGATCGGGTCCTGCCGCGCCGCCAGATGCTGACGCTCGGCCTGCAACACATGCTCGTCGCCTATATCGGCGCGATCGCGGTGCCGCTGATCGTCGCATCGGCGCTGAAGATGTCGCCCGCCGACACGACCGTGCTGATCAGCACCGCGCTGTTCTGTTCCGGCATCTCGACGATCCTGCAAACGGTCGGCGTCTGGAAACTCGGCGTGCGCCTGCCGATCCTGCAGGGCGTCGCGTTCAGCAGCGTCGGCCCCGTGATCGCGATCGGCCTGACGCCGGGCGTGGGGTTCGCCGGCGTGTGCGGCGCGGTGATCGGCGCGGGCATCATCACGACCTTCGCCGCGCCGCTGGTCGGCCGGCTGCGCCGCCTGTTCCCGCCGGTCGTGACCGGCTGCATCGTCACCGTGATCGGGCTGCAGCTGTTTCCGGTCGCGTACCAGTGGGCCGGCGGCGGCGACGCGGCGAAGCTGCAGTTCGGCGAGCTGTCGTTTCTCGCGGTCGCGCTCGTCGTCGCGGTCGTGATCCTCGCGGTCAACCGCTTCGCGAACGCGTTCCTGCGCAACCTGTCGGTGCTGATCGGGCTCGTCGCGGGCAGCCTGCTCGCGATCGCGCTCGGGATGGGCAACTTCACGAACGTCGCCGCCGCGCCGTGGTTCACCGTGCCCTACCCGTTCCACTTCGGCACGCCGGTGTTCGCGATCGTGCCGGTGCTGACGATGGTCGTCGTGATGATCGTGCAGATGGTCGAGTCGATGGGCCTGTTCGTCGCGATCGGCGACATCGTCGAGAAGCAGGTGAGCGAGGAGGACGTCGTGCGCGGGCTGCGGGCGAACGGCGTCGCGAGCGCGATCGCCGGCACGTTCGCCGCGTTCCCGTTCATCGCGTTCATGGAGAACGTCGGGCTCGTGATCCTGACCGGCGTGCGCAGCCGCTGGATCGTCGCGGTCAGCGGTGTGCTGATGTGCGTCGTCGCGCTGGTGCCGAAGATCGGCGCGATCGTCGCGTCGACGCCGTCGGCGGCGCTCGGCGGCGCTCGGCGGTGCCGGTATCGCGATGTTCGGCGTGGTGGTCGCCGCCGGCGTGCAGACGCTCGCGAAGGTCGACTTCGAAGGCAACCGCTACAACGTGCTGATCGTCGGCTTCACGATCGCAACCGCGCTGATTCCGGTGATGGCGCCGAAGGTGTTCGCGCACATGCCCGACTGGACGCAGCCGTTCCTGCACAGCGGCGTCGTGCTCGCGTGCCTCGTGTCGGTGCTGCTCAACGCGCTGCTCAACGGTGTGCCGGCGGCTGCCCCCGTTGAATCGCACGTCCACGCCGACGCCGCGCACGGCAGCCCGATGGCGCGCGAGTGCGACTGACGGGCCGCATGCCGCGCGCGGCATCGAGCCCGCGCGGCGCCTGACGAACCACAACCCGACTATCCGTATTCGAGGAGACCCGACCATGAGCGTTCCTTCTTCTTCGCTGCTGATCCGCAACCCGATCGCGGTCATGAGCGGCCGCACCGGCGACGCCGCGCGGCTCGGCCAGGCCGACCTGCGCATCCGCGACGGCCGGATCGACACGATTGCGCCCGATCTCGCACCGCTGCCCGGCGAACGCGTGATCGACGCGACCGACTGCGTCGTCTACCCGGGCTGGGTCAACACGCATCATCACCTGTTCCAGAACCTGCTGAAGGCCGTGCCGGCCGGGATCAACGCCGGCCTGCAGGAATGGCTCGCGGCCGTGCCGTATCCGCGCGTCGCGCGCTTCACGCCGGCACTCGCGCGCATCGCCGCACGGCTCGGCTTCGCGGAGCTGCTGCTGTCCGGCGTGACGACCTGCGCCGATCATCACTACCTGTATCACGCGGGCGGCACGACCGAGACCGGCGACCTGCTGTTCGACGAAGCGGCCGCCTTCGGGATGCGCTTCGTATTGTGCCGCGGCGGCGCATTGCAGGCGGCCGGCGATCATCCGGGCTTCGCCGGCACGGCGTTGCAGCCCGAGACGCTCGACCAGATGCTTGCCGACATCGAGCGGCTGAAGGCGCGCTATCACGACGCGGGCACGGCATCGATGCGGCGCGTGATCGTCGCCCCGACGACACCGACCTTCTCGCTGCCGCCCGACCTGCTGCCCGAAGTCGCGCGCGCCGCGCGCGGGATGGGCCTGCGGCTGCATTCGCACCTGTCGGAGACGACGCGTTACGTCGACTTCTGTCGCGAGCGCTACGGCAAGCTCCCGGTCGAATTCGTCGCCGAACACGAATGGCTCGGCCCCGACGTGTGGTTCGCGCACCTCGTCCATCTCGAGGAGAACGAAATCGCGCTGCTCGCCGAAACGGGCACCGGCTGCTCGCACTGCCCCGTCAGCAACGCGCGGCTCGGCAGCGGCATCGCGCCCGCGCCGCGCATGGCAGCGGCCGGCGTGCCGGTGTCGCTCGGCGTCGACGGTGTCGCGTCGAACGAATCCGGCAGCATGACGCACGAAGCGAATTTCGCCTGGCTCGTGCATCGTGCGGCGCACGGTGCGGCGGCCACCACCGCCGAGGAAGTGCTGCACTGGGGCACGCAAGGCGGCGCGCGCGTGCTCGGGTTGAACACGGTCGGCACGCTGGAGCCGGGCCGGGCCGCCGATCTCGTGCTGTACGACGTGAGCGGGCCGCGCTTCAACGGCTTCCACGACTATTCGATCGCGCCGGTGACCGCCGGCGAGCCCGCGCCGGTGAAGTACAACATCGTGAACGGCCGCGTCGTGGTGGACAACGGCGAGATTCCGGGCCTCGACCTGGCCGCGCTGCGCCGCGAGGCCGTCGACGCCGTGCGGCAGTTGCTCGATTGAACGGACGCCCCGCGATGAATCCGCGCATCCGCATCGGCACCTGACGCCGTCGTCGAACACCGCGCTCGAACCGCTGACGACCGCGATCGTCGCCGGGCTGCCGAACGTCAGCGTGCATTTCGCGCGCTTCACCGTGACCGAGATCCGACACGCCCGGCGCCCGAAAGGCGCCGGGCGTGTCTCATCATCGCTTGTCGGCTTCCTCGACGAAAATCTCGAACCACGCGTTCATCACGGCCCAGAAATCCACCGGCTCGAGTTCGGTCGGATTCTCGTGCCACCAGATCCGCCCTGCGTCGCTGCCGTCGCCGGCGCTGTCGCGCAGGTCGAGGCACAGATAGTCGCCGCCGCCATTCTGGAACACCGTCCACACGAGATCAGGATTCACGCCGAGCTGGCGCGTCTCGTCGGGCGTCAGGTCGAGCTTGTCCGTCAGCGCGGTCTGGTCGCCGATCGGCAACGGGCCCATCGAGTTCGCGGGGAAGAACGTCCAGCCGTTGTGCGTGAACTGGTAGAAGCTGCGCAGATCGTCGGGCAATGCGCGCCACAGCGGCATGTCATCCGATACGAGATCGCCGAGCGGCGGATGGCCGATGAAGAAGTTCAGGTCGTCCTGTTCGACCGTGTACGGATAGAGCAGGCACAGATCGCCGTTCTCCTTCTGGAACACGGCGGGGCGCCGCAGCTTCTCCGCGAAGAACTGCTCGACCGCCGGCAAGCGGCCGGCGACGCCCGCCCACATCTTCGCGAGCCAGTTGCCCAGCGCGGCGTCGGGCGTATCCAGCAGCACGCGCCATGCGGTCGGCACCTGCACGTCGGCGGGAATCTCGTTCGCTGCAAGCCAGACCTGGCCGCGCAGCTTGAAGCGCTTCAGTTCGGCCGTGTAAGTCGTTGCGGATAGCTCAATCATTGCCACTCACCCTTGAATTCGTCGTCGACACATTCTACTTGGGCTGATCGCCAAGCAAATCCTTGATCTGCTGCTGCAGCATCGTCCGGTTGTCGGCCTCGCGCTGCATCATCTGCTGCCTGAATCCTTCGTCCACCTTGATGCCGCCCTTCTTGTATTCGGTCCAGTCGGCATAGGACTTCGACCCCTTCGACGTGTTCGCCGTCTCGCTCAGGCCCGTGAAGTTGTCGGGGTTGTTCAGGACCTTGACCTGGTTGTCGAAGGACAGATCCTTGAACCCGGGCATCTCGGTGATCTCCTTCATCGATACGATGTGGTCCGCATGCAGCGGCTTGTCGATCGTCAGGCCCGGCAGCGCGGGATCGTCCATGCCCGGCTCGTAGTTCTCGTTGACCATCTTCTGGATCTTCGAGCTCGGCGTCTTGGCGCGCAGCTGATCGTACAGCGTGCGCGGCACGCCCTTGGTCGTGACGCGGACGTTGCCGCCGTTCGCGCCGAGCGTGTTCGGCTCGATCTCCACCTTGGTGCGATTCAACACATCGACCGCGTTCTTCGCGGCTTCCGTGTCGGCGCCCTTCGCGCCCAGGCCGAGCAGCGCGAACCCGGCGACGCCGACCATGATGTCGCCGTAGCCGGGGCCCAGCGACTCGCCCCATGAATGGAGCGCATTCAGGCCGACGTTGGCGCCGATCACGGTGCCCGCGAACAGTGCGGTGGCGCCCAGGCCGGCCGCGAGCGCGCCCAGCCCGGCCGCGCCGAGCGCGACGAAGCCGAGCACTTCGAGGGCCGTCTCGAACATCGCTTCCGTGTCGTGAATCTCCACGACGGTGACGGTCTCGCCGCCGACCGTCACGTTGTCGCTCGCCGTCTTGATGGCGGCGCCGCATTCCATCTTCATCGACAGGCGCGCCATCGGCTTGCCGTTGACGGTCACGGTGCGCGACCCCTGCGCGACCAGCAACCGCGTCTGCGGAAAATGATTGAACGGCAGGCCGTTGCATTCGTCCGCATAGTCGACGCCGGCGCGCAGCGCGGAGCGACTGTTGACCGTGACGTTCGGCGATCCCTGATGCAGCATGCCGGTGGTTGGACCGGGCAGGTTGGCCGCTTTCTGGATGCCGCGGACCAGCGCGCCGCCGGCGAGGCCGCCACCCGCCACGCAGCCGCCGATGATCGCGACGAGCGCGAGGCCGCCGGTGGCCGCGGTCGCCGTCACGATGGCCGCCGCGACCACCGCGCCGACCACCGCGCCCGCGATCATGCCGAGCAGCCCGAAGCCATGCCCGATCTCGTCGCCCATGCGGGCCGCGCGCAGGGCGGCCTCGGCACCGCTCATGACGACGCGCCGTCCGGCCGCGCGGCGGCCTGCTGACGCAGGTGCGCTTCGATGTCCTGCAGCGAGACCAGCGGCGGCACCCCCTCCACGGCCGTGACCGCGTCGAGCCGGCGCAGCAGCGGGAGCCCCGAATAGCCCCGGCTGGGCCGCAACTCGTAGCGCCCTTCCGCCTTGAACAACCCCTGGCGGCTGTGCTGGACAATGCTCGGTTCGAGCGGCGAGCCGTCGCTCGCGAAGAACACCCAGTCGTGACCTTCGACTTCGCGCGTGCTGATGCGCTCGCACACCGTGCGCAGATCCGGATAGACGCGCAGCACGCGCGTCCTGGCCGACAGCGCGAACACGTGCGGCAGGCTGTCGTGCGCGGCCGCCGGCGTATCGGCTTCATCCGGCACCGGCGGCATCAGGACGAACGACGCCAGGATCGACGTCCACGCGGGCACGTGCCGCTCGAAATCCTCCACGCGTGCATTGAGCGTGAACACCAGCATCGCGTCGTCGAGCCGGACCATCGCCTGCCGCTGCCGCAGCACCGTCTTGTCGCTGCGCCACTGGTAGTCGAGCATGATGCCCGGCAGTCCGCCGATCGTGACGGCCTCCCGCGCGAGCGGCTTGTAGCCCGGAAACTGGCGCTTGAACGCCGTCTGCTGCACATCCGCGTACGCGCCGGCGTCGTCGAGCGGCGTGTCGTAGTCGCGCGTCACCACGAATGCGACGTCCTTGCGACCGGACGCATCCGGCAAATGGAACACATTCATGGTCTGGTCGCGCCAGCCGTCGGGCAACGTCATGCGCCCCTCGTGCAATCGGTAAGCCGCCATTCCGTTTTTCCTTTTATCGATCCACGCACATGCGTGAGGGGCGCGCGTTACTTCGCCTTCTCGCCGAAACCGACGCTCGACAGGCAATCGGGGTTGCGCTCCGCGAACCCGAACACGAGTTCGCCCCACGGTGTCTCCGAGCGGAACGTCGTCTCCTCGTTCGGCGAGCGGCCCGTCGGCGTACCGGCGATCCGCATCCCGGCGAAATGCGCCTTCACGTCGTCGCGGCCGACGCAACGGCCGGACAGCGTCAACGTCAGCGCACCCTGCGCGCCGCCTTCATTGCTCGTGCGCAGCACGACGCGCTCGATCTGCGTGCCGTCGTCGAGCTTGATCGGCGCGCCATCGTCGTTGCTCCAGAACGTGAAGTATTCGTTGCTCGATTCGCTGCGCGCGAGCTTCGCGTGCAGCAGGTGCTCGACGGGTTCGCGCCGGATCGGCTGATGCGCGCCGATCTGGTCGATCACTTGCCAGAGACTGAGTTGAACGGTTGTGTGCATCTTCTTCGATCCTTGCGAACACGCCGGTGTCACGCCCAGCGACAATGCGAGCAGCAGCGAGGCGGCGATCGCCGCGCCGCGGCCGCGCTTAGTGGGACGGGGGGTAAGTACGGTCATACCAGCTTCCGTAGTACGTTTGATAATTGACATACTGGCCGTTGACGGGCACCGACGCGTATTCGCCCGTGCCATAGACGTGGCCGATGGCGGCCCGTGCCGCGTTCGCGTCGCCGTTCTTCACGAACTGGTTGTACGCGGCATTGTAGGCCGGCGAATTGGCCGGATTGCCGGCGATCTGGATGTCCGGGCCGCCGTGCGCGAGGATTTCGCGCTGCACCTTGATGTTGTTCATCGTCGCCGCGCCTTCGTCCGCCAGTTCGCTGTTGACGTAATTGGTCTTGCTCGATAAATCCGGCGCGCCCGGGTACAGCGCGTGTCCGGTTTCATGCGCGAGCCCCTGGACGACGGCCTGCGGATTGCCGCGGTCGTTGCCGTCGATCACGATCGTCGGCGGCTGGCCGTGCTTGTTCGTGGACGACCCCTGATTCGCCGGACCGTACTGGATATGCCAGCCATCCTTCTGCAACTTGGCGATGTCGTGTTCGAGCGTCGGCGACTTCGCGGCGAGCTTGTCGACGTCGGCGCCGAGCCCGGTCGCCACGGCTTTCTTCGGCGCGCCTTTCGCCTGCTTTTTCCCGTGCGCCGGCGCAGCAGCGGCTGCCCCGCCACCACCGCCGCCGCCTCCTCCGCCGCCCCCCCCTGCCGCCGGCGCGGCGGCGTTCGGCTCGGGATCGGTCGGATCGTTCACCGGCACGAGCGGCGGCGCCGCGGGCCCGGTCGCGCCATCGGGATTCAGGTCGACACTTTGTGAGCCCAGCACGACCACGCGCGTGCCGTCGAGCACGATCTGCCCGTCGGCCGACAGCGTGATCTTCGCCTTCCCGCATTCGAGCACGATCGACTGGGAGCCCTTGACGTGCACGTGCTCGGTATCGGATTCGATCTGCACGGGGCCCTTCGCCTTGAGCGCCATATGCTGTTCCTGCGCATGCAGGATCACCGCCGTCTTCGCCGTGTGCTGGATGTGCTCGTCCTGCGACTGCACGGAAATCGCCTTGCGCACGATGCTCGCGTGCTGGCCCTGCGTGACGACGTTGGTCTGGTTCGGGCCGTTCACGACCGTCACGTGATTGTTCTGGACCGTCGTGGCCATATCCTTCTGGCTGTGGATATTGACCAGTTCCTCGCCTTTCTTGTCGTGGATCACGACTTCGCAGAACCCGCCGCCGCCGGGCGTGGAGTTGCTGTGAAAACCCATCTGGTGCGCGCCGTCGGGCAGGCCGTAGGGCGGCGTCTGTTCCGCGTTGAACATGCGGCCGACGATGATCGGCCGGTCGGGATCGCCGTTGAGGAAATCGACGATGACCTCCTGGTTCACGCGCGGAATCGCAACGGTGCCCCAGCCGCGCCCTGCCCACGGCTGCGACACGCGGATCCAGCAGGAGCTGTCCTGGTCGTTCTTGCCGTAGCGATCCCACGGGAACTGCACCTTGATCCGGCCCATGCCGTCGGTATGAATCTCCTGCCCCTTCGGGCCCACCACGATCGCGCTCTGCGGGCCGGGCATCACCGGCTTGTCATGTTGCCGCACCGGACGATACGGAATCTTGCTGCGGATCAGCGTCAGTTCGTTGCGGAAACTGCCGGGCTGCGCCGAGGCATCGTCGAAGTTGTTCTTCGCGTCGATCCGGATCCCGACGACCAGGAACGTGTTGTCGTCCTGCTTGGCCGGGTCGAACCAGAAGTGCCCGTCGATCTTGAACTTGCGGCCGACCGTGAGCCCGCGGCAACCGGATTCGCCGCGAAATACCTTGGCCTGCCACTCGTACACCTCGAGCCGGCGCTTGGCCTCCGCCTCGCCCGCGCGGGTGTCCTTGTAGGCGAATGCCGAACTGCCGTCGTACACCTCGAGCTTCGGTGCATTGCCCTGATCGGCCAGCGTCGGCAGTTCGACGTAAGGCCGGCCCTTCGGGTGCTTGTAGTCGAACGTATGCAGCGCCACCACGCCGGGCTGGGTTTCGCGGCTCGCCGACAGCGCGGTCAGGCGGTCCGCCTGCTGCACGCCGCTCGCCGCGTTGTAGGTCACGACGGGATCGTGCGCCTGGTCGGGACAGGACGCCGAGTCGTCAGCGATCACGAGCGTGTGGCCGTCCTGCCGGTATTCGAAGTAGTAGAACAGCCCGTGCCGCTCGAGCAGCCGGCTGATGAAATTCAGGTCGCTTTCCTGGAACTGGACGACGTAGTCCTCGGGCTTCAGTTCCTGCTTGATGTGCGTCTGATAATCGACCAGCGCGCCATAATCGGCGAAGACCTTGCGCAGCACGTCGAGCACCGTGACCTGCTGATAGATCCGGCTGTTGACCCGCTTGCCGAGATACCAGAGCCACGGTGCCAGGTCGCCGCGATAGTGCGCGATGCCGCCGTCGTTGCGCTCGAAGCCGAACCGGACCAGATAGCCGTGAATTTGCCGCTCCGATCCGTCCTGGAGCGTGATGTTCACGGCGACCGCCTGGTTCAGCACGTCCTTGAGGTCGATCGACGGATTCTGCGTGATCAGGTCGAGCGTGTAGCCGGGCATTTCGGACAGCGCTTCGCCGCCGGTGATCGCCGCGATCGACAGCGCGCGGTTGCCGGTCAGCGACGACTGGAAACGCAGCAGGCGCGTCGTCTCGCTGAACGGCAACGACGCGGCAGAGGCGCCGGGCTGCGCGGCCGTCTGGCCCGGAACGAAGAATTGCGGTGCGGAAGCGAGATCGGAAAGCGGCTGCCCGGCGAGCGGGTGATCGTCGACAGCCGGCGGCGCGTCGGCAGCCGCCATCGGCATCGCCGAGGCGCCCGCGCCGCGCATGCCGGCCATCGCGCCGGAAGCGAGTTGCCCGGCAAGCGGATTCAGCATGCCGGCCGCCGGTGCGGCCATCGACGCCGCAATCTGCGCCGGATTCCCGCCGGCGGCCAGGGCCTGCATGACGGCCGATGCGGTCGGCGCGATCTTGCCGACGACGGGATTCGCCGCCGCGGCCATTTGCATCGCGCCCGACTGCAGCGCGCCGGCAAGCGGGGACGATCCCGCGGACTCGGCCAATCCGGCGATTCCTGGCAACTCTTTCATGGGCCCTCTCGCTTTCTTTTCTGATTGCCGCGACGCAGGCGACGCGGCATTACTACATGTCGATGTCCGAAATATTAATTTCCGAATGCATCTTCGACGGAATGCGATTCGCGGCTTTCAGGCAATCAATGCAATCGCATTCGCCAGCAGGCAAACATTCGAGAAAATCGGCATTTTCTCCCACGCTTATGTCTTTTTCTTGGCGGGGATCGGCTGTCTCTCACGACAAGCGGCGCCATCATAACGGCCCGTCTCGGGCGAGTCCATACCTTTCAATTAAGTAGTCCCCTCGAATTCCGGCAGCCAGCTGATTATGTAGCCGACCTTCATTTCACGAGACGGGTAACTTTGACATTTCCGCGATGCAGCACGGGATAATTTACCGATACGGTAAATAACCACAAGTCGGCAATTCAAAAACAAATGAGTGCCGGCGAATCGCACCGCAACGCGGTTTTCCGGCATGGTCAGTCATTCCGAAATGACTGGAGCCGCACACCTGTCGATCACGCAATCGACTTTCGCTGGCGTATTGCGCGCCCGCATGAGATTGACGCATTTCCGGACGGAACGCCAACGGATTGGCGCCGGCGAGCGAACGTGTCGCTTCGTGGCATGACGCACATGAAACCCGATGCGCGCCCAACCGTCGGGCATCGCGCGACGCACCCGTGCGCTCCGGAGGTATCCTCGGGTTCTGAACGGACCATGCACCTTCACGCAAGCGGTCCATCCGCTAACCCTACTCTGTCACCGTCATTCATGGATTTCGACGTCATCGTTCTCGGCGCAGGCATCGTCGGCGTCTCCGCGGCACTCCACCTGCAGGATCGCGGGCGCAAGGTCGCCCTCGTCGATCGCGGCGCGCCCGGCGAAGGCACGAGCTTCGGCAACGCGGGGCTGATCGAGCGCTCGTCGGTCGAACCGTATCCGTTCCCGCGCAGCCCGTTCACGCTGATGCGCTATGCGCTGAACCGCTCGACCGATCTCTACTGGCACAGCGCGTCGCTGCCCGCATTCGCGCCCTGGCTCGCGCGTTTCTGGTGGGAATCGGCGCCGCTGCGTCACGCGGCGGCGTCGCGCGACATGCTGCCGCTGATCGAGCGCTGCATCGTCGAGCACGACGCGCTGATCGCGCGGGCCGGCGCCGGCGAGCTCATCCGCGCGAACGGCTGGCTGGAAGCGTTCCGCACGCCCGCCGCATTCGAACGCGGCGTGACCGAGGCCGGACTCACCGCGCGCCGTCA
This sequence comes from Burkholderia sp. AU31624, assembly GCF_020420065.1. NCBI lineage: Bacteria > Pseudomonadati > Pseudomonadota > Betaproteobacteria > Burkholderiales > Burkholderiaceae > Burkholderia > Burkholderia sp. AU31624. Next base: position 835,301 of record NZ_JAIZRT010000001.1, read on the forward strand.
CGGGCTCGGCATCACGCCGCTCGATGCCGCCGCGCTGCGCGCGCACGAACCGAGCCTCGCGCCCGGCTTCTGCGGCGCGCTGCACTGGCTCGATCCGAAAAGCGTCGTCGACCCGTCCGCGCTCGTCAAAGCGTACGCGCAACTCTTCGTGCAGGGCGGCGGCACGCTGCTGACGGGCGACGCCGCGAGCCTCGATGCGCTGTCGCCGGGCTGGCAGGTCAGGACGCAGGACGGCATGGCGGCCGCGCCGGCCGTGGTCGTCGCGCTCGGCCCGTGGTCCGACACGGTGTTCGGCAAGTTCGGCTACACGATCCCGCTGCGCGAGAAGCGCGGCTATCACATGCACTACGCACCTTCCACGCGCGGCGTGCCGTCGGCGCCGATCGTCGATCGCGAATACGGTTACGTGATCGCGCCGATGAAGCGCGGGCTGCGGCTGACGACCGGCGTCGAAATCGCGCGGCGTGGCCTGCCGCCCACCGGTGTGCAGCTCGAACGCGCGGAACGCGTCGCGCGGCCCGTGTTCGGTTTCGGCGAGCGGCTCGACCCGCAACCGTGGCTCGGCTTCCGGCCGTGCACGCCCGACATGCGCCCGGTGATCGGCCCAGCGCCCGCGCATCGCGGGCTGTGGTTCGCGTTCGGCCACAACCATCACGGGCTGACGCTCGGCCCCGTCACCGGCCGCCTGCTGGCCGAGATGATGACCGGCGAAGCGCCGTTCACCGATCCGGCGCCGTATCGCGCGGATCGCTTCTGAACGGGCAGCCGGCCATGCTTCGACGCGCGCTCAATCGAGCGCGCGGCCGAAGATGCGGATCACTTCGTCGAGATGCTCGGCCATCGCGCGACGCGCGGCGTCCGGGTCGCGTGCGCGGATCGCGTCGAGGATCGCGCGGTGTTCGAGTTCCGACCGGTGCGGCATGTCGTTCGGCATGTACAGCGACTGCAGCCGCTGGAACATCAGGTCGTACTTGTGCGCGAGCAACTGCTTGATCATCAGCGCATACGCGGCGTTGTCGCTCGCCTCCGCGATGCGGATATGAAACAGCCGGTCGCCCGGATGCGTGAGCGAGCCACTCAGGTTGTCTGCCTGGTTGCGCAGGAACGCCTCGTGAATCCCCTCGATCTGCTCGTCCGACCCGTGCTTCGCGGCCAGCGCTGCGGCTTCCGGCTCGATCAGCCGGCGCGCCTGCAGCAACGCGAACGGCGGGATTTCGGTATCGAGGTCGAGTGCGATGCCGAGTTCGGGATCGATCTCGACGATCGTGAACGGCGCGGCCTTCTCCGCAGGGACAGGCGTAGGCTCGGGTGCGGCGGCCGTTTCGGGATGGCGCACCTTCACGCCGTCGCCGACGCGCACGCTCACGCGCCCACTCACTTCGAGCGCGATCAACGCCTCGCGCACCGAGGTGCGCGACACGCCGAACTGTTCGGCCAGTTCGCGCTCGGGCGGCAGGTAGCTTCCCGGCGGAAAATCGCCGGACTCGATCATCGCACTGAGCTTGTCGGCGATCTGCTGGTAGAGGCGGCGGTTCTGAATCGGCTGGATGGACATACGTCGGGACTGGTGATCGGTTTCGTTCCGGACGGCCGCGCGCGCATCGCACGCAACCGTTTGCGCATATTCTAAAGGTTCGGCCCCGAGCATCGGGCGCAGCATCGATGCGACCGCAACCATCGACACACCGCGGCACCCTTCGTCATTCGTCCGACGAAGTCACGCCCCAACGGGCATGCCCGCGCGCTCACGTCGGCACCGCATAGCAACGCGCGGCAGTGCCGCCCCACAGCGCGGTGCGCTCGGCCGCCGACAGCCGCGATTCGGCCCAGCGCTCGATGATCGACGCCACTTCGTCATACGACGCCGCGAGCAAGCACACGGGCCAGTCCGACCCGAACATCAGCCGCTGCGGGCCGAACGCGTCGAGCGCCGCGTCGAGACACTGCTCGATGCGCCGGACGTCCTTCCCGCGCAGCCCGCGCTTCCAGTCGGCCTCGGTCACGAGCCCCGACAGCTTGCACACGACATGCGGCAGCGCGCCCAGCTCGCGCAACGCGGCGCGCCAGCGCGCGAGCGCCGTGTCGTCGCGCTCGAAGTCGGCGAGTGCGGGCTTGCCGACGTGATCGAGCACGAGCCAGTGCGCGTCGTGCCGCGCACAAAACGCCCACACGTCGCGCAACTGGCGCTCGAACACGAGCACGTCGTACACGTAGCCGTTCGCCTGCAGCCACGCGATGCCGCGGTTGAAGCCCGGCTCCGCGACGAACGCGCCGGCATCGGCTTCGTCCTGCACCTGGTGGCGAAAGCCGCGCAGCTTCGGGCTGCGCCATTCTGCAATGCGATCCGCGAGCTGCGGCGCGGCGAGATCCTCCCAGCCGACCACCGCCGCGATGCGCGCATCGTCGCGCGCGAGATCGAGCAGGAACGCCGTCTCGTCGCGCCCGGCGCGCGCCTGCACCGCGATCGACGCGCCGAGCGCCTGCGCGTGCATCAGCGGCCACAGCGCATCGGGCAGGTAGTCGCGCGCGAGCACGCCCATGCCGGGGCCGATCCACGGGTAATCGGCGGCGCGGTAGCGCCAGAAGTGCTGATGCGAATCGATACGCACTGCGCCCATGATGCCCTCGTGTCCGGTCGCCGCGGCGGCGTCGCGCGCCACCGCCGCGCGACGCAACGTTCAGTCGTACAACACCGCCGCGATCTTCGGATCGTCGATATTGGTCTTGTCGTACCAATAGAAACCGGTATCGATGACCTTCGGCAGCTTCTCGCCCTTGATCGCCTTCACGGCCGCCTCGACCGTCTTGTAGCCGATCCCGATCGGATTCTGCGTGATCGCGCCGGCCATCAGCCCGCTGCGGATCGCGTCCTTCTGCTGCTTGCCGGAATCGTACCCGACGATCACGACCTTGCGCTTCATCTCGCGCACGCCGTTGACCACGCCGATCGCCGAGCCTTCGTTGGTGCCGAACAGCCCCTTGAGCTTCGGATACGCCTGCAGGATCGACTTCGTCACCTCGGTCGACTTCAGCTGGTCGCCTTCGCCGTACTGCACGGTCACGACCCGCACCTTCGGGTGCGCCGACTTCATCCGTTCGAGGAAGCCGTCGCGGCGGTCGATGCCGGTGCGGCTCGTCTGGTCGTGCGCGACCACGGCCACCTCGCCCTCGTCGCCGATCAGCGCGGCGAGCTTGTCGGCGGCGAGCGCCGCGGCGGCCTTGTTGTTGGTCGCGGCCGTCGTCACCGGGATGTCGCTGTCCACGCCCGAGTCGAACGCGATCACCGGGATCTTCTCGGCCTGCGCCTTCTTGAGCAGCGGCAGCGCGGCCTTGCTGTCGAGCGCCGCGAAGCCGAGCGCGGCCGGCTTCTTCGCGATCGCGGCCGACAGCATGTCGATCTGCTTGTCGACCATCGCCTCGGTCTCCGGCCCTTCGAACGTCACCTTCACCTTGTAGTCTTTCGCGGCCTGCGTCGCGCCCGCTTTCACGGCCTGCCAGAACTGATGCTGGAAGCCCTTCGAGATCAGCGGGATGTAGGTTTCCTGCGCCTGCGCGCCGGCCGTGACGCCGACGGCGAACGTCAGCCCGACGATCGCGTTCAACACCTTGCTCCTGATCACTTCGCGTCTCCTTTTTTCGTATCGACTCAACCGACTGGAACGACTGGGACGCCGGCCGGAACCGGCGATGAAGCACCTTCCGCCGTGAATGCGACCGTCAGCGGCGCCGCCGGCGCAGGATATCGACGTAGACGGCGAGGATGATGATCACGCCCGTCACGACCGTCTGCCATTCCTGCGCGACCGACATGATGCGCAGGCCGTTCGTCAGCACGCTCATGATGAACGCGCCGATGATCGTGCCGACGATGCTGCCCGCGCCGCCCGATAGCGACGTGCCGCCGATCACGACGGCCGCGATCGCATCGAGCTCGTAGCCCTGCCCGAGCGCGGGCTGCGCGGAATTCAGCCGCGACGCGATCAGCAGCCCGGCGATCCCGCACACCGCGCCGCTGAACGTGTAGACCGCGATCTTCCACGCATCGACGTTCACGCCCGACAGCCGCAGCGCTTCCTCGTTGCTGCCGAGCGCGAACGTGTAGCGGCCGAAGATCGTGCGGTTCAGCACGATCGACGCGCCGATCGCGACGAGGAACAGGATCAGCACCGCGTTCGGAATCGGCAGCGCCGGAATCAGGTTGCCGATCAATGAATCCTGCGCGATCGACGTGAAGCCCGGCGTGTCGTTGAAGTAGATCGGCCGCGTGCCCGAGATCACGAGCGACAGCCCCTTGAGCAGCATCATCATGCCGAGCGTCGCGATGAACGGCGGCACCTTCATCTTCGCGATCACGAAGCCCGATACGCTGCCCGACAGCGCGCCGAAACACAGCGCGGCGAGGATCCCGAGCGGCAGCGGCATCCCCCATTTCGTCAGCACGACGCCGGCCATCACCGCGCAGAACGTCATCAGCGTGCCGACCGACAGGTCGATGCCCGACGTGATGATCACGTAGGTGCAGGCGACGGCCAGCACGCCGTTCACCGCGGTGGCCTGCAGGATCGCGACGAGGTTGTCGACTTCGAGGAAGTTCGGCGACGCGACGCTGAAGAACACGATCAGCAGCACGAGGCTCGCGAACGCGAGCAGCTTCTGCCGCGCGGCCGGGTTGAAGAAGCGCGACTTCAGGCTCGATGCGCCGGCCGGCGTGTCGCCGGACGCGAGGGGCGGAACGGGATGCGTATCGTTGGACATGATCGGGTGAGCGTCTCGGCGTCTGATTCAGGACAATACGGTCGACTCGCGCTGCGTCGCGAGCTGCATGATCTTTTCCTGCGTGGCGTCGGCCGCGCGCAATTCGCCGGTCACGCGCCCTTCGCACATCACGAGAATCCGGTGGCTCATGCGCAGCACTTCCGGCAACTCCGACGAGATCATCACGATCGCCTTGCCGTCGGCGGCGAGCGCGTCGAGCAGCTTGTAGATCTCGCTTTTCGCGCCGACGTCGATGCCGCGCGTCGGTTCGTCGAAGAACAGGATGTCGCAGTCGCGCAGCAGCCACTTCGCGATCACGATCTTCTGCTGGTTGCCGCCGGACAGCAGCCGCGCCGGCTGCGCGATCGACGGCGTACGGATCGCGAGCTGCCGCACGTACGACTGCGCGGTGTCGCGCAACGCACGCGCGTCGAGGAACACGCCGCGGCGCACGAAGCGGCGCATGCTCGACAGCGCGATGTTGTTCTGCACGTCCATCCCGACCGCGAGCCCGAAATGCTTGCGATCCTCGGACAGGTAGCCGATGCCGTGCTTCACCGCATCGGCCGGCGTGCGGATCGTCACGGGCTTGCCATGCACGCGGATCTCGCCCGCATCGACCGGGTCCGCGCCGAACACCGCGCGCGCGACCTCGGTGCGGCCCGCGCCCATCAACCCGGCGAAGCCGAGAATCTCGCCGCGCCGCAGCGTGAAGCCGACATCGCGGATCGCGCGGCCGCGCGACAGCCCGCGCACTTCGAGCGCGACGTCGTTCGCGGACGTATCGGGTGGCGTGCGGAATTCGGTCGCGAGCTGACGGCCGACCATCATCGCGATGATCGTGTCCATCGACGTGTCCGCCATCGGCACGGTCGCCACGTACTTGCCGTCGCGCATCACGGTCACGCGATCGGCGATCTGGCGCAGCTCGTCCATCTTGTGCGAGATGTAGACGATGCCGACACCATGCGCGCGCAGGTCGCCGATGATGCGGAACAGCTCGGCGATCTCCGCGTTGTTGAGCGCAGCGGTCGGCTCGTCCATGATCAGCACGCGCGAGTCGAACGACAGCGCCTTCGCGATCTCGACCATCTGCTGCTTGGCCACCGTCAGCCGGCCGACCGGCGTACGCGGGTCGAGATCGAGCCGCATCCGCGCGAAGATCGCGGCCGCGTCGCGATTCAGCTTGTCTTCGTCGACGAACACGCCGAAGCGGCCGCGCGGCTCGCGGCCGATGAAGATGTTCTGCGCGACGCTCAGGTGGTTCATCAGGTTCAGTTCCTGATGGATGATGCCGATCCCGAGCGCCTGCGCGGCGCGCGGATCGGCGATTTCCACCGCGCGGCCGTCCATCCGGATCTCGCCTTCGTCGCGCGGGTAGACGCCCGCCAGGATCTTCATCAGCGTCGACTTGCCGGCGCCGTTCTCGCCCATCAGCGCATGCACTTCGCCGGCACGCAGGTCGAAATGGCAGTCGTCGAGCGCCTGCACGCCGGGGAAGCGCTTGCCGATGCCGGTCAATGCGATCAGCGGCGGTGCGGCGTTCGGAGTCGGGTCGGGTTGCATGGATCGACGCCCTCAGCTGATCGCACGGTCGAGATGCGTATAGCCGCCGTCGACGAACAGCCACTGGCCCGTCGTATGCGAGGCACGTTCCGACAGCAGGAACACGGCCGTATCGGCGATTTCGTCGGCCGTCGTGAAGCGTTGGCCGAGCGGCACCTTGCCCGCGATGCCAGCCAGCTTCACGTCGGGGTCGTCGAAACTGTCGAGCCATCTCCGGTACAGCGGCGTCATCACCTCGGCCGGAATCACCGCGTTCACGCGCACGCCGTCGTCGCGCAATGCGACGGCCCATTCGCGCGTCAACGCGAGCTGCGCGCCCTTCGACGCGCAATAGCCGCTCGTGTTGCCCTGCCCGGTGACGGCCGTCTTCGACGAGATATTGACGATCGCGCCGTGCGACGCCTTCAGATGCGGCACGCAGTAGTGCGCCATCACGTAGTAGTGGATCAGGTTGCGTTCGAGCGACGCGACGAATGCGTCGCGCCCGGCATCGAGCCCGATGTTGTCGTTGACGCCCGCGTTGTTGACCAGGCCGTCGAGTCGACCGAAGCGCGTGACCGTTTCCGCAACGGCATCGCGGCACCGCGCATCGTCCTGCAATTCGACCGTGAAGCACGCGGCCTGCGGCTGCTTCTGCACGACGGCGCGCCAGAACGCATCGTCGGGCGCGTGGCGCGCGAACACCACCGGAATCGCGCCTTCCTCGGCCAGCCGCATCGAAATCGCGGCGCCGATGCCCGACGCGCCGCCGGTCACGATCACGACCTTGTGTTGCAGATTCAAATCCACTTCGCGTCTCCGTCGTTCATGTTGTCGGCACGCTCGACGCGTGTCAGCCGCGGAACCGGTACTGCTCCAGCGATTCGGGCTTCATCTCGATCGAGAAACCGGGCGCCGTCGGCGGCATGTAGGCCGCGCCGCGCACCACGCACGGTTCGACGAAATGCTCGTGCAGGTGATCGACGTACTCCGTCACGCGCCCTTCCTTCGTGCCGGCAATGCAGACGTAATCGATCATCGACAGATGCTGCACGTACTCGCACAACCCGACGCCGCCCGCATGCGGGCACACGGGCAGCCCGTACTTCGCGGCCATCAGCATCACCGCGAGAATCTCGTTCACGCCGCCGAGCCGGCACGCATCGATCTGCACGACGTCGATCGCGCCGCGCGCGATGAACTGCTTGAACAGCACGCGGTTCTGGCACATCTCGCCGGTCGCGACCTGCACGGGCGCGATCGCCTCGCGGATCTTGCGATGCCCTTCGACGTCGTCGGGGCTGGTCGGCTCCTCGATGAACCACGGCCGCGCGAACGCCAGCTCGCGCACCCAGTCGATCGCCTCGTCCACTTCCCACACCTGGTTCGCGTCGATCATCAGCTTGCGGTCCGGGCCGATCACCTCGCGCGCGATCGTCACGCGGCGGATGTCGTCCTCCAGGTTCGCGCCGACCTTCAGCTTCACGTACTCGAACCCGGCGTCGACGGCTTCGCGGCACAGCCGCCGCAGCTTGTCGTCGCTGTAGCCGAGCCAGCCGGCCGACGTCGTGTAGCACGGGTAGCCGTCGCGCTCGAGCAGTGCGATCCGGTCGGCCTTGGCCGGCGCCTGCCGGCGCAGCAGGTCGAGCGCTTCGTCCGGCGTCAGGCAGTCGGTCAGGTAGCGGAAGTCGATCGCGCGCACCAGTTCCTCGGGGCGCATATCGGCCACGAGCCGCCACAGCGGCTTGCGTTCGGCTTTCGCCCACAGATCCCACACCGCGTTGACGACCGCGCCCGTCGCCAGGTGGATCGCGCCCTTGTCGGGGCCGATCCAGCGCAGCTGGCTGTCCGACGTCACGTGCCGCCAGAAGCGGCCCATGTCTTCGCGAATCCAGTCGAGGTCGAGGCCGACGACGAGGTGCCGCATCGCGTCGATCGCCGCGCAGCAGATTTCGTTGCCGCGCCCGATGGTGAACGTGAGCCCGTGACCTTCGAGCCCGTCTTGGTCGGTTTCGAGCACGACGTAGGCCGCCGAATAATCGGGGTCCGGATTCATCGCATCGGAGCCGTCGAGCTGGCGCGAGGTCGGGAAGCGCACGTCGAGGACGCGCATCGATCGAATGATAGGCATGACGAACCGTCCGTTAAAGGAAATCAGGCCTGCACGGTGCGCTGGCGTTGCTCGCCGAGCCCGTCGATGCCGAGCGTGATCACCTGTCCGGCGCGCAGGTAGACGGGCGGCTTCTGCCCGAGGCCGACACCCGGCGGCGTGCCGGTCGAGATCACGTCGCCCGGCTGCAGGCTCATGAAGCGGCTCAGGTAGCTGATCAGGTGCGGCACGCGGAACACCATCGTCGCGGTCGTGCCGTTCTGGTAGCGATGGCCGTCGACGTCGAGCCACAGCCGCAGTGCATGCGGATCGGGCACTTCATCGGCCGTCACGAGCCACGGCCCGAGCGGCCCGAACGTGTCGTTGCCCTTGCCCTTGTCCCACGTGCCGCCGCGTTCGAGCTGGAATTCGCGCTCCGACACGTCGTTCACGACGCAATAGCCGGCGACGTGCGACAGCGCGTCGGCTTCCGCGATGTAGCGGCCGCCCTGGCCGATCACCACGCCGAGCTCGACTTCCCAGTCGGTTTTCTCCGAGCCGCGCGGAATCTCGACGTCGTCGTTCGGGCCGGAGATCGCGCTCGTCCACTTGCCGAACACGACGGGCTCCTTCGGCACCTCCATCCCCGATTCGGCCGCGTGGTCGGAATAGTTGAGCCCGATGCAGATGAATTTGCCGACGCGGCCCACGCACGCGCCGAGCCGCGGCGTGCCTTCGACCAGCGGCAGCGACGACGGCGGAATGTCGCGCAGTCGCGCGAGCGACGCCGGCGCCAGCACGTCGCCGGCGATGTCGTCGATCACGCCGGACAGGTCGCGGATATGGCCCTGCGCATCGAGCAGGCCCGGCTTTTCATGGTGTTTGTCGCCAAATCTCAGCAGTTTCATGTCGTGTTGAGCCGATACGGAAAGTGAATGGGAGGGCGCGGTTAGTTCGACACGGCCGGTTAGGCACGGCCGGTTAGGCACGGTCAGTTCGACCAGCCGCCGTCGATCAGGTGGATCGCGCCGGTCGTGAACGACGCTTCGTCGGACGCGAGATACAGCGCGAGCGCGGCCACTTCCTCCGCGGTGCCGATGCGTCCGATCGGCTGGCGCGCGACGAATGCCTGGCGCACTTCGTCGGTCGACACGTGGCGCGTACGCGCCTGGTCCGCGATGCGTTGCGCCAGCGACGGCGATTCGATCGTGCCCGGGCAGATCGCGTTGCAGCGGATGCCCCGCTCGACGAAATCGGCGGCCACCGCCTTGGTCAGGCCGATCACGGCCGCCTTGGTCGTGCCGTAGACGAAGCGGTTGGGCACGCCCTTCACGCTCGACGCGGCCGACGCCATGTTGATGATCGACGCGCCGCCGGCTTCGAGCATCGCGGGCAGCAGCGCGCGGATCAGCCGGTACATCGACGTGACGTTCAGGTTCAGCGAGAACGCCCATGCTTCGTCGTCGCAATCGAGGATCGAGCCGTGGTGCACGAAGCCCGCGCAGTTGAACAGCACGTCGAATGCGCGTTCGCTCGCGGCGAGCGCCGCGACGTCCCGCGCATCGGTCACGTCGAGCCGACGCGTGGCCAGCCGACCGCCCGCGCGCTCGGCGTCGGCCTCGAGCCGCACGAGCGCGGCTTCGTTGATGTCGGTCGCCAGCACGTCGGCGCCCTCGCTCGCGAAGCGCAGCGCGGTCGCGCGGCCGATGCCCTGCCCGGCCGCCGTCACCAGCGCGCGTTTGCCCTGCAATCTCATGAGCACCTCCCGAAGAAGCCGGCCACCCGTCGGCCGATTGGCACAAAGGACTAAAGGTCCAACCAATCATAGGAAGTGATTCCGCGTTTGTCACGGAATCGGGATTCAGTATTTACCCGGGTGGGGAAATCGGGCTGTTGAGCAAGCATTCGGCGTTCGACAGCGCCCGGGAGCACGTCCCGGGATTCGGACAAATCCAATACCAGCGGGTCTTCCAGTCGATTCTTTCGCACAAGCGGGGCACGACATCCGGCCAAACTGACGAAAAAGTCATGTTCACGTCAGGGTCTCAACGGGATGCGCGCGCCATCATGACGTACCGGACTGCGCATCCGGTCCATCGCCACCCCGCCCGCGTTCGATCCCTGCGGGCACCTCCGTCCCCCCGGCGATGGGCTCCGTGACTGGGCGAGCAGACACGGCGCGCAGGCCGATTTTCCGCCCCGGGCTTCGTGTCCGGGGCGTTTTTGTCTGTGGTTTCCAAGAAAATAAGCCTGGATTGTTTCTAAATCGGCAAAAGGTAATTTGAGCCAGACAGGATGTTTTTTCCGGTCACAGACGCTTACATTTAGCGCACCACTCATGGAAACCGCTACGGATTCGCCATCGGGTAGTGACATCCACTGCCATGACCGAACCGCACGAGCTTTAGGAAACGGCAAATGAAGGCCTCCAAATCCCTGCCTGCGCTCGATCCCGCCGACGTTCACGTCGAAATCCTCGAACGTTCCGATACGCTGCTCGTCGTCCGCTGGGTCGAGCCCGGCCGCTGTCACTACGGTGAACAGCGCTGGCGCCGCCGCTTCGCGCAACGCACCGGCACCTGCGCGCTGTCGCGCCAGGTGATCCACCGCGGCGACGAAGTCTTCCGCCCGGCCGAACGCCCGGCGCCCGCGAACGCGGCCGCGATGATCTCCGCCGCCGAAGTGCTCGCACTGGCCGGCGGCAGGTAAATCCTGCCGGCCATACGTCACCGCACGCGGCGCCATCCGATGCGCCGTCCCTAGAAGCGCCGGTCTAGTTCCCTCGCTTGTCTGCCACGCCCGCGCGCACTATCGTTACACCACTCAATGTAACGATTACGCGCCGCGGCCGCCCGGCCGCGCCGATGGAGGCAGACATGCATGCATGGAGCGCGCGCCACGTCCCGGCGCAAGGCGGCAAGGTCGCGGTCGTGACCGGCGCCAACAGCGGGCTCGGCTGGCAACTGGCGGAAACGCTGGCCGCGAAAGGCGCGACGGTCGTGATGGGCTGCCGCGACGCGGCCCGCGCCGCGCAGGCGGCCGACGCGATCCGCCGGCTCCATCCCGATGCCCGCGTCGAAGTCGACGCGCTCGACCTCGCCGATCTCGCGTCGATCGCGCGCTTCGCGGCCGATGTGGGCGAACGCCATGGGCGCGTCGACATCCTCTGCAACAACGCCGGCGTGATGTTCCTGCCGCTGCGTCATACGCACGACGGCTTCGAGATGCAGTTCGGCACCAACCACCTCGGCCATTTCGCGCTGACCGGCCATCTGCTGCCCGCGCTGCGTGCCGCGCGCCGGGCGCGGGTCGTGACGATGTCGAGCGGCCTCAGCCGCGGCGGCCGGATCCGCGTCGACGACCTGCGCGCCGAACACCGCTACAACCGTTATCTCGCCTATTGCGACAGCAAGCTCGCGAATCTCGTGTTCGCGATCGAGTTGCAGCGCCGTTTCGAGCGCGCGGCGTTCGCCGGAATCAGCGTGGCCGCGCACCCGGGCTACGCGGCGACCAACCTGCAGTTCGCGGGCCCGGCGATGGACCGCTCGCCCGCCCGTGCCGCGCTGATGCGCGCCGCGAACCGTTATCTCGCGCAGCCGGCCGACCAGGGCGCGCTGCCCGCGATTCATGCGGCAACCTCGCCCGATCTCGCCGGCGGCGCGTACATCGGGCCGTCCGGCTGGTTCGAGTCGCGCGGGTTGCCGGCGCCCGCGAGCGTGCCCCGCGCGGCGCGCGACGTGGCCTCCGCGGCGCTGCTGTGGGAGGCCTCGGAAGCCGCGACGGGCGTGCGTTTCCTCAGTTCGGGCGCACCGGCCGGACGCGCGCCGGGCCGGCCGTTCGACACGGCGGCCGAGGTGCGCTGAACCGCGCTTCGCCGTCCGCAAGATTCGCGATACTTGTTGCACCGACCGAAAAGAAAGCCGGTTGAAAGCCTGATTCGACGCGCGACTGTTACCACCCAGGAAACAATTTATCGTCAAAATCAGCGTTTACCCTCAACCCTCCGATGACTAAGATTTGATCAATCGCTTAAGACATGGTGTCGAGAGCGAACTCAATAAAACACCGGAGGTCATCATGAAATCGCTCGTTTCCGCAGTCGTTGCCGCTGCCGCCCTGTCCGCTTCGTTTGGCGCATTCGCTCAAAGCACCGTGACCCGCGCTCAAGTGCGCAACGAACTGGTCCAGCTCGAACAAGCCGGCTACAAGCCGGGCGTGGCGAGCCCGTACTACCCGAACGACATCCAGAGCGCCGAAGCGCGTGTTCATGGTGCCGACACCAGCGGCTACGGCGCACAACCGGCTCCGGCCGTCCACTCGGGCGCCCCGGCCGCATCGTCGAACGCTCGCGACTCGATCTTCTTCGGCCAGTAAGCCGATGCGCCCTCGGCGGGCGCCGCGCATCGCGCGATGAAGCACGAAAGTCAGGACGAGCCCCCTTGCGGGGCTCGTCCTTTTTGATGAAACGCATACCTCCGCCGCCCGGCAACGGGAGGCTTCGCCCGGGCGCCTGGCGTCCGGGTGTTTTTTCATTTCCGAGGGATGCGTACGAGCAGGACGAAACCGCGCGCGCCTGTCAGCGCGACGCGGCCGCGGCAGGCGCCGAGCGCGACAGCACACGCCACCGCGACAGCAGTTCGTCGCGATCGATGTAGCAGCCCTGCAGGTGCCGGCGTCCGGTAGACGGATCGAACTCGGTGCGCGCATGCAGCACGCGGCGGTTGTCGAACGCCCACATGTCGCCCGCCCGCAGCCGGCGCTGCACGCGAAAGCGCGGCTCGCGCGCCAGCGCGAGGAACCGCCGGTACGCGCGATAGACGGCCGCGACCGAGCCGGCCGGCGCATCGAGCGGCCCGCGCAGGAAGTTCGCGACACGCACCTCGGTGACGTTGCCGCGCGCGTCGAGCCCGATCACCGGCGCCGAGCAGCGGTAGTCGCTGTTCGCACTCTTGTTCCAGAACTCGAACGGCGTCGACGCGAGCTGTTCGAAATCGGCCGGATGCTCGCGCCGCAGTGCATCGGCCAGCGCGAAGCCGTCGAGGAACACACTATCGCCGCCGGTCGCGTCGTTCGCGAGGCAATGCAGGAACTGCACGCCCGGCTGCAGCTCGCGGGTCGGCAAGTCGGTATGCGGCGGCAGGTTCAGCGACGTATATGCATTGCTGTCCGGGCGCGGCTTCGATTCGACGTCGAACAGCACGCCGAAATTGCTCTCGCGGATCAGGCCGATGCGGCGCGCGATCTCGTCGACACGCCCGCGCTCGGCCGGCACGCCTTCGACGAGCGTCAGCCCCGTGCGTTGCAATGCGGCGAGCCACGCGAGCAATGCGCCGTCGTCCTCCATCACGTCGCGCCACGCGAACACGCCGATGGCCGTCGCGTCGTCGCCGGCCCATACGTGCCGCCCGTGCGCGGCCTGGCGCTCCGCGCGCGACGCGTCGTCGTAGGCATGCGCGCGCAACCAGCCCGGCGACCACGCGCTGCGATGTCCGTCATTCCACTCGACATGCAGCGCGCCGTCGGTTTCGACGTGCACCGTGAGCGCGGAGAGATCCTCGCGCGCATCGGCGATCTCGAACACCTGTTCACGCGTGACGGCATGCACGCACGCGGAACACGCGCAGTTGTCGCGCAGCCAGTCGAAATGAAATGGCGATCGTCGTGTGTCGCTCCATTCAACGTCCACCGCGCCGTCGCCAATCGTCGCCGCCGCAATGGCCGCGTCGGCCGAAAACGTCCGCCAGTCCTCGATACGGTGTTGCGCTGCCTGCATCGTTGCCTCCCGGAAACGCCCGCTACGCGTGTGGTGCGAGCAGAAACCCGCCGACCGTCCGGTGCAGCCGCGCCGCCTGCGGGCTCGTCCCGAGCGCGCGCCAGCAGCCGTGCACCAGCCCTTCTCCCATCCAGTAATGCGCGACCCCGCCGGCGGCGCGAATCCGTTCGACGTACACACGTGCGTCGTCGCGCAGCGGATCGTGTTCCCCGCCGATCGCGAGCACGGGCGGCAGGCCGTCGAAACGCGCCGCCGCGAGCGGTACCGACGCGCGCAGCAGCGGGTCGCCGTCTCCTAGCGCATCGAGCAAGCCGCCTTCCCAGTACAGCGCGCGATAGCGATGGACGTCGTCGAGCGTCAGCATCGGCGCGTGCGCTTCCGTTTCGCGCGCGGGCGATTGCGGTTCGAATCCGAGCATCGGGTAGACGAGCGCGATGCCGTCGACACCGCCTTCGCCCGCATCGCGCAGCGCGGTGGCCACCGCCGCCGCGAGCATGCCGCCCGCGCTGTCGCCCGCGAGCGTCAGCGGATGCGCGCACGGCCCGAACGGCCAGCGCGCATCGCGTGCAGCGCGCGTGACCGCCAGGCAATCTTCAAGCGCGGCCGGTGCGCGATGCTCAGGCGCGAGCCGGTAATCGACCGCGATCACGTCGAGCCCCGTATCGGCCGCCAGTTGCGCGGTGATCAGCGCATGACTGTCGAGCGAGCCGACGACGAAACCGCCGCCATGAAAGAACAGCACCGTGCCGCGTGGCGTGCGGTGCGCGGACGTGTAACGCCGCAGCGCGATCGCACGGCCGTCGGCGGCGTGCCAGACGGCGTCCTGCTGCACGATGCCGGCCGGCAGCGCGGCCGGCGTCCATTCGGCCGCGAAGCGGTCGTACAGGCGGCGCTGTTCGGCGGGCGAGCGCGCCGCCGCGTCGGCCGGATACCACGCGTCCACGGCGGCAACGAACGTCGCGATTTCCGGTTCGAGCATCGTGTGCGCTCCGAGGTCGAAGGTTCGAGCCGGCTAGCGGCGCGGCGGCAGCCCGATCACGCGGCCCGCATACGCGGGCGCCGCGCCATCGCGCTGCAACGCATGCAGCTCGGCCACGCGAGCGGCCACGTCGTCGTCGAACGGCGCCGATTTCGCGCCGTCGCGTGTATCGACGTGCAGCAGCATCTGCTCGCTCGCCGACACCGCATCGTCGTGCCCGTCAGCAAACAGCTCGAGATACAGGTGCAGCCGCTTCGCGTCGTGTGCGAGCACGCGCGCGTCGACGCGCACCTGCGTGCCCTCCTTGATCTCGTGCAGGTAGTTCACGTGCGCTTCGAGCGTGTAGACCGAGCGCCCCCGCTCGCGACGCGCGGCGTCATCGAGGCCGATGCGATCCAGCAGCGCATCGGTCGCGAAGCTGAAGATCAGCAGGTAGAACGCATCGCGCAGGTGGCCGTTGTAGTCGACCCATTCGGGCCGCACCACGTCGCGGTAAATCGTCAGCGGGGTATCGCCGGTCATCGTCTGTCGTCCTCAGTCTTCGAATCGCATCCCGTGCCGCGCCTTTACCGCGGCGATCGACTTCAGCACCTCGGTGATGCACTCGTCGCGATAGCGCTCGAGCTCCTTGATGCTGCGCGTGCCCTGCTGTTCGGTCGTGCCTTCGACGACGCTGTCGATCAGCGCGTCGGTCAGCGTGGGCGCGACCAGCTTCGTCCACGGCAATTCGAGCGCGGGGCCGAACTGCTGCATGAAGTGTCGCATGCCCGCATCGCCGCCCGCGAGCGTGTAGGTCAGGAACGTGCCCATGAACGACCAGCGGATGCCCGCGCCGAAGCGGATCGCGTCGTCGATCTCGCCGGTCGTCGCGACGCCTTCGTTGACGAGGTGCAGCGCCTCGCGCCACAACGCTTCTAGCAGCCGGTCGGCGATGAAGCCCGGCACTTCCTTGCGCACGTGCAGCGGCCGCATGCCGAGCTTGCGATAGACCTCCATCGCGCCTTCGACCGCTTCCGGCGACGTGCGCGCGCCGCCGAGCACCTCGACGAGCGGCAGCAGGTAGACGGGATTGAACGGATGGCCGACCACGCAGCGCTCCGGATGCGTCGCCCGCGCGTAGAAATCCGTCGGCAGCAGCCCCGACGTCGACGACGCGATGATCGCGTCGGGCTTCGCCGCGCGGCTGATCTGCTCGTGCAGTTCGAGCTTCAGCGCCTCGCGCTCGGGCGCGCTTTCCTGGATGAAATCCGCGTCCGCGACGCAGGCCTCGATCGTCGAGACGAAACGCAGCCGCGCGGGATCGGCGCCCGGCGCAAGGCCGACGCGTTCGAGCGCGGGCCACGCGTTCGCGACGTTCGCGCGCAGCCGCTCCTCCGCGCCCGGCGCCGGGTCCCATACGACCACGTCGAGACCGTGCGCGAGCGCGCGGGAAATCCATCCGCTGCCGATCACGCCGGTGCCGATGGCGGCGAACGTCTTGATGTCGGTCTTCACAGCCATGTCAACGCATCCTTCAAATCAGGGGAATTCGGTGGGCGGCCGCGCCTGTGCGTGCCGCCGCGTCATGTCAATCAGTCAGGGAAACTCTCACGCGAACTCGGCGATCGCACGGCGTTCGAGCGGACGCTCGCCGCGTGCGGGCAAGCCGAGCTTGCGGCGGCCTTCCGCCGGCGTCAGCACGCGGGCACCGAGCCGTTCGATAATCTCTCGCGCGCGCTCGACGAGCGTGCCGTTGGTCGCATGCACGCCGCGATCGAGCCAGATGTTGTCTTCGAGCCCGACCCGCACGTGGCCGCCGAGCAGCATCGCCTGCGCGACCATCGGCATCTGCATGCGGCCGATGCCGAAGCCGGCCCAGTGCGCGCCCGGCGGCAGGTTGTCGACCATCGCCTTCATCGTGCCGGTATCGGCCGGCGCGCCCCACGGAATGCCGAGGCACAGCTGGAACAGCGGCGGATCGTCGAGCAGCCCTTCCTTCAGCAACTGCTTCGCGAACCACAGATGGCCCGTGTCGAAAATTTCCAGCTCGGGCTTCACGCCGAGTTCCTGGATGCGCTTCGCGCCGGCGCGCAGCTGCGCGGGCGTCGACACATAGATGTAGTCGCCGTCACCGAAATTCAGCGTGCCGCAGTCGAGCGTGCAGATCTCGGGCAGCAGATCCTCGACGTGGGCGAGCCGCGTGAGGCCGCCGACCAGGTCGGTGCCCTTGCCGAAACGCATCGGGTCCTCGCCCGGGCCGATCTCGAGATCGCCGCCCATGCCGGCGGTCAGGTTGATGATCACGTCGACGTCGGCCGAGCGGATGCGGTCGACCACTTCGCGGTACAGGTTCGGGTCGCGGCTGCCGCGCCCCGTCTGCGGGTCGCGCACGTGGCAGTGCGCCACCGTCGCGCCGGCCTTCGCGGCCTCGATCGCGGCGGCCGCGATTTCCTTCGGCGTGACCGGAATCGCCGGATGCTTGCCGACCGTATCGCCCGCGCCGGTGACGGCGCAGGTGATGATGACTTCGTGGTTCATGCTGGTTGCCTCGCTTGAATCGGGTTGTGTCGCAATGCGGATGTTTCGTCAGGACGCACCGCGTGCGGCGCGCGGGCTATTCATCACAGGCCGAGATACGCCTTCACGGCCGGCAGGCCATCCTTGCCGTCGAACGTCTTGACGCCCGCGAGCCACGGATCGAGCACCTGCGGGTTCTTCTTCAGGTACGCCTTCGCGGCGTCGGCCGGCTTCGTCTTGTTCATCACCGACTGCATCAACTGGTTCTCGAGCTGCGTCGAGAAGCGCAGGTTCGTGACGAGCTTGCCGGCGTTCGGGCAGCGTGAAATGAAGTCGGGGGCCGTGAGCGTGTACACGCGCGCCTCGCCGTAGTTCGGCCCGAACGACGCATCGCCGCCGGACAGATAGTTCATGCCGATCTGGATGTTCATCGGATGCGGTTCCCAGCCGAGGAAGACGACCCACTTCTTCTCGCGGATCGCGCGCTCGACGGTCACCAGCATTCCGGCCTCGCTCGATTCGACGAGCTTGAAGCCGCCGAGCCCGTACTGGTTCGTGTCGATCATCTTCTGGATCGTCGCGTTCGCGCTGCTGCCCGGCTCGATCCCGTAGATCTTGCCGTCGAGTTCCGCGCGGTGCTTCGCGATGTCCTCGAAGGTCTTCAGGCCCGCCTGGTACTCGTAGCTCGGCACCGCGAGCGTCGCCTTCGCGCCCGACAGGTTCGGCGGCTCGACGACGTTGATCGACTTGCTGTCGAGGAACGGCTGAAGCTGCTTCTGCTGCACGGGCCACCAGTAGCCGAGCGATATGTCGAGCTGCTTGCTCTTCAGGCCGGCGAACGAGATCGGCACCGACGCGATCGTCGTGGTCGGCTTGTAGCCGAGCGCCTCGAACACGGTCGACGCGAGCGCCGTGGTCGACGTGATGTCGGTCCAGCCGATATCCGCGAAACGCACGGTGCGGCAGGCCGCGGCATCCGTTTCGGCCTGCGCCGCGTGCGTGAACGCGCCGGTCGCCAGCACGGCCGCGACAAGCGCGGCGATCTTCGTCGACTTCATGGTTCGTTACCTCCCGGTTTGACTCGCGGCAGCCGGTGCGCGGGGTGTGCCCGGCCTGCATCGTGGGAGTAAAAGTAACGAGCCATATTGGCCGCGAGAAGACCGGCGGCGACCTGTTCTTGACTATTTGCGACTATGAGTGGAAACCACTAGGTTTCTTGAGAGGCTTGATGGGCGGGGTTTTTACGCGTATTCCCGATGGATTCGGCTTGTCCGCATGCGGCGCGATGTTTTCGATTCGGCCCAGACGAAGCGGCATGCCGGCGCGGCTTCGGTTCAGCGCCGCTCGCACCGACCCGACGATCGGGTGTCACGGGCGCATGTGAAGCTTGCCCGGCCTCCAGCAGCCGAAAGAGCATTTCGTATTGCGGAATCCACGCCAAATTCCCGCGCCGCAGCCTTTTCGTCGCTTGAAAACTTGTTTTGCATTGCAAAAACTACAACGTAACCCATTGAAGATAAAGCAAAAATAATGTCTTATGTCTTATATAAGACATCGCCAAAAGCGCGATGGGCGGCGTTACTATTTATCCCATGCAGTCCGCTTCGACAGACGTAGCGGGCACGCTCAACCCGTTACTCAAACGCGCTTTGCTCCCAGGAGATTGACATGGCCCAGTATCAAGACGACATCAAGGCAGTTGCCGGTTTGAAGGAAAACCACGGCAGCGCGTGGAATGCGATCAGCCCCGAGTACGCCGCCCGCATGCGTGCCCAGAACAAGTTCAAGACGGGCCTGGACATCGCCAAGTACACCGCGAAGATCATGCGCGCCGACATGGCCGCGTACGACGCCGACCCGGCCAAGTACACGCAGTCGCTGGGTTGCTGGCACGGCTTCATCGGCCAGCAGAAGATGATCTCCATCAAGAAGCACTTCAACAGCACCGAACGCCGCTACCTGTACCTGTCCGGCTGGATGGTCGCTGCGCTGCGCTCCGAGTTCGGCCCGCTGCCGGACCAGTCGATGCACGAAAAGACCTCGGTCAGCGCGCTGATCCGCGAGCTGTACACGTTCCTGCGCCAGGCCGACGCCCGTGAACTGGGCGGCCTGTTCCGCGAACTCGACGCCGCCAAGGACGCCACGGCGAAGGCCGCGATCCAGGAGAAGATCGACAACCACGTCACGCACGTCGTGCCGATCATCGCCGACATCGACGCCGGTTTCGGCAACGCGGAAGCCACGTACCTGCTGGCCAAGCAGTTCATCGAAGCAGGCGCATGCTGCATCCAGATCGAAAACCAGGTATCCGACGAGAAGCAGTGCGGCCACCAGGACGGCAAGGTCACGGTGCCGCACGAGGACTTCCTCGCGAAGATCCGCGCGATCCGCTACGCGTTCCTGGAGCTGGGCGTGGACGACGGCATCATCGTTGCCCGTACCGACTCGCTGGGCGCCGGCCTGACCAAGCAGATCGCCGTGACCAACACGCCGGGCGACCTGGGCGACCAGTACAACGCGTTCCTCGACTGCGAAGAACTGTCGGCCGACCAGCTGGGCAACGGTGACGTCGTCATCAAGCGCGACGGCAAGCTGCTGCGTCCGAAGCGCCTGCCGAGCAACCTGTTCCAGTTCCGCGCCGGCACGGGCGAAGCGCGCTGCGTGCTCGACTGCATCACGTCGCTGCAGAACGGCGCCGACCTGCTGTGGATCGAAACCGAAAAACCGCACATCGCCCAGATCGGCGGCATGGTCAGCGAGATCCGCAAGGTCATCCCGAACGCGAAGCTGGTGTACAACAACAGCCCGTCGTTCAACTGGACGCTGAACTTCCGTCAGCAGGCGTACGACGCGCTGAAGGCCGAGGGCAAGGACGTGTCGGCCTACGATCGTGCGCAGCTGATGAGCGTGGAATACGACGACACTGAACTGGCCAAGCTGGCCGACGAGAAGATCCGTACGTTCCAGGCCGACGCATCGCGTGAAGCCGGCATCTTCCATCACCTGATCACGCTGCCGACGTACCACACCGCCGCGCTGTCGACCGACAACCTGGCCAAGGAATACTTCGGCGACCAGGGCATGCTGGGCTACGTGGCCGGCGTGCAGCGCAAGGAAATCCGCCAGGGTATCGCCTGCGTGAAGCACCAGAACATGTCCGGCTCGGACATCGGTGACGATCACAAGGAATACTTCAGCGGCGAAGCAGCGCTGAAGGCGGCCGGCAAGGACAACACGATGAACCAGTTCTGATACCGGTCATCGCCACGCGAAACGCCAACCCGTTACGTTACGGGTTGGCGTTTTTTTATTCGCCGATCACCCGCACGAACGCGTCCGCCAGCACCGTCGGCGCGACCGGCAACACCAGCGCGCACACCGACCTGGCGTCGTCATCGGAAATCGGCACGAAGACGACCCCGTCGATCCCGAGACTCGCCATCCGTTCCGGCACGATCGCGACGCCGTGCCCGGCCGCGACGAGATTCAGCATCGACGTCTTCGGCGACACGAGCCGGGCGGTCGCCGGCACGAAGCCGCGCTTCAGGCAAAGATCGATCACGACGCGCGCGAGCCCGCCCCGCTCCCGATACACGGCCGATACGAACGGTTCGTGCCGCAGTCGCGAGATCGCCATGCGCTTGCGGCCCGCCAGCGGATGATCGGCCGGCACCGCCGCACACAGACGTTCGGCCGCGAGCTCGACGAAGCGCACGCGCGGATCGCGGCGCAGCACCGGCAAACGGACGATCCCGATATCGGCGTTGCCGCTCGCGATCTCCAGCACCTGATCCTCGGACGACGCGCGGTCGAGATCGATCCGTGCGCCCGGACACGCGCGCATGAAGCGCTCGAGCACCGGCATCAGGCTGCCGACGGGAACGGTGCTCGAATGCAGGAGCCGCAAGACGCCCGCTTCGCCGCGCGACAACTGCGCGCCCTCGTCGGCCGCGGCGGTCAGGGTCGCCGGAATCGACGCCACGCGATCGCGATAGAGCGCGCCGGCCGGCGTGAGCCGTACCCCTCTCGGCTCCCGGTCGAACAGCGGAAACCCCAGCTCGTCTTCCAGTTGACCGATCTGCCGGCTGAGCGCCGACTGCGCGACGTGGAGCGCGCTCGCGGCCGGCGTGAAGCCGCCGAGATCGGCCACGGTCAGGAAATACTGGATTTGCCTCAGGGATGGCATGCCGAAAAGAGATGGATAAGCGCCCGATTTGATATTTGCGTTATACCGTCGCGCTTTCCAGAATGGAAGCCTGCCGTGCCGGAGCCGCCGTCACGGCCACTTCGCCGGAGCCTGCCTCGTCGTGACTACTCTCCTGTCCTATCTGCTGGTCGTGGCCGCCGGCGTCAGCGTGGCGTTGCAACAGGTGCTCAACGCCAATCTCCGTGCGCAGCTCGGCTCGCCGTGGTGGGCCGGGTCGGTCAGCTACCTCGTCGGCCTGGCCGCGATGCTCGCCGTTGCGCTGCTGACCCCGCATCCGCGCTTGAGCGGCACCGGCACCATTACCGGCGCCGCGTCATGGTTCAGCTGGACCGGCGGCATTTTCGGCGCGGTGTTCGTCGGCATCGCGATCCTGATGGTGCCGCGACTGGGCGCCGCGACGACGCTCGCGCTGATCGTCGTCGGGCAGATGACCGGCGCGCTCGTGTTCGACCACTTCGGCGTGCTCGGCATCCAGCAGCATGCGGCCAGCCCGATCCGCCTGGCCGGCGCGGCGTGCCTCATTCTCGGGGTGGTGCTGGTTCGGGCGTGACGACGTCGCGGATTGCTGCCGGATGCGCGTGATTTCCCGAATGAGTCGGTCAGTAGCGATCGTTGACGCCGTCGATCCCGCGCGCCTGCAACGCGCGCACGAGGCCGGCGCGCACGGTCGCGACGTCGGACAACGCGGGACGGCGGTGCGCGGCGACTTCGGCGGCCGTATAAGGCTTGAAGTCGCGCGGCAGTGCGTCGCGGTTCATGGTGGTGAGTACCCAGTTGAGCACGTCGGCGAGATCCTGGTCCGACAGCGCCGAATTCGACGCGCCGGGCACGCGCATCACGTACTCGCGCCCGGCCGGCAGATGCGTGAAATAGCCGAGCGAGTTGGCGAGCGGCGGCACCTTGCCGGGGATGCCGCCGCCCGTCGCGGTGTGGCAGCCCATGCAGTTGAGCACCCAGTGCTGGCGCGCGAGCGCCGCGTCGGCCGCGCCTTCGGCATGCACCGGTGCCGCGGTCAAACCCGCGACTGCTCCGGCCAGCATCAGCAACGACGACAGCCGACGCGACACGCTGCCGAGCCGCGACGACATCGCACACCGCGTGCGCGCCGCGTCATCGCCAACACGGGGCACGCACGCGAGCGTCACAGGCCGAGCCCCTTGATGACCACTTCGCGTTGCGCATGAACGGCCGTGCCGTCCATCGCCTTCGCGCGCGCCGCACGGATATCCGCCGCCATGAACGGCTTCGCATCACCATGCTGCGCGTTGAGATCGAACACGACGTAGTTGAGCACGTGCGCGATGTCGTCATCGCTCGCGCTCGCAAACGACGGCATCTTGAAGTTGTAGCTCTTGTCGCGCACCCTGATCTCGCCGAACATCCCGTGCAGCAGCGTTGCGACCAGTTGCGCGCGCCCCGGCTCGGCCGTCGCATACTTGCCCGGATAATCGGTCAGCGGCGGCGCGAGGCCGTCCTGCCCCTTGCCGCCCGCCTGGTGGCATACCGCGCACTGCGCGTCGAACAGGCTCTTGCCGGCCGGGTAATGCACGGTTTCCTGCGCGCCGGCGGCGGCCGGCAACGCGAAGGCCGTCACGGCCGTCATGCATGCGACGGCGAACTTTCCTGCTTGCATCCCTTTCATTGCTTTGCCGCTCCCAGCAGAACCGAAACCGAACAGTGATAGTTCGAATTCCCGTTGGCCATGCACCAGTTGATGTCGTTGTTCAGCGACAGCTTGTACAGCGGCTTCTCGCGCTCGTTGCGGTTGCAGAAGCACTTGCCGCACGACGTCTTGCCGCAGCAATCGTTGTACGACACGATGTAGTCCGAACCGTCGTGCGGGTTGCGGCAGGTGCCGATCCACGTGATCGGCGAAGGCGTCGTGCCCGGTGGGCAACTGCTCGACGTGCCGCCGCAGCAGCTGCACAGCCAGCCGTCGATCGCGCAGTATTTCCAGTAGTCGCAGCTCATCGGGTCGTCGCTTGCCGCCGATGCGGCGCCGCCGGACGCGGCCGATGCGCCCGATGCCGCATCGGCCGCATACGCGGTGCGATCGACGGGCAGCAGCGGCAGCATCGCCGATCCCACCAGCACCTTGCCGAGCTTCGCCATCGCGCTGCGCCGCGAACTGTGCTGCGCGACGCCGCGCGCCGACCGCTCGAACCATGAATCAAACAGGCCCATGTCGTTGTTCTCCCTTGAGTTTGAAAGAGGGTCGGCCGGTCATGCGTGCTGCGCGTGCGCGTCGTGGTCGTGGCCGTGATCGCCGTGCACGAACTGCTGCAGCGATGCGACGCCGCGCTCCTTCGCTTCGAACAGGCTCTCGAGATGCTCGCGCGTATTGACGAGCCCCTTCGCGCGCACCGTGCCGGTTTCGTCGAGCAGCACCGCGTACGGCAGCTTGCCGATCTGGTACGCGAGGCCGAGCTCCTGCGACAGCACGTACGGGAAGCGCCCGAGGTCGTGCTTGCGCGCGAAGCGCGTGTGTTCGTCGATATCGCCGTCGCTCGCGAGCACGATGTTCACCGGCGTCGCTTCGCTCGCCTGCAGCGACGGCAGCAGCGGCAGCAACTTCTTGCAGACGGGGCACGTCGGCGACAGGAAGAACAGCAGCGTCGCCTTGCCCGACGCATCGAAGCCGCCGACCTTCACCTGCGCGCCGCGAATGTCGGTCAGTTCGAACGTCGGCGCGATCGCGCCGACCGCCGGCCCCTTGTCGATCATCAATGCGCCGGCCGGCATGATGCGTTCGTACAGGATGCCGATCTGGCGCACGAGCGCGAGACAGATCGCGCCGAGCGCGAGGACGGCCACCCACAGCAGGGCGGTGGAAACGGTGAGAGCGGTTTGCATCATGAATTCCTCAGGTGGGAAAGGCGCGGGGCGTTGGCGAGCAGCACGTCGACGGTGAGCAGCGCGCAGACGATCAGCAGCACGGAGAAGAACAGCGTCAGGTAGTCGAACCACACGACCGCGCGTGCGCCCGGCTCGACGAGCGCGGTCGCGGCCAGCGCGGCGAGCAGCAGCGCGCGGCCGACGTGCAGCCAGCCGATGCCGCGCGGCGCATCCGCGCGCGCCGCCGCGAAGCCGGAACAGCCGCAGTCGATGTCGGTATGGCCGCGCAGGAGATTGATCGCAATTGCGACGGCGAAGGCCACGAGCAACGCGATCAGGCCGATCGCGCCGGCCGTGCGCGTATCGGGAAACAGCAACGCCGCGGCGCCGATCGCTTCCGCGAGCGGAATCGCGAACGCGACGGGCGCGGTCAGCGCGTCGGGCAGCAGCCGGTAGCCGGCGAGCGCCTGGCTGAACGCGGCGGGCCGCCGCATCTTCGCGAACGCGCCGAGCAGCACGACGACGGCGGCGCCGGCCTGCGCGCTGGTGGCAAGTACGGGATCGAGTGTCATCGCGGCCTCACGGGTTGACGAGCAGCGACGACGTGTTGCCGATCTGCTTCTCGACGTGCTGCAGCTTGCCGGTGCGCGCATCCATCACGACGAGGTCGGACGTCGCCGTCAGCCCGTACAACAGCGGCTTGTCGTCCTCGCTGACCTGGATCGACACGAGCGGATCGATCTTCTGCTGCGCGAGATCCCAGCGGGCGACACGCTGCTTCGACTTCAGGTCGACCACCCACACCTGCGTGCCGGGATCCTTGTGCGAGCCGTCGCCGCCCTTGTGCATCAGCACGTAGTAGCGGTTCTGCCGGGCCTGCACGGCCGTCTGCTGCATGCCGCCCGGGCGCCAGCCTTCGGCGCGCTCGGCATCCGTCACGAGCGGCCACGGCTTGCCGAACGCGGGCTGGTCGCCGCTGAAATCCGCGCTGCGCACGTTGCCGCCATACGTCGTGAACAGATAGTCGCCGTGGTAGCGCGACGCGTTCACGAACGCCGGATCCTTGTCGACGTCGATGAACGCCTCCGACATCGTGCGTTTCGCTTCCTTGCCGTTCGCATCGAGCGTGACGGTCAGTGCCTTGCCGCTTTCGCACAACGCGGTGAAGCGGTCGTTGCCCGACGGATACGCGAGCACGCAGGCCGCCGTGTCGATCTCCGACAGCACCTGTTTCGACACCGCGTCGATCACCGTCACCGAGGCCGCCGGCGTGATGTTCGCGACGTACAGCCGCTTGCCGTTCGCGCTGAACGCGGTGTTGTACGGCGACGGCACATGCTGCGCATGCTTTGCCGGAATCACGATCTCGCCCGCATGATCGAGCGTCGTGTTGTCGGTCATCTCGACGACGTCGGTGCGCGTGCCGTGCGAGCCGCGCGAGAAGTAGGTCGTCGCGACGAAGCTCGTCTTGTGGTCGGGCGAAATCGCGAAGCCGGGGCCGAAGCCGCCGTCGATCTGGCCGAGCAGTTTCTTCGCATCGGCGTCGTATACGTAGATGCGTCCGTCGGTCATCGACGGCATCGAGATGTCGACGATATAGACCTCGTGCGGATGCCATGGCGGCATCTTCTGCACGACCAGTTCCTCCGGCTTTTCCGTCGCGTTCGCGCTGCCGGCCCATGCCGCCGCGAACGCCAGCGTCGCCGCGAGCACCGCGGTTCGTCGCCTTGTCCTCATGTCGCCTCCAGTTGGGGAATCACGTGATGTGGGGCGACTGTAGTTCGACAATAAATCCGGTCAGCACCCGGACCGGCACCGCGTGCATGCCGATTCGGGATATTGGAAAACCGCCTGAAAGCCGCGCCGGCCGGACGCTTCCGACCCTCTGACCCATGCGCGCGAAATAGCGCTCCCCCTTATTGCGCCGACCACGCGGTCGGTTTAATCTTGCGCGGTCCTGATCGATGCACCCGGAGGCGCCGTGTTCGTGATTCACGAGAGGTTCGACGACGCGGACCGGCATGCCGAGGCGCTGCGCGGCTGGAACCAGCGCTACGACCAGATCGGCTCCGGCGCGTATCGCAGCGCGGTCAAGCATGCGGTGCTGGACGGCATGCAGCTGTTCCAGGAAACCGCCAACGTGCGCATCATCCAGCGCGGAAGACTGCCGCACGACCATACGGTGTTCGGCATGCCGCTCACCGGCTCGGGTGCATTCGCATTCGGCGGTGCGCGCATCGAGCGCGGCACGATGGTGATGGCGCGCGGCGGTGCGCCGTTCGAGCTGCATTCGCCCGACGACATGTCGCTGATCGGTGTCGTCGCCGATCGCGCGCTGATGCAGCAGGTCGAGGATGCCGCCGATGTGCGCGTCGACGAAGCCACGTTGCGGCGCGGTGTCGTCGACATGCCCACCGCCGCGCTGATGCGCGCGAGCGTGCAGGTCGCCACGCAACTCGAGCGCGTGCTGGCGGCGCCCGATGCCTACCGCGACGCACGCGCACAGCGCGAACTGCGCGGCGAGATCGGCAACGTGCTCGTCGATCTCCTCACGTACCGGATTCCCGAGCCTTCGAACCGTCTCACGCACGCCTGTCGCGCCGACATCGTACGCCGCGTGCACGACTACGTGATCGGCCATCCCGAAGCGCCGGTCGACGTGCTGAGCCTGTGCACGCAATTGCGCGTGAGCCGGCGCACGATGCAGAACAGCTTCCAGTCGGTCGTGCAGACCAGCCCGTTGAACTACGTGCGCTCGCTGCGCCTGTCGCAAGTGCGGCGGATGCTGCTCGATACACGGCAGGCCGACCTGCCGATCAGCGACGCGGCGGCGCGCTGGGGCTTCATGCATCTCGGGCATTTCGCGAACGCGTACAAGGCGCAGTTCGGCGAGTTGCCGTCGACCACCGCGCGCCGGGCCGTGCGCGACGCAAAAACGCGCTGAGCCCGCGCAAAACCCGCGATAATCTCCCGCTGACCGTTCGGCGTGCGCGAACCGGCCGCGGCGCCAGCCCGTCCGCCCGCCCGCCCGCCGCCCGCCGCCCCGCACGATGCGCGACGACCACCGGATTCCATCTCCTGCCCCGATGCCCGAGGATTTCCATTTCCTGCTGCTGCCCGGCTTCTCCGCCCTCGGCTTCATGTCCGCGGTCGAGCCGCTGCGCGTCGCGAACCGCTTTCGCACCGAGCTCTATCGCTGGCACGTGATCAGCGCCGACGGCGCGCCCGTCGCCGCGAGCAACGGCATTCCGGTTGCCGCCGAGGCCGCGTGCGCGGAGGTCGACAAGGTCGAGACGGTGTTCGTCGTCGCGGGTTTCGATCCGCTCGTGTGCTACACCCGCGCGATCGGCGACTGGCTGCGCCGCCAGCACCGTCATGGTGCAACGCTCGGCGGCATCGACACGGGCAGCTTCGTGCTCGCGGAAGCCGGGCTGTTCGACGCATCGCAGCCGCTCACGCTGCACTGGGAAGCACTGGCCGCGTTCCGCGAACGCTACCCCGGGCTGAACGCGACGCAGGAGCTGTTCGAGATCGACGACCGGCGCATCACGTGCGCGGGCGGCACCGCGTCGATCGACATGATGCTCGACCTGATCGGGCGGCGGCACGGCGCCGATCTCGCGGCGGCGATCTCCGAGCAGTTCGTCGTCAGCCGGATCCGGCAGCGCTCCGACAGCCAGCGGCTCGAGATCGCCGCGCGCTACGGCGTGCACAACCGCAAGCTGATCCAGGTGATCGGCACGATGCAGCGGCACATGGAAAACCCGCTCGGCTCCGATGCGCTCGCGCAGGAGGTGTCGATCACGCGGCGCCAGCTCGAACGGCTGTTCAGCGCGACGCTGAACGACACGCCGACGCACTTCTACCTGAACCTGCGCCTCGATCGCGCGCGTGAACTGCTGCAGCAGACGGACATGAGCATCACGTCGGTTTGCGTCGCATGCGGGTTCGAATCGCCGTCGCATTTCTCGCGCACGTATCGCACGCGATTCGGGCTGAGCCCGCGCAACGACCGGCGCGCGACGCGCTGATCGTCGCCGGTTTCACGCACAATCCGGCGCGGAATTGCGCGTTCGGGCAGCGATTCCCGCCGCTCGCTGAACAATGCCGGCGATTGATCGACGGACCGAAGCGGTCGTCGAAAATAAATTGGAATGTCGTTGAAAATATTCTGTAACATACCAAAAAAAGTTAGATAGGCAGCCTAACGACATGCATGCCGCATCGCGACGTGCGTCGCGCCACGCGGGCTGCCACCGATATCGATCCGATCCGAGGGGTATGACATGACGATGCTCGCTTCGCCGTCGCCGCACCTGCCTGCCGTTCGCTTCTTCTCCCGCTTCTCCCCCTCTTCGCCTGCCTGTTTCTTTTCGACCTGACATTTAGGGTTCCTTAGTCAGTCGACGCTCCCAACACCGCTTCGCCGCACCGGCGCCATCGCGCCGGCGCGCGGGCCGTGTCGTGCCTGCGCGCCACGAACGCGCGGGCGTATCCAACCGTTGAGATGAGGATCACGTATGCAGACATCACGCAAAGCACTGCCGCTCGCCCTGGGTCTCGCGCTCGGTTTCGGCATCGTCGGCGGCACCGCGGCCGATACGAAAGTGTCGAACCCGCAAGCAACGAGCCTGCGCGAAAGCCTGACGCGCGGCGTCGCGCCGCCGGCCGCCAAGGCCGATACGGCCGCCGGGCAGTTCCGCGCGGACGGCGTCGCCGTCACGCTCTACAACCCCGCGTATCGCGCGAAGAAAACCGCCACGACGCCCGCCGCCACCGCGCGCGACTTCGTCGCGTCGCAAGCCGCGCAGCTCGGGCTCGACGCGACCGCGCTCGCGAGCCTCGTCGTCACGTCGGAACGCAGCGATGCCGACTTCACCGTCGTGCGCCTGCAGCAGCAGGCGGCCGGCTTGCCCGTGTACGGCAGCGATATCGCGGTGACGGTCGCGAAGGACGGCCGCATCCTGTACGTCGCGAGCAACACGATCAACGGCGTGGTCGCGACGTCGCGCAAGTCGCAGGCCGTCGACCAGCAGCAGGCGCTCGACCGCGCCCGCGCGTATCTCGGCGTGAGCGGCTTCACGAACCTCGATGCGCAGCTCGTCGCGTTCGTCGACAAGACCGGCACGCATACCGCGTGGAAAGTGCGCGGCCGCCCGAACGACGGCCCGAAAGGCGACTGGGAACTGCTGATCGACTCGGGCAGCGGCGACGTGCTGCGCGCCGAGGACAAGGCGTTCTACGCGACCGACGGCACGGGCTTCGTGTTCCGGCCCGACCCGCTGTCGCCGACCAGGAGCAGCTACGGCAGCACGGGATTCAAGGACAACAACGACGCTGACTCTTCGCAGCTCACCGCTGCACGCGTGCGCGTGACCTTGAAGGATCTCGCGCAGTCGGGCGGGCGCTACACGCTGACGGGCCCGTACGCGTCGTGCATCGATTTCGACGCGCCGCTCGACAAGGCGTGCCCCGTGCAGTCGACGCCCGCATTCGAGTTCACGCGCGGCAACCTGTATTTCGAGGCCGTGAACGCGTACTACCACATCGACACATTCCTGCGTTACGTGAACCAGACGCTCGGCATCAAGGCGCTGCCGTACCAGTACACAGGCGGCGTGCAGTACGACCCGCACGGCGAATCGGGCGACGACAACTCGTCGTACTCGTCGAGCAGCGGCCGGCTGACCTTCGGGCAAGGCGGCGTCGACGATGCGGAGGATGCGGACGTCGTGATCCACGAGCTCGGCCACGGCATCCACGACTGGGTGACGAACGGCGGCCTGTCGCAGCAGGAAGGACTGTCGGAAGGCACCGGCGACTATCTCGCCGCCGCGTACAGCCGCGACTTCAACCAGTGGATCCCGTCGGACGCGCAATACCACTGGGTCTACAACTGGGACGGCCACAACGAGTTCTGGGGCGGCCGCGTGACCAACTGGAATGTCGGGCGCACTTACGCGCAGGCACGCGGCGCGGAGATCCATACGGCCGGCCAGTACTGGGCGTCGTGCAACCTCGTCGCACGCGACGCGATCGGCGCGCAGGCGATGGACAAGGCGTTCCTGAAAGGGTTGTCGATGACCAACAGCTCGACCAACCAGAAGGCTGCCGCGCAGGCCGTGCTGACGGCAGCGTCCGCGCTCGGCTACAGCAGCGCGCAGCTCACCGCGATCGGCAATGCGTACAACCAGAGTTGCACGTACGGCGTGACCGTACCGAAGAAGTCGTAATTCCGCAGCAGGCGGGGGCGCCTCGCACGACCTGCGGCGCGCCCTCTTCCTCGACATCGCCATCCTCACGAGATCGAACATGCCTACTCTGAAACTGACCCGCCTGAGCGCCGCGCTGGGCGGCATGCTGCTGACCGCCGCCGCACACGCGACGCCGGTGTGGATCACACTCGGCGACGCTGCGTTCCGCCAGTTGCAACGCATCGACGCCGGCGCCACCGCGCAATACAGCACGACCCTCGACGCCGGCAAGACGGCCGACGGCGCCGCGCGCCGCGAAACCGTTCACGTCGTCG
The DNA here is from genome assembly GCF_020420065.1 of Burkholderia sp. AU31624. Lineage (NCBI taxonomy): Bacteria > Pseudomonadati > Pseudomonadota > Betaproteobacteria > Burkholderiales > Burkholderiaceae > Burkholderia > Burkholderia sp. AU31624. The sequence goes on from NZ_JAIZRT010000001.1 coordinate 866,509, forward strand.
AAATCGACGATTCACGGCTGGGCGAGCTGGCCCATGCCGTCCACCATACGCGCGGCCACGGGCCCGGCTATGTCGTGCACGACTCGTTCGACGACGCGCGCCAGGCACTGCAGCCGTTGCCGCCGACGCTCGCGAAACAGGCCGCCGCCTCCGTGTACAAGGTATCGAACGCGCCGCAGATCGGCACGTGGATCCAGCAGCTGCAGGCCAGCAACATCGTCGGCACCATCACGTCGCTGTCCGGTTTCACGAACCGCTACTACACGACGTCGCACGGCGTCGCCGCATCGGACTGGCTCGCACTGCAGTGGAAGCAGCTGGCGGGCTCGCGCGCCGACATCACCGTCGAACAGTTCGCGCACACCGGCTTTTCGCAGAAATCCGTGATCCTGACGATTCGCGGCAGCGATCCGGCCGCGGGCACCGTCGTGCTGGGCGGCCACCTCGATTCGACGGTCGGCCGCACGACGGAGAACACGCGCTCGCCCGGCGCGGATGACGATGCGTCGGGCATCGCCAGCCTCACCGAAGCGCTGCGCGTGCTGCTGGCGAACAACTACAAGCCGAAGCGCACGATCAAGTTCGTCGGGTACGCAGCCGAGGAAGCCGGGCTGCTCGGCTCGAAAGCGATCGCGAAGCAGTTCCGCGCGCAGAATGCGAACGTGGTCGGCGTGCTGCAGCTCGACATGACGAACTACAAGGGCGATCCGAAGGATATCTACCTGATCACCGACTACACGAACGCGTCGCAGAACACCTACCTGACGAATCTGGCGAAGACCTACCTGCCGGAACTCGCGATCGGCACGTCGCAGTGCGGGTATGCGTGCTCGGATCACGCGTCGTGGAATGCGCAAGGGTATCCGGCGTCGTTCCCGTTCGAGGCCGACCAGAACGACAGCCCGTATATCCACACCGTGAACGACACGCTGGAGAATTCGGATCGGCAGGCGAATCACGCGCTGAAGTTCGGCAAGCTGGCGCTGGCCTACGCGGTCGATCTCGGCGGAAACGGCAGCGCGACCGTCAAGCGTTGACCCGGCGACGGCCGGGGGCGGTGGAACGGGCGCGTGGTGCGGGCGCGCCCGTTCGAACCCGGCCGAACCCGTTTGCCGTTCCGGATAGAATCGTCATTCGCTCACTTCAGCAACACGGTGCAATGCCATGACCGATATCTCCCGCTCGTTCGACGATCTCACGCCCGAACGCGTCACGACCGCATTCGACCTGCCCGGCCACACGACCGTCCGCTCGCTCGGCGTCGCACAGGGGATCATCGTGCGCTCGCGCTCGATCGTCGGCTCGTTCGGCGCGTCGCTGCAAACCCTCTTCGGCGGCAACATCACGCTGTATACGTCGCTGTGCGAGAAGGCGCGCCAGCAGGCGTTCGACAAGATGCTCGGCGACGCGCGCAAGCTCGGCGCGAATGCGATCGTCGCGATGCGCTACGACTCGACCGAGATCGGGGCGGGCGTCACGGAAGTCATCTGCTACGGCACGGCCGTGCGGGTCGCGCGCGACGCCGGCGCCTGACCGTCAACCGTTACGCGCCGGCCGCCCACACGATCGCAGAAACGGCGTCGGTATCGCTTCAGTGCTCTCGTTCCAGCGAAGTCATGTTTCGCAGTTGCGGAAACAGCCGCATCCACGTGAGCGCGACCGCAATCGTCGCGGCGCCACCCACGACGATTGCCGCGGGCGCGCCCCACCAAGCGGCCGTCACGCCCGACTCGAATTCGCCGAGCTGGTTCGACGTACCGATGAACAGCGAATTGACCGCGCTCACGCGCCCGAGCATGTCGTCGGGCGTGCGCAGTTGCACGAGCGACAGCCGCACGACGACGCTGACGACGTCCGACGCGCCGAGTAAGGCCAGCGCCACGAGCGACAGCGCGAAGTGCCGCGACAACCCGAACACGATCGTCGCGATGCCGAATGCGATCACGCCGCCGAACATCGCGCGGCCCGGCCGCCCCTTCAGCGGGAAGCGCGTGAGCCACAGCGTGCCCGCGAGCGCGCCAACCGCGGGCGCCGCGCGCAGCGCACCGAGCCCCCACGGCCCGACCTGCAGGATGTCGCGCGCGTAGATCGGCAGCAGCGCGGTCGCGCCACCGAACAGCACCGCGAACAGGTCGAGCGACAGCGCGCCGAGAATCGCCGGCTCGCGCCGGATGAACGCGATCCCCGAAAACACCGAGCGCAGCGTGACCGGCTCGCGGGCGGGCGGCGCACTGCGCAGCGGAATCGTGCCGCTCAGCACCGCCGCGATCGCGAAGGCGACGACGCTCGTGCCGAACGCCGCGGGCGCGCCCACGCCATACAGCAGGCCGCCGAATGCGGGCCCGAGGATCTGCGCGGCCTGGTTCGCCGATGTCGACAGCGCGGTTGCGCGCGGCAGATCGGTACGCGGCACGACGGCCGGCAGCAGCGACGACACCGACGGCGACTCGAACGCGCGGGCCGTGCCGACGATCGCCGCAAGCGCGTACACGGCCGGTGCGGCCAGCCACCCTTGCGTGGCACCGAGCAGGAACACGCCGGCGGCCAGCGCCTCGACGCCCTGGCAGATCGTCGCGATGCGCCGGCGATCGTAGCGGTCGGCCACCTGCCCGACGACGAGCGTCAACGCGAACATCGGCACGAACTGCGCGAGACCGACGAGGCCCAGCGCGAATGCACTGTGCGTGAGCGCGTAGACGTACCAGCCGATGGCAACCGACAGGATCTGGAACGCCAGGGAAGACATGACGCGCGTGCCCCAGAAACGCTGGAACGGGACATGGCGGAACAGGTTGGCGGGTAACGGGGATAAAGGGCTGGGGTCGGGCACGGAGTCGGTCATCGAGGTCTCGGCAGGCGGCGCTGCGCGCCGGTACCGTTCGGGAAACGACGGTGCACGCCGGTGCGTGCGCCCGACAACGGTGCAGGCGCGGCCAAAGCGCGATGATATGCCAACCGCGGAAAACGGGCCGTGGTCGGGGATGCTGACGATGCCGGCGGCCGCGCTGATCGCGGCCGCCGGATGGTGGCCCGGTTAAAGGATATACCGATGCAAGCGGCCCACGAGCTTCACTGCGGCGAGTCCCCCGTATCGCCAGAGCCCGCGGCAATGCCGAACAGACGTTGACCTTCCGGCGTGTCCTCGACTCTCCAGCCCTCGGCGCTCAACGCTGCCCGGATCCGGTCGGCCTGTGCCCAGTCCTTGTCCGCCCTCGCGCGCTCACGCTCACCGAGCAACCCACGGACATGGTCCGGCAGGTCGAACGCAACCGGCCGCCATTCGCGCAACCCGAGACCCAGCACCGCGTCGAAGCTGTCGACGGTCGCCTTCAACGTTGCAGGCGGCAGGTTGCTCCTGACGAGATCCCACAGCACCGCGAGCGCCCTCGGCAGGTTCAGGTCCTCGTTCACTTCGGCATCGAAGCGCGCGGCGAAATCCGCATCGACCTGCCCGCCGTCCGGCCAGCCGGCATGGAGGTGCCGCAGCCGATTCAGCGCGGTGTGTGCCGCGTCAAGCGACGCCCACGTGAAATGCAGCTTGCTTCGATAGTGGGCCGTCAGGCACAGGTACCGGTACGCGAGCGGATCGACACCGCGGCTCTGCAAGGTCTGCAGGCGAACGAAATCGCCGCTCGACTTCGACATCTTCGCATCGGCGTCGAGCGTCAGAAAGTGCCCGTGCATCCAGTAGTTCGCGAGGGACGTGCCGTGGGCCGCCCGCGTCTGCGCGATCTCGTTGCTGTGATGCACGGCGATATGATCCTCGCCGCCGCAATGGATATCGAACAACGTCCCGAGATACTTCGCCGACATCGCCGAGCATTCGATATGCCAGCCCGGAAAGCCGCGCCCCCACGGGCTGTCCCATTCCATTTGCCGCTTGACGCCGGCCGGGCTGAACTTCCACAACGCGAAATCCGTGATGCTCCGCTTCCCGCCCAATGCCACCCGCTTGCCCGCCTGCAACCCCGCGCGGTCCAGCCGCGCGAGATACCCGTAGTCGTCCTGCCGACTGGTGTCGAAGTAGAGGCCGTCGTCCGTCCGATAGACGTAGCCGCCCCGGTCGAGCGTTTCGATGAAGGCAATCTGTTCGGCGATGTGATCGGTGGCGCGGCACCACACCGTCGGCTCGAGCAGGTTGAGCGCGTGCCAGTCCCGGACGAACGCCTCGGTGTAGCGCCGCGCGATGGCCCACGCCGATTCGCCGGTCCGACGGCTGCCCTTCTCCATCTTGTCTTCGCCTTCGTCCGCATCCGACGTCAGGTGGCCGACGTCGGTGATATTGACGACGTGCCGGACCGCGTAGCCGTTGCGTTCCAGTACGCGGCGCAGGAAATCCTCGAACACGTAGGTTCTCAGGTTGCCGATGTGGGCATCGTCGTAAACCGTCGGGCCGCAGCAATACATGCCAACCTGCCCGGCCCGGATAGGCGTGAAGGGGCGCACGGTACGCGACCAGGTGTCATACAGCGCAAGCGACATCGAGTTTCTCCATCTGGAAAGTGTCGGCCCAAAAACAAAAAGGCCGCCTGTCTTGCATCACAGGCGGCCGGAAGGCGATTGCTTGAATGTTTAGCGAATTCGCTAGACGCAACTTCCCCCTGGCATGTTCTGACAACATGCACCGATGAACGAGGAGGGGGAAAGGGCGAGATCAAGCATGCGGACGATGCTAGCGCCTATAGACGGCAATGGTCAATACCATCCGAGCGCTTCTCCCCGGGCGGTGGCCACGCTGCCGGCACGGGCCGGACGGCTTTCATGCCCGCTCACGCCGGCAAAAAAAAGCGCGAACCGAGGTTCGCGCCAAAGAGAGACCGCTCGCTGAAGACGTCGCTGCCCCACCCCATCCCGCTCAGAACGAATGCCGCATCCCGATCCGCACGTCGGCCTGCGTCTGCGTCGTCGACGGCGTGAAGCTGTAGCCGATCACCGCATCGACGCCCTGCGATGCGCGCAGGTAATCGCCGGAGATGTAGATGTCGGTACGCTTCGAAAGCAGGTAGTGCAGGCCGGCCGTGCCCTGGTTCCAGTGGTGGCCTTCGAAGCGCGTGTGCTGGTAGCCCGCGATGAGGCTCAGCGCCGGCGTGAACTGGTACAGGCCGCCGCCTTCGTACACCTGCATGTGCGACGACTGGCCGAAGCCCTTGATCGTCGTGTACGAGTAGTTGGCGTCGAGCGTCAGCTTGCCGATCGTGTAGCTGGTGCCGATGCCGAACGTGCCCTGGCTGTCGACGTCCATCGCGGTGTTCGCGAACAGGTCGGTGCGGGCACCAGTCGCCGGATCGACGGTGACGGTCTGCTGGCCGAGGAACGTGTGCGTGCCGATCATCGCGTACGGGTCGAACGCATAGATGCCGTTCGGGTTGTTCAGGCGCGTATACGCGGCGCCGATCGAGAAGTCGCCCTTCGTGAAGCTCGCGCCCGCGCTCCAGGCGCTGTTGCGATGGAAGTTGCCTGCGACGTTGCCGAACGAGTACATCGCGCCGAACTTGAAGCCGCTCAGGTCGTTCGACAGGAACTTCACCGAGTTCGGCAGGCGGTCGCCGTTGAAGCGGTCGAAGTCGCCCTGGTGGATCGCATAGCCGCTGCCCCACGCGGAGATGTTGTAGATCGATACGAGCTCGTTCGTGATGTCGAGCTGGTTGCCGAACGACAGCGTGCCCCAGTCGTTCTGCAGGCCGACATACGCCTGGCGGCCGAACTCCGCGCCGCCGAAGCCGAGTTGCCCGTTGCCGAGGTGGAAGCCGCTCTCGAGGGTGAACACGGCCTTCAGGCCGCCGCCCAGGTCTTCGGTGCCCTTGAGGCCGAAGCGGTTTCCGTAGGCGACGCCGTCATCGAACTTGACCACGTGCGAACCGCCCGTGTTGTTCACGTACGTGATGCCCGCGTCGAGAATCCCGTACAGCGTCACGCTGCTTTGCGCATGCCCGATGGCGGGAATACAGGCCGCGCATGCAAGCGCGGCGGCTACGGCAACTTTCTTTTGCTTCATTGTCGACCACCCTCCCTGAACCGTTCGATGGATAGAATCTCGTCCCGGCGCGTGCCGCGATGCGCCGGTGGATTCGAATTCGGTACGCCCGCTGGCTTTGGTATTTCGTTTTCCGCAATAACGCAGCCATTGGCGAAAAATACAAACCCATATTTCGGGTCACCCGTCTGAAGGCGACACTAAATGGTCACGATGCGACGGATCGGGAAAACACGTAGACAGGCGGCACGGCAAAAACCGGCCGCCGGAAGGGAGGGAATCAGCGACCGTCGAGGGCCGCGCGCACGGCCGGCAGGCCCGGTGCGCCGGCCGCCGTCGTCACGCCGTCGAGCCAGCCGGCGACCAGCGCCGGGTCGGCCTTCAGCGCATGCTGCGCCGCGAGCACGGGCGACGTCTTGTGGTCGAGCATGTCGGCGATCATCTGGTTCTCGACGTCGACCGAGAACGTCATCTGCCGGAACAGCCGCGCGAGGTTCGCGCACTGGCCGGCGAACCCGGCACGCGTGACCGTGTTGACCGTCGCGCCGCCGTAGTTCGGACCGAAGTACGCATCGCCGCCCGACAGATACGTCAGATGGAACTTCGTGTTCATCAGATGCGGCTCCCATGCGAGAAACACGATCCAGCGCTTGTCGCGCACCGCGCGCTCGACCTGCGTGAGCATGCCCGTCTCGCTCGATTCAACGAGCGACCAGTTCGCCGCGCCGAGCGCATGGTCGGACAGCATCCGCTTGATGTTCTGGTTCGCGGGCGCGCCGGGCTCGATCCCGTAGATCTTGCCGCCGAAGCGGTCCGCGTAGCGCGCGAGATCGGCGAACGTATGCACGCCGGCGGCCGCCACGTAATCGGGCACCGCGAGCGTGAACTTCGCGCCGCTCAGGTTCGCGTGCAGCACGTCGATCGATTTCTCGTCGACGAAGGGCTTCACGAGCGGCGCCTGCGCGGGCATCCAGTTGCCGAGGAACACGTCGACCTGCCCTTTCTTGAGCCCCTGGTACGTGATCGGCACCGACAGGTTCGCCACGTCCTGCCGGTAGCCGAGCGCCTTCAGCACGACGCCCGCCATCGCGTTCGTCGCGTCGATGTCGGTCCAGCCGGGCGCCGCCATCTTCACGTCGCCGCACGACTGCGGGTCGGCCGCGTGCGCGACCGGCGTCGTCATCAGGCACGCGGCGGCGGCGAGCGCCGCGCCGATCCTTCGGATTGCTGCATTGCGTTGCCGTTTCATGGTTCGCTTCCTCCGTCGTTCTTCAATGATCGCGATGCGGTGCGCTCAGCGCCCGACTCGCGGAAACCGCGCCATTGCCTCGAGCGTGTCGAGCTCGATGTGATTGCGCATGTAGCGCTGGCTCGCGTCGGTGAACGGCTGCCAGTCCCACGCCTGAATGCGGCCCTGCGTCGTGGCCGCGTAATGGAAGCGCCGGCGGCGCTGGCTCGCGCGCACCTGCCGGTCCAGCTCGGGCAGGTTCCAGCGCTGCGCGGCCTGCGCGCGGAACGCGGCAAGCACGTCGGCCGCTTCCGGCGTGCCGGCCAGGTTCGTCAGCTCGCGCGGGTCGTCCGACAGGTTGTACAGCTGGTCGGGATCGAGCGGGCAATGCACGTACTTCCAGTCGCCGCTGCGGATCATCACGACCGGCGCGACCGCGCCTTCCGCCAGGTATTCGCCGAGCGCGACGTCGTGCGTCGGCGTGCCGTGCAGGTGCGGCACCAGGCTCGCGCCGTCGACCGGGTCGGGCCAGCCGCCGGCCGGTGCCGCGCCGGCGAGGTCGACGAGCGTCGGCAGCAGGTCGACGTGCGACACGGGCCCGCGCACGCGCGCGGCGTCGAAGCGGCCCGGCGCATGCACGATCAACGGCACGCGGCAGCCGCCTTCGAAGAACGTCATCTTGTACCAGAGCCCGCGTTCGCCGAGCATGTCGCCATGGTCGGACGTGACGATCACGATCGTATCGTCGGCGAATCCGCACTGTTCGAGCGCGGCCAGCACGCTGCCGAACTGCGTGTCGACATAGGACGTCGCGCCGTAGTAAGCGCGGCGCGCGGCGCGGATCTGCGCATCGGTGGGCGGCGTACGGTCGTTCTCGCAGACGAAGCGCAGCCGCTGCGAATGCGGTTCGCTTTCCGCCGCGTCGAGCCGCACGGCCGGCATGTCGATTTCTTCGTCGCTGTACAGATCCCAGTAGTCGCGCGTGATCGCATACGGGTCGTGCGGATGGGTCAGCGACACGACCATGCAGAACGGCCGCGCATCGTGCCCGGCCGCGCGCTCGCGCGCGACGTCGTACAGCTTCTGCTTCGCAGCGAACGTGACCTCGTCGTCGAAATCGAGCTGGTTCGTGCGCACGCACGGGCCGGCCTCCAGCACCGAACTCATGTTGTGATACCAGCTCGGCCGCTCGGTCGGGCTGTCCCAGTCGGGCACCCAGCCGAAATCGGCCGGATAGATGTCGGTCGTGAGGCGCTCCTCGAAGCCGTGCAGCTGGTCGGGCCCGCAGAAATGCATCTTGCCGGACAGCATCGTCCGGTAGCCGCCCGCGCGCAGGTAGTGCGCGAAGGTCAGCGTTTGCGCCGGCAATTCGGCGGCGTTATCGTAGGCGCCGATCCCCGACGGCAGCTTGCCTGTCAGCAGCGAGAAACGCGACGGCGCGCACAGCGGGCTCGCGCAGTACGCGGCGTCGAACACCACGCCTTGCGCGGCGAGACGGTCCAGCGTCGGCGTGCGCGCGACGCGATTGCCGTAGGCCGGCAGCGCGAACGGCGTGAGCTGGTCGGCCATCAGGATCAGGATGTTGGGTGTCGGGTTCGTCATCGGCTGTCGTGGGGAAAACGGTGTTCGAATGGAGCGGCGCGCCGCTCGCGCAGCGGGACGTCCGGCATGGCGGAGGCGGCTCGGCGAAAGTGCCGCACGGGCGGGCCGCGCTGGCTAGAATCGCGGAATGCGTGGCGCGGTGCCCGTGAAGCGGGCTTTGAAGCAGGCTTTGAGCAGGCCGCGAAACGCAGGTACCGCACCGTCCGAAGCACTATCCCCCACCCGAATTCGCGCGGGTAGGTGTCCAGCCCTTATGGGGCCATTAGAGAGACTTATGTCGAAATCCGAACCGTTACCGTCGATGCAGGCGCTGCGCGCGTTCGAATCGGCCGCCCGGCTCGCGAGCTTCACGGCCGCCGCGCGCGAGCTCGGCTCCACCCAGCCGGCCGTGAGCCAGCAGGTGTTCCAGCTCGAGGCCGAACTGGGCGTGCCGCTGTTCGAGCGCAGCCCGCGCGGCGTCACGCTGACGGCCGACGGCGAGTGCCTGTACGAAGCCGTGCGGCTGAGCCTCGACACGCTGCGCGGCGCGACCGCGACCCTGCGTGCGCGCCGCGAGCACGGTGCGCTCACGATCGTCACCGACTTCGGCTTCGCGACCTACTGGCTGATGCCGCGCCTGGCCGGGCTGAAGCGCGTGATGCCGGATGTCGACGTGCGCGTCGTCACGTCACAGGATTACGACGCGCAGCGCGACCATGGCGACATCGCGATCCTGTTCGGCGACGGCCACTGGCCGTCGTGCACCGCCGCGCGACTCTTTCCGGAATCGGTCACACCCGTCTGCTCGCCCGCGTTCCGCGACGCGCACCCGCACGTCGCGCGGGCCGAGCACTTGCTGGCCCTGCCGCTGCTGCACGTGCAGCCGACGCGCCCCGAGCGCTGGCTGTCGTGGTCCGGCTGGTTCGACGCGCACGGCCTCGATACGGCCGCCGCCGCGCGCGGCGTGACCTTCAACAGCTACGCGCTCGTGATCCATGCGGCACTGCTCGGCGAAGGCGTCGCGCTCGGCTGGTCGCCGCTCGTGGACGAACTCGTCGCGTCGGGGCAGCTCGTGAAGCCCGTCGACGCGCCGGTCGTCACGTCGCGCGGCTACTTCCTGGTGCGGCCGCCGCAGCGGCCCGAGCCGGACGCGACCCACGTGTTCCGGCGCTGGCTGCTCGACGCGTGCGCGAGCGCGTGACGGGCGCACCGCGCCCCCGCGTGCTGGCGCGCCGATACCAGCCACACGGCGCGTTGGTTCTATCCGCCTCGAAATCGTCCTGATTTACTTGAACCTCCCGCTACCCGCGCGGCGCGGCGCCTTCGTGCGCCGCCGCACGGCCGTGCGCCCATGCCATCCGAGGAGTCTCATGACCGCCGAGCACCGCCCCGATCAATTCGTCCTGACACTGTCGTGCCCGAGCGCGGCCGGCCAGGTCGCCGCCGTCGTCGGCTTTCTCGATCGCCATCGCTGCTATGTCGATGCGCTGAACGTGTTCGACGACGATCTCAGCAACCGCTTCTTCGTGCGCTGCGTCTTTCATCCGACGGATGAAACGCTGCAGATCGATGCGCTGCGCCACGAATTCGCACCAATCGCAGCCGGGCTCGGCGGCCAGCAGGGCGACATGCAATGGGCGATCCACGACGTGAACGCGCGGCCCAAGGTGCTGATCATGGTGTCGAAGCTCGAGCACTGCCTCGCGGACCTGCTGTTCCGCTGGCGGATGGGCGAGCTGAAGATGGACATCGTCGGCATCGTGTCGAACCATCCGGATTTCGAACCGCTCGCCGCGCAGCACGGGCTGCCGTTCCGCCACTTCCCGATCACGGCCGAGACGAAGGCGCAGCAGGAAGCGCAGTGGCTCGACTTCTTCGAGACGAGCGGCGCCGAACTCGTGATCCTCGCGCGCTACATGCAGGTGCTGTCGCAGGAGACGAGCGCGAAGCTCGCGAACCGCGCGATCAACATCCATCATTCGTTCCTGCCCGGCTTCAAGGGCGCGAAGCCGTATCACCAGGCGCATGCGCGCGGCGTGAAGCTGATCGGCGCGACCGCGCACTTCGTCACCGACGATCTCGACGAAGGCCCGATCATCGAGCAGGTCGTCGAGCGCGTCGATCATGCACTGCGGCCGGAGCAGCTGCTCGCGGTCGGGCGCGATGTCGAATCGCTCACGCTCGCACGCGCGGTGAAGGCGTTCATCGAGCGGCGCGTGTTCCTGAACGGGGATCGGACGGTGGTGTTTTCGTAAGCGAAAAGGCGTCGCGTTCGACACGCGGCAGAAACGAGAAAGGCTCGACCGGTAGGTACCGGCCGAGCCTTTTTTGTCGTCGCGTTGCGCGCGATGCGCCACGCGACGCTCCGTGTGCGGTTTCCGGAGCTGCCGCGCGCCGCAGCGCATGCGCTATCGCGTCACTTCACCCAGGCAAAGTAATACGACAACCAGATCGTGAGCCCCGCGCCAACCAGCGCAACGTAAGGCATCAGATTCAGCCACATCGCGCGCTTCGGCACTTCGAGTTCCATGTCGCGCTGCATCTGCGCGGGGAACCGGCCGCGATCCTGCCAGTAGTGGCGGAACAGGAACACCGGCACGATCAGCAGCATCGCGATCAGCCCGTTGCGCAGCGTGCCCTCGCCCTGCAGGTTCGCACCCGCGCCGACATACACCAGGTTCGCATACCCGCAGATCGCACCGCCGACGAGCAGCCACGTCGGGCAGCGGAACGGCCGATCCCAGTTGCCGCGATCCATCCGGTGGATCCAGCCCGACTGAAGATTCAGGAATACGAACAGCATGTAGCAGACGTTCGAGATCGACAGCACCGTCATGTAGTCCGACATCATCAGCAACACGAGGTTGAAGCCGAGATCGGTCCACATCGCGCGCGTGGGCGAGCCGTGCTCGTTCACGTGCGACAGGTACTTCGGCAGCCAGCCGTCGACCGATGCCTGGTACAGCGTGCGCGACGAGCCCATCATCGACGTCATCACGATCAGCAGGATCGACAGCATCAGCATCACGACGACCGCATTCGCGACCCATGCGCCGCCGCCCACGATCTTCGCCATCGCAGCCGCGACGCCGGTGCCGTCACCGATCGACGGATCGAGCATCGCCTGCGTACCGAGCGCGCCCTGGAACGCCATCGGCACGAGCGTCATCACGACGAGGCACAGTGCGCCCGACCAGAAGATCGCCTTGGCGGTATCGCGACGCGGGTCACGGAATTCACGCGTGTAGCAGACGGCCGTCTCGAAGCCGTACGACGCCCAGCCGGCCATGAACATCGCACCGAGCGCCATCGTGACGCCTTGCCCGTTCCACGAGCCGAACGTCGCGGCCGTGAGATTGCCGTGCGCGTCGTGACCGAGCGGCAGCAGCGGGAGCAGGTTCGACATCGGCACGTCGCCCGTGACGAACGGCACGATGCCGACGATCAACAGCGGCGTGAGCGATGCGATGCCGAGAATGCGCTGCGTGCGCGCAGCCTTCGATGCACCGCTGTGCTGAAGCTTGAACGTGATGAGAAGCAGAATCGTCGCGATGATGAACGTCGCATTGATCCGCAGGGACAGACCCGGCTTGATGAACCCGAGATCCGCAACCTTGAGCTGCCAGTGCAGCACCGCCGCGTCGGCGGGAAAGAGACTCGTGAGCGCATAGCTCGCCGCGAGGCCGCAGCCGAGCGCGAGCATCGGCGACCACGCGAGCCAGTTGCACCACACGGAAACCGGGGCAATCAGCTTGCTGTAACGGACCCAGCCGATCGCGCCATACACGGACGCGCCGCCCGATTTATGGGGAAATAGCCCCGATATTTCCGCATAAGTCGCGCTTTGAACCAGCCCCATCGTGATCGCGGCGATCCAGATCGCCCACGCGGGCTGGCCGATCGTCGCGCATACGCCGCCGATCGTGAACAGCACGCCTGCCGGCACGCCGCTCGTTACCCAAAAAGCGTCTTTCCAAGTCAGGCCACGATGCAGCGTGTGGCCCGGCGAATCATGTGAGATGGTTGCCTCAACATCACTGGTGCGGTTCGCACGCAGTCCTGCTTGACTCATCCAATTCCTCCTCTCGAGCAGTGTTAGCGCTTCAGCGCTTACTCTGGTCCGATGCAAAGCAGATGACTCCGCACAAGGGCGCTAGTGTAACAACTTACGCTCTTTTCTGCAGAATCAAAAAAATAATTCCGGGATAAGGTCGCGTCGCAGTGCGATTATTTCGCATTCCTCTCGACCTTTCCCGGACTGTCTCTTCATCTTGTTATTGCGGCGAATCGCCGCGGCCTTACTGTGCGCCTTCCGTCCACGTGTTCACGCGGTCGGCATGGGCCGCAATCCACGCGTCGGCGGCCGCTTCCGGCTTCGAGCCGTTCTGGATCGCGAGCATCACGCTGTCGATTTCACCCGGCTTCCACTGGAATTTCTTCAGGAACGCGACCACCGGCTTCGCCTTCGTTTCGAGCCCCGGATTCACGACGCTGTCGACGTGCTCCGCGCCGCCGAACACCTTCTTCGGATCATCGAGGAAGCGTAGCTTCCACTTCGCGAACATCCAGTGCGGCGCCCAGCCCGTCACGATGACCGGCTTGCTCGCATTGACCGAACGCGACAGCTCGGCCGTCATCGCGCTGCCCGAGCTCGGCATCAGCGTGTAGTTCAGCCCGTAGCTCTTGATCGCGTCGTCGGTCTTGCGCATCACGCCGGCACCGGCATCGATGCCGACGATCCGGCCGCCGAAGCTGCCCTTCTCCGCGTTCAGGTCGTCGATGCTCTTCGCCTTCACGTAGGCGGGCACGATCAGGCCGATCTTTGCATCCGGGAAATTCGCGCCGAGGTCGACAACCTTGGCCTTGTATTCATCCCAGTACGAGCCGTGCGTGACCGGCAGCCACGCGGACAGCGTCGCATCGAGATCGCCGCGCGCGACGCCCTGCCACATGATCCCGGCCGCGACCGGCACGAGCTTCACTTCGTAGCCGAGCTTCTTCTCGATCACGCGCGCCGCGACGTTCGACGTCGCCACGCTGTCGTCCCAGCCTTCGACGTAGCCGATCTTCAGCGTGGGCTTCGTATCGGCAAGTGCGGACGCGCTCAGCGCCACCATGGCCGACAGTGCGCCGGTCCACAACAATTTTCCGAACAGCTGCATGGTCGATCTCCTTGATATGCGCACCGTGCGCGTTGCCTCTCTAGGTTCTTCAACCAGAAATCCGCGGTATCGTTGTTTTCCGACGGATGCTTGTCCGGACGCGACGCGCCCGGACAGCCGATGGCGTGTTGCGACTACTTGTCGATCACGAGATCCGACAGCGGCTTGCTGCAGCACAGCAGCACCATCCCCTGGTCGATCTCGCGCTGGCGGATACCGCCGTTGTGCTTCATTTCAACCTGCCCCGACACGAGCTTCACCTTGCAGGTGCCGCACATGCCCTGCGTGCACGACGCCGGCAGCCGCACGCCCGACTGGCGCGCCGCATCCAGCACGTGCTGCTCCGAGCCGCACGAAATCTCGCGATTGCTCTTGGCGAAGCTGACCGTGTACTGCTTCGTTTCGGTGTCGGTGTCGGCGCCGTCGGCCAGCGGCGCGAGATCGGCGAGCAGTTCGTCGCTCGCGGTTTCGGCAAGCGTTTCGAACGAGAAGCTTTCCTCGTGATACTGCTTGCGATCGAAGCCGGCTTCGTCGAGCAGGTCGCGCACGGCCTTCATGTACGGCGCGGGGCCGCACGTGAAGATTTCGCGCTCCATGAAGTCCGGTGCGATCAGCTTCAGCAGCGGCAGCGTCAGGAAGCCCGTGACGCCCGGCCAGTTGGTGCGGGCGCCGACGCGCTCGACGACGAACGACGTGCGGAAATTCGTGTGGTTCGACGCGATCAGGTCGAGCTCGCGCGCGAAGATGATGTCGTCCGGCGTACGCGCGCTGTGCACGAACAGGATGTCGCGATCCTCGGCGAGATCATGGTGCGCGCGGCTCATCGACATCAGCGGCGTGACGCCCGAGCCGGCCGACAGGAACAGGTACTTGCGCGCCGGATGCCGTGCGCATGTGAATTCGCCGGCCGGGCCGAGCACGCGCACCGCGGCGCCCGGCTGCAGGTTGTCGTGCAGCCAGTTCGACACCTTGCCGCCCGGCACGCGCTTCACCGTGATCGACACCGTGTGCGGCCGCGCGGGCGACGACGAGATCGTGTAGCAGCGGTTGATCGTTTCGCCGTCGATGTCGAGCTCGAGCGTGAGGAACTGCCCGGGCTCGAACGAGAACGAGCGGCCCTGCGGCGAACGGAAGAAGAAACTCTTCACGTCGTGCGTTTCCTGCCGCACGTGGCAGCACACCAGCGTTTCCTCGACGTCGCTCGTCCAGCGCTCGGGAAGGGCGTTCCAGAACGCCGGGCGCGTCACCCGGCTGTCCGTCGGCTCGAAGTTGGCCGCATCTCGCATCATGTCAGCCTCCGCAGGGCCGCCCCAAGGAGGCTGACCGCCCCCTTGGGGGGCAGGGAACGCAGTGAGCGTGGGGGTCGTTTCATCAGTTGCTCCGCTTGTTCGCTGCTGGGTGCTTATTCGCCGGTTTTTTCGGCGAGCCGGCCGATGTACCAGGCCGAGAATTTTTCGACGAGACCTTCCGTGAACGGCGAATACGGGCCCGGCTCGTACGCGCTGCTGGTCGCGCCGCGCTGCGAGAATTCGACGAGCGCGCGATCCTGGTCGTTGGTCGCGTTCCACACGGCCGTGAGGTTCTTCACGTCGTAGTCGATGCCTTCCTTCGCGTCCTTGTGCACGAGCCACTTCGTGCGCACGAGCGTCTTGCCGGCCGACAGCGGGATCACCGAGAACGTCACGATGTGATCGCTCATGAAGTGGTGCCACGAGTTCGGCTGCGTCCAGAACGACAGCCCGCCGAGGTCGGCCTTGTCGAAGCCGCCGAGCAGCTTCTTCGACGCGACCTTCGCATCGAGCGTCTGCGATTCGCCGTGGCGATCGAGCGGCAGGCGCTGCGTGCGGAAGCCCGTCACGTCGAGCAGCTTCTCGATCTCCTCGGACGGCAGGCCCATCTCGGCCCACTCCTTGCCGCGCCGCACGCAGGTTTCCGCGAACGCGTCCATGCCTTCGGCGTTGGCGTCGGAGCGCTGGTAGCCGAAGCCGTATTCGTACAGCGAGATGGTGAGCTCCGGATGGTTCGCGACGCAGTGATAGCACTCGCGGTTGTTCTCCATCGTGAGCTTCCAGTTGCCTTCCTCGATGATGTCGACCTGCGCGGCGATCTTCGTGTTCGGCAGATCGTGCGGCAGCAGGTACGGCTCCATCTCGGCGCGCAGCTGCGCGAAGTCGGCGGGCGGCTCGTCGGCGAGGCAGACGAAGATCAGGCCCGCGAGGTTCTCGACGTGCACCGACTTCAGGCTGTGCTTGCAGCGGTCGAACTTCTCGCCCATGTGCTCGGCGAACATCAGCTGGCCCGTCAGGTTGTAGGTCCAGCTGTGGTACGGGCACACGATGTTGCCGACCGAGCCTTTGTCTTCATTGCACAGGCGCGCGCCGCGGTGACGGCACACGTTGTGGAACGCGCGGATCGCCATGTCGTCGTCGCGCACGATCAGGATCGAATCGCTCCCCAGTTCCACGGTCACGTAGTCGCCCGGCTCCGGAATGTCCGGCTCGACCGCCACCTGGATCCAGTGCTGGCGGAAAATCGCCTCCATGTCGAGCGCGAAGATGTCCTCGCTCGTGTAGAACGGCGCTTCGAGGCTGTGGCCTTCCTTGCGCCGCTCGATCAATGCACGAATGTCTGCCGATACTTTCATCGTTTGCTCCGGATTCCTTGCATCCCTGGGTTCTTGCCGACAGGCATCAAAATCAGTAGTCGATGAGCTGATGCTCGCGCAAATACGCGAGGATCACTTGTGCTTTTTCGACCGAACTCCCTTCATTTACGACGTTGCCGCCACGGCTTTCGGTCGTCGTCGCGGACAGCATCCGGGCATGCCCGGAGCGCTTCTCGGCGGCAACCAGCTTTACGGGTTTACGCTCGATCGGGCCGACCTTCCACGCGGCCGCGTCGGCGTCCGCGCCGGGCGCCGCGAGCGCCGGCCGGATCGCGCCGGCGCGCAGCCGCGCATACGCATAGCGCGGCTCGGCATTGGCGAGCGGATGGACGGCAATCACGGCCGGCAGCGCCGCGTCGACGCGCCGCCGCAGCCCCTTCGGCAAAAATTGCCGGACGGCCACGCGACCGCCTTCGACCGTCACGTCGACGGCCGAGCCGACCAGCGGATAGCCGAGCGCCGCGGCGATGCGATACGGCAGCATGCCGGTGTCGTACGCGCCCTCGGCGCGCGTGCCGGTCAGCACGAGGTCGTAGCCCTCGACGCGCGCGGCGAGCGCATGCACGGCGTCGTCGCCGTCGCGGCAGGCCAGCACCTCGACCTCCCGGGCGCCGAGCGCGAGATATTCGGCAAGCGCCGCATTCGCGGGGTCGCCCGCATGGATCACGTCGAGCTTCGCGCGATGCCGCTCCGCGAGCTGGCGGCCGGTTTCGAGCGCGGCCGCGTCGTTGCGGCTGTAGCGCGCGACGCCGCTGACCGGATGGCGGCCGACGGACACGAGCACCGCGATGCGTTGCAAGGGACGGGGTGCGTTCATGCGGCGACTCCTTCCGGTTCACGGGTGCCGACCGCAGCCGGCGATTCGCCACGCGCGGCGCGCGCGGCCTGCACCTGTTCGATCAGTGCGGCGATCGTGCCCTGCGCGTCGCCGACCACCGTCAGGTTCGCGCGCTTCGCGATCGGCGCGCTGCCGTCGAGGTTCACCGCGATCACGTGGCGGCAGTCCTTGATCCCCTGCAGGTGCTGCACCGCGCCCGAGATGCCGAAGGCGATGTAAACGCTCGCCTCGACCGTCTTGCCGGTCGCACCGACCTGCTTGTCGCGCGTGAAGTGACCGTTGTCGACCGCGACGCGGCTTGCGCCGATCGCCGCGCCGAACGCACCGGCCAGCCGCTCGAACGCACCGATGTCGGACACGCCGTTGCCGGCCGATACGATGAAATCGGCTTCCTCGAGCGCGACCTGGGCCGCGTCGATTTCGTCGAGGCCGAGATCGCGGTACGGCTGCGCGGCGTCGTGTGCCGGGCGGATGAAGTCGGCGGCCACGCGTTCGCCCGCACCGACGAACGGCAGCTTTGCGTCGACTGCGTTCTGCGCGAGCAGGATCACGTCGGGCAGCGCACGGGTGGCAAACGCGCGCCCCGCGTGCGCATACGCGCCGACATGCTTCGCGTCGATCTCGACGACATGCGTCGCGACGCTCGCGCCGGCGGCCGCCGCGTAGCGCCGGCCGAGATCGCCGTCGCCCGTCGCGTTGTCCGGCACGAACACGTGTTTCGGCGCAAGCGCCGCCACGCAGGCCTGCAGCGCTTGCAATTCGCTTTCAGGGTCGAACGCGCGGCGATCGAAGCCGGAGAGTTCCAGCAGCTTGTCGACGCCCAGTTCGGCCACGTCGTCCTTCAGTTCGCCGAACGCGAGCAGCGCGACTTCGGTCTGCGCATCGGCGAGCAATGCGGCGGCGGCGATCGCCTGCCGCGAATGATCGTCGAGCGCGCCGCGTTCACCGTGCGCGACCACCAGCATCACGTGCTTCGGATCCTGCACCGCGCGGCGCGGCTTCGCGGCCGCCGCGCCATGACCATGCGCGAACCCGTGCACGGCGTTCGCATCGGCGCTGCCTTCCTCGCCGAGCGTGATGCGCTTCAGGCCGGCGGCCGTGATGATGAACGGCCGGCGCGGATCGATTCGTTTGATCGTATTCATCGATTCACTCCAGCGAGGCGGCAACGAGTTCGGCCACGTCGAGCACGTCGGGGCGCGGGCCCACGACGCCTTCGAGCATCGCCGTGCAGTTCGGGCAGGCAACCGCGACCACGTCCGCGCCGATCGTGCGGGCGTCGGCGATGCGGATGTCGGGAATGCGCTGCTTGCCGGGGATGTCGGTCAGCGGTGCACCGCCGCCACCGCCGCAGCACCGGCCGCGCATGCCGTTGCGCTCCATCTCGACGACCTGGATGCCGATCGTCTTCAGCAGCTTGCGCGGCGCGTCCGTCTCGCCGTTGTAGCGGCCGAGGTAGCACGGATCGTGATACGTGGTGCGCTTGTCCTGCAGCGCCTCGACGGCCTTCGGCGCGATCTTGCCGCTGTCGGCCAGCTCCGCGAGGAAAGTCGTGTGGTGCTTGACCGTCACGCGCAGCCCGAGCGCACGGTATTCGTTGCGCAGGCTGTGCATCACGTGCGGGTCGGCCGTCACGATCTGCTTGTAGGACAGCGTGTCGAGCGTGCCGATCAGGCGCTTCGCCATCTGCTGGAACGTCGCTTCGTCGCCGAGTCGGCGGGCCACGTCGCCCGTATCGGTCTCGGTCGAGCCGAGCACCGCGTAGTCGACACCCGCCTTGTTCAGCACCTTGACGAATGCGCGCAGCGTGCGCTGGTAGCGCATGTCGAACGCGCCTTCACCCGCGACGAACAGCACGTCGACCGGTTTGCCGGGTTGCGCGACCGGCGCGCTCAGGTCGACCGACCAGTCGTAGCGTGCGGCCGTGTCGTAGCCGCCCATCGTGCCCGTCTCGCGCAGGTTCGCGAGCACTTCCTGGCCCTTGCCCGGCACCGTGCCGTGCACGAGCGTGCGGTTGCGGCGCATGTCGACGATCGCGTCGACGTGCTCGATCAGCATCGGGCATTCCTGCACGCATGCGCGGCAGGTGGTGCACGACCACAGCGTCTGCTCTTCGATCAGGCCCGACACGATCGGGCCGTTCGGCTCGCCACGATGCTGGCCGACCGGAATGCCCGGCGACGGGCTGCCTGCGTACGCCGCATCGGTGCCGCCCGCCATCCCGACGACCAGATCCTGGATCAGCTTCTTCGGGTTCAGCGGCTGGCCCGACGCGAACGCGGGGCACGCGGCTTCGCACTTGCCGCACTGCACGCACGCGTCGAAGCTCAGCAGCTGGTTCCAGCGGAATTCGACCGGCTTCGCGACGCCGTACTCCTGATGCTCGATGTCCGGCAGCTTCAGCGCGGTCGGCGGCGTGGCCGTGCCGTTGCCCGTGAACGAGTCGCGGGTGGCCGCGAAGCGCTCCTGGCGCGGGTGGAAGGCCAGGTGCAGCAGGCCTGCGATCGCGTGCTTCATCGGGCCGCCCTTCGCGGCGCCGACCGTCATCGTGAATGCACCGACACCGATCAGCACCGCGCAGAGCACCGCGAACGCACCCGACATCGCGCCGGTCGGCACCAGCATGAACAGCACGAGGCCGAGCGCGAACGAGCCGAGCAGCCAGGGCAGCGTATTCCACGGGCCGCGCGACAGGCGGGCCGGCACGTCCTTGGCCGCACGCCGGCGCCACACGAACACCGCGCCGACCAGCATCGCGAGCGCCGCGAGGAAGATCAGCTTGTCGAGCCACGGCGAGTAGATCGCGAGGCCGTAGTTGATGAATACCAGCGCGAGCGCGCCGATCGCGCCGCCGGCCGTCGCGACGTGCGTCTTCGCGATGTACGGATCACGGGCGACCACGTGGTGCAGGTCGACGAAGTAGCGCTTCGGGATCGCGAACAGGTTCGCGACGCCGAACGAGCCGGGCGCGGTGGCCCGGCCGAGACGCCAGTAGGACGAGCGCTTCGCGACCGCGAACGCGAGCCCCGCCACCGACAGCCACAACAGGGCGGTAATGAGGAAGGACGGGTTCATCGTTTAGAAATCCTTCACGAGACGCAGCGAGTCGTAGATCGCCCCGTGGACGTTGTGCATCGAGATGCAATCGCCGACACGGAACAGCAGGAAACGGCCGTTGCCGAGTTCTTCCGACAGGCACGGCTGCGGCTCGGCCGCGAACAGCGTGTGCGGATCGATCTGGCCGCGGTTCACCGATTCCGGCTTGAGCTTCCAGTACAGCTCGTCGTTCGGCGACGAGCCGTTCTCGATCACCACCTGGTCGACCGCGCGCTCTTCCAGTTCTTCCGTGTACTCGTTGCGCAGCACGGCGATCAGCTTGCCGTCCTCTTCGTAGACGCGATCGAGCATCGTGTTCGGCGTCGGGATCACGCCGAATGCGTACAGGCGGCGATAGAAGATCGGGAACGTCGTGCCGCCGCAATCGTCGGCCACCTTCACGTCCGGCGTGACGACCTCGACCTTCGAGCCGCGGCTCGCCATGAAGTCGGCCACGCCGGCGCCCGCATGCGTGCTCACGCCGTCGAACAGCAGCACGTTCTGCTTCGGCTCGACCTTGCCGGTCAGGATGTCCCACGAGCTGACGGCCAGCCCCTCGGCCACGCCCCAGCCCGGCACCTGCCACGTGAAGCTCGACCCGCCCGTCGCGAGCACGACGATGTCCGGCTTCTCGGCCATGATCATCTTCTCGTCGGCGGCCACGCCCAGGCGCCGGTCAACGCCCAGGCGCTTCGTTTCCATGTCGAACCAGCGGATGATCCCCGACATCTGTTCGCGCTGCGGCGCCTTCGCGGCGATCATCACCTGCCCGCCCACTTCGGCATTCTTCTCGAACAGCACGACGTCGTGGCCGCGCAGCTTCGCGACGCGCGCGGCCTCGAGCCCCGCGGGGCCCGCGCCGACCACCACGACCTTGCGCTTCGGGCCGCGCGACTTCTCGATGATGTGCGGCATCGTCGCTTCGCGCGACGTCGCCGCGTTCTGGATGCACAGCACGTCGAGGCCGTTGTACTGGCGGTCGATGCAGTAGTTCGCACCGACGCACTGCTTGATTTCGTCTTCGCGTCCGTCGCGGATCTTGATCACCATGTGCGGATCGGCGATCTGCGCGCGCGTCATGCCGACCAGGTCGATCATGCCGGTCGCGAGCAGGCGCTCGGCCTGGCCCGCATCGCGGATGCTCTGCGCATGCATCACCGGAATCTTCACGACCGACTTGATGCCGGCCGCGAGGTGCACGAACGGCTCCGGCGGCAGCGCCATCGGCGGCATGCAGTTGGCGATCGTGTTGTGCGTGTCGCCGCCCGAGCCGACCACGCTCAGGTAGTCGATCAGGCCCGTCTCCGACATCGCCTGCGCGATTTCCTTCAGCGCTTCGTGATCGAGGCCGTCCTCGTGGAATTCGTCGCCGCACATGCGCAGGCCGACGCAGAAATCCTTGCCCACCGCCTCGCGCACGGCCGTCAGCACTTCGATGCCGAAGCGCAGGCGGTTCTCCAGGCTGCCGCCCCATTCGTCGGTGCGGTGGTTCGAGCGCTTGCTCCAGAACTGGTCGATCAGGTGCTGGTGGGCGGCCGAGATTTCGATGCCGTCCATGCCGGCCGCCTTCACGCGCTTCGCGGCGGCCGCGAAGTCGCCGATGATGCGGCGGATTTCCTCGATCTCGATGATCTTCGCGTTGCCGCGGTGCACGGGTTCGCGCACGCCCGACGGCGACATCAGGTGCGGCCAGTGCTCGCCGTGGAACGACGAACGGCGGCCCATGTGCGTCGCCTGGATCATGATCTTTGCGCCGTGCTTGTGCATCGTGTCGGCGAGGCGCGTGAGCGGATCGATGATCTTGTCGGTCGACAGGTTCACCGATTTCCACCAGCCCTGCGGGCTGTCGATCGACACCGGGCTCGACCCGCCGCAGATCGCGAGGCCCACGCCGCCCTTCGCCTTTTCTTCGTAGTAGCGGATATAGCGGTCGCCCGGCAGGCCGCCCGGCTCGGCATACACCTCCGCATGCGCGGTGCTGACGATCCGGTTGCGCAGCGTCAGCTGGTTCAGCTGCATGGGTTTGAACAGGTGGGGATAACGCATCGCTGGCGACCTCTGGCGTTCGAATGTCTCGTGTTGCGGGTGTTGTCGTGTTTCGGTGAATCCGTGCGTCAGGGCTTCAGTGCGCGATCGGCGACACTTCGAAGACGCAGTGGTCGTGATGCTCGGCCGCGCACTGCACTTCCTTCGAGTGCGCACGCGGCGCGCCCTTGCCTTCCGGCGTCGTGTCGTTGACCCAGTCCATCGCGCCGGCGAACCAGCCCGCGAACATGTAGCAGAGCTTGCCTTCCTTGCCCGGCTGCTGGAGCACGAACGACGAGTGGCGCAGCTCGATCTTCGCGCGCGCGCTCGCCGGGTCGGCCTCGATGATCGAGAACAGCCCCCAGCCGCGCTGCGACAGGCGCTTCAGGTAGTGCTCGAACACGGCCATGCCGGTCAGGCCGTGCAGCTTCGCTTCCTTGTCGCACCAGTGGTAGGCCGACTTGTAGCCGGCCTTGTAGAGGATCTCGGCATACGCTTCGACGCCGAGCGCTTCCTCGACGGCGACGTGATTGTTCGTGAAGAAGTGACGCGGCACGTACAGCATCGGCAGCGCGTCGGTGGTCCAGACGCCGGTATCGGGATCGACGTTGATCGGCAGTTGCGGTTGCATCGTGGTGACTCCGTGAGGAAAGTGGCCGCGCGGCTCGGTGCACCGGCGCGACATCGTCCGCGCGCCCGTGCGGCTTGCACGGGCGCGTCCCGATTTCTTTTAATGTTGAATCGCTGAAGGGGGTTCGGCGTTCGCGGCGCTTATGCGCCCCACACGTCCTTGAACACGCGCACCCAGTTCTCGCCCATGATCTTGCGGATACGCGACTCCTTCCAGCCGTGGCGTTCCATCGCGGCCGTCAGGTTCGGGAATTCGCCGATCGTGCGGATGCCGTCCGGGTTGATCACCTTGCCGAAGTTCGTCAGCTGGCGATAGCGGCCCTTGTCATGCGTCAGCATGTCGAAGAATTCCTTCGCGTAATCCTGCGTGAAGTCGGTGCCGATGCCGACCGCATCCTCGCCGATCAGGTTCACGACGTAGTCGATCGCCTCGATGTAGTCGTCGATGTTCGCTTCGATCCCGCGCTTGAGGAACGGCGCGAACATCGTCACGCCGACGAAGCCGCCCGCATCGGCGATCTCCTTCAGCTGCTCGTCGCTCTTGTTGCGCGGATGTTCCTTCAGGCCCGACGGCAGGCAGTGCGAGTAGCACACCGGCTTCTTCGAGAACGCGATCGCTTCCGACGACGTATTGCCGCCCACGTGCGACAGGTCGACCATGATGCCGACGCGGTTCATCTCGTTGATCACTTCGCGGCCGAAGTCCGACAGGCCGCCGTCACGCTCATAGCAGCCGGTGCCGACCAGGTTCTGCGTGTTGTAGCAGAGCTGCACGACGCGCACGCCCATGTCGGCGAACGCTTCGATGTAGCCGATATTGTCCTCGAACGCATGCGCGTTCTGGAAGCCGAGGATCACGCCGGTCTTGTCTTCCTTCTTCGCGCGGAAGATGTCTTCCGTCGTGCGCACCAGCGTCAGCAGCTCGCTGTTGTCGCGGATCTTCTTCTTCATCACGCCGATGTTGTCGACGGTCTTGGTGAAGTTCTCCCACACCGACACCGTGCAGTTGGCGGCCGTGATGCCACCCTTGCGCATGTCTTCGAACACCGGCTTCTCGAACTTCGAGATGTTCAGCCCGTCGATGATGATGCTGTCTTGATGCAGCGTGCTCATGTGTTGCTCCAGTATTGTCGGGTCGGTGGGATCAATAGATCGGGAAGCGTTCGCACAACGCGAAGATCTCGCGGCGCACGCGCTGTTCGGTCGCTTGGTCACCTTCCGGGTTCGCGCGCAGCGCATCGAACACTTCCAGGATCAGGCGGCCCACCTCGCGAAATTCCGCGACGCCGAAGCCGCGCGTCGTGCCGGCCGGCGTGCCGAGGCGGATGCCCGACGTGACGGTCGGCTTCTCGGTGTCGAACGGGATGCCGTTCTTGTTGCAGGTGATGCCCGCGCGCTCCAGCGCCTGCTCGACCGGCGCGCCCTTCAGGCCCTTCGGACGCAGGTCGACCAGCAGCAGGTGGTTGTCGGTGCCGCCCGTGACCAGATCGACGCCGCCCGCCTTCAGCACTTCGCCGAGCGCCTGCGCGTTCGCGAGCACGTTGTCGATGTAGGTCTTGAAGTCCGCGTGCAGCACTTCGCCGAACGCGACGGCCTTGCCGGCGATCACGTGCATCAGCGGGCCGCCTTGCAGGCCGGGGAACACGGCCGAGTTGATCTTCTTCGCGATCTCCTCGTCGTTGGTCAGCACGAAGCCGCCGCGCGGGCCGCGCAGCGTCTTGTGGGTGGTCGACGTGACGACGTGCGCATGCTCGACCGGGTTCGCGTGGCGGCCCGCGGCGATCACGCCGGCGATGTGCGCCATGTCCACCATCAGCTTCGCGCCGACGCTGTCGGCGATCGCACGGAAGCGCGCGAAGTCGAGCGCACGCGGGTAGGCCGAGAAGCCGGCGATGATCAGGTTCGGCTTGTGCTCGTGCGCGAGCGCCTCGACCTGGTCGTAATCGATCCGCATCGTGTCGCGGTTCACGCCGTACTGCACGGCGTTGAACCACTTGCCCGACAGCGCCGGCTTCGCGCCGTGCGTCAGGTGGCCGCCCGCGTCGAGCGACATGCCGAGCACCGTGTCGCCCGGCTTGGCCAGCGCGAGCATCACCGAGCCGTTCGCCTGCGCGCCCGAGTGCGGCTGCACGTTCGCATAGCCGGCATTGAAGATCTGCTTGACGCGCTCGATTGCCAGCGCCTCGACTTCATCCGCGAATTCGCAGCCGCCGTAATAGCGCTTGCCGGGATAGCCTTCCGCGTACTTGTTGGTCAGCACCGAGCCCTGCGCCTCGAGCACGGCGCGCGACACGATGTTTTCCGACGCGATCAGCTCGACCTGCGACTGCTGACGCTCGAGTTCCTTCAGGATGGCGCTGCGCACCGGCGCGTCGCGCTCGGCGAGGGACTGCGAGAAGAAAGGCTGGGTGTTCGACATAGTGCGTCCGTGACGAAGAATAAGGGGCTGAAACCGAAGCTCAAGGCCCGCCCTGCCTGGGTTTCCCGCTCGTCCCGTACAAGGCTGCCGACGGCTCTATTCTTGTCGTTCGGATTTTCGGCGGATTGATGAATTTAGACGCGTTCTTTGCCTTTTCCGCCATCCGCGTCCGTTTTATACAAGTGACCGGTCGTGCTTTTTCGGATGGCCAACAAAAATGGTCGAGGCAGTTCACCTATGAACAGGCACGCCGGCGGTGCGATTGCCGCCCGGTCGGGGTGCAGCCCGTCACGAATACGGTGCAGTGCAGCATGCCGCTTTCAGCCAGACAACGTATGGATCTAGGGTTTAGCCGTATGGCACGCTTGTTGCGCTGGCTCACACAATATCGCAGCCCGATCGGTGCCCCCGGGCGTAAAGCTATTAGAGATTCTAGGAACGCTCCCCATGTCGCCCGACCGCACAGCGTCGCTGTCCCACTTCGCGTTCATGCCGTTACCGAACTTCACGATGATCGCGTTCACCAATGCGATCGAGGTGCTTCGGATGGCGAACTACCTGAGCAGCCAGCCGCTCTACCGCTGGTCGGTCATCAGCCCGGACGGCGGCCCGGTCACCGCGAGCAACGGCCTGACGGTCGACACCGGCCCGGCCGAATGCGTGGGGCAGCCCGACATCGTATTCGTGTGCGGCGGCGTCGACGTGCAGCGCGCGACCACGCCCGCCCATCTGTCGACGCTGCGCCGCTTCGCGCGCGTGGGCATCCCGCTCGGCAGCCTGTGCACGGGCACCTATGCACTCGCGAAGTCGGGGCTGCTCGCGGGCTACGCGTGCGCGATCCACTGGGAGAACATGTCGGCGCTGAAGGAAGAGTTTCCGGACACGCGCTTCCTGAAGGAACTGTTCGTGATCGACCGCGACCGCATCACGTGCACGGGCGGCGTCGCGCCGCTCGACATGATGCTGAACCTGATCGCCGCGCGCGTGGGCACCGCGCGCGTCACGCAGATCGCCGAGCAGTTCATCGTCGAACACGTGCGCGACACGAGCGCGCAGCAACGCATGCCGCTCGTCGCGCGCCTCGGCTCCGCGAACAAGTCGCTGTTCGAGGTGATCTCGCTGATGGAGAACAACATCGAGGAGCCGCTGTCACGCGAGGAGCTCGCGCGGCTCGCGAACATGTCGCAGCGGCAACTGCAGCGCCTGTTCCGTGAACATCTCGGCATGACGCCGACCCACTACTACCTGACGCTGCGGCTGCGCCGCGCACGCGAACTGCTGCTGCAGACCGACATGTCGATCATGCACATCACGATGGCGTGCGGCTTCCAGTCGGCGTGCCATTTCAGCAAGAGCTATCGCGACGCGTTCGGCGTCGCGCCGACCCGCGAGCGCCGCAAGCAGGTCGCGCCGCTTGCGCAGGGTGCGGCGAGCGCCAGCCCCGCGTTTCCGGTGCACGTGCTGCACGCGTGATCCGCGCCGCGCTTGACGAAAAAAAAGCGACCTCGAAGGTCGCTTTTTTCTTTCCGCTTACGATCCCCACACCTGCATTTCGTCGAGCGAATACCCCCACGGCGTCGCGCGCTTCGTGCCGAGCATCCGCACGTAGCGGCCATGCCCGTTCAGGTTCGGCAGCGTCACGTGGCCGTACGACACGCCGTTGTTCGTCGAGTAGATCGTCGTCCAGTTCGCGTTGTCGTTCGACGTCTGGATCTGGTACACGAGCGCGCCCGCATCCCAGTAGAGATCGATACTGCTGATCGTCTTCGTCGCACCGAGATCCACGGAGATCCATTGCGGATCGACGCCCGCGCCTTCCGGCGAATCCCAGCGCGTGCTCGTGGTGTTGCCGTCGAACGCCTTGTCGGCCGTGAGCGATGCGTTGTAGCTCGCCGATGCGGCAGCCGGACGCCCCTGCGACAGCAGCGTCGGCTGCGCGGCGGCCGGGCCGCCGTAGTAGCTCGACCCGAGCTTGGCCTTGGTCGTGTCGGCGTTCACGCCGAACGGCGACAGGCTCCAGCGCTGGCCGGTCGTCACGTCACCGACGTAGAGCTGGTAGCCGCCCGCCGTCGTCGACGAGAAGAACACGTAGTTGGTGCCGCTCACCGGCGCCGGATCCGAGTTGTTGCTCACGCAGTCGTTGATCGGCAACGCGTTCGGCGTCGACGCCGGGTCCGCCGTCTTCGTATAGATCTGGTCGGCCTGGCCGCTGTCTTTCCAGCGCGCGTAGAACACCATGCCGTCCCCACGCACGATCGGGTAGTACGTCTGCAGCCCGGCCGGGGCATCGAACACCGCAGTCGCGCCGGTCGCGAGCGTGCGCTTCATCAGCCCCATGTTCGCGCCGGTGCCGGTCGCGTAGTACACGGCGCTCGCGTCGGGTGCGAGGAACGGCATCGAGTATTCGGCGCCGGAGGGTGCGTTCGTCAGGCTCACGACCGACGTGAATACCGGGCCCGCGCTCGTGTACGACAGCGTCGCCTGCTTGACGTCGCCGTTCTGCTTGAACACGAGCGTCTTGCCGTCCGTGCTGAATTTCGGATCCTCGTTACGCGTGGCGCCCGTGCTGTTGGTCAGGTTGACGGGCGGCGTGCCGGCGCCGAGCTGGAGCATGAACACGTTCCATGCGCCGTTGCTGATGCCCATGAACGCGAGCCACTTGCCGTCGGGGCTGAACACGCCGTTCATCGGATCGGTAATGCCCCACGCGCTCTTGCTCAGTTGCGTCAGCGTATGGGCCGAGAAGTCGTACAGGAACAGCTGGCTCGTGCCGTCGCCGTACTTGACGTAGCTGTGATAGACGAGCTTGCCGGTCAGTGCGGCGGGGAACGACGCGTTGGATTGCGTCGGGGGATTGCTGATGCAGGCGGCCTGCGCGGGGCCGCCGAGGAGGTTGAGGGCAACGCCGGCCACGAGGCCCGCGACGAGAGTGTTCAATTTCACGCTGTAGGTTTCCGGTTAGGGTCATGACACCGCTGACTAGACCTCGCACGCCCAGGCGCACGGGGCACGGATCAGCCGGCGGACAGCGTGAATTCCGTATCGGTCAATGTCGGGAACAAGGATTGCTCGAGGGGCGAAAGCATGACAGCGCATCGCGCCGAAAAACAGGATCAAAGTCCGTGAAAAACGAGCGGATCACGGGAAAACGACCCTGTGGCGCAGCGCGCGCCGTGCTACTCTTTTTTCGGCACAAAGCTGCTCGACTTGAGGCAGGCATGAAGCGTTATGCGAAGCTCGCACGGACGATTTCCGAGTCGATCCGGCGTGGAGATCTGGCCCCCGGTACGCGCATCCCCACCGTGCGCGCCGCGTGCCGCGCCTATGGCGTGAGCCCATCCACCGTGTTTCGCGCGTACTACGCGCTCGAAGGCGAGGGTCTGATCGTCGCGCGTGCACGGTCCGGTTATTTCGTTGCGAACCTCGAAGACAGGCACGTGCGGTTCGGCCATGAACCGCCGCGCAAGCCGGCTGTCCCGCCCGCGGGCAACGGCGATACGTTGTTCCGGCTGCTCGACTCGCTCAGATGCGAGGACATCGTCCCGCTCGGCTCGGCCTTCGCCAGCTATTCGCTGTTCCCGATGAGCAGCCTGTGGCGCGCGATGGCGTCGGCGGCCCGCAACATGGATCGCACGGCCCTGCTGTCCGGCGCGCCGCCCGGCCACGACGGGCTGCGCCGCCAGATCGCGCTGCGCTACCTGAATGCGGGCGCGGCGTTGCCGATGGACGAGATCGTCATCACGACCGGCGCGCTCGAAGCGCTGACGCTCAGCCTGCAGGCGCTGACACGCCCCGGCGATATCGTCGCGATCGAGCGACCGGCGTTTCATGCGGTCCTGGAGGCCGTGCAGCGCCTGCACCTGAAGGCCGTCGAGATTCCGGTCGACCCGCGCACCGGCCTCGATCTCGACGCGCTCGCGAAAGCGCTCGACACGCATCCGGTGCGCGCGTGCTGGTTCATGACGTCGTTCCACAACCCGACCGGCGCGACGCTGACCGACGAGCGCAAGCGCGCACTGATCGACCTGCTCGCGGCACGCAACGTGCCGCTGATCGAGGACGACGTCTACGGCGAGCTGCATTTCGGCACGGCGCCCACGCGCCCCGCCAAGCTGTACGACGACAGCGGTCTCGTCCTGCATTGCGGCTCGTTCTCGAAATGCCTCGCGCCCGGGTTCCGGATCGGCTGGGTCGCGGCCGGACGCTACGTGCGGCAAATTCGTCAGGCAAAGGGCGCCAGCGCGCCGGCGGCCGACGTGCCTGCTCAGATGGCGATTTCGAGCTACCTGCGCGACGGCGCGTACGACCGCTTCCTGCGCAAGCTGCGCCGCAATCTCGCCGCGCACCAGGCACAGATGCTGGCGGCGGTGCGCGCGTATTTTCCGGCCGGCACCGAAGTGTTCGCGCCGCGCGGCGGGTATTTCCTCTGGATCGAACTGCCGCCGCGCATGGATGCGATGCACCTGTTCGGCGATGCGATGGAAAGCGGCGTCAGCATCGCGCCGGGGCCGATCTTCTCCGCGACCGGCGGATTTCGCCGCTTTCTTCGGCTCAACTACGGCCGGCCGTGGACGCCAGCGGTCGAGCACGCGATGGAGACCATCGGGACGCTCGCGGCCCGGCAGCGGCGGGATGGTTAGCGCGGAACCGACGCCTCACGACAGCCTGTTTGTGCCTTGCGTTTCACGCGCCAGCGACCAAAAATGAAGCGGTAGGCCATCACGGACGAACGCGTTCCGCGCACCCGATGTCACGGAGAATCCATGAACACCGCATGCGAACGACAGTCGACGAGGTACGCTCCACTGCATTCCGGCACGGGCCGATCGGCTGCCGTGCCGGAACGGATCATGACGACCGGCGCGCGTTCGCGTCGTTGACGGCGCCCACCCGCTTCCAGCGATGCGAGTCCTCCTCAACCGTACAATTCGCGCACGCGACGACTGGCGCGCGATCCTGAACGCGCGAGCGCAAGCGCGGCGCACCGCCAGCTTCCGCTGCAGGGCATGCGGCTTCGTGGCCTTCCGTGCGCTCGAGCACTGCCCCGACTGCGGACGGCGGAACTGGCCGTTCGATTCGATCTCCCGCGCACCGGATGCCACACCTGCTCCGCACGCCGCTCACACGTGGACATCGCGCATCGCGCGCGCGCTTCGCAACGCGGCGCTCCAGCAACCTCGCGCATCGACCGCACCGATCCTGAGCATCCTGACACTCGTGCTGCTGGTCGGCGGCTATGTGGTGGTCGACCGGACATGCAAGGCCGATCCGGCCTGTCGCGGTTCGAATGATTCGCGCGCGATGGCGAGCGATTCCGCCCCGTACGCATCGAACGACCCCGTGCTGCCGGTCTTGCCCGCACCCGTCTATCCGTTTCATTCGACTGACGGAACACCGGCGGCGGTCGCCCGACCGGGCAGCCCGGGCGTGGAGGCCGCCCGCGCACCCGCGGCACGGACGGCAGTCGCGCGAGCGGCGCCGGCCATGCGCGCACCCGACCGGTCGCACCCCACCGCCACGGTTCGCCTGGCCGGCTGGAAAGGCAATCACGGTGCCGCGCATCGCCCGCATACCCTCCACCGCGTGAGCACGCACACCGCACGTGCGCGACGCGCCGTCAGCAATACGCAGCAAATCGCGCAGCTCTATCGCGGCCACTGAGCGCGCAGGCGTAGTGCGCGCATGCGCGTTCGTCGATTCATTTTTCTAAAGCATCCCTCACAAAACCTCGTTTGCGTCGCGACTCACGCGTGACGTTCAATGGATCAGTCGCCCACGCCGGCGCATCTCGCGTGTTGCGTTCCGGCCGGCCGCCTGATCCGCCGAATGGAGCCGTCGATGAATGCACTGCAACTCGTGACCCTTGCCGCCATCTGGGGCGCGTCCTTCCTGTTCATGCGCAGGGGCGCACCGGAATTCGGCGTCGTCCCGCTGATCGCGCTGCGCGTCACACGCGTCGAACGCCAGCCCATCACGCACGCGCCCCCGGGCACGAACGATGCGCCCGAGCACGCGCCTTGCGTTCTGGCCGGTGCGCGACAAAGAATGAAATCGGAAGGCGGCGCGACGACCGCGACGAAGTGAACAGCGGGCGGTCGCCCCGGCCGCGTGGCGGTTTCAGCGGAGGAATTCCATGAGCACCGAGAGCACACTCCAGGCGACGATCCAGGCGCTCGTTCAGGATGGCAAAGGCTTGCTGGCGGCCGACGAAAGCGGGCCGACCATCGCGAAGCGCTTCAAGACGATCGCGGTCGAATCGACCGAAGCGAACCGCCGCGCATGGCGCACCCTGTTGCTGTCGACGCCGGGCCTCGGCGAATTCGTCAGCGGCGTGATCCTGTATGAAGAGACGCTCGGGCAATGCGCGGACGATGGCACGCCGTTGCCCGAACTCGCCGCTCGCCAGCAGATCGTGCCGGGCATCAAGGTCGACGCAGGCAAGATTCCGCTCGCGCTCGCGCCCGGCGACGAAATCACGCAAGGGCTCGACGGGCTTGCGGCGCGCCTCGACGGCTACCAGCGGCAAGGCGCGCGGTTCGCGAAATGGCGCGCGGTGTACAACGTGTCCGCCACGCTGCCGGGCCATGCGGCGATCGAAGCCAACGCCGAAGCGCTGGCGCGCTATGCGGCGATCTGCCAGGAGGCCGGCGTCGTGCCGATCGTCG
Organism: Burkholderia sp. AU31624; assembly: GCF_020420065.1. Taxonomy (NCBI): domain Bacteria; kingdom Pseudomonadati; phylum Pseudomonadota; class Betaproteobacteria; order Burkholderiales; family Burkholderiaceae; genus Burkholderia; species Burkholderia sp. AU31624. Next base: position 898,792 of record NZ_JAIZRT010000001.1, read on the forward strand.
AGCCGGAAGTACTGATGGACGGCGATCATTCGATCGGCCGCTGCGCGCAAGTGACCGACGCCGTGCTGCACGCCGTGTTCAACGCGCTGCACCGGCACCGGGTCGTGCTGGCGCACATGTTGCTCAAACCGAGCATGGTCGTCGCGGGCAGCACGCACGCCGCGCAGCCGGCCCCCGCCGAAGTCGCGGCGGCGACGGTTCGCCTGTTGCGCGGCACCGTGCCGGCCGAAGTGCCCGGCATCTTCTTTCTGTCCGGCGGACAGACGCCCGAGGAAGCGACCGCGCATCTCGACGCGATGAATCGCGTTGACGGGCGGCCGTGGCTGTTGAGCTTTTCCTATGGACGCGCGCTGCAAGAGCCGCCGCTGGCCGCTTGGAAGGGACAGGCGGCCAACGTACGCGCCGCGCAGGACGCGCTGCTGCTGCGTGCACGCCTGAACAGTGCGGCCTGCCGCGGTCAGTACGACGCCGCGATGGAGCGCACCGCGTGAACGGCACCCGGTCGATCGTTCACGCGTGAGCGTCTCGCCCGGCGCAATCGCGAGCACTGAGCGGGCACTGAGCGCGCGAGGCCCAAACGCACAAAGGGCCGGGGCGCTTGCACGCCCCGGCCCCTTCGATTGCCGCGCGGTGTTCTGTCGCGTTACGCCGCCAGCAACCCGTGCGGGTCGATGACGAATTTACGCGGCGCGCCGCCGTCGAACTTCTTGTAGCCTTCCGGCGCCTGGTCGAGCGAAATCACTTCGACGTTGACGATCTTCGCGATCGGCAGCCGGTCGAACAGGATCGCCTGCATCAGGTTGCGGTTGTACTTCAGCACCGGCGTCTGCCCCGTGAAGAACGAGTGCGACTTCGCCCAACCGAGGCCGAAGCGGATGCTCAGGCTGCCGTGCTGCGCAGCCTTGTCCTTCGCGCCCGGATCGTCCGTCACGTACAGGCCCGGGATGCCGATCGCGCCGGCCGGACGCGTAATTTCCATCAGCGAGTTCAGCACCGTCGCGGGCGCTTCCTCCGCATGGCCCGACGAACCGTGGCCGTGCGCCTCGAAGCCGACGCAGTCGACCGCGCAGTCGATCTCGGGCACGCCGAGGATCTGCTCGATCTGCTCGCCGAGCGAGGCGTCCTTCGACAGGTCGACCGTCTCGAAGCCCATCGCTCGCGCGTGTGCGAGGCGTTCCGCGTTCATGTCGCCGACGATCGTCACGGCCGCGCCGAGCAGGCGCGCCGAGGCGGCCGCCGCCATCCCGACCGGGCCCGCGCCCGCGATGTAGACCGTCGAGCCCGGCTTCACGCCCGCGCTCACCGCACCGTGATAACCGGTGGGCAGAATGTCGGACAGGCAGGTCAGATCGCGGATCTTCGCCATCGCCTGATCGCGATCGGGGAATTTCAGCAGGTTGAAATCGGCATACGGCACGAGCACGTACTCGGCCTGGCCGCCGATCCAGCCGCCCATGTCGACGTAGCCGTAGGCGCCGCCGGCACGCGACGGGTTCACGTTCAGGCACACGCCCGTATGCGTGTCCTTGCACATCGCACAGCGGCCGCAAGCCACGTTGAACGGCACCGACACGAGATCGCCGAGTTTCAGCGTCTCGACGTCGCGGCCGATCTCGACCACCTCGCCCGTGATCTCGTGACCGAGCACGAGGCCGACCGGCGCGGTCGTGCGGCCGCGCACCATGTGCTGGTCGGACCCGCAGATGTTCGTGCTCACCACTTTCAGGATCACGCCGTGGCCGATCGCGCGGCCGCTCGGATCGACCATCTTCGGATAATCGATTTTCTGGACTTCGACCTGGCCCGGCCCAAGATAGACGACACCTCGATTGCTGCTCATCGTATTGTCTCCATGTCTCGTTGGATGGCGCCGCGGCGCGCCGGCTCATGCGGCGCACGCGCAACGTGCTGTTCGAGAGTAGTCCCGGAGGCAGGGGCGCCGATGTCTCAAACGCGACACGCGTTTGAACGGCGCCGACATCGATGGCGGAAATGCGAAAGTCGGGCGGGAAACGACGGGAGGGTTTGGCGCGCGGGGGGGACGCGCTGGATGGTGATGGTGCTTGAGGTGCTTGAGGTGCCGGAGGTCCTTGAGCTGCCGGAGGTGCTGGAGGTGCTGGGGGCGCTCGGGTGCTGGACGCGCTGGCGCGCGCCGCAACGCGCCGGGCGGCGGGCCGTTAGCAGCGACCGGCCGCCCCACTCTCGAGCTGGCGTTACCCGCCCTGATTTTCGCGGATGATCGCGGCGGCGGCGCTTTCCGCGTCGCTCGCGACGCCGTCGTGCACGCGCGTGCTGACGGCCGGCGTCGGCGGCTCGCTGTCGAGCGCGTGGCCGTTGCGATCGTGCGTGTCGACCGTCGCGCGCATCGATAATCCCACGCGCAGCGGATGCGCGGCCAGATCGCGCGCATCGAGCGCGATCACGACCGGCACGCGCTGCACGACCTTGATCCAGTTGCCGGCCGCATTCTGCGACGGCAGCATCGAGAACGCGCTGCCCGTGCCCGCCGAGAAGCCCTGCACGCGGCCACGATAGGTCACGCGCGAGCCGTACAGGTCCGACACGACCTCGACCGGCTGCCCGATGCGCATGTGGCGAATCTGCCCTTCCTTGAAATTCGCCTCGATCCACAGCTGGTTGAGCTGCACGATCGACATCAGCGGCACGCCGGGCCCGACCTGCTGGCCGACCTGCACCGAACGCTGCCCGATCGTGCCGTCGACCGGCGCGACGATCGTCGTGCGCTTCAGGTTCCGGTACGCGAGCTTGAACTGCGCGGCCGCCTGCACGACCGCCGGGTTTTCGTCGACAGGCAACTTGGTGCCGAGCGCACGTGCCGCATCGAGCTGCGCCTGCGCGGCCGCGAGATTCGCCTGCGCACCGGCAACCGCCGCGCGCGCACGCGCGAGTTCCTCGGGCGCGACGATCTCGACCGACGCACCCGAGCGCGCGGCGAACGCGCGCTGCGCGAGCGCCAGGTCGGCGCGCCGCGCATTCACGGCCTCGACGTACATCGTGTTCGAGATCTTCGCGTTCGCGACCTGCCGCACCGCCTGTGCGAGCTGTGCCTTCGCCTGCGCGAACGCGACGGACGCCTCGGTGTCGTCGAGCTTCACGAGGGTCTGGCCGGCGCGCACGGCCTGCGTATCGGCCACCACGACGTCGGTCACCGATCCGGGGATCTGCGCGGCGACCTGGACGATGCTGCCGGCGACGTACGCATCGTCGGTGTCTTCGTAATAGCGATCGCTCAGCAGCCAGTACGCGATCCATGCGAGCGCGGCCACCAGCACGACCGCGAAGAACGCGATGAAGCGCTTGCGGCGCGTCGCGCGGCGCGCGTCGAGTGCCGGGTCGTTCAGTGCGGCCGGCGGTGCGGCGGTATGGAGGTTGTCGTGGTGCATCAGTCGCTTTGCGTAACGATCAGACGATCGTGCTGGAACAAGGGAATCGGCGGCATGACCGACGGGCCCGGCGCCGGATTCGCCGCTGCCGTGTGCGCGAGAACGGGGGGAACGCGAGGCGTCGCGGCGACGGCTGGCGTGCGTGCCGCGTCGTCGCGTCGCGCGGGCCCCGCATTCGTTGCAGCGACGACCGGCGGCACAGCCACGCTCGCCGCACGCACATCGGCCGACGGTGCCACCACCAGTCGGGTCGCGGTCGATGCGGTCGCAGCGGTCACGGCGGTCACGGCGGGCGCGGCGGGCGCGGTAGTCGAAGCGCCTCGCTTCGCCGCCCCGCTACGCGCCCGATGCGCGGCCGGCGCCTGCGCAACCGTCGCGCCTGCATCGAACCCGCCGCCCAGCGCGCCGATGAGCCCGATGCGCAGCGACCGCTGCCGGCCGAGCAACGCGATCATCTGCGCGCGCTCGTCGATCAGCGTGAGATCCGCGACGTCCACGTCCTTCTGCATCAGCACGCCGCGCCGGTGCCGGTCGGTTGCGATCTCAACGATCTTCTGCGCGGCCGCGACCGCGTCCTGCTGCTGCGCGACGAGCGTCTGCGACGTCTGCAGCGACGTGACGAACTGCGCGACCTGTCCGAGCGCGTCGTCGACGGTCTTGTTGTACAGCCCGATCGCGACGTCGGCCTGCGCGACATCCGCGCCGAGCTTCGCCTTCAGCCGGCCGCGATCGAAGATCGGCAGCGAGATCGCCGGGCCGATGGAACCGGCGAGCGCATCGCGCGAGAACAGCGACGCGGGCGTGAGCGCGAACACGCCGCCGAGCGCGACGAGGTTCACGTCCGGATAGAACTGGGCGCGCGTCGAATCGGCGTTCGCGAACGCGGCTTCGACACGCAAGCGCGCGGCGACGATGTCGGGCCGGCGCCCCAGGAGATCGGCCGGCAGCCGCGCGGGCAGCGCGCCGCCCGCGAATGTGCCGACGCGCGGCCGCTGCAGTGCGAGCCCGCGCTCCGGGCCGCGACCGGACAGCACACCGAGCTGCAGCTGCGCGAGCTTGATCTGCTCGTCGTTCATCGCGATCTGCGCGAGCAGCTTGCTGCGCTTGATCGACGCGTCGCTCGCGTCGTACGCGTTGTCGAGCCCGCGCGCGGTGCGCTCGCGCAGCACCGTCGTCACGCGCTGGCTGACCTTCAGTTTCTGCTGCAGCAGGTCCTGCGTCGCATACGCCTGGTCGAGCTGGCAGTACACGGTGACGATCGCGACCGCCAGCGTGAGCCGCACCTGCTCGGCCTCGACCCGTGCCGCTTCGCGCAGCGACATCAGGCTCTTCGTCGCGGCGCGGTTCTTGCCCCACAGATCGAGCTGGTAGGTCAGCCCGACGAACACCGAGGACGGCGAGGTGTTCGGATCGCCGAAGATCTCGACCGGCACGCGATAGCCGCTGACCGACACGTTGGCGACGTCGTCGCCCGGCTTCGGCATCCGCGCGCGGCTGACCGTCGCGCCGGCCGTGCCCGTCAGCCCCGTCAACGAATCGAACTGCTGAAGCTGCGCCTGCGCGATCCGCAGCCGCGCCTGCGCGACCTGCAGGTCGGGATTGTTTTGCGAAGCCTCGGCGACCAGCGCGTCGAGCTGCGGATCATTCAACTGCTTCACCCAGTCGGGCGCGGGCCACGCGCCGTTCACGCCGGGGCCGGCCGTATGCGCGAGCGCATCGTCGGCCGGCGCGCGCAACGACAGCGACGGCAGGAAGCCCGACGGCACGCATCCGCTCAACGCCAGCGACACGGCCGCGGCGGCGATCATCATCGAGCCGCCCTTCATGCCACGCGCCACCTTCGCCGCTTCATTCACACGCCGCATCGCGTCCCTCATCCCTGCTGCACGCGTTGCGCACGCGCGGCCAGACGCGGCCGCGTGCGTTCGAGCGGGCCGAGCCGGCCGAACAGGCCATCCGCGACACCGAACAGGATGCCGGCGAGCTTCGCGCGCTTGTCGCGTTCGACGAGCGCGATCTGCACGACCTGCCATATCGTCAACAGGTTCGGCACGATCGCCACCGGAAAGCGCAACCCGTACTGCATCCCGAGCTGCACCGCATTGCGCGCGCTGTAATAGCGCCGTTGCCACGAGTGATTCATCGACGTCATTTCAAAAGGGCCGAGCGCATGACGCTGCTTCGCGCCGATCCGGTGCGGCAGCACCAGCGTCGGCACGACATAGAGCGGCACGTTGCGCGACAACGCGCGGAAACTGTATTCGGTATCGACGTGATCGATGAACAGTGTCTCGTCGAAGCGGCCGAGCACGTCGAACGCGGCGCGCGACACGACGCAGCCCGACGAAATCAGGAACGCGCAGCGCTGCAACGACGCGCCCGGCTCGATGCGCAGGCGGCGCAGCCCGATCCCGTTGGTCGACAGTTCGGGCAGGAAGCTGCGCGCGTTTTCGTCGAAAATGCGCGGGCCCGCCAGGAACGGGCGCCCGCCGAGCCCCGCGCAGACTTCGCGCATCGCGGGGAAATACGCGGCCGGCACCGACGAATCCTGGTCGAACAGCGCGACGGCGTCGATCCGATCGCGAAACAACGCCGCGAGCCCCGCGTTGTACGCGCCCGCGATGCCGCCGCGATTGCCGTGATGCAGCAGCGCGATGCCCTCGCGCGCGCACAGCTCGCGGGCCCGCGCATCGGGCTGCGGCGTGTTGTCGACGACGAGCAGCGCGTCGCACGCGTGCCGCCATGCGCCGAGCGCGTCGAGCTGTGCATCGCTCGGGTGATACAGGATCACGAGTGCGCCGAGTGTCGTCATGTTCCTCTCCTCAATGCCCGAACGACGCCGCCGCGCCGCGTTTCGGCCGCGTCAGCCACATCATTGCCGCGAGGGCGAGACACGTCATGCTCGCCATCCAGAACATGTCGTTGGTCGCCATCATGTAGGCCTGCTGCATCACGACCTGGTGCAGCGTCGACAGCTCGCGCACGCCGTCCACGCCCATCGCGTTCAGCGTATGCACGAAGCGCTGCGTGTTCGCCGACGCGTGCGTGACGGATTGCGACACGACGTCGTAGTGATAGGTCGCGCGGTTGTCCCACAGCGTCACGCTCATCGCGGTGCCGAACGCGGCGGACAGCGTGCGCAGGAAGTTCGACAGGCTCGACGCGGCCGCGAGCCGGTCGTCCGGAATGCGCGACAGCGTCGCGGCGGTCAGCGGAATGAAGAAGCACGGCAGCCCGATCCCCTGGATCAGCCCCGGCGCGGCGATCTGCGCGAACGTCATCTTCAGCGTGAAATGCGCATCCCACGCGAGCACGGCCGCGAACACGAGGAAGCCGAAGGTCGCGAGCACGCGCGCGTCGAAGCGATGCGCGTGCAGCCCGACGAGGATCGAGAACACCAGCGCGAGCACGCCGAGCGACGCCGTGGCGAGCCCCGCGTGAAACGCGTTGTAGCCCATCACGGCCTGCATCCACAGCGGAAACACGACGCCGACCACCGAGAAGCTCATCATCCCGAGCGAGATGATCAGCACACAGAACGAGAACGTACGATCGCGGAACAGGCTGAGATCGACGACGGGATGCGCTTCGCCCGCCTCCCAGATCAGCAGCGACACGATCGACAGCGCCGCGACCACCGCGAGCGTGACGATCAGCGGCGAGCCGAACCAGCCGCGATCGTGGCCGAGATCGAGCATCGCCTGCAGCGAGCCGACGCCGATCACGAGCAGCACGATGCCCGGCACGTCGATCGGGCCGGCCTCGCCGCGTTGCGCGTCAGGGCGCAGCATCGCGGTGCAGACCGCGAACGAGAACAGCCCGATCGGCAAATTGATGAGGAAGATCCACGGCCACGAGAAGTTGTCGACGATCCAGCCGCCGACCACCGGCCCGAAGATCGGCGCGAGCAGCACCGTCATCGCCCACAGCGCGAGCGCGATCGTGCGCTTGTCCGGCGGAAATGTGCGCAGCAGGATCGTCTGCGACAGCGGCACCATCGGCCCGGAAAACAGCCCCTGCAGCGCGCGGCAGATCACCAGCACGTGCAGGTCGCGCGCGAGCCCGCACAGCAGCGACGTCAGCGTGAACAGCAGGATCGCGCCGACGAACAGCCGCAACTCGCCGACGCGGCGCGCGAGCCAGCCCGTCAGCGGCACCGCGATCGCGGCCGCGACCGAATACGAGCTGATCACCCACGTGCCCTGGCTGTTCGATACGCCGAGACTGCCGGAGACCGCCGGCACCGCGACGTTCGTCACGGTCGAGTCGAGCACCTCGATGAAAGTCGCGAGCGACAGCGCGAACGTCAGCAGCGCGAGCCGGATGCCGCGCACCGGCCGCGCGGCCGGCACAGGCGCCGGCGCGTCGAACGCGGACGGCGCGACCGGCCCGTCGTGAAGCGGCGACGCGGTGCTCATGCGCCGGCCACCGCGACATCGGCCCGCGCGCGCGCCCGCCCGCGCTTCGGCACGAACCGTTCGATGAAATCGGCGGCCGCGTTGCAGCCGTCCGGCGCGGCCGCGAGCAGCGCACGCGTACGCGCCGCATGCACCGCGAACGCAGGTTCGTCGAGCACGCGCGCGAGCGCCGCGCCGAGCCGCGCGCCGTCGAGCGGGCCGTCGACCCGCACGCCGCAGCCGTTCGCGACGACGCGTTGCGCGTTGTCGAACTGATCGTGTGCGAACGGCGTGACGACTTGCACGATGCCGGCTTCGCACGCGAGCGCCGCCGTGCCGATCCCGCCGTGATGCACGAGCGCGCGGCAGCGTGGGAGCAGCGTGCGCATCGGCACGAAGCGGCGCACGAGCAAGCGGTCACTGTCCGGCACCGCATCGTGCGGCGTCAGCAGGATCCCGCGCGCGCCGGTCGCGCGCAGCGCGTCCGCCACCGCGCGCGCGTATGCCGCGTGATCGACGCGTGTCGAACCGGCCGTGAACACGACCGGGGGTTCACCGGCCGCGAGATACGCATCGAGTGCCACATCGTCTTCAGGCGTCGCAATATCGTTGAACAACGGGAAGCCGCTTTGCAGATGATTCGACGGCCAGTCCGGCTGCGGCGGCGCGAACCAGCCGGGAAACAGGCACAGCACGCCATCGGTCGAATGCAGCCAGCGGCCCAGCACACGCCGCGCCGGCGCGAGCCCGAGCGCGCGGCGCACCGCGTTGAGCGCGGGGCCGCATGCGCGATCGAGCACCTGCCGCTCGATCAGCGTCATCAGCGCCGCCTTCACGGGCAGCGGCCAGCGCGCGGGAATCGTCAGGCGCGGGTGCGTCGGCGGCGCATGCGCGGACAGCAGCGTCGACGGCGACACCTGCACCGACACGTACGGCGTGCCGTGCAGCTCCTGCATGAAGCGCGCGGAGAACGCCCACAGCGTGCCGACGAGCACCGTATCGTCGTCGGTCAGCGCGCGCAGCGCGTCGTAATGCGGGCGCAGCGTCGGCGCGATCACCGCCCACAGCGTGCGAAACGACGTGCGCGAATCCCACAGCGCGGGGTTCGCCATCGCGGCCTCGTAGTCGGCCGCGGTGCCGATCGGCACGAAGGCGAACCCGCAATGGCGCACGACCGCCTCGAACGGCGCATGCGTGCAGAACACGACGTCGTGACCGCGCGCCGCGAGCGTGCGTGCGACACCGAGCAGCGGATGCACGTCGCCCGCCGAGCCGATCGCGGTCACGATCATCTTCGCCATCGCGCGCCTCGCGTGGTTCAGTAGAAGCCGGGAATCAGCGCCGCGACTTCGCGACGGTACTGCGTGTACGCCGGCCCGAAATACCCGGTCAGCCAGCTTTCCTCGACGCGCACCTTGTACGCGAGCGACGCGAACACGAGCAGCACGCCGATCGCGCCGCGCCATTCGCCGCCGATCAGCGCGGCGCCGACGAGCGCGATCAGGCAGCCCGTATAGATCGGGTGACGCACGAGCCCATACGGCCCCGTGCGGACGAGCTCATGGTCTTCCTTCAGCGTGACCGACACGCTCCAGTTCGTGCCGAGGTGCAGCCGCGCCCACACCGAGAACAGCAGGCCGGCCACCAGCACCGCGAGCCCGCACTGCGCCTGCAGGCCGAAGCGCTGCCAGTCCGGCACGAGCGCCTGCCACGACGGATCGGGCAGGATGATCAGCGCGCCGCCGACGATCAGCGGAATCGACTGCAACGTGCGCGAGCGCGACGCTTCCTTGCGCACGGTCGTCTTCACGCCTTGCGAAGTGGCGATCCAGTAGGCGAGCCACACGGCCCACGGAACGACGATGGCGATGGTCTGAACGATATTCACGGCGGGCCTGCCTCGTTGGGATGGGAATTCGGGAGCGCCGCGCGTATCGGACGCACGGTGTGCTGCGTCACGACGACAGCGCGTGCATCGGAGCAGGCACGCACGACTGCGCGGCGGCGAGCGCCATGCCCGCGGCGAGCTGCGACCCGCCGCAGAAAAAGTCGAGCAACGCCGAGCGCGTGTATTCGCGCTGCGCGCGGCCTTCGATGTCGAGGAAGTGGCCGGCGTCCGGCACCGTCGCGAACCGTGCGCGCGGCACGTGCGCGCCGAGCTGGCGCACGTCGGCGGGCGTCGTGTACTCGTCGCGCTCGCCGTTCAGGAACAGCAGCTCGCAGCCGATGTTCGAGAACTCGCTGAGGTAGCGCTCCGGCTGCAGCGACAGGATCTGGTCGACGTGGAATGCGACCTGGTCTTGCTCGTCGCGCGGCAGGCGCGTGAGATACCGGTAGTTGTACAGCTTCATGATGCGCGGCAGGTAGCGGCCGACGGTGTCGTTCAGCAGCTGCGCGGCCTTCAGGTTCTCGCCGGCCGCGATGTGGTCGCGGGCGCGCGTCACGTAGTCGACCATCGCGTCGTTCAGGAACGGCGAGAACGAGCAGATCGCCGCGCGCCGCACGCTCGGGCAGCCGCGTGCGAGCGCGAACAGCGACGCGACGCCGCCCCACGACACCGACACGAGGTACGCCGGCGCGAAGCGCTCGACCAGGTGCTGCAGGATCGCGGCTTCGTCGTCCTTCGTCAGGATGAAGCAGCCCGGGTTGTGCTGGCGCGACTGCCCCGCATACGGCAGGTCGAAGCAGATCGTGTTCATCCGCTCGCCGAGATACTGGACGGTCTGCCCGAACGACGCGGTCGTCGCGAGCGCGCCGTTGACGAGCATTGCCGTGTCGAACGCCGGGTCGAACACGTTCCGTTCGACGTAGACCTTCAGACCATTCGGCAACGGGACCACGTGTTTTTCGGTCAGCATCGTCGTTCTCCGGTGGATGCGGCGTCTCGACGTCGCGGCATGCTGCAGGTGCGCAATGACTGCGCCGGTGTGTCACGCGCGATCCGAATCGCGCGATTGGCCAATGCACCGCGGCAATACCGGCGGCATCGATTCATTCCTCGTAGTGCGGCGCCATACTAATACGGACAATATTACTGACTCAAGTCATTCCAACGATACCCTCTACTCAGTTAGGAAATACGGCAGATTCAAATTATTCCCGCATTTTTTATGGTAAGCGGAATTCGGTCGAGGGCGGTCGCAATCGTTTGCGGAACGGCAGTCGATCCCCGCTTAGTTGACACACTTCCATTTATAATCAATATGTTATGTCGTTTCATTCGGCTATTTCAAACGGATTTTCATGAATGAATCGTGACGCCGTTTCGCGCGTCGACTTCCGTGCTTAACCAAATATCACACGGCTCATTACTCTTTCATTCCGTAATCGATTCGACACCTGCAACGATTAACCGGATTGATTGCTCGCTTCTGAAAGCGTTTTAAACAAACTCCATCTTTTTTAAACATCTTTCAATCATTTTTCCGCACCTGCACAACGCGCGATCGGGGGCCCCGTTCACCTCCCGGGCGCCTGCCGCCACCGTCAGACCCCGATTTTTTGTTGATTGAACGATCAATAAAAAACCGCTAAGCTCTCGACTTCCATGGACGGCCCGTGCGGGCGAAGGGAGTCGCGATGCCGAAAGTCGGAATGCGGGAGATTCGCCGCGCGCAGTTGATCGACGCCACGCTGCGCTCGATCGACGAAGCGGGCCTGCCCGGCACGACGCTCGCGTCGGTCGCGCAACGCGCGAACATCTCGACGGGCATCGTCAGCCACTACTTCGGCGACAAGGACGGCCTGCTCGAAGCGACGATGCGGCACGTGCTGCGCGACCTGTGGTCGGCCACCACGCGCCGCCGCGTGGCGGCACGCAAGGATCCGCGCGCCCGGCTGCGCGCGATCGTCGCCGCGAACTTCGACGTCACGCAGGTCAGCGCGCCCGTGATGAAGACCTGGCTCGCGTTCTGGTCGCAGAGCATGCACGACCCGATGCTCAAGCGCCTGCAGCACGTCAACACGCGGCGCCTCCACTCGAACCTGTGCGCCGAATTCGCGAAGGCGTTGCCGCGCACGCAAGCGCGCGAAGCCGCCAGCGGCCTCGCCGCGCTGATCGACGGCCTGTGGCTGCGCGGCGCACTCGCCGGCGGCCCCATCGACACCCGGGCTGCATTGAAGCTCGCCCACGATTACATCGACCTGCTGCTCGCGTCGGACTGACGCGCGACGCAGTCGCCCTCAAGGAGATCCTCATGTCCGTATTCGGTTTGCAGCGCCTCTACATCGGCGGCGGTTACGTCGACGCCACGAGCGGCAAGACTTTCGACACCTTCGATCCCGCCACCGGCGAACTGCTCGCGCAGGTGCAGCAGGCCAGCGCGGCCGACGTCGACCGCGCGGTGGCGTCCGCGCAGGAAGGCCAGCGTGCATGGGCCGCGATGACCGCGATGCAGCGCTCGCGCATCCTGCGCCGCGCGGTCGACCTGCTGCGCGAGCGCAACGACGCACTCGCGGCGCTGGAAACGCGCGACACGGGCAAGCCGATCGGCGAGACGCTCGCGGTCGACATCGTCACCGGCGCGGACGTGATCGAGTACTACGCGGGCCTCGCGACCGCGATCGAAGGGCTGCAGGTGCCACTGCGCGCCGAGTCGTTCGTCTACACGCGCCGCGAGCCGCTCGGCGTGTGCGCGGGCATCGGCGCGTGGAACTACCCGATCCAGATCGCATGCTGGAAGACGGCCCCCGCGCTCGCGGCCGGCAACGCGATGGTGTTCAAGCCGAGCGAAGTCACGCCGCTCACCGCGCTGAAGCTCGCGGAAATCTATACGGAAGCCGGCGTGCCGGCCGGTGTGTTCAACGTCGTGCAGGGTGACGGCTCGGTCGGCGCGCTGCTGACCGGCCACCCGGACATCGCGAAGGTGTCGTTCACCGGCGGCGTCGAAACCGGCAAGAAGGTGATGTCGCTGGCCGGTGCATCGTCGCTGAAGGAAGTGACGATGGAGCTCGGCGGCAAGTCGCCGCTGATCGTGTTCGACGACGCGGACCTCGACCGCGCGGCCGACATCGCGGTGACCGCCAACTTCTTCAGCTCGGGCCAGGTCTGCACGAACGGCACGCGCGTGTTCGTGCACCGCTCGATCAAGGATGCATTCACGCAGCGTGTGCTCGAACGCGTGAAGCGCATCCGCGTCGGCAAGCCGACCGATGCCGATACCAACTTCGGCCCGCTCGTGTCGGCCGCGCAGCTCGACAAGGTGCTCGGCTTCATCGAAAGCGGCAAGGCAGAAGGCGCGAAGCTGCTCGCGGGCGGCACGCGCCTGACGGATGGCCACTTCGGCAGCGGCCAGTACGTCGCGCCGACCGTGTTCGGCGATTGCCGCGACGACATGAAGATCGTCCGCGAGGAAATCTTCGGGCCGGTGATGAGCATCCTCGACTTCGAATCGGAGGACGAAGTGATCGCCCGCGCGAACGACACGCACTACGGCCTCGCGGCCGGCGTCGTGACCGAGAACCTGTCGCGCGCGCACCGCACGATCCATCGCCTCGAAGCCGGCATCTGCTGGATCAACACGTGGGGCGAATCGCCGGCCGAGATGCCGGTTGGCGGATACAAGCAATCCGGTGTCGGACGCGAGAACGGCATCACGACGCTCGAGCACTACACTCGAATCAAGTCGGTGCAGGTCGAGCTCGGCCGCTACAACCCGGTGTTTTAAGGATCACGAAAGGAGACTGACCGTCATGACGACACGCGAATACGACTACATCATCTGCGGCGCAGGTTCCGCGGGCAACGTGCTCGCAACGCGCCTGACGGAAGATCCGGACGTGACGGTGCTGCTGCTCGAAGCAGGTGGCCCCGACTACCGCTTCGACTTCCGCACGCAGATGCCGGCCGCCCTCGCCTACCCGCTGCAGGGCCGCCGCTACAACTGGGCCTACGAAACCGACCCCGAGCCGCACATGGACAACCGCCGGATGGAATGCGGCCGCGGCAAGGGGCTCGGCGGCTCGTCGCTGATCAACGGCATGTGCTACATCCGCGGCAACGCGCTCGACTACGACAACTGGTCGACGCACAAGGGCCTCGAGAACTGGACGTATCTCGACTGCCTGCCGTACTTCAAGAAGGCCGAAACGCGCGACGTCGGCCCGAACGACTATCACGGCGGCAGCGGCCCCGTGTCGGTCACGACCAGCAAGCCGGGCGTGAACCCGCTGTTCGAGGCGATGGTCGATGCGGGCGTGCAGGCCGGCTATCCGCGCACGGATGATCTGAACGGCTATCAGCAGGAAGGCTTCGGCCCGATGGACCGCACCGTCACGCCGAAGGGCCGCCGCGCCAGCACCGCGCGCGGCTACCTCGACCAGGCCAAGGTGCGATCGAACCTCGAGATCGTCACGCACGCGCTCGCCGATCGCATCCTGTTCGACGGCAAGCGCGCGTCGGGCGTCACGTACCTGCGCGGCAGCGAACGCGCGACCGCGCATGCGCGCCGCGAAGTGCTCGTGTGCAGCGGCGCGATCGCGTCGCCGCAACTGCTGCAGCGCTCGGGCGTCGGCCCCGGCGCATGGCTGAAGGCACTCGACATTCCCGTCGTGCTCGACCTGCCCGGTGTCGGCCAGAACCTGCAGGATCACCTGGAGATGTACATCCAGTACGAGTGCAAGGAGCCGGTCTCGCTGTACCCGGCGCTCAAGTGGTGGAACCAGCCGAAGATCGGCCTCGAATGGATGCTGAACGGCACCGGCCTCGGCGCGAGCAACCACTTCGAGGCGGGCGGTTTCATCCGCACGCGCGACGACGATCCGTGGCCGAACATCCAGTATCACTTCCTGCCTGTTGCGATCAACTACAACGGCTCGAACGCGATCGAGATGCACGGCTTCCAGGCGCACGTCGGCTCGATGCGCTCGCCGAGCCGCGGCCGCGTAAAGCTGCGCTCGCGCGATCCGAACGACCATCCGAGCATCCTGTTCAACTACATGGCCGAAGCGCTCGACTGGCGCGAGTTCCGCGATGCGATCCGTGCGACGCGCGAGATCATGCGGCAGCCCGCGCTGGATCGATATCGCGGCCGCGAGCTGAATCCGGGCGCCGGCTGCAAGTCCGACAAGGAACTCGACGCGTTCGTGCGCGCCCGCGCGGAGACCGCGTTCCATCCGTCGTGCTCATGCAAGATGGGTTACGACGACATGGCCGTGGTCGATGAAGAAGGCCGCGTGCACGGGCTCGAAGGGCTGCGCGTCGTCGATGCGTCGATCATGCCGATCATCACGACCGGCAACCTCAACGCGCCGACCATCATGATCGCCGAGAAGATCGCGGACAAGATTCGCGGGCGCAAGCCGCTTGCGCGGGTGGATGTGCCTTACTTCGTCGCAAACGGGGCGATGGCCCGCAATGTCGCGAAGGCCGTGCGGCAGCCGGAGACGGTCTGACCGCGGCAGGCGTGTTGCCCGCGCATCGACGTACTTTTCAAAACGCCGCCGACAGCCATTGTCGGCGGCGTTTTGCATGGGATCCTCAGCCGCTGTTCACTTCCCGCTTCAAGCGCTCGACGTCGACGTTTTTCAAGTAGTTCGTGATGTTCTGCCAGATCGGATGGAACCCGTAGCCGCCGTGCTGCAGTTCATCGAGCGCCTGCTCGCGCGTCCAGCCCTGATACACCATCCGGTACAACGCCGACACGAGGCCGGTACGATCGGCGCCGTGCTGGCAGTGGATCAGCACCGGGCCGTCCTGGTCGGCCGTGCGCAGCGCCTTCAGCGCGGTCACCATGTCCTCGTCGCGGATGTCCCACGTGTTGATCCGGATGCGCTGCATCCGGATCTGCGTGCCGGCCAGGATGGTGTCGTCCGCGTGAAACGACCGGAAGCTGATGACCTTGCGGATGCCGAGCTTCTGCAGCTCCGGCACGTCCGAGCGCGACAGCTGGGCGCTGCGATACAGCGTCGGCGTGATGCGGTGCAGGTTGTTCACATGCGCATCGGTCACGTTCTGTGCCCATTTGATCGGCCGGGCGGACACCTCGGAGGCCGGGTCCGCGTGGGCCGGCTGCACGCGCCCGGCAAGCGTGACGGCGATCGCGGCAATGATGGCGATTTTCATGTCGGGTCGGAGATCAGTAAAAGGCGCGCTTGCGCTCGCGGGAAACGATGAACAGCACGATCGCGGCGGCGCTCATCGTCCAGTAGTCGGTCGGGGCCACGCCCAGCCAGTGGATATGCCACGGCACGTTCGCCGGATTGAAGCGGGCCAGGCCATAGGCCGGATTCAGCACGAACCACAGGAAATCCTCGGTCAGCCAGAACACCATGATGCACGCGATGATCCGCGCTTCGATGCGCCACGACCACCGCCCGTTGAACACGGCCGGCAGGTGAAAGAACAGCGCGACGAACGGGAACACCCACGCGTGGTAGCCGGTCATCGGCCGCCCGCCCCAGAAGAGGTCGAGTAGCCAGTGATGCTCGATGCGCCACGTCGGCAAGTTGGCGGCCCAGCCCGCGCTGCCCTCGATCTGGATCTCGACGTTCGCGAAGAAGTACGCTAGCAGCACCACCCACGCAACGACGAACACCGTATGGCGCGTCGGCACAAAACGCGCGACGCTCATGCGGCCGGCTCCAGGCCCAGCACGCGATCGAGCACGAAGCGGCCGGCGAGCGGCCGCCCGAGCGGCGCGAGACGGCGGCGCATGTCGGCAAGACGCTCGGGCGTCTGCAGCAACGCTCGAATCCGGTAGACGAGCGCATCGTCGTCGATCGCCTTCAGCGCGACACCCTGTTCGAGCAGGAAATCCGCATTGCGCTCTTCCTGGCCCGGAATCGGCGAGTTGACGATCATCGGCAACTGCATCGCCAGACATTCGGACGTCGTCAGGCCGCCCGGCTTCGTGATCACGAGATCGGCGCAGGCCATCAGGCGCTCGACCTGCTGCGTGAAGCCCTGCGGAAACAGCCGGCCCGGATGCCGCGCGGCCAGTTCCTGCAACGACGCCAGCATCGCCTTGTTCTTGCCGGCCAGTGCGATCAACTGGAAGTCGGCCTCCATCTCGAGCAGGCGCGCGGCCAGCACGTCGAGGCCGCCGAGACCCGCGCCGCCGGACATCATCAGAAAGGTGCGGCGCGCGGGATCGAGGCCAAATTCGGCCGCGCAGGCCGCGCGATCGAGCGGCTGGCCGAATGCCGGCATGATCGGGATACCGCTGACGTGCACCGTGTCGGGCGCCATGCCGCGCGCATGCATGCGCCACGCGATCTCGTCGTTGGCCGCGAAATAGCCGCGCATGTTCGGCACGACCCACATGCTGTGCAGGTCGAAATCGGTGACCTGCACCCACACCGGCGTATCGACGCGCCCCTTGCGGATCTCGCGCGACAGCAGTTCGGCAGGCAGGAAGTGCGTGCAGATGATCGCGTCCGGGCGCTGCCGCTCGATCTCCGCGAGCAGTGCCCGGCAATTGAGCCGCTCGATCGCGCGCCGGATCTTCTGCGACGGCGCGGCGGGATCGACTTCGTCGGTCTTCTGGTACAGGTAGCCCCACAGCGCCGGCTGGCTGCTGACGAGCTTGATGTAGAGATCGGTGTACAGCTTGCGGAAGCCGGTGGATACGAAATCCATCACGTCCAGGTGGGTGGCTTCGATACCGGCGGGGTGGCGGTCGGCGAACGCGCGGATCGCTTCGGCCGCCCGGGTATGGCCGGCGCCGGCGCTGACGCTCAGGAGGAGGATCTTCTTGTTTTGCTTTGACATCTGACTGACCGTTTCGATGAAGGGGGTCCGGAGGCGGGTTCGCGGCGGCGCTCTCACGCGGCGGCTGTTTGCGTCCGGCTTACAACAAGCTTGGCAGATCTTTGGCGGTGCGGGCGGGCCGTTACGACGGAGTGATCGCTGGCACCGCCTGCGGAATCATACTGCGTTCGGTCGAGGGTGCCTGGATCGGGGAGGCGCGAGGCGGTCTGGCGGTCTGGCGGTCTGGCGGTCAGGCGGTCAGGCGGTCAGGCGGTCAGGCGGTCAGGCGGTCAGGCGGTCAGGAAGGATAGATGGCGTGGACGGCGTGGGCGCCGACGGCACGAAGGCTCAGCGCGCCGCCTGATGCCCGTTCGCGCTTGCGAACGAGGCTGGCACTTCGGCGCGAGCCAGGGTGCTCGTGCGCGATTCGTTTGGAATCCTTGCGTGTTGCTTTGGCCAAGGCGATGCACCAGCCGGCCGTGTCCTACGTGTTCCCCGAATCAGGGCGTCCCAACACCCCGCTTCCGCATCCGCTTGCCGCGAACGATCGGATTCCATCGCGACGTCAGGCTCATCGCACCTTGCAGGCCTTCGAACGCGACGTCCTCCTTCGGCCCGAATCGACTGACCGCCGGCCACGCGAGCACGTGATCGAGCCACGCCTGCCATTCATCACCATGAAAGCGGCGACCAACTTCCCGAACGGCATCCGGCGCTGCAATCACGATGCCCGCCAGCAGGTAGTAGGCCCAGAAACTGCCCGCGCCGACGAGTCGATCGAGCCTGCACACGGATAACGCCGCGAGCAGCCCGTCCACCGACGCGAGATCGGCACGATGCGTGCGGATCGCCCGCGCAACGAGGTTGTGCTGACCGCCATACGCGGCAACAGAAGTCCCGTCGCCGGCAGCAAGCGCGGCCGAGAACGTCACGAGCGCCGCCATCTCGTCGATGCGCGATGCATCGTCGCGCGGCCCGCACACGCGCAGCACGATCGCGTCGATGACGGCGCCCGGCATGGCCGACGTTTCTCCATTCGCCGCCGCGGCAACGGCCAGCCTTTCTCTCAGGTTCTTCGCGGCCGGCGTGTCGCCGTGCGCGCCCTTTTCATGTTCGGCGCATTCGCCGTCATCGCCCCCGTTGCATTCGACACCACCGGCAATCCGCTCGAGCGCGGCCCAGCCGACATCGGGATCGTCGAATGCGCACGCATCGATCACACCGTACGCAGTGTCGAACACGGCGCGCGAGCCCGGGCAGCTACGTTCGGCTTCGGCGAGTTGCTGCATCGAAGGTACATGCGAGCACGCGCCGCGCGGGTCCGTCAGATCGCATGCGCAGGCGCCACCGTCCGACGCGATCCACGGCGCGAGCCGACCAAGAATCGCGGTCGCTTCTCGGGACAAGTTCGCGCCCACTCGCATGCGTATCACGTATGACGAGATGACGGTCGTGTTGTCGACGTCACTCGCCTCCACTGCACAAGCGGCGGCGTCGAGTCGTTCGATCAGGTACTGCAGCCACGCGGCCGTGCGCAGCCGGTCAGGCGTCGCGCCGCGGGCATCTCCATACTTTGCTGGATCGGTAAGCATGGGTCTTCCGGGAGTGTTCTGGCCAATTTGAATTTGGTTGTTTCAATCGAATCGGGCAGCGCGGCATGCCGCGCCAGCCCTGCCTGTCCACCCGGATCGGATCGCGACACGGGCGGTCAGCCGGCCGTCGCACCGATACGCGCGACGACACGATTGCATCGGGGAATGAGGCGTCGGCCATGCCTATCGCGCGGCCCTCGTGCACCAGAGGCGCCCGGCTTCACTCAGCGACGCTTACTGCACGTGGAGCTTCGGCGATGCCATCAACGTGCCGGACCACACGCAGTCGGGTGTCCAAACGGCATTGTTGAACGTCAGCGATGCATTCGAATCGTTCCATGCCGCCACGAGCTTGCTCGGCCCGCAAGCGCCAAGCAGCTTGAAGTCCACCTGCGCGTTGTCGATCGAAAGCTGTGTCGCGCTGTCCACCTGCCCCGTCCACGGCGACGCGCTGCTCGCGGTACTGCTGGTCGCCGGACACCAGTTCCCCCCGCTGTACTGCACCGACGTGATATTGACGGTACCCGCCGGCGTAATCGTCCCGTTCAACGTCACGGAGCAGTTCGAGACGATCGACTTTTTGCTGAGCGTGGTCAGCCCCGTCGCGGAGAACGGCTCGCCGTTCGGATTCATCGGTTGGCCGTCCACGCGCGAAACGGTCACCGCAAAAGCAGGCGCAGCCGAGACCGCAGTGAACACCGCTGCAGCAACGAGCGATGCGATTTGACGAATTTTCATCTGGATGGCCCTCTCTCTTGATATATGGCGGCCTTGCACGAGAAACACGGCCGCTCTGCGGAACGAATCCGGCCGACGCGCCGAATCATGCGACGGCACGGACCCATCGAAGCTGCGAATACCCGCCGCGCCTGCCGCACGGCCCTCGCACGCGGCGGGCACCCGCTTCGATCCGCGATCGCTTATTGCACGTGGAACTTCGGCGACGTCGCGACCGTGCCGCCCACCGTGCAATCCGGCGTCAGCGTGGCGTTGTTGAACGTCAGCGACGAGTTCGGATCGCTCCACGTCGTCACGACCTTGCTCGGCCCGCAGGTACCGAGCAGCGTGACGTTCACCTTGACGTTATTGATCGTCAACTGCGTCGTGCTGTCGGCCTGCCCCGTCCACGGCGACGCGCTGCTCGCGCTGCCGTTGATCAGCCCGCACGTCGCACCGCCCGAGAACGTCGTCGACGTGATGTTGACGATGCCGGTCGACGTGATCGTGCCGTTGAAGGTCGCGTTACAGGCCGCGGCGATCTGCCCCTTGCTGAGGTTCGTGAGGCCGGTCGCGGAAAAAGGCTCGCCGTTCGGGTTCATCGGCTGACCGTCGGCCCGCGTAACGGTGACTGCGAAAGCAGGCGCGGCCGAAACCGCGGTGAAAGCCACTGCAGCAACAAGCGATACGATTTTGCGAATGCTCATTTGAACTGCCCCCTCTCTTCACAAATGGCGGCACGCCGCCAGGAACGCGATCGTCCGGCCGGAGTGGTCCGGCCAGCCGGTCGCAGGAAGCCGCCGGCGCGCGTCATGCGCACCGGTCGGCTCAGAACTTGTAGGAAATCCCGACGAACGTGATCAGCGGGTCAGCCTTCAGCCGCGTGCGCGTGGTGGCCAGCGTCGAGCCGTCGGCCGCCTTGATCACGAGCGACGAGTAGGTCTTCAGCGGCATGTAGGTCAGCGTCGCCGTGAGCCCCCAGTGCTTGTCGATCGCATAGCTCGCGCCGACGTTGTAGACCGGCGTGAACGACGACGACGCCTTGCCCTCCACCGACGTCGGCCCCGGCTTGCCGGCACCGGCCGCAAGCACGCTGCCGAGGTTCTCGTTGATGTCCTTCGCGAAGTTGCCGTTCAGCTCGATGTTGCTGAACCAGCTGTAGGCCACGCCGATCCCGACGAACGGCCGGAACCGCGCGGTCGACGAGTTGAAGTAGTACTGCAGAATGATCGTCGGGCTCCACTGCCGCGCGTTCTTCACCGCCGGCTGGTTCGCCGGGTTGTCCATGTTGACGCTGCCGAGCGCGCCGGCCGGGCCGGGCGGCCGGATCGTGCCGTGCCCGGTCAGCGTGAACTCGGGCGGCACGCCGAGCACCGACGTCACCGCGATGTGGTCGGTGAAGAAGTGCGTCAGCGTGAGGCCGACGGTATCCGCGTTATTGACCGTCAGGCTCGTGCCCGGCGACGTGAACGACCCGGGCAGGCGCAGCGGCCCGTTGATCGGCATGCCGGCCAGATTCGTCGTCAGCCCGTTGGTCGAATCCTGCGGCATGATGTGCAGCCAGCCCAGCGTCGCGACGTTGTCGCCCGCCTGCTGGGCCGATGCGAGCGTCGACACGCCTGCGACGACACCCGCGACTATCAGCTTCTTCATGAAGTCTCCCCTCATTCTGTCCGGGCGCCGCGCATCCGCGCGCGGCGCCACCGTGTCTCCATCCAGGCGTGCGTCACTGCACGAATGCGCCGACCGTGAAGTACGGGTTGCTCGTATCGTTCATGTCGAGGAACCCGAATACGCCGCCGGTGAACACGAACTTGCCGGTCGCCGGCCCCGACGCCGCATCCGCATGCACGGTCGTCACGACACCCGGCATCTTCTGCGTGTAGTCGAGGTTCAGCGCACGCGTGAGCGCGGCCTGCGACGCATTGAACGGATCGAGCAGCGTGGCCTGCGCGCCGACGAGCGCGGTCGCGCGGTAGTTGAACGCGCTGTCGACACCCGTGTACTCGCCGTTCTGCGAGCCTTGCGCGATCGCCGTCTGCGGGCTCAGGAACGAGATGCCCGATTCGTCGTCCGCGCTCGGCGGGCCTTGCGTGAGGTCCGCGTTGGCCGCGCCCGTACGGATGAAGATCGGCACGAGCTGGTTGCGCAGCTTGCCGACGATCAGGATCCCCTTGCCGGCCTTCGCCGGATCGACCGCCGCGAGCGTCGGCGGAATCTGCGGCAAGTAGTTGAGCGACTGGAACGCCGGCGCATCGGGCCGCAGCGTGAACGGCTGGTTCACGGTCGCGCTCGATGCAAGCGGCTGCCCGCCGTTCTTCTTGCCGAAGTTGTCGGTCTCGACGTAGCTGCCGTCCGCGTTGATCGTCACCTGCTGGTCGAGCGCCACCGGCTGGAAGCTCTGCGACGGCACCTGGTGATAGCCGAGCTGGTTGTACTTGCCGGCGATCTTCGTCAGGTCGGTTTCCAGCGACGAGAAACTGATGAACGGGTAGTACGGGAACGTCGTCTTCGTGATCTTGCCGACGCCGATCACGCCGTCGAACTGAATCGTCGCGCCGGGAATCGCGCCGCCCAGCACGCCCTCGCCGAGGAACAGCCGCGCGGGCCGGTTCGGGTCGAGGCTCGCGTTCTGCATCCGGAACGTGCACTGGTTCAGCTTCACGGTCGGCAGCCCCGTTTCGTCGGCGAGCGTGCCGTCGACCACGTTGGCCGGCGCCATGTCGCGGGTCGGCTGCACGGTGCCCGTGGTGGTCGGCACCGGCGATGCGAGATACGTCATCCGGTACGTCATCTTCGTCGTGTCGAGCTGCACCTTCACGAGCTCGCCCGATCCCGACCCGCCGATGAACACCGTGTTGTAGTCGATCGTCTGCGGGCACAGCCGGACTACCGGTGCGGGCGGCGGGTCGCCGTCGCCGCCGCAGGCGGCCAGCACGGGTGCGAGCGACGCCGCGGCCATCCATTGCTTCAAATTCATAGGAATCCTCTTGAAATTCGATTCGCCGGCGGCGACGCATGCGCCGCCGGTGTTACGTGTTCAATGCAGGGTTACTGGACGAACGCGCCGACCGTGAAGAACGGGTTGACCTGGCTGTTGTTGACGACCATCGCGTAGACGTTGCCGGCCGTCACGATCCAGCCCGTATCGCCCTTCTTGAAGATCGCCACGTTGCCGCTCGCACCCTTCGCGTTGAAGTCCTGCGAGGCCGTGACCTTGATCTTGCCGGGCGTGGCCTGCGTATAGTCGAGCGCGAACTGCGAGGTCACCGACGACGTCTGCGGATCAATGAACGCCGCGGTATTGCCCTGGAACAGCGTCGACGTATAGTTCGCGGCCATCGTCGACACGGCAGTGCCGTCGTTACAGGTTCCGGCTTCCGTCAGGAAGGTGCCATTGACGAACTTGCCAGGCAGATCCGGGTGCGGCACGTTTGGATTGAAGCTCGGGCCTGCCGACGGGAAGAAGCTCGCCGTGCCGGGAGACGTCACGATGCCGCATGCGGATGCGCTGGTCGCGCCGATGTAACCGCCCTTCAGCGAATTGGCGGCAATCGCGGTGGCTGACGACAGCATCGAGATCCCGACTTCGGCATCGGCGACCGACGCGAGCGGATTGGCCGGATCGACATACGTGTAGCCGACACGAATCACGACCGGTATCCGTACGCCGTTCAGCTTGCCGACGATCATGATGCCTTTGGCCTGACTCGACGCAAGGAGGATGAGCGACGACCCCTGCCCCGCGATCGGATACGAGGCCACGCCAAACGCATTCGGCAGCCCGTTGCTCAC
Organism: Burkholderia sp. AU31624; assembly: GCF_020420065.1. NCBI lineage: Bacteria > Pseudomonadati > Pseudomonadota > Betaproteobacteria > Burkholderiales > Burkholderiaceae > Burkholderia > Burkholderia sp. AU31624. The sequence continues at coordinate 922,385 of NZ_JAIZRT010000001.1, forward strand.
GAACACGTTGTCGGCCGACCCGTCCGCATTCTTGCGCAGCGTCCAGGGAGTCCCGGTCGTCTGACACGAGTAGTCGCTGCCTTGCGTGATCGTGCACGAACCGTCCGCATTGAGCGTCTGGTTCCAGTTGACGACGTCCGGCTCCCAGCCGATTGGCCCCAGCGCGCTCTGCCCACCCCCGCCGATCGGCGACAGATGGATGCCTACCTCGTTGTAATTGCCCGCGACCTTCGAAAAGTCGGTTTCCGTTTCGATGAAGCCGATGAACGGGTAGAAATCGAACGTCCGCGACGGCACGTAGCCGATGGGCGTGGGGGCCCCGAGGTCGATACCCTTGTACGCAATCGTCGCCCCCGGAATCCCGCCACCCACCACGCCATTGCCGACGAACAGCATCGGCGGATCGGCACGGTTGATCGTCACCGCGTACGCGCCGTCGCTCGTCGCGCCGCTGTCGAGCACGAATGCGCAGCGGTTCTGCTCGGCGGTCGGGAGCGTGGTCGGATGATGGAATGCGCCGCTGATCGTCAGGCCCGCGCGCGTGTTGTTGACTTGCCCCGCCGACGTCGGCACCGACGATTCGAGGAACTGCATCTGATAGGTGAGCTTCGTGGTGTCGAATTTCACCTTCACGTACTCGCCGCTGCCTGCGCCGCCCGTATACGTCGTCGTGTAATCGAGCGCGTCCGGACACAGCTTCGTCACGACGGGCGGCGTCGTTTCGGCCCCGCTCGGCCCGCATGCGCTGCCCGAGCACTGCGGCACGTTGATCGGCCCCGGATCGTCGCCGCCGCCGCAACCGGCGACGAACGGCAGCGCCAGTACCGCGCACGACAGAATCGCTTTCCGCCATTCAGGAATGCAAATCATCAACCCCTCCTTTTCAGGTACGACAAGTCTCGTCCGGACAGGCTGCATGGCCCGCCGGTTGGTATCGCGCCGCGGCACGGACGCGCGGCGCATGACGGTGCGCGCAAGCCGGCCGCGATGCCGGTCGGGCACATGCGGCACACGCCGCGGCGGCGGCAGACAAGCGCTCTCCCGCGGCGCCGTCATGCGGCACGGCGCCGTGAGAACGATCGAAACGGGAAGTGGTTCGCCGCTACACGGCGACAGGACAACGCAGGCACGCGATCTGCATCGCGCCTGCATTCAGCGAAAAAACGGGAAACGGCAGTCCGACTGGCCCCGCGGATAGGCGTCTCATGTATGGGTCTCCATCCGTACGCTTGATTCGTTATCGTGATGCGTCGTTTGTCGAGACTATGATCGGACGATACCCACAAGTAAATGGATGCAGAGTTCCAAACGACCGAAACCACGCAATCCTAGCGTTTACACGGTATTTGACAGATTTTCAAACAGCCTTCGATTTATTTGCTCAGACAAATACCCGGGCGGTATAACACGCGTTTGAATGGCGGCCGCCAATCCGCGCTTGGCCAAGCCAGCCGGGCCTCAGCCGGCCGCCTGCATGTTGCGGCGCAACCTTACACGTCGATGATCGCGAGCGTGCCGTGGCTGCCCGGCCGCACCGCATGAGGCACACCGGCGAGCGCGAGGTACATCTGCCCGGCCTCGACCACGACCGTCTCGCCCGCAACCTCGAGCAGCATCCTGCCGTCGAGCACCAGCAGCCCCTCGTTGTAGTCGTGCACTTCCGCTTCGTAAGCCTGCGCATCCATGCGCAGCACCTTGATCCTGGCCGGCCCGACCTCGCCGACGATCGTGGATTTCCATGCGACGGCCTGCGCCGCCGCCACGGATTTGAAATCGACCAAAGACATGCGCGCCGCTCCGTGAACGATGAAAGAAACGCATTATCGCGAGCGCCGCGCACGCCGTCCCGGTACGGCGCGACGGCCTTCGGGCGGCACAGTCGGCCGGCCGGCCGCGCCGCCACCGAGCGGAAACACGATCGCAGCCCGGTTCGCCGAAAATGGCTCAAATTGTTCACGCATCGCAAATAAAGAGTCGTGCTATTCAGCGATGCACCATCAATTCACGCAAATCCGGCACCGGCAACCCACGCCCTTTCCACGAGAATGCATTTCCATCTACCGATTGCTAATATGGCGATCCTGCGATCCCGCACCACAACGCCGTTCGACATGACGCCCGTTCGCCATGCCGTCCCCGGTCCCGGCCGCTTCGCAGCGGCGGCGACGCCGGGCACGTGCGGCGCACGCCGTCGCGCCGGCCGGCCGTCCCATCCGTGAGCATGCAACCGATCCTTTCCGTCTCCGACCTCTCCAAGACTTACGCGTCCGGCTTCCAGGCGCTGAAGCACGTGACCCTCGACATCCGCCCCGGCGAGATCTTCGCGTTGCTCGGGCCGAACGGCGCCGGCAAGACGACGCTGATCGGCTCGATCTGCGGCATCGTCACGCCGACCGAAGGCCGCGTGACGGTCGGCGGCCACGACATCCGCGATCACTACCGCGCGGCCCGCGAAATGATCGGCCTCGTGCCGCAGGAACTGACCACGGACGCGTTCGAGACCGTGTGGGCGACCGTGTCGTTCAGCCGCGGCCTGTTCGGCAAGGCGCCCGATCCCGCGTACATCGAGAAGACGCTGAAAGCGCTGTCGCTGTGGGACAAGCGCGACAACAAGCTGATGACGCTGTCGGGCGGCATGAAGCGCCGCGTGATGATCGCGAAGGCGCTGTCGCACGAGCCGCGCATCCTGTTCCTCGACGAACCGACGGCCGGCGTCGACGTCGAGCTGCGCCGCGACATGTGGAAGCTCGTCGATTCGCTGCGCGACAACGGCGTGACGATCCTGCTGACCACGCACTACATCGAGGAAGCCGAGGAAATGGCCGACCGCATCGGCATCATCCTCGGCGGCGAGCTCGTGCTCGTCGAGGAAAAGCACGAACTGATGCGCAAGCTCGGCAAGAAGCAGCTCACCGTGCAGCTCGAGCACCCGCTCGCGGACGTGCCGCCCGCGCTCGCGCCGTTCGGTCTCGAACGCGCGGCCGACGGCGCCGCGCTCGTCTACACGTACGACTCGCAGCGCGACGACGCGAGCATCGCGAAACTGATCAACGCGCTCGGCTCGGCCGGGATCGGCTTCCGCGACCTGCACACGACGCAGAGCTCGCTCGAGGATATTTTCGTCAGCCTGATCGACAACCGCCGCAACGGCGTGCAAGGAGCCTGACGTATGAACCTGCATGGCATCCGCGCGATCTACCGCGCAGAAATGGCCCGCACGCGCCGCACGCTGATGCAGAGCATCATCGCGCCGGTGATCTCCACATCGCTGTATTTCGTGGTGTTCGGCTCCGCGATCGGCTCGCGCATCAGCGACGTGAACGGCATCGGCTACGGCTCGTTCATCGTGCCGGGGCTCGTGATGCTGTCGCTGCTGTCGCAGAGCATCTCGAACGCGTCGTTCGGCATCTACTTCCCGCGCTTCACGGGCACGATCTACGAAATCCTCTCCGCGCCCGTGTCGTACTGGGAGATCGTGATCGCGTACGTGGGCGCGGCCGCGTCGAAGTCGATCCTGCTCGGCGTGATCATCCTCGCCACGGCCGGCCTGTTCGTGCCGCTGCACATCCTGCATCCGTTCTGGATGGTGCTGTTCCTCGTGCTGACGGCGGTCACGTTCAGCCTGTTCGGCTTCGTGATCGGCATCTGGGCCGACAGCTTCGAGAAGCTGCAGCTCGTGCCGCTCCTGATCATCACGCCGCTCACGTTCCTCGGCGGCAGCTTCTACTCGGTCGACATGCTGCCGCCCGCGTGGCGCGTCGTCACGCTGTTCAACCCGATCGTCTACCTGGTCAGCGGCTTCCGCTGGTCGTTCTACGGGATCGCCGACGTGCATGTGGGCGTCAGCCTCGGCGCGACGTCGCTGTTCCTCGTGATCCTGCTGGCGATCGTCGCGTGGATGTTCCGCACCGGCTACAAGCTGAAGAATTAATTGATGCGCGACGGCCGCACCCCGCGCGGCCGCCGATGACGCATTTGAGCAAGCAGGCGGCGCTTTTCCTCTGATGCGGCATTTTGTGGTCGCGTCTACTGAAGAAGAAGCATCGGGGCCGCGAAGCACGCGCTTCGCGGCCCCTTTTCATTTCAGAGGACGCCATGCCCGCCGCCACCGCTCCCGCCTCCGCCGCCGCCCGGCTCGAACGCCTGCCGTTCTCCGGCTATCACAAGCGGATCTTCTTCATCATCGCGATCGCGTTCTTCTTCGATTCGGTCGACCTCGGCACGATGACGTTCGTGCTCGGCTCGATCCGCAAGGAGTTCGGGCTGTCGACCGCGGCCGCCGGCCTCGTCGCGAGCGCGAGCTTCTTCGGGATGGTGCTCGGCGCGGCCGTCGCCGGCCTGCTCGCCGACCGCTTCGGCCGCCGGCCCGTGTTCCAGTGGAGCATGGTGCTGTGGGGCGCGGCCTCGTATCTGTGCTCGACCGCGCAGAGCGTCGACGCGCTGATCGTCTACCGCGTGCTGCTCGGGATCGGGATGGGCATGGAATTCCCGGTCGCGCAGACCTTGCTGTCCGAATTCGTGCCGACCGAGAAGCGCGGCCGCCTGATCGCGCTGATGGACGGTTTCTGGCCGCTCGGCTTCATCACGGCCGGCATCGTCGCGTACTTCGTGCTGCCGCAGTTCGGCTGGCGCACCGTGTTCGCGCTGCTCGCGATTCCCGCGGTGTTCGTGCTCGTCGTGCGTCGCATCGTGCCGGAATCGCCACGCTGGCTCGAGCATGCGGGCCGGCACACGGAAGCCGACACGGTGATGCACACGATCGAGGCGAAGGTGATGCGCTCGGCCGGCGTCACGACGCTGCCGCCGCCGTCGCGGCTCGCCGAGCCGGTCGCCGCCCGCGGGCGCGGCGCGCTGCGCGAGATCTGGAGCGGCGTGTACCGCCGCCGCACGGTGATGGTGTGGCTGCTGTGGTTCTTCGCGCTGCTCGGTTTCTACGGCCTCACGTCGTGGCTCGGCGCGCTGCTGCAGCAGGCCGGCTTCGAGGTCACGAAATCGGTGTTCTACACGGTGCTGATCTCGCTCGGCGGCGTGCCGGGCTTCCTGTGCGCCGCGTGGCTCGTCGAACGCTGGGGGCGCAAGCCGACCTGCATCGCGTCGCTGATCGGCGGCGGCGTGATGGCGTACGCGTACGGCCAGAGCGCGCTGTACGGCGGCAGCATGGTGCTGCTGATCGGCACCGGCCTCGCGATGCAGTTCTTCCTGTTCGGGATGTGGGCCGCGCTGTACACGTACACGCCGGAGCTGTACGGCACCGGCGCGCGCGCGACGGGCTCGGGCTTCGCGTCGGCGATCGGGCGCGTCGGCTCGTTGATCGGGCCTTACGTGGTCGGCGTCGTGCTGCCGGTGTTCGGCCAGGGCGGCGTATTCACGCTCGGCGCGCTGTCGTTCATCGCGGCCGCGCTGGCCGTGTGGACGCTCGGGATCGAGACGAAGGGCCTCGCGCTGGAACAGCTCGCGGCGGGCGACGAAGCGGGTGGCGGTGGCCGCTATGCCGCGGCGGCGGACTAGGTGTCCTGAGCGCCCGGTCAGCCTTCAGCCAGTTCTTCGTCCGGTCGACGAACGGCGACGTCGTCTGCAGCGAAACGGGCACGCTTTCCAACTTTCCGCAATCGGCCGCGAGCCTCGCGACCGTCGGCATCACGCCGTCGACGGTGAGCAGCGTGATCGTTCCGCATTTCGAGGTCGACGAGACGGGCGCACTGCCCGACTTCCTCGTGGCCAATCCGGCGCTCGTCGCGTACGCGCATCCGGTCTGCACGCACGGCCCGGCCATCAAGCACGACATCCCGCGCGTGCTCGCCGGCGCGATCGCGCATTGCGAGGCCGCCGCCGCGTAAGTCGCGGAGGCGGCAATCCAGTGGGGGTGTCGCAGGTTCCGGTCAGGCGCCGGCGACGACGAACTCTTCGGCCGCCTTGCGCTGCACCGCGGCCATCACCGCCAGTTCGCGCTTGCTGCGCGTGTCGCCGGACACGACACCCGTCGCGTGCTTCGCCTTCGCACCCAGCGGGAAAAAGACAAACGACGCACCGGCCGGAGCCGCCGGCTCGGCGCGCAGGCGTTTGTTCAGGATTTTGAGGTACTTCTTCTTCGAGACTTCCTTAGCAGCCATGGCGCCCTCCGCGTGAACGTGGTGAGGATCAGCATACCAGTTTTGACGACGGGCTCCGGAACGTCGCAGCGTCGCCGCACGAATCGATCTGCCCTAGAATGGAACACGCTTTCGCGACTTGTCCCCCCGCCCGAGACCGCATGTCCTCATCGGAGCGCTCCCATGCATGTCGAGTTGTTCGCGCAGCATCACGCTTGTACCGGTTGGCAGGGCGACATGGCCCGGCGCATCGCCGCATTCGACTGGGCCGCCACCGGGCTGGGCCCGCTCGACGGGTGGCCGGCCAGCCTCGTCACGGCCGTGCGCACGGTACTCGCGTCGCCGCTGCCGCTGGTGATGCTGTGGGGCCGCCCCGGCTACATGATCTACAACGACGCGTATGCCGGGTTCGCTGGCGGGCGCCATCCGTATCTGCTCGGCAAGCCGGTCGAACTCGGCTGGCCCGAAGTCGCCGATTTCAACCGCAACGTGATGGACACCTGCCTCGCCGGCGGCACGCTGTCCTATCGCGACAAGGCCCTCGTGCTGCTGCGCAGCGGCCGCCCCGAAGACGTCTGGATGGATCTGCACTACAGCCCGATCCCCGACGACGACGGTGCACCGGGCGGCGTGCTCGCCGTCGTCGTCGAGACCACCGAACGCGTGCTCGCCACGCGCCACCGCGATCGCGCGGAAGCGGCGCTGCAGGCGTCCAATGCCCGGCTGCGCGACCTGACCGAGACGCTCGAGCAGCGCGTGACCGACGCGATCGCGGAGCGCGCGGCGATCGAGGAACAGTTGCGTCATGCACAGAAGATGGAAGCGATCGGCAACCTGACCGGCGGCATCGCGCACGACTTCAACAACGTGCTGCAGGTGATCAGCGGCAACCTGCAGATCCTCTCCGTCGAACTCGGCGCCCATGCGGGCGCGCAACCCCGGATCGAGAACGCGAACAACGCCGTGCGGCGCGGTGCGAAACTGGCGTCGCACCTGCTCGCCTTCGCGCGCCGCCAGCCGCTCGCGCCGACGACGCTGAATCCGCGGCAACTGATCGTGGACATGAGCGAGATGCTACACCGCGCGCTCGGCGAAACGGTCCGGATCGTCCCCGCACTGTCGCCCGATGTCGGCAACGTGCTCGCCGACCGGCACCAGCTCGAAAACGCACTCCTGAACCTTGCGCTCAATGCGCGTGACGCGATGCGCGGCGACGGCACGCTGACGATCGCCGCCTACAACGTGCAGTCAGGCGATGCGTCGGGCGCCGGCCGCGCGCCGACGCCACCCGGCGAATACGTGACGCTCGAGCTCGCCGACACGGGCACCGGCATGACGGCCGACGTACTCGAGCGCGCGTTCGAACCGTTCTTCACGACCAAGCCGGATGGCGAAGGCACGGGGCTCGGGCTCAGCATGGTGTTCGGCTTCGTCAAGCAGAGCGGCGGCCATGTGTCGATCGACAGCACGCCAGGCCAGGGCACCACCGTGCGCCTCACGTTTCCGCGCTGCCACGGCGCGGCCGAGGAGCAGGCCCGCATGCCGCAGCACGACGCGGTGCGCGGCCACGAGACCATCCTCGTCGTCGAGGACGATGCGGACGTCCGCCTGACCGTGGTCGACATGCTCGCGCAACTCGGCTACAAGGTCATCACGGCGTCCAGCGGCGAAGCCGCATTGCGCGTGCTCGACAGCGAGACGCCAATCGACCTGCTGTTTACCGACGTGATCATGCCCGGCCCCGTGAAGGGCGGCGAACTCGGACGCCGTGCCGCGCTGCGCAAGCCGCCGTTGCCCGTGCTGTTCACGTCCGGCTACACGCGAGACGAGATCTTCCATGCGGGACGGCTGGACCCCGGCGTGATGCTGCTCGGCAAGCCATACCGGCGCGACGAACTCGCGGCCCGGATCCGCAGCGCACTCGATGCGGGCGCCGGCACGACATGACGGATTGCCGGCGCACCGCCGCACACGCCGGTCACCCCTGAGATTTTTTCCCTGCGATGTCGATTCGCGTCGCTCTCGCGCGTCGTGTTGTCGTAACCGCTCGTTTTTGCCGTCGGAACGACCGGCGGCGCCCCCTCATTCTTGTTCAAGGAGAGTCCACCATGCGCGTCCTCGTCATCGTCAAGGCCACCACCGATTCCGAATCCGGCCGGATGCCCGACCCGGAAATGATCGCCGCGATGGGCCGGTTCAACGAAGAACTGGCGCAAGCCGGCATCCTGCTCGCCGCCGACGGGCTGCACCCGAGCATGCGCGGCAAGCGTGTGCATTTTGCCGGCAAGAACCGCACCGTCAGCGACGGCCCGTTCGCCGAAACGAAGGAACTCGTCGCCGGCTTCTGGCTGTGGCAGGTGAAATCGATGGAAGAGGCAGTCGAATGGGTGAAGCGCTGCCCGAACCCGATGCCCGGCGACTCCGACATCGAGATCCGCCCGCTGTTCGAGGCGGAAGACTTCAGCCCGGCGTTCACGGATGCGTTGCAGGAGCAGAAAGCGCGGCTGAGCGCGCAGGCCGACGCCGGGAAGCGGTAAGACGGGCGGTGCCGGCGGCGGCCCGCACGCCATCGAAGACTCGCCGATTGGCGCCGCCCCCGCAAGCTCGAATCACCATCTTGACTGGGTCCGACCGAGTAACGTATCGTTTTGATACGTTACTCACCGAAATCCTCCCGTCATGCATTCCCGCTTCGACCGTTTCCGCACCACGCCGCTCGGCGCCCAGCTCGAAGCGCTGATCGCGCAACCCGAGCGTTACGTCGAATTCGCGGCGCTGTCGCGCGTAGGCGTCGCCGCGATCGGTGCGATCCAGCACGAGATCGCGCACAAATTCCCCGAAATCGAAACCGACACCACGGCCCGCCAGTTCTGCGGCGCGATGGTCGCGGAAGTCATGCGCAATCACGGCCACGACGTCGTGCAGGCGCGTGGGCGGCTCGGCGGCACGCTGTTCAGCTATGGCGCGGTGTTCAGCGCATATCCGCAACGGCTGCCGTTCGCCGACGTCGTCGCCGCGCTGGCGCGCCTGCCCGATCGGCTCGCCGCGTATGCGGCGCACGTGCCGGCCGCACTGTGGACACGCCGCCCCGACGGCACGGGCTTCTCGGTCGTCGAGCATGCGTGCCACCTGCGCGATCTCGACGCGGTGTTCGCCGAGCGCATCGACGCCGTACGCACGCTCGACCTGCCCGTGATTGCCTCCGTCGACGGCACCGCGCTCGCCGCGCAACGCGACTATCTCGCGCAACCGCTCGACGCTGCGGTCACGGCATTCCGCACGGGCCGCGCCGCGCTGTGTGCAACCGCGGCCGCGCTCGATTCCGCGCAACGCGCACGCTGCGGGCTGCGCGACGGCCTCCGCCGCATGTCGCTCGACGAACTCGTGCGCGAACTGCTCGACCACGACCATACCCACGTGCTCGAACTCGACGAACTGCTCGCCGAACTCGAATTGCCGCCCCTTCCTGCCGCGCCCGCCCCATGACCCAGCCCACGCCCATCGTCTTCATCCACGGTTTCATCGGCACGCTCGACGTGCGCGGGTGGAGCGGCCCGCATCTCGCACCCGACCTGCTCGGCTACGGCACGCATCGCTCGGTACCGTCCGACACGATCACGCTTGCCGCGCAGGTCGAGCACCTTCGGCATACCGTTGATACGCACTTCGGCGCGCAGCCGGTCGATGTCGTCGGCCACTCGGTCGGCGGGGCGATCGCGATGCTGTTCGCGCATGCGCACCCGGAACGCGTGCGGCGGATCGTCAACGTCGAGGGCAACTTCACGCTCGACGATGCGTTCTGGTCGGCGTCGGTCGGCCGCATGACGCCTGCCGAAGCCGACGCGATGCTGGACGGCCTGCGTGCCGATCCGCGCGGCTGGCTGCGTGGCGCGATCGACGCGCCGTCGCCGGGCCTCGTCGACGACGCCCGCCGCTGGCTCGCGCATCAGCCCGCATCGACGTTGCGCGCGATGGGCCGCTCGGTGGTCGCGACGACCGGCGAACCGGGCTATCTGCAGGCACTCGCGCAAGTGTTCGCGCGTCATCCGGTCTGGCTGATGGCCGGCGAACGCTCGCGCGCGGGCTGGCACGTGCCCGACTGGGCGCTCGCGCGCTGCGCCGGCCTCGACACGATCGAGCGCTGCGGGCACCTGATCCCGGCCGAGCAACCCGATGCGTTTCGCGCGGCGCTCGAGCGCATCGTGTCCGCGCCGCCCGCCTGACAACCCGTAGGATTCGCCGAAATATGGTTGAAAGGCGCGGTTGCTAGAGTCGTCCGAACAGGGTTTTCCCGGCGCCCGGCGCCGGATGGGGTCGACACATGCGAGGATCGATGTACCTGGCACGCGCCTTCTGGCTGCTTCTGCTGGTCGCCATTTCAGGCCCTGCTCTCGCCTTTCACGCGCGGGTCGTCGTGATTCCCAGCGCCGCGATGAAGGAGACGCTCAAGGCCACCGTCGTGCTGCCCGACGCCTATGCGCGCGGCACCCGCGACGGCGACCGCTATCCGGTCGTCTATCTGTTGCACGGCTCGGGCGGCGATCACACCGACTGGACGTCCAACACGCGCATCGCCGCGCTGGCCGACCGCTACCACGTGATCCTCGTGATGCCCGACGGCGGGCACGAGAGCTGGTACATCGACAGCCCGTTCGATTCGGGCAGCCGCTACGAAACCTTCATCGGCGACGAAGTCGTGTCGTACATCGACTTGCACTTCCGCACGATCGCCACGCAACGCGCCCGCGCGATCACCGGGCTCAGCATGGGCGGCTTCGGCGCGCTGCGCATCGCGCTCGACCGGCCCGACACGTTCGGCGCGGTCGGCAGCATCAGCGGCGCGGTCGATCCGCGCTGCTGCGCGGACGAGCCGGGCATCGACCACGTATTCGGCGACCCCGGCCGCCATCCGTCGTTCTGGGACCGCAACGTGATCGTCGCCAGCGCCAGCGCGTTCGTGCGCGCGCATCTCGACATGACGATCGATTGCGGCCGCGACGACGCGTTCGTCGGCTCGAACCGCACACTGCACGAACGGCTCGTCGCGCTCGGCGTGCCGCACGACTATGCGGAACGGCCGGGCGGTCACACGTGGGATTACTGGGCGAATGCGATCCGCTACCAGATGCGCTTCTTCGCGACGTCGTTCCAGCAGCGCGGCTATGCGTACCATCCCGCGCCTCGTGCGCCGGGCATGACGCGGGCGGGCTGACGCGCGCCGCATCGCGGCGCCGCGACGCGGCCCATGTCGCCACAGGATCTCGTCGCGCACGACTGCATCGACCTGCGCCTGCCGACGCACGGCGCGCTGTACGCGTGGGAGCTCGCGCGCGGGGACGACATACTGCGGGTGCGCGTCGACGGGCAGGTCACGTTCAACGGCACCTACGAAACGCTCGATGCGGCGCGCGCCGTGATCGTCGAGGCGCTTCGCTTTCGCGCCTAAGCCCGCTTTGCGCCGCACCTGCGCCGCGATTCATGAATCGGGTCGATAAGTGCATGCGGATTGGCGGGGATTATCGATAGACGCATCGGTGGCTACCATCGACGGTGTTCCCCACCTTCCCCGGAGCCCTCGATGTCCGAACCGACTTCCGCCGGACGCAAAGCGTTCGGCGCCATTGCCCCCGCCCTCGCCGACTACACCGACAACGTGCTGTTCGGCGACGTGTGGCAGCGCCCCGGCCTGTCGCCGCGCGATCGCAGCCTCGTCACGGTCGCGAGCCTCGTGTCGCTGTATCGCGTCAACGAGCTGCCGTTCCACCTGAAGAAAGCGCTCGACAATGGCCTCACGCGCGACGAGCTGGTCGAAGCGATCACGCACCTCGCGTTCTACTCGGGCTGGCCGACCGCAAGCTCGGCGCTGACGATCGCGCAGCGCGCGTTCGACGAAGCCGGCGTGTAAGCGCAGCATCCCCTCATTCAACCGGCGGGCACGCACCCGCATGGAGCCTTCATGGATTACCGCTATCTCGGGCGCAGCGCGCTCAAGGTGTCGCCGCTGTGTCTCGGTGCAATGATGTTCGGCGGCGAGACCGACGAAGCGACATCGGCGCGCATCATCGACAAGGCGTTCGACCAGGGCATCAACTTCATCGACACGGCCGACGTCTATCACGCCGGCCGTTCGGAAGAAGTCGTCGGCCGCGCGATTGCGTCGCGTCGCGACAGCTGGGTCGTCGCGACAAAGTTCGGCCATCCGGCCGGGCCGGACGCAGGACCGAACCGGCAGGGCCAGTCGCGCAAATGGATCGTCGAATCGGTCGACGCGAGCCTGAAGCGGCTCGGTACCGATTACATCGACATCCTCTATTTCCATCGTGCGCTGACCGATGCGCCGCTCGACGAAGGCATGCGCGCGATCGCCGACCTGATCCGGCAAGGCAAGGTGCGCTACTTCGGGCTGTCGAATTTCAAGGGCTGGCGCATCGCCGAGATCGTGCGACTCGCGGACCAGCTCGGCATCGACCGCCCGGTCGCGAGCGAACCGCTGTACAACCTCGTCGATCGCACGGCCGAGGTTGAACAGCTTCCGGCCGCCGCGCACTACGGGATCGGCGTCGTACCGTACAGCCCGCTCGCGCGCGGTGTTTTGACCGGCAAATACGCAGTCGATGCGCAGCCGCCCGCCGATTCACGCGCGGGCCGCGGCGACCGTCGCATACATCAAACGGAATGGCGCCCGGAATCGTTGCACATCGCGCAGCAGGTGGCCGCGCATGCGGCCGCGCGCGGCACGACGTCGGTCGCGTTCGCGCTCGCGTGGGTCATCAAGAACCGCATCGTCAGCTCGACGATCGCGGGGCCGCGCACCGAAGCGCATTGGGACGGCTACATCGATGCGCTGACGCTCGAACTCGGCCCGGACGACGAACGGTTCGTCGACTCGCTCGTGCCGCCCGGGCATGCCTCGACGCACGGCTATACCGATCCCGGCTATCCGGTCGAAGGTCGCAAGGTCTGAAGTCGGAACGGGATGACTGAATGACATGCCGGGCGCGATGCCCGGCAAGATGATGAAAGCGCGTCGCCCGACGCGCTTTCGCGTTGATGCAGCCCGATCAGTTGTCGTGCACCGTGTCGGCGCTGACGACGCGATCGAAAAATTCCTGCGCACGCGCCAGCTCGTCGAGCGCGCGATCGAGGCGCGACATCGCAAGTGCGTATTCGGCCGACGAAACGTCGTCGTCGCTTTCGCCGCGCACGGCGCGAAACGCCTGATCGACGTTGCGCGTGGCTTCGACGAAGCGCTGCGCGGCCCGGGCTTCCCGCGAACAGATGTGGGTCGACATCGACACTTCTCCCTCAGGGTTGCAGTGTGAAGCACGCCGACGCTCAGTGTGCGTGGTGCGCATGTCGGCGGCGTGAACCACGACCCATCGAGTGTCGACGCATCGGCCGCCGCGCAGCGCGCTTCGTGCCGATTGTCTCTCTGCGCTCGCCGCTCCGCTATGGCGAGATTGCAACAAATTCTTGCGCGATCTGCGTCGCGCGTTTCGTCACGCGCGCCCGATACGGGGATGCGCAAGGCCCGCGAACGCGGCCGCTTCACCCGGCGACAGGTCGAACAGGTCGCCGGTGAGATCACGCGGATGCTCGGCCGCCGGCCGGTTGCGCAATCGCGCCGCGTGCGTGGGCGCAACATACGCGGCTGCCGTTTCGATCGGCGGCACATCGAACAGATCACGCGTGACGCCGCGCACGGCATCCGTCGGCGAACGGCCGCGCAAACGCGCGACGAGCTCGACGAAGCGATCGAAATCACCCGCGCGCGTGGCCTTGTTCACTTCCGCGAGATCGCGCGCCTTCAGCACGCACGGCTGTGCGAGCCGCACGAAATACGGTGCTTCGAGTTCGACCGACAGTGCGAGCGGATAGCTCTTGCCCGTCTGCTCCTTCGCACGCCCGACGCAATCGACCACGGCCGCCCCCTGTGCGGCGCCAAGCGGCTGGCCGGTGCTCACGCTGCGCAGGTGATCGGGAAACACGCGCAATTGCGTGCCGACCGTCAGCGCGGTGGATGACGCGCACACGAGCGCGTAGTGCTGTTCGCGGCGCCGGCCCGACGGCAAGGTCGAGCGGCTGGCGATGAACGTGTGCGGCGGCAACGGCCGCACCTGCCCGCTCGCGTCGACCCATGCGTTCCACAGCAGCATGTCTTTCCGCTCGCCTGCGCGCGGGCGCGATGCGACCGGCGAAAACAGCGCGAGCAGCGAGCCCGTGCGATGCGCGGCGACTTGCGCGCTGCTGCCGAGCGGCTGGTTGATGCCCCACAGAAAACGCCCGCCCCCGAGCCGGCGCTCCCATTCCTTGCGGAGCACGACGGTCGGCAGATCCTCGCCGGACTCGGTACCGATCTTGGTCCAGCAGAACGTGGGTGGGAGGTGTTTCAGTGTCATCAACTTTCTCGGGGATACAGCCTCGCTGGTGACAGCAAGCCCATTCAACAGCCGTAACTGTATAGGTATAATGCATCGCATGGAAGCCCCGGACCAAGATTTTCCCGTTCAAGACCTGTTGCGCCGCCTGATGGCAGATACACGCTCGTCCAGCGAAATCGCGCGACTCTCCGGGGTCAGCCAGCCGACCGTATCGCGCCTGAGGCTGTCGAACGGGCACCGGCTGCGCCGCAGCGCGCCATTCAATAAGCTATGCAGTTTCTATGGTGTCGATACCGGGCCGTCGCGCCGCCAGTACAACGACCTGCTGCGCGACGCGATCGTCGACGCGTGGGACGGGTCGGATGAACATGGGCGCGCGCTGCTGGTCGTGATCCAGGGGCTGAAGGGTTTGCAGGCGAAGGCGGATGATGGGTGATGGGGGTGGTGCGTTGCTTGTGCAGGCTGGCACCGGAGTGAAGAGAAGGCACATCGGAGATTGCGGTGGATGTCGCTTGACGCCGCGAAGCGGCCAGCCCGCACACCCGAAAGAGCATGGGTTCAGTTTCGCCGATCAACGCCTCGCGCAAGATACTATCGACTGTCAACCCGCATACCCTACCCACCAAATGGGCACATCGTATCGATTTATCTCCGCCCCAAGCGACAGCGATGCTGTTCTGACATGGTTCCGTGAACTGCCGGAACCACCGCGAGAAATCGCGGCAGCACAACACATCGTTCTGTATTTTGCGCACCTTGGAGGGCTGCAATATGGGGAGGATGGCGAAGTCGACGCGGCGAAGTCGCCAATCGTTACGATCGTCCCCCCTCGAACGGCTCGAGGCGCACTATGGACGGTCGGCGAAGTTCATTTTCTTACCAGCGCGCTCGGAAAACTCTACCCCGCGCTTTACCGCGTTAGCCGGTCATTCGGCAAATGGCTTGGCGGTTACCAATGCGTCTATTCATCCGCGGACCGCGACAACGGGTACAGCTACTATCTGGAAGGATCCGTCAAAAATCAGGTCACTCCGATTTTCGCCCTTCAGTCCGGCATGGACGCGCTCGGCAACGAGCGCTATTTCGTCGGAGCGCGGGATAACGACGCGGTGTTAGACACGGTGTGCAAGACACTGCGGTTACGCGGCCTTTCTGTTGATGCAGGTTAGCCATCACTCGCGGGTTTCGTCTGGTCTCTGATCGACAAGATGTGAAGCACCGATTCCAACAACCACTCACGCGCAATCGCCGTGCATCGCGACGGCCGCTCCAGCGTCGGGAAATGACCACACCCTTCTATCGCTTCGAATCGCGCATGTGGCATCACGCCGGCGATACACCGGCCAACGTCGACGGGAACAAAACGGTCAGCGGCCCCCCAGACGAGCAACGTAGGCACTTTGCTCGCCGCAAGCGTCGACCAATGATCCGAGCGCGTCAGCGAGGCATCAGATTGACGTGCAAACAGATCCGCCCCGGCATCGCGGGCCATCTGCATGAATGCAGCCCGCGACGTGCCGTCGTGTCCCGGGATTGCCTGCTCGGCGAACTCCGCCATGACCCGCTCGTGCTCTCCGGTACGAATGCGCCGGCTGGTTGCACGACCGGCGTCCGGATCCGGATGAACGCCCGGCTGACAGTTCATCAGCCAGAGCCCAAGAACGCGGTCCGGCGCCCTCGCCAGCACTTCCATCGCGAGACATCCGCCGTATGCCGTGCCCGCAAGAATGAACGCACTGCTTGTCGATGCAAGGAGTTGCTCGGCACTCTCGGCGAATGTCGGTTGCGCCAGTATCTTCACGGTCGGTGAAACAAGATCCTTCAGCGCGTCGACCTGATCGGCATACATGCGTGCGTCACACGGCATCGCGGGTAGAAATATGAGCGGTAGCAACATCGGAATGACTCAGGCAGGTAGTGGATCGCGTCTCGAAACCATCCAACGTAATCTTGGTCGACTTCAAATTCCTGAGCCCAGGCTCATGAGCAACGACATGGACTGTGCAGAAGAAAATCGGCTTCACTGTACATTTCATCGTGCTTCTACCTAAAACACAATGCCCGTCAGGCTCGGGATCAGAAAATCCGGAGGGCCTTCCGCACGCCATAGGTGGGTACAAGACGATCAAAGAAATCCGGCCCGCTCGAGGCATCACGGCGGCGATAAAAACGGGACGCCAATTTCATGAACACATCCGCTGACCAGCTTCCGTCTTCGCTCGCCGCTGCCACGTTCGTTCCATTCCTCGTCGCGAGCATCGCACTTTCCGCCGCCTACGGCGCCAGCTTTCTCCTTTCCGAGCATTTGCGTCAGAGCGGTCTGGATTCGTCGATGGCAGGCGCAGTGATCTCGACCGGCATCCTGAGCATGATCGTCAGCTCCCTTGTTGCAGGTTGGGTAGCGCAACGAATCGGGTTGATGTCGACCATCGTGGCCGCCGCTGCCGTCATGGCCCTTTCCATGCTCGCATTCAGCCTGGCAGCGCACGATCTGAGGATTGCATTCATCGGCGGCCTGCTTCTGGGAATGGGATGGTCGACCTTCTACATACTCGCACCGCTTCAGATCATTCATCACGTCAGCCCCTCAGCACGGATCAAGTACCTGACCTTGCTCTCGGGCGGTCAAATGGTCGGGCTGGGTCTCGCGTCACCGATGGGCCATTTCATCGCTAGCCGCTTCGGGTCGTATGCCATCGTCTATGCAGGTCTCGCGTGTCTCTGCGTGGTTGCAGCCGTCGTATTTTCGATTGTCCGAAAACAGACGGAACGCATACCGCACCCGCCCGCAGATGCAACCGGCCTGACGGCCGCGCGCGTGGCTGAAATCCTGCGCAACGTCACCCGGCTGCCGATCATCATGATCGGACTCGCCGCTTGCGTCTTTTCCGCGTTGTCGAATTTTCAGGCGATCTATGCGGAGTCGCGCCACCTGTCGCCCGATCTCTTCTTCGTGACCTTCACGTTGACGACCGTCTTCTGCCGATTCACGCTGGCGCGGACGATCAGCCGATTGCCGGTCCGAAAGCTCGCCTTCACGCTGTTCGCCATGACGCTCGTGGCGCTGGTTCTCTTCGTGTCCAATCCGGGCAGTGAAATCCTGTACGTGATCGGCTCGTTCATCTTCGCGATCGGCTACGGACTCAGCTACTCCACCTTGAACGGCATGGCGGTCAATCTCGCCAGTGAAAAGGGCTTGTCCGCATCGGCGAGCTCGCAGGTCTTCACGATCGCCTACTTCACGGGCCTGTTCGGGTTTCCGTATGTAGCGGGCGTATTGGTGACCCACATCGGCGTGAACGGGATGGTCGCCGCAACGATCGCCATCGTCGTCATCAACTTGCTGATGCTCACTCACGCGAGTCTTCGCCGCGAACACGCGCAGATCGCGGCACGCTGATCGCGAACACGCGATACGGATACAGATACAACGCCTACTGCTCCAACCCCACCGCCAGCGGCCGCTGATCGCTGCGCCCGTGATCGTCGACCACCCGCACCGTATAACTGCCGGCCGTCCGCGGCTGCCAGAACAGCGCATCGCCCGGCGCACTGCGCCCGACGAACGCATCGTTGACGAACCAGTACAGCGCGTGCGCGCTCGCATCGGCCGTGGCGTTGAACGCAATGCGCGTCTCCTCCGTACTCTTCACACGCATCGCATACGTACTCCCGCGCAGCGGCGACGTGATGCGCGGCGGATCGCCCTCGACCTGCCCCGCGTCACGACAGTCCGCATTCTGCGGCGGCCGCCGGCGCGGAATGCCGGCCTGCACGAACACCTGCTGCAGATCCGACGGCCAGAACTCGAAGATCTCCGCATGCGTGCGCTTGCCGTCGTACGGCGGGCACGCGGCCTTTCCCGTCGCATCGTCGATCACGACCGGCCGGTGCACGGTACTCACGCGAATCGGCGACGTGCCCGGAATGAACCACGTCCAGCCCTGCTGCGGGCACCACTCGTTCGGCAAGTCGCCGCTCGCGAGGCAGATCCGCACGCGCTTCAGCTTCGGCGGCACCGCGCGCGGCGGCTCGACGAGCGTGCGCTCGGCATTCAGCGCATCGACGACCTGAAAGAACAGCGGCGCGGCCGCGTCGACACCGACGAACGCCGTATTGGTCGAGTTGTCGAAGTTGCCGACCCACACGACCAGCACGTACGGGCCGAACACGCCGGCCGTCCACGCATCGCGGAACGACCATGACGTACCGGTCTTCCAGTAGACCGGCACGCTCGACGGCTGCGCGCCGCTCGTCTCGTCGGGGCGCAGATGCTGGCGCAGCATGTCCATCGTCATGTAGCTCGCCTCGGCGCTCAGCAGGCGCTTGCCAGGCAACGCCGGTTCGTCCGCGCGCAGCCGCAGCGGCCTGAACTCGCCGCGATTCGCGAGCATCGCGTAGAGCGCCGCGAGATCCTGCATCGTCACTTCGCCTCCGCCGAGCACCAGCGCGAGCCCGTAGTGCTGCGCGCTCGCGAGCCGCCGCACGCCGGCTTCCTGCAGGAACCGGTACAGATCGGGCGACTTGAGCTGCGACGCGACCCACACGGCCGGCACGTTGCGGCTGCGGTTCAGCGCATCGGTCGCGGTGATCGGCCCGAGGAAATGGCCGTCGAAATTCTCCGGCGCATACGGGCCGAACGCGGTCGGCACATCGCGCAGCACGGTCTGCGGGTGCAGCACGCCCTGGTCGAAGCCGAGCGCATAGATGAACGGCTTGAGCGTCGATCCCGGCGAGCGCCGCGCAAGCGTGCCGTTCACCTGCCCGTCGATCGTGCGGTCGAAGAAATTCGCGGAGCCGACGAGCGCCTTCACGCCCATGTCGCGCGTATCGACGAGGATCGCCGCCGCGTTGCGCACGCCGCGCGTGTCGTTGCGCGCGACATAGCGTGCGATCTGCCGTTCGAGCGTATGTTGCAGGTCGAGATCGAGCGTCGTCACGAGCCGCGCGTCGGCGTCGCTGTCGTTCGTCGCGGCGCTCGAGTTCGTACGCCATGCGTTGCGCGCGGCGAGCGCCTGGTCGACCGCATGCGGCGCATCGAACGGCAGTGCGGACAATGACCGCATTGCAAGCGGCAACGCAAACAGCGGCTTGAACGACGCATCGCCCGGATGCTTCGTCAGCCAGCGCGCATACAGCCGGTTGCGCGACGCGGTCAGCGCGCGGTTGATTTCATCCTGCCCGCCCCGCACGCGTCGCGCCGGGTCCTGCGGAATCACCGCGAGCGCAAGCGCCTCGGGCAGCGTCAGCGTGTCGGGCATCCGGTCGAAATAGACGACGCTCGCGGTGCCCGCGCCTTCGACGTTGCGGCCGTACGGCGCATCGTTCAGATACGCTTCGAGGATCTGCCGTTTCGAATAGAACAGTTCGAGCTGCACCGCGCGCGCCACCTGCTCGAGCTTGCCGGCCGGCGTGCGCGTGTTCAGCCGCCACAGCGAGCGCGCAAGCTGCATCGTCAGCGTCGAGCCGCCCTGCGGATTGCCGCCGCGCACGTACGTGATCCACGCGCCGCGTGCGAGCCCGTACGGGTTGAAGCCGGGATGCCACCAGAACCAGCGGTCCTCGTGCAGCATCACGGCTTCGACGAGCTGCGGCGACATCCGGTCGAGCGGCACCCACAGCCGGTAGCGGTCGTCCTTCGCGAGCGTGAGCCGCAGCAAGCGGCCCTGTGCGTCGGTTACCGCGACCGACGACGGCTTCCAGTCGCGTAGCGGCGGATGCGGCCACAGCCGGCACGCGGCCAGCGCGCCGAACACGAGCAGCACGCCGGCGATCCAGTTCTGCCAGCGATGCAACCAGCGGCCGGTGCCGTGCAGCACGCGCCGGCGCACCGAAACGTCGTCAGCCACGCGCGGGCGCTCCTCGAACCCGGCTCGGCCGGCAACGACGTTGCAGCTTCATCGTCATCGCGCGCGCTCCACCGTCAGTGTCGACCCGCCGGGCGCCTGGGCCTGCAAGCGGCGGTCGTACATCGACTCGCCGTAGGCCGGCGGCGCGATGAAGCGGCCCGCGTTGCTCGCCTTGATCCGGTAGACGAACTCGCGCACGTCGGTCGTCGCGGTGCCGTAGATCACTACGCGATCCTCGCGCACGTCCGCGAACTGCGGCTGCCACGTGGAACCCTTCACGCCGATCGGCGACCGCCACGGTGCATCGGCCACCGGTGCCGACGCGCCGCCGTCGCCGTTGCTGTCGCCGTCCTGCTTGTCGGTGACGGGCGGCGGCGCGATGACCGGATCGAAGCCGCCCGGCAACAGATCGACGATCGCGAGGTTGCCGACGCTCGCCGAACCCGTCGCACGGATCTTCAGGTGCACGTCGATCTCCTGGCCGACCGTGATCTTGTCGAGCGGCTTGCCGTCCGTGTCGGTGTAGTCGCGCACGATCTCCAGCCCGTTCTTGATCGCCTTCTTCGACGTGCCGCGGTCGTAGCCCGACTGGCTCGTGATCCACCACGCGGGCAGCGAGCTGCCGTTCACGAAGTCGACGCGCGACGCACCGGCCGACCACGTGCCCGAACGCACGAGGTTCGCCTGGATCGACGACACGTCCTTCGGCGCGGCACCCGCGCGCACCTCGTCGATCGCGAGCTGGTCGAGCTGGCCCGCGCTCGACGCCGCATACGCATCGAGCGCGAGGATCGTCATCGCCGACGACAGCGTGTTGTAGCGATTGTCGACGAGCGGCGCGGCGAGGTTGTCCATCGCGCGCGGCGACAGCTTGCGTACGCGCTCGGGAAAGTGCTTCGCGATCAGGTACAGCACGCTCGCGTCGCGCGTCAGCGGATCGAGGTAGTAGCCGGTCACGTAGCCACCGTCGGACGCGCGCTTGCGCTCGAGCAGCGCCTGCGGGCCCGCGATCAGCGCCGCGGCCTCCTTGTCCTGCTTCAGCAGCTGGTACGACGCGGCGAGCCATGCGGCTGCGAGATCGTTCTTCCAGTCGTTCGGATACGCATCCTGCAGCCGCTTCTGCACGGCCGCGAGGCTGTTGGTCGTCACGTTGCCCTGGCGCGTCAGCAGATACACCGCGTACGCGCGCTGCCGCAGCAGGTCGAGCGAGCCGAGCGAATCGTTCGCCGCGAGCTTCTGCAGATACTGATTTCCCGCGTCGAGCATGTCCTTCGGCACCGCGATGCCGCGCTCGCGCGCGTCGAGCAGCACGTGCATCGCGTACACGGACACGAACGGATCGGCGTCCGGCGTGGCGCTCCACAACCCGAACCCGCCCTGCGCGTTCTGCCGGCTGCGCAGCACCCCAAGGAACTGCGTGATCGCCGCCGCGTTCGTCGCGTCGGCACCGGCGTCGGTCGCATGCATCGCGCTCGTCAGCGCCCGCACCGACAGCCACTTCGCCGCGAACACGCGCGGCACGGCCGCACTCACCAGCTGCTCGCTGCAGGTGTGCTCGAAGTTGACGAGATACGACGACAACCCTTCCGACAGCACGAGCGGCGCGGTCGAGATGCTCGCGTCGCGCGATGCATACGCGTCGTACATCGACCGCAGGTTCGGCACGCTCGCCTTCTTGCCCGGATCGAGGCGCGCGATGTCGAGCTGCGTGCGGAACGCGGCGGCCGGCCGCACCGACACGTCGACGCGCTGCTGCGCGCCCTTCGCGCCATAACGCGCGCCGAACGACAGCGAACCCGAGCCGAGCGTGTCGGTCGCCTTCACGCGGAACATCGCGACACCCTCGTGCTGCGGCGCGAGCGCGACGTTCTGCGTGGCCGGCCCGATCACCTGCAACTGCGGCCCCGTCTTCAGCGTGACCGCGACCGGCACCGGCTGATTGCCGACACCCGTCAGGTTGTTCGCGACACCGACGCTGACGTCGGCCTCGTCTCCCGGCGCGAGTGTCGTCGGCACGTTGGGCGACAGCACGAAATCGCCGCGCACCGTCGTCGCGCCTTCGAACGTGCCGACCAGGTCCGGCGACACCGACACGGCCATCACGCGCAGCTTGCCGTTGAAGTAGTCGGGCACGGTGTAGCTCAGGCGCGTGTCGCCGTTCACGTCGACGATCCCCGACCAGTAGACGACCGGCTTGTCGCGCTTGCGCTTGAACGGGTTCAACTGGCGGCCGATTGCATTGTCGGCGTCGCCGCCCGGCGCGGCCATCGCCATCAGCTTCTCGAAGTCCGGCAGGATCAGGTCGAGGATCTGCGACGTGCCGACTTCGAGCATCCGCTTGCGGAAGAAGAACTTCAGCGGATCGCCGAGCTTGTAGCGCGCGACCTGCAGGATGCCCTCGTCGACCGCGAACACGACAACCTTCGCGGGTTTCGCCGAATGCACGGTGAAATTCACCGTGTCGCCTGGCTTCACGAGTGCCGGCGCATCGACCGATACCGCGTTGCGGCGCGCATCGAGGTTCACCGAGAACGGCACGACGCCGTAGCTCAGCGGGCTCATGAAGATTTCATCGGACGACGGATCGCGGATGTATTGCACGTTGATGTAGCCGTTGCCCTCGAAGCCGGCCGGCACCGTGATGTGCTGGATCGAGCTGGTCGTGTCCGCATGGAACCACGCGTGCGCATACACCTTGTCGCGCTCGATCGTGATCAGGCCGCTGCCCGCGTAAGGCGCGCGGATCGCGATCTCGACCTGCTCGCCCGGCTTGTAGTCGTGCTTCGCGAGCGTCACCTGCAGCTCCGCGTTGCGGTCGAGCGAGCGCGTGACGTTCGCGTCGCCGGTGACCGAATACTCGATCCGGTTCACCGCCGCGCCGGCCGCGTTGCGGATCACGAGCGCATAGCTGCCCGGCTTGTCGGTGCGCAGCGTGAAGTCGAGCCCGGCCGCCGGAATCGCCAGCGGCTTCTCGTCGACCGGCACTTCCTTCAGCCGCGAATCGTATTTGTACGCGCCGGAATCCTGCTTGGTCAGCACCGACACGTAGCGTTCCTCGACGAGCTGCGCACGCAGGTCCTTCACGTCGATCGCCTTCGCGGTCGGATCGATCGCGACGAGCCGCACCGTGCGCGGGCTGCCCCGCTTCACGTAGCCGAGATCGTCGACCGACTTGTAGCCGACGAGCCAGTCGTTGTTGGACACGAGCGTCTGCGCGTTCGCGGCGACGTTGCGCCCGCCTTCCGCTTCATAGGCCTTCGCCTGGAAGTAGAGCTGGTAGGTCGCGTCCGCGTACTTGTCGAGATCGAGGTCGAACTCCGCATGGCCCTTGTCGTCGGTCGTGCCGTCCTGCAGCGTCGTCGTATAGCCCTCCTTCGCGCGGCGCGCATCGAAGAAGTGATAGCCCTGCCAGCTGCGGAACGACGGCCACACCGGGCGCAGCGTCAGCGTCGCCGCGACCCGGCGCTTCTCCGCCGGCGTGCCGAACAGGTTCTGCGCATCGACGATGCCCTTCAGCCCCTTCGGCTTCACCCATCCTTCGACGACCTGCTGCGACAGCTTCGCATCGACCTTCATCCGGTCGGGCAGGAACTCCTTCACCTGCACCGTCGTGCTGCCGATCGGCTCCGCACCGGGCTGGCCGTCCTTGACGATATACAGGTTGACCGTCCACGTGCCGGTCGGCGCGGTTTCGGCCGTCGTATAGCCGAGCTCGGTGAAGCCGGTCGCATCGACCGTCACCGGCTTGCGCTCGACCGTGATCCCGCGCGGGTCGACGATCTCCGCCTGCAGCGGCACGCCGGCCGGGCTGCGCGCCCAGCTCGCCGCGCGCACGATCAGGCCGATGTGGAACGGATCGCCGGGCCGGTACAGCCCGCGATCCGAGAACAGGTACGCCGACAGTTGCCCCTGGCCCGTCGCGTTGCGCTCGCCGTCGACGTCGAAACGCGAGAAGTCGAGCTGGCGGTCGCGGCCGGCCACCGGCAGGAACGACAGGTCGGTGTCCTTCTTCACGACGTACAGCTGCGGCCGCTTCTCGCGGTCGAGCCCCTTGAACGCGGGGAAATGCACGATGCCGTCGGCGCTCGTGGTCTGCGTGAACAGCGCCTGGCCGTTCACCGCGAGCACCGACACCGTTGCGCCCGCAACCGGCTTGCCCGTGCGGATCGACTGGATGAATACGTCCTGGCTGCCGTCCAGCGCCTTCTTGACCAGCATGCCGAGATCGGTCACGACGATCAGGCGGGTGTCGCCGAGCGCGTTGTCGCTGTCGTCGCCATTGCCGTTGCCGCTGCTGTCGCCCGAATCGGCGTTGTCCGACTGATCCTGGCTGCCGTCGCCGGACGATGCATCGCTGTCCTTCGCATCGTCGGCTTTCTTCTTTTCGGCCGCCGGATCGTACTTCGTCAGGTGCAGCAGGAACACGCCGCGCTTGCCGCCCTTCAGGTACTGGCCGAGATCGATGCCTTCGTAATGCGCCTTGCCGGGGTCGCCGGCCGGGAACGCGCGCGTCTGCACGAAGCGCTCGACGATGTGATCCTCGCTGAACGAATACGACAGCTCGGGCCGCGCATACGTGCCGTTGTTGAAGCTCACGAGATGCTGGAGCTGGTCGGGCAGCACGCGGCCGATCTCGACCTTCATCCCCGGCAGGTTGCGCGACACGACCGACAGCCGCTTGCTGCCGCTCATCGACAGCAGCGAGCCGTCGGCCATGAAGCGCAGCAGCTTCGGATAGTCGGGCACCGTGAACGCGGTCGTCACCGGCTCGGCGAGCAGGTAGCCGCCGGCCGATTTCAGGTTTTCGGCGAACCGCACGACGATGCGATCACCCGGCGTCGCGTGATATTTGAAACTTTGCAGCGTCGCGTAGTCGTTCTCGGTCGGTACCACGTCGAGCGCCAGCGGCTTCGACTGTTTCAGCACCGCGTCGCTGATGTCGGCCACGTTCCATTCGTACGGCGGATCGTCGTCCGACTGGTCGACGCCCGGCTTGCGCTTCGGCAGCACCCATGCCTTGGCGCGTGCGGCCAGATCGGCGCTGCGCACGCCGTCGGATGCCTCCGCGACGAGCACCTGCTCGGGCTCGTAGCGCTCGTTGTCGACGAGCGTCGGCGCGATGTTGTCGATCGACAGGCTGTAGAGCCCCGGCACGTCGACCGACGCATGCAGCGCGTCCGGCGTGCCGTTGCCGCCGCGCGCACTCTTCACGCCCTTGTCGACGTCGAGCCGTGCCGCCATCGAGTTGAGCGGGATCTCGAGCGACTGCGAGCGGACCCATGCGCTCGTCTTCATCTTGTCGTAACTGACGGTGTAGCGCAGCGGCGTCGTATTCTTGCCGTCGCGGCCAACCAGCACGAGGCCGATGCGCTTCTCGAACTCGGCCGGATCGACCGGGTAGTTGAAGCGCAACTGCAGCAGCGCCTGCTTCTCCGCCGGATTGTCGGGGTTCTGGTAGAACTCGTTGTTGCCGACCGTCGCGGCGAACGCCGGCAGGTCGAACGCGAAACGGTCGTCGTGCATCAGCACCTGCGGCGCGAACACCCGGTGCACCGCGAAGCGCACCTCGACGTGCGCGCCGACCGGCCAGTCGGCCGCCGGCGTGAAGCGCAGCGTCTTGTCGTCGGCCCACTCCCATGCGCCCTTCAGCGCGGGCGTCATCTCGATGCCGTCGCCGGCCGGCTTGCCGACCTGTTCGATCGGCGCCGCCGATTGCGCGAACACGACTTCGAGCGGATGCACGGTGATCTTCGGCTTGTCGGTGTCGTCCACCTCGTAGGTGGTGATGGCCGGCGCCTTCACGGTGAAGCTGACGGTCGCGGGCTCTGGCGGCTTCGGGCGATGCTTGAACCAGTAACCGCCATAGCCGAGCGCGGCCGCGAGCAGCACGAGGCCGCCGGCATGCCACGGGCGGCGGCGCACGGCCGCGGCGGTCACGCCCATCCATGCGGGCGCCGTCCACGACACGTCGCCCACCAGCGGCCGCAGCGCGCAGCCGAGCAGCCACCACACGAAGCCCGCCACGCGAATCGGCAGGAGCAGCAGGAAGCGCAGCAAATCCATTGTTATTTCCTTGTCAAGGACATGCTGCCGGGTGCGGCAACCTTCCCCGAATTGTTATGGGTCTGTGACGGCGCGGCCCGGTTGCGCCGTAATTGCTTGGTATGTTCGACCGGATGCTGGCCGCCATTATCGATCAGACCCGAAACGATGGAAATATCGGTGTGCCGGCGCGCAACGCCGCCGGATGACCGGCCGGTCGGGCGGGTCTCGGTCGTCCATCGCGCAACCTCCGCCCACGGCGGCGCCGCGTTCGCTAGAATGCGCGGCTCGGCAGGATCGAATCGAAATGAAAGGAAACCGCTTGAAACTCCCGTTCGAATGGCAGATCGGGCTGCGCTATGCGCGCGGCGGCCGGCGCTCGGCCGGCGACGGCTTCGTGTCGTTCATTGCCGGCGCCGCGATGGCCGGCATCGCGCTCGGCGTCGCCGCGCTGATCGTCGTGCTGTCGGTGATGAACGGATTCCGGACCGAAGTGCGCGACCGGATGCTGTCGGTGCTCGCCCACGTGGAAATCTTCTCGCCGACCGGCGCGATGCCCGACTGGCGGCTCACCGCTCATGAGTCGCTGCAGAATCCGGCGGTGCGCGCCGTCGCACCCTATGTCGACGCACAGGCGCTGCTGACGAATGCGGGCAGCGTGACGGGCGTCGCGCTGCGCGGCATCGATCCCGTGCTGGAGCCGCGGGTGTCCGAGATCGCGCGCAAGCTGAAGACCGGGCGGCTCGACGCGCTCGTGCCGGGCGAGATGGGCATCGTGCTCGGCTCGGCGCTGGCGGACGCGCTGCACGTGAAGATCGGCGACCGCATCACGTTCTTCGCGCCCGGCAACACCGCACGCATCGGCGACGCGCTGCCGCGGTTCAGGCAGTTCAACGTGGTCGGCACGTTCGAGTCGGGCCACTATCAGTACGACAGCGCGCTCGCCTACATCCACCTCCGCGACGCGCAGACGCTGTTCAACGTGCGTGCGCCGACCGGCATCCGGCTGCGCCTCGACGATCTGCAGCGCGCGCCGGACGTCGCGCTGGAACTGTCGCGCACGCTGTCGGGCAACCTCTATATCCGCGACTGGACGCGGCAGAACCGCACGTGGTTCGAAGCCGAGCGGCTGCAAAAGCGCATGCTGTCGCTGATCCTGATGCTGATCGTCGCGGTCGCCGCGTTCAACCTCGTGTCGTCGCTCGTGATGACCGTCACCCAGAAGCAGGGCGACATCGCGATCCTGCGCACGCTCGGCGCGCCGCCCGGGTCGATCATGAAGATCTTCGCGATCCAGGGGATGACGATCGGCCTCGCCGGCACGCTCGCGGGTGTCGCGCTCGGCTGCGCGATCGCGGTGAGCATCCCGTGGGTGCTGCCGGCGATCGAGCAGTTGCTCGGCATCCGCTTCCTGACGCCGTCCGTGTACTTCCTCAGCTCGCTGCCGTCGAAGCTCGCGACGGCCGACGTGATCGAGATCGCCGCGGCCGCGTTCCTGATGTCGTGCGTCGCGACGCTCTACCCGAGCTGGCGCGCCGCGCGGGTGCGGCCGGCCGAGGCGCTGCGCGACGAATAGGCGCGCGGCGTCCGGCTCCGTCACGCCCGTGGCTACGCGATCTCGTGAAAGCCGATGCTGTTGCGGCCGTTCAGGATGTTCTCGAACGCCTCCCCGAAGCCGACGTCGATCAGGCCGGCACGCCGGCCGTAGGTCTTCTGCCCGGACTCGTCGACGAAGATCGCCGCACCCGACGACAACTGGCGGTCGGTATCCAGCAGCGCCAGCGTGCCGCGCGCGGTGCCGGCCGACTGATCGAACGTCAGCCGCGTGCCGTCCT
Organism: Burkholderia sp. AU31624; assembly: GCF_020420065.1. Lineage (NCBI taxonomy): Bacteria > Pseudomonadati > Pseudomonadota > Betaproteobacteria > Burkholderiales > Burkholderiaceae > Burkholderia > Burkholderia sp. AU31624. Next base: position 950,581 of record NZ_JAIZRT010000001.1, read on the forward strand.
GCGTGGTGAAATGCCCGCCGGCCTCGTCGAACTTCCGGTTGCGCGCGACGGACGCATTCATCTCCTTCATGAAGCGGAAATCCGCATCAGCGCGCTGGCTGGCCACCTTGCGATCCTCGTCCGTGAACGTCTCGCCGACGGCGGCCGCACCCTGCTCCGCGAAATCGATGGCCTGCTGGTGAAACGCGCGCGTTGCGAGCACGAGGCCCGCGTTCGCGTTCAGCGTCGACTCCACCCACGCGCGATCGCTTTCCGTCATCGTCTTCGATACGACCTTGATCTGGCCGTTGTCGGTCATGAAGTCGAACTGCGCGTCGGCCAGGTCCGGACGCTTCGCGATGATCTCGTGCAGGCTCGTCGCGAGCTGGCTGGTGACGTCGCGCAGCTTCGTCGACAGGTTGCCCAGGATCGACATCTGCTTCATGCGCGCCGCCTGCATCGCGTCCGGGTCCAGCGCGCGGATGGTGATCGGCGTGTCCTGCGCTTGCCCGGCCGCCGCGTCCGTCTGCTGGCGCCCGTCGAGCGCAGCCTGCTGCGCCATCTGCACGAGCGAAAAGCCGCTCGCTGCCGTGACAGAAGTCGTCATGCCCTCTCTCCTTTCAATCTGTTTTTTACCGTTTACGGACAGATTTCCCGGAAATTTAGACCGATCGCAGGTCGATCGCCCCGCATGCTTAAAACTTTGTTTGACTCAAACTAAAAAAGTTTGACACCGAGATTTCACTGAGATAAGTTTTGCGCAAGCTTCCGGAAAGCATTCCGGCCAGCCCCGCCGACTCGCGTCGCGCTTTCCTGCCGTTGCAGCACCGCCGTTCGCACCATCCCCGCCTCATCGCATCGTGCCGTTCCGTTTCATCTGAAACCTGAAGGAAGATCGGGCATGCCCGCATTTGATTCGTACTCCTGTATTCACTTCGTGCCGCCGGCCTCGCTTCGACCGGGTGGCCCGAATCAGCCGCCGCGCTGACGCTTTGCGGTCGAGGCGATGCAATCGCCCCGACGCTCGCCGGGTTGCGCGATGCGTGACGCGCGTCGACACCGGCCGTGGCACCCGGGCCTCGCGCCCGGCGCTTTCGAAGGTGCAGTTCCGTTTCATCCGATGCAGCACCCGGCCGGGCCGCAGGGGGTATATCGCGTGCCGACCGGTTCCAGACAATCACAACAAGAGGTCGACAATGGACATTCATCGAACCGGATTGCGTCGCGCGTGGCTTCCCGCGCTCGTTGCGGCCGCAACGCTCGCCGCGTGCGGCGGCGACGACGGCGGCAGCGTGGCGGGCGCTTCCGCGCTCGCGCAGGGCCAACAGGAGGAGGTCGCCGCCGCGGCCGACAAGCAGTCGCTCGCGTCACGCATTTCGCCGTCGGGCGTGCCGTACGCCAATCCGGCCAGCGGCGGCCGCTACCGGCCCGTGATCACGAACGGCCAGGTGCAGCCGTCGCTGTCGGGCGGCACGATCGAGGAGAACGCGTGGGTCGACACGCCGGTCGACTCCGACGGCGACGGCACGCGCGACCGCATCCACGTGCGCATCGTGCGCCCGACCGAAACCGCGAACGGCGCGCGCACGCCTGTCATCGTGCTCGCGAGCCCGTACTACGCGGGCCTCGCCGACAGCCCCGACCACAACGTCGACGTCGAACTCGACGGCACGCCGCATCCGGTCGCCACGGCGGCCACGGCAGCGACCGGCGCCTCCGCGCGCATCATGGCCGCCGCGCCGCAGGTGCGGATGCTGCAGCAGGTCGAGGCGGCCGCCGCCGGGCGCTCGTGGATCGAGGGCTACTTCATTCCGCGCGGCTTCACGATCGTCTACGCGGATTCGCTCGGCACGGCCGGCTCGGACGGCTGCCCGACGATCCTCACCCGCGACGAATCGGTCGCGATGGCCTCGGTGATCCGCTGGCTCGGCCGCGACGCGACCGCGAAGGACGCGAACGGCAAGACGGTCGTCGCGAACTGGTCGACGGGCCACGTCGGCATGTACGGGGTGTCGTACGACGGCACGCTGCCGAAGATGGTCGCGAGCCTGCGCACGCGCGGGCTCGACGCGATCGTGCCGGTCGCCGGGCTGACGAACATGTACGGCTACTACCGCTCGGGCGGCCTCGTGCGTGCGCCGGAAGGCTATCAGGGCGAGGACGTCGACGTGTACATCAAGGCGCTGCTGACGAACGCGCATCCGGAGCGCTGCACGCACCTGATCGACGAAGCGCTGCAGCAGGAAGACCGCAAGACCGGCGACTATTCGCCGTTCTGGGCCGCGCGCGATATTCCCACCGCGCTCGCGGTCGCGCCGGCGCTCGTCGCGCAAGGGCTCACCGACGACAACGTGCGGGTCGACCAGTCGACGCTGTGGCATCTCGCGATGCGGCGCCAGGGTGTGCCGACGCAGCTGTGGCTGCATCGCCTGAAGCACACCGACCCGACCCGCGTGCCGGCGATGGCCGAGGCGTGGACCGCGGAAGTGAACCGCTGGTTCACGCGCTACCTGATCGGTTTCGACAACGGCGTCGAACGCGATCCGCGCGCGGTGATCGAGCAGGCGGACGGCACGCTGCTGAAGGAAGCGGACTGGGCCGCACGCCACGCCACGCCGGTCACGTACTTCGCGGGCGGCGACGGCGCGGGCACCGGCACGCTGCTGCGACTGCCGACCGGCGGCCCGCTCGCTCGTTTCACCGACGATGCGCGCATCACCGCGCTCACGCTGGCGAACGCGCCGACGGGCGAGAACCGCAGCCGCTTCGAAACCGCGCCGCTCACGGCCGCGACACGCCTGTCCGGTTCGGCGACCGCGCGCGTCAGGCTGACCTTCACGGCCGTGGCCAACGTGACGGCCCTGCTGGTCGATCGCGCGCCGGACGGCACGGCGACGATCGTCACGCGTGCGTGGACCGATCCGCGCAACCGCGTGTCGGAGTGGGTCTCGCAGCCGGTTCTGCCCGGCATGCCGTACGACCTGAAGCTGACGTTCATGCCGCGTGACTACAAGCTGGAAGCCGGCCACCGGCTGGGGCTCGTCGTGCTGTCGAGCGACAACGAGGCGACGCTGCGGCCGACACCGGGCACCGGGCTGACGCTCGATCCGGCCGGTACGTCGGTGACGGTGCCGCTGGCTTCGTCCTGAGCGGGCATGCCCGTACTGAAGCCATCCCGGGACGCCAGCGCACCGGCGTCCCGGGATAGCTTCATTCATTCGGTTCCATTTCCCGATTCTTATGGAAACGGAAGCAACGGCTCTTTAAAACAAGAATTCCACGCTTCATAAATCAATTACATTATTGAATCGAAATCAGAAACAATCTGATATCGCTTGACATCGATTCCCCGCCGGCTAGATTTAAAAATCAATAATCCGGACATTTGTAGCCGGTCGCTGCGGGGGAACGGCAATGAACAACCTGATCACCGGTACAACCGCAGCATCCGCGTCACCATTGAACGATCGGCGTAACCCGCCATTCGCGGCAATTCGGGGCCGAGAGCGAAACGATTACGAATCCCGGGTCGTGGAGGCCTACCAGGACGACCCGGTGAACTGGAGCAAGGCCATCGGCGATCGCCTCTGGTTCCAGTTCGGCGTCTTTGACCATCCCCAATCGCCGAGGCCGGTCGATCTCGACGAATCCGGCCTCAGGTATTTCGAACGGCAATTGAAGATCGCCGGTCTGGAGACGCCAGGGCGCCAGCCAATCAACCGGGTACTCGATATCGGATGCGGATGGGGAACCGTGCTGCGCGATCTATCCGAGCGGTTTCCCGACTGCCATCGCCTGGACGGCATCAACATCAGCAGCCGCCAGCTCGAATATTGCGCCGAGGTAAACGCCGCGCGGCGATTGTCCGACAGGATCAACCTGTTCCAGTGCAATGCCCTGGACATCGACCTGCTGCCGGATGTCGACCAGCCCTACGACCTCGTGATCATGCGCGGTGTGATCTCCCATTTCCCCTATGATCTCTTCGAAATCGTGATGGCCAAATTGCGTCAGCGGCTGGGCGCAAACGGGACAGTCATCGTTTCGGATAACTTATATAACGTCGACCTCTCCGAATACCGTTCCGATACGCCCGACCTGGTCGACAGGCTCGCATGCAAGTATCGCAAGACCCCCGCGTACCTGCGCCAGGTATTCGAGCAAAGCGGCTTCCGCGTCCAGGACATGCAGGTCCTGCCGAACCGGACAGACGCGACGCGATGGCTGTTGAACGTTCAGGACAACATCGAGCGCCATTTCCCGACGGGCGCGGTCGGCGCGCTGGAGGAACTCCGCGTGATGTGCGAAAGCCTGGCCGTCGCCATCGTGAAGCATCAGGTTTCCATCTATAGCTTCGTGCTCAAGCACGGTCGATGAAGGCCGCCCGTTCCCGCCGCCGGACATCAAGCCCGAGAACCCGCCATGACAGATATTCCCAACTTCGTCCGCAACCTGCCTGGCCTGCCGAAGCCCGGGGAGACAATCTTCCATCCGGACTTCCATCTGCAGTTGAAACCCATGTGGCATCCGCACCATGACGAGGCGGAACGCCGGATCGCGCTCACGGACAGCCCGTACATCCTGGCCTACTACGGCAGCCAGAAGGCCGTCGAACATTATCTGGCGCAAAGCATGCCGTCATTCGGCGGCCTATGCTATCCGCACACCCTGAACGACAGGATCTACGATCTGGAACGGATGATGAGCATCACCACGCTGATCGACGACACCATCACCAACCCCGCGATGCTGGAGCAGGCGCACAAGCGCTCGACATTGCGCCAGCACTACTTCGATGCAATCGCCGGCATTCGCCCGCCCGACACCGCGCCCATCGCGCAATTGCTGTACGAGGGGCTCTTGCCCGTCAAGGCACATCTGGCGTCGAAACCGCGTGTCTGGAAACGCATGGAGGACGCGCTGCATACGCTGATCATCAGGCAGACGGATCCGCTGGCCCTGAAGATGGACGAACTCACATTCGACGCCTACCTCGAGATGCGGCGCATCGACAACTACGGGGAATGGGCAGCCATCATGACGGAGTACGCCATCGACGTCGACATGACCGAGCACCTGGTGGCCGACCGCTCGCTGGCGGAAATGAGAACGGCCGCCATCGATTCGATTACGCTGGTCAACGACCCGTATTCATTCCGAAAGGAAATTCATATCGCCGATTCGGTCAACTCGGTCTGGCTGCTGATGTACAGGGAGGGCCTGAAACTCCAGGATGCGCTGAACAAGCTGGCAACGCTGGTTGCGGAGAACGAGCGCAATCTGATGGCAGCGCGCGATCGCGTCCTTGCCGGCCCGCTCGGGAATCGGGCGGATGTGCGCGCCTACGTGACCGAGCTCGAGCATCTGGCGTCCGGCAATGCGGAATTTCACGCGATCAGCACGCGCTACCATGGCCGGGATTTCAAAGGGAAACGGTTCATTTCCGGTGAGGTGACCATTCGGCCGCTCCCCTCCACGGATGAAGTCGCGGCGGCCGATCTGGCCGGTGTCCGTCCCGCGAATTGAGGCAACCGGATCGGCCACGCAAACGCATCGATACGGTCGAAACAACGGCAACGGACATGCTTCGCGCTGTCGCGAACACCCGCGCGCGCAATAGCGAGCCGCATGCCTCGCGCCGTTGGTCTGCCGGCATGACCACATCCTCACGGGCCGGTCATCTCAATCTGCGGCACGTATCCGGCCAATCGCCGGACGCTAAGGAGTGAAATGCTGTTTCATGCAGATCGTTATTTCGGCGCTTGATTGGCCGCCGCGACGCAATTTTTTTCATCTTCTTGCTGGAAGCCGGCCACCGGCTGGGGCTCGTCGTGCTGTCGAGCGACAACGAGGCGACGCTGCGGCCGACACCGGGCACCGGGCTGACGCTCGATCCGGCCGGTACGTCGGTGACGGTGCCGCTGGCTTCGTCCTGAGCGGGCATACGCCGCGCGGAACGCGCTTCCGCCGGCGTGCGTCGCTGACACGGCCGAGCGTCCGGCCAGCCTTCAATCGTCGCGGATTGCAAGGCTGGCCGGGCGGCCTGCCCGGCCGGCCGCCGCCGGGCATGGGTCAGGCCCGCCGGCCATTCGGATCGCCCTGACGACTCAAATAATCGATCAGCCACTGCGCGGCGGGACCGCTCGCGCGATCGGCACGCCGGATCAGCGATAGTCCGTATCGGAACGTGCGCCGGTCGGCCAGTTGCACCGGCACGAGACGGCCCGACTGCAGATCGTCCTCGATCAGATGCATCGGCATCGATCCCCAGCCCAGCCCGGCGAGCAGCAACCGATGTTTCGCGCCAAGGTCGGCCACCTTCCAGGTGCGGGTCGCATGGATTCCGAACGATTGCCCGTCGGTGACCTTGCTGCGGTCGGTGAGCACGATCTGCGTATGTTCGCGCGCCTCCGAGAGCGGAATCGGCAGGTCGCGCAACCCGAGCGGATGCATGGGCGCCGCAACGGTCAGCAACTCGATCGCCCCCATCGAGGTCGCGTCGATCGCATCCGGCCAGTTCGGAATCGGGCCGCTGATGCCGAGCGCACAGCCGCCGTCGAGCACCAGCTTCATGACGCCGCCGAGCGCTTCGATCGCCAGGTTGAGTGCGACGGTCGGGAACGCCTCGGCAAACGCCTGCATGCCTTCGACCAGCTTCGGCAACGGAAACATCACGTCGACGGCCAGCGACAGCTCGGCTTCCACGCCGCCCCGCAAACCGGCCGTCTTCGCCTGCAACTGCCCCATCAGCATGTCGAGCCGACGCGCATCGGCGAGCACGACCTCGCCGGCCGCCGTCAGCTGCGGACGGCGTCTGCCGCGTTCGAACAACGGCATGCCCAGCTGTGCCTCGAGGCTGGCGACCGCATAACTCACCACCGATTGCGCCCTGCCGAGCCGACGCGCCGCCCCTGAAAAGCTGCCTGCCTCGACGACGGCGACGAACGCACGAAGCTGATCCAGATTGGGGCTGCGATCCACGATCTATCCAGAAAATTGATTTTAACGATCCATTCTAGCCAATTGTTTGGATCGAAACGATCCCCTACATTCCTGTCACGCCATGTCGATCGCGGCTTCCCCGCGTCGACAATCCCCCGTCAATGTCACAGGAACATGGAACCATGACGACCGACCGCTTTCTCTCGCCGCCCCGGGCGCCTGCGCGTCCGACGCTGTTCGACCCGATCGGACTCGGGCGCATCACGCTCAGGAATCGCATCGTAATGGCGCCGATGACGCGCAGCCGTGCCGGTGCCGGCGACGCGCCCGGCCCGATGAACGCGACCTACTACGCACAACGGGCCTCGGCCGGCCTGACCGTCACCGAGGGCGCGCAGATCTCGCCACAGGGCAAGGGCTATCCGTTCACGCCGGGCATCTACAGCGACGCGCAGATCGCCGGCTGGAAACAGGTGACCGACGCGGTGCACCGTGAAGGCGGCCGCATTTTCGTGCAACTGGCCCATGTCGGCCGCATCGGTCACCCGGACCTGCAGCCGGACGGCGCACGACCGGTCGCGCCGTCGCCGATCCGGCCCGACGGCGACGCGTATACGCCGACCGGCCCGCAGCCGTACCCGGTACCGCGCGCGCTCGAAACCGCCGAATTGCCCGCCATCGTCGATCAATACGTGCTTGCCGCTCGTGCCGCATTGCAGGCCGGGTTCGACGGCGTGGAGATCCACGCCGGCAACGGCTATCTGCTTGACCAGTTCCTGCGCGACGGCACGAACCGCCGGACCGACGACTACGGCGGCACGATCGACAACCGGCTTCGTCTGCCGCTCGAGATCGTGCGCGCAGTCGGCCTCGTTTCAGGCCCCGATCGATTAGGGATCCGTATCTCTCCGGTCACGCCGCATTTCGGTGGAATCGCGGATAGCGATCCGCAAACGCTGTTCGAGCAATTCGCCAACCGGCTGAGCGGCCTCGCGGTCTATCTCCATGTCGTCGAAGGCGTCCCCCAGGCCGCACCGGACGCGGTGCCCGCATTCGACTACGGCGCGCTCAAGCGCGCGTTCGGCGGGCATTACATCGCGAACAACGGCTATACGAAAGCACGCGCGGAAACGGCGCTTTCCGCGGGCCACGCCGATCTCGTGTCGTTCGGCTACCCGTTCATCGCGAACCCGGATCTTGCCGAACGCCTCCGGCACGACCGGCCGCTCGCGCATGCGGACATGTCCATGGCCTATGGCGGCGGCGAAGCCGGCTATACCGACTACCCGCCGTTCCGCGCATGAGCGCGGCCCCGAACCCGAACCGCTGAACACGGCGGCGGATCGCCGATCCGCCGCCTCACGAACGAGGACTCACCATGATTCGATCGATCAACCGCACCCTGTACCGAACCGCTACGCAGACGCCCGCCGTCAACGCCATCCTGTCCGTCCTGGTGCGCACCCTCATCGCCGGCGTCTACGTCGGCGCGGGCATCAGCAAGATCTTCAACTACGCAGGCACCGAGCAATACATGGCGCACATGGGCGTACCGGGGGCACTGCTGCCGCTCGTGATCTTCGTCGAGGTCGCCGGCGGCCTCGCGTTGATCGCCGGCTTCATGACGCGACTCGCCGCGCTTGGGCTCGCGATCTTTTCGGTCATCGCCGCGGTGATCTTCCATAGCGGCGGCGACCAGACGCAGCAGACCTTCTTCATGATGAACCTGTCGATGACGGGCGGCCTGCTCGCGCTCGTGCTGAATGGCGCGGGCCGCGCCTCGTTCGATCGCGGCGATCGAACGTCCCTGCCGGAGTGATCCGGCCGACGCCGCGTCCTGCCCGACACCTCACACACCCCGGGGGCAACGCCCCCGCATCCAGCGAGATTTTCCCGTGAATACCATGAATGCCATTCAGATCGATCGTTTCGGCGCTCCGTCCGTACTCCGTCCGGTCGTGATCGAGCGCCCGACACCGGCTCCCGACGAAGTCCTCGTGCGCGTGACGCGCATCGGACTGAATTTCGCGGAAACGCTGCAACGCGCCGGTACCTATCCGGGCCCGGCGCCGACTTTGCCGGCGATATTGGGATCGGAAACGGTCGGCACCGTCGAAGCCGTAGGCGCGAACGTGCGGGACTTCCGCGTCGGCGATCGCGTGGCCGCGGCGCTGTTCGGTGCAACGAGCGGAACCGGCGGGTATGCCGAATATGTGACGGTACGCGCTCCGCTGATCGTCGCGATTCCCGACGCCGTTTCGGACGACGACGCCGTCGCGGTCATGCTGCAGGGGCTGGTCGCCCGCATGCTGCTGCGCGAGACGCCGGTGGCCGCACGATCCGTCGCCATCACCGCCGCTGCCGGCGGCGTCGGTTCCATGCTCATCCAGCTGGCGAGACTCGACGGTGCCAGGACGATCGTCGGCCTGGCCGGTTCCACGGAGAAGCTATCGACGGTGCGGGCGCTCGGTGCCGATCAGGCCGTGAGCTATCGCGACGACGCGTGGGTCGATCGACTGGGCGCCGCAACCGGCGGCACGGGCCCCGACGTCGTGTTCGATTCGATCGGTGGCGCCGTGGCCCGCACGCTGGCGTCCAGCCTTGCGCCGCAAGGTCGTTTCGTCGCCTATGGCGCGGCAAGCGGCCAGTTGCTCGCAGTCGACGACAGCCTGATGAACGCGCTCATCTTCGGCTGCCGCTCGCTGTCGGGTTTCGCGTTGCATGCGTTCCTCGCCGATCACGTCGTCCAACAAACGCTCGGCGAGTTGTTCGGCCTGCTGGCCACCGGTGCGCTGAAGCCGCTGATCGGGGGCAGCTATGCGCTCGACGCGATCGTCGACGCGCATGCGGCGCTCGAGTCGGGCGGCACGACCGGCAAGCTCGTGCTGCGTATCGATCGATAGCGCTGCGCATCCGCCCTCGACCGTTGCGTGGCGCCTCTCATGCCGACATCGATCCCGGACGAAACGGTGAGCGGTGAATCATCGTCCCGGCGCCGCTCACACCGGCGTCAACACCGGCCGCCCTGAAAAGTGCCGCTCGGCATTGTCGATGAACTGCCGCACCGACCGATCGAGCGCCTCGGGCGACCAACCGCCCATGTGCGGCGTCAGCACGACGCTGTCGAGATCCGTCAGCGCGCGCGGCGGCTCGGGTTCGCCTTCGTACACGTCGAGCCCCGCGCCCGCGATGCGTCCTTCACGCAACGCGTCCGCCAAAGCAGCGGTATCGACAACGCTGCCGCGTGACACGTTGACGACGAACCCGCCAGGGCCGAGCGCGTCGAGCACCGCGCGATCGATCAGGTGCCGCGTACCCGCGCCGCCGGGCGTCGCGACGATCAGGAAATCGGCCCATTGCGCGAGCGTGTCGACGCGCTCGAAATAGCGGTAAGGGACGTTCTTCTGCGACCGGTTGTGATAACCGATCTCGATGTCGAAGCCGGCCGCGCGGCGCGCGCACTTCTCGCCGATCTTGCCGAGCCCGACGATACCGAGCTTCTTGCCCGACACGTTCGGCGGCATCGCCAGGCCGTCGCGCCACACGCCCGCACGGGTTTTCGCATCGAGCTGCACGACGTTGCGCACGGTCGCGAGCAGCAGCGCGAACGCATGATCGGCGACGCAATCGTCGTTGGTGCCGGCGCCCGTGACCACGGTCACGCCGCGCGCTTTGGCATGCGCGACATCGATGTGCTCGTAGCCGGCGCCGAGCGCGCTGACGAACGTGAGTTGCGGAAGACGATCGATCTCGGCGGCGGTGAGCCCCGTGCTGCCATTGGTCAGCACCGCGCGTATCGTGCCGCCGTGTTCGGCGATCGCACGTTCGCGTGCGTCGGATGTCGGGGCGTAGCGCACGTCGAACGACGCGGCGATCTCGCGATGCGCGTCGCCGCGCAATGCGATGAGAACCAGCAACTCGGGCTTCATGTCAGGAAGTGTCGGCAAGGCGGGAACGGATTCAGTGTAACAAGCCTGCCACACGGATGCGGGTAATCCCCACACGGGCTGTGGGCACGCCGCCGCACGCGGTTTGCCAAAGCCCGCTCAGTCAAGTAACTTTCGGCGTACGCCCCCGTCCTGGAGATTGGCCCGTATGAAGCTCGCCCTGCCCGCCCGGATCCTGGGCCTCGCGTTCGCCGCCGCCCTCGTCGCGCCCGGCGCGCATGCCGACACGCCCGTCGTGGTGTCGTCGAAGATCGACACCGAAGGCAACCTGCTCGGCAACCTCATCGCGCAGGTGCTGAAGGCCCACGGCATCCCCGTCACCGAAAAGATCGCGCTCGGCACCACGCCGATCGTGCGCAAGGCGCTCACGAGCGGCGAGATCGACGTCTACCCCGAATACACCGGCAATGCCGCGTTCTTCTTCAACAAGGCGGACGATCCGCTGTGGAAGAACGCGAGCCAGGGCTACGACACCGCGAAGCAACTCGACTACGCGGCGAACCATCTCGTCTGGCTCACCCCGGCGCCCGCGAACAACACGTGGGGCGTCGCCGTGCTCGCACCGGTCGCGCAGTCGCAGCACCTGAAGACCTTCTCCGATTTCGGCAAGTGGGTGGCCGGCGGCGGCAAGGTGAAGCTCGCGGCGTCGGCCGAATTCGTAAACAGCGCGTCGGCGCTGCCGTCGTTCGAGAAGGCGTACGGCTTCAAGCTGAAGCCCGACCAGCTCGTCGTGCTGTCCGGCGGCGACACGGCCGCCACCATCAAGGCCGCCGCGAACCAGACCGACGGCGTGAATGCCGCGATGGTCTACGGCACCGACGGCGGAATCTCGTCGAGCGGCCTCGCGGTGCTCGACGACGACAAGCACGTGCAGCCCGTCTACGCACCCGCGCCGGTGATCCGCGAAGCCGTGCTGAAAGCGCATCCGCAAATCGCCGACTACCTGAAGCCCGTGTTCGCGAGCCTCGACCTGAAGACGCTGCAGACGCTGAACGCGCGCATCCAGATCAACGGCGAACCGGCCGCCGGCGTCGCGAAAAGCTACCTGAAAGCGAAGGGCTTCGTTAAATGACGGGTCGCGCGGCAGCGTCCGCGCGGCGCATCACGGCGGACAAGGTCGGCATCCTGATCGGGGTCCTGACGATCGTCGCCGTGCTCGGCCTGCCGTTCGCGGTGTTGCGGCCGAACCGCATCGCGGCCGGCACCGACCTGTCGGTGTTCGCCGCGCTGCCGGCCCTGCAGGGCGCCGGGCTCGCCGCGCTGTGGATCGTCGGCGCGCTGTGGGCGATGACGGCCAGCCGCCCCGCGTGGCGCCTCATGGCCGGCTGCGCGTGGCTCGCCACGCTCGCGTACGCGGTCGGCGCGGCCGCGACGCACGTCGTCGCGCCTGACGACACGCTCGCCCGCGTATCGCCCTCCTCCGGCGTCTGGCTGCTGCTGTTCGCGTGGGCCGTGCTCGTCGCGGATGCGCTCGCACGGCTCGCATTCGGCCCGTGGCGGCGCCTCGCCGCGCTCGTCGTCGCGATAGCAGCGATTTCGGTGCCGCTCGCGAGCGGCTGGTGGGACGGACTTTCCGTGATGCGCGAATACGCGGTGCGCAGCGACGACTTCTGGATCGAGGCGATCCGGCACGTGTCGCTCGCCGGTGGCTCGGTGGCCGCCGCGCTCGTCGCGGGCGTGCCGCTCGGCATCGCCTGCGCGCGCATCGCGGCGGTGCGTACCGTCGCGATGCCCGTGCTCAATATCGTGCAGACGATCCCCAGCATCGCGATGTACGGGCTGATGATGGCGCCGCTCGGTTTGCTCGCCGCCCACGTGCCGTTCGCGGCCGCGCTCGGCATCCGCGGCATCGGCGTCGCACCGGCCGTGCTTGCGCTGTTCCTGTATTCGCTGCTGCCGATCGCGTCGAGCGTCGTGGTCGGGCTCGGCCAGGTGCCGCCGCACGTGACCGAAGCGGCGCGCGCGATGGGCATGACGCGCGCGCAGCGGCTGCTGCGCGTCGATCTCGTGCTCGCGCTGCCCGTGATCCTGAGCGGCGTGCGCATCGTGCTCGTGCAGAACATCGGGCTGACCGCGGTCGCCGCGCTGATCGGCGGCGGCGGCTTCGGCACCTTCATCTTCCAGGGGATCGGGCAATCGGCCGCCGATCTCGTGCTGCTCGGCGCGATCCCGACGATCGCGCTCGCGCTGGTGGCGGCCGTCATATTCGAAGCCGCGACCACGCTCGCGAAGGGGCGTGCAGGATGATCGAGATCGAACGTGCGGGCAAACGCTTCGGCGATATCGTCGCCGTCGACGACGTCTCGCTGACGATCGAGCGCGGCACGATCACCGCGCTCGTCGGTGCATCGGGCAGCGGCAAGTCGACGCTGCTGCGCATGATCAACCGGCTGATCGCGCCCACCAGCGGCACGATCCGCATCGACGGCGTCGATACGGCCACCGTGGCGCCCGAGCAGCTTCGCCGCGGCATCGGCTATGCGATCCAGGGGCACGGGCTGTTTCCGCACTGGAGCGTCGCGCGCAACATCGCGACCGTGCCGCGCCTGCTCGGCTGGCCGGCCGGTCGCATCGACTCGCGCGTGAACGAATTGCTCGACCTGTTCCATCTCGCGCCGGCCGAGTTCGCGGGCAAGCTGCCGCACGAACTGTCGGGCGGCCAGCAGCAGCGCGTCGGCGTCGCGCGCGCGCTCGCGGCCGAGCCCGCGATGCTGCTGATGGACGAGCCATTCGGCGCGCTCGACCCGATCATCCGCAACAAGGCGCAGGACGACCTGTTTGCCTTGCAGCGCCGCCTCGGCATCACCGTCGTGATCGTCACGCACGATATCGAGGAAGCGCTGAAGCTCGGCGACACGATCGCAGTCATGGACGGCGGCCGGCTGCTGCAGGTCGCAACGCCTGCCGAGATTCTCGGCAAGCCGGCAGCCGGCGTCGTCGAACAGCTGGTCGCCGGCGTCGACCGGCCGCTGCGCCTGCTCGCGCTGACGCCGATCGACGCGGTGGCCGAACCCGGTCATGCCGACGGCGAACCGATCGCCGCGACGCGCACGCTGCGCGATGCGGTGTCGGAGCTGCTGTGGCGCGGTGTCGATGTGCTTCCAGTGGAAGATGGCGACGGCCGCAACACGCGCCGCATCACGCTCGATGCGATCCGTGCGCACGCAAGGAAGCCCGCATGACGACGCACGGCAGCACGCGGCCCGGGCGGTCGGCACTTCCCGCCTACCTCGCACGCGCGGCCGCGCTCGCGCTGCTGCTCGTGCTGCTGTTGCGACCCGCCTGGCTGCAAGGCTTGTTCGCGCCGTTCGCCGACAACGGCGCGCCAGTGATCTACGATCGCGCGAGCCTGCTCGACCTCACGCTCGCGCATCTCGGCACGGTCGCGTTGTCGAGCGTGATCGGCACGATCGTCGCGGTCGCGGCCGGTATCGCGGTCACGCGGCCGTGGGGCGCGGATTTCCTGCCGGTCGCGCGCAGCGTCGTCGACATCGGCCAGACCTTCCCGCCCGTCGCGGTGCTCGCGCTCGCGGTGCCGGCCGTCGGCTTCGGCCTGAAGCCGGTGCTGATCGCGCTCGTGCTGTATGGCCTGCTGCCCGTGTTCGAAAGCACGATCGCGGGGCTCGAGGACGTGCCGCGCGACGTCGTCGATGCCGCGCGCGGGATGGGGATGAGCGGCTGGCAGCAACTCGTGTCGGTCGAGCTGCCGCTCGCGTTTCCGGTGATCGTCAACGGCGTGCGGCTCGCGGTCGTGATCAATCTCGGCACCGCGACGATCGGCTCGACGGTCGCCGCGCGCGGGCTCGGCGACGTCATCATCGCGGGGCTGCAGACGTCGAATACCGCGTTCGTGCTGCAGGGCGGCGTGATCGTCGGGCTGCTCGCGGTGCTCGTCAGCGATGCGATCGGCGCGATTGCACGGGTGGCGGCCGCACGGCGCGCGTAGAAGCCGTTGCGCGATTTTTAGAAGGGGGAAACCATGACCGTTTCGGACACCGGCCCGTTTTTTCATGGCACGAAAGCGGATTTGCGGATCGGCGACTTGCTGACGGCAGGCTTCCGATCGAATTATCGCGACGACGTCGTGATGAATCACATCTACTTCACGGCTTTGCCCAAAGGCGCCGGCCTGGCGGCGGAAATGGCCAAAGGCGACGGCCGGCCGCGGGTCTATATCGTCGAACCCACCGGCGAATTCGAAAACGACCCGAACGTCACGGACAAGAAATTCCCGGGCAATCCGACGCGATCGTATCGAAGCACATCGCCTTTGAAGATCGTCGGCGAACTCGATAGCTGGGAACCCTACGATCCGGCGTTCATCCAGCAGCTCAGAATCCGCATCGAAACCGGCACCGGCGAGATCATCAACTAGCGTTCGTCCGGACTCCGATGCGTGTCCGTGCAACGATCGGCGCCTCGATCGGCTCGCCGCGACACAAGCCTACATGCCGCTTTCATTCGAACCGGCACTCGACCACCGGCGGCAATTGGCCGATATACTAGGCGCCTTCCCATTCCCCGCACTCCACCATGCGACGGTTTCTCTGGCTGATCGTGCTTTCGCTCGGCATCGCGCAACAGGCGTCGGCACAGCAAGCGCCCGCACTGCCTGCGTCCGCGCCCGAAGCAGCCGCATCGGCGCCGTCCGTCGCATCCGCGCCGCTCGCCGACGCCAACGATCAGCCGAACGAAGCAAACCGCCGCATCACGTCCTACCTGACGAAGAAGTTCGGCGTCGCGAAGGAACGGGCCGCGAAGCTCGCCGATATCGTGAGCGTCACTGCGACGAAATATTCACTGCCTCCCGCACTCGTTTACGCCATTATTTCGATCGAATCGCGCTTCCAGGAAAAGGCGCGCGGCCAGCATGGCGCGACCGGGCTGATGCAGGTCGTGCCGACCGCGCACCGCGGCCTGGTGCGCAACGTGAAGGACCTGACCGACCCGAACGCGAACGTCGAAGTCGGCTCCGCGATCCTGTCGGGCTACGTGAGGGCGGCCGGTGGCGACGTGCGGGCCGGACTGAGGAGCTACAGCGGCGGTTCGAACGCGTATGCGGCGAAGGTGATGCAGCGCGTCGATTCGTTCCGCTTCGTGCTTGAACCTGACGACGATGCGAAAGCCTCAAGTCCTGCGAATTCCGCGAACGATGCGAAGGCCCGCATGGTGCCGGTCAGCGAAAAGACGAGCCCGACGTCGGCCCGCGGCAACTAGTCCCCCTTCGTTCGACGCGCATGCGCCACGCCACCCGCTTCCTTGCCGTCGCCGCGCTGGCGATCGGCCACACCACCGCGTTTGCCGCCGTCGATTGCGAGAAACACGCGCTGACGATGAACGACGTACGGACCTGCGTACTCGGTCAAAACGATCAGGCCGTCGAGCGCGCATACCGGTCGCTCGAGCACAAGCTCAAGCAGCGCAACCCCGATGCCGCCAGCGCGCTCGCGAAGTCGCAGGCAAGCTGGACCCGCTTCGCCGACGACACCTGCGACTACGTGAAAGCCGCCCATCCGCAGCAGATGATCCCGGAAGACGCGCGGATGAACTGCTGGGTCGATTTCAGCCAGGCACGCACGCGCATCCTGAAGAAATGGGAAGCGCAGCTGGACGCACCGTCGCCGCCGGCGCAGAACTGAACGACGAACGGCTACCCGCCCGTCACGCCTGCGCGAAACGCTCCCGCAAGAACTCGATGAAATGCTGCGTCTTCGCGGGCAGCAGCCGCGTTTCCGTCATCGCGTAGACCGCAATCGGCTCGCCTTCCCATGCGGGCATCACGCGGCGCAGCCGGCCGGCGGCCAGATCGTCCGCGACGATCGCTTCGGACAGCACGATGATGCCCGCATCGAGCGTGGCCAGGCGCCGCAACATGCCGACGCTGTTTCCCGTGAAGCGGCTGCTCACCGGTACCGCGACGGTGTGCGTGCCGTCGTGCAGCGTCCACGTGCCGGCCCTCGCCAGGCTGAGGCACGCGTGCCGCGCCAGGTCGTCCGGCGTGCGCGGCTCGCCCTCGCGTGCGAGATAGCCGGGCGACGCATACAGGTAGTTCCCGAGCGTGGCCAGCCGCCGCGCGATCAGTTGAGAATCGTCGGATTCGCCCAAGCGGATCGCCACGTCGAACGGTTCGCTCACCAGATCGACCCGGCGCGACGTCAGCTCGAAATCGAATGTCAGCTTCGGGTAACGCGTCGAGAACTCGACGATCAGCGGCGCCAGGTAGGTCACCGCGAAATCGACCGGAAACGACGCCCGCAGCACGCCGGTCGGCTCCGCCAGCAACCCGCCGAGTTGCTCGTGCGCGAGCCGCGCCTCGTCGACGATGCGCTTGCAGCGCTCGAAGTAGAGCTGGCCGGCCTCGGTCAGTTCGATCCGGCGCGTCGTGCGATGCAGCAGCCGCAGCCCGATCGCCTTCTCCAGCGCGCTGATGCGCCGCGACAGCGTCGAGTTCGGCATCCCCAGCGTCTCGGCCGCACTGCGAAAACCCTTCGCCTTCACGACTTCGACGAACAGCGCCATGTCGTTCAGTAGTTCCATGCCCACTGTTCCATCAATGGATCAATGTTATCCAGATTACCCGGTTTATCCCGAAAAGGAAGCAATGGATGATGGGTGCGTGGAGGCGAGGTCGGCACACCCGTGCGCGGCCGGCGCCCGAGGGGGCACCGACCCGGTGCCACCGTCCCGACTCTCGAGGAGCTGACGCATCATGAGCCAACTGTTCACCCCGGTCCGCGTGGGCCGATATACGCTGGAAAACCGCCTGGTCATGGCGCCGATGACCCGCAGCCGCGCCGCCTTCGACGGAACGCCCGGCGAATGGGCCGCCGAGTATTACGCGCAGCGATCGAGCCTCGGCCTGATCGTCAGCGAAGGCACCCAGCCGTCGGACGACGGGCAAGGCTACCTGACGACGCCCGGCATCCATACCGACGCGCACGTCGCCGGCTGGAAGGCGATCAGCGACCGCGTGCATGCCCGCGGCGGCCGGTTGTTCATCCAGTTGATGCACGTCGGGCGCATGTCGCATCCCGACAATACGCCGCATCACCGGCAGGCCGTCGCGCCGTCGGCGATCGCGCCGAATGCGCAAATGTTCACGATGAAGGGGATGCTGGACATCCCCGCGCCGCGCGCGCTGACGCTCGACGAAGTGCGCGAGACCGTGAACGACTTCCGCATCGCCGCGCGCCGCGCGATCGAGGCGGGTGCCGACGGTGTCGAGATTCACGGCGCGAACGGCTACCTGATCCAGCAGTTCTTCGCGCCGAATGCCAACACGCGCACCGACGCGTACGGCGGCTCGATCGAGAACCGCGCGCGCTTCGCGATCGAGGTCGCCACGGCGATCGCCGACGAGATCGGCGCGGATCGCACGGCCATCCGCGTATCGCCCGGCAATACGCTGGGCGGCCTCGACGAAGGTGCGGAAGGGCCGGACCTGTATCGCCACCTCGCGACGGAACTCGACCGGCTCGGCCTCGCCTACCTGCACGTGATGCATCAGGGCAACGAAGCGCTGCTGGCCGACCTGCGCGCGCGCTGGAGCGGCACGCTGATCCTGAACCGTCCGGGCCGCACGCGCGACGCGATCGGCACGGACGTGACGTCGGGGCTGGCCGATCTCGAAGCGTACGGGCAGATGGTGCTGGCGAATCCGGATTTCGTGACGCGGGTGAAGACCGGCGCGCCGATGAACGACGCGCGGCGCGAGACATTCTTCGGCGGCGATGCGCGCGGGTATGTCGACTATCCGGCGCTGGATGGGGCGGCTGCAGCTTGACGCCTCGGCTCAGCGTGATCGCAACGACAGGCTGGAACGGATGTCGCTGCGATCGCCCGGTGAATGCCCGATTTCAAAGCAGATCGATGTTCACCTTGGACACCAGAGGCGCAATACGCAGCACGCGGTCGGCCTGGGTACACACGTACTCCGAAATATTGCCTACCCATCCACGTTCGTCGCCCACGTAAATGTCGGACGCCGCCAATTCAGGTGCGAGCTTCTTCGCCAGGCTCGCCATCTTCGACATTTCGCGCGCGACGAACGACGGCCGAATCTGTGTGCGATGCGCAAAATCCGCGAGCGCGAACGCGGTCAGTTCCTCCGTGCGAAACACATCCCCATAAGCCATCGCCATATCCTGGACGTACGTGTCGCCATACACGTTGACGCAAACGAGGTCGTAAAGCGGCGCCGGCGCAAGCCCGCCACCGCTGACGAAAAACGAGATGTTCTTGCCATGCGCGTCGCTGTTGCCGATCAGCAGTTGCAGCAGGGCCCAGCGCAGCATGGCCGTGCGCGCGGCTGCCGGGGCCTCGAGATACGGCGTCAGCGAGAACAGCTTCTCGAAGCTCACGCCTTCGCGAATATTGCGCACGTCCGCGTTGTTACCGAGGTTGCGCTCGTACTTGAGCGTTGCCGGCAAGTCCAATGCCTGGCACCCGTCGATGACATGAAGGCGCCGCACCGCACTGACGCGCGTCGGATCGTCCGGCTCGGTCGTCACGACCCGGTCGAAGCGCTCGATGAGCAGAATGGGCTCCGGGATGCGGCGAATCTCGACGGGCGCCACTGGCAGCCCCATTCTCGCGGCCAGTGACATGCAGAAGTGCTCATTGGCGACCATGAACGGCGCATGCGGGTTGCCGGACTCCGGCTTCAGAATGTGCGTGCTGCTGAGCGCCCCTTCGACGAGTGCAACTTGCTCCCCCTCGACCAGCACCTGCAGTTTGTCCTGATGGCCGGCAATCGACAGCCGGACCTGGCCGTCCCATACCGGAAACGGGATCGCGTCGCGCTTGCGAATGCGGTCGGTCAACTCTTCCGCGGATATCACGCGACGTTCGGACTCAAGGGCTGCCGGGGCCTGTGCATTCTCTCCGTCGTCCGGCAGGAAACTCAGCGCACCGACCGGCTCCTTGCCGAGCATCCGGATCAAACCGAAAACGTTGTCCTTCGATAGCTGATACATCGCCGCGGCCACGTCGAGCGCACGCCCCTCGGGCAACAGATTGCCGATGAAGCGCTGCACCGCGCCCGCAGGTAGCGAACGACCGTCGAGCGGAATGCACGGCGACAACGCGAACGCATCGGCGCGCGCCTGCCACGCCGGGTCATACGAAAAACCGTAGTCATCCTGACGGGCGTCGTAAGTCAGTTGCCCGACGGGGGAACCGTTGGTCGAGATGCGCAGGCGATGAACCATCACGCGCCCTCCCGCGACTCCGCCGGAACAGTCGGCTCGGCAAGTTCATGCAATGCCTTGCGAGCGACGGGCACTTCGCGCTTCGGTACGACGAGCAAATTGAGTCCCAGACCGTCGAGCACCTTGAACAACTTGTCGAGGCTCACCGCCCGGCCGTTTTCGAGCCGCGACAGCACGTCCTTTGAGACGCCGAGCATGTCGGCTGCGTCGTCGATCCGCATCTGGTTCTGCGCCCGCCGGTTGCGGACGAGCGCACCCAACGCCGCGAGATCCTGCGCGAGCGGGTCGGGTGATGCAATCGGGCGGGGTAAGGTGCGAGCCATAATTCCGGGATACCAGGAACAAAACGCCGACGAACGGGTTGCGACGGCATTGTTACGAAAATATCGGAATTATAGGCTTGAATGTCAGCGCCGGCGAATTGTTCTCATATTTCAGGAACAAATGCCGACATGCTCACGGTCGACGCATTATTCTCATATTTCAGGAACTATACAGACCAGCAAGTGCCACGGCCGGCAGCCGACCGGCATCGTTTCGATGCGCTCGTCGGCCGCCTCTCCTGCCTCAAAACTGCCCCGCCGCCCCCGTCCACCGCAAATAATCCCCGCGCGTCCAGTCGAGCGACACGCCGACCCGCTTCGTGCCGGGCCGGATCTTCGGCTTGTACACCGACAGCGTCAGCGACTCCAGCGCCGGCCACTCACGGAACGACAGCACCGCGATATCGGCGACGAGCGTCTCGAGCAGCCGCGTATGCGGCTTGTGCGACAGGAACGCGGCAAGGCGCGCGCAATAGCCGTCGTAATCGATCCACTCGCCCTGCTCGCTCGGCTCGCACCGGTAGCCGAGCCGTGCATCGATCACGATCGGCTGCGGCGCTTCATGCTCGTGCGCATGAATGCCGATCCGCGCGGGCACCTTCAGTTCGTCGACGAACACGCTCCAGCCGCGCCCGCGCAGGCGCGGCGCGTCGATCGCCACGAACGGTTCGTCGAACGGCTTCATGATGCGAGCGGCGCGGCCGCGTCGAGCATGATGCGCACGAAGTAGTCGGCGAAGCTGCGGCGCAGGACGATCTCGAACGCATCGTCACCGGTCGGGATCAGCACGATCGACGACTTGAAGTAGTGCGACTGCGCGCACTGGCCCGGCTTGAACACGCGCGGATGGAGATCGAGCGGGCAGCCGCGCGCAAGCACGTCGCGCACGCGTTCGCCGCTGATCTCGACCACCGTATAGCCGCTGCCGACGTCGACGGCCGCCGAATACGTGCCCTGCACGGCTTCCGCGAGCTTCGCTTCGAGCACGCCGGCCGGCACGGGCCCGTTCGAGCGCACGAGCCACTCGTCGGGGCCGAGCCACAGCACGTCGTACTCGGCACCGCGCGCGACCGTATTCGGCGCCGCGGGCGGCCGGCAGCCGACCACGCGCTCGAACGCGCTCACGAACGCCGGATCGCTCAACTCGCCGCGCACGTTGACGAGATCGAGGAACGGCCGCTCGCGCAGCGTGAACTTCTTCGAGGCGCGCGCCTGGTGCGGCTTCAGCACGTCGGCCGCGCCGACGAACGGCGATTCAAGCGTCACGCCGCCCGCGCCCGCCACCTGCGTCTGGTTTCTGGTTTCATTCCACATGCTGACGCACCCCTTCGGTATCGTAGAAAACCGGGCTCGAGATCTTCGCGGTGATGCGGCGGCCGTTGGCCAGCGGAATCACGACGCTCTCGCCCATCTTGTTCAGGCCGCCCTTCACCACCGCGAGCGCGATCGAGCGCTTCAGGATCGGGCTGTAGTAGCTCGACGTCACGTGGCCGAGCATCGGCGTCGGATCGACCGCCGACACCTGCGTGTCCTTCGCGATGATCTGCGCGCCTTCCGGCAGCACGAACTGCTCGTCCTCGGTCAGCAGGCCGACGAACTGCTTGCGGCCTTCCTTCGCGGTGTCCGAACGCGACAGCGAACGCTTGCCGAGGAAGTCCTTCGACTTCGCGACGACGCCGCCCATCCCGAGGTCGTACGGCGTGATCGAGCCGTCGGTATCCTGGCCGACGATGATGTAGCCCTTCTCCGCGCGCAGCACGTGCATCGTCTCGGTGCCGTACGGCGTGATGTCGAACTCGGCCCCGGCCGCCATCAGCGCTTCCCACACCGCGCGGCCCGCGTTCGCCGGCACGTTCACTTCATAGGCGAGTTCGCCCGAAAAGCTGATCCGCATCACGCGCGCCTTCGCACCCGCGACCGTGCCGTTCCGGTAGCTCATGAACGGGAACGCCTCGTTGCCGAAGTCGATGTCCTGGCACACCTTCTGCACGACCTTGCGGCTCTTCGGGCCGACCACCGCGAACGTCGCCCAGTGATCGGTGACCGACGACAGTCGCACCTTCATGTCGGGCCATTCGGTCTGCAGCCAGCGTTCGAGCCACGTGAGCACGCGCGCCGCGCCGCCCGTCGTGGTCGTCATCATGAAATGCTGGTCGGCGAGGCGCACCGTCACGCCGTCGTCGAACACCATCCCGTTCTCGTCGAGCATCAGCCCGTAGCGGCACTTGCCCACTTCGAGCTTGTTCCATGGGTTCGTGTACATCCAGTTCAGCAGCTTCACCGCGTCCGGGCCCTGGATGTCGATCTTGCCGAGCGTCGACGCGTCGAGGATGCCGACGCTGTTGCGCACCGCGAGGCATTCGCGCTTCACGGCCGCATGGAGATCCTCGCCGTTCTTCGGGAAGTACCACGGCCGCTTCCAGTTGCCGACGTCCTCGAACAGCGCGCCGTGCTCGACGTGCCACTCGTGCACGCAGGTCTTGCGGATCGGGTCGAGGAAATCGCCGAGCTCGCGGCCTGCGAACGTGCCGAACGACACGGGCGTGTAGTTCGGGCGGAACGTCGTCGTGCCCGTTTCCGGAATCGTCTTGCCGAGCGCCCCCGCGAGGATCGCCATCCCGTTGATGTTGCCGAGCTTGCCCTGGTCGGTGCCGAAGCCCATCGCCGTGTAGCGCTTCACGTGCTCGACCGACTCGAAGCCTTCGCGTGCGGCCAGCAGGATGTCCGCGGCCGACACGTCGTTCTGGAAGTCGACGAACTGCTTCGGCCCGCGCGCCGCGGCTTCACGGCTGCCGACCAGCCACAGCGGCTGCAGTGCGCCTTCGACGGTTTCCGCGACCTGCGGCGCGACCGCGCGCTGCTCGGCGGTGAAACCCGCCGCCTTCGCGGCTTCCACGCCTGCATCGACCGCGAGTCGCAGCGCACGGGCCAGGCCGAATTCGCCGGCTGCTGCGCCGATGCTCGCTTCCGCCTGCACGGGCTTGCCCGGCAGGAAGCAGGCCTTCTCGTCGTTCCAGCAGGCCTTGCCGCCCGACTGCGCGAACAGGTGCAGCACCGGGCTGAAGCCACCCGACATCGCGACGAGGTCGCACGGCAGCGTCTGCAGCTTGCCGCCGGTCTGGCCGTTCGAGTAGGACGCGACGTCGACCGACGATACGCGCCACTTGCCCGATGCACCCGTCACGACCGCGCCGCTCATCACCGTCACGCCCTGCCGCTTCGCGGCGGCCGGCAGCGCGCCGTTCGACGATGCGCGCGAATCGACGACCGTCACCTTCGCGCCGCACGCCTTCAGGTCGAGCGCGGTCTGGTACGCGCGATCGTTGTTCGTGAACACGACCGCGTTGCGGCCCGGCAGCACGCCGAAGCGATGCACGTAGGTGGACACCGCGCCGGCGAGCATCACGCCCGGCAGGTCGTTGTTGCCGAACACGATCGGCCGCTCGTGTGCGCCGGTCGCGAGGATCACGCGC
Organism: Burkholderia sp. AU31624; assembly: GCF_020420065.1. Classification (NCBI taxonomy): domain Bacteria; kingdom Pseudomonadati; phylum Pseudomonadota; class Betaproteobacteria; order Burkholderiales; family Burkholderiaceae; genus Burkholderia; species Burkholderia sp. AU31624. Next base: position 974,454 of record NZ_JAIZRT010000001.1, read on the forward strand.
TTCGCGCGGACCTTCCACAGCAGCTCGCGCGTGCCCTTGCGCATCGACACCGGCAGGTGATCGGTCAAACGCTGCGTGACCGTCACGAGGTTGTGGTCCTGGTAGCCGAACGCGGTGCTGCGCGACAGGATCGTCACGTCGGGCAGCTTGCGCAGCTCGGCCTCGATCTTCTCGACCCACTGCAGCGCGGGCTTCGCGTCGATCTCGGCGCGGCACGACAGCAGGCTGCCGCCGAGCTCGCGCTGGTCGTCGACGAGGATCACGCGCGCGCCGGCCGTGGCCGCCGCATGCGCGGCCGCGAGGCCCGACGGGCCACCGCCGACCACGAGCACGTCGCAGTGCGCGTAGCATTTGTCGTAGCGATCGGCGTCGAGCGCTTCCGGCGCCTTGCCGAGGCCGGCCGCTTCACGGATCTTCTCTTCGTACTTCGGCCACATGTTGCGCGGCCACATGAACGTCTTGTAATAGAAGCCGGCCGGCAGGAAGCGCGACAGCTTCTGGTTGATCGCGTACTTGTCGTTCTCGAGCGACGGCTCCGCATTCACGCTGGACGCAACGAGCCCCTGGTACAGCTCGATCTCGGTCGCGCGTGCGTTCGGCACCGTGTACGGGCCCGATTCGAGCTGCACGACGGCGTTCGGTTCCGCGACGTCGGCCGTCACGATCCCGCGCGGGCGGTGGTACTTGAAGCTGCGCGCGACGAAGTGCACGCCGTTCGCGAGCAGCGCGGACGCGAGCGTGTCGCCCTGGAAGCCCTGATACGTGCGGCCGTTGAACGTGAAGGTCAACGGAATCGCGCGATTGATGCGGCCACCGGTGCCGAGGCGGTCTTTCTGGCTCATTTGCTCGTGCCCTCTTCGTGTGCGTTGCCGGCAGCTTCGCCACCGAACTTTTCGTAGCCCTTGATATCGTAGGTCACCGTGTCGCGGGTGGCCTTGAACCAGCGGCGGCAGCCCTGCGTGTGCAGCCACTGCTCCTTGTGCAGCCCGCGCTTGTTCTCGCGCATGAACACGTACTCGCCCCATTCGCGGTCGGTCATGTTCTCGTTGTTCACGGGGCGCACGATGTCGGCTTCACCGCCGCACGAGAACTCGGATTCGGCGCGCGGCCCGCACCACGGACATTCGATCAGCAACATGTTTCTTTCTCCTGTGTCTGTGCGGTAGCGGTCAGTGCGCGACGGCGGCAGCGCCGTGCTCGTCGATCAGGTGGCCCGTGTAGAAACGGTCGAGCGCGAACGGCGCGTTCAGCGGGTGCGGTTCGTCGCGGGCGATCGTGTGCGCGAACACCCAGCCCGAGCCGGGCGTCGCCTTGAAGCCGCCGGTGCCCCAGCCGCAGTTGAAATAGAGGCCCTTCACGTCGGTCTTGGTGATGATCGGGCACGCGTCCGGCGACACGTCGACGATGCCGCCCCACTGGCGGTTCATCCGCACCCGCGAGAACACCGGGAACATCTCGACGATCGCCTGCAGCGTGCTTTCGATGATGTGGAAGCTGCCGCGCTGGCCGAAGCCCGTGTACTGGTCGATGCCGGCGCCGATCACGAGATCGCCCTTGTCGGACTGGCTGATATATGCGTGCACCGCGTTCGACATGATCACCGAGTTGACGACCGGCTTGATCGGCTCGGACACCAGCGCCTGCAGCGGGTGGCTTTCGATCGGCAGGCGCACGCCGGCCATGTCGGCGAGCGTCGTCGTGTTGCCGGCCGCGACCACCGCGACCTTCTTCGCCTTGATGAAGCCCTTCACCGTGTCGACGCCGACGACTGCACCGCCTTCGCGGCGAATGCCCGTCACCTGGCAGTTCTGGATGATGTCGACACCGGCACGGTCCGCGCCGCGTGCGAAGCCCCAGGCCACCGCGTCGTGACGCGCCACGCCCGCGCGGCGCTGGATCGACGCGCCGAGCACCGGGTAGCGGCTGTTCAGGTTGATGGTCGGCTCGATTTCCTTGATCTGCGCGGGCGTCAGGAATTCGGCGTCGACGCCGTTCAGCCGGTTCGCGTTCACGCGGCGCTCGGTGTCACGCACGTCCTGCAGCGTGTGCGCCAGGTTCATCACGCCGCGCTGGCTGAACATCACGTTGTAGTTCAGGTCCTGCGACAGCCCTTCCCACAGCTTCATCGCCTTCTCGTACAGCGCGGCCGATTCGTCCCACAGATAGTTCGAGCGGACGATCGTCGTGTTGCGCGCGGTGTTGCCGCCGCCGATCCAGCCCTTCTCGAGGATCGCGACGTTCGTGATCCCGTGCTCCTTCGCGAGGTAGTAGGCAGTCGCGAGGCCGTGGCCGCCGCCGCCGACGATCACGACGTCGTATTCCTTCTTCGGTTCCGGGCTCTTCCACTGCTTTTCCCAGTTCTCGTGATACGAGAGGCCGTTGCGGAACAGGCTGAATATCGAGTAGCGGCTCATGTGAGTGATCCTTCGTTTAGCATTCGATGACGTTCACGGCCAGACCGCCGCGCGACGTTTCCTTGTATTTCGTCTTCATGTCCGCGCCCGTCTCGCGCATCGTCTTGATGACCGAGTCGAGCGACACGTAGTGCTGGCCATTGCCCTTGAGCGCCATGCGCGATGCGTTCAGCGCCTTGATCGCGCCCATCGCGTTGCGCTCGATGCACGGGATCTGCACGAGCCCGCCGACCGGGTCGCAGGTCATCCCGAGGTTGTGCTCCATGCCGATCTCGGCCGCGTTCTCGACCTGGTCGGGCGTGCCGCCCATCACCGCGGCGAGCGCGGCCGCGGCCATCGAGCACGCGACGCCCACTTCGCCCTGGCAACCCACTTCCGCGCCGGAGATCGACGCGGTTTCCTTGTAGATGATCCCGATCGCCGCGGCCGTCATCAGGAATTCGACGATGCCGGCTTCGTTCGAGCCCGGCACGAACTTCACGTAGTAGTGCAGCACCGCGGGAATCACGCCGGCCGCGCCGTTGGTCGGCGCGGTGACGACCCGGCCGCCCGCCGCGTTCTCCTCGTTGACGGCCATCGCATACAGGTTGACCCAGTCGAGCATCGACAGCGGGTCGCGCAGCGACTCTTCCGAACGCGCGCGCAGACGATTGTTCAGCTCGGCCGCGCGGCGCTTCACGCGCATCGGGCCCGGCAGGTCGCCCTCGACCTTGCAGCCGCGCTCGACGCAGGCGGCCATCGTGCGCCAGATCGCGAGCAGCCCGGCGCGCACTTCGTCGGCGGGACGCAGCGCGCATTCGTTGCGCATCATCAGCTCGGCGATCGACAGCCCGTGCTCGCGGCACTGGCGCATCAGGTCGTCGCCGGTGCGGAACGGATACGGCACCTCGACCGCCGCGCGCACGCCGTTCACGCGATCGCCGTCGCGGTTCACGACGAAGCCGCCGCCGACCGAGTAATACTCTTTCTCGACGAGCAGCTGGCCGTGCTCGTCGAATGCCTGGAAGCGCATCCCGTTCGGGTGCACGATGCTCGTGCCGCTCATCAGCTTGCGATAGAAGCCGATGTGCTCTTTTTCCTCGAAACGGACGGTCTGCTTGCCGAGCAGCGACAGCGCCTTCTCCGCGCGGATCGCGGCGAGCCGCGGCTCGATCAGGTCCGGATCGATCGTGTCGGGCAGGTGGCCCTCGAGACCGAGCAGCACGGCCTTGTCGGTGCCGTGGCCCTTGCCGGTCGCGCCGAGCGAGCCGTATAGTTCGACCCGCACGCGGCGCACGAAACCGAGCAGGTTCGCGTCCTCCACGTGCGACGCGAAGCGGCACGCGGCGATCATCGGGCCGACCGTATGCGAACTGGACGGGCCGATGCCGATCTTGAACAGGTCGAAGACGCTGACGTTCATCTGGCTTCCTCTGGGTGGGACACACGTGAAATGACGTTGGCGCCAGTACATCAAAGCGTAAAATCGGCCGATAGAACAAAAACGGCATCGGCGTGGGATACCGCCGCCAAGCACCCCTCCGGCAGGCCCGAAAGTGCGTTTTGGCGATGGTTCGCGACGGAAAACCACAAGTCGTGCCGGAACCGATCAGCGACGCTGGCTGCATCCGCCCCGCCCGGCCGCCGTACCCGCATGACCCGTATCAACAGACTGAGTGAGACCGCCCGCCCGGCGTGAAGAGATTGGCCGCGATGACAACCGACGTACCCGCTTCCCCCCTCGCAGAACCCGCGCCGCGGCGTATCCGCTTCGGCATCGTGCTGCTGCCGAACTTCACGCTGACGGCCTTCTCCGGCTTCGTCGACATGCTGCGGCTGTCGGCGGACGACGGCGACTACAGCAAGCCCGTGCGCTGCGCGTGGAGCGTGATCGGCGAGACCCTCGCGCCGGTGCGCGCGAGCTGCGGGATCCAGATCACGCCGTGGGAAACGTTCGACGCGGCCGAGCCGTTCGACTATGTGGTGGTGGTCGGCGGGCTGCTGCATTCGGGGCCGCAGGCGGGCCCCGAGACACTCGACTTCATCCGCCGCGCGGCGGCGGGCGGCGCGACGGTCGTCGGCATCTGCACCGGCGTGTTCACGCTGATGCGCGCCGGCGTGCTCGACGGCTACCGCACCTGCGTGAGCTGGTTCCACTACTGGGATTTCATCGAGCGCTTTCCGTCCGCCGATCCCGACCTGCTGATCGCCGACCGGCTGTTCGTGATCGACCGGCGCCGCATCACCTGTTCGGGCGGCCGCGCGTCGATCGACGTCGCCGCCGCGATCCTGCTGCGCCACTTCGATCACGCAACCGTGCAGAAGGCGCTGCGCATCCTGCTGGTCGGCGAGATGCAGAAAGGCAATGCGCCGCAGCCGCATCCGCCGGGCCTCGAGCCGGCGACGCACCCGAAGGTCAAGCGCGCGATTCTCCTGATGGAACAGCATGTCGGGCGTGCGCTGTCGCTCGACGAGCTCGCGAGCAAGCTCGATTTGTCGACGCGGCAACTCGAGCGGCTGTTCAAGGCGGAAACGGGCAAGAGCCCGCAGGCGTTCGCGAAGCAGGTACGGCTGCGCACGGCCGCGTGGCTGCTGACGAGCTCGGACCGCACGGTGGCCGATATCGCGTCGAGCTGCGGATTCGCGGATGCGTCGCACCTCGGGCGCGAATTCCGCAAGCAGTTCGGCGTGCCGCCTGCGACGTATCGGGAGCGTGGCGGGGAAGTGGCGGAAGCCGGCGCGGCAATCGCGGCGGACGCCGTCGAGGACATCGCCGACTGACGGCGACGGGCCCCCGCTCCTTTTCCAGCCGATCGCGACACGACACTCGAACGCATCGGTTTCGATTCAATTGGAACCGGTTCCAATCAACTTAACCGACGTTGCGCCCCACTAACCGAGGGTTATCCCGGATGCTGTCACGCATTCAAATTTGTATGATGACCACATAACCTTACAAGTCAGAGCACCATGTTCGAGAAAATTCCCGCCCGCGCGATGAGCGACCATGTCGCGCAGCAACTGCTCAAGCAGATCGAAGTCGGCAGTTTCTCCGCCACCGGCAAGCTGCCGACGGAGGCCGTGCTCGCGCAGGAATTCGGCGTGAGCCGCACGGTGATCCGCGAGGCGATCTCGCGGCTGAAGAACGAAGGCGTGGTCGAGCCGCGCCAGGGCAGCGGCGTGTACGTGAACCAGCACGGCGCGATCCGGCCGCTGCGGATCGACTACGCGGAAGCGGTCGAAGCCACGTCGCTGCCGCACCTGCTCGCGGTGCGCCGCGCGATCGAGGCCGAGGTCGCGGCCGAAGCCGCGCTGAACCACACCGATGAAGACATGGCCGACATCGACGATGCACTGCGCAAGATCGACGATGCGGTGGCCGAAGGGCGCGACGGCGTCGCGGAAGACGTCGCGTTCCACCGCACGATCGCGGCCGTCACCGGCAACCCGTATTTCCTGAAGACGCTGCAGTTCCTGAACCAGTACCTCGAAGCCGGCGTGAAGGTCACGCGGCGCAACGAAGCGACGCGCGAGGACTTCTCGCGCCAGGTGCGCGAGGAACACGCGGCGATCGCCGACGCGATCCGCGCGCGCGACCCGATGGCCGCACGCAACGCGGCGCGCACGCACATGTACAACGCCGCCCGCCGCCTCGCGGAAGCCGGTATCTGCTGAACCCGGCGGCCGCCGCGCCGCCCCTCTCCCGAATCGATCAAGGTTGACCATGTCACGAAATGTTGGAGTCATCGGCCTGGGCGCGATGGGCCTCGGCGTCGCCCGCTCGCTGCTGCGCGCCGGCCTGCGCGTGCACGCATGCGACGTGCGCGACACCGTGCTGCAGGCGTTCGCCGCCGAAGGCGGCATCGCCTGCGCGACGCCGGCCGAACTCGGCGCGCAGTGCGACGTCGTCGTCACGCTCGTCGTCAATGCCGCGCAGACCGAAACGGTGCTGTTCGGCGAGCACGGCGCGGTCGCGGCGATGAAACCGGGCAGCGTCGTGATCGCCAGCGCGACCGTCGCGCCCGAATTCGCGGTCGCGCTCGGCGCGCGGATCGAGGCGGCCGGCCTGCAGATGCTCGATGCGCCGGTATCCGGCGGCGCCGCGCGCGCGGCCTCCGGCGAGATGACGATGATGACGTCGGGGCCGGCGGCCGCCTATGCGGGCTGCGAGGACGTGCTCGCGGCGATCGCCGGCAAGGTCTATCGCCTCGGCGACGCGCACGGCATCGGCTCGAAAGTGAAGATCATCAACCAGTTGCTGGCCGGCGTGCACATCGCGGCGGCGGCCGAGGCGATGGCGCTCGGCCTGCGCGAAGGCGTCGATGCCGACGCGCTGTACGACGTGATCACGCACAGCGCCGGCAATTCGTGGATGTTCGAGAACCGCGTGCCGCACATCCTGAACGGCGACTACACGCCGCTGTCGGCCGTCGACATCTTCGTGAAGGATCTCGGCCTCGTGCTCGATACCGCGCGCCGCAGCAAGTTCCCGCTGCCGCTGTCGGCCACCGCGCACCAGATGTTCATGAGCGCGTCGAGCGCCGGCCACGGCGGCGAGGACGATTCCGCCGTGATCAAGACTTTCCCCGGCATCACGCTGCCGCCCGCCCGCTGATTCGACCGACGTACTTGCCATGACCGCTTCCGCTTCCCTTCCCCTGCTCGGCTGCATCGCCGACGATTTCACCGGCGCGACCGATCTCGCGAACATGCTCGTGAAGAGCGGCATGCGCACCGTGCAGACGATCGGCGTGCCCACCGACGGCGCCGCAGGCACCCCGCTCGACGCCGACGCGATCGTCGTCGCGCTGAAGTCACGCACGATCCCCGCGGCCGACGCCGTCGCGCAATCGCTCGCCGCCTACGAATGGCTGCGCGCGCAAGGCTGCCGGCAATTCTTCTTCAAGTACTGCTCGACATTCGATTCGACCGACGCGGGCAACATCGGGCCCGTCGCCGATGCGCTGCTGGATGCGGCCGGCGGCGGCTTCACGATCGCGTGCCCGGCGTTCCCCGAGAACGGCCGCACGATCTATCGCGGCCACCTGTTCGTCGGCGACGTGCTGCTGAACGAATCGGGGATGGAGAACCACCCGCTCACGCCGATGGAGGACGCGAACCTCGTGCGCGTGCTGCAGCGGCAGACGAAGTCGCCGGTCGGCCTGATCCGCTACGACACGATCGCGCTGGGCGCGGCCGCCGTGCGCACGCGGATCGAGCAACTGCGCGCGGAAGGCGTGCGCTTCGCGATCGCCGACGCGCTGTCGGACCGCGACCTCTACGTGCTCGGCGAAGCGTGCGCGGGCCTGCCGCTCGTCACCGGCGGCTCGGGCATCGCGCTCGGCCTGCCGGCGAATTTCCGTCGCGAGGAGCAACTGCCCGAGCGCGACAACGCAGCGTCGCTGCCGCGCATCGAAGGGCTCTCGACGGTACTCGCCGGCAGCGCGTCGAAGGCCACCAACGCGCAGGTCGCCGCATGGCGCGCCACGCGGCCGGGCTTCCGCATCGATCCGCTCGCGGCCTCGCGCGGCGAACCCGTCGTCGACCAGGCGCTCGCGTTCGCGCGCGCGCACCTGCCGCAGCCCGTGCTGATCTACGCGACCGCGACGCCCGACGAAGTGAAGGCCGTGCAGCAGGCGCTGGGCGTCGATGCGGCCGGCCATCTCGTCGAAGCCACGCTCGCGGCGATCGCGCGCGGCCTGCGCGATCTCGGCGTGCGCAAGTTCGTCGTCGCCGGCGGCGAAACGTCCGGCGCGGTCGTGCAGGCGCTCGACGTGAAGTCGCTGCAGATCGGCGCGCAGATCGATCCGGGCGTGCCGGCGACGGCCACCATCGACGCGCAGCCGCTCGGCCTCGCGCTGAAGTCCGGCAACTTCGGCACCACGGACTTTTTCGACAAGGCGCTGCGCGCGCTGGACGGAGCCGCACGATGAGCGACGAAGCGAAACTGCGCGAAGAGATCTGCGTGGTCGGCGCAAGCCTGTATGCGCGCGGCCACGCGGTCGGCAGCGCCGGCAACATCAGCGCGCGCCTCGCCGACGGCTGGCTGATCACGCCGACCGACGCGTGCCTCGGCCGGCTCGACCCGAACGACATCGCGAAAGTCGGCCTCGACGGCCAGCCCGTATCGGGCGGCAAGCCGTCGAAGACGCTCGCGCTGCATCGCGGCATCTACGCGCGCAATGCCGAAGCGAACGGCGTCGTCCACACGCATTCGACGCATCTCGTCGCGCTGACGCTCGCGGGCGTATGGCGCGACACCGACGTGCTGCCGCCGATCACGCCGTACTACGTGATGAAGGTCGGCCACATTCCGCTGATCCGCTACCGCCGCCCCGGTGATCCGGGCGTTGCCGCCGAAGTCGCGGCGCTCGCCGACCAGGTGCGCGGCGTGCTGCTCGAGCGCCTCGGCCCGGTGATGTGGGGACCGTCCGTGTCGCATGCGTCGTATGCGCTCGAGGAACTCGAGGAAACGGCGCGACTGTGGCTGATGACGCACCCGAAACCCGAGCCGCTCGACGCCGTCGCGCTCGACGAGCTGCGCGCCAGCTTCGGCGCGCGCTGGTAGCGACGCGCCGCGCAACGATTCCCATGCCCGCCGTGTGCGCGGGCCCTTCCGTCAGCACACACACGACCGGCGACGTACGCGCCGCCGGCACACGACATCATTGGAGACGACGATGACTGCTCTCGACGCGGCCGCTGGCCGCTCGCCCGCCGCGCCCGCCCATGCCGCGGAACTCGACCGCACCTACAAGAAAGTGTTCTGGCGCATCGTGCCGTTCCTGATGCTCTGCTACGTGGTCGCGTATCTCGACCGCGTGAACGTCGGCTTTGCGAAGCTGCAGATGTCGCAGGATCTCGCGTTCAGCGAAACGGTGTTCGGGCTCGGCGCCGGCATTTTCTTTCTGGGCTATTTTCTGTTCGAACTGCCAAGCAACCTGCTGATGCACCGCATCGGCGCACGCATCTGGATCGCACGAATCATGATCACGTGGGGCCTGCTGTCCGCGTTGTTCGCGTTCGTGCAGACGCCGACGCAGTTCTACGTGCTGCGCTTCCTGCTCGGCCTCGCGGAAGCCGGCTTCTATCCCGGCGTGATCCTGTACCTCACGTACTGGTTCCCGTCGCATCGCCGCGCGAAAATCATCGCGGTGTTCATGTCCGCGATTCCCGTGTCGGGCATCTTCGGCAACCCGCTGTCGGGCTGGATCATGGAGCGCTTCCACGGCGGCTCGGGCTTCCACGGCTGGCAGTGGATGTTCATGATCGAAGCCGTGCCGGCCGTGCTCGTCGGCATCGCGACGATCCTGTATCTCGACAACAGCATCCGCGGCGCGAAGTGGCTCGACGAGCGCGAGAAGCAGCTGCTGGAGGACGAGATCGCCGCGCAGCCGCAGGAACAGCAGCAGCACGGCCATTCGTTGAAGGCCGTGTTCGCGGACCCGCGCATGTGGTGGATGTCGCTGATCTACTTCGCGTTCGTCACCGGTCAGTACGGGCTCACGTTCTGGATGCCGACGCTCGTCAAGTCGACCGGCATCACCGATACGCTGCAGATCGGCCTGCTGTCGGCCATTCCGTTCCTCGTCGCGATCGTCGTGATGAACCTGTTCGGCCACAGCGCGGACAAGCGCCGCGAACGCCGCTGGCACCTGATCGTGCCGGCGCTGATGGGTGCAATCGGGTTTACGGTCGCCGCGTCGTACTCGCACAATACGGCGGTGTCGATCGTGTTCCTGTCGCTCGCGGCGGGCGGCGTGCTGACCTGCGCCCCGCTGTTCTGGTCGCTGCCGACCGCGTTCCTCGCGGGCTCCGCGGCCGCGGCCGGGATCGCGATCATCAACTCGGTCGGCAACCTCGCCGGGTTCGCGAGCCCGTACGTGATCGGCTACCTGAAGGACGTCACGCACAGCACGGCGTCCGGCATGTACGTGCTCGCCGCGATGCTCGTGATCGGCGCGATCGCGGTGTGGCTCACGCCCGCGAAACTCGTGAACCGCTGATTCGGCTCACGAACGATCCGGCCGCCATTCGACGCGGGGCGCCGTGCGCGCCCCGCCCCATTCATTCACAGGACCCGCTGCCATGCCACGCTTCGCCGCCAACCTCTCGATGATGTACACCGAGCACGCGTTCCTCGAACGCTTCGCTGCTGCCGCCTACGACGGCTTCAAGGCCGTCGAGTACCTGTTCCCGTACGACTTCGCCGCCGAGGACATCCGTGCACGCCTCGACGCGCACCACCTCGAACAGGCGCTGTTCAACGCGCCGCCCGGCGACTGGGCCGCGGGCGAACGCGGCACCGCGTCGCTGCCGGGCCGCGAGGACGAGTTCCGGCGCGGCATCGACCAGGCGCTCGACTATGCGCGCGTGCTCGGCAACAGGAAGCTGCACGTGATGGCCGGCATGGTGCCGCCGGGCGCCGACCGCGCACGCCATCGCGACACCTACCTCGCGAACCTGCGGCATGCGACGCAGGCCGCCGCCGCGCACGACATCACGATCCTGATCGAGCCGATCAACCAACGCGACATGCCTGGTTATTTCCTGAGCCGTCAGGACGACGCGCAGGCGATCCGCGCGGAAGTCGGCGCGCCGAACCTGAAGGTGCAGTTCGACTGCTACCACTGCCAGATCGTCGAAGGCGATCTCGCGATGAAGCTCAAGCGCGATTTCGCGGGCATCGGCCATATCCAGATCGCGGGCGTGCCCGAGCGCCACGAGCCGGATCTCGGCGAACTCAACTACCCGTATCTGTTCGCGCTGATCGACGCGCTCGGCTACGACGGCTGGATCGGCTGCGAGTATCGCCCGAAGGCCGGCACGACCGAAGGGCTCGGCTGGCTCAAGCCGTACCTGTAATTCCAGCATTCTTCCGAGGGTAAAGAACATGAAAGTACTGATCACCGGCGGCGCCGGCTTTCTCGGCCAGCGTCTCGCACGCAAGCTGCTCGAGCGCGGCGAACTCACCGGCCCCGATGGCCGCAGCGAGAAGATCGACGAGCTGGTGCTGCTCGACGTCGTCGCGGGCAGCGATTTCGGCGACGCACGCGTGACGTCGATCGTCGGCGACATCGCCGAGCGCGCGGTGCTCGACCGCGCGATCGACACGCAGACCGGCGCGATCTTCCACCTCGCGGCAATCGTCAGCGGGCAGGCCGAAGCCGATTTCGATCTCGGCATGCGGATCAACCTCGACGCGTCGCGCACGCTGCTCGACGTGTGCCGCGCGCGTGGCCATCGGCCGCGCGTCGTGTTCACGAGCTCCGTCGCGGTCTATGGCGGCACGCTGCCCGACGTCGTGCAGGACGACACCGCGCTGAACCCGCAATCGTCGTACGGCGCCGAGAAGGCGATCGCCGAGCTGCTGCTGTGCGACTACGCGCGGCGCGGCTTCGTCGACGGCCGCGTGCTGCGGCTGCCGACGATCAGCGTGCGGCCGGGCCGCCCGAACGCGGCTGCGTCGTCGTTCGCGAGCGGCATCATCCGCGAGCCGCTGAACGGCGAGGAAAGCGTGTGCCCGGTGCCGGGTTCGACGCGGCTGTGGCTGCTGTCGCCGCGCGGCGCGATCGAAGCGCTCGTCGCGGGCTGCGAGATCGACAGCGCGAAGCTCGGCAACAAACGGGTGATCAATCTGCCCGGCCTGTCGGTGTCGGTCGACGAAATGATCGCGGCGCTGCGCGAAGTCGCGGGCGATGACGTCGTGAAGCTGATCCGCCATGTGCCGGACGAGCGCGTCGAGAAGATCGTCGGCAGCTGGCCGGGCCGTTGGGATACGTCGCGCGCGGAAGCGCTCGGGCTGACGGGCGATACGTCGTTCGCGGACGTGATCCGCAGCCATCTCGCCGACGAACGGCGCTGATTCCCGCGCCGCCCGCCGAGTGTGGCGGGCACGGGCTGCCCGGTCGCATCAATGCGGCCGGGCCGATTCCCCGATGGGCAACGACGCGCGTTTCGTTCCGCCCGGCCGCTTCGCCGAACCGGCCGCCCACTGCCATGCCAGCAGGCCCGGCAGATAGAACAGCAGGTCGCGCACGCGGCGAGCGCCGGCCAGTGCGAGACAGGTCGGCGGGTCGAACCCGAGCAGCCCGCCGATCAGCACGAACCCGCCCTCCTGCACACCAAGGCCGCCCGGCATCAGGAACGCGATGCTGCTCACGAGCTGGATCAGCGCCTCGATCGCGAGCGCCTGCGCGAAGGTTGGCTCCGCGCCGAGAAAATACAGCGCGAGCCAGATTTCCAGCGCATAGCCGACGAACTGCAGCGTCTGCCAGATCACGAGATAACGCACGACGATGCCGGTCCTTCTCCAGATCATCCGGATCGACTGATCGGTGCGCGCCGATTCGCCGACCAGCGCCACCACCTTGCCGCTCGTGACGCGGTTGAGCACCCGCATCGCGCGTTCGAACGGCCGCGCGTGCTGCACCAGCGCGAACAGCAACAGCACCGGCACCAGCGCGGCCATGCCGATCGCGAGGTTGCCGGCCACCCGCGCGGCGTCGGACGACACGTGCTCGAGCACGTAGCCGATCGCGACCAGCGCGTACACCAGTTGGCTGATCAGCGTCAGCTGCATGTCGGCGACGAGGCTGGCGACGGCGGTCGCCGGCCGCACGCCCGCCTGCCGCAGCAGGCCGAACGACACGATCTCGCCGCCGATCCGCGCGACCGGCAACAACCCGTTGATCGATTCGCGGATCCACACGAGCTTCAGCATCGTCGCGAACGACGGCCGGCGCGGGCCGCGGATCAGCATCCGCCAGTCCCACGCATTCGCGAGCATCGGCAGGATGTGCGCCAGCGCCGCGAGCAACAGCCCGGCCCCGGCGATCTGCAGGCGATGCAGGATGTCGAGCGGATGCTCGCGCCAGATCAGCCACACGGCGAGCGCGAGCCCGCCTAGCGCCGCCGCCTGCCCCACGTGGCGCAGCCGTGCGTCGCCCCGCGCGGCGTTGCGCTCCGCGGCATCGGCAGCGGGGTTCGTTGGGGTCGTCATGATTCGCTCGCGGGCGACAGCAGCCCTTCCCGGTCGACACGAAAACGCGTGCCGCGCCACACGACATGCGACGAGAAGAAGCTCGACACGAACACGAAGAACTGCAGGAGATCGACGAACGGCAGCCACAGCGCGCCGCGCAGGCCCGCGCCGGTCGCCCGGCTCGTGTTCAGCATCAGCAGCGCCCGCGCGCCCAGCGCCGCGACCGCCAGCCCGCACGCGACGGCCGTGCCGCCGGAGAACAGCAGCGCCAGCAGCGCGAGCGGCACCGGGTGCATCAGCACCGAGCCGGCGTGACCGAGCCGGTCCGCCGCGCGGATCGTGCAGCTCCAGCGCAATTCGTGCGCGTACAGCTTCGCGAACGTCTCCTCGACGCACGCATGCCCGACGACGAACGGCGGAATGACGACCTGCGCGCCCACCTGCCGCACCGCCTCGCCCAGCGCATGATCCTCGGCCAGGTGATGCGCGAAACGCGTGAGCCCGCCGATGCGTTCGAGCGTCGCGCGCGTGATCGCGATCGTCTGGCCGAAGCAGGGCCGTGCGCGCCCGATGAAGAGCCCGGTGATCACGCCCGGCAGGAAATGGTAGTTCGTCATCGCGACGGCGACGCCGGGCCAGAAGCCCGGCGAGGCGATGCCGCGATACACGCTCGTCACGATGCCGACCTCCGGCTGCTGCAGCGCACCGACGACGGCGCGCAAATAATCGCGCTCGACCCGCACGTCGCTGTCGGCGAGACAGAGCACCGAATACTCCGCGTGTTCGAGCATGTTCACGAGATTGGAAATCTTGCGGTTCGGCCCGTAGAGCCGCGCATCGGCGACGACCTTGATGTTCGCGTCGGGGTAGCGCGCCCGCAACGCCTCGACGGCCACGAGCGCCTTGTCGTTCGCATCGTGCACGCCGAACAGGTGCTGGACCGGCCCCGGATAATTCTGCACGAAGAAGCTTTCGAGATGCTGTACGAGTTGCCACTCGTCGCCGTGCAGCGGCTTCGCGACGGTGACGCCCGGATAATCGCGCGGCTCGGCCGCCGCCCGGGAAAAGAACCGGCCGACCAGCACGCTGGCCGTGATCGTGTAGGCAATGCCCAGTAATACGCCCAGCCCGCAGACGATCGACATTGCTCCGGCCAGCTCGCGCAGCACATGCAGCAAAACCATGCTTCTCCCCAGTGGTGACCCGTGCGACCACGACACCCCGGGAGCCGCCGCGCGCACGCAGGGTCACCCGTGCACGCCGCCGTATCGATTCCCGTGGAGCCGGATGTGAAGGACGACCAAGCGACGATACGCGCAATCAGATGACACAACTACCGTGCGGTGATCGATTCCTGTCACGCGCACGTAGCCGCAGGCGAGCGCCGCGCGGAACGCGACGTCGGCAAGCTTGCGGGCCGAAAGGATCGCGGTGGCCAACGCGATGGCGACCCATATACGAAACGTCATCGTGGTGAAAAATGCTTCGGGCACGTGCCATGCAAGCAACGACACCAGCATGAAACACTGGATGAACACGCCGGCCAGCGCGGCGATCAGCAGGTGGGCACGCCATCGCTCGATCGTCGAAGGTGCCATGATGAAAGAGTCTCCCGTGCGGACGACCGCTATCGATCTGAAAGATTCGAAAGGTCGCGTGGGTCAGGATGAAGAAAAGCGACAGTCCAGCGGAGAACGATTGTGGCGACGCCCGCTTAACGTTTCGTTAAGAAAGCGAACGTAGAATCCACTCGACCGATATCGTCCCCGTCGTCCGCAGGAGTCTCCATGTCCACGCCCGCCCGATATGACACCGTTGCGCGCTTGCTTCACTGGCTGATCGTCGCGCTGGTCATCGCGCAATATGCGACCGGCTGGACGATGCCCGACGTGCATCGCGACACGCAGCCCATCGGCCTGATCGCCGCGCACCTCCTCGTGGGCACCGCGCTGCTCGCGGCGATGGCTTGCCGCGTGCTGTGGCGCGTGACGCATCGCCCGCCCGCGAGTGACCTGCCGCCCGCGATGCGCGCACTGTCGGGCGCGACGCATTTCGCGCTCTACGCACTGCTGATCGCGGTGCCGCTGCTCGGCTGGATCAACGCGTCGTCGCGCGCCTGGAGCGTGACGTTGCTCGGGATCGTGCCGTTGCCCGCGCTGTCGGCGGCCGGCTCCGCATTCGGCCACGCGATGGGCGACGTGCACGGCATCCTCGCGTGGGCACTGTTCGTCGGCATTTGCCTGCACGTGGCGGCCGCGCTCGCGCACCGCTTCGTGCTGCGCGATCAGGTCGTGCAGCGCATGATGCCCTGGTGATCGCCACGCTGGCGGCACCGCATGCCATCGCGCGCATGAGCCGGATTGCCGCCGATACCGATACCGTCTTCGTTCCGGTTCATCGCACGCCTGGCCAGCCGCTCATCGCACGCGGCCAATGAGATGATCGCGCCGCCGCGCGAAGCGGCGCGCGATGACGGGCAGCGCGGCCGGCGCCCTTCTGCCGCGTCGAGCGGCGCGAAGGGCTGCCGTACTGCCGTGCCGCGAACACGCCGGCCTGAAGTCGCACAAGACCATGTCGACACCTAGTTGCAGGTCTGCGCCGGCATACCGGAGGCCGGTGCGTGCGCGGCGGCTGCCGCCATCCGGGCCCGGTCCTGCTCGGCAAGCTTCGCTTCCGCCGCCTGGATGTCCGCCGGATACTCGCCGTCGTCTCCCTTCGCCGGGTCGTACCCGGCCGCTTCCAGACGCATCAATTCGTCGCGAACCTGCGCACGCGTCAGCGGCGCGGCCGATTGCGCGAAGGCCGACTGACCGACGATCGCGCCGATCATCGTCAGTACTGCGATATATGTTTTCATCATGAACTCCTTCAATGTTCCGTATCGATCAACCGTGTTGAATCCCTCGAATGCCTGACCTGCAAACGCAGGCGGCTGCGTCAGCTTCCGAAATAGACCGCGCAGAAGCTCGCGGGGCCGACGCAGGCGGCAGAACCCTGGCGCGGCGACATCGTCGCCGGCCTGCCCGCGTCGGATGACGCGGCCGGATCGCGGCCGACCGCCGTGCTGGCCTGATGCGCCGGCATCTGTTCGGCCTGCCGCTGGAACAGCGGGCTCACGTCCGGATACGACGTATCGGTCACGAAGCGCAGCCCGTTGTTTTCGGCGTCGATCAGTTCCTGCCTGACCTGCGCGCGCGTCAGTTCCTGTGCCGACGCTTGCGTCGCGATACCCGCGAGAGAAATCGCCGCCACCGCGGCGGCCACCAGCCAATGCGTGTTCATGTTCCACTCCTTGAGAAGTCAACGAGACGATGTGCTACACCCGTATGACGACGGAGCACGTGCGTTTATTCCCGCGCGTCGCGCGACTCGGATCACGCGGCTTCTCCGGCGCCGGGCGCCCGGGAGGGACGTTCATGCAACTGTCATTCTTTCGTCAGCCGGCGTAACCTGACGTAACGCAGCGCCCGCCGCGCTTCGGGCAGACTGACGTCACCCCTTACGGATCGCCCTTCGATCGATCATGTCCGTCGTTTACGACTATGCCGCCGGCTTGCTGCGCACGCTGTACGACCGCCATATCGACGGCGGCGCGGTGCTCGATCCGGCCGCGTTTCCCGACGCCGAGCGTTTCGTCCGGGCGTGGACCGACATCCAGGCTGAGGCATTCGCCGTGGCGCGCGACATGCCGCGCATCCCGCGCTTTCACGAGATCATGCGCGAGCAGTACGACATCTCGGCCAACGATGCACGCGACTGGCGGATGTTCATCATGCAGGCGTACGGCCAGCCGTTCCCGCGCAACCTGTCGCGCTGCCCGACCGTCGCGTCGATCGTCGCGGCATCGCCGGACGTGCTGTCCGCATCGCTGTCGTTCCTCGCGCCCGGCAAGCACATTCCACCGCATCGCGGGCCGTTTCGCGGCATCCTGCGCGGCTATCTGGTGCTGTCGATGCCGACGCGCGCGGACGGTACGCCGGCCGCCGTGCTGAAGGTCGACGGCCACGAATACCGGCTCGAGGAAGGACGTTTCCTGCTGTGGGACGACACGTTCATGCACGAGGTGTGGAACGACAGCGACGCTGTGCGGATCGTGCTGCTGCTCGATATCCGCCGGCGCGGAATGCCGCGCCTGCTCACGTGGCTGTCGAATGCGGTGATTGGCGTCGTGCGGATCGGGATCAGGATGCGCGGGCGATCGATTCCGGTTTAGCGCGTGTGAGGGGCGTGGCTTCCCGTCACGCCATGCGCGGCGAATCGTCCTGTGCCAGCTCCGTCAGGATCGACGTCAGCGCGCGTATCTTGGGCTGCATCGCACGCGGCGACGGGTACACGAGGAAATAGCCGAGACCGTTGTCCACGACGTCGCCAAAGGGGGCAACCAGCGACCCGGTCGCGAGCCGGTCCCGGGCCATGCGCGGGTCACCGATCGCCACGCCGTGCCCCCGCTCGGCGGCGGTGAGCGTCAATTCGAGCGTGTCCAGTACGAGCCCGGTTTCCGGGTCGACCTGCGTCGCGCCGACGGCCGCGAGCCAGCAGCGCCACTCGTCGTGCCCGGGGGCGGGATGAAGCAACGTGGCCTGCGCAAGGTCGGCGATCGATCTCAATGAAGCGGCCAGCGTGACGGTGCACATCGGTGTCAGCCGCTCTGCAAAGAGCGGAACCGACACCATGCCGGCCCAGTGCCCGGCGCCTCGTACGACGATCGCGTCGACGTCGGTTCCGGCGAAATCCGGCGTGTCGTCCGCCGACGTCTGGATACGCAGCTCGGTCCGCGGGAGTGCGCGATTGATCGCCGGAAGACGCGGCAGCAGCCAGCGGATCGCGAAGGTCGACGGCAACCGCAGCGTGAGAACCGGCGCGACGCCGCTATGCGCCTCCGCGTGGCGTGCCAGTTGCGTCAGGACGTCGACCGCCACCGTCAGCAACGCGCCGCCTTCCGCAGTCAGTGTCAGCCCCGACGCATGACGCACGAACAGCGCGCACCCGTAATGCACTTCCAGTTGCTGCACCTGACGACTCACCGCACCCTGGGTCCGGCAAAGATGATCGGCGGCACGGCTGAAGCTGCCGAGTTCGGCCGCGGCAACGAAGGCCTGGAACGCCGTCAACGGCGGCAGCGCCCGCGTGAGTTCGGCCAGTGGGTATGCACGGGCCGCATGCCCGGGTTGCGGATTTTTCGATTGTTCGGACATCTGTGCATCGCTATCGTGGTTGCGCCGGCTCCGCCTCACCTGTCGCGGCCCGGCTCGTCAACAACCAGCGGAGAAAGAGAATGGACCCATCGTCGAAGGCACTATACACGCGGCAGGTCGACACCTACCTGAAGGCGCTCGAGGGCGGCGACGTCGCCGCGATCTGCGCATTGTTCACGCCGGATGCGCGGATTTTTTCGCCGTTTCTCGGCTGGATGCAGCCGACACCGTTCTTCGAAAAGGTCGTTGCGGCATCCGGACAAAGCCGCATCACGGCGATCGACATCTGTGTCAGTGCGACCGGCGCACGACGGGCAATCGGTTACTTCGTGTACGACTGGGGGCTGAAGGACGGCTCGGCGGTGCAGTTCGAATGCGTCGACGTGTTCGAATTCAACGAAAGCGGACTCGTCGAGCGCATGGTCATCGTCTATGACACGCATCCGATCAGGGCGGCGGTGGGTGACAAGTACGCGTAGTACGACTGCACGATATCTGTCCGGCAAACCTCACCAATGGCTCCGTCGTTCCCGGGCACGGGAGTCAGGATGCATGACGCTGCGGGGTCTCCAGTGCATAGACCCCTCGTTTCGCTGCACATCGGAATGGCGGATCGATCGCCCGCACGTTCGTCAGTTCCCAGCACACGTATCCGGCACACCATTGCTTGCCTTGCGCGCGGGCTTCATCCGGCGTCCAGTCGTGTACCCCCACGACGTCGACCAGCGCGAGCGCGATCCCGTCAGGGTCCTCCTGTCCGTCCTCTCGCAGGAAGATCGTGTTCTGCACCAGCACGAGATCACGCAACGGTATGACCGGCGGCGCCCACGACCGGATTTCGATCCGCTTGCGGCCCGCGACGATATCGTCGACGGCGGGTTTGACGATCGACAGCGCGGATCGAGGCATGGCACGTATTTCCTTCATCGGCCAATGGAAAGCGTACGACTGACGGTCGGCATGGCGGTCGATTCCTGTATGCGATGACGATCCGGCAAGGATTGTTGCCGATTCGCCGGAACGTGTCGACCCGGCCGGATCGGACACGCCGGCGCACCGCGACTACGCGATGCCGGCTTTCCGCCCCCGACGGATCGCCTAAACTACAGACCGTCCCCTCAGCGAGGCTCCTGCCAGCCACCGCCATGGCGCACCTCTTCTTCGCCGCCTCGATCCAGCGGCATATCGAAACGCCCGAGCGCGAAATCGACGCCCACTCGGTCGGCGAAGCATTCGACACCGTTTTCGGCGAGCAGCCGCGGCTGCGCGGCTACATCCTCGACGACCAGGGTGCGCTGCGCAAACACCTGTCGGTATTCATCGACGGCCAGCCGATCCGCGACCGGCAACACCTGTCCGATGTGCTCGGCGACGCCAGCCGGGTCTATGTCGTACAGGCGTTGACGGGCGGATAAGGGGACGTATGCACCAGCACCGACCGCGCACACCTACGTCAGGCCCGCCCATCAGGAGACATCTCACATGAACGATCGACTGCTCGTCGCCACCCGCAAGGGCCTGTTCGTCCTGCAGGCCGACGGCCACGGCGGCTGGACGCTCGGTGAGCCGCACTTCGCCGGCGAGCCGGTCAGCATGGCGCTCACCGACCCGCGCGACGGCACGCTGTATGCAGCGCTCAATCTTGGCCATTTCGGCGTGAAGCTGCATCGCCTGCGCGCCGGCGCCACCGACTGGGAAGAATGCGCGGTTCCCGTCTATCCGCCGCAACCCGCCGACGCCCCACCCGCCGGCGCCAGCGTGAATGCCGGCACCGGCGACGACGACGACGCGCCACCCGGCCCGCCGCAGCCGCCATGGACGCTCCAGCAGATCTGGTCGCTCGAAGCCGGCGGCGCCGACGAACCGGGCGTGCTGTGGGCCGGCACGATTCCCGGCGGCCTGTTCCGCTCCGACGACGGCGGCAGTTCCTGGGTGCTCAACCGGGCACTGTGGGATCGCCCGGAGCGCGCCGAATGGGGCGGCGGCGGATACGATGCGCCGGGCATCCATTCGGTGATGGTCGATCCGCGTGACAGCCGGCACGTGATGGTCGGCATCTCGTGCGGCGGCGTCTGGCAGACAGCCGACGGCGGCGCGACGTGGCGCGTGACCGCCGACGGCATGGAAGCCGACTACATGCCGCCCGAACGACGCGGTGAGCCCAACGCGCAGGACCCGCATCGCGTCGTGCAGTGCGCGGCCAACCCGGACGTGCTGTGGACGCAGCATCACTGCGCGATCTTCCGCTCGACCGACGGCGCCGAACACTGGCGGCGCATCGAGGCGCAGCCTTCGAGCTTCGGCTTCGCGGTAGCCGTGCACCCGCATGAACCGGACACCGCGTGGTTCGTGCCGGCCGTGAAGGACGCGTGCCGGATTCCGGTGAACGGCCGGTTCGTCGTCACGCGCACGCGCGACGGCGGGCGCAGTTTCGAGCAATTCGCGAACGGGCTGCCGAGTGCGCCGGCGTACGACCTCGTGTATCGGCACGGGCTCGCGATCGATGACACCGGCACGCGCCTCGCGATGGGATCGACCACCGGCGGGTTATGGACGTCCAGCGACGGCGGCGAAAACTGGCAACTGGTGTCTGCGCATTTGCCGCCGGTTTATTGCATCAGGTTCGGGTGACGGTTGGCGAGCGGGTCGGTTCGCATCCGGCCCGCTCGGCCCGCTTTACCGCTCAACGCCCGCCATCCGCCCCACCGCCTCCCGCGTCAACGCAATTTCCGCTTCGAGCCAGTCGAGAAACGACCTGACCTGCGGCTCCCGCTCCCGCCCGGGCCGGCACAGCGCGACAAAACGCGCGCCCTCGATCCGCACCGCCGGCTCGATCGGCGTCAATGCCCCATGCGCGACATGCTCGGCAGCCAGCACGGAGCTGAGCAACGCGATGCCCTGCCCGTGCAGCACCGCCTGCAACGCGTAATGCTCGTCGTCGTAGTGACGAAACACCGCGCGCTCGAGCCAAGCGTCGCGGCCGGCCGCGCGACACCACGACACCCAGTCGACCGACACCGGCAGCGGCGTATCCCACACGGTCTCGATCAGGTCGAGCGGCTCGTCCGTGCGATGCGCGTCGAACCCGGCAGCCGCATACGCGCCGAAATACTCGTCGATCAGCGCAATCTCGTGCAGCGCCGGAAACGTGCGCGACGTCGCGCGAATCGCAAGATCGATCCGCGCATCGCGCTCGAGATCTGCGAGCGTGTTGCCGGTTTCGACCTTGATGTGCAGTTGCGGATCGATGCGACGAAACCGGCCGAGGCGCGGAATCAGCCACATTGCGGCGAACGCGGGCGTGGTGGTCAGCACGAGCGTGCGCTCGCCGGCCGCCTCGGGCCGCACCGCGTCGAGCCCGCGGCTCAATGCGAGCAGCGCATCGTGACTCGCACGAAACAGGCGCTCGCCTTCATCCGTGAGCCGCACGCCGCTCGCACCGCGCTCGAACAGCAGCACGCCGAGCCGGCTTTCGAGCGACTTGATCTGGTGCGACACGGCGGCCGGTGTCACGGACAGTTCGTCCGCGGCGGCCTTGAACGCGCCGAGCCGTGCCGACGACTCGAATACACGCAATGCAGTCAGGGGGATTTTCGAGAACACGGGGCCTCGCGGGCCGGATCGGGCCGGGTTGAATTCAATTGAATCGGGGTGAGATTAGGTGAATTGAAGCGGGCGTGCAACGCGAATAGCCTTGCGGGACGTCGCGGTACGGTGCCGCGGCGAGTGACGTCCCACCGGAGCAACAACGTGCAAGGCCTACCGCGCAGGATCACGCAAGCGGTGCTCTACGAAGCGATCGCGATTTCCTGCATCTCGCCCGTGATCGCGGCGATCTTCAAGCAGGACCTCGTCTATTCGGGCGCGCTGTCGGCGACGATGTCGGCGATCGCGATGCTGTGGAACATGATCTTCAACGCGCTGTTCGAGCGCTGGGAAGCGTCGCGTCGTCAGCCGACGCGTACGCTCGGGCGGCGGATTCTGCATGCGACCGGATTCGAAGGCGGGCTGATCTTCATCCTGGTGCCCGTCGTGGCGGGGTGGCTCGATATCTCGTGGCTCGACGCGTTCGTCGTCGACATTGGGCTGTTCGCGTTCTTCTTCTGTTACGCGTTCGTGTTCCAGTGGGCGTTCGATCGCGTGTTCGACGTGCCGGCGGCGACGAAGGGGTCGTGAGTGACGCTGCTGCTATTGCAAGGCGCCGGCCGGGATACACCCCGCCCGGCGTCACGAGGCGCATTACTTATTGACGCAACAGTTGTCGGGGCAGCCAGGGAGCAATGTTATCTCAGCGCGTTTCGCATTTTCATCGTCCTGAACGCTCATGCGCTTATAAACGTAACTATGAACTGCGTAGCGCTCCTGATTCAGCCCGAGATGCACCAACAACTGCCGGGCGGACTCGGCGCGTCTGGCAGACAGCTCTTCAGGATCGGTTTCCACAGGCTCGGCTACGCCGCTCACCCCTACACCTTCGCGAATCGGAAACTGCAACAACATTTTAGATACCCAGCCTGCCAGCTTCTTCGCCTGCTCTTCGCTCACCGTTGCAGAGTTCTGCTCAAACATCAGGTCAAAATTTTGCCCCGGCAAATTCTCCGACCCAACGCAAGCATGCGCGTTTGCCCCCACAAGGAGTAAGACTGCGGCGCTAATCCAGCCAGATAACATATGCCGAAATACTGTCTGCATTCTTTATCGCCATCTCCGGGTTGCTTTGCCCCCACTCTGGGAGAAATCGCGTGATTCCGTACTTTGGATCGCTCGCTCCAAACGTATCCTTGAAGTGAGTACACTCGTGAATAATAGTCGACAACTTCGAGGTAGCCGCACGGCTTCGATCGCGAATCGTACAAAATTCCTCGTGGATGCTTATTGTGTGTGTTTCAGTGTCGGGACCACATACGTGCGCTACAGTGCCAACGTTCTTGTTGGTCGGCAAGCATCCAAGAGACCGATCCAGATCGGGATGGGCCCTCATAAAACTCCCAGGGCCGAGCGATCGCATGACGGCAAGAGTAGCCGTCAATCCAGTGATAAGACTATGACGAATCTCGTGGTCATTCGCGCCAAACCAAGTCCAGACACGTCTACGCTCCTGAGGTGCCCATTCGGCCAATCTATTAAGCCGCTCCTTCACCAGATCGGCTCCTTCATCACGAAGTTGCATCATCAGCTTTCTAAATTCTGCGTCGGTCATGGCCGGGCAGATTGGCGGGCCGTTGAGCGTAAGGAAAACTTTCAGCTTCGATCCCGGCGTGGTGTTCGTCACCGCAGAATCGTGGACGCAAACGTATTCGTTACAGGACATTGCTATTGTCCTCCACGACCTCGAGCCTAAGTTTCTCGGCGCGACGCGTTGTTACTCGTTGGGTATTTCCCTCGAAATCCGTGACACCGCTGACGATCTGACCTGATGCCGTGTAAATGCGGTACTGAACACGCGCGAGCGGGCGGCCACTCTGCTCATCGCACAAGACATACTGCTCGCTGTGCTCATCGTCGGTTGCCAGTGCAGAATCCGTGTGGTTTCGGATCTGCCCGGTCAACGCCGCCGCTTGTTCAGCCGTAAATCGCATCATCATGCCGCGCTGGGCATAGAACACCGGCTGTGGATTGCAACCACAGACGTTGACGTCGCCGCTCAGCGCCCAAGGTTTGCCGTTCGGCCCGGTTCCCGGCCACCGCGGCCCTTTCGGAGCAATAAAGCCCTTCCGTCCGCACGCCGTGCAGTAGGTCTGCATATCCAGTGTCGCGATATGCACGCGCGGGGGCGGATTGGAACAGGTGACGGTTGGCAGGCCTTCCGTGATTGTCGCGCTGCCACCTCGATCACCTTGAGCAAGAAAATAGCGGATCATGCGCCATCCCCCCGCGCGCCGCGTGTGACGGCAAGCTCCGCGACCGTCCATTCTCTATTGGTAGCGTCACCGCGCCAGTTGCTCTCGAGATGCGAGTCGACAACGGCAAACAAATGCGCGGGCAATTTCTGCGTATGCGGCATCCTGATTCCCCTTCGTGAAATTGGTGAGATTAACCAACACCAAAATGCGCGATTCCGAAAGGTTTTTCAATAATACAAGTTCTAAATTCGTATAACTAATTTTTCTTATATTTCTGTCATTCAAATGCCAAGTCGCTCGACCACGGCGCTTGGCAAGCATACAAAAAACCCCCGAACCCAGATAACAACTCTGTCGTTCGGGGGCGCAGGACCACCGTCAAACCGTAGGCTCAGGTGGAAAAAGCCAACACACCTCGCTCAATGCACGCCGAGATAAGCCTTCACCGCCGGCAGGCCCGGCTTGCCGTCGAGCGTCGTCACGCCGGCGAGCCACTTGTCGAGCGCCTGCGGGTTCGCCTTCAGCCACTCGGCCGCCGCCTTGTTCGGATCTTCCTTGTTCATGATCGGCATCATCACGTGGTTCTCGATCGACGTCGTGAACTGCAGGTTCGACACGAACTTCGCGACGTTCGGGCAGCGCTGCGCGTAGTCGGGCGGCGTCGCCGTCAGCACCTTCGCTTCGCCGTAGTTCGGGCCGAACACGTCGTCGCCGCCGGTCAGGTAGTCGATCTTCATCTGCACGTTCATCGGATGCGGCTCCCAGCCGAGGAACACGATCCACTGCTTGTCGCGGATCGCGCGATTCACCTCGACCAGCATCCCGGCCTCGCTCGACTCGACCATCTTGAACTTGCCGAGGCCGAACTGGTTGCCGTCGATCATCTTCTTGATCAGCAGGTTGCCGTCGTTGCCCGGTTCGATCCCGTAGATCTTGCCGTTCAGCTTGTCCGCGTACTTTTGAATATCCGCGAACGACTTCAGGCCGCCCTGGTACACGTAGTCGGGCACCGCGAGCGTGTATTTCGCACCGGTCAGGTTCGGCGTCGACAGCACCTTGATCTGGCCGGCCTTCGTGAACGGCTGGATGATCGGGTCCATCGTCGGCGACCAGTAGCCGAGGAACACGTCGATCTGCTTGCTCTTGATGCCGGCGAACGTGATCGGCACCGAGGCGATCGTCTTCGTCGGGCTGTAGCCGAGCCCCTGCAGCATCGTCGATGCGAGGCCCGTGGTCGCCGCGATATCGGACCAGCCGACGTCCGCGAAGCGCACGTTCTTGCACACGGGCGGATCGGCCGCATACACGGCCGACATCGGCGCGGTTATCCCGATCCCGCACACCGCTGCGATCAATAGGCGCTTCATCTTGCTTCTCCTCAAAGTGATGTCGTTTGCTTGAATGCGGGATCGTTTATTGAAGCCGCGCGCCGCGATCCCGGCAGCGTCGCGGACCATTGGGTCGGTCAGCGCCCCGGCAACCGGCGCTCGTAGCTCGGCGCGTGGCCGAACTGCGCACGATAGGCCTTGCTGAAATGGCAAGGCGAATGAAAGCCGCAGACCGTCGTCACGCGTGCGATCGACGCGTCGGTCGTGCGCAGCAGGTCGCGCGCGCGCTTCAGGCGCAGCGTCAGGTAATAGTGGGTCGGCGACACGTTCAGGTACACCTTGAACATGCGCTGCAGGTGCCGCTGCGACAGCCGCACGAGCCGTGCGAGTTCCTCGAGCGACAGCGGCTCCTCGATGTTCGCCTCCATCAGCCGCACGACCTCGATCAGCTCCGCGCGCGAGAAGCCGACGCGCGCATCGACCGGAATCGGCTGCGTGTCGGTCGAGCTGCGGATGCGCTCCAGGATGAACTGCTCGGATACCTGCGCGGCCAGTTGCTGGCCGAAGCGCATCCCGACGAGGTTCAGCATCAGGTCGAGCGGTGCGGTGCCGCCGGTGCAGGTCAGCCGGTCGCGATCGACGACGAACAGTTCGTCGGCGAAACCCACTTGCGGAAACTCGGCATGCAGCGCGGACAGGTTCTCCCAGTGCACCGTGCAGCGATAGCCGTCGAGCAGCCCGCTCGACATCAGCGCATACGCGCCCGTGCAGATGCCGCCGAGCGGCAGGCCACGTTCGGCGAGCGCCGCGAGCGTATCGCGCGCGCCTTCGTCGACCACGTCGCGAATGCGGATGCCGCCGCACACGATCATCACGTCGGGCAGGTTCGTGTAGTCGAGCGCCTGCGTGGGCCGTACCGCAATGCCGTTGCTCGCGTGCACCGGACTGCCGTCGAGCGAATAGATCGACCACTGGTAGTGATCGGCACGGCCGACGTAGTTCGCCATCCGAAGCACTTCGACGGCGCTCGAGAACGCGATCATCGAAAAGTTCGGCAGCGTCAGGAAGCCGAAATGGGCGAGCGATGAAACCGGTGAAACGCAGGCTGCGGGCGCGACAGCGACGGCGGACGTCACATCGGTCTCCTGGCGAGGAGGTTGCAGGGGGCCAGCCCCGCGGCCGAAACCGCGGAAGCCGTTATTCATTCAGGGTGAGCGGCCGGGGGTGCCGGCCGCCGGAGGCCGGGGGTGCCGGCCGCCGAAGGTCAGGCCTGCGCGGGCGCGGCCTTCACGCGAAACAGCTGCTTGAGGCCCGAGAACAGCGGCGCCTTCACGGTGCCCGGCGCACGGCCGAAGCTTTCGGTGATGCGGTCGAGAATGATCGCGAGCAGCACGACCGACAGACCGCTTTCGAAACCGAGGCCGATGTCGAGGCGCTGGATACTGGCGAGCACGTCGTTGCCGAGGCCGCCTGCACCCACCATCGACGCGATGATCACCATCGACAGCGCCATCATGATCGTCTGGTTCACGCCCTGCATGATCGACGGCAGCGCATTCGGGAACTGCACCTTGTACAGCAGCTGCCACGGCGTGCAGCCGAAGGCCTGGCCGGCTTCGACGATCTCGCGGTTCACGTGGCGGATGCCGAGGCTCGTCAGGCGCACCGCCGGCGGCATCGCGAAGATCACCGTCGACAGGATCCCCGGCACGCGGCCGAGACCGAACAGCATCGCGGCCGGAATCAGGTAGACGAACGCGGGCATCGTCTGCATCAGGTCGAGGATCGGGCGCACGATCGCGGCAACCCACTTGCTCTTCGCGGCCCAGATGCCGAGCGGGATCCCGAGCACGAGGCTGATGATCGTCGACGACAGCGTGAGGCCGAGCGTGATGACCGTCTGGTCCCAGAAGCCCGTCGCGAAGATCAGCAGCAGCGACAGCGTCGTGAACAGCGCGAAGCGCCAGCCCACCCGCCACAGCCCGACGCCGATGAAGATGGCCATCATCAGCCACATCGGGATCGCCTGCAGGCCGTGCTCGACGAATGCCGCGAGCCCCTCGATCGCCTGGCCGATCGCGTCGAACGTCTTGGCGTCGTGGTCGAGCAGGTAGTGTACGGACTGGTCGACCCAGGTACCGAGCGGAATCATTTCAGACATGGGAACCTCGCGAACGCGTGATGGCCTTCAGGATGAGCGCACGATCGACCGAGCCGCAGTAGCAGCCGTCGTCGTCGACGACCGGCAGCGCATTCGGGCTCGCGACCACACGCGCGACGACATGTTCGAGCGACGCGTCGCGCCGGATGGATTCGATCGGGCTCACGGACGGCGTCGCCTGGCCGATCGCTTCGCGCGTGACGAAGCCGCGGATCTTGCGTTGCGCATCGAGCACGAACGCATAGTCGGCACTGCCGTTCAGCGTCGCCGCGACGTTCGCGGCATCGCACTTCGACACGATCGGCACGGCGCCCGTCTGCATCAGGTCGCCGGCCGTCAGGTAGCGGCTGGTGTCGATGCCGTCGAAGAACGCGCGCACGTAATCGTCGGCCGGGTTCGCGATGATGTCCTGCGGCGTGCCGACCTGCACGAGCCGGCCACCTTCCATGATCGCGATGCGGTTGCCGATGCGCAGCGCTTCTTCCAGATCGTGCGACACGAACATGATCGTGCGGCGTTGTTCCTTCTGCAGTTGCAGCAGCACATCCTGCATTTCCCGGCGCTTGAGCGGATCGAGCGCGGAGAACGCCTCGTCCATGATCATCAGCGACGGGTTCACGGCCAGCGCGCGGGCGAGGCCGACGCGCTGCTGCATCCCGCCCGACAGCTCGGACGGCAGCTTGTGCGAAAACGGGGCGAGGCCGACCTGCTCGAGCACTTCCATCGCGCGGCGCTCGCGCTCCTTCTTGCCGACGCCCGCGACTTCCAGGCCGAACGCAGCGTTCGACACCACCGAGCGATGCGGCATCAGCGCGAACGACTGGAACACCATGCTCATGTCCTTGCGGCGCAGCGCGGTCAGCGCCGAGCGGCGCGCCGACGCGACGTCGAGCCCGTCGATCATCACCTTGCCGGCGCTGGGATCGACCAGCCGGTTCACGAGGCGGATCAGCGTGGACTTGCCGGAGCCGGACAGGCCCATCAGCACGAAAATTTCGCCTTCCTGCACATCGAAGGAGACGTTGTGCACGCCGACGACCTGGCCGGTGCGCTTGAGCACATCGTCCTTCGTCGCGCCGGCGGCGAGCATGTCGAGCGCCTGCTGCGGGTTGCTTCCAAATACCTTGCACAGACCTTCGACCACGACCTTGGGGGCATCCATCGAAACCTTCTCCTCGTGTAGCGGGGACTCGCGCTTGTCTTAGCGTGCCTACATAGTTGCCAGAAAAAACCCCGACCTGCCGACGAATTACGACAAACGCTTGCGCAAATACGACACGGCTGCCAGCCCCGCCGGGCGGGCCGCGGCACGCGGCGGCCCCCGATTGCGGCGGCGCAATACGCGCACGGCCAGCAACGGCGGGCATCGCGCGTCGGACTTGTGCGCAGCAGCGCGGCGCATATCGCGTCGCGCGTTGCGCCAATTCGCATCGGGCACGCGTCGCTTTACGACAATTTCACGTCCGATCACGCGCCGATCTGCTCAGACGAAAGCGCCTCGCCTCCACCAATAAAAAGCATGACCGTGCAAAAAGCCGCGCGGCGACACCGGACGGTGCACGCCGCGATACCGCGCCAACCCGGAAAATCCCCGACAGCCGCTGTGATACATTCCCCGCCAACAGGCTGATCGCGACGCAGGCCGCCACGCGGCCACCGTGGTCAGCAGCGCATGCCGGTTCGCCTGCCGGCCATGCCGATACCGCCTCGATCGGCGAACATCCGATCGCAGGCCGATAACGATACGAGAGAGGGAGCAAGGCGAGATGAACTGGGCTTTTACCGCAATCGGCTTCATCGTGGGCGGGATTGCCGCATTGATCGGGGATGTCTCCGCCATCACCGGCGCAGTGCTCGGCGCCGCGATCGGGTTCTGCCTCGACAACACGCTGCAACAGCGCAAGCGCAAGAACAAAGGCACGGCCCCCGATGCGTTCGCGATGCAGGCACCGCCCGCCCAGCCGCCGGTTCCCCTGGCCGAGCGCGTCGCGCGCCTCGAGGCGACCGTCGAGACGCTGACGCGCGAAGTCGCGTCGTTGCGCGGCCAGCTGGCCGGCGCGAAGGCCGGCTCGGCCGCGACCGTGTACACGCCCGCCGGGGCCGCCTCTGCCTCTGCCTCGGCAGCCCCATCCGCATCTTTCCCGCCTTCGGCCGCCCTGCCGCCGCGCGCGCCTGCCCAGCCGGCCGGCGCACGCGCGGACGCACCGGCGTCCGCCTCGGCACCGGCTCCCAGCCCCGTGCGCGCCGCCACGCCGGCACCGACACCGGCCGCCGCGATCCGCGCGAGCGCAACACCTGCCGCCCCGGCCCCCGCACCGTCGGCGCCTCCCGCGCCGCCCAAACCGCGCGAACCCGACCTCGTCGAGCGCGCCTTCCGCGCCGCACGCGACTGGCTGCTCGGCGGCAACACGGTCGTGCGCGTCGGGATCATCGTGCTGTTCTTCGGCGTCGCGTTCCTGCTCAAGTACGCGGCCGACAACAACATGCTGCCGATCGAATTCCGCCTCGCCGGCACCGCGCTCGCCGCGGCCGCGCTGCTCGCGATCGGCTGGCGCGTGCGTGCGCGCCGCGCGGCGTACGGGCTCGTGCTGCAGGGCGGCGGCGTCGGCATCCTGTACCTGACGATCTTCGCCGCGACCAAGCTTTACGCGCTGCTGCCCGTCGGCGCCGCGTTCCCGCTGATGGTGGCCGTGTGCGCGCTGAGCGCGTTCCTGGCGGTGCGGCAGAACGCGCTGCCGCTCGCGTTCATGGGCACCGCGGGCGGCTTTCTCGCGCCGGTGCTGCTGTCGACCGGCCAGGGCAACCATGTCGCGCTGTTCAGCTACTACGCGCTGCTGAACGCGGGCATCTTCGCGATCGCGTGGTTCAAGGCCTGGCGTCCGCTGAACCTGCTCGGCTTCGTCTTCACGTTCACGATCGGCTCGGCATGGGGCGTGACGGCCTACCGCCCCGCGCTGTTCGCGAGCACCGAGCCGTTCCTCATCCTGTTCTTCCTGATGTACGTCGGCATCGCGCTGCTGTACGCGGTGAAGCGCGAACTCGCGCTGCGGCACTACGTGGACGGCACGCTCGTGTTCGGCACGCCGATCGTCGCGACCGCGCTGCAGGCGTCGCTCGTGAAGGACATGCCGTTCGGGCTCGCGTGGAGCGCCGTTGCGCTGTCGGCGTTCTACGTCGTGGTCACCGCGTGGCTCGCGCGGCGCCGCGACCGCCTCGCGCTGCTGTTCGAATCCACGCTCGCGCTCGCGGTGATCTTCGCGACGCTGGCCGTGCCGCTCGCGTTCTCCGGTCCGACGACCAGCGCCGCGTGGGCGATCGAAGGCGCGGCCGTCGTCTGGCTCGGCGTGCGCGAGAAGCGCATGCTGCGGTTCGGCTTCGGCTTGCTGATGCAGGTTGCCGCGGCCGGCGCGTTCTTCACGAGCCTGCTCGGGCCGGCCGACGCCACCGCGCTGCCGGTGTTCAACAGCCCCTACATCGCGATGCTGCTGATCGGGCTCGCCGGCCTGTTCACCGGCTGGTGGCTGCACGGGCGCGGCGAAGCACGTGCGTGGCATGCGTGGATGCCCGAGATCGGCGCCGCGGCCGCCGCATGGGGGCTGCTGTGGTGGGTGAGCGGCGGCCTGCACGAGATCCTCGTCTACGCGAGCCGTCACGTCGACCTGCATGCCGACCGCTTCGTCGTCGATACGACCGCACTGTTCGCGGCCGGCACCGCGTGGCTCGCGCACGTCGCGCGCCGCCGGCTGGCGTGGCCGCTCGCCGAATGGCCGGCGCTCGCGCTGACGCCGGTGCTGGCGTTGCTCGCGCTGCGTGCGTTCGATGCGCACGAAGCGCCGCTGTCGGGGATGGGCGCATTCGCGTGGCCCATCGCCGTCGGCGCAGGCCTTGCGCTGCTGTGGCGTCAGTCGCGCGGCACAGCAGGCGTCGATGCCGCACCGGGCTCGGCGCGCGGCGTCGCGCCATCCCTCTCCGCAGGCATCGTCGCGCCGCTGCATACGCTGATGTTCTGGACCGTCTGCGGGCTGCTGTCGCTCGAAGGCTTCTGGCGCCTGCGTGCGTACGTGCCCGAAGGCGCGTGGAGCTGGAGCGCGTGGGCCTACGGCTTCGGTGCGCTGCTCCTGCTGGTGTCGGGCCCCGGCTCGCGGCTGCGCTGGCCCGTCGCGGCGTTTCCGCGCGCGTACCAGGTGTGGGGTGCGGCGCCGCTCGCGGCGTTGCTGTGGCTGTGGAGCATCGCCAGCGTGATCAGCGACGGCAACGCGGCGCCGCTCTTCTGGCTGCCGCTGCTCAACCCGCTGGACATCGCGCAGTGCCTGGTGTTCATTGCATTCGCCGTGTGGCTGCGCCGGCTGAAGACGCTCGGGTTCGCGTGGCATCCGCGCGTCGTCGACTACGCGGCCATCGCGACCGTGTTCCTGTGGTTCAACGCACTGATGCTGCGCACGCTGCATCACCGTTTCCACCTGGCCTACGACATCGATACCGTGCTGTCGTCGTTCGGCATCCAGCAGGTGTTCATGATCGGCTGGAGCCTGTTCGCGTTCGCCGGGATGTGGCTGACGCGCCGCGACGGCATCGCTCGCATGTGCGCGCTCGCGTCGCTGCCGCTGATCGTCGTGATGTGGGTGTGGACCTTCTACGCGAACTTCACGCAGGACGGCGGAAGCTGGGCACGCGTACCGCTCTTCAACCCGCTCGACCTCGTGCTCGCGGTGGTCTATGCGCTCGCCGCATCGTGGTTCGTGCGCGCACGCAAGCTCGGCTGGTCGTTCGGCAAGTATCGCGTCGAGCTGCTGAGCGCGGCCGGCGCGACCGCGTTCCTGTGGCTCAACGCGATCCTGCTGCGCACGCTGCATCACTGGGCCGCCGTGCCGTACGAACTCGGCGCGATGGCGGAATCGACGCTCGTACAGGCATCGGTGTCCGTGTACTGGACGCTTTGCGCGCTCGCGATCACGATCTGGGCTACGCGCCGCGGGCTGCGTCCGCTGTGGTTCGTCGGCGCCGCGCTGCTCGCGCTCACGGTCGTCAAGCTGTTCCTGTTCGACCTGTCGCACGTGACCGGCATCGAGCGCATCGTGTCGTTCATCGGCATCGGCGTGCTGCTGCTGTTGATCGGGTATTTCTCGCCGCTGCCGCCGAAGGCCGCCGCGCCGCAGGACGACACGCCATGAAACGACTCGCCGCCCTGCTCGGACTGAGCCTGCTCGCGTCGTTCGCGGCGGCCGACGGGCACGTCGCGCAACGCTTCTCGCTCGACCTCGACGGCACCGCCGCGTATTACCAGCTCACCGTGCCGCAGCCCGTCTACGCGGCGAGCCGGCGCGACGACCTCGGTGACGTGCGCATCTTCAACGGCGCGGGCGAGCCGGTGCCGTATTCGCTCGACGCCCCGGCGGCGGCCGCACCCGCCGTCCCGCCGAAGCGCACGCCCGTGCACTGGTTTGCGCTGCCGCCCGCCCGCGCCGACAAGGGCAACGCGCCGCTCGGCGTGACGGTCGGCCCGGACGGCGCGCTGCGCGCGGGCGTCGCCGCACCGGTGCGCGCGAAGCACGGCGCGGATCTCGTCGACCTGTCGCATGCGGACGGCGAGATCGACGCGCTGCTCGTGCACGTGAGCGACGACAGCTACCAGGGGCGTGTCGCCATCGAAGCCAGCGACGACCTGCGCAGCTGGCGGTCGCTCGGCAGCACGCAACTGCTGAAGGTGGGCCACGGCGACGCGATGCTGGTGCAGGAACGCATCGCACTCGAAGGCGCGGCGCCGCGCTACCTGCGGCTCGACTGGCTCGACGGCGCACCCGCGATCGCGTCGATCGACGTCGAAACGCACCCGCGCGACACGCGCGAGACCGACACCGCGTCCGTGCCGCGCCAATGGCGCGACGCGGTGCGCGTGCGGGCCGGCGGTGCCCCCGGCGAATACCTGTTCGACACCGACGGCGCGTACCCGGTCGACCGCGTGCGCATCGACCTGCCGCAGCCGAACACCGTCGCGCGCGCGACGCTGCAGAGCCGCGCCGACCCGCAGGCGCCGTGGCGCGACGTCGCGGGCGCCGTGCTGTTCCGGCTGCAGGGCAAGGCCGGCGAGCAGCGCAATCCGCCGCTCGAATTCGCGGCGAATACGGATCGCGCGTGGCGGATCGTCGTCGACATGCGCAATGGCGGATTCGGCGGCGGCCAGCCGGCCGTCGCGATCGGCTGGCATCCGGCGGCGCTGACGTTCGTCGCGCGCGGCACGCCGCCGTTTACGCTCGGCGTCGGCGACGCGTCGCTCGTGTCGTCGGCCGTGAGCCGCGACGCACTGCTGGTGGGCATGGCGCCCGAAGTGCGGCCCGCGCGGGTCGGCGCGGCGCTGCCTGTGTCGGCGGTAGCGCCGGCGCCGGCCGCCGATACGGATGCCCCGCGCCGCTACGTGCTGTGGGGCGCGCTGGTCGTCGCGGTCGGCGTGCTCGGCACGATTGCGTGGCGCCTCGCGAAAGGCGGCGGCGATACGCGCGGCCACGACGGTTGACGCCGCGCAGCCATGCACACCACCCGTCCACCCGTCTTTACGCGCCGTTTATCTCGCGCGCCGGTTTCTTTCGACGGTCGCAATGCATAACTGCGTACAGTCGTCGCATCGGAACCACGATGCGACGACATGCAGGAAACCTATCCATCGTATGACCGGCCGGTGCCGCGCACACGCGTGCGCCCGGCCCTGCGGCTGAAGCGGCTTTTGCTGCTCTTCCCGATCGTGCTGCCGCTGTCGATCGCATGGCCCGCGCATGCCGACGACACGCCCGCAGCGCCGATCACCGCCGCCAGCACGCCCGAACCCTCGCTTCCCCCGACGCTCGACACGATCGTCACCGCGCTGCGCAACCGCTTTCACCTCGCATACGCCGACGCGCGCACGATCGCGCTCGCGGTGCAGACCGAATCGGATCGCTACGGGCTTGCACCGGCGCTGCTGCTCGCGATCATCGCGGTCGAGTCGGGTTTCGATCGCCACGCAGTCAGTGTCGCCGGCGCGCGCGGGTTGATGCAGGTGATGCCCACCGCCCATCGCGATCTCGTCGCGCATGTGAAGGATCTCTCCGATCCGGCCACCAACGTGCGGATCGGCGCCGCGATCCTCCGCGGCTATCTCGACGATGCGGACGGCGACGTCGAAACCGCGCTCGTGCGCTACAACGGCGGCACGAAGCGCTATGCGCAGCGAGTCGCGCTGCGCGTGCAGCAATTCGATGCGCAGTTGCGTCGTTCGAACGGCGCGGCGAGCGACGCGCTGCGGACGGCCGCGAACCCCTGAGCGCGGCGCTACCGCGCGCCGTCGAGCCGGTAGCCGGCGCCCGTCTCCGTGACGATGTACGCGGGCCGCCGCGAGTCGCATTCCAGCTTGCGCCGCAGATGGCCGACATACACACGCAGGTCGTGCGCATCCTTGCCGTGCGCCGCGCCCCACACCTCGCTCAGCAGGCGGTCGTGCGTCAGCAGCCGGCCCGCGTGATGCGCGAGCGCGGCCAGCAGCCGGAATTCGATCGGGCTCAGATGCACGCGCGCCCCGCCGCGCAGCACCTGGCGATCGCCGAGATCGACGGTCACGTCGCCGAAGCGCACGCATACCGCATCGATGCGCCCGCCGCCCGCTTGCCGCCGCAGGTGCGCACGCATCCGCGCGATCAGCTCGGCGGCACCGAACGGCTTGGTCACGTAATCGTCCGCCCCCGCATCGAGCGCGGCCACCTTGTCGCGTTCCGCGCTCAGCGCCGACAGCACGATCAGCGGCGCGGCCGAGCACGCGCGCAGTGCACGGATCAGGTCGGTGCCGCCAAGGTCGCGCAGGTTCGTGTCCGCGACGATCAGGTCGGGACGTCGTGCGCCGACGGCCGCCACGCCCGCCGCGCCGGTCGCGGCCTCGAAAACATGCATGTGCTCGGCCTTCAGCGCGACACGGACGAATCGCCGGATGAACCTGTCTTCGTCGACGATCACGATGACGATGCCCGATTCGCTCATCCGGCAGCGCCTTCGTCCGGTGCGTGATGCGCGCCTGCGCAAGCGGCACGGTACGCGCCCATGCTCAGGCCCATCCGCATGCCACCAGCACCATGTCGATCAGCTTGATGAACGGGAACGGCAGCAGCACGCCGCCGAGGCCGTACAGCAGCAGGTTCCGGCGCAGCAGCGGCGCCGCGCCGAGCGGGCGATAGCGTACGCCCTTCAGCGCCAGCGGAATCAGCGCGACGATGATCAGTGCGTTGAAGATCACCGCCGACAGGATCGCCGACGCCGGCGACGCGAGATGCATCACGTCGAGCACGCGCAGTTGCGGGTACGTCGTCGCGAACGCGGCCGGGATGATCGCGAAATACTTCGCGACGTCGTTCGCGATCGAGAACGTCGTCAGCGACCCGCGCGTCATCAGCATCTGCTTGCCGATCTCGACGATCTCGATCAGTTTCGTCGGGTTCGAGTCGAGGTCGACCATGTTTCCGGCTTCCTTCGCCGCCTGCGTGCCGGTGTTCATCGCCACGGCGACGTCGGCCTGCGCGAGCGCCGGCGCGTCGTTGGTGCCGTCGCCGGTCATCGCGACGAGGCGCCCTGCGGCCTGATGCTCTCGGATCGTCGCGAGCTTGGTTTCCGGCGTCGCTTCCGCGAGGAAGTCGTCGACGCCCGCTTCCGCCGCGATCGCCGCGGCCGTCAGCCGGTTGTCGCCCGTCACCATCACGGTCTTGATGCCCATCTTGCGCAGTTCCGCGAAGCGCTCCTTGATGCCGCCCTTCACGATGTCCTTCAGCTCGATCACGCCGAGCACGCGGGTGACACCGCCGACGCGCTCCGCCACCGCGAGCGGCGTGCTGCCGCGACGCGCGATGTCGGTCACGACGGCTTCGACTTCGCGCGTGACGTGGCCGCCGTGGGACTCGACGTAATGCTTGATCGCGTCCGCCGCGCCTTTGCGGATCTCGCGCCCCGGCGCCCCGGCGGAAGTCCCCGTGGGGAACAGGTCGACGCCGCTCATCCGCGTCTGCGCGCTGAACGACAGGAACACCGGATGCAGCGCCTGCATGTCGCGCTCGCGCAGGTTGAACCGCTGCTTCGCGAGCACGACGATGCTGCGGCCTTCCGGTGTTTCATCGGCGAGCGACGACAGCTGCGCGGCATCGGCCAGCGCTTCCTCGGTCACGAACGGCGCGGGTACGAATGCCGACGCCTGGCGGTTGCCGAGCGTGATCGTGCCGGTCTTGTCGAGCAGCAGCACGTCGACGTCGCCGGCGGCTTCCACCGCGCGGCCCGACGTCGCGATCACGTTCGCCTGCATCATCCGGCTCATCCCGGCCACGCCGATCGCGGACAACAGGCCGCCGATCGTCGTCGGAATCAGGCACACGAGCAGCGCCACCAGGGCGGTGATCGTCACGACATGGCCAACCTTCATCGCCTCGACCGCGAACGTCGAGAACGGCAGCAACGTGGCGGTGGCGAGCAGCATCACGATCGTCAACGCGACGAGCAGGATCGTCAGCGCGATCTCGTTCGGCGTCTTCTTGCGCTTCGCGCCCTCGACCATCGCGATCATCCGGTCGAGGAACGCCTCGCCCGGATTGACGGCCACGCGCACGACGATCCAGTCGGACAGCACGCGCGTGCCGCCCGTCACCGACGAGAAGTCGCCGCCCGCCTCGCGGATCACCGGCGCGGATTCGCCAGTAATCGCCGATTCGTCGACCGACGCGACGCCTTCGATCACGTCGCCGTCGGCCGGGATCGTGTCGCCGGTTTCGACGAGCACGACGTCGCCCTTGCGCAGGTCGGTCGACGCCATCACTTCGACGACCGCCTTCGCGCGCGGCGCCGCGAGCTTTTTCGCGACCACGTTGTGCTTCGCACTACGCAGCGACGCGGCCTGTGCCTTCGAACGCCCTTCCGCGAGCGCCTCGGCAAAGTTCGCGAACAGTACGGTGAACCACAGCCACAGCGCGATCGCGACGATGAAGCCCGCGGGGGCTTCGGCCTGGCCGAACAGCGCGGCGATCCACAGGATCGTCGTCAGGATGCTGCCGACGTACACGCAGAACATCACCGGGTTGCGGAACTGCGTGCGCGGCGTGAGTTTCCGGAACGAATCCGCGATAGCCGGACGCACGAGTGCGGGATCGAACATCGAGCGCGCGGCCGTGCGCGCATGGCCCGGCTGCGTGGGGCGCGGGCCTGTCACGGGTGCGAGAGACATGGCGGTTTCCTTTTGCCGGCACGCCTCGCGCAGCAGCACCCGGCATCGGTCACGCGAGCCGGCTGCCTGCGCGCGATCTCGCGTGCGGCTTCCGTTTCCATGCAACCATCTTATGAAGGTTCGCGTGAAGATCGCGGCAAAGGATCGCGTCAGGGTATAAAAAGCGCGTAAACGTCCGTTTCGCCGCGGCGCGGCGGGGGTGTCTCAAGGGCCGTACACGAGCGGGAGCGCCACACTCCGCTCATCCGACGCTTACGCGGCAAAGCAGGAAAACGAACCGGCGCGCGACGGTCAGCCGAACGTATAGCGCCCATGCTGACGCGGACGCCACGGCGTCGAGCGGCAACTCGCGGCACCGGCCGCGCGTCGTGCCGCCCAGCCTGCGCCACGGCGCACGTGCTGGCCGCGCCGGGCCACGGCGACCACGCGCGACGGCAACGCATACGCAAGACGCCGCACGGCCGCCACGCGCGCGGCCATGCGCGACGCCGGCGACACGCGGCGCGCCACCTGCGCGACGGGCCGCTTGCAGAGGATCGCGCTGTCGTAGCGCTTGCCGTCGAAGCGCATCACGTCGACGACGTCGAAACCCTGCGCGCCGTAGAACGCAAGCAGGTGCGAAGCGGGATGCGGCGTATCGAGCGCGAGCAGCGCATAGCCGCGCAGCGCGGCCCACTGTTCGGCGAACGCGAGCAGCAACGCGCCGATCCCGCGGCTCTGGCAATCGGGGTCCACCGCCACCTGCCGCACGCTCGCGACGCCTTCGCGCCGGTACAGCGAGCACGCCGACGACGGATCGGTCGCATACAGCGTGGCCGTGCCGATCACGCGCCCGCCGCACACGGCGACGTAGCACTCGCCCGCTTCCGCGCGGCGGCGCGTGACGTCCTCGCTCTGGTCGACGCACGTGCAGTTGAGTCCCATCGCGCCGAGCCGCGCGAACGCGCGATGCAGCATCGGCGTGAGTTGGGCATAACGGTCGAAGGCCGGATCGAAACGCCGCACGATCACCCGATCGGCGCACACGGAAGGCGGCGCGGTGGGGGTGTGTTCGGCGATCGCGTTCCAGGGTATCGACATTGCCTTGCTCCGTGGTTGGGATGCCCGAAGTCTATGAGCGCGCCAGCTGCCCTCGCAAGAAAAAATGTCGTAAAAGTTTGGGGAAATGCATGCGGGAGCGAGGGTTGCGACGGTGCGCGCCGTGGCTCTGCGTGCGTCGGTGCGAACGCATGACGGAACGCCGATCGTTGTTTGCGCAAGCAATGCATCCCGTGACCAGATCACGCGTTGGCGCGTGCCGTTGACACATGCGACGGCACCTTCCAGACTCGCGGGTTCCTTCCCTCACCGAGCGCGCTCATGATCACCTGCTACCTTCGCTACGTCATCGATCCGTACAAGCTCGATCAGTTCGAAACCTACGGCAGGATGTGGATCCCGCTCGTCGAAAAGTTCGGCGGCACGCATCACGGCTACTTCCTGCCGTCCGAAGGGGCGAACAACATTGCGCTCGCGATGTTCTCGTTCCCGAGCCTCGCCGAATACGAGCGTTACCGCGAACGCTCGATGGACGATCCGGCCTGCCAGGCCGCGTTCCGCTACGCGGAGGAAACACGCTGCATCGTCAGCTACGAGCGTAGCTTCTTCCGGCCGGTGTTCGAGTAATAGGTAACGGGCGACGGGCAATGTCCCGACGCATCGCGCCCCTTTTTCCTGACCGGGACGAAAAAAAGCCCCGCCTGCATCCGCGCGGCGGGGCCAACCCATGTCAGTAGAGACATCATGGAGGAGACGACCCCATCTTATCGACCGCGGCCCGCCGTCCCAACCAAGCATTTCTGCTATCGATCTGGGCAGCCGCGCACACGATTGCCCCTGTCGCGCGGCATATCGATAGAACGAAAAGTCGTTTTCAGAGTGGCGGCGGGGTCGTTACCATCTGGTTTTAAGCCTGTGCTTAGCCGGGCAAGCCATCCCCAAGGAGCGCCCCTTGACTGCATTCGATCAACACCGCCGCCCATTCGTCGTCGGCATTGGCGGTACCACCCGGGCAGCGTCGTCGACCGAACGCGCACTGTCGTTCGCGTTGCGCGGCGCGCAAGCGGCCGGCGCGCGCACGCGGCTGTTCGACGGCCCGTTCCTGCATACGCTGCCGCACTACGCGCCCGAACACAAAACGCTGACCGACGCGCAGCGCGAACTGATCGACGCCGTGCGCCAGGCCGACGCGATCATCATCGCGACGCCCGGCTATCACGGCGGCGTCTCCGGCCTCGTGAAGAACGCACTCGACACACTCGAGGAACTGCGCGCGGACGATCGGCCGTATCTCGACGGCCGTGCGGTCGGCCTGATCGTCACCGCCTACGGCTGGCAGGCGGCCGGCACCGTGCTGACGTCGCTGCGGTCGATCGTGCACGCGCTGCGCGGCTGGCCGACACCGTTCGGCGCCACAGTGAACACGCTCGAAACGCGCTTCGACAGCGCCGACAGTTGCTCGGATCCGAAGGTCGTCGCGCAGCTCGAGACGGTCGGCACGCAAGCGGCCGAGTTCGCGCTCGCGTTCGCCTCGCATCGCGCGGCCTCGCACGCGGCATCGGTCGATGCGCTCGCACCCGTGCTGAAGATCGCCAACCAGTAATTCTCCCGCCTTCCACCGCCCGCGCCCGGCCGATTCCATTCGCCGGCGCGGGCGGCGCGCATTCGGACGAGCGGCCACGCGCCGTGCATGTCGACGCCTCTCCCTGCCGCCCTTTCCCCGCACCGATAAGAATTCGGCCCGCCGCGTGATTTGCATTGGCCGAAAGATTGGTTCACGCCGCGAGCGGGTTTTCGTACGCTGAACCTCCGAACTTTCTCCGCGCACGCCATGAACCGTACGATCCGCTACAAGGGCTACGAAGTCGCCCCCGCTGCCGCCCGGTTGCCGAACGGGCTGTTCGCCGCCAACCTGACGATCGAGAAAGCGAGCGGCGGCCCGTCGCCGCGCGCCGTGTCGTTCGACGCAATCGATTTCTTCTTCGAGGAAGAACACGCGCTGGCCTACGCGTCCCGCTGGGGCCGCCTCTGGGTCGACACGAACGCGTGACGCACGCCTTGCCGGCGCGCTATCGTTTGTCGGTAAAGTTGAGCGACATACACCAATAAAATCAATGGCTTACAAAACATATTGCCATGATTGCTCGCATCATTTTGCCATTCAAGAAGAGCAAAAGCCGCTGAATTGACAGGAAATTCGAATACGCGCTAATAGGTTTGATTCCCCCCTCGATGTGGCGAACTAGCGACCGATTTCCGTCAAGATGAGCGGAGCGCTAACAGGCCGTTGAAATACCTCGGCCCGTCCTGCACGCTGTAGGTTCCCGAGAGCCAGATGCAGGTAGCAGAACACGATGTGATGCGAGCGGATGTGGGCGCGTTCGCTGTCCTGCGGCGCCTTGGCCTTGACGATCAGGTCCGCGTGACTGAATACGTCCGCGCCATTCGCGGCGATCCGCGCACCGGCGGCGAGAAAAGCATCGTCGTTCGCGCCGATCCCCTGGCCGGCCCCGGTTTCAATCACGACCTGATGTCCACGGGCGGTCGCTTCGCGCACCGCGACGGGCGTCATTCAGATCCGGTACTCGTGACTCTTGATCTCTTTCGGTACGCCGATACGCATGTCATCCCCCATGGGCGGATTGCACTGCGCATCCCTTTTACATCGCGGGCGGGAATCATCGAGAAGGACGCGCGCCGGCCTCGCACGGCACGCACCTATCGCGATGGGAAAACGTGCTCCGCCAGGAAATCGACGAAGGCACGGACCTTGGGCGCGGGCTGCTGACCGCTGGGCCAGAGAACCCGATATTCGACCGACGGCGCGGCATCCCAATCGAGAATCGCGCGCAACGCACCGCTCGCCAGTCTTTCCTTGACCTCGTAATCGAGCAGGCAGGCGATGCCGAGGCCCTCGCTCGCCATCGCGAGCAGCGTCGTGCTGGAGTTCGACACCATGGTGACCGGGAATCTCGACGCATCCGTCGGCACGTCGTCCGCGAGCGGCCATTGCTGAATCTTTCCGTTGCTCGGATACCGGTACAGCAGCAGTTTGTGATCCTTGAGGTCATGGGGATGCTCGGGCGTGCCGTGCTGGTCGAGGTAAGCCGGCGCGGCGACGATCACGCGACGACACGTCCCAAGCTTGCGCGAGATCAGGCGCGAGTCGTCGGGATAGCCGGTGCGCAGCACCGCATCGAAACCTTCCTCGATGACGTCGACCAGACGATCCGAGTAATCGATCTCGAGTTCGACTTCGGGATAACGCCGCAAAAACGCCGCGATCAACTGCGGCGAGAGCATGCTGATCAGCGGCAGGCTGACCCGCAAGCGGCCTCGGGGCGCCTCGACCGACTGCTGCAACTCGATTTCGGCGGCCGTCAGTTCGTCGAGAATGCGCCGGCATCGCTGAAGAAAGAGCGTGCCTTCCGCCGTGAGGCTGATACTACGGGTGCTGCGATGAAACAGCCGTACGTTCAGGTGTTCCTCGAGACGCGCGACGCTCTTGCTCACGGCGGAGGCGGACACGCCCTGAAGCCGCGCGGTCGCGACGAAGCTTCGCGTCTCGGCAACCTGTACGAAGGACTGCACCCAATTCAGATTGTTCATTGGCAAGAGTCAATCAAACGAGCGATGAGCATGAT
Source organism: Burkholderia sp. AU31624 (assembly GCF_020420065.1). NCBI lineage: Bacteria > Pseudomonadati > Pseudomonadota > Betaproteobacteria > Burkholderiales > Burkholderiaceae > Burkholderia > Burkholderia sp. AU31624. The sequence goes on from NZ_JAIZRT010000001.1 coordinate 1,017,259, forward strand.
GCCATCCCGCGAGCGGATCCCATCGGCCATGCGCGTGGCCGCGCGGCTCACCTCGACCGACGGGCCGAACGCGCGCACCACGTGATGAACGGACAGCAGCGGATGAGTGGCTCAATCACGGATACGACGCGTGAAGACCGGCCGACTCCCTGAGCGTAGCGACGACACTTGGAAATGGAGAATACGACAAAGACCCGTTTCGCAACGCGAACGTAAGCGCGCTTTTCATCATGAAGGGTTCAGCGCAGAATCTTATCGTGAAATACCACGAAGCGTTCCCCCGTTCTGCTGCCATGAATGGGCATTGCATCCGGGCAAGAAGGAATTCAGCGCCATACGTCGAGCGTATATCGGATATACGACATCGCGACATCATTCGGATGCTTGAATGAATCGACGCATCGGCGCAATCGATTCCGAATCGAAATCGATGCATGTCCCCGCGCCTTCACATCGAGGCGTCCGGACGTCGAATCATGGGATTTGAGAGAAACCACGTCCGATCCCGCGTGCGAGGCGGAAACCGCTGATTCGAGCGCACGGCGCCGAGTCGCCGCGATACGCGACCACAGTCGAACCGGCATGTCGAGGCGCTCGCCTCGACGCCGCATGCACCGAGAAAAAATGTTGCGGGTGGCTCGTCAACGAACCAGCCCGCAACCAAGCAAAGCACCTGCGATACCTCTTGTCATGCCGTCATGATCGCGCTGCCATTGCCCATTTCAACGGCATATACGAGCGCCAGCCGGCCGAGTTTCAACGCATGATTTCCGGTCGGATCGGAATTCGACAGCGTATCGTTCACGGTATGGATATACGGGCTATCCTCCAAGGCCGGGTTGAACGGAAATGACGCCGGGTATCCTTGGCCATGCCACGAGGCATGATCCGAGGAAGCGAATCCGCTCTCCGCGACCAGAATTTCCTGATCCGGGAAGTAGGTTCGAATCAAGCGTTCGATAAACAGATTCTGCTTTTCGTCCGTGAAGTCGTAGACCAGGCAGAAGTTGTGCTCGTCGCCGACGTAATTCGTCACATCCAGTTGCAGCACGCCCGCCACCTTCACCTCGCGCACCTTGAAATCCTTCGCGATGATGGCGGAGCCCAACAGGCCGAGTTCATTCGCCGAATACGCCATGAACTTGATGGTCAGCACCGGCCTGTAGTCGTTATCCAGCATCACCCGCAGCGCTTCCGTCAAGCTCGCGATGCCGGAAGCGTCGTCGTCTGCGCCGGGCGCCACCGTATCGCTTTCCATCTCCTTCAGATTGCCGACCGTGGAATCGAGATGAGCGCCGAGAATCACGGTGCCGCGCTCCGGCTCCGAACCGGGAATCGTGAGGATCACGGACGACTGCGGCCACGGATGCGTGTATTGCTCGACCACCACGTCCGGACGATGCCGCGCCATGTTGCGCCAGTGATCCGCCAGCCAGTTGGACGAGGCCACGCCATGCGACGTGTTGAAGAACCGGTTGGGGAACGACTCCAGCGCAGAGATCGTCTGCACCACGTTCTCTGCCGACATCTCCTCCATCCACTTCCGAATCTTCGGCGAGTTGGACACTTCGTAATGACGCACGATCGGTGGCCGTTTCATGGCGAACATACTTTCAGACATAGCAAAACTCCTGTGAGGTAAGGTGTTTTTCGTCCAACAAGCAAGGAAAGACTGCCGGACTCACGCATCGAATCCCCGGCATTTCGTCCAACCGAACAAACAACGGAATGACCTGCTTCCGATCCGCGCAACGCGAGCCCGAGCACGCAACGCCAGCCATCGGGTACGCCGTCAACTGCCGACGCCATCCAATCCGATCCTGCTGATGTATTTCCTGAATTGCTCGGCATAGGCGTTATGCCATCGCGACAACGCCGGGCGATTCTTGATCATGTCGTCGATCGACCATTGCAGGCGGCGCTGGTCGAGTTCCCACGTCACCTCGTTGTCGGGGCAAAAGATGTAGAAATCCCCGCTCTCCATGCCCTCGATCATCCGGTCGGCCACCTGATCCGCCTCCCAGGCGCCTTGCGGCTTCGGCGTGTCGGGCGTCATGCCCGGGAAATTCATCGGCGTGAACGTGAAGCCGGGAATCAGCAGATGCGCCGAAATCTTCTCTCCGACGCATTCGCGCAATTCGTGCGCCAACTGCTCCGTCAGAACACGCACGGCGGCCTTCGAAACGGCATAAGCCGCATTCCCGGGCGGCGTCGTGATGCCCTCCTTCGATCCCACGTTGACGATCGCCGACTTCTCCGCCTGTTCGAGCATCACGGAGACGAAAAGACGCTGCATCTCCAGGACCGACCAGAAGTTGACGTCCATGACGTTGTGCCAGGCCTGGTCGTTCCCCCACGGCCCCGCCCGATGCAGGATGGCGGCATTGTTGACCAGCAGCGATATCGGCCCCGACGCGCGCACGAGCTTGAGCAACTCGAATCTCGACTCGTATGCCGTGACATCGCCCTGTAGAACTTGAATGACCGATTCGCTCGATTCGCTTTTCAGCTTCTCGGTCGCCGCCGCCAGCGCGGCCTTGTTCTTGTCGAATAAAACCAGATTCATGCCCCTGCGGGACAGTTTTGCGGCGATCGCCAAACCGATTCCCGATGCGCCGCCCGTGATCACGGCGAGCTTCGCCTTTTGAATGACAGAGTGCGGAGTATTCATGACGTTCGAATAGAAAGTTATTGCATCAGTCACATGACCTCATCCCTGGACGGCACGTCATCCGACGATTCCCCGGGTCATCGGTTTCCCGATGGAATACCACCGGACGATCGATCGTGCCGCGCGTATTCGGCTACGACGTCTCGCGGAACCGGCGGAGCGCCTCCCGCCGGACGCGTTGCCCCGTCAGTTCTTGGCCGCGGTCAACATGTCGGGTTGCGGAACCCCCTGCAGCTTGCCGCCGAAGATCAGGCGGCTGATGACCGCGAGGACCGCGGCGCCCACGCCGCCATACAGCATCACGATGCTGAACCCGTGCACCAGCGCGGCGTGCGTGATGGCCCCGGACGCGTCGGCCGACATCAACGCCGGAAACGCGCGCCGCAATTCGTCGCCGCTGCCCGCCGCCACCTTCCCCGCCATGGCGAGCACCTGCGCATCGTCGAACGACGCCGGCAACGCATGCCTGAGATTGGCCCGGATCCCCTCGAGCAAAATGAATCCCATCAGCGAAATGTTGACCGCGAAGGTAATGAGCCGCGCGCTCATGTCGATTCCCGACGCCATGCCCGCCCGTGCCGCCGGCACCGATCCCGTCACCGCGTTCGTGACCGGGGTGTTGGTGAGACCGAGCCCGATGCCGGCGATGATGCAGCCGGGCACCATCGCCGCCCAACCGGCCTGCAGCGTCGTATTGCCGATCAGCATCAGGAAGAAGCCCACACCGATCGTCATCAGCCCCGCCGGAATGATCACCCTCGCCTGGTAACGCAGCGAAAGGCGCTCCGCCAGGGGCGGAATCAACAGCGTGGGCAGCGTGTAGGCGAGCTGCAGCATCCCCGCATTCACCGCGTCGTACCCCAGCACGGTCCGGAAGTAGATGGGCAGATAGATGTTGAACGGCCAGAAGCTGAAGTTCATCGCGATGGAGCCCATCAGCGCGCCCGATACGTTCCGGATGCGGAACACCGAGAACATGAACATCGGATGCGCCGAACGGTTCTCGATCACGATGAACGCGATGAACAGGATCACCACGGCCGCGATGCCGCTCATGCCGGTCGCCCCCAGGCCGGGCCGCTGCGTGATCAGGTAGGTCAGGCCGAACACGGCGGCGGACAACGTGGCCATCCCGCCTAGATCCAGCTTGCCTGCCTGGGGATTGCGGGATTCGTCGATGCCGACGTAGGTCAGGACCAGGGTCAACGCGACGAGCGGCACATGGACCAGGAAGATCCAGCGCCAGTTCAGCAAGGTGACGATGACGCCCCCGATCAGCGGTCCCAGGCCGAGTCCCACGCCGAATACGAAGCCCCACATCGCGAAGGCCTGACTCCGCTCCTTGCCCTCCTGGAACTGATGGGACAGATTCGCGATCTGGCAGATCATCATCGCGCCCCCGCCGATTCCCTGCAGGAAGCGGCTCGCGATCAGCGTGTAGGTGTTTTCGGCGAGCCCGCAGATCAACGACGCCACGCCGAAGATATTGAGGCTCAGGACGAAGATGCGCCGTCGGCCGTACCGGTCGGCCAGCGTCCCGACGGCCATCAGGACGGTGGTGCACGCGATGGTGTACGCGTTCATGATCCATTGCAGATCGGCGAAATCCGCACCGAGCTTGACCTCGAGCGTCGGCAGGATGATCGGGACACTGGAGATTTCCAGGTGGAACATGACGCCGGCCAGGCATATGGCCGCCAGGGCGAGCATGTTCCGGTAGGCATGAGTGGTAGAAGTCATTCGCATATTCCCGGTGGACGTCGCGTGCGCCACCGACAGCAGGCGGCACACCAGCATGGAATCAACGGCGACGTGGGCAGAACTCGAGCTGGATCGATTAAGGGCGCGACGCGCCGCCGACAGGACTGCACGGCGGAGCATGCCGCTGGAAGTAGCGTATCGCCGGCGGCCCCGACGAAAAACAGGCTCGCGCTCCACACACCCTGAACCGATCAGTCAGCAATTCCGGGCGATCCGCCGCGCTGGTCGGCCATTCGGACCCGCCCGCGCCCCACGGACCGCGGCGCGCCTGCCGTCGGATCGCTCATAGCGCCACATCCCGAGACGCGTGCTCGCGGTCCAGGTCGGACAACTCGCCCGCGCCGGACGCGTCGCCCACCGCCGACAGAGCGTCGAACGCCCTCGCGGGCTCGGCCCCGATCCGGCCGAAGGCGAGCGGATCCGCATAGCGTCGGCCGGGCCCCCGCGTCAGCAGCGCGGGGGCCCGCACCACCCATCGGCCGTCGACCAGCACACCTTGCGGTGCATGACGCACGAGCATGTCGAGCACATCCGCGCACGCGAGACGCATCGACGCCTGCCCTGGGAGCAGACGCAGGTCGTACAGCAGCAGATCCGCTCGCAGGCCCACGGCCACGCGCCCGGTCTCCGGAAACTGCAACGCCTGCGCGCCTTTCCAGGTCAGCACGTCGATGACGTCGCCCGCGCGGTCGTCGTCACGCGCGGGCGCCAGATCGCCCGGCCCCGGCAGCGGCCCCGCGCCCCAGTGCAGCGACGCGCGCGGCCGACCGGTGATATCCGTCCGCGCGATCTCGCCGCGTCGTCCCGGCCGCCCGTCGAGTTCCTGGATGTCGTGAACGACGTTGGTGTGGCACTTGCGCAGATGGCTCCGCTCGAGCGGCGACATCTGCGCCGTCGGCACGATCAGCGTGTGCGCGTCCACCACGTACAGGCTCCGCAGCAACGCCAGCCCCGAACAGCCATAGGCGTCCCGGAACGATTCGGCCCACGGCGCGCCGCCGTCCACGCGAATCACGAATCGCCCGTTGCGCTTCTTCGCGGCCTCGTGCAAACCCGTGAGCAACTGCGTCGATGCAGCGAGCTGAGACCCGACGGCCGGCTGGATCGCCAGCAGCGCGCCGTCGAACCGTCGCATCAGCTTGTCGTAATCGCGCAGACACGCCGCCACGTCGTGTTCGACCGCGCGCGGCTCCGGTCCCAGCCAGATGTCCATGTATTCGCGATAGAGGCTCGCGCGCACGCCGGCCTTCGTGATCAGCGCGATGTCCGCCTCCGCCCGGCGACTGAACACGCCCACCGTCGTCACGCCGCGCATGACCGCCTGACGCAACGCGTCGCCCAACCGCGCCGCGCGTTCGACGCCGCTTGCCGCATCGGACGTGCCGTCGCCATCGACGAGGCAGCCGTTGACGAGGCCGGGCGTGCATACGAGCCCGTGCCCATTCATTCGCGTCGGCACCGACGACGTGGTCGGCGGCGTGATTGCGACGATTTCGTTGTCGCAGATCTCGATGTCCGCGCGCTGCAGCGCGCGGTGTTCCGTATCGAAATAGAGCACGTTCGAGATCGCCCAGACGTCATCGATCACCGCGCCCCATTCCGGATTGTCGGCTGCTGAGAACAATCTGATTCCCCTCTTTCCAAGGTCAAGCGTGAGAAACCGCGACCGCGGCCGCCTCGTCCAACCGTATCGCGCCGGCGGACAGGCCGTCTTCCCGGCGTCGCGCGGCAGCATCCTCGGCGCGGTGCGCGAGTTCCGACAATTCGTCGGGGTCAGCGCGTCTGAGCAGATCGATGACCCGCAGGAATGCATCCCGATCGACCGGTTGCCCGCATCGCGGATGACAGACGTACCAGGCGTCTCCATGACGGAAAAGGTAGCCCGCGTGTTTCGGCAAGCGTTCGAAATCCGCCTGTTCCAACGCCCAGCCGTCCAGCGCTCGTCGATCAAGGTTCATGTCCATTCTCGATATCGAAGGTCCTGGCGAATCAGCCAGATCACCATTTACAAAGGATGACTAACCGATCGTCACGGTGCTCGCACCGATTCGAGCGATCGTGACGAAGCGCGCGTTTCGCCGCGCGCCCCGTCAAACGGCGCGGCCCACGTTCGTGAACGCCGCCGGACCGGCCGCCCTATCCGGCATCAGCCCAGCTCACGCGCGAGGACCCGGGCGAACATCGACACGACCTGCTGGACTTCGTCTTCCGAAATCACGAATGGCGGAGCGAACAGGACGTGCTCGCCAAGCTTGCCGTCGATCGTTCCGCCCAGCGGGTAGCACAGCAGCCCCGACTCCAGCGCGGCGGCGCGCAATTTGAGGCTGCGGTTCGGATCGAACGGGAGCGGCGCCTTGGTCGCGCGATCCTGCACCAGCTCCACGCCGACGAACAGCCCGCGTCCGCGAATGTCGCCGATGTTGGGATGATCGGAGAAGGTGTCGTGCAGCGCCTGCCGCAGTTGGGCGCCGCGCGTCCTGACCGCCTCCAGCAGGTTCTCTTCCTCGATGACGCGCTGCACCTCCAGCGCGGTGGCGCAGGCGGTCGCATGAAACGCGAACGTCTGTCCGTTTCTCAGCGCGCCCGAACCCGCTTCGATCGCGTCGTAGATGGGCTGACGGACCAGCATCGCGGAAATCGGCTGATAGCCGGCGGCCAGGCCTTTCCCGACCGTCAGGATGTCGGGCCTCACGTCATCCTGGCTACAGGCGAACAGGGAACCCGTTCGACCCATGCCGCACATCACTTCGTCGAGTATCAGCAAGACGTCATACTTGTCGCACACCTTGCGGATACGCTGAAAGTAGCCTTTCACCGGCGGCACGGCCCCCGAAGTCGACCCCACCACGGTTTCCGCGATGAACGCGGCGACGTTGTCCGGGCCCAGTTCGAGGATCTTCGCTTCCAGTTCGTCCGCCAGGCGCTGCGCGTAGTCCGCCTCCGTCTCGCCCGCGCGTTGATTCCGATACGCGTAGCACGACGAGACGAAGTTGCCGCTCGCGAGAATCGAATCGAAGATGTCGCGCCGCTGAATGTTGCCCGAGATGCTCAGCACGCCGAGCGTGCTGCCGTGGTAATTCTGCCGTCGCGATATCACCAGCCGCTTGCTGGGCTGATTACGCTCCACGAAGTACTGGAGCGCCGTCTTGAGCGCGATCTCGACGATCTCGGAACCGCTGCAGAGGAAGTACGCCTTGTCCAGGCCCGGCGAGCGTTCGATCAGAAAGGTCGCCAGTTCCTCGGCCGCTTCGTTTCGGAACACGCCGCCATATACGTAGGCGAGTTTGGCCGCCTGCTGCTGCAAGGCCGTGATCACGCGCGGATGGTTGTAACCGAGATTGGTCACCGCCACGCCGCTGCAGGAATCGAGATAGCGCCGGCCCGCGTCGTCGGTGACGTAAATGCCCTCTCCGGACGCGGCCATCGGCATCTTGGTTCGCGGAGAACGATAGAAAACGTGCGTCATCAGTGTGCCCTCGACATGCATGCTGATCCGTTGACGAAAACGATGCGCCCGATCAGCGGCGGCGCATCCCTCAGCCGTGCGTCTCAGTCGCCGACCGGCACCGGCACCGGCGAGAAGAATTTCCGGTAGTCCACCTCGAGAACGGGCTTCAATGTGTCCACCTGCGGCCGCTTGATGTACGAGATGCCGAAGAGCGGACAGTTGGTATGATCGAGCGGCTCGTAATACAGCAGACCCGGCGCGAGAAAATCCTTGAACGCCTCGTGGTCCGGAACGTGATCCTTCGTCACCATGCCCTCGCCGTTGTAGCCGACCACGCAGGCATAGCTCTCGGTCTTGCCCTGCCAGACCGCTTCCGGGGCGAGATTTTCCCCCTCGAAAAAGGCCCGATACGGGTTGATTCCCGCGACGTAGTACATCAGATCGGCCAGACCGTATCCGCCGAACCGATACGGGTTAACCTCGATCGGCACCAACGCGCCGCGATGGACCTTGAACTCCGCATGCATCGGAAACGATCGAAGGTCCAGCCCGAGGCCCTGCAGCGCCGTGAAGAACTCAATGACCTTGCCCGCATAGCGCCGGAAGATCTCCGCATTCGAGTAATACAGGGTGTGGAAATAGGCGGCGCGCGTCGGGTGGGGATGATGGTACAAACCCACGATGCGCGGCACGCCTTCCCGGTCGTAGAAGAGATCCGCCGCCAGTTCGCACGACTCCAGTGACAGCGAATTCCTGATGTCCTCGCCGATGAATTCCTCGACGATGACGGCGTTCCCCGACAGCATGCTGTCCGGGTAGTAGCGTCCGCGCTCGGCCAGCTCGGCCTGAATGTCGCGTTGCACCGCGTTCAGATCGCTGCGATGATCGATCTCCCGCACCCCCGTCGCGTAATACCCCCGGCGCGGTTTGATCACGAACTTCCTGCCGTCATCGAAATTCAGATCGAGCTTCCCGATGTCGCCCGTCGCGCATTCCGCGTAAAAGAAATCGGGAAACAGCGTCGCCACCTTCGTCCTGAACGCGCACTTGTCCTTGAACAGGCCGATGGCGCGTCTGATCGGCGCGCTTTCGCTGCGCGCCGCGACCAGATTCAATCCATCCTCCGATGGGACATACAGGATGTCGTCGACGCCGAACGAAATGTCCCGCCGGACGATCTCGTCAACCGACAGGATCTCGACGTCCTCCCCAGCTTGCCGGAGCCGCGCACTGGCGTATCCATCACTCAAAATGGCGAATTTCTTCATGTTTCGATGTCCTTGAATGGCTGTCGAATGCGATTGACGAGGTGCGCTCCGGCTTGCCCCTTACCTCAGCGGATAGATGGAGTTGCTCGCTTTCTTTTTCTTCGAGAACAGCTTCCTGATCAAGGCGATCAGCAGGTTCTGTTTCCGTTGCGCGCCACCGTTCATGGCGCGCGTGTCAGCATGGCTTCTCGGGTTCATGGTCGGGCCTCTTTGTGGACAATCTCAGGAAATGATGTGGTGTTGGATCAGGCGGGCGATTTCCGCATAGCCCTGATCCGTGCAGTGAACCCGGTCGACGAACAGATCCTCGTGCGCCAGCGGCGAATCCTTGAGCAGATCGTTCATGTCGAAATAATCGACGCCGGCCTCGCGGCAGCCGTCCGCGATCAGCGTCGAGAACGGGCGATGGACTTCCTTGCCCAGGATCTTCCCGAACAGCCGCCAGAAATTGTTCGGACAACTGTCGATGGCATTGAAGATCTCGTTCTCGAACGGCGTCATGTGATCCTTGCTCCAGTACGTCAGGGGCTGCAGCACGAAAACGGGCTTCACCCCGAACGGCGCCAGCAGTTCCTTCCACAACGCCGCCGATCTGACGATTTCACCGGACGCGCGCCGCAGCCGCTCCTCGGCGGGACTGTCGCGGTCGTCGATCACGGTCGCGGTCGGATCGCCGTCGTCCACGTACTCCTCGATCAAGTTGGTCAGCCTGCCCAGCACGCCCTTCTTCGCGCCCGCCTGGGTCCCGCCGCCGCTGCGTCTCCGGAGATCCTGCGAGTACTTGTTCATGTACTGGGTGTACTCGTAGGAGTAGTAGAAGCGCCCGTGATCGGACGATAGGCTGTCCGGCAGTCCCTCCAGCGTGAGCGTGTTCATCCCGCTCAGGATGACCACCCGCTTGAGGCGATCGTCGAAACGATGCCGATGCATGAGGAACAGCAACGCCTCCTGAATCGAGTTGTAGCCGCGGCTGCCGAAATTGAGCCAAGCCTCGCGCGTGATCTCGGACAGGCACGCCGACGTCGTGTAGGCGTCGTGCGTGGCGCCCGTGCCAACGACGTTCGAGCCGCCCACGAGCAGATTGATGGGTCCCGTCTCGGGCAGCGCGCCGACACTGAGGCTGCGGCCGTTCCAGGGACTGTCGCGAAAGCCGAGCGAATCGGTGTTGACGACTTCCGAACGATAATTCGCGGGATGGAAGAACATGGTGTACGGAAGCCAACGCACCTCGGAGATGAAGTCGTCGTAGATCTTCATCTGCGGCGTCAGCCGATACACCTCCTCCAGCGCTTGCTCCGGCGTCATTTTTTTCAAGGTTGCCTCGTCAGAATATCGATTGGATAAATGGAGGGATCAGCCTGTCCCGCCCATGCATGTCGACACTGCACTACCGCCTGAAATTGAAATACGTCTCGCTCGACACCGGCAGACGTATCCTGTGACGATCGTTGAATGTCCGGAACAGCGCTCCGAGCGGCACGACCACGACCACGAACAACACGGAGAACGCGAGCCATCTGATCAAGCTGTTGATTGTCACCATGGGAACTCCCTATTCGAATCGTCGCATCGACGAGAGGCGACGCGCCTCGACATCAATCCAGCGCGAATTCCTCGCGCCAGTCCTTTTCCTCGATCAGTTCCGCCTGATCCGTTTTGCGCAGGATGTACCGCCCGATCACCAGATAATCCATCTGTGTTCTCATGAAGCAGAGGTAGGCGTTTTCGGGGCTTTCGACAATCGGCTCGCCGCGCACGTTGAAAGACGTGTTCACGAGCACGGGGCAGCCGGTCTGTTGGTAGAAGGTCTCCAGCAGGCGCCGGAACGGCACGTTGCCGCTCTTTCCCACGGTCTGCACGCGTGCGGAATAGTCGACGTGCGTCACGGCGGGAATGCTCGACCGGATGCACTTGAGCAACTCGATGCCGTCCAGCGCCTTCTCCTGCTGAGTCAACGCCCGGCGACGCGACTCCTCGACGCCGACCACGAAGAGCATGTAGGGGCTCGGCCCATCCGTCTGGAACCACTGCGATGCATGTTCCTCGAGAACAGCCGGCGCGAAGGGGCGAAACGATTCGCGATTCTTGATCTTCAGGTTGAGCACGCTTTGCATCGTGAGGTTGCGCGCATCGCCGAGAATCGCCCGCGCGCCCAGGGAACGCGGGCCGAACTCCATCGCTCCCTGGAACCATCCGACCACGTTGCCCTGCGCCAGCAGATCCGCCACCTCGTCGTACATCGCCTGTTCGTCCACGCGCCGGAACACCGCGCCGCAGGCCGTCAACGCCGTCTCGATCTCGGCGTCGTCATAGCTCGAGCCGAGCAGCGCGGACTTCATCGAGTCGCGGCCGGCGGCGAGCTTGCGCGGCTGCTTCTTCTCGCCGTGCCAGCCGGCCAGCGCGGCGCCCAATGCGCCGCCGCTGTCGCCCGCGGCCGGCTGGACCCAGATGTCGTCGAAGATGCGTGTCTTCAGCAGCCTGCCGTTCGCGACGCAATTCAGCGCGACGCCGCCCGCCAGGCACAGCGCCTTCTGCCCGCTCTGCATCCGCACCGATTTCGCGAGCAGGATCAAGGTCTCCTCGAGCACGAGCTGGATGGACGCCGCCAGGTCGAATTCGCGCTTGGTGATCAACGCCTCCGGTTTGCGCCGGGGTCCGCCGAACAACTGCTCGAATTTCGGGCTGATCATGCAGTCCCCGACCGCATAGTCGAAATACGCCATGTTCAGCCAGAAGCTGCCGTCCGGCTTGACGTCGATGAGATGGTCGCGGATCGTCTTCGCGTAACGGGGCTCGCCGTAGGGCGCGAGGCCCATCAGCTTGTATTCGCCGGAATCCACCTTGAAGCCGCAGAAATAAGTGATCGCCGAATAGAGGAGTCCCAAGGAATGCGGAAATTCGATATCCCATACCGGGTTGATCGCGTTTCCATCACCGATCCACGCCGAAGTCGTGGCCCACTCCCCGACTCCGTCGATGCACAGCACGGCCGCGCGCGGGAACGGGCTCGGGAAGAATGCCGCGGCGGCATGCGAGACGTGATGGTCGATGTATTCGATCGGCGGCAAGGGTGCATTCGCGCCGAATTGCCTCATCAGCTCCCTGGACAGGGTCTTCTTGACGTTGACCTTTTCGAAGAGCCAGGACGGCAGTTCGGAAACGAACGAGCGATAGCCCGGAAGACCGAAATGGAGATAGGTCGACATGATGCGCCGCAGCTTCTTCTTCGGATTCTCGTAGTAGAAAATCTTCTCCACGTCGCCGATCGAGATGTTCGCGCGCCTCAGGCAAAAATCGAGTGCATGGGCAGGATAGTTCTTGTCCTGCTTGATTCGGGTGAAGCGTTCCTCCTGCGCCGCGCCCAGGATCTCTCCATCGGCCAGCAACGCAACCGCACTATCATGGTAGTAGGCGGACAAACCCACGATGTATGAAGTCATTGGCGGGACTCTCGATGTATTGGGAAGATAAAGTCAGTAGGCGTATACAGCGGGCTTGAATATCTCCGTCCACTTCCTCGCGCGCGGCGTCAATGCCCGGTACCCGGTCCAGACCCTGCGCCATCTTTCGGCGACCAGCCGCGCGTCGCCGGTTCGCACCGCTTCGTCCATGTGCAGCTCGATCGCTTCCAGCGCCAGCGCCGAGTGCCCGGTCGATACGTTGTCGATCGTGTTGTGCAGATCGACGAACAGGGTGCTGAATCCGTAATGCCGAAGCTCGTCGTGCGCGGTCTTGTACGAGCCGCCGACGCCGGATAGTTCCATCGCGAGATTCAGGCCCAGCGTTTCCGCGAGATACGTGCGCGGAAACAGCGCGATGCTCAGCCAGAAGACGGGCACGTCGAACGCCGAATCGCGAAAGCCCGGCCACTGCGCGAATTCCGGCGTTCTGAAATCCGGAAGATCGACGCCCATCTGGCCAATCAGATTCCGGTATATGTTGGGGTGGTTCCAGTCGACGTTCCCGTTTCCGATCTCATCGGCGTATATCTTGAACAGATGCGATCCGATCTGCGTTTCCACCAGGCCGACATTTCCCCACTTCTGCAGCCAGGCCCCATCGATGAAAATCATCGGGCACAGCTGCAGGGCTTCGTCCACGACCTCCTCGCGCGTCTTCTGAACGGTTCGATCCGATTCCGCATAGCTTCTCAGCTGCGCCACGGTCTTCTCGTCGAACCAGCTCCGCAGCCTGTCGCGGGAGTAAGTCTCGAACGGGATCGCGCTGTCGTCGCGCGCCATGCCCGCCGCGCTTCTCGCCAGCCAGCACCGCGCGAAATGTCTCGCGTCTCGATGCGTGCCCGGATCCTGCTCGTTGTTGAGGAGCTTCGTGTACATCGCGCGCGCGCACAACCGGGCCGCCGCAGCCTCTCCCGTGGCGTCGGGATGCATGCCGACGCCACGCGGAGCATCGCGGCCCGGGAACCGCGCCCCGCCCCCGACGCTTCGCCCGATCGAGAGCGACGTACTGGTGCGCGTCGCTGTATCGTCGGGAATGGCTGTGATCCATTTTCGAATCGTCTCGATCTCGGAATCCGAGAACACCCGGAACATCGGTCCGCCGAACTCGATCAGCTTCGTGATCAACAGGCTCTTTTCCGGATGTCCCGGCGCGATCCATCGTGAGCGTTCGAGGGCGCGGACGAAGGCCGACGGATCGTCGATGATCAGACGATCGAATGCGGCCTCGCCTACCTTCAATCGCTCATGGTAGCCAACCGCATGGATGCCCTTGCGCTCGATCAGCCGGATCATGGCGCTGCGCGGCGCGAGGTACTCGCCGTCGAGCAAGGTCCGCAAGGCGTGCTGCCACGCGGTCGAGCACAGCGCGGAGGTCCGGAATCCCGTCAGGATCCGCCGGCGGTACGCGACAGCGGCGGCTGGCGCGCCATCCCCTGTCTGCCGCGCCAGCGCATGCGCGATCACCTGCCGGACGACCCGGTTCAACTCATCACGCACCGCACGCTTGTGCTGGATGTAAGGGCTGTTCGACACGCCGGCCAGCCGCGTCAATGGCTTCGCGATCGTTTCCGATACGTCGAATAACGCCGCGCCGAAAAGCTCGGCGTCGAACCGCTTCGGAAACAAGGACAAGCTCAACTGATACGCAGGCAGATCCCATGACGATGCAACGATGTCGGGATGCGCGAAGAACTTTTCCGACAACACATCGGGCGCATCGAGACCGTACTGCGACAACAGCAGGCGGTAGAGATTCGCGGAATTCTCCCTTATCTGGCCATCGCCGACTTGCATCGCGTGTAGACGATGCACGAGGCTCGCGATGACCTCGTGGGAATTCGACGCATTGCAAAAGTTCTGCAGCAGCGCGCCACGCAGGAGTTCGCGCGGCGCGCATTGCATCAACACGAACCGGACGACATCATCCGTGTTCGCGCCGGCGTCCCATGGCAGCTCCGCAGAGGCCGCCGCCATGGCGTCGAGACTCGCCTCAAATGCCTCGGCCGTCAGGCTCGCGCATTCGTCGACCCAATGGGATTGCCCCGCCATGGCTTCGTCCTGTTTCTGCCGGACGTAATGCTCCGCATGCGCCGACATCCGGCACGGATCGACCGTCACGCTCAAGATGGCGCGACACGTCTGAACCGCCGCGACATGCGAACCATCGGCCCGTGCGTGGATTTCTTCCCAATCCGATTCAGGCTGAATCGCAGCGTGCCTCAACTCTCGATTCGACGAAACTTGGTTCAGATTCAATGGATCGCTCCTTAATCTTCATTTCGACCGAAAAGCACGATTCATCTCCGATATCCATCAATTAGGATACCGTAGAATAAAACGAATTCGGATGACGATTCTCTACGTCTCGACGAATCAGGAAACAACAAGCGCCGCACATGAGGAGCATGTGCGTCGTCAAGTACTCGTCAGCGGGAATCTCTCAATGGTTGCTCGGCGGATGACGCCACTCGGTCACGATCCGGTCTCGCCTCGCCTCGATCGTCTCGAGTCATCGGGACGATGCCATCGATCTACTCACCTCTCGACACAATGCGCGAACGAATCCTGCGCCTTGGTGAACCGATACTAATGGATCGTCCACCAGTTCGGTAGGCGAAGTTTGCGCATAAATGTTATTCACGAAACATCGCCTTGCATAAATTCAGGTAGCGTCGCCATCTGCTCGTTGAATCGAGCAACACTGCGTGATTCAGGACGCGATGCTGAAGTGCACGCGCGAACGCTGCACGCTTCATTGAAGATGTGGGGATTATTTCCGGAAAGCGACGAGTGTCGCCGCTTGAAGGAGACTGCAGCGACGGAATCGCGAAATGCAGCGATCGCGTCCGCAGCTGGATGGGTGGTGGCCGGTCATCCTGGATCGATTCCGCGCATTGCTCTGTTCTACTATACAGCCTTGAACGCGCGCGGAACGAGGAATCATCGCGCCAAGGGATATCTGATCACGCTTGCCTGGCCCGATCGGCTCGATGGGAGTGTCTCCATATACCCGACCATCGGCATTGATGTCGATGAATGGCATGCGCCCAAACCGAATATCGGTGTAGCGTACGAACAGAAATTCAATCCAATGGCGTGCGCGAACCGCGTCGACGCGCCCGGCCACCCCGCATTGCAAGAACTAGACGCATGCGTATCGCCCGCGCCGACGCGCTCATTCACACAAATACACCGACAGATCCATATCGGGCGGATCCGCGTCGAACTCGTAGAACATCTGCCCCACCCAACCGCGATGGTAGGTCTTGTGATTGCAAATATGCAGCAGCACCGCGCCGCGCTGCATGCGGGTGGTTCGTCCCGAAATGAAACGGATCGGGATGACTTCGGCGAGATCCCGTTCCCGCTGGACCTCGACCCACGCGCCGAGCCATTCGTTCACCCCGGACTGCGCCGCGCGCAGTTCGCCCAGATCGGGATACAGCATGTCGCGCCGGGAAGTGAATCCATGCGCCTTGCCTTGCAGGTGGGCTTTCCAGATGAGATCCACCTGATAGTTGTGATTCAGCGTCCCGATGACCGAGCCGAACAGCGTGACTCTCGATCGATGAACTTCTTCCACGGGAACGGCCGCCAATGCATCGAACAGTATCCTGTCCGCCCATGCGTTGTAGCGGACGAGCATGCGGGCGGCTTCAACATCTAACATGTGGGCTCCTGAGCGGGTCCGCTATCGATACGATGCATTGGAACGCCACTGCAACCTCTTCGCTTCGTGGTTGCGTGGCTAGATCGACGCCCGAACGCCGTCAGCCCCGATACGAGCGGGGCGCTGACACCCCGGGCTTGTCCATGCAAGGAACAGGGTCACGCGAGACCGCCTTCGCAGCGCGCGCGTCCTAGACGTGACCGGACCGCCACGCATCACGATGCCATCAAGCTGGTCATACTGTAGACGCTCGCCCGAGGCATGGCTAGGCGTTCCAGACAGTCATGCCTCGAGAGTCTCGAATCTCCTCGGGTGAGCACGCGCATGCGTCTCGAGCGAGCAACGAACCCGCGCGATGTCAATGGTTTTTTTCGTCGATTCGCACGCGATCGGCGCATTCCGCCCGACGCCGATCGTTCCGTCACGCCATGCTCACCGCCCCTCGATCGGTTGTTCGAGCTCTCGCGTGCGCATCCGCTCGGCCAGCACTTGTGCCCGGCCGAGATGCCTCGCCACCACGTCCTCGGCAATGCCGACGAACTGCCTGAGCTTGGCCGGATAGAATTTTGCCTTGGGATACACGGCGTAGAGCGGCAACGACGTGCCCCACCAGTCGGGCAGCAGCCTCACCAGCTTCCCGTCGTCGAAATCGGCGAGCACCATCCACTCCGAGATGAGCACCGCACCGATGCCGAGGCGCGCCGCGACCTTGGCGCCGAGCACGTGATCCAGCGCGAATCGCGGAGAGATCTCGACGCGCTTGATCCGGTCGGAGCGATCGCGCAGATCGATGCCGTTGATGTAGTACGACGTCATGGCGATCCAGGGCAGCTTGCTCAGGTCTTCCGGGGTGAGAATCTCCCCATAGCCGCGAACGACGGACGGGGCGGCTGCCAGCACCCGGCGCAACTCGCCCAGGGGGCGCGCCACGTAGGAATTCTTTTCCGGTTCGCCTGCCCGGATAACGCAATCGATCGCATCCTCCTCGAAGTTCACGGAGCCGTCGCTCAGTCGCCATTCGAGCCGCATCTCCGGGCACGCCTTGAGATACTGATCCGCGAGTTCGATCAGCCACTCCTGCCCGATCGCGGTCGGCACGACGACTCTCAACGTGCCGCTCGACACGAACGCCTGTCCCCGCATCTCCTCCTCGAACTCCGCCATCTGTCCAATCAGACCTCGCGCATATTCGTAATAGCGCTTCCCCGCCTCCGTGAGGTTCATGCCATGCGTGGAGCGGATCAGCAGTTGCGTCTCCAGGTGATTCTCGAGCGCCCTGAGATGACGGCTTACGGTTGGTTGGCTCGTGTTCAACTGCTTGGCTGCCACGGACAGGCTACCCGCCTCGACTATTCTGACGAATGTGCTCATCTGAATAAGGTGACTTCCGATCTCGGACATAGATCTCTCACATATTGGAATTCGCAATGGAGGTGATATTCGAATTAACAACCAATCCCGGCATATTAAAGATCCGGGCAATTCAAAACCCCCAATTCCCGAATGAATCGACGACATGGCGATCAGTCGTCCAGCACCGATTCGGGATGGAGGCTGCCGCTCGCCATTTACGGTATGCGCACTTGTTTAATGGATGCAAAAGCCTTGATTTCGACATCTGGCTCGGCATATGGAGCCATAACGAACGAATCGACGGCGTACGCGCCGTGGCGCCGGCGCATCACGATATGGCGAAGAGAAACGCCCCTCAAGCCGGAACGGTGCGTTTGCGCACATGGTGGGAGGTGTCCATGCGTCCAGGCAACGCTGGGCCATTCGGCGGGAAACCGCATGGCAGGCTCGATATTACGATTAGCCAACGCATGGCGACTTGAAGTCTCCATGGGATCGCCACGCGTCGCACTCGACATCCGCACGGTGAAAACGGTGGCCGACATCGCGCCGGCCCTCGACCATGAATGAGAAATGCGCGGCACGCGGGAGTTTCCTCGCTTCATGATCGACCCTGCAAAAGACTCCGGACGAGAAACACGCCGATGCCTTTACGGGTTCACGAACGGCACGAACCCGCGACAAGGACTTCGGATGGTCGGGTGGGGAAGTCAGGCAATGTCAACAAGCTTTCGAAGAGATTCTACCTGATTCCAATGAAATACAACGTACTTCCAACCGCAAACTCGAGGACGCAGGAAGTCGACGCGCTGTGCGTGCCAGGTCCTGTTCACATTCTCACCAGCGGCCCAAATGCGCAGGCAAGCACGGCGAAGGCGAGATAGTTGCCGGCGAGTTTGTCGTAACGAGTGGAGACGCGGCGAAATGGTTGATGCGATTGATGACGCGTTCGACAATGTTCCGAGTTCGATACAGCATGCGGCTATACCGCCGCCTGGTCTTTCGATTCGACCTAGCGCGCAGCGAGCCCGTGCGCCTCGCGATCGGTTGAGATTTGGTCGTTTTATAAGCCCCTCTGGTTTGTCCAGCCGAAACTGCAACGCAATGTTCTTCGGATGAGGAGGGTTCACGGTGGCGGGCCCGTATTGGGCAGATGGGCGATCGGCCGGCCTACTTGCCGAGGCGCCTTTGCATATCAGCCAGATCACGTCGATTGATCTGAAAAACACCGATCAGCGTGACCCTTATTGCATCTCGCCGTCGTCAAAAGTCGAGTCAAGTTGAGTTGGCTCGGCGTCTCCGCGTGGCTCGCCAGTACATCGGAAAGATGGAGAGTTGTGGTAATTGAGTCTCAAAGATATGGCGATTATCCCGGCTGACATGCACAAAGGCGCACGATGAATAACGCTTATACAAGAATTTCATCTACCGAGTTTAAGGTCGGTCCATTACTATTGAGTCGCCGCAGGGTTGTGCAACATTTTTCTGTAAAAAACGGATCAATCGCGAGTTCAAGCGTCAAACTCGCGTCGCCTCGATCTTCCCGAATGCCCCATGCTGCTTTCGTCTCGTCTCTGCCTTGCTGGCCGAGTGCGACGAAGAGTGGATGAGCGGAAAAATCTATCTCAACATGAACGCGTGATCTGCGCATCTCCGTGGAATTGCCTGAACGGTCTTACAGAAGAAATGTTGCACAACCCTGCAATAGGCCGACAGCGAAACTTGTTGGCTCTGTGCATGCTGCATAAACGCAATGCAAATCGAGTCATTACATTCCAAAGATTGTGTGATGTAGCGAACTGGCCAGACCATGAGGTTGCAGCCCGGCCGCCCGACATCGTCTGGCCGTATCCGGTGGTTGGTGCTAGCGACGTGCCGATTTTGACGCGCATGCGCCAAGACGTCGGTGAGCCCTCTCTGGTTGCGGTTACGGGAACGGAGCGGCAGACCGACCAGCCAATTCGCGCCTGATGGCGTTTACGACGAAGGATGTGTCAGATGATGACGTCAGTGTGCGGCGGTGCAACCTGTGGCTCCACAGTGCGTGACGGCAGCGCGCAGTTGTGATTCGGGCCTCAAGGCAGCGAGATTGGCATCAGGAGCGATCTTGGACGACGGGCGGGTTTGGCAGGCTGTCACGGTGGCCAAGTTGCGTGGGTCGCGACGGCGATGAGGGGTTGCACGGTGTTGCTGGTGCGCGACCCGAGGACGTGTCATCCCTCGTGGCCCGGCAGACCAATGCGGACATCGGCATTGCGATGCTCGACAGGATGTCAGGTGCCGTACAACTGGAGTCTGTTCGCTGTCAGGTACGTATCACAAAAAATTGGGAAGGGAGATATTGCCGTCATCTCCAGCACCAATGCCATTGATCATTCCAATTCACACCGTGATTGGGAATGTATAGCGCAACCAGCCACTGGAGGACGATATGCGAATTGGTGTACCGAAGGAAATCAAGAGCCACGAATATCGTGTCGGGATGACGCCGGTCGCCGTGCGCGAGGCGACGGCCCGCGGACATCAGGTCATTGTCGAAACGCGAGCGGGTCATGGGATCGGCGCCGCCGACGATGATTATCTTGCCGCAGGGGCGCGGATCGGTTCCAGCGGGGAAGAAGTTTTCGGCAGCGCCGACTTGATAGTCAAGGTAAAGGAGCCGCAGGAGAGCGAACTGGCCAGGTTCGCGCCTCATCACATCGTGTTTTGTTACTTGCATCTGGCCGCAGATCGGGAGCTGTCGATGAGTTTGGCTGCCAGCGGCGCGACGTGCCTTGCGTATGAGACGGTGACCTCGGACGAAGGAGGGTTGCCGTTGCTTGCCGGCGGCTCGGAAGTGGCCGGACGCATGTCCATCCAGGTTGGCGCACGCGCGCTCGAGCGGGCGAACGGCGGCCGGGGTTTGCTCCTGGGCGGTGTGCCTGGTGTTGAACCTGCCACGGTAGTGGTGCTGGGAGGAGGGGTAGTTGGTGCGAATGCGGCCGCGATGGCAATCGGTATGGGCGCGAGAGTGGTCGTTATCGATCGATCACTTGACGTGTTGCGACGGCTCACGGTGCAGTTCGGTAGCCGAATCGAGACGGCCTATTCGACTCAGGACGCGATCATCCGCCACTTGCGCGATGCGGACTTGGTGATCGGCGGCGTGCTTACGCCGGGAGCAGCGTCACCGAAGCTGGTGACGCGGGCGATGCTGAGTCAGATGAAACGGGGCGCGGTGCTGGTCGACGTGTCGATCGATCAGGGCGGCTGCTTCGAGACGTCCAGACCGACCACGCATGCAGAACCAACTTATGTCGAGGATGGCATCGTGCATTACTGCGTGCCGAACATGCCCGGCGCGGTTCCGCTGACCTCGACGTATGCATTGAGCAATGCCACCTTGCCTTTTGTTCTTCAGTTGGCTGATCTCGGCTTGAACGAGGCGCTACTGTCAAATCCCCATTTGATGAATGGCCTGAACATCACTCGCGGTAAGATCACCAACCGAGAAGTCGCGAAGTCGATCGACCAGCCATTTGTCGCGCCGGAGACCGCGCTGATTTGAGTGCTAAGCTCGACCGTAGGTTGACGGGCGTATATTTATGCGTGCTCGACTGTCCAAGACAGTCGTCAACCCATCCAGCCGAGTGATGCGAGGCGCGTTCTATTCCGTGCGCTGCAAATCGACATTACTCAGTTTCGCAAAGCAACGCTTCAGGATGTCACTTCTCACCGAGAACACGCGATGCGCATTCCTTATGTCAGCAAGAACCTAGTAGCGTTGGCGGCAATCTGCTTGGCTGCACTGATGTTCGGTCTGGAGATATCGAGTGTGCCCGTCATCCTGCCCGCTCTTGAAACCGTATTGCACGGGGATTTCAAGGACATGCAGTGGATAATGAACGCTTATACCATTGCCTGTACAACGGTTCTGATGGCGGTTGGGACGCTCGCCGATCGCTACGGGCGACGACGCGTCTTTGTCGTCAGCCTGCTGATATTTGGAATTACCTCGCTGGCGTGTGGATTGGCAACGAGCCCGTCCATCCTGATCGCAAGTCGGTTCTTGCAAGGCATGGGCGGGGGCGCGATGTTCATCTGCCTCGTGGCGATCCTATCGCATCAGTTTCAGGAGGGGCGAGAGCGCAGCCGGGCGTTCGCCGCGTGGGGGATCGTTTTCGGCATCGGCTTGGGTTTTGGGCCGATCATCGGCGCAGCGATCATCGCCCTGTCCAATTGGCAGTGGGTGTTCCTGATCCATGTTCCGCTGACGATTGTGACGCTGTGTCTGGTGTTCGGCGGCATGACGGAATCGCGGGATCCCGAAGCTAAACGCCTCGACATACTGGGAATCATTGCACTTTCGTTGTCGGTGTTTGGATTGACCTATTACATCACGCAAGGATCCGACCTCGGCTTCTGGAGTCCGCCCGCGATCGCGATTCTTGCCGCAACGGCCGCAGGGTTCGCAATTTTCGTGCTGGTCGAGAAACTGTCTTCGCGGCCAATGTTTGACTTCTCGGTGTTCAAGATTCCCAATTTCTCTGGGGCGATCATGGGCTCCATGGGTATGAATTTCAGCTTCTGGCCATTCATGATCTATCTGCCCATCTATTTTCAGGGCGCGCTGGGCTACCAAGCAGTACCCGCAGGCCTTTCGCTGCTTGCCTATACGCTGCCTACCGTTCTGGTCCCCCCGCTGGCGGAGCATCTGTCTCGCAGCTATCAGCCACGCATCGTCATACCGTTTGGATTGTTCACGATCGGCCTCGGCTTCATGCTGATGTGGCTGGGTTGCGATGCGGATCATGCGAGTTGGCTGACGATGCTGCCCGGTTTGGCGCTGTCCGGTATCGGTTTGGGATTGACTATCACGCCGGTCACCAACACGACCACAGCGGCCGTACCCAGCAACCGTTCCGGCATGGCGTCAGGGATCGACATGAGCGCCCGCCTGATTTCGCTGGCCATCAATATTGCGCTAATGGGATTTATCTTGTTGAGTGGAACGCTGTCGTACCTGACGAACGCATTTTCCAAAACCTTGGGGCCGGCTCAATTGCGGCTACTCGCGGAGAAAGTGGCAGCCGGAGATTTTTCGTCGTTCCAGACGCGCTTTCCCGAACTGGCTCACCTGGATACGGGCGGTATCGTTCGCTCGGCCCTCGTACACGGTTTCAGTCTTGTCTTGCTGTATGGGGGGATCGGTGTCTGGATCTTGGCGACGCTCAGCTTCGTGATCTTCAACACCGGAAAACGAACGGTCCAGGTTGCCTCGTGAACGATCGATCGAGCCGGCGGATATGACCGGCTTCGCAAGTTCCGAGTACCACCTTCTTGAATGTCCGGTGCCTGACACGTCACTTTTGACCACCGCTGAATCAGCAGTTACGCGATTCGGGCAACGGGCAACATTCGTCGCCTGCGAAGGACTTGCAAATGTTCAGTCACGTCACCGTTGGTGTTAGCGACATCAACCGCGCGTCGTTATTCTACGATGCCCTTTTAACTCCGCTTGGCCTGAAGCGTCGACCAGTGACGCCCGACGGCGGGCCGGTCGCCGTTTGCTGGGTTGAGCAAGGCCGCCCGTTGCCACGCTTTTACGCATACTTGCCGTTTGACGGGCGGCCCGCCGGGGTCGGCAATGGAAGCATGGTTGCGTTCCTCGCCCCGTCGAACGACGCGGTTGCGGCATCATTCGCTGCAGGTCTTGAATCGGGCGGAACGAGTGAAGGGGAACCTGGGCCTCGCCCTCAATATGGCGAGGGGTACTTTGGTGCGTATCTCCGTGATCCGGATGGCAACAAGATTCACATCGTTCATCGTAGCGATGTGACGTAGTCCTATTTGACAAGGTCCGTCGAATGGAGGGCTTGGGCGAGCGATTGCCGCAACTTTCCCGAGACCGACAACGGGCCGACGTCGACCAATCATTCCCCAAGCTTTTCTCGTCGGATCTGGAGACGAGCTCCACACCGGTGTTTCTCCACCGCATACTGTCAAGACCCAGCAATGGTAAAGGCTAAACCTATTGCGGTTGGTGAAATAGTCGCGACCGCCTGGTCGGGGCTAACCACCCACATCAGGAGCCTCGTTACTTGATCTGCACATTGGACGGGAAATATCACTGCCTCAAGATGAGGGAGCGCCAGTACAATTTCTCGCGCCTGATTCGGTGCTTCATTCAGTGCGGTGACTATGCCATCCCAACTCTTGGTTTGGAATATAGATTCGAGCATCGGCAACAGGAACCGCGGATATCGGCCCTGCCGCAGATCGAGAACTGATGTATCCACGTGTTTCCATCGATCAATTGAGTTTTTGGTGTTGGTCGCAGGATTCGAAAAATACGCAGTGATCTCGAAATAAGCAAACTGATGTGTCGGGACCCGGGTGGGGCCAGGTCGGTACCCGAGGTCCGCGTCCGCCTTGACGAAGTCAAGTGCGGCACTACCGTAGTACGCACAAAAACCGGGCAACGTCTTTCCAAACACTGGGGATAAATCGAGTCCCTCCCAGGAAGTAGGTTGATGCGGTATCACATGCAGTGGCCATCGGTACGTACCATACAGGCGGACTTTCGTCTTTTTTGATCCTTTCATTCGATTGTTGACCCTGTTTTCACGGATCGCCGTAAAGAAGCCGGGGTTGATCGGCGTAAAGAGATCAGCAGAAACGGGGTAAAACTCGGATTCGAACGGCTTCAAGATTGCGGTTTTTTGCCGTTTTTCGCAACCCCATTTTGGCTAAAAGCGCCCAATACCCATAAATGGAAAATCCCGGACAAAAACCGCGTCAGGCTGGGCTCTGGACACGTGCGCACATGCCGCTATGCGGTCGGCCGTCGTGTGAAGATCCTCTCGATCCGATGCGCGCGCTGTACCTCGTCATCGTCGAGATAGATTGAGGTCGTCGAAATCGATGCGTGGCGCAGGTTATCACGCACGGTTGTGAGCGTTGCACCGTTGACCAATGCGTTCGTCGCATGCGCGTGGCACATCCAGTGCGGCGTGGCCCGTCCCAGCTTGTCTGCGAGCGGTGGATGTTCAGCCTCGATGGAATCGGCCGCACCATCGAAGAACCGGCGCAGCCTCTGCCGCAAACGTGGCGTGGTGATGCCCCGGGGCTCATCGAGGTGGCCAAGTAGCGGCGTATCAGGCGCCCATCGGGAGGGCGTGATTGGCTGGATCGGCAGCCTTGCATTCGCACGACTCGTGCGAAATCCGATGCGAACTGACTGCTGAGCTCTCAGCATCAAGCCAGACCGCGACGCAAGCGGTTTGGATGTCGCGTCGATCAGGCCGCTACATCGCATTTGGATAATGCGTCATGTCGGTATCAAAACAACACGCCGAGTGTCGTGCAGGATTCGCCCCACTTGGCGATCTATCGACGATTATTCGCTTTTGTATTGTGCGTGGAGCCACACCGATTGCCTGCGCCAAGGTGCCCTTGGACGGGCGTGCATACTCTCCTGGCCTCCACCAGTAACCAGCGAGGTGAATCAAAATATTGATATCGAGCGGAGTAAGCCCCAACGCCTGCTGACGCTCGAAAATGACGTTCGGGAAAGAAGTCCAGCCCGCCTTCGCCAACGGCGCCGACCACTTGGCCGCAACATCTTGTCTACTGCATGGTTGCCTGCGGTTTTGTCGCGACACTCATTTCGTGCTCCCCCGACGTTCATTGCGTTGAGTTAAGTATCGCGACGACGCATCGGTCTTGCAAGATCAGAAGAACGCATACGGGACGCCCTATGCATCTCCCCCTGCGCGTAGTTTGCTGTGTATTAGGCCCCTGCATCGAACTGGGTTCATCTCGTGATCCAGGTATGTGTTTTGGGAGGTCTCCAGTTCCCCCTGGGGCCGACCTAAAGGCCGCCCGGTACAGCTCTCCGAAACGCCCCTGCAAGAACACGAAGCCTCCCCCTATTCGATCATATGGGTTCGCCTTGTTGACTCCGTGACCATTTCGCAACATCACCGGAGACCCAGGGGGTCATGTGCGTATGCCCAGCCGGCTTACCGAACGTCGGGGGCACGACATTCAGTACCGCGCAGGGGCCCCCTCGCTCGTCTTAGATGTCAATCCGCTCGGTTTTACGACCAACGACACCGGCGTGCCCATGGCCGCTCGAAAATACGCGTTTACGGAAGCTATGCAAGAATCTTTCGACCCGTAAACGCATAGCTACGCCATGAGTGACACGCTGCAGGAAGAGCATGCAGCCGCAGATCACGCAATGCGCAACTGGACCTTCGAGAGGCAAGGTCCGGTCCGGATCGGTTCCGATGCGCACATGCAGATGTTCTGCCGCATGCTGCTCGACACACACAATCCGTACAAGCCGGCCGTGATCGACTGGCCGGCGCTCACACCCGCCGAGCTCAAACGGCTCACGTCGCTGCCGATCTGGGACATCGCGGTGCAGACCGAAGGCCGCGCATCGATCCGCGTGGCCACCTATGCGGCGACGATCGGCGATCCGCTGCTGCGCCGCGCACTCGAGATGGACGGCGGCGAGGAAGCGCGCCACAAGGTCGTGCTGTCGAAGCTCGTCGAGGCATACGGCATCCGGCTCGCCCCCGAGCCCGCCTACCCCGCGCCGAAAGATCCCGAGTGGTGGTGGATCGTCACGGGCTTCAGCGAATGCATCGACAGCTTCTTCGCGTTCGGCCTGTTCCGTTCCGCGCAGCGCTCCGGCTATTTCCCGCCCGAACTCGTCGACACCTTCGAGCCCGTGATTCAGGAAGAAGGCCGCCATATCCTGTTCTTCGTGAACTGGTACGCGTGGTACTGGCGCTCGCTCCCGTGGTGGCGCCGACCGTGGTTCTTCGCGCGGGTCGCGGCCGTGTGGGTGCATTTGATCCGGGAGCGCATCGGCATCGCGCGCGGCATCGATTCCGACGGCGTCGCACGTGACGCGAACTTCCCGGCAACCGGCACCGCCGACATCGGCGACGCACTCAATCCGCGCGAGCTGATCGAACTGTGTCTCGCCGAGAACGACCGGCGGATGGCCGGCTACGACAAGCGCCTGCTGCGCCCGACGTTCGTGCCGCGCATGGCGCGGTTTGCGCTGCGGTTTCTCAAGAAGTAAGGCTACCGCGCCGGGCAGACGTCCGGTTGGCCCCGTTGTCCGGCCGGGCAACCGGACAACGCCTTCGTCGACGCTCGAAACCTCGGGCCGCTGAATTCCACCGGGATCCGGGCGCCGGCAACGGCATCGCCAGTATCCGGCGCGCACAGCAAGCGGGACACGACGATCGACGCACCCGTGCTGTTCGGCGGCCCGCGCCCGGGTCGCGTTCGACCTTCGCTACGCGTTCGTCGCACTTCCATGGCGAGCCGCCTCACTGGGGTTACTGCCCGCCACCCACTCGAAGCCGCCCCATCGCATGCGGTGTGGAACCTTGCAGACCTGCATCGACCCGCCGGATGTGGCGCGGCTGACACACTCACTCCCGCCCTTTTTTCTTCAGCGCTTCGGCGCGCGCGGACAAATTGTCACACCCCGGATTTGACAATTCGGGGACGTCGCCACCGAGGCCGGACAGCCCCTTTAACAACCTGTCGCCGCCGGGCGCACCATCGACGCAGGTCACGCCTGCCAGACGGATTTGCCCCGTCGCCGAACCCCATCCGATTGTCACAATCTCCGAAATAGTCAATAGGACAAATTCGAAAGATGAATGGTGACGGTCTGGTTCACCGCCCTGTAGCACTTTTTTACAAATTCAATGGGCCAACCGGCCCGAAACGCCCGTCTCGCGGGCCATTGCGGCGGCCCGGACGCGCAAATCAGCACAGCCCGATGTTCGATATTTCAAATTAAATCTATTTTAAGATAATCCGCAAAATCAATTAAAAACCAAAACATAAACCATAAATTAACAAATTAATGAGATGAAGAACACTTTAACCACTTGCTCACCCCAAATACATTACATTGACGAAAGGATTGCTTAACTCGCAAACGTTTGCTATTTCATTTGTCTTACATTTCGATGCTTTTGTTGTGTAATCCATCACACAAAACAACCGTAACATCATGATTTTTATAAGAAAAATCTAGACACTCGCGGAAGTTTAAAGCCCTTCACTAAACATTCTTACATCTTACAAATACATTCAGAGTCAATGCATCAAAAACGATCTATTAACCATCCTTTAACTTTCAAAACACTCTATTTATCACTTTTTATCAATCTGAAAAATCCTCCTCCAATAAACTCCGCCCATCAATTTTGAGATTCGCGCGAGCGCACGGAGCAATCCTCTAACAAAAGAGACCGGTGTGTGGCGTGCATATTTGGAGGTAGCAGGACATGAACCGCACATACCGCTCGATCTGGAACGAAGCCCTCGGCGCGTGGGTCGCCGCATCGGAACACGACTCGGCACGGGGCAAGCCGAACAAGTCGGCTGTTGCCGTCATCGCAGCAGCTGTACTGGCGATCGGCCTTCCCGGGCTGGCCCAGGCAAACACAATCACCACAAGTAGCTCGTGTCTGACTGGTAGCAACGGCGCAGTCGGCCGCGTCAATCCGGGCGGCACTCAAAACCAGGCCAGCGACGGTTCCGGCACGTATTCGGTCGTGGCCGGCTGTAACGCCAACGGCAACGGCTGGACCGGTGTCACGGTATATGGCTCATTCGCACAGGCGAACGGCAACGGCGCGGTCGCCACCGGCATGCAGTCGTCGGCGGGCCTGTGGGGCGTCGCCGCCGGCCTCGAAACCACCGCGAGCGGCACCGGCGCGACAGCCCTCGGCTTCGGCTCGACGGCGAGCGCACTGAACTCGGTCGCGATCGGCGGCGCGGGCGGCAATGGCTCGACGCCGCTGTCACAGGCAAACTCGACCCTCGCATCGGGAGCGGGTTCGATTGCAATCGGCAGCAATGCGACGAAGGGCGCACAGTCGGCAGCGTCGGATGGCATCGCCATCGGCGGGCAGTCGTCCGTCGCATCGAGTGCCACGTCAGGGATCGCAGTCGGCCGTGGCGCGACCGTCAATGGCGCGTACGGCATCGCTCAAGGCGACGGTGTCACCTCCGGCGCAACGGGCCAGAACGTGGCAATCGGTTCGTCGGGAACGACGGCGAACAGCGGTACGACTGCCGGCGGAGCCGTGGCGATCGGCCGCGGCCAAACGGCAAACGGCAACGGTGCAGTCGCAATCGGCGATCCGAACATTTCGAACGGCACGGGTGCCGTGACGATGGGTGCCAACAATACGGCAGCCGGCAGCGCGGGCGGCACCACCGCCGCGAACGGGGCCGTGGCCATCGGCAATACCAACAGTGCAATCGGTCAGGGTGCGGTCAGCCTTGGCAACAATTCCACTGCAATCGGGCAGGGAACTGTCGCCCTCGGCGACAGCTCCAGCGCAACCGCGCTGGGCGCGACGGCGATCGGCGTCTCCGCAAGCGCCGCCCAGGATTCGACGGCAATCGGCAGAGGCGCGAGCGGCACGGCAGTTGCGTCAGTCGCAATTGGTACAAATGGCCTCGCTGGGCAGCAAGCTGTCGCCGTCGGGAACAACACCAAAGCGACGGGTCAATCCTCCGTGGCGCTCGGTGATACCGCGAACGCTTCAAATCAGCAGGCGCTGGCAATCGGCGCCGGCGCGAACGCATCAGGCGACCGGAGTGTTGCGCTGAGCACGCTCGCCTCGGCGACTGGCAGTCACTCGGTGGCGATCGGCTACCAATCGACCGCGCAGTACACCGACGCGGTCGCGATCGGCAAGGGCAGCGTGACGGGCTCGGCAGCACCGACCACCACCGGCTACATTACGAACCAGGCAGCGCCGACCTCCGAAGTTTCGGTGGGCGGCGGCACAGCTGCGACCAACCGGCGCATCACGAACGTCGCGGACGGCTCCGCCCTGACCGACGCCGTAACGGTTGCGCAGCTCAGCACGAGCAACACCAGCCTTTCCACCGGTATCGCTTCGCTGTCGACTTCCGCCTCGACCGGCCTGTCGTCGGCCAACAGCTCGATCACGTCGTTGTCCACGTCGACTTCGACCGGCATCAACTCGCTGTCCACCGGCATCAGCTCGGTCAACAGCTCCGTGACGTCGCTGTCGACCTCCACGTCGACCGGCCTGTCGTCGGCCAACAGCTCGATCACGTCGTTGTCCACGTCGACTTCGACCGGCATCAACTCGCTGTCCACCGGCATCAGCTCGGTCAACAGCTCCGTGACGTCGCTGTCGACCTCCACGTCGACCGGCCTGTCGTCGGCCAACAGCTCGATCACGTCGTTGTCCACGTCGACTTCGACCGGCATCAACTCGCTGTCCACCGGCATCAGCTCGGCCAACAGCTCCGTGACTTCGCTGTCGACTTCCACGTCGACCGGCCTGTCGTCAGCCAACAGCTCTATCGGTTCGCTGTCCACGGGCCTCAGCTCGACGAATAGTTCGGTGACGTCGCTGTCGACCTCCACGTCGACCGGTCTGTCGTCGGCAAACAGCTCCATCGGTTCGCTGTCCACGGGCCTCAGCTCGACGAATAGTTCGGTGACGTCGCTGTCGACTTCCACATCGACTGGTCTGTCGTCGGCAAATAGCTCCATCGGTTCGCTGTCCACGGGCCTCAGCTCGACGAATAGTTCGGTGACCTCGCTGTCGACTTCGACCTCGACGGGTCTGTCGTCGGCCAATAGCTCGATTACTTCGCTGTCCACGTCCACGTCGACGGGCATCAACTCGCTGTCCACGTCCACGTCGACCGGTCTGTCGTCGGCCACCAGCTCGATTACCTCGCTGTCCACCTCGACCTCGACTGCGATCGAAGCCGCGAAGACGCACTACTACAGCGTCAACGACGGCGGTGTGCAGCAAGCCAACTACGACAACAAGGGCGCAACGGGCATCAACTCGCTCGCCGCCGGTGTAGCCGCCACTGCCGCGGGCGCCAGCAGTGTCGCCGTCGGCAATGCTGCCAACGCAGCCGGCGCAAGCGGCGTCGCCGTCGGCAATGCTGCGAACGCGAGCGCAAGCAACGCGGTCGCGATCGGTCCGAATGCCGTCGCGAGCAACGTCGGCAGCGTCGCGCTGGGCAGCGGCTCCACTACGGCCGCAGCCAACCCGACGCCTACCGGTACCGTCGGCGGCGTAACCAGCACGTTCGCGGGCGGTAATCCGACGAGCGTGGTCAGTGTTGGCAGCTCGACCAACCAGCGCCAGGTCACGAACGTTGCGGCCGGCGAGATCTCCCAGACCAGTACCGACGCAATCAACGGCTCGCAGCTCTTTGCAACCAATGTGGCCGTGAATTCGCTGTCGACGACAGTGTCGTCGTCCAGCAGCGCGATCTCGTCACTGTCGACTGGCCTGAGTTCGACCAACAGTTCGGTCTCGTCGCTGTCGACTTCCACGTCGACGGGGCTGTCGTCGGCTAACAGCTCGATCGGTTCGCTGTCCACGTCGACCTCGACGGGGCTCTCGTCGGCCAACAGCTCGATCGGTTCGCTGTCCACCGGCCTCAGCTCGACGAATAGTTCGGTGACGTCGCTGTCGACTTCGACGTCGACCGGCTTGTCGTCGGCGAACAGCTCGATCACCTCGTTGTCCACCTCGACTTCGACCGGTCTATCCTCGGCTAACAGCTCGATCACGTCGCTGTCGACTTCGACCTCGACCGGCCTCTCGTCGGCCAATAGTTCGATCACGTCGCTGTCCACCTCGACCTCGACCGGACTCTCCTCGGCCAACAGCTCGATCACCTCGCTGTCCACGTCGACCTCGACGGGTCTGTCGTCGGCCAATAGCTCGATCGGTTCGCTGTCCACCGGACTCAGCTCGACGAATAGTTCGGTAACGTCGCTGTCGACCTCCACGTCGACGGGTCTGTCGTCGGCTAACAGCTCGATCACGTCGTTGTCGACTTCGACCTCGACCGGCCTCTCGTCGGCAAACAGCTCGATCACGTCGCTGTCGACTTCCACGTCGACCGGCCTGTCGTCGGCCAATAGCTCGATCGGCTCGCTCTCGACCGGCCTCTCGTCGACCAATAGCTCGGTCACCTCGCTTTCGACTTCGACGTCGACGGGTCTGTCCTCGGCTAACAGCTCGATCACCTCGCTGTCCACGTCGACCTCGACGGGTCTGTCGTCGGCCAATAGCTCGATCACTTCGCTTTCGACCTCGACCTCGACCGGCCTCTCGTCGGCCAACAGTTCGATCACCTCGCTTTCGACCTCCACGTCGACCGGTCTGTCGTCGGCTAACAGCTCGATCACGTCGCTGTCGACTTCCACGTCGACCGGCCTCTCCTCGGCCAACAGCTCGATCACCTCGCTGTCGACCTCGACCTCGACGGGTCTGTCGTCGGCCAACAGCTCGATCGGTTCGCTGTCCACCGGACTCAGCTCGACGAATAGTTCGGTAACGTCGCTGTCGACCTCCACGTCGACGGGTCTGTCCTCCGCTAACAGCTCGATCACTTCGCTCTCGACTTCGACCTCGACCGGCCTCTCGTCGGCAAACAGCTCGATCACCTCGCTGTCGACTTCGACCTCGACCGGTCTGTCGTCGGCTAACAGTTCGATCACGTCGCTGTCGTCTTCCACGTCGACCGGCCTCTCATCGGCCAACAGCTCGATCACTTCGCTCTCGACGTCGACCTCGACGGGCCTGTCTTCGGCAAACAGCTCGATCACTTCGCTGTCAACTTCCACGTCGACTGGTCTGTCGTCGGCCAACAGCTCGATCGGTTCGCTGTCCACCGGCCTCAGCTCGACGAATAGTTCGGTGACGTCGCTGTCGACTTCGACCTCGACCGGCCTGTCGTCGGCCAACAGCTCGATCACGTCGCTGTCGACTTCCACGTCGACCGGCCTCTCGACGGCCAACAGCTCGATCACGTCGCTGTCGACTTCGACCTCGACCGGCCTGTCGTCGGCTAACAGCTCGATCACGTCGCTGTCGACTTCCACGTCGACCGGCCTCTCGTCGGCCAACAGCTCGATCACGTCGCTGTCGACGTCGACCTCGACCGGCCTCTCGTCGGCTAACAGCTCGATCACGTCGCTGTCGACCTCGACCTCGACCGGCCTCTCATCGGCCACCAGCTCGATCGGTTCGCTGTCCACGGGCCTGAGCTCGACGAATAGTTCGGTAACCTCGCTGTCGACTTCGACCTCGACCGGTCTCTCGTCGGCTAACAGCTCGATCGGTTCGCTGTCCACGGGCCTCAGCTCGACGGATAGTTCGGTGACGTCGCTGTCGACCTCGACCTCGACCGGCCTCTCGTCGGCTAACAGCTCGATCGGTTCGCTGTCCACGGGCCTGAGCTCGACGAATAGTTCGGTGACCTCCCTCTCGACCTCGACCTCGACCGGCCTGTCGTCGGCCAACAGCTCGATCGGTTCGCTGTCTACGGGCCTCAGCTCGACAAATAGTTCGGTGACCTCCCTCTCGACCTCGACCTCGACCGGCCTGTCGTCGGCCAACAGCTCGATCGGTTCACTGTCCACGGGCCTCAGCTCGACGAATAGTTCGGTGACCTCGCTGTCGACCTCGACCTCGACCGGCCTGTCCTCGGCTAACAGCTCCATCACGTCCCTGTCGACTTCCACGTCGACCGGTCTCTCGTCGGCCAATAGCTCGATCAGTTCGCTGTCCACGGGCCTCAGTTCGACGGATAGTTCGGTGACGTCGCTGTCGACCTCGACCTCGACCGGCCTGTCTTCGGCTAACAGCTCGATCACGTCCCTGTCGACCTCCACGTCGACCGGCCTCTCGTCGGCGAACAGCTCGATCGGTTCGCTGTCCACGGGCCTCAGCACGACGAATAGTTCGGTGACTTCGCTGTCGACTTCGACCTCGACCGGCCTGTCCTCGGCTAACAGCTCCATCACGTCGCTGTCGACGTCGACGTCGACCGGCCTCTCGTCGGCCACCAGCTCGATCGGTTCGCTGTCCACGGGTCTCAGCTCGACGAATAGTTCGGTGACCTCCCTGTCGACTTCGACCTCGACGGGCCTGTCCTCGGCTAACAGCTCGATCACGTCGCTGTCGACCTCGACCTCGACCGGCCTCTCGTCGGCCAACAGCTCGATCACCTCGCTGTCCACGTCGACCTCGACCGGCATCAACTCGCTGTCCACCGGCCTGAGCAGCACGAACAGCACGATCCTGTCGCTGTCCACGTCGACCTCGACCGGCATCGGCTCGCTGTCCACCGGCCTGAGCAGCACGAACAGCTCGGTGACGTCGCTGTCCACGTCGACCTCGACCGCGATCAACGCCGCGAAGACGCACTACTACAGCGTCAACGACAACGGCGTGCAGCAAGCCAACTACGACAACACGGGCGCAACGGGCACCAACGCCCTGGCGGCCGGCGTGAACGCCAGCGCGGCAGGCGCCAGCAGCGTCGCGGTCGGCGACGGCTCGAACGCGCAGTCGGCAGGCGCGGTCGCCATCGGCCAGAACGCATCGGCAACGGGCGGCAAGGCCGTGTCGATCGGCTCCGGCAACACGGCAACCGGTGACGGCGCGGTCGCGATCGGCGACCCGAGCATCGCAACGGGTACCGGCGCGGTGGCGATGGGCGCGAACGACACGGCGACCGGCAACGGCGCAGTGGCGCTCGGCAACGCGAACACGGCCAACGGCGCGAGCGCACTCGCCCTCGGCAGCTCGAACCAGGCCACCGCGGACAACACGATCGCGCTCGGCAACCAGGCCACGGCAAGCGCCACCGGCGCGCAAGCGTACGGCTCGGCAGCGCAGGCAACCGCCGCCGACGCACTCGCCTTCGGTACGAACGCACAGGCCAACGTCGCCAACTCGATCGCACTCGGCGCGAACTCGGTCACGAGCGCCGCGAACCCGACGTCGAGCGCCACGATCGGCGGCGTCACGTACCCCTTCGCAGGCGGCTCGCCGGTCGGCGTGGTGAGCGTCGGCGCACCGGGCCAGGAACGCCAGATCACGAACGTCGCCGCGGGCCGGATCTCGGCCAGCAGCACGGACGCGATCAACGGCAGCCAGCTCAACGCGACGAACAACGCGATCAACACGCTGTCGACGTCGACCGCGTCGAACGTCGCGTCGCTGTCGACGGGCATCAACTCGCTGTCCACCGGCCTGAGCGCGACGAACAGCAACGTGGCCTCGCTGTCCACGTCGACCTCGACCGCGATCAACTCGCTGTCGACGGGCCTGAGCGCGACGAACAGCAATGTCAACTCGCTGTCGACGTCGACCTCGACCGGCATCGGCTCGCTGTCCACCGGCCTGAGCACGACGAACAGCAACGTGGCCTCGCTGTCGACCGGCGTGACCAACATCAACAACACGTTGAACTCGCTGTCGACGACGATCAACAACAACACGATTCGTTCCAACAACAACAACGGTGTTGCCGCCGACCTGAACGGCAAGGGCAACGACCTTCCGGTCGTCACCGCCGGTTCGAACTCGGTGGCGATCGGCGCGGGCTCCAACGACGGCGGCCGCTCGAACGTGGTGTCGGTCGGCAACGACACGCAGCAGCGCCAGATCACGAACGTCGCGCCGGGTACGCAAGGCACCGACGCGGTGAACGTGAACCAGCTGACGCAGGTGCAGACGACGCTGTCGACGGCACTGTCGGGCCAGCAGGCGCAGATCAACTCGCTGGGTTCGCAACTGCAGCAGACCGACCAGATGGCGAAGCAGGGTATCGCGGCCGTCGGCGCGATGGCATCGATCCCGCAGCTCGATCGCGATGCCAACTTCGGGATGGGCGTGGGTACGTCGACCTTCCTCGGCCAGAAGGCGATGGCGGTCAACATGCAGGCTCGCATCACGGAGAACCTGAAGGCGTCGATCAACGGCGGCTTCAGCGGCGGTCAGAAGGTGATCGGCGCCGGCATGCTGTACCAGTGGAAGTAACGCGTCGCGTCGAGCCGCCAGGCCGCCCGGCCGCCCGGCTCGCCAGCCGTCCGGCCCGCGGCGGCCCCGACGGCCGGACGAGCCCGCCGCGCCACCCGTGGCGGGCTTCAGTCAACCCAAGCATTGAGGATGTAACCGTGAACAAACTCGCTCTTGCGCTCGCACTTTCCGCAACGGCCCTCGCCGCGTGCTCGACCGCATCCGGCCCGACCTTCAGCGCTTCCGAACTGCAGCCGCGCGACGGCGTGCGGACCTTCCAGGTGGACTGCCACGGCCTGCTGTCGGGCCCGCAAACCTGCATGAAGGCCGCCCGCAAGATTTGCGGCGAAGAGCCGGTGCGCGCCGTCGACTCGGCCCGCGCGCTGCGTGACAAATCCGATCCCGCGACGCTCGTGTTCCAGTGCGGCGCGGCGCCGGTCGAGGCGGCTTCGGCCCCGGCCGCCGCGCCGGCGGCAGCCGTCGTCGAACAGGTGAACCTGTCGGGCGACGCGCTGTTCGCGACCGACCACGCAACGCTCGCCCCGACCGCGCGCGAATCGCTCGACCGGTTGCTGAGCGAGCGCGCCGACCACACGTACTCGCAGGTGAGCGTCACCGGCTTTACGGATTCGGTGGGCAGCGACGACTACAACCTCGCGCTGTCGAAGCGCCGCGCCGAATCCGTCGCGGCGTACCTGAAGGCGCACGGCCTGAAGACCGACTCGCTGACGGTCACGGGTCGCGGCAAGGCCGATCCGGTCGCGTCCAACGCGACGCCGGAAGGCCGCGCCAGCAACCGCCGCGTCGAAATCCGCCTGCAGCACTGAGCGGGCCGCCGCCGCGCGCGGCATCCCGCTCCGGTCGCCAGCGCGGCGCCGGGCGCGCACCCGACCGCCGCCGGACCGACCGGGCGCCGCTTCGCCGGCGCCCGTTTCCGTTGGTCGTCGGCTATGTCAAAGTTCGTCACGTCCCGCCAAAACCGGTGGTTTCCGTGCCACAATCGCCGCAGACAGTCGCCGGGGCAGCCTGCCCGAATCGCACGCCGTGCCAGGCGTGCCCGACGACACGCCGGAAACCGGCTGCCGCCCTCGCGAACCCGGTCGCCCGATTCGCCCGCCGCGGCGCACCGGCGCACATGCAACCATGACAATCCACGGCGCGCCGCTTCCAGGCCAGACGCTCGACGCGATGCCCGGACGCACGACGCCGCAGAGGAAACCAACCGGTGACGGACATCAATGAAGCCGCCTCGGGCGGCACCCGCAAGCAACGGCCGGCGGTCGGCATCTCGCTGTTTGCGCGCGACGGCCAGGCGATCTGGGAAAACGGCATACACCAGAACATCGCGTTCCTCGCGATGATGCTCAAGCGCTCGGATCGCGTCGGCCCCGTCTACTTCCTGAACGGCGGCGACGCCAACGCGCTGCCGGCCGGCCTCGAACTCGACGGCCTCGACATCCCGCTCGTGAAGCCCGCCGACGTCACGCACGAACTCGACGTCGTGATCGAAATGGGCGCGCAGCTGCCGGTGGAATGGCTCAGGCACATGAAGGCGCTCGGCAAGAAAATCGCCGCGTTCTTCTGCGGGCACGTGTATGCCGGCCTGTGCGAAACCCCGATCTTCGGCAAACCGTCGGGGCACATCTTCAACGGCGCGCCGTTCGACGAAGTGTGGCTGCTGCCGCAATACGACAAGACCGCCGCGCCGATGCTGCAGACCATCCTGCGCGCGCCGGTCCACCTGATGCCGCACATCTGGTCGCCGTACTTCCTCGATCGCCGCGTCGCCGCGCTCGCCGCGGAAGGCGCGACGTTCGGCTATCGGCCGG
The DNA here is from genome assembly GCF_020420065.1 of Burkholderia sp. AU31624. Classification (NCBI taxonomy): domain Bacteria; kingdom Pseudomonadati; phylum Pseudomonadota; class Betaproteobacteria; order Burkholderiales; family Burkholderiaceae; genus Burkholderia; species Burkholderia sp. AU31624. Next base: position 1,054,578 of record NZ_JAIZRT010000001.1, read on the forward strand.
GCCGGCGCCCGTGGCACCTGGCGATGCTCGAACCGAACATCTCGGTCGCGAAGTCCTGCCATTACCCGATGCTCGCGTGCGACGAGTTCTACCGTGCGCGGCCGGACGCGGTTCAGCACATGTTCGTCGTGAATTCGCTGCACATGAAGGAGCATCCGACCTTCGTGCACTTCGCGAACAGCCTCGACCTCGTGCGCCAGCACAAGGCGACCTTCGAGCCGCGCCTCGACCTGCCGGGCTTCATGGCGCGCCATGCGGACGCGGTCGTGTCGCACCACTGGGAAAACGGGCAGAACTACCTGTATTACGACGTGCTGTACGGTGGCTACCCGCTGATCCACAACTCGACGCTGATCGGCGACGCCGGCTACTACTACCCGGACTTCGATTCCGCCGCAGGCGGCCGAGCACTGCTCGAGGCCTGGCTGCATCACGACGAACGCCTCGACGACTACCGCGCGAAGGCCGGCCGGCTGCTGCAGTCGGTCTCGATCGACAACCCCGCGAACCTCGACGCGTTCGTCTCGCGTCTGGTCGCCTGAACCGGAGCATACGCATGTCGGACTCCAATGCCCGTCAAGCGCCCGGCGAGGGCAAGCGTCTCGTCGTCGGCGTGTCGCTGTTCGTGCGCGGCGCCGGCCAGTCGCTGTGGGAAAACGGCATCTTCCAGAACTGCCTGCTGCTGATCCTGCTGCTGCGCCAGTCGCCGCTCGTCGCGGAAGCCGTGATGGTGAACGGCGGCGAACAGGTCGCCGATCCGCAGATGATGCTCGGCGAATGGGACGTGCCGCTGCTGTCGATGGACGAAGCGCTGGAACGCTGCGACGTCCTGATCGAAATGAGCGCGCAGTTCGGCGCGGACTACCTGCGCGCGTTCCGCGAGCGCGGCGGCAAGGTCGTCACGATGCGGGTCGGCAACGACTACGTGATCGACATCGAACGCGCGATGTTCAACAAGCCGTCGGGGTTCCTGTTCTCGGGCGCGCCGTACGACGCCGTATGGACGATCCCCGAATTCGAGCGCTCGTGCCTGCACTATTACCAGACGGGCCTGCGCGCGCCCGTCACGATCGTCCCGCACATCTGGCACCCGATGCTGTTCGACAAGGCGCGCGCGACGCTCGGCGCCGGGCTGTCGTTCGGCTATGCGCCCGGCAAGCCGCGCTGGCGCGTGACGATGTTCGAGCCGAACATCTGCATGGTGAAGACGAGCGTCATCCCGATGCTGGTGGCCGAGGAAGCGTATCGGGCCAAGCCTGATTTCCTCGAGTTCGTGCGCGTGTGCAACACGCTGCACCTGAAGGAACACGCGACGTTCGTCCACTTCGCGAAGAGCCTCGACATCGTGAATCACGGGATCACGACGTTCGAAAGCCGCTATGCGGTGTACGAGTTCATGGCCGCCTACGGCGATGCGGTGGTGTCGCACACGTGGGAAAACGCGCAGAACTACCTGTACTACGAGCTGCTGTACGGCGACTACCCGCTGATCCACAACTCGCCGTTCCTCGGCAAGGCCGGGTATTTCTATCCGGACTTCGACTGCCAGGCCGGCAGCCGCGCACTGCTGAAGGCGTTCACCGAGCACGACGCGAACCTCGAGGCGTACCGCGAGCAGTCGAGGCACGTGCTCAGTTCCGTCAGCATCTACAACCCCGAGAACGTCGCCGCCTACACGGACGCGATCGCCACCCTCTATCGCGACGCGTGACGCGCCACCCTTTCCGGACGCCGACATGAACGCACGCCCGTCCCTCACCCGCGCCAAATGGCTGATCGGCTGTGCCGTCGGTTCGATCGCGCTCGGCGCGCACGCGCAATCCGCCGGCGAATCGGCCGACGCGCTGCTCCGCGACTCGGATGCGGTGTTCAAGCAGCTCGATGCCGGCCAGTACGGCGCGGTATGGACCGACGCGGCTCCGTTCGTGAAGGCGCGCATCAAGCAGGACCAGTTCGCGGCCGACATGCAGCATGCACGCCAGTCGGTCGGCACGGTCAGCCGTCGCGGCTGGGCGCAGGTCACGCGCATCCGCTATACGAATGCGGCGACGACGCCCGACGGGCTTTACGCGAACGTCGACTACACGACCACGCTGACGAGCGGCGCGACGGTCTACGAGAAGCTGAGCTTCCGCCTCGAAGATGACGGCCGCTGGCACCTGACCGGCTACGTGCCGCACCAGTCGCAGAATTTCGCGCAATAACCCGCGCGCCGCGCCCCCACGGAGCCGATCCGATGAAACTCAATGTCGCGATAACGATGAACGTGCAGCGCGACGCGACGCAGTCGATCTGGTACAACGGCGCGAACCAGCACTGCGTGTTCCTGTACATGCTGCTGAAGCAGTCGCCGCTGATCGGCGAGGTCTGGCTCGCGCACGACGACGGCATCACCGACTATCCGCAAGCGCTGATGATGGACGCGTTCGGCGACGCGCTGCGGCCGCTGTCGGCCGTCGTCCACCAGACCGACCTGCTGATCGAGATGAATGCGTTCATCGATCAGACCCACACGGATGCCGTACGCCGGCGCGGCGGCAAGTGCGTGTCGTACCGCTTCGGCAACGACTACGTGATCGCGGTCGAGACGATCAACTTCGAGAAGAATCCGTGGCGGCCGAACCCGAACCGCGTGCAGTTCGACGAGATCTGGACCAACCCGCAGCACATGCACACGTGCGCGGCGTATTTCCGGGCCGTCTATCGCGCGCCGGTGATCGAGCTGCCGCACATCTGGTCGCCGTATTTCATCGAGCGCAGCCTCGACGCCGATCCTGAACTGAAGGCGCGCTTCGGCTATCGCAACCACGGCACCGCGAAGCGCATCGCGTTCTTCGAACCGAACCTGAACGTCGTGAAGAGCTCGATCGTGCCGATGCTCGCCGCGAACGCGTGCTACGTCGAGCATCCGGAGCTCGTCGAGCACGTGTTCATGACCAACACGTTCGACAAGAAGGAAAACGTCGCCTTCAAGCATCTCGCGCTCGGGCTCGAGATGGTGCGCGACGGCAAGGCGACCGCCGACGTGCGCGCGCCGTTCGTCGCGTGGGCCGCGCATCACACCGACATCGTCGTGTCCCATCACTGGGAAAACGGCCTCAACTACCTGCTGTACGACGCGCTGTACGGCAACTATCCGCTCGTGCACAACTCGCCGTTCCTGCGCGACGTCGGCTACTACTACCCGGACTTCGAGATCTTCGATGCGGCGCGTGCGATCGCGACCGCCGCGCAGACGCACGATGCGCGGCTCGACGACTATGCGGCCGCGGCCCGCCGCTGCCTGCACCAGGTCGACACGCTCGCCGAGCACAACGTCCACGCGTATTCCGCGCAGATCCGGCAGCTGTTCGACGGCCGCGCACTCGGCTGACCTCCTTCGCACACGGCCCGCCCCTGAATCAGACCGTCCGCAATTTCGTCGGGATCGATTCGATGCAGGGCCCGTTCGTCATCAACCGGCACTGCGCGCTTCAGGCCGAAGCGCTGATCAAGACGGCCGGCCGCCTATCCGGGGCGAGCTCGACACGATCCTGCACGTGATCGCCCCGTTGCCGGACGATGCGACCGCGGTGGACGGCGGCGCAAATGCGGGGCTCGTGTGCGTGCCGATCGCGCATCGGCTGCGTGCGTGCGGCGGCCGCGTGTAGGCGTTCGAGCCGCAGCGCACGCTGTTCCATGCGCTCGGCGGATTGATCGACGGGATGCGGATCGGGGCCACGGCGCGCGGATGATGTCGACGCGGGCCGCGCGTCTCGCGCTGTGGCCCGTGACTGACGTGAACAGGCGCTAGACCAGCACCCGATCGCCGCTTTGCGCGGCGAACGTACGGCCATGCCGCCGCCCCATCCGCGCGAGCACCGCGAAGCAATGCGCCACCGGCCGGCTGGCGCCGCCGGATGACTTGACGAGGCTGTCGGACACGCCACGCGCGATGGCCGAATCGTCGCCGCACGCGCCCGCGATGACGGCCGCGTAATAGTGCCGTGCCGCCAGCTCGCGGCCGCCGGCGTCGAGCAGCGTCATCCGCTGAATGCGGCGCGCAACGGCTTTCAGGCCGTCGAGATACGGCGTGACGTCGATCGGCACCTCGGTCGATTCGGCGCCCAGTTGCCACAGCATGTCGGTCAGCTCGGTGATCGCGACGAGGTCGCGCGCACCAGCCGCCTGCGTGCCCGTTCCGCCTCCGGCCTTCGTCCCTGCCATGCTCAGCCCCTTTGCGATTCGCCCCGGCCACGCGCCGATCACGCCCGACATCGGCGTGCATCCTGCACGCCACCTCGCCGGTTCCCGCGCCGTCACGCGGCGGCCGGCGGCCGCCACGAAAAACGGATGCCCTGCGCCCACGCGACGCCGGCATCCAGGATGATCTGCCGGTCGACCTCGCTCTCCACGCCTTCGACGACGACGTGTCGCGCCCCTTCATGCGCGAACGCGATCAGCCGGCGGAGCTGGTAACGCCCGATCGCGTTGCGCTTGATCATCGACAGGATCGACCGGTCGAGCTTCACGATGTCGGGATTGCCGACCACCAGGTTGTTCAATGCGCTGAAACCGACCCCGAAATCGTCGATCGCGATGCGGCACCCGGCCTGCCGGAAGCGGTTCACGAACGATCGCCCCGCGACGGGATTCAGCGGCCCCGTCTCCGTGATCTCGACCACCAGCCGCGCCGCGACCGACGGCTCGCGCTCGAGCCGCCTGAAGATGGCCAGCCACGCGTCGTCGACCACCGCGCTCGCCGCCGCCACATTGCAGCCGTAGACGGCAGCCGGATCGGCACGCAGCGCGTCGATCGTGCGGCCGACCACGAGCCGGTCGAACCACCGCATCAGCCCGAGCGCCTCGAGGCGCGGCAGGAATGCGACGGGCGGCAGCGCATCGCGCTCGCCCCACCGCAATCGCGCCAGGCATTCCTGGTACAGCACACCACCCGACAGGTCGGCCCGGCACACGGGCTCTTGTGCGAACCCGAGCCGGCTTTCCACGAAACTGCGTACCGACGCAAGGTCGGGATGATCGTCGGGGGCGCCGAACACGAGATCGATTTCGTCACGATTCGCTTCCCGATTCGCCTCCAGGCGAGCTTCGACCGCATTCATCCGGCGCTCCGGCAAATGGCGAGCCGCCGATCGCGGCTCGACCTCAAGAAACATGCGGAGCAAGCCGACCATGACGCGCTCCGCCGCCTACCCGGCCCATCCTGTTATGTCGATCTTTTCCGGGAGCGTACTGTTCGCTTCGGCGCGCCGTCAAAATTCGATATTTTTCAACGATATTCAGTTACTGGAAATACACCATGCGCGCACGATATCGAATGTGCGACAGGCCACACTAACGCAAATTACGGAACCCCGATTCGGATGCTGTTTATTGTTCTCACCTAAACAACCCGATCCGATTCAGATCCCGCAATTTACGGATCTCGAAATCAGGAAATCCTGAATTGATCAGATAAATACCGGCCCGTGAAGCATCGTGTCATCGCCCGCTGCCGGGCCCATCGCGGAGGCCGGCAGCGACATCGAAAATCGGTCGCCGCATGTCATTCGATCATCGCAGCATCCAATTTTATTGTTTCAAACGAATTATTAAATTTTCAAACAGAATCAAACAGCCCTTAATCGATAATATCAATTTAATTCATACGACGAATATCGATTGAACCATTTTTAACAATTTTAAATACTTGTTAACCTCTAAAATGATTTCCGACGGACTTCCCTCGGAGCCGTCAAATTCGTGCCTTCAAAACCGTCGAACCGATCGGGTTCGGCGGTTTCTTTTTTAACGGCACGATTTCGTCAGACATTAGGGCGGGACTATCCCGATGGCGGAATTCGGCGCGACGGTGTGCGTCGCGCGAAAAATCGGGCCTTATGCGGCCGATGTGCCGACCAGGTTCGCGAGCAACGCGTCGTATTCGGCGACGAGTGCCGGATTGGCCGACGTATAGCGGCCGAGGATCTCGCGCTGGCGCCGCGTGTACGCTTCCCAGTCGTCATCGTGCGTATGCAGCGCGCGCAGCAGCGCATCGGCGCCCTGCTGCACGTCGTTGTCGGGATAGTAGTAGCCGAGATCGGGCGCGAGGCTCGCGTTGTGCACGAGCGGATAGCCCTGCCAGCACACGTCGAAATAGAAATAGTTGAGCGGATTCGACCATTGGTGCGACACGACGATATCGGTCAGGTCGGCCAGGAACAGCGGCGTATCGAAGCGCCCGACGAAGCTCGCCTTGCCCGCGCGCACGATGTCGAGGTAGTTCATCAGCATCACGAACTCGGGGCTGTCGTGTGCGAGATGGAGGGCATTCGTCACGTGCGTGAAGCAGATCGCGTCGGGATCGCGCCGATACGCTTCGTCGATGATCAGCATCGGATACACGCAGAACTTCACCACGTCGTGGTTCGGTTCCATCACCGTCAGCCGCTTGCCAGGCTCGCTGCGCGGCCGGTATTCACCGTGCTCGGGCAGCGGCGCGGCGCGCGCACTCAGGAACATCGGATCCCACACGAACGGCACGACGCGCCCGGGGCAGCGGCGCAGCGACTGCAGGAACGGCAGCGACGAGGGCGCGATCTGCGGAATCGCCCACACCTCGTCGTAGCCGCGGTTGATGAACAGTGAATCCCACAGCCGGCGGCCGAACAGCATCGACTCCATCACGTTGATGTACTCGACGCCGCAGCAGTAGCTGACGAGCTTCGCGCCGCGCGCCTTCAGGTAGGCCGTCTGCTCCCCGTTGACCTGGCCGCCGAGCTCGATCACCACGTCGAGCGAATCCTTCATGTCGTCGAACGTGCGCGTGTCGAATACGTGGCGATCCCACGGCAGCGCATCGGTGAGCGGCACATCGGTGGTGTTGACCAGCGTCACGCGGTAGCCGCGCGGCGACGCCATCAGCAGCTTCGCGAGAAACAGCGCGTTCTGCTTGATGCCGTTGATCCACAGGCTTTCGTCGGGGGCACGCAGTCCGATCGTGATACCGATGCGCAGGCCGTTCAGGACAGGAGACGTCATCGTCGGCAGGAGGGAAGGTTGGATGGGGATGGAATGGACGCAGTGTAGCGCGCGATGCGCCGCCCGCGTCAAGCGGCGCTCGCCGGCGGCAAGCCGGCATTCTAGCGGAGCGCCGGCCGCATACTGTCAGGGATGGTCAGCGCGCGGCCGGCGCATGCCAATCGGCGAGACGGCTGTGCGATACTCCGGCGACCCGCCGCGCTACCGGGATGCCGGGGGATGACCGGATGGTATCGGCATCCGGCGCGGGCAGACAACGACCTCGCAGCCGCGCTGCGGAAAAAAATGGCTGACAGAATGGAACGCGACGCCGCGCAAGTCTTCCGGGCAATCCATCACGAACAGGGGCGGCACGCGCCGGAACGCGTGCCCGGCCGCGATGCCGTGCCGACACACCCCGCGCCCGGCGCCCGCCGTGATCCGCTTCGCGGCCTCCGGAGCGCGCGATGATCGTCCTCAGCCATTTCAGTCACGACGCGCCCGCCAGCCTCGAGAATCACCGGCAATACGCGCAGGCGCACGGCTATCGCCACGCAATCGTCGACGCCACCGCGATGCCGCAGGCGCTGCCGCTGCGGCCGCTCCATCGCTACGAATCGCTGCTCCATGTGCTGCGCGGCGCGCAGCCCGACGAACTCGTGCTGCTGCTCAGCGAAGATGCGGCGATCATCGAGCCCGTCGCGCTCGATCGCCTGATGCGCGGCCGCGACATGCTGCTCGTCGATGCGTTCGCGCCCCCGTTGCCGCAGGTCGACGTGCAGATCTGGCGCAATACGGCGGCCGTGCGGGCGATCGTGATGCAGCTGGTGCAACGCTGCAAGCTCGGCAGCGAACCGCGGCTGACCTCGGAGGCCGCGCTGTTCGCGGCGCTCGACACGCATCACTACATGACCCCGATCGACGGGCTGTACCCGGTCATGCCGAGCAGCCCCGACCTCGATCCGATGTGGAGCCGCGAACCGACGTTCGCGATCAGCATCGACGACACGCCGCACGATCCCGAACGGAAAGGCACGGCGCCCCGTTTCCGCGACACGCTCGTCGCGTACGTCAATCGATGCCGTGCCGCCGGCCGGCCGATGTTCTCGTTCGATCACGACGCCGCCCATACGCCGGACGAATCCGCCGAGCGCAGCACCTACAATCCGGGCCGCCCGATTGCGTTGATGACGCTCTACACGCCGAACATCGGCAGCTATGCGCGCGTCGCCGAACGGAATTTCCGGCGTTACTGCGACACGCACGGCTACACGCTCTACGTGCATCGCGACATTCCGGCCGAGATCGGCCTGAACGCGACCGGCAACTGGTTCAAGCCGTGGCTGCTGCATGCGTACCTGCAGCATCACGAATGGGTCGTGTGGCTCGATGCCGACGTGCTGATCGCGGACCAGCAGAAAGCGCTGGCGCCGCTGCTCGAAGGGCGCGACTGGCTGCTCGCGCACGATCTCGGCCAGTGGGCGTTCAACTCGGGCGTGATGGCATTCCGGCGCACCGCGCGCAACGACGCGATGCTGCGCGACATGATGACGACGATCGCCGCGCTGCACGACCGGTCGAGCGTCTATGCGAGCGACGGCGACCAGCTGCATTTCATTCGCGCGATGGAGCGCGACGGGCAATTGCACGGCGAAGGCGTGGCCGATCTCGTCAGCTTCAACACGCCCTGGCTGTTTCGCCGCGCGGACAGCTACATCGTCCACTACTACGGAATGTGGTCCGCGATGCGCGCGCTGATGATGGCGCACGACGACGGGGTGCTGGGCTGACACCGATGTCCGAAGCGGCAAAAGCCGTTCGACGACTACAATCCATTTCTCGAACCAGCCGTGATGGGAGAGCAGATTGGAACAGATCGGGTATTCGTGGCCAACCTTTGACCAGCTCACTCAGTATCTCGTCAAGTCCATCAACCCGAAGCATATTCTGGATATCGGGGCCGGAGGCGGCAAGTACGGGCGCCTGCTCAAGCCGGTCGTGCCGGACTGCCGGTTGACGGCGCTCGAATGCGACGAGGAGACGCATCCGTTCCTGATCGAGAACGGGTACGACGACATCATTTCCGGCGTCAGCGACACGCTCTATGAACGATCGGGCGACGCGTATGACACGGTCATTCTGGGAGACGTCATTGAACACATGCGTCACTCCCACGGTCGCGATCTACTGGAATTTCTCAACTATCGATCGCGGTACATCCTCATCTCGACCCCCGAGTGCATGCCGATGAGCACCGCCTCGTACTTCGAGAGTCACAATTCCGTCTGGCGCCCCGATTCGTTCATGTGGCACGACTTCTGGGCGCATCAGCAATGCGGGATCATGCACTTTTATCTGCTCAGAGGGCACCTCGACTGGAACGCGATGCGTCTCGATGCGCTTGTGGACGCCGCGAATTCTTCAAACCTGTTCAATACGCGCGCCAGCAACGAGCAGGAGTCCGCGAATGAAAACTTGCTCCAGCCGGTCAACCTGACGCTCCATGACTCCCGGTACGTGGAAAAACTCGATGGCGACCAATTTGCCGTATTTCGGCCGATCTGATTTCACGCACGTGATGCGATCCGACATCGACGCATCCAGCCTGCACGACGAATGAAAAAGGAAAAAGGCGCCTCACGGCGCCTTTTTCACGATTGACGGCACGTGCGAGCGGCGCTCAGATCGCCGTCACCGTCGGCGCGACGGCGGCCGGATCGGTAAGGCTGGGCTTGCCGGTTTCGACGTGCCCCGCGATACGTCGCGTCCACCCGGCATTCCCCGCCACCGCGAACTGCAGGTCGTACCAGTGGCTGCTGCACGACAGATCCCAGCGCGCCTCGATGCGCTGCCCGGCCGGCACCGTCAGCGTGCGCGCGGCGCTACCGTACGCGACATCGGTGGCCGTGACCGTGAGCGCGCCGGTGCCGGCGTTGGCGATCGTCACGTACACGTCGCCGTTGGCCGTGTCGTAGCATGGCGTGATTTCAGGCTTCGCGCCGGCATCCGCCGCTGCCGAACCCGCGAAGCGCCGGAAATAGCCGTTCGGCCCCCACACGCTCACCAGGTAGTTGCCGTTCGCGTCGAGCGCCCACGTATCGGTCAGTTGCTTGCCCGCTTCGACCGTATAGCGGCGCGGCATCGCGGTCGCGTCACCCGTATAGACCCAGAAGTGCGCGCCCTGCGTGCCGGTATTCGCGAACGTCAGCGCGTAGCCCTGCGCCTGGAGCTGGCCGGTCACATGCAGTTCGTACGGCAGCGCGCGCGCCGGCCGCGTGCCGGGCTCCTGTGCCGTCACGACCTGTTGCGCGGTGCTGGCCGGCGCGGTCTGCGACGACGCGCGCGAGCACTGCAGGTCCGCCTGCGCGACGTACGCCTGCGTGCTCGGCAGGGTCGGCAGCGTGGCATCCGATTTCGAGAAGTCGAGCGCCGACGTCAGGTCGCCGCAGATCGCGCGGCGCCACGGCGAGATGTTCGTTTCCATCACGCCGAAGCGCTTCTCGATGAATTGCAGCACCGACGTGTGATCGAACACCTGCGAGCAGACGAAGCCGCCCTTCGACCACGGCGAGACCACGAACATCGGCACGCGCGGCCCGAGGCCGTATGGCAGGTTGTCGGCCGTGTACGTGCCGGTCTGGGTCGAGGTCACGACGTTGTGCCGCTCGAGCGACACGTCCACGGTGCTCATGCCGGAGCCCGGCAGCGTCGGCGCCGACGGCGGCACGACATGGTCGAAGAAGCCGTCGTTCTCGTCGTACATGATCAGCAGGACAGTCTTGCTCCACACGTCCGGATTCGACGTCAGCGCATCGAGAATCGTCGACAGGTAGTACGCGCCGTACAGCGGCGTGAACTTCGGATGCTCCGAATACGCGGCCGGCGGCAGCAGCCACGATACCTGCGGCAGCGCGTTCGCCTGCACGTCGGCCTTCAGCTGCGTGATCGGGCGCGTGCTCATCCCGCGCGTCTGCAGCGACGAGCCGGCCGGCGCGTTCACGAAGTTGTTGAAGCACGCGAGCATGTTCGTGCCGTAGTTGCCGGTGAAGTTGTCGAACCCGGTGCCCTGCTGGTAGATCTGCCACGAGATGCCGGCCTTCTCGAGCCGTTCCGGGTAGGTCGTCCAGCTGAAGGGCGGCAGCTTGATCTTGTCGAACGGGTTGTCGATGTAATCGGTGTTGTCGAGCAGCGGGCCGCCGCCCGTGCCGAGCGGGTCGACCATGCCCGTCATCAGGTACATGCGGTTCGGGTGCGTGTTGCCGGGGATCGAGCAGAAGTAGTTGTCGCACACGGTGAATGCATCCGCGAGCGCGTAATGGAACGGGATGTCGTCGCGGACGTGGTAGCCCATCGTCATGTTCGACTTCTGCACCGCCCATTGATCCGCGCGGCCGTTGTCGATCGCGCCGTGCGTCGTCGCCCACGTATGCGGCAGGCCGCCGATACATTGCGCGTTGACGCCCGGGTTGGTCGTGTCGTAGCGGAACGGCGCGATCACGCTCGACGTGTCTTCCTGACGCGGCTGGAACCACACCGGCTTGCCGTTCGGCAGCGTGACCGGGAAGCGGTCGTTGTAGCCGCGCACGCCGCTCAGGTGTCCGAGGTAGTGGTCGAACGAGCGGTTCTCCTGCATGAACACGACGATGTGCTGGACATCCTGGATCGTGCCCGTGACGGTATTCGGCTCGATCGCCAGTGCCTTGCGGATCGATTCCGGCAGCAGTGCGGTGGCGGCGGTCGCGCCGGCGAGGCCGGCGGAGAACTTCAGAAAGTCGCGTCGCGAATGGGTGGCCATGCTGATTGCTCTTGATTGGATTTCTGGTGGAAACGGCCGGGATCAGGAAGCGGGCGAGGAGGCAGGCGCGGTGAAACCGGGCGGGCAGTGCATCTGCGCGGTGGCGACCACGCCGCCGCCGCAGGCGGCCTTCTGCTGCGCGACGGGTGCGGCGGGAGCGGTCACGTCGTCGTTGCAGGCGCCGAGGAGTGCGGTCAGCGCGATCAGGCCAGCGACCGCGAAGGGCCGTAGGGCCGAGTTTCGCATAACGTCTCTCCGTGGATGTGACGACGTGACCCAGGCGCGGATGCGCTGCGGTCATATCGACGGCGAGATGCTAATTTCGACGTGTTACACGATGGTGTCGTGCGGCGGCAGAATCGGTGTGCAGCGGGTGAAAACACCCGTGGTGCGGAATGTGCGGCACTGTATGTCATCAGCGCCGGCGAATGCGTAATTCAATCGAAAGCTTCGTACTGCTGCCGCTTGTCGATGCGATCAAGGCGGCGCTGTCGCAACCACCGGCGCGCGGTGAATCGCGACGCGATTTGCGCGGGCCGGCAGCCGCCGGCCCGTGTCCGACGAAAGCGCTGCTCAGCCTTCCGCCATCATCAGCAACTGCGCGCCATCCGACACCTGGTCGCCGACGCCGTACAGCACTTCCGCGACCACGCCCGCGCTCGGCGCGCCGATCGTGTGCTCCATCTTCATCGCTTCCATCACGATCAGCGGCGTACCGGCTTCGACCTTCTGGCCGGGCTCGACCAGCACCGCGATCACCTTGCCCGGCATCGGCGCGGTCAGGCGGCCACCGCCCTGCTCCGCGTCACCCGCATGCGCGAGCAGGTTGCGCCATTCGTACGTCTCCGCCGTGCCCTGCGTGAACACGTGGAAGTGGTCGCCGTCCGCATACACGCGGCCGCTGCCGCGCACGCCGCCGAGCGTCACGTCGAAATCGAGCGGCGTGGCGCCACGCGTCCACGCGAACGGTTGCGCGGCGGCGCCGCCGATCGCGACGCGCGTACCCGCGCCGTCGTCCTCGTACGTCACCGTCACGTCCGCTTCGCGCTCGGCCGCGTGCCATTCGAGCGTGCGGCGATAGCCGCCGTTCAGCCGCCAGTCCGGCAGCGCGCCCCACGGCGATGAACCCTGTGCACCCGCGCCGCGTTCGCGTGCGAGCAGCGCTGCGCACGCAAGCGCCAGCGTCGCGCGCGGCGGCGCCTGCGGCGCGAACAGCGCGTCGTGGTTGCGCTCGATCAGGCCCGTGTCGAGATCGGCCGTCGCGAACGGTGCGCACGCAACGATTCGCTGCAGGAACGCGGCGTTCGTGTGCAGGCCGACCACTTCACAGGCACGCAGTGCGCGCAGCATCAGGCTCAGCGCTTCGGCACGGTCCGCGCCATGAACGATCAGCTTCGCGATCATCGGATCGTAGAACGGCGTGATCGCATCGCCTTCGCGCACGCCGCTGTCGACGCGCACCGACGCACCGATCGCGAACTCGACGCCGGCCGGCAGCCGCAGGTGCTTCAGCGTGCCCGTCGACGGCAGGAAGCCGCGCGCCGGGTTCTCCGCATAGAGGCGCGCCTCGAGCGCGTGGCCCTGCACGCGCAGTTCGTCCTGCTTCAGCGGCAGCGGCTCGCCGGAGGCGACGCGCAATTGCCACTCGACGAGATCGAGCCCCGTGACCATCTCGGTGACCGGATGCTCGACCTGCAGGCGCGTGTTCATTTCCATGAAGTAGAACGCTTCGCCCGTCATGATGAATTCGACGGTGCCCGCACCGACGTAATTCACCGCACGCGCGGCCGCGACGGCCGCCTGCCCCATCGCCTGGCGCACGTCGTCGTGCAAACCGGGCGCCGGCGCTTCCTCGAGCACCTTCTGGTGACGGCGCTGCACCGAGCAGTCGCGGTCGAACAGGTACACGGTGTTGCCGTGCGTGTCGCCGAACACCTGCACCTCGACGTGGCGCGGGCGCGTCAGGTACTTCTCGATCAGCACGCGATCGTTGCCGAAGCTGCTCGCGGCTTCGCGCTGGCACGATGCGAGCGCCGCCGGGAAATCGTCGGAGCGCTCGACCACGCGCATCCCCTTGCCGCCGCCGCCCGCGCTGGCCTTCAGCAGCACCGGATAGCCGATCGCGTCGGCTTCGCGATGCAGGTTGGACGCGTCCTGGTCGTCGCCGTGATAGCCGGGCACGAGCGGCACGGCCGCCGCGTGCATCAGCGCCTTCGCGGCCGCCTTCGACCCCATCGCCGCGATCGCGTCGACCGGCGGCCCGATGAAGACGATGCCGGCCGCTTCGCACGCATGCGCGAAATCTTCGTTCTCCGACAGAAAGCCGTAGCCGGGGTGGATCGCCTGCGCGCCGCTGGCGCGCGCGGCTTCGATGATGCGCTCGATGCGCAGGTAGCTGTCTGCCGCGGCCGAGCCGCCGATATGCACGGCCTCGTCGCATGCGGCCACGTGTTTCGCGTTCGCGTCCGCGTCGGAATAGACGGCGACGCTCGCGATCCCGAGACGTTTGCACGTCGCGGCGACGCGGCACGCGATTTCGCCGCGGTTGGCGATCAGAATCTTGTCGAACATGGCTTCGGTGTCGTCCGGAAAGAGGGGGTCACGCGCGCTGCGCGATCATTCACGCCACGACGGCGTGCGCTTTTCGAGGAAGGACGCAATCCCTTCGCGCGCTTCCGCGCCGGCGCGGGTGCGCGCGATCCAGTCGGCGGTCTGCTCGATCAGCGTCGCGTCGAGCGGCCGGCCGGCGACATCCGCGACGAGCCGCTTGCACGCCTTCACCGCGTCGGGGCCGTTCGCGACGAGCGTCGCGGCCAGCTTCGCGACGGTGTCGTCGAGCGCGTCGGCCGGCACCGCGTCGTGAATGAAACCGAGCGACGCCGCGCGCGTGCTGTCGAACACCTCGGCCGTCGTGAAGTACCGGCGCGCCGCGCGCTCGCCCATCGCGCGCACCACGTACGGCGCGATCGTCGCGGGGATCAACCCGAGCCGCGCTTCCGACAGGCAGAACTTCACGCCGTCGGCGGCGATCGCGATGTCGGCCGCCGCCACCAGGCCCACGCCGCCCGCATACGCGTCGCCATGCACGCGTGCGATCACCGGCTTGCCGCAGCGATGGATCGCCTCGAGCATCCGCGCGAGCTTGCGCGCATCGGCACGGTTCTCGTCGTCCGAGTAACCGGCCATCTTCTTCATCCAGTTCAGGTCGGCGCCCGCGCAGAACGCCGCGCCTTCCGCGGCGAGCACGATTGCGCGCACGCCTTCGTGCGCGTCGAGCCATTCGAACGCGGTAGTGAGCTCGGCGATCGTCGTCTCGTTGAACGCGTTGCGCACGTCGGGACGCGCGAGCGTGACGGTCGCCACGCGGCCGGCTTCGCTTACCTTGATCGTTTCGTATCGCATCGTTCAGCCCTCCCGGCCGTTACATGCGGAACACGCCGAAGCGCGTGTCTTCGATCGGCGCGTTCATCGACGCGGCGAGGCCGAGGCCCAGCACGTCGCGCGTCTGCGCGGGGTCGATCACGCCGTCGTCCCACAGCCGCGCGCTCGCGTAATACGGATGGCCCTGGCGCTCGTACTGATCGCGGATCGGCTGCTTGAACGCGTCCTCTTCCTCGGCCGACCACGAACCGCCCTTCGCCTCGATACCGTCGCGGCGCACCGTCGCGAGCACCGACGCGGCCTGCTCGCCGCCCATCACCGAGATGCGCGCGTTCGGCCACATCCACAGGAAGCGCGGGCCGAATGCGCGGCCGCACATCCCGTAGTTGCCGGCGCCGAACGAGCCGCCGATGATCACCGTGAACTTCGGCACCTTCGCGTTCGACACGGCCGTCACCATCTTCGCGCCGTGCCGCGCGATGCCTTCGTTCTCGTACTTGCGCCCGACCATGAAGCCCGTGATGTTCTGCAGGAACACGAGCGGAATCTTGCGCTGGCAGCACAGCTCGATGAAATGCGCGCCCTTCACCGCCGATTCCGAGAACAGGATGCCGTTGTTCGCGACGATCCCGACCGGATGGCCCCAGATGTGCGCGAAGCCCGTGACGAGCGTCGTGCCGTAGCGAGCCTTGAATTCGTCGAACTCGGAATCGTCGACGATGCGCGCGATCACCTCGCGCACGTCGAACGGCTTGCGCGTATCGACCGGAATCACGCCGTACAGGCTCTTCGCGTCGTAGCGCGGCGGCTTCGGCTCGCGCAACGCGACCGGCGACGCAATCTTCGGCGCGAGGTGACCGACGATGTTGCGCGCGATCGACAGCGCATGCGCGTCGTTCTGCGCGAGATGGTCGGCCACGCCCGACAGGCGCGTATGCACGTCGCCGCCGCCGAGATCCTCGGCGCTCACTTCCTCGCCGGTCGCGGCCTTCACGAGCGGCGGCCCGCCGAGGAAAATCGTGCCCTGCTCCTTCACGATGATCGACTCGTCGCTCATCGCGGGCACGTACGCGCCGCCCGCCGTGCACGAACCCATCACGACGGCGATCTGCGCGATCCCCGCGGCCGACATCGTCGCCTGGTTGAAGAAGATGCGGCCGAAGTGGTCGCGATCGGGAAACACGTCGTCCTGGTTCGGCAGGTTCGCGCCGCCCGAATCGACCAGATACACGCACGGAAGCCGGTTTTCCGCGGCGATTTCCTGCGCGCGCACGTGCTTCTTCACGGTGACCGGGTAATACGTGCCGCCCTTGACCGTCGCGTCGTTGCACACGATCACGCATTCGCGGCCCGCGATGCGGCCGATCCCGGTGATGACGCCCGCGCCGGGCGCGTCGTCGTTGTACATGCCGTTCGCCGCGAGCTGCGAGAACTCGAGGAACGGCGCGCCCGGATCGAGCAGTTGCGCGATGCGGTCGCGCGGCAGCAGCTTGCCGCGCGACAGGTGCTTGTCGCGCGCGGCCTGGCCGCCGCCCTGCGCGAGCTGTTCGATCTTCGCGCGCAGGTCGGCGACGACCGCCTCGAGCGCGGCGGCATTCGCACGGAAGTCTTCCGAGCGCGGATTCAGTTTCGATTCGATGATCGGCATCGACGGGGCTCCGTTCGCGTGACGTGGGGCGTTACATCGTTTCCGCGAACAGCTCGCGGCCGATCAGCATCCGGCGGATCTCGCTCGTGCCGGCGCCGATCTCGTACAGCTTCGCGTCGCGCCACAGGCGCCCCACCGGGTATTCGTTGATGTAGCCGTTGCCGCCGAGGATCTGGATCGCCTCGCCGGCCATCCACGTCGCCTTCTCGGCCGTGTAGAGGATCACGCCCGCGCAGTCCTTGCGCACCTGGCGAATGTGGTCGCTGCCGGCCGAGTCGAGGTGGCGGCCGACCGCGTACAGGTACGCGCGGCAGGCCTGGAACGTGGTGTACATGTCGGCGACCTTGCCCTGGATCAGCTGGAATTCGCCGATCGCCTGGCCGAACTGCTTGCGGTCGTGGATATACGGCACCACCGCGTCGAGGCACGCGGCCATGATGCCGGTCGGGCCGCCCGACAGCACCGCGCGTTCGTAGTCGAGCCCGCTCATCAGCACCTTCACGCCGCCGTTGAGCTGGCCGAGGATGTTTTCCTCCGGCACTTCGACGTCCTGGAACACCAGCTCGCCCGTGTGCGAGCCGCGCATGCCGAGCTTGTCGAGCTTCTGCGCGACCGAGAAACCCTTCATCCCCTTCTCGACGATGAACGCGGTGATGCCGCGCGAGTTGGCTTCGACGTCGGTCTTCGCGTAGACCACCAGCGTGTCGCAATCGGGGCCGTTGGTGATCCACATCTTCGTGCCGTTCAGCACGTAGCGATCGCCGCGCTTGTCGGCGCGCAGCTTCATGCTGACGACGTCGGAGCCTGCGTTCGGCTCGCTCATCGCGAGCGCGCCGATGTGTTCGCCCGACACGAGCTTCGGCAGGTATTTCTGCTTTTGCGCTTCCGTGCCGTTGCGGTGAATCTGATTCACGCACAGGTTCGAGTGCGCGCCGTACGACAGGCCGATCGACGCCGATGCGCGCGAGATCTCTTCCATCGCGACCATGTGCGCGGTGTAGCCCATGTTCGCGCCGCCGTATTCCTCGGCTACCGTCATGCCGAGCACGCCGAGATCGCCGAACTTCTTCCACAGATCCATCGGAAACTGGTCGGTGCGGTCGACCTCCGCCGCGCGCGGCGTGATTTCCTTCGCCGCGAACGTCGCGACGGCGTCGCGCAGCATCTCGATGTCTTCACCGAGCATGAATTGCACACCGGGCAGGTTGATCATGTCTCCTCCGTCTCCAGAAAGTGTGTGGCACTCACCGATTTCTGAGTTTCGCTCAAATCGAATGAATACCTAGATTCATTGACCTATACAGCATAAATTTTGCACAGTTTCGCGCCTCGCCGGGTTCGGCGTCAATAGTTTTTTGAGTGACACTCAGATATCATGCCGAGATGACAGCCGCTACCGCCGACACCATGACCGCCACCGTCAAAGCCGACCGCGCCGATCCCTCGCGCGCGCCCGCCGGGCGCAAATCCCAGCAACGCGTGCAGGACATTCTGCGCGCCGGCCGGGAAGTGTTCGCCGAAAAAGGTTACGAGCATGCGACGGCCGCCGAGATCGCGCAGCGCGTGGGGGTATCGGAGGCGACGGTGTTCAGCTATTTCCGCGGCAAGCGCGAGCTGTGCGCGCGCGTCATCGCGGATTGGTACGACGAAAACATCGCCGCATTCGAGGCAGGGATGCCGCAGGACGCATCAGTGCAGCAGCAGTTCGCGTTCATCGTGCGCACCCACCTGCGGCTGATGCTGGTGAACGGCACGGGCCTGTGCGCGCTGGTGCTGTCGGAAGGCCGCGCGAAGCAGCATGCGCTGAGCGACGAGCTCACCGCGCTGCAGCGCCGCTACACCGCGCCGCTGATGGACGTGCTCGCGCGCGGCCAGGCGGCCGGGCAGGTGCGCACCGACCTGCCGCTGAGCCTGCTGCGCTCGATGGTGTTCGGGCCGATCGAGCACGTGCTGTGGGATGCGATCCTCGGGCACCGCAAGCTCGATACGGAAACGACGGCCACGCAGCTCGTCGACATGCTGTGGGCGGCCGTGCAGCCGCCGGCGCCGGAACAGGCGGCGCTCGTGCGCTTCAGGAACGAAGTGGCGGAAGCCGTGCGGCGACTGGAAGGCGACAGCACGCGCGGGTGACGCGCGGCGGGCAACGCGCCCGCCGCCTCATCGCCGCTTGCCTGTCGTCACGGGGTTCGGGGCCGCTACGACTCGTCGCCGACGCGCAGCGGCGCGCGGCTCTGCTCGTTGTTCAAATGGACGAACTTGCGCAACAGGCGCACCAGTTCCTGCGAATCGTCCTCCCCCATCCCGTCGAACAGGCCGGCACGCAATTCCTTCACCGACGGAATCAGATGCGTAAGCAGTTCGACGCCCGCCGGTGTCAGCACCAAGCGGCGCTGACGCCGCGGCAGCACTTCGCGCACGATCAATCCCTTCGCTTCGAGCCGGACCGCGATATCCGCGGTCGTCGACGTGTCGAGCGCGACCCGCTGCGCGAGCGTCACCTGATCGAGCCCCGGGCACTCGTAGAGCATCCGCAGGACCGCGTACTGCACCGGCGTCACGTCCCGGCCCAGCTTCTCGTAGAACATCGCAACCGCGATCTGGTGTGCGCGCCGGATCAGGTGCCCGGGTTCGTCGTACAGATCGAGCGGGAAAGCCGGTGCGTCGGCGGGATTCGTTTTTTTCATGAATGAGTCGATGACGTAAGCGGCGCGTGCCGGTGGCGCGCGCCGACGGCATGGCGCTGCCTCGCGCCATTTCCCGGGAAAACCAGTATACCGCTCGCCTTGCCCCCGCCAATCTCGATGAGTACACTGAATCTCATTCAGTACACGGAATATTGAGATGCCGCGTACCAGCGGCATCGACCTGACGGAGACGACGAACGTGTTTCTCAAGAATGCTTGGTACGTGGCGTGCACGCCCGATGAAATCGACGGCAAGCCGCTGGGCCGCAAGATCTGCAACGAGTCGATGGTGTTTTACCGCGCGGCGGATGGCCAGGTCGCGGCGCTCGAGGACTTCTGCCCGCACCGCGGTGCACCGCTGTCGCTGGGATTCGTGCGCGACGGCGTACTCGTGTGCGGCTATCACGGGCTGGAAATGGGCTGCAACGGCAAGGCGGCCGGCATGCCGGGCCAGCGTGTCGGCGGCTTCCCGCCGATTCGCAGCTTCCCGGCGGTCGAGCGGTACGGATTCATCTGGGTCTGGCCGGGCGATGCGTCGGCAGCCGATCCCGCGAAACTGCCCGCGCTGGCGTGGGCGGAAGACCCGGCCTGGGCCCACGGCGGCGGCCTGTATCACATCCGCTGCGACTACCGGCTGATGATCGACAACCTGATGGACCTCACGCACGAAACCTACGTGCATGCGTCGAGCATCGGCCAGAAGGAAATCGACGAAGCACCGCCGAAGACCACCAGCCACGGTGACGAAGTCGTCACGAGCCGCTTCATGGAGAACGTGATGCCGCCGCCGTTCTGGCAGATGGCGTTGCGCGGCAACGGGTTGGCCGACGACGTACCGGTGGACCGCTGGCAGATCTGCCGCTTCGCGCCGCCGAGCCACGTGATGATCGAAGTGGGCGTCGCGCATGCGGGCCACGGCGGCTACGACGCGCCGGCCGACCTGAAGGCGTCGTCGATCGTCGTCGATTTCATCACGCCCGAGACGGACACCTCGATCTGGTACTTCTGGGGGATGGCGCGCAACTTCCGGCCCGACGATCACGCCCTGACCGCCGAAATCCGCGAAGGCCAGGGCAAGATCTTCGCCGAGGATCTCGAGATGCTCGAGCGCCAGCAGCTCAATCTGGAGAAGTGGCCCGATCGCAAGCTGCTCAAGCTCAACATCGATGCCGGCGGCGTGCTGTCGCGCAAGGTGATCGAGCGGCTGCTCGCCGACGAGCTCGCGTCGAGCCCGTCGCGGACCGTGATTCCGGTCGCGCAGGTCAAGGAGGCGTCATGAGCACCGCGACGCTGACGGTCCGCGTGGCCCGCAAGTGGCAGGAAGCGCGCGACATCTGCGGCTTCGAATTCGTCAGCGATGACGGCTCGCCGCTGCCGCGATTCGACGCCGGCGCCCATATCGACGTGCATCTGCCGGGCGGCCTCGTGCGCCAGTATTCGCTGTGCAACCACCCGGAGCACGGCGACCGCTATCAGATCGCCGTGCTGCGCGATGCCGACGGTCGCGGCGGGTCGCGCGCCATTCATGATGCAGTCCGGCAAGGCGATACCGTGCGGATCGGCGTGCCGCGCAATCAGTTTCCGCTCGCCCCCGACGCGCCGCACCACCTGCTGCTCGCAGGCGGGATCGGCGTCACGCCGATCCTCAGCATGGCGGAACGGTTGTTCTCGTCCGGCGGCGCATTCGACATGCATTACTGCGCGCGCTCGACCGACCGCATGGCCTTCGTCGAGCGGATCAACGCGGCCGGGTTCCGTGATCGTGCCCGCTTCCACGTCGACGACGGCGCGCCCGAGCAACGCTTCGACCTGGCCGCCGTGCTCGCCGCGGCGCCCGAAGGCACGCACCTGTACGTATGCGGGCCGCGCGGCTTCATGGATGCGGTGTTGAACGCCGCGCGCGAGCGCGGCTGGGCGGAAGCGCGACTGCACTACGAGTTCTTCGGCGGCGCGGTGGCGGCGTCCGGCGCGGATCGCGCGTTCCAGGTGCGGATCGCGAGCAGTGGCCAGGTGATCGACGTGCCGGCCGAATGCACGGTCATCGCCGCACTGGCGGCAAACGGCGTCGACGTGCTGACGTCGTGCGAGCAAGGCGTCTGCGGCACGTGCGTGACACGCGTGCTGCAAGGCGAGCCCGATCACCGCGATGCGTATCTGACCGACGAGGAAAAAGCCGCCGGCGACCAGTTCATGCCCTGCTGCTCGCGCGCACGAACCGACCTGATGGTACTCGATCTGTAGACGGACACGCCCGACTCGAGGCGGCCCATCACCATACTGGAGACGATCAATGGCGCAACCTGCCCGGCCATCAATCAATACTGCTAAATTCCCGGCCGACCGATGGTGGGTCGCCGCGCTGTCATCCGAACTGACGGACAAGCCCGTCGCCCGCACGCTGCTCGGCCATCCGGTCGTCCTGTTCCGGTTGCCGTCCGGGGAAGTCGGTGCGCTGGAGGATCGCTGCTGTCACAAGTCGCTGCCGCTGTCGTGCGGCTCGCTCGAAGCACGCGGCCTGCGCTGCGGCTATCACGGCCTGCTGTTCGACCGCGGCGGCGCATGCGTGGAGATTCCCGGGCAGGACCGGATTCCGGCCAAGGCGTGCGTGTCGTCGTATCCGGTGCAGGAGCAGGATGCGATCGTGTGGATCTGGATCGGCGCCGACGCGCACGCCCAACCGACCTGCGCGCCGCCACGCTACGCGTTCCATACGGATCCGCAATACCGGTTCGGCGGCGGCCAGTACCATTACGACGCGCCGTATCAACTGATTCACGACAACCTGATGGACCTGAGCCACCTCGGCTATGTCCATCTGAAAACGATCGGCGGCAATGCCCCGCTGCATATGGGCGCGGAAACCCGCGTCAGCAGCGACGGCGACACGGTGACGCTGGTTCGACGAATGCCGGATTCCGTCCCGCCGCCGACCTACACCGCCGCATGGCCGTTCGCGGCCCGCGTCGATCGCTGGCAGGAAATCGAGTTCCACGTGTCGCACATCCGGATCTGGACGGGCGCGATCGACGCCGGCACCGGCGACCTGCACGATCCGGCACGCGGCGGCCTTCACATGCGCGGCTTCCACGGCATCACGCCCGAAACGGAAACGACGACGCATTACTTCTGGACCGTCGCGACCAATCCGCAGCACGACGTCGAGCGCACCGCGCAAACGGTCATCGAGCAATCCGCGGCGACGTTCGACGAGGACAAGGCCGTGATCGAAGCGCAATACCGGAATCAGCTGCGCTTTCCGGATGGTCGCCAACTCGACATTCACGTCGACGCGGGCCCCAACCGTGCGCGGCGCGTGATCGAGCGGCTGCTGCTGCAACCCCAACCCGCGTAAGCATCTTGCCGGCGCGCTAGCGGCGCCTGCCGGCCGCAGCGGGTGTTCCCCGGGGATGCTCGTCAACCCACGCATTCGCTTTCGTCCCATTCGCTACCGCCGGCTTCGATGCCATTCAATTTGATTAGTCATACTATTTTATGAAGGATCTTTGACGTGAGCGCCAATATCCGCAATACGATCGACGAATCCCCGATGAGCGCGTTCCAGACGATGGCGGTCACGGCCTGCGTCGTGCTGAACATGCTCGATGGCTTCGATGTGCTGGCCGTCGCGTTTGCCGCGCCGCACCTGGCGGCCGAATGGAAACTGAGCGGCAAGGAAATCGGCCTGCTGCTGAGTGCCGGGCTGGCCGGCATGGGCATCGGCTCGGTGCTGATCGCGCCGCTGGCCGACCGCGTCGGCCGCCGCCGCATCATCCTGCTCTGCCTCGCGGTGATCTCGACCGGGATGCTCGCCTGCGCGGCCACGCACAGCACGCTGCAACTCGCCGTCGCGCGTGCGTACACGGGGCTCGGCATCGGCGGCATGCTGGCGAGCCTGACCGTGATCAGCGGCGAGTACGCATCGAACAAATGGCGCAGCGCCGCGATCGGCATGCAGTCGACCGGCTACGCGATCGGCGCCACCGCTGGCGGCGTCATTGCAGGCTACTTGCTGTCGACGTGGGGATGGCGCAGCGTGTTCGCGTTCGGCGGCATCCTGACCCTGCTGTCGATCCCGATGGTGCTCGCGCTGCTGCCGGAATCGCTCGATTTCCTGCTGGCAAGGCGTCCGGACCACGCGCTGCAGAAAATCAACCGCATCCTCGCGAGAATGAAGCGCGCACCGATCGACGCGCTGCCGCCCGCGGCCTCGTCGATCGACACCGCAAGCCCCGCGTCGAGCTGGACGGCCGTGCTCCGCGCACCGCTCGCGCGCCGCACGATCCCGTTGTGGATCGCCTTCTTCCTCGTGATGGGCAGCTTCTATTTCGTCGTGAGCTGGACGCCGAAGCTGCTGGTCCAGGCCGGGCTGTCGGCATCGCAGGGCGTCACCGGCGGCGTCCTGCTCAACCTCGGCGGCATTGCGGGCGCCTCGCTCTTCAGCCTGCTGTCGACGCGCTTCGGCCTGCGCAACCTGTTGGGCGCGACCCTGCTGCTCGGCGGCGCGCTGATGGTCGTGTTCGGCGCGAACACGGGCTCGCTCGGCATCGGGATGACCGTCGCGGTGTTCCTCGGCGCGGTGATCAATGCGTGCGTGGCCGGCATGTACGCGCTGTCGCCGACGCCGTACCCCGCCGAAATCCGCACGACCGGCATCGGCCTCGCGGTCGGCATCGGGCGCCTCGGCGCGATCCTGTCGCCGATGACGGTCGGTGCGTTGCTGGACGACGGCTGGTCCGTGTCCCATCTCTATCTCGCGTTCCTCGTGCCGATGGCCGGCGCGGCAATCGCCGTCGTCATGGTGGGCGCGCGGGCCACGGCGCCGCGCCGGCAACGCGACCCGGCGATGTCGTAACACGCGGCGCCAGCCGTCTTGCCGATACCTGTCGGCATCCCGGATTCGTCCGGGTCACTATAAAAATCGATAAGTATTTCTACATACTGTTTGGAGACAGCCATGAAAAAGAAACTGGGCGTCGCGCTCGCGACGGCAATGGCGCTGGCCGGGCCGGCCTGCGCGCAAAGCAGCGTCACGCTGTACGGGATCATCGACACCGGCGTGTCCTACTACAACAACGCCGCGCACGGCGGATCGTTCACGGGCATGCCGACGCTGACCGGCGAGGTGCCGTCGCGGTGGGGGCTGAGAGGCACGGAGGATCTCGGCGGCGGCTACCAGGCCTTCTTCGTGCTCGAAAACGGTTTCCAGCCCGGCAGCGGCGCACTGAACTACGGCGGGCGCCTGTTCGGGCGACAGGCGAACGTCGGCGTGAACGGGCCGTTCGGCGCGCTGACCCTCGGCCGCCAGATGAACATGTCGATGATCGTGCTGACCAATGCCGACGTGATCGGCCCGTCGATTCACTCGATGGCGGATTTCGATTCCTATCTGCCGAACGCGCGCAGCGACAATGCGATCGGCTACAAGGGCACGTTCCACGGCGTGACGCTCGGCGCCACCTACAGCTTCGGCCGCGACGCGGCCGGCCCAGCCGGGCCGTCGGCGACGGGCTGTGCCGGGCAGGTGCCCGGCGACATCGTCGCCTGCCGCCAGTACACGGCGATGCTCGCGTACGACGCGAGCAACTTCGGGATCGCCGCGTCGCATGACGTGATGCGCGGCGGCGGCGGCGCGCTCGCCCCACTGAACAATCCGGCGTACACCGACACGCGCGACATCGTCGCCGGCTACGTGAAGATCGGCCCGGCGAAACTCGGCGCCGGGTGGATTCGCCGCAATCTCGCGGCGGCCGACCACCTGCAGGCCGATATCGTGTTCGCGGGCGGCACGTACTACGCGACGCCCTACCTCGCGCTCGACCTGCAGGGCGTACGCTACCTGCAACGCCGCGAAAACAGCGAAGGCGGCACGAATGCCACGCTGCTCGTCGGCCGCGCGAACTATTTCCTGTCGAAGCGGACGACCGTCTATACGTCGGTGGGCTACATGTTCAACAGCAAGCTGGCGGCGAACGCGGTCGCTGCCGGCGGAACGGTCGGGACCGGGATGAACCAGCTCGGCGTGATGGCCGGCATCCAGCAGAAGTTCTGAACGCCGGCCACCGCGCCGGCGCAGGGTCAGTTGGCGAGCCGGCAGTGCGAGAGCTTCAACCCCGGCAGCACCGGCGCATCGATATAGCCTTCGTTCACGCAACTGAAGCGGAACGCCGCCGACGTGACGAACGGCTTGATCTCGCCGCCGGGGAATTTCGGCTTCAGCGCATCCTGGTCGGCCACGTCGAAATGCGTGTCGAACTGTTCGCCGTCGGCCGTCAGCGCGCCGAAATAGGTGCCGCCCGGGTCGCCGCCCATCCGGATCACGGCGCCGACGAACAGGAGGCGCTTGCCGTCGTACTTCGTCTTCGCGGCGGCCATGTCCTGCGTATAGGCCTCGATCACGGCGCCGTAACGCGCGTCGATCGCGGGCTCGGTGTCCGACGCGGCGCAGGCGCTCTGGTAAACGCCCGCCAGCATCGTGCATGCCGCAAGCGCGGCCGCCGCGAACGGCGCGGAAATTTTTCGCATGGGTGGTCTCCCGTCAAGCGTGGTGGTTGAAGTGATGGAATACGGCGCTTCGGCGGCTGCCCGGCGCAACGCCCGATGAATTCGCTTCCGTTGCTTTAATCGTTCGAATGGCGGAACACGGCTGCAATCACTTCTCCACCCGCAGGGTCGTGTGCGGTGCGCAGCGTCGCACTGAACGCGACGTGACAGGAAGGTGACATGGTGCGGCCCCCGGCTCTCTCATTGAATTTCACTGCGTCTGATTTTGGTCGCTACGGTAGCAGACGACCGACGGCCCGGCAACCAAGGTTCCCATGGCGCAGCCCCCCTCATTACAATTGCAAATGATTCTCATTACATATATTATTCGCGTCCTGGTCATGGCGAAACGCCGCGGCCCGCGCCCCGATCCTTAGCACTCCGTCCTGCATCGATTCATGCCATCCCGCCGAACACCCCGCCGTGCCCGGACCCTGCGTCCGTGGCGCACGAGCCTGCCTGCCCTGATCACCCTGTGCGTCGCGAGCGGCACGCATGCGTCCGCCGCCGAACGCGCTGACGCCGAACCCGTCGCGGCCGCCGCCACACCCGCGCCGCTGGCCGCGCGCGAACTCCCGGCGATCAGCGTCAGCGCATCGGCAACCGCCGATCCGACGGTCGGCTATCAGCCGCGCACCACGAGCATCGCGGGCGGCGACACCCGTTCGATCAAGGAGATTCCGCAATCGGTCGCGGTGGTCAGCAGCAGCGTGATGCAGGACCAGCAGGCGCGCACGCTCGACGACGTGCTCGGCAACATCAGCGGCGTCACGCAAACGAACACGCTCGGCGGCACGCGCGACGCGTTCATCAAGCGCGGCTTCGGGTCGAACAACGACGGCTCCGTGCTCGTCGACGGCGTGCGCACGCCGGTGCTGCACAGCTATCTGGCGACGATCGACCGCGTCGAAGTGCTGAAAGGCCCGGCCTCGCTGCTCTACGGGATGCAGGATCCGGGCGGCGTGATCAACCTCGTCACGCGCAAGCCGGAAGACGCCTTCGGCGGGTCGATCTCGGCCTCGCGCACGAGCCACGGCGGCAGCAGCGCGACGTTCGATCTCACAGGCCCAGTCGGCCACCCGGGCCAGGTCGCGGGCGGCACGCTCGCGTTCCGGCTGACCGGCCAGTACGACACGAGCCGCTACTGGCGCAGCTTCGGCCGCCAGCGCGACGCGCTGATCGCGCCCGCGCTGTCGTGGCACGACGCGAACACGTCGATCGACGTCAGCTACCAATACGTCGACTACACGACGCCGTTCGATCGCGGCACGGTGCTCGTGAACGGCCAGCTCGACGATGCGTTGCGCTATCGCCGCTACGAGGAAGCGTGGTCGCAGAGCACCGGCATTCAGGAAACGCTGCGTGCGCGCGTCGAGCACCGCTTCTCCGATGCGTGGCGCGTGCGTGCAACCTACGGCTGGGGCCGCGATCGTTACGATCAATACATTACCCGCGCCACCGCGTTCAACAGCACCACCGGCGCACTGACGCGCTCATCCGACGCGAACCTCGGGCGCAACGATTCCGACCAGATCGCGACGCTCGGCCTGCTCGGCAACGTGACGCTCGCCGGCATGAATCACGCGATCTACATCGGCGGCGAATACGAGCGGCAGCGCAGCTTCCGCGGCGACACGATCCGCGGCAAGGCGACGAAGGGCTTCAATCTCTACGATCCCGTGTACGACCTGCTCGCATCGGGCGGCACGCCCAACCCGAAGCAGAGCGATTCGCGCTCGCTGGTGCATGCGTATTCGATGGTCGTGCAGGACTCGGTGAAGCTCACCGACCGGCTCACCGCGGTAGGCGGGCTGCGTTGGGAAAACTGGCGGCAGGAATCGGGGATGGGGCGGCCGTTCGTGTTCGCCGACCGCTCGCGCGGCAGCGTGTGGCTGCCGCAGTTCGGGCTCGCGTATGCGCTCACGCCGGCGTTGACCGCCTACGCGAACGTGAGCCGCTCGTTCAAGCCGAACGTCGCCACGAACGTCGCGGCGCCGCTCGCACCGGAATACGGCCGCGTGCTCGAAGCCGGGCTGAAGTTCAGCCTGAAGCCGGCGATCACCGGTACGCTCGCGGTCTACCAGATCGACAAGCGCAACGTCGCGGTCACGGTCGGCGATCTGACGTCGACGATCGGCACCGCGCGCTCGCGCGGGATCGAGCTCGACGTCGCGGGGCAGATCACGCGCCACCTGAGCGTGATCGGCAGCTATGCATACACGAATGCGACCGATCGCGACAGCAACACGCCGCTAACCAACGTTGCGCGCCATACGGGCAGCCTCTTCGCGGTTTACGACACGGCGATCGCTAACCTGCCCGGCCGCTGGCGCTTCGGCGGCGGCGCACGTCTGGTCGGTGCGCGCTCCGGCGACACCGCGAACAGCTTCACGCTGCCCGGCTACGTGACCGTCGACGCATTCGCGGCCTACGAAACGACGATCGGCAAGTTCCCGACGCGCTTCCAGCTCAACGTGAAGAATCTGCTCGACAAGACCTACTACCCGTCGAGCAACAACAACCTGATCATCGCGGTCGGCGAGCCGCGGCTCGTCACGCTGACGACGACGGTGTCGTTTTGAGGGGCTGATGGGCGCGTGGGTCGCAAACCGCGACCCACGCGCAAACCCCGCATCGATGCTCCGCGCTCGCTACGCGGCGGCTCTGCTCCCTTCTCTGCGCAACATCCGCGGCATCAATCCCGGCGCCCCGCAAAAATGCATCCTAGCGATGCAATTCCATCCGATCCCGAACCGCATCGTACGCCGTATGATCGCCCCGGCCTTTTCTCGAGGCTGCCCGTACGCGTCGTCATCTCCATTCGTTCACGCGTTCCGCCACACCAACCCAGCGAATATGTCTCACTTCTCACTCATACTCGTCGTCTCCATGTTGAGCGCCTTCGGCCTGATCGCGTCCGACGTCTATTTGCCCGCGATGCCGTCGATGGCTCATGAATTTTCAATCGGTGCATGGCAGATGCCGCAGACGGTATCGGCCTACCTGATCGCGCTCGCCTGCGCCCAACTGGTCTATGGCCCCCTCTCCGATCGATGGGGACGCAAACCCGTGCTGACTGTCGGAATCCTTCTCTACATTCTCGGCTCGATCGGCTGCGCAAATGCCGGCGGCTTTGAAAGCTTTCTCGGATGGCGCGTGCTCGAAGCCCTCGGCGCGGCGTCCGGTCTCGTCATCGGCCGCGCTATCATCGCCGACACCTGCGACAAGAAGGAATCCGCCAAGGTCTATAGCATCGTGTATCCGCTCGTCTCGCTGTCTCCAGCGATCGCCCCGGCAATCGGCGGCTATCTGGCAGCCTGGTTCGGGTGGCGAAGCGACTTCATCTTCGTCGCCGGATTTGGCCTAGTCTCGCTCATGCTGGCACAGCTTCTTCTGAAAGAAACGCGGCCGCCCGTCACACCGGGACAACAGAGCACAGTGCCGCTGGCCGGCTTTTCCAGCGTGCTCAGGGATCGAACGTTCATCCGATATACGCTCGTCGTCTGTGCGATCTATTGCGCGTGGTTCGTCTACCTGACGCAGTCGCCGTTCATCTTCTCCGGCCTGGGCCTGTCGGAACAGCAAAGCGGCTGGCTCTATCTGCCGCTTACCGCCGGCATCATTTCCGCCAACATGATCTCGCGGCGGATGCTCGATCGGATGTCCTACGACTCGATCGTCGTGGCCGGTGTGTGCTGCTTCGTTGCCGGAGGAATTGCGTTCGCCCTGTGCGAGTCATGGCATTTCAAAAGCGTCGTCGCGATCGTGATACCGATGTTTCTCGTCAGTCTGTCAAACGGATCGTCGCTGTCGCTGGCCGTGTCGGGCGCCATCGCTAGCGAACATGGGCGCGCCGCCACGGCGTCCGGACTGGTCGGTTTCTTCCAGATCGGAAGTGCCTCGCTCGCGGCCACAGTTTCCAGCGGCCTGCTCGGTACCGGCAGCCACGTGCTTGCGACGGCCATTCCGTTCTTCGCGATCGTCGCCGCAGTCGCGATCGTGCCCCGCTGGTACGCCGCTCGGCGCGCGCTTGCAACGCGCAAGACCCTGCCGCATTAACCAGCGCCCCCGGTATCGGCGAGATCCCGGCTGCTACCGAAAGCGGTCGAACGAAGCAGCGATCTCGTCGGTGACTGCTCGAACGCGGGCGGTCCGGTTCAGGTCCGTATGCGACACAAGCCAGACCTGATACGGCGTGGTTCGAGTCCGGTGGGACCAGATGCGTACGAGCGAATCGTCCTCGTGCGCCATATACACCGGAAGTTCGCCTATTCCGATGCCCGACCGGATCGATGTCGCCAGCATCAAGCTCGAACTCACTTGCGCGACGACGCGCCCTCGATCCATCGGCTCGCCGCACAGCGAGTGTCCCTGGTTGGACGTGATGGAGGGCTGGTAGATGACCAGATCATGACCTTCGAAAGCGGATCCGATCTCGGGGGCGCCACGTCCATCCAGATACTCGCGGCTCGCGAACAGCCCAACCTCCCACTCGGCCAGCCTCCGCCGAACAAGATCGGGATTTTCCGGCATCACGGTTCGAATCGCGAGGTCGGCATCGCGTCGCGTCAAATTGAGCACCTGCACGGAAGTCGTCAGGACGACGTGTATTCCGGGACATTTCCGCCGTAACGCGCGTATCGCGGGAACGACAAAATCCATCGCCAGGGAATCGGTTGTCGTCACCCGAACCTCCCCTTCGAGCCGGTCGTCCGAGCCATGTGCTCGACGCTCGAATTCGCACGCCGCTCGCTCCATCTCTTGCGCTGCCTGCAGCGAATGCTCGCCGATCTGCGTCACGACATAGCCGGACGATGTCTTGAGAAAGAGCTTCGCACCCAGCGCCTTCTCCAGTGCCATCAGCCGCCGCCCCACGGTTGCCTGATCGACATCCAGAACGACGGCAGCCTCGCGCAGCGTCCCGGCGCGATGAACCGCCAAAAAGACGCGGGCATCGTCCCAATTCATGAATAACCTTCTCTCTCGTCAAAGCAGTTTTGCATTCTTCGGATGCAATTATACAAGTTGAGCCAATACTCTCCAACAGAGATAATCAGGCCCCCGTACCAAACGGTATATCGCAGTGTTCCGGCAATCGCGATTTCCCTCCCCATACCGAGGGTTAGAAAAAAAAGCCGGCGTATTCGACTCGCTAGATCGTTGTAAATCAAAAAAGCATAAAAAGATGGAAAAGGCAACTCACATTCCGGCCCGATACGACGTTTCGGGAAGCGTTATGAACCTCCTCCGGTCGCTGCACATCGACCACATTTTTCTGGTCCCCGGAAAGATGGTTTATCCGTTGCTTGACGCGATAGACAAGACGCCGGAAATGCGTGGCATCGTTGCCGCGCACGAGACCGGCAGTGCTTTCATGGCCGATGGCTACGCGAGAGCAAGTCGCAAATTCGGCGTGTGTCTCGCCATTTCCGGACCCGGCACGATGAATCTCGTTCCCGGCATGGCGGCTGCCCTCGCCGACCGGATCCCGGTTCTCTATCTCGCCGGCGGCATATCGTCGAATGCCGAGGGAAAAGGTGCTTTCCAGGACGGTACGCTGGGAGGAATTGCCGAAAGCAGCGTCGTACAAAATCTCGTGGACGACGTTGTTGAGCTGAAAAACAAGCACAATCTGCTGGCCGAAATGCGTCGCGCTACTGACGGTCTGAACTGGATGCGCCGCGCCCGTTCATTCATCAGCATCCCGCTGGACGTTCAGCAGCAACCTGCGCCGGCCCCTAACGAGCGCATGCAGCGTCCGTACGCACAAAGTATCGTGGATACGAACCATGTCCCGGCCAACCCGATCGCAGTGCAAGCGCTTTGCAAGCAATATCTCTTTCAGGAAAAGAAGGTCGCATTTCTCGTCGGTGGCCGCGGAAACGATCCAGAGACGGCCCGGGTTCTGCTCAAGGTTGCCGAGTGCTTCAATATTCCGGTTGCGACAACCTTATCCGGAAAAGGCGCCTTTCCGGAACGGCACCCTCTCGCGTTGGGTGTCTATGGATTCTCGGGACACACACGAGCAATACAACTGATCAATTCCGCCGATCTCGATGCGCTCGTCGTTCTCGGCTGCGATCTCAATCAACGCGATAGTCTGAACTGGAGCGACAAGCTGAGCGCCGGCAAGGAACTCATCATTTTCGACGATAGCTTCAATGCGCCGGCAACCGGTCACGTTCCGAGCCGAAGCATTTTCTCCGGCATTACCGCGACCCTCCGTATGCTTGCGCATATGCCGACAGGCGCAACCCGGGAATTCGACAAAGCATTCGCTCATCGGGATGAGTGGCTCGAGCGCGTGAAGCCGGTTCCGCTTTACGATCATCGATTCGAGCCGACCTCGATCGGAAGCGCATCCGATTCGCTTTCCCTCTATCCGGGTGACGTCGTCCGAAGTCTCAGCAACCTCGTGCCCGAGGACACCAACGTTGTCGTCGATTCAGGTGCGCATCGAATCTTCATGGCGCACTACTGGCTCTCGTCCGGCCTCGGAAACTACTTCTCGTCGAGCGCGCTGGCTCCGATGGGCTGGGCAGTCGCAGCCGGAATAGGCGTCAGACTCGGCGCGCCGCATCGTCCCTGTCTCGTGGTGACCGGGGACGGCTGCATGCTGATGCACGGCATGGAGATGCAAACCGCTGCCCGGTACGGCATCAAGGTGATCTTTATCGTCCTGAACAACGCCGCTCACGGCGCGATTCATATCGACGCCATCACCAAGCGGACCGTCGCGGAGCAATTCAGCAAGTTGCCTCGCCACGACTGGACACGGTTCGCCCAATCGGTGGGCGTCCCGGCACGTCAGGTCGATAGCCTAGTCGATCTCGAACAGGCCGTCGGCGACGCATTGGCATGCGACGGTCCATTCGTCATCGAAGTGGCCGTCGGCGTCTTCCCGTCGCCAAACCGCTACTACGCCGAATCCTCGACGGCAATATCAGTGAAACACGCTCCTGCCGACGCGTTCGACGCTCCGTATACAACGGCAATGGACACACCCGAGTGCATCGACTGATGTTGAAAGAACTGGACCGATACGCGACGTTGAAAAGAATGACCCATCCGAAGTGGCCTGCCTGTCTCGGGGCAGTTGCGATCACCGCCTTGTCGATCGCTTCAGGCGCGCGAGCGTCCGAAGGAGGCGTAGAGGTCACGTCGCTTGCGCATACGTCGCAATCCTGGGATGGCGCCGACTACACACGCTATCCGGAGGGTACGCCGCTGCTCGACGTGCAATATGTGCGGATCCCGGCTCACACGATGCTTCCCTGGCACAGCCACGGTGTCGTCAATGCCGTCTATCTGCTGAGCGGCCGCCTCACCGTGGAGAAAAAGAACGGTGAATCCCGGACGACGTTTACCTCGGGACAGGTGATCGCCGACACCGTCGGAACGATTCACCACGGCTACACGACAGACGAACCAGCCGAGATGGTTGTGTTCTTCGCCGGCGCCAAGGGCCAGCCGTTGCGCACGCTGGAAGCAAACTGAATCACCAAACATAAAACATGTCTGAAATCGTTGTCACCGCCATCAACGTAGCGAAACCAGGAAAGGAAGCCGCACTTGAAGCACTGCTGCGCGGCCTCCTCGCCCCGACCGAAGGCGATCCGGGCATGATCCGCTACGAGCTAAGTCGCGATCTGCGCGACCCGCGCACCTTCGTCTTCCACGAGATTTGGGAGAGCCAAGAGGCGCTCGACGCTCACCTGAATACGCGTCACATTGCCGCCTATCGCGCGCTTTCCCCCGAGCTCGTCGAGCGCAAGGAATTGCTTATCACGAGAAAGGTTCAGTAACGCATCGAGATACGCGACGGGAAGCCGACGCCGGAGACGACTCGGCTTCCTTACCTCAGCTGTCGCGCCCATCATATCGCCTCTCCCTCCCCGATCTTCATCGCGTCTATCCGCCAGCCCGGATCGCGACCGATTCGAGTCCAAGCACCATGCAACCCCCAGTCAAAGCGCCGGCTACCGGCGGCGCGCCCTCGCTTCTTGCCGACGAACCGCGCTCCCCCGCCCCCACGCCATGCCCATCATCACGCCCGTTCGGTCAATCGCTGGCGGCGATGACAGGCATCGGGATCGTCAATATGCTGGTCGCGCTCGATCAAACGACCGTCAGTACGGCATTGCCGCAGATCGTCGCGACCTTGGGCGGCTTCGAGTGGTACACCTGGATCGCGACCGCGTATCTGTTGACGTCTCTGATTACCGTACCGGTTTTCGGTCGGCTCGGCGACTACTACGGACGCAAACCGTTCGTAGTCGGGGCAGTCGCGACTTTTACCGTGGCCTCGGTTTTATGCGCATCCGCCCCGAATATGGCTACGCTCGTCGCCGCGCGCGCGCTTCAAGGTATCGGCGCGGGAATGATGACGGGAACCGCGTTCGCGTCCATACCGGACCTGTTTCCCGCGCCGCTGGAGCGCGCTCGATGGCAGGTAGTACTCGCCGCGGCCTATGGCATCGGCACGGCCGCGGGGCCATCCCTCGGAGGTTGGCTAACCGATCGATACGGTTGGCGCTCGACGTTCCTGATCAATCTGCCGGTAGGCGTCGCCGCGCTCTACTTCACACAGCGCTATCTTCCGCGCGTCGCTCCGGCATCGGGAACACGGATCCGCATCGACATCGCCGGCGCGCTGACGCTTTCCTTGTTACTTGCATGCCTGTTGTTCGTATTCGGTAACGAGCTTGACGACATGTCGATGCAACTCCGTTGCGCTGCTATCGCGAGCTTGCCGGTTCTGGTCACATTGTTCGTCCGTTGTGAACGGCGCGCAACCGTACCTCTGGTACCCCTCGAACTGCTGGGCGACCGACGTATCGTGACGTTGCTCGGACTATCCTTTCTGACGGGCGCAGTCATGTTCTCGGCGATCTTCTACGCGCCGCTGCTGCTCCAGAGCGGCTTCGGGCTTTCGGCCACGGCAGCAGGCCAGCTATCGACGCCGCTCGCCGGATCGATCGCGATCGGCAGCCTGCTCAATACGGCCATCGTCACGCGCGTCGAGCGTCCTGCGATCATCGTGCTCGCTGGCTTCTCGATGCTCGTGCTGGCCTGCTATGGCTTGTCATGCGTCGCGCTGACGAACATGCATGCGCTTCTGATCATTTCGTTGTCCGGGGCGGGCGTCGGATTGGGGCTCATCCTCAATAACGTCAATATTTTCACGCAGGAGATCGCGGGGAAGACGCGCGTCGGTATCGCGACATCACTCATCCAGTCCACCCGGATGATCGGCGGAATGGTGGGGCTGTCCGCGCTCGGCGCCTGGGTATCGGCACACTACAAGGCCGGTACGGCCCAGATATTGAACGCGTTGGGTGTGAGGACGCTCGGCGGACACCTGAACAGCCTGCTGGAAGATCCCCAACTGCTCATCGACCCGAAGAAACAGTCCGCCGTCATCGAATCGCTGGCGGGCACGCCGTTCAACGGCCAGCACATCATCGACGTCTTGCGCGGCGCCTTCAGCGGCGTCCTGCACACAGGGTTCCAACTGGTCGCTGGGGCCGCCTTCATTGCCCTTCTGGCCGCATTGACCATCCTCGAGATCCGTTTCAGCGTGGGGCAGAAGGACGACAGCGCGCGTCACAACGCCACCTGAAATCTTCGCGGCCGGCTCGCCCTGCGCGCGTGCCGGTCGCTCAAACTCTCTCAAGCCATGACAATCCGCCCACTCCTGTCAAACACACTTCATGATTTCCTGCTGTTGATCGCTCGCGTGCTGATCATCTCGCTCTATTTGAAAATCGGAATTCCGAAGCTACTCGACTTCGGAGGTGCAGTCGCCTACATGACTCGCATCGACGCCCCGTTGCCGATGCTGTCTGCTGTGATCCTGATCGCAATGGACGTCGTGGTAGCGATTGCGATTCTGATTGGCTTCCATACACGCCCGCTCGCGCTGCTGCTCGCCCTCTATACGCTCGGCGCCGCGATTATCGGGCATCCGTTCTGGGTAATCGACGGCCCTCGACAGATGACCGACATGATTCATTTCTACAAGAATCTGTCGATCATGGGCGGCCTTCTCGCGCTCTACTCGGCGGGCCCGGGACGATTTTCGATTGACCGTGGCTGAGCCGAGCGGCACGGCCCACGCGCTCACGGATGCCAGCGATACACGATCATGCTGGTGCCGTTGTAGTTGTCCTTCGTGATCACGTATTCGCCGGTCGAGCGCAGGTACGCGCGGATCCCGTACATCGAGTCGACGTCGTTGCCGACGTCCATCGCCGACGTGTTCGAGTTGGTCAGCGTCGTCACGAGCGCGCCGGTGTTGAGATCGAACACGTCGACGTTCGGCACCGTGTGCACGTAGCCGACGAACAGGTAGTGGCCGGCCGCCGCGATCGATTTCGGGTTCGCGCTGGTCAGGTTGATCACCGGGTTCGGCGCGGTCGTGTTGCCGTTCTTCCAGCCGTGATAGACCTCGATGTGCCCGTTCATCGCGGTCCAGTCCCAGTTGTTCGCGAGGCCCTGCGCGAGGATCATCGTGTCGCTGTCCGCCTGGTAGACGATGCGCGTCGTCGGCGCCACGGTGCTCGGCACGGGCGTCGTCACCGGCTTGCCCCACGACGGCTTGCCGGTCGCATCGAAGCCCGTCATCGGGTAGCGGGTAATCGCGTTGGTGCCGTTCAGCCCGGCCCACACGTCGCCGTTGCCGTCGATGTCGAAACCGGTCGTGACCTGCAACGTCGTGTTGAAAGGCTTGCCCGGCAGCGAGCCGGCCGGATTCGCGATATAGCCGGTCGCCGGCGTGAAGTAATAGAAATTGAAGTTGCCGGGGTTCTGGCCCGACGCGACGAGAATCCGGTTGCCGCCCACCATCACGAGCTGGCCGAAATGCTGGCCGCGCTGGTAGTCGTTCATGTCGAGGCGCGGGTCCTTCGGATAGGTGAACGGGTCGACCGTGTTCGCGACAAACGTGCCGCCCGCCGAGCCCGTATACACGTTGTTGCCGCTGTAGAAGAACGCGCCGTCGGTCGACGGGTCGGGCGCGGCGATCGCCTCGAAGTTCAGCGCCTGCAGCTTCCATTGCAGCGCGCCCGTCGGGCTGTACGAATGAAGATCGGTGCTGCCGTTGCGCCCGAGATCCCAGCCGCCGCCCCACGCGTTGTTGAGCACGTACAGGTTGCCGCCCGAATCCTTGCCGATGCCGACCACGCGCGTGAAGCGCTTGTCGCCGACCTGCCCCTTGATGCCCGAGGTCGTGTCGAGATAGCCGCCCTGCACGCCGAACGTGCCGATCTGCTGCGGCAACCCGGCGAGGCTGTAGAGCTTGATGTTCATGTCCGGGCCCTGGTCGCCCACCAGCAACTGCCCCGTCGACGCATCGAAATACAGCGCCGACGGCCGCGCGCCGGCCGCCATCTGGATCGTGTTCATCAGCGTGCCGGCGGCGCTGTACTGCACGACCACGCCCGCGCTCATGCGCGCGACCCACAGGTTGCCCGCCGCATCGAGCGCCAGCGCGCCGGGCCCGGTCACGCCGATGTCGCGCTGCCAGACGCCGTCGGTCGTATAGACGCGCACGCGGTTGCCGTAGAAATCGCTCGCGTACAGCAGGTTGCCGGCCGTCGCGAGGCCGGTGATCACGTCCGGGTTCGGGAGGCCCGTCCACGTGCTGACCGGGATACGCAGGTCGCGTTTGTTCGTACTGCGATCGTAGCGGCCGACGGAGCCGCTGCCGAAGTTGCGGTTATAGCCGAGCGCGACGAAGATCGACGTCGCGTTGCCGGTAATCGCGCCGCCCTGGAATTCGTCGTGGATACCGATCGTGCCCAACGTCTGGCCATTCTGGTAGAGCGCGACGCCGCCCGCGTTCTCGTCCCAGCGCGACGACGTATAGATCACGCCCTCGGGCGCGACCCACATCGAGCGCGCGGCATTGCCGACGTGCTGGGCCAGCGTGCCGTACGTGTTCGCGAGCCAGTCGGTCGAGTATTGCACCTGCGCGTGACTCGCCGGCGCCAGCATTGCCATGCACATTCCCAGCAACGCCGCCCGAATTTGTTTCATTGACATGAATAATGCTCCCGAACGTTCAATGGTCGACACTGTAAATCGCGGCACGTGAAATATTGGTGATTCCGGCTAAAGCACATTCGCCGCTCTCCAGAATTATTCACTCCGTTCTTTTTGCCGTCCGGCGCTTTTCCGTCAACGATGGTCAAACCCGCTCACCGCGCCGCAGCAGCTTGCCGGGCGCACGGTTTCGGCGCTTTTTCCCCGGCATTTTCTTCCGACTCACTCAATAAGAATGCGTCATTTTTTCTGAAATACCCGCATGGTCTTTTTCATTCCCCGGAAATGGGCCAAATGATTACAAATCGAAATTGAAATGAAAGAGAAAAAATAATACCCGGTGCAATCGCGTCGTCGCGATTCGGCACGGCGGCATGCGGCGGGGGGAAGGGGGAGGAAAGCGGAATACGGTGGAGCAAACCAAACAACCGCGCGCCGGCCATGCCGGCACGCGGCCGCGATCGTTCAGTTCGCGTCGTCGAGCGTCGGGCCGGCCCAGCCGTCGAGGCATTTCGGCAGCGCGTCGACGACGTCGATCACGCGGTGCCGGTAGTCCAGGAAAGGCGGCGACAGGTCAGGAGCCTTCATGCAACGTTGCCGGCATCGGCTGCGGGCAACGTTGCGTCCGCAACGATCGCTTTACGTCAGAACTTCTGGCGCAGGCCAAGGCTGACGACAGCCTGCGAGCGCGAATCGGACGAGTGGCCGTTCGCCTTGTCCGACACCGACGCGGTCGCGGCCACCGGGTGGCCGAGCGCGTCGAGCGTCATGCCCGATGCATGCTGGTACGCGCCGAGCAGGTACACGCTGGTGCGCTTCGACAGGTCGTAGACGGCGCCGAGCGTGACGTTGTGATACTGCGCGCGGTCGTCCACGCCGTCGACATCGCTGCCGCGCGTGTAGCTGTAGCCTGCGAACAGTTGCGTCTGCGGACGCACGTTCCAGCGCGTGAACACGCCGGCGACGTTGAACGTCGCGTGGCCCGTGAACAGCGACTGACCGCCGCTGCGGTACTGCACGTTGCTGTAGTTCACGCCGACGACGGCCGGCCCGAAGTCATACGTCGCGCCGGTCGCGATGATCTGCTGCGATTGCGCGCTCGCATAGCCTTCGTTGATCGACGAGTTGAACAGCCCGTCGTCGGTGCTCTGCCACTTGCCGGCCGTCGGGTCGGTCGCACCCGTCTTGCTGTTGTCCGACCGCTCGTAACCGACGCCGACGCGCAGCGGGCCCGCCGCGTACGCCGCGCCGACGCTCCACGTATTGCGCTGCTTCATGCTGCCCGGCTGGCTGCCGAAGCCGTACAGCGCGCCGAACGTGAAGCCCGAGTAGTTGGCGCTCGTGTATTTGATCGAGCTGTCGACCCGCGCGGTCTGGTCGAGGTCGTCGATGTCGCCCGGGTGCGCGCCAAAGCCGCCGATGAACGACGACGGGCCGACCGGGCTCACGAAGTCGTCGAGCGACGTGTACTGGCGGCCGAGCGTGACCGTGCCGTAGCGGTCGCTGCCGAGGCCGACGAATGCCTGGCGGCCGAACTGGCGGCCACCCTGCCCCGACGTGCCGTTCGTGATGTCGAAGCCGTTCTCGAGGACGAACAGCGCGCGCATCCCGCCGCCGAGATCCTCGGAACCCTTGATCCCCCAGCGGCTGCCGGACAGGTTGCCGGTCGTGAGCCCGACGCTCGAATGGCCGGTGTACGCACCCGCGGAGCCGACCCGCTCGTTGCTGCGATAGGTGACGCCCGCATCGACGATGCCGTACAGCGTGACGGAGCTTTGCGCGGCGGCGATGCCCGCGAGCGAGAGCAGCAGCGGGGCTGCGATCAGTTGCTTGTTCATGATTGTCGTGTCTCCGGGCGTTGAACCCGTTGTTCTGGCTGTCAGTTGCGAGTAGCGCGCGGGCGACGAGATGTGCCGGCGGTGCGAGGCCGGCCGCGTCCGCGCGCGACGACGCGGCGGGCATGCCCACTGCGGCCGCCATGGTAGTTGGAACCGGTTCCCGTCGAAAGCACAATAATGAAAACAGTTTCTTGCCAAAATCGAGATAGTCGGGCGGGCGACCTTGTGCGCAGCACGCCGCACCTGTACAGCCCGGGCGGGCGCAACCGATAATCGAACGCGCCGCCATCCACCGGGAGTGCCTTCATGCATGAGACGACTTTGCTGATCTTCGCCGCCGTCGCGTTCGTCGGTATCGCGACACCCGGCCCGACCGTGCTGCTCGCGCTGACCAACGGCTCGCGTTACGGTGTGCGCCGCGCGGCCTACGGCTTCGCGGGCGCGATGCTGTCCGACTTCGTGCTGATCGTCGCGGTCGCGCTGGGACTCGGCGCGCTGCTGATGGCGTCGGCGTTCTGGTTCTCGGTGGTGAAGTGGCTCGGCGCCGCGTATCTCGCGTACGTCGGCATCCGGCTGCTGATGTCGAAGGGCTCGCTCGACGTCGCCGCCGCGCACGGCGGCGACACATCCGGGCGCAACGCGTCGATCTTCGCGAAGAGTTTCCTCACGGCGGTGACGAACCCGAAGGGCTATCTGTTCTTCTCCGCCTTCCTGCCGCAGTTCCTCGATCCGTCCGCGCCGCTCGC
The DNA here is from genome assembly GCF_020420065.1 of Burkholderia sp. AU31624. Classification (NCBI taxonomy): domain Bacteria; kingdom Pseudomonadati; phylum Pseudomonadota; class Betaproteobacteria; order Burkholderiales; family Burkholderiaceae; genus Burkholderia; species Burkholderia sp. AU31624. Next base: position 1,095,254 of record NZ_JAIZRT010000001.1, read on the forward strand.
GCCGCAATACGTCGCGCTCGCGGTCACGTTCGCGCTGCTCGACGGGGTCGTGATGTTCGGCTACGCGCTGCTCGGCGCACGCGCGGTGCGGCTGCTGAAGCGCGCGGGGGCGCTGTGGCTCGAACGCACGTGCGGCGCGATGCTGCTCGCGCTCGCCGGGTCGCTGGCGCTGTACCGGCGTCATGCGGCGTAGGCGCGGATGCCGATGAAAATCGCTGCGCCGCCCCGCTCCGGCTTTCCCGGCCTGTCGCTCCGCCAGATCGAACGCACCGACCTCGGCGCGTGGTACGCATACCTGACGAACCCCGACGTCTACCGCCACACGAGCTGGAACCTGCGCTCGCCCGACGATCTGCTGCCGCTGTTCGACGCCATCGAATCGACGGACCTCGATTCGATCCGGCGTCTCGCCGTGATCGACGACGCATCGGGCGTGCTCGCCGGGACGATCGGCCTGCATACCGTCTCGACCGTGAACCGCTCGGCGGAAATCGCTTACGACCTCGCGCCGTCGCACTGGGGGCGCGGGATCGCGAGCGCGCTGTGTACGTCCGTCACCGAGTGGGCATTCGCCGACGGCTTCATGCGCATGCAGGCCGTCGTGCTGACCAGCAACGCAGGCTCCGCGCGCGTGCTGCAGAAATGCGGCTACCGCTACGAAGGGCTGTTGCGCGCGTACAAGATCGTGCGCGGCACGCCGGGCGATTTCGCGATGTACGCGCGCCTCGCGACCGACTGACACACCAATCGCGGCGTCACACGCCAAACCGCTCACTGCTTCGCATGCGCACGCCATTGGACGGCCTGCGCCGAATTGGCGACAATCGCCGTTCCCTTCCCGACGACCCACCATGAAAATCGCCGCGCTGTCCGACATCCACGGCAACCTCGCCGCACTCGACGCGGTGCTCGACGACGTCCGCCGCCGCGGCGCCGACGTGATCGTCAATCTCGGCGACATCCTGTCCGGCGCGCTCCATCCGCCCGAAACGGCCGACCGCCTGATCGCGCTCGACCTGCCGACCATCAAGGGCAATCACGAGCGGCAACTGCTCACCGGCGATCGCGCGTCGATGCGGCTGTCGGATCGCTGGGCGCACGACACGCTGCGCGCCGATCATCTCGACTGGATCGCCGCGCTGCCCGAACGCATGACGCTCGGCGACGACGTGCTGATGGTGCACGGCACGCCCGACAGCGACCTCGTCTATTTCCTCGAAACGGTCACGCCAGACGGCTGCCGCGCGGCCACGCCCGATGAAATCGCGCGGCGCGCGGGTGACGAACCGGCGTCGCTGATCCTGTGCGGCCACACGCATATCCCGCGGACGGCCAGGCTCGACGACGGCCGGCTGATCGTCAACCCGGGCAGCGTCGGGCTGCAGGCCTACACGGACGACCTGCCGCATCCGCATCGCATCGAGACGGGCTCGCCGCATGCGCGCTACGCGATGGTGTCGCGCACGGCCGCCGGCTGGACCGTCGAATTCCATGCGGTCGAATACGACTGGCACACGGCGGCCGCCACCGCGGCCTCGCGCGGGCGCGACGACTGGACCGTCGCGCTGCGCACCGGCCGGTGCTGATGCGCCCGGCTCACGTCGCGCGCCCTTCCGCGTCACTTCACTCACCGGGAAACCGCACCGCCATGCCCGTTCCGTCGCAACTGCTCTTCCTGCCCGGCGCATCGGGCAGCACCGCTTTCTGGCAACCGCTCGCCGGCCTTCTCACGCATCCGGCCGAGCGCCGGATCGTCGGCTACCCGGGCTTCGGCGACACGCCGCGCGATCCGGCCGTCGACGATTTCGACAGCCTCGTGCGTCATGTGCTGGAAACGATCGACCGGCCGACCGCCGTGATCGCGCAATCGATGGGCGGCGTGATCGCGATGCGCGCGGCGCTCGACAAGCCCGAACTGATCACGCACCTCGTGCTGACGGTCACGTCCGGCGGCCTCGACATGGCCGGGCTCGGCGCGCAGGACTGGCGCACCGGTTTCGCGGAAGCCAACCCGCAGCTTCCCGACTGGTTCCTGACGTTCCGTGCCGACCTGTCGCGGGATATCGGCCGCATCGCGCAGCCGACGCTGCTGCTGTGGGGCGACGACGATCCGATCAGCCCCATCGCGGCCGGCCGGCGCCTGCTCGAACGACTGCCCGACGCGCGGCTGCATGTCCTGCATGGCGGCCGGCACGATCTCGCGGCCGTGCATGCACAGACGCTCGCACCGGTCGTCGACGCGCATCTGCAGCGCGTGTGACACCGCACACGGCAGCTTCAACGGCAGCGCCGGTTTCGATTTCGGCGCACACCTGAAACCGCACCGCTCGCTCACCGCATCCCATCACGCCGCATTCCTCAACGTCAGCCGCGCCTCGAGCCCGCCACCGTCCGCCCGGTTGGTCAGCGTGAGCGTGCCGCCCATCGCCAGCGCGAGCTGCCGCGCGATCGCGAGGCCGAGCCCCGTGCCGCCCGTCTCGCGGTTGCGCGATGTCTCCACGCGCCGGAACGGCTCGAACACCGCGTCGAGCTGATCGTCCGGAATGCCGGGCCCGCGGTCGAGCACGGCGATCACCGCGCCGCCGTCCGGCGCGGCGTGCACGTCGATCTCGGCCGCGCCCGCGAACTTCAGCGCGTTGTCGACGAGGTTGCCGACGATGCGGCGCAGCGCCTTCGGCCGCGTGACAAGCGCGAGCGGCGTGCGGCTGTGCAGCGCGACGTCCTGCCCCGCATCCGTGTAGTCGCACACGATGCTGTCGAGCAGCGCATCGAGATCGATGCGGCGCGCGGCTTCCTCGTTGCCATGTAGCGTCCGCGCGTACGCGACGCCCTCCTTCACCAGATGCTCCATCTCGAGCAGGTCCTGGCGCAGCTTCGCGCCCTGCGCGTCGTCGTCCATCATGTCGGCGCGCAAGCGCATCCGCGTGATCGGCGTCTGCAGGTCGTGCGAGATCGACGCGAGGATCTGCATGCGCTCGGCCATGTACTGCGCGATGCGATCCTGCATCGCGTTGAACGCCCGGGCGGCGCGCGCGACTTCCGACGGCCCGTCCTCGTTCAGCCGCTCGCCCTTCAGGTCGGGGCCGAGCGCATCCGCGGCCTGCGCGAGCTGCTTGAGCGGCCGCGTCGCGAGCCGCACCGCGAGCCAGCAGCACGCGGCCAGCACCGCGAGCTGCAGCACGAGCACGGCCGGCAGCCAGCCCGACAGCGGCACCGTCGACATCGGATGGATGTCGATCGTCAGCGGCGACCCGTCGGTCAGCCGCAGATGCACCTGCAGATGTTCTCGGTCGCCGGGAATCGCGTTCGCGGTCAGCGGGTAGTCGCCGCCGATGCCGTCGGAAATCGAGCGCTCGACGCGCGCCGACAGCCGCGCTTCCGGCGGCGTGCCGGTCTCGCCGGGCCCGAGGATGAACGCGTAGCTGCGCCGCGCGAGGCGCGGCACCCACGCGGCCCGCTCGGCCGGGGGCAGGTGGTCGAGCAGCGCGACCGAGCTCGCGACCTCGCGCTCGATGTAGCCCATCATCAGGTTGGTGGTCGCCTGGTCGCGCTCGGTCACGGTGAGCCAGAACGACAGCGTCTGCGCGAGCGCGAGGCCCACGCACAGGATCAGCGCGAGCCGCGCGAACAGCGAGCGCGGCCAGTGCCACGGGATGCGCGCGCTCATGGCGTACCGTCGACGGCGGTCACGGCCGACGAGAACACATAGCCCTCGTTGCGCAGCGTCTTGATGTAGCGCGGTTCGCGCGCGCCGTCGCGCAGCCGCTGGCGCAGCCGGCTCACGAGCAGGTCGATCGACCGGTCGAACGGATCGGACTGCCGGCCCTGCGTGAGATTGAGCAACTGGTCGCGCGTCAGCACGCGTTGCGGGTTGTCGAGAAATACGCGCAGCAGCCGGTATTCGGCGCCGCTCAGCGCGACCAGCGTGCCTTCCGCGTCGAGCAGGTGGCGCCCGGTCGTGTCGAGCCGCCATTCGCCGAATGCGAGCATTTCGGCCGTTTCCGTCACCTGCATGCCGGGCGGCAGCATGCGCGCGCGGCGCAGCACCGAGCGGATCCGCGCGAGCAGTTCGCGCACCGCGAACGGCTTGGCCAGGTAGTCGTCGGCGCCCATCTCGAGGCCGATGATGCGGTCGGTTTCCTCGCCGCGGGCGGTGAGCATCAGCACGGGCACCGTGCGGAACTTGCCGGCGCGCAGGTCGCGGCACAGCGTGAGGCCGTCCTCGCCCGGCATCATCAGGTCGAGCACGATCAGGTCGGGCGCGCCGTCGTCCAGCACGTTGCGCATCTCGCGGCCGTTCGCGGCCAGCGACACGCGCATGCCGTTCTTCTCCAGGTAATCCGCGATCAGTTCGCGGATCGCGCGGTCGTCGTCGACGATCAGCACGTGGTCGATCTTGTCCATGAGTCGTGGTCGGTGTCGAGGTAGTCGGGCAGGTGATGTCCGCTTTTATACCGCACGGCGGGCATCCGTTTGTATCCCAATGTATCGCGCCGCCGTGACGACACACAACATTGCACACGCGTGGCGCGCCGGACACATCGCAGATACGTCGGCGCCGCTTAATGGGGCCTGTCGAAACCCGTCCGGCCGCCGCCACCGCGCGGCGGCCTCCCGCTCAGGAGAACGCCATGCTGCCCCGACTCAAGATCGCCGCCCTCGTCTTCGCCCTTGCCGCCACGGCCGGGCTCGCCGCCTTCGCGGGCACCCGCGACGACGCGGGCATGCCGACTTCGCAGGCCGGCATGGCCGCACCCGATTTCACCGGCATCGACCGCTGGCACAACAGCGCGCCGCTGACGCTCGGCCAGTTGCACGGCAAGGTCGTGCTCGTCGACTTCTGGACGTACTCGTGCATCAACTGCATTCATACGATTCCGTACGTGAAGGAGTGGGACCGGAAGTATCGCGACCAGGGGCTCGTCGTAGTCGGCGTGCATACGCCCGAGTATCCGTTCGAGCGCGACGCGGGCAACGTCGCCGACGCGATCAAGCGCTTCGGCATCCAGTATCCGGTCGCGCAGGACAACCGCTACGACACGTGGCGCGCGTACGGCAACCAGTACTGGCCCGCGCTGTACCTGATCGATGCGAACGGGAAGGTCGTCTATACGCGCTATGGCGAAGGCGGGTACGACAAGACCGAGGCCGCGATTCGCGGCGCGCTCGCGCAGGCCGGCGAAGGCGCGAAGGGCGGGACGCGCACGCAGTGACGGGCCGGCGTGCGGGCGTGGCGCTTGCCCGCGCATGCCTGCCCGTCGCGGGCGCTCACCCGCGCTTCGCGTCGGCCGCGGCGATCATCGCTTCCCCGATCGCGAGGCTGCCGTTCGCGACCAGCGCGTCGCCGGCGCCGCGGATATCGGCCTCGTCCTTGTTCTGCCCGAGCTTGCGCTTTCCGACGAGCCGCGTGATCTCGATCTGCAGCCCGACGATCGCCTGCAGCATCGCGTCGAGATAATCCGCCGGCGCGTCGCCCATCTTCCACGGCACCGGCTGCGACGCCTCGTGCGTGCGCGTCAGCCGGGCGACCACGCCGCGCACGAACTGCGCGTCGTCGCGCACCGTGATGCGGCCGTGCGCATGCACGACCACGTAGTTCCACGTCGGCACCTGCCGGTGTGCGACATGCTTGCTCGGAAACCAGGTCGGCGAGATATACGCATCGCCCGCGCGGAAGATCACGAGCACCTCGTCGCCGTTCGCGACGTCCTGCCAGACCGGATTCGCGCGCGAGACGTGCGCATGCAGTTCGCCGAGACCGCCGTCGCCGGGCAGCAGCTCGAACGGGATGTGATTCGCGTCGAGCCCGCTCTTGCCGTGCGTGATCAGGCTGCCGAACGGATGCTGCACGATCAGCTCGCGCAGCGCGTCGGGGTTGGGTTCGTTGAAATCGGCGGGGACATACATGGCGGCTCCACGGTCAGGCGGGGGTGGGAATGGATCGGGCGCTGGCCCGTCATGCGCCGATTGTGGCGCCAAACTGGTTTATTCTGTAGAGCCGGTTTGAAACAATTTCAGCAGACCAGAATCATGGCAAGAACGGCCCGGAACGTCGACATACCGTCGCTCGGCGCGCTCGATCGCGCGGCCGGCGACCTGAGCCGCCAGCTCGCGCAGGCGCTGCGCGACGCGGTGCGGCGCGGCGACGTCCACCCGGGCGACGCGCTGCCGTCCACACGGCTGCTCGCCGCGTCGCTGCAGGTGGCGCGCGGCACCGTCGTCGATGCGTATGCGCAGCTCATCGCCGAAGGCTTTCTCGAATCGCGCGGCGGCGCGGGCACGCGGGTCGCGAGCGCGCTCGCGCTCGCCGAGCCGCCGCCCGTCAACGCGCCCGAACCGCCTGCCCGGCACCGCCCGCCGGCACGTACCGGCCTGCCCGAGCCGGCCGCCACCTTCGCGCGGATCGCCGGCGAATTCCGCCCGCTGCCGGCCATGCCGTTCGCGATCTCGGTGCCGATCGGCCTCACCGCGCCCGACGACATCTGGCGCCGGCTCGGCAACCGCCTGCGCGCGCGCGGCGCCGGCGCGCCGTCCGGCTATGCCGATCCGCAAGGCGCGCTGCCGCTGCGCGAGGCGATCGCCGACTACGTGCGCCGCTCACGCTCGGTGCGCTGCCATGCCGACCAGGTTGTGATCACCAGCGGCACACAGCAGGGGCTGCATCTCGCGAGCCAGGTGCTGCTCGGCACGGGCGATCACGCGTGGGTCGAGAATCCGGCCTATCGCGGCATCACCGCGCTGCTCGACAGCACCGGGCGGCGCGACGCGATGGTGCGGGTGCCGGTCGACGCCGACGGTATCGACGTCGACGCCGGCATCCATCTCGCGCCGCATGCGCGGGTCGCATTCGTCACGCCGTCGCACCAGTATCCGCTCGGCATGCCGCTCAGCATGGCGCGGCGCAATGCGCTGCTCGCCTGGGCGCGTGGGCAACGCGCGTGGGTAGTCGAGGACGATTACGACAGCGAGCTGCGCTACGAAGGCCACCCATTCCCATCGCTGCAAGGGCTCGACCCCGACCGCGTGATCTACCTCGGCACCTTCAGCAAGATCCTGTTTCCGTCGCTGCGGCTCGGCTACGTGATCGCGCCCGACGATCTCGTGCCCGCGTTCTGCGGCGCCCGCGTACTGATGGATCGTCATGTGCCGACCGCCGATCAGCACGTGCTGGCCGCGTTCATCGCGGAAGGCCACCTCGACCGCCACATCCGCCGCGTGCGCGGCGTGTATGCGGAACAGCGCGCGCTGCTGATCGACACGCTCGGTGCGCGGCTGCCGCGCGAACGCGCGTGGGTGCAGCCGGGCGATCAGGGCATGCACATCGTGCTGTGGCTCGCGGAAGGGATCGACGACCTCGACGTGGTCGAGCGCGCCGCTAAAGCCGGCGTCGCGGTGCGCGCGGTGTCGCCGATGTTCGCGCCCGGTACCGCCCGCCCGGGGCTCGTGCTGGGCTTCGGCGGGTTCGGTCGCGCGCAGATGGAGGCGGCCGCGCAGCGGTTGGCGGAGGTGGTCGCAATGGCCGCCGGCAGTGCCGTGCCACGCTGACCGGACGGCTTCGAGCGCGGGCGGCGCCGGCCGCGATTCGTCGGGAGAATCGCGCCAGGCCGCGCCGTAAAAGGTTGTCGATGGGCAACAAACGTAATCGTCTGTAAATCCTGCAAGCAAACGGCCGTTTTGGCGGGCGTCGCACGTGTGCCGTTTGCTAGGATCGCGCCTCTTCCATCCGCGCTCCTGCCGCCTTGAATCGCTTCGTGCCGCTTCTCCGAGACGCGTGGCTCCGTTGCCGCGCCTGCGTCGTACCGTTCGCCGCCGTCTGCGGCGCGCGCCTCCGCGCGCTGGGCGCCGGCGCGCTGCATCGCCTGCGCCATCCGACGCGTCGCGGCGTCGCGCTGACGCTCGCCGCGATCCCGGTGCTGGGCCTGCTGGTGCTGCTCGCGTTCGTCCCGTTCACGCCGAGCATCGGCGACATCCGCAAGGCGCGCATCGACCGTCCCGCGCGCGTGCTGTCCGCCGACGGCCAGCTGATCGCCGAGTTCCGGCCCGTCAACCGCGAATGGGTGCCGCTCAAGCAGATCTCGCCGCACATGGTCGACGCGCTGATCGCGACCGAGGACCACCGTTTCTACGCGCATCACGGCATCGACGTGCGCCGCACGCTCGCGGCCGGGCTGCACACGTTCTCGGGCGACCGCCAGGGCGGCTCGACGATCACGCAGCAGCTCGCACGCAACCTGTATCCGGATGAAGTCGGCCGCGCGCCGACGCTCACGCGCAAGGTGAAGGAGCTGATCACCGCGTTCAAGATCGAGTCGGTGTACAGCAAGGACGAGATTCTCGAGACCTACCTGAACACCGTGCCGTTCCTGTACAACGCGTACGGCGTCGAAATGGCCGCGCGCACCTACTTCGGCAAGTCGGCCGACCAGCTCGACATCGTCGAAAGCGCGACGCTCGTCGGGATGCTGAAGGGCAACAGCTACTACAACCCGGTGCTGAACCCGGAGCGCGCGGCACAGCGACGCAACATCGTGCTCGACCGGATGGCGCAGATGCACATGCTGACGCCGCAGCAGCTCGCGAAACTGCAGCGCCAGCCGCTGCGCGTCGACTTCGAGCCGCAGTCGGGGCAGCCCGGCCTCGCCCCGCACTTCGCGGTGCAGTTGCGCAAATGGCTGATCGCGTGGGCCGATCGCAACAACTACGATCTGTACTCCGATGGACTCGTCGTGCGCACGACGCTCGACGCGCGGCTGCAGGACATGGCGACGCAGGCGCTGACGCGGCAGACCGAGCGGCTGCAGGCGATCGCCGACAGCGCGTGGCGCGGCCCGTCCGGCTGCGGGCTGCGCAACGACCTGTTCCGCGGCTTCATCCGCCAGACACCCGACTATCGGCAGGCGCGCGACACGGGGCTGACCGACGTCGTCGCGCTGAAGCGGCTCGGCGCCAATCGCGATTTCATGCGCGCGCTGTGCGAGCGCAAGACGCAGGTGCAGGCCGGCTTCGTCGCGATCGATCCGCGCAACGGCGCGATCCGTGCGTGGGTCGGCAGCCCGGATTTCGGCAGCGAGCCGTTCGATCACGTGTCGCAGGCGCGGCGCCAGCCCGGCTCGACGTTCAAGCCGTTCGTCTATGGCGCCGCGTTCGCGGACGGCATGCGGCCGGGCGATACGTTCGTCGACCGCCCCGTCGCGATCCCGATCGACGGGCGCGCGGTCTGGCGCCCGACCGATGCCGAGCCGCCGACCGATGAGCCGATGACGCTGCGCGATGCGCTCGCGCTGTCGCGCAACCGCATCACCGCGCAGGTGATGCAGCACGAAGGCGCCGCGAAGGTCGCGCAGCTCGCCCGTGCGATGGGCGTGCGCGAGAGCCCGCTCGACGCGGTGCCCTCGCTCGCGCTCGGCACGAGCCCCGTCACGCTGAAGGAGATGGTGTCCGCGTACGGCACGATCGCGAACCGTGGCGTCTACGTCGCGCCGCAGATGATCACGCGCATCGAGGACCGCGACGGCAAGGTGCTCGCCGTCTTCGGCAGCGCACCGCCCGAACGTGCGTTGCCCGAGCCCGCCGCGCAGACGCTGGTCGACGTGATGCGCGATGTCGTCGATCGCGGCACCGGCGCCGACATTCGTTCACGGTATGGCATTCGCGTCGACGTCGCCGGCAAGACGGGCACGACGCAGGACAACGCGGACGGCTGGTTCATCCTGATGCATCCGCAGCTCGTGGCCGGCGCGTGGGTCGGCTTCGACGACGGCAGCGTGACGCTGCGCAGCGACTACTGGGGCGCGGGCGCGCACAGCGCGCTGCCGATCGTCGGCAGTTTCTACGAGGCGGCGCTGCGCGCGAAGGCGATCGATTCGCACGCGCAGTTCTCGCCGGATTTCCGGCCGCGCAGCGCGCCGGCGCCGCGGCGGCGCACGCCGCATCCGGGCCTGTTCGACTGGCTGAAGTTCTTCCGCTGATCGGGGTGCCGGCGCACCACGCCGGCCTCCACGACAACGGCTCGGCCTATCGAAGCGTCGTCGTCGCTTGCCCGTCCGCGTACAGCCATACGGGCACGCCGTCGTCGCGCAAGGCGGCGACCGGTTCGCCCAGACTCCAGCTCCGCGCGACCGCGACACGGCGGACGAACCACGGCATCAGCATCGCGTGTCCTGCGGCGGCGGCGCGATCGTCGTCGAACAGCGCATCGTCACCGATGCGCGTGTAACGCGCCGGATGCAGCACGGTGCCGTCTGCGTGAAGCACCGTCGCACGCACGTCGTTGCCGCCCTCTTCCTCCACACACGCCAGCCAGCCGTGATCGGCGCCCCAGAACAGGCCGGCCACGTCGTCGTAGCGCCCCTGCACGAGCGTCGCGCCCGTCTCGAGATCGCAGATCGCGAGCTGCACCGGCTCGCCCGGCAGGACACCGATCGCGTAACGCGTGAACAGCTCGCCCGGCACGGCTTCGTCATCGGGCAACCACGGCAGCGCGCCCATGTTGACGAAGTCGAACGGTGTCAGCACGCGGCCCTGCCCGTCGACGATCGCGCAACGCCCGTCGTCGCGCCGCACGATATGGCGGATCGCGCCGAGCTCGGTCAGCATGTCCGTCCGTTCGTCGTCGGTCAGCCTGGCGACTTCCGCATAATGCGGCTCGACGACGACGCGGCCTTTCGCATCGACGAGGCCGACGTGGCCGTTGCGCCGCGCGACGAAGGCGCCGCATTCGGACGACCATTCGAGCGCGTCCCACTCGGGCTGCGCGCGCCATTGCCCGTCGCGCCCGATCAACCCCCACCGTTCGCCTTCGGATACCGCCGCGACGGTGCCGTTCTCGAATTCATGCGTATCGTCGAAACGCGGCGGAATCGCCCACGCACCGCGCGTGTCGACGAAGCCCCAGCGGCCGTCCAGGCTCGCGGACGCGACTCCGCCCGTGAAATCGCCGAAATCGTCGAGCGACGGTTCGAGCACCCACGTGCCGTCCGTACGCACGAGCCCGAATCGCTCGCCGACACGCACGCAGGCGACATCGCCGCTGAAATCCCACACGGCGTCGAACGACGGTTCGCGCACGATCCGCATCTCGTCGCCATCGCCGTCGACATCGCCATCGGCGAAGAGCAGGCCGACCTTCCCGTCGCGTTCGGCCCACAGGAGCCGGTCGTCGCGCGCGCCGCTCGTCCACAGGTTCGTCCACTCGGGCGGCACGATCACGTGCCACGCATCGTGGGTTTCACGTCGCACACCCCACAGCCCGTTGCGTGCGCGAAAGCTGAACGTGCCGTAGCCGAGCCGGCCGCCGTGCACTTCGCCGCCATCGAACAGCTCGGCAAACGTCACGCCGCGCGGCGGCTCCTGACGAACGAAATAGTGATGCAACAGGCCGCCGAACCCGAAGCCCCACGCCCAGTCGCGCCAGTCGGGCGGCGACTCGATCTCGAGCGCATCGCGCACGCCGCGCACGTCGCGGAAATCCATGCAGTTCGCGACCTGCCACCACAGCCGCGTGCAGGTATCGCGCTCCTGGTCGATGTAGTCGTTCGGATCGCCGCCGTCGAGCCACGACAACTCGTCGAGATTCGCGGAAAACCGGGGTGCGCCGTGCGCGTTGCCGAGCGCATCGATCGATTCGCCGAGATGCCGGACGACCGCATCGAACTGGCGTGCGAGCGCCGGATCGTCGCCGGGCAGCGGATACGCGACGACGAACAACGCAAGCCGGCTGAGTCGCGCAAGCGCGGCGCGCGCGTCGCTGGTGAGATTTGGCGTGCCGGCATCGCCGAACACGCGCTGATCGGTGATCGCGTCGCCCGCGCCGCCGTCGGCGAGCAGCACGCGCCACAGCAGCGGAAAGTGATTGTTGGATTCCGCGAGCGCGATCGTTCGCGCGTCGTCGCCGTCACCGGCCTGGAGATACAGCCATGATCGATTGCCCATTGGAAGGGTCGCCCTCGTCTTTATTGTTGCTGTTGTCGTGTCGGCGCTCATTATAGGAGCGCGCGATGACGAAGACGGTTGCCCTGTAGAACGCCAGGCGCCGGATTAGTCCACCCGGACGAAGCGGACTTGCTGCGCGCCGTGCACCATCGTCGTCATCGTTCAACGACGGCGGAGCCCGCATGACCCACAGCGCAGTCGCGATCGCGAACCTGCTGTACCGCTACGCGGAATTGCTCGACGCCGGCGGCCTGCCGGGCGTCGCGAAGCTGTTCCGGCACAACGAGTCGCCGGCCGGTTGGAGCACCGGCCGGCGTATGACGCCGCCGCGCTCAGCCAGCCGCGAGCGTGGCAGCCAGCACGTCGAACTCCGACGCCCACGCCGCACGCCACGCGGCCTTCGTCGCGTCGTCCACCCACGCGCCGTCGATCCCGTTCAGCATGAACTGCTTCAGCTCGGCCACGGTGAAGCCGAAATGGCTGAACATCAGCTCCCACGCCTCCGACGGATTGACCTTGTGCAGCGTCGGATCGTCGGTGTTCGGATGGATCTTCAGCCCGAGGCCCGGCATCTTGCGCATCGGGTGCCGTTCCGCCCATTGCTCCGGCGGCAGCGTGCGCAGGTAGTACGAATTCGTCGGCACGACGGTGAAGACGATACCGCGCTCCGCGTAGCGCGCGCACAGCTCCGGGTTGTCGACGATTGTATAGCCGTGATCGACGCGATCGACCTGCAACAGATCGACGGCCGTCTCGACGTTGCGCCACGGCATCCCGAACTCGCCCGCATGCGCGGTCGTGCGAAAACCCGCCGCGCGTGCATTGCGGTAAGCCTTCCAGAACAGCTCCGGCGGCCGGTCGTTCTCGCGATAGTCGATCCCCAGCCCCGCCACTTCATCCGCGCGGTTCGCCTTCATCCATTCGACGAGCGCCACCGCTTCGTCGGGATCCTGCTCGCGGTCGATGCTCGGGATCAGGCGCGCGCCGATCCCGAAGTCGCGTGCGGCGTCGCGAATCCCCGTCACGATCGCGGCCTGCGCATCCGCATACGCGATACCCGACACGCGCACCGTACCCGTCGGATTCCAGAAGAATTCCGCATGCCGGACGTGGTGCGCGGCCGCATCCTCCAGATACTCGTAGGCGATCCGCCGCAGGTCGTCGGGCTGCGTGAGCAGATACCGGTCGAGCGCGCGCAGCACGTGCAGCACGCCGACCGGCTTCTCGCCGCGCGCATAGAACGCGTCGATCTCCGCGCGCTCGATCGGCGCGCCGCTGCGCGCCGCGAGCGCGACGAACGTGTCGTGCCGCACCGCGCCGAGCAGGTGGCAATGCAGCTCGACCTTCGGCAGCGCGTGGAAGAAGGCCCGATGGGCCGGCGTGATCTCGATGCCCGTGCGCGCGGCCGGGACGTTACCTGGTGTTGCCTTCATTGCAGTCTCGTTTTGGGTAGTGCCGATGCGTCGCGAAAGCCGTCTCTCAGTGCGGCTTCACGACGGTCCAGAAGTAGTAGCCGAGCGGAAGCGCGAGCACGACGAGCCCCCACGACACGTCGCGCCAGCGGCCGGCCAGCAGCTTGACGAGCACGTAGCACAGCAGCCCGCCCGCGATGCCGGTGCCGAAGCTGTTCGACATCAGCGTGAGCAGCACCATCGACATCACGGGCAACGCATCGGTGAAGTCGTCGAAATGCGTATGGCGGATCGTCGCGAACATCGACAGCCCGATCAGGATCAGCGCCGGCGCGGTCGCCTCTTTCGGGATCGCGAGCGCGACCGGCACGAACAGCAGCATCGCGGCGAACAGCACGGCCGCCGCCAGCGACGACAGCCCGCTGCGGCCGCCGGCCTCGACGCCCGCCGCCGATTCGATCAGCGCGGTCAGCGCGGGAATGCCGAACACGGGCCCGAGCGTCGCCGCGAGCGAATCGACGAGGAACGGCCGGTTGATGTTCGGCAGGTTGCCCTGTTCGTCGAGCAGGTTCGCCTTCGCGCCGACCGCGAGCGCGGTGCCGAGCGTCGAGAAGAATTCCGCCGCAAAGAACGCGAACAGGTACGGCGCGGCCGCGAGGCTCAACGCGCTGCCGATGTCGAGCTTGAACGCGATCGGCGCGATGCTGTGCGGCAGCGACACGAACGACGCGGGCACATGCGTGACGCCGAGCGGCACGCCGGCGGCGGCTGCCACGAGGATCGCGATCAGAATCGCGCCGGGCACCTTGCGCGCCTGCAGCACGATCGCGACCGCGAGGCCGACCAGCGCGACGAGCGCGCCCGGCCGCGAGAAATCGCCGAGCGCGAACGCGTTGGTCTTCGCGTTCGCGACGACCATCCCCGCGTTGCGCAGCCCGAGCATCGTGACGAACAGCCCGATCGACGCGCCGAGCCCGAGCTTGATCTGCACCGGAATCAGCCGCACCACGACGCCGCGCGCGCCGAGGATCGTCAGCAGGAAGAACAGCACGCCCGACACGCAGGCGATGCCGAGGCCCGTTTGCCAACCGACGTGCTCGGTCGTCGCGAGCGTCACGCCGATGATCACCGAGCCGCCGATGCCGGGGCCGACGAGGAACGGCAGGTTCGCGTAGAGCCCCATCAGCGTGGTGAACAGCACGAACACGATGATCGTCGCGGTCGTCGCCGCACCGCGCTCCATGCCGCCCGTCGCGAGCAGCGACGGGATCACGACGAGCAGGTACGCGGCCGCGAGAAACGACGTGACGCCCGCGATCGTCTCGGTGCGCACGCTCGTGCCGCGCGCGGCGAGCGCGAAGCGGCGTTCGAGCCAGTTGGCCGGCGCGCGTGCCGGCATCGTGTCAGTCGCTGACATGGTGGTTCTCCTGTGATTCCGAATATTGTCCTGTGTCGATTCACGCAGCGCGGTCTTATACTGCCGCGTACCGCATCCCGACCGTTATTGCCCGATGTCGTCCGACCGCTCGTCGCTGCTGCCCGCGCTCACGCTGCGGCAGGTCCAGCACTTCGTCGTGCTTGCCCACGCACGCAGCTTCACGCAGGCCGCGCAGGCGCTGTCGCTCACGCAGCCCGCGCTCACCGCGTCGATCCGCCAGATCGAGTTCCTGCTCGGCGGGCGCCTGTTCGCGCGCTCCGCGCATCGGCTTACGCTCACCTCCGCGGGCGAAGCCGTGCTGCCGCTCGCCGAACGCCTGCTCAACCAGGCGCGCGGCACCTTCGACGACATGGCGCGGCTCATCGGCGAACGCATCCAGACCGTGCGCATCGCGTTCATCCCGTCGGTCGCGGGCCGCCTGCTGCCCGCGCTCAATGCACTGCGCGACGCGCATCCGACGCTGCGCTTCACCCTCACCGACCTGCCGAACAGCGCGCTCGTCGAAGCCGTGCGCGACAGCGTCGCGGATCTCGGCATCGGCGTGCGCGAACCGGACAGCGACGACGGCACGCTGCGCTACCAGCAGCTCTTCGAGGACGAGATCGTGATCGTCGTGCGGCATGACGATCCGCTTGCCCGCGCGAAGAGCGTCACGTGGGCCAGGCTCGTCGATCGCGAGCTCGCGGTGTTCGTGCGCGGCAGCGTCAGCGAATCGCTGCATCGCACCGGCGGCGCCGAGAAGCTGCGCCTGAACGTCACGTACCGGATGGAATACACCGAGCCGCTCTACGCGCTTGCGCGCAACGGTCTTGCGACCGCCGTGCTGCCGAGCCTCTACACGATGCATCTGCACGATCCCGAACTCGTCGCGCTGCGCGTCGACAAGCCGCGCGTCACGCGCGCGATCTCGCTGATCTCGCTCACCGGCGACGATCGCGGCCCGCACGTGCGCGCGTGCCGCGAGTGGATTGCGAAGCACATCTGAACGCCTTCAGGGCAGCTTCGCGATGCGCTCGACGAGCGCCGCGTAGAAGCGGTCCGCATCGACCTCGTTGATCCACGTCGCGTTCGCCGCACGGCCGCTGCGCCCGTTCCAGTCGACGACCGTCTCGCCGAGCGTCCACTGCCCGGTCGTCTCGACCATCACGTTCACCTTGCGTCCGCCGAACAGGTCCGGATCGACGAGATAGCCGACCGCGGTCGGGTCGTACATCGGCGCATCTTCGACGCCGCGCCGCTTCTTGTTGTACGCGAGCTCGGCCTCCATGATGTCCGCGACGATCGCGCCGCAGCGATTGCCAAGCGCGCGGAACGGCGCGACGCGTGCCGGCGTGATCGGCGCTTTCACCGCGACGTCGCGCGGCAGCACGACGATCGGCACGCCGCTGCCGAATACGACTTCGGCCGCCTGCGGATCGACGTAGATGTTGAATTCGGCGGCCGGCGTGATGTTGCCGCGCTCGAAGAACGCGCCGCCCATCAGCACGATCTCGCGCAGCGCGCCGCGAATCTGCGGCGCTTCGACCAACGCGGTCGCGAGGTTCGTCAGCGGGCCGAGCGCGCACAGCGTCACGCTGCCCGGCGCCGCGCGGCTCAGCGTATCGACGAGATACGCCACCGCGTGACCGGCGGCAAGCGGTGCGCGCGGCTCGTGCAACTCGACGCCTTCGAGCCCGGTCTTGCCATGCACGTTCGCCGCCGTCACGAGGTCGCGCACGAGCGGGCGCGGGCAGCCTGCGTAGACGGGTAGCGTCTTCGTGCGGCCGGCCCAGTCGCGAATGATCCGCGCATTGCGTTCGGTCAGGTCGAGCGGCACGTTGCCGGCGACGGCGGTCAGCGCGCGCACGTCGAGCCTATCGTGCGCGCCCAGCGCGAACAGGATCGCGATGGCGTCGTCCTGCCCCGGGTCGGTATCGATGATCACCGTGCGGCGCGCGGCGTCGCCGCCGGCCGCGAACGCGCCCGTTTCAGGCAGCAGCGCGGTGCCGGCCAGCGCGGCGGACAGTTTCAGGAAGGTGCGGCGGGAGGCGATCGGATGGGTCATGGTCGGGCGCTCAGAAAACATGCCGAACGCCGAGCGTCGCCATCATCTGGCGCGTGCCGGTCGACCGTGCGTACGCGAAGATCTGCGCATGGTCCGCGTCGCCGGCCGCCTGCTGCGCGATCACCGTCAGCGCGACGTCGGTGCGTTTCGACAGGAAGTAATCGGCCTGCAGGTTCACCTGGTGCCATCTCGGCCGCTTGTCGATCACGTCGTACTTGCCGTTCGTGAACGCATACGCGGCGCCGAGGAAGAGTTGCGGCGTCATCGTGTAGACGACGTTCACGCCGAGGTTCTGCAGGTGCAGGTGCGAATTGTCGAGGTAATCGTAGCGCACGTCGGTCAACATCGCCGCGAACTGCGCGCGGCCGATCGTGTAGAAGCCGCCCGTGCCTGCGATCCGCTGCCGGCTCGCGTAAGCCGCCGGCGACATCGCGCTCTTGCTGAAAATCAGCAGCGGCGACGCATAGTCGTTCGCGATCGCGCCGTCCTGGTTCGTCGCACTGTACGGATGGTTGTACTGCGCGTAGACCACGCTCCAGCGCAGCGGGCCCTGCTCGTAGCCGAGCCCGAAGCTGTACGCGCTGTTGTTCGCGAAGCCGGTCGCGTTGCTGAAGCCGTACAGCGCGGTGAATTTCAGGCCGTAGTAGACGGGGCTCACGTACTTCACCGAGTTCTGCACGCGGATGTCGTTGTAGCCGTTGTCGTTGTCGCCGATGTTCACGCCGTTGCTCGCGATGATCACCGGCCCGATGTAGTCGTGGATCGCGTCGTACTGGCGGCCGAACGTCAGCGCGCCGTAGGTGCGGTCGGCCAGGCCGACGTAGGCCATCCGCCCGAACTCGCGGCCGTTCTGCGCGGCCGTGCCGGTCATCACGTTGAAGCCGTTCTCCAGCTGGAAGACCGCGGACAGCCCCTGCCCGAGATCCTCCTTGCCCTTCAGCCCCCAGCGCGGGTTCTGGTTCGTGCCGGACAGCGCCTGCCAGGCGTTCTTGCCGCCCTGGTTGGTCGCGAACCCGACACCGGCCGAGATGAGACCGTACAGCGTGATGCTGCTTTGCGCACAGGCATGCGTCGCGAAGGCGCCGAGCATCGCAAGCGGGGCGAGCTTGTAGAGAGTTTTCATCGGGTCGTGTGATCGGTGATGGTCCAGGCGCGGCAGGGTTCCGCGAAACTGGCCTCGACTATACGAACCCGGATCGGATAATAAAAGTTTGCTTTTATTATGGTTCAATAAAACGGATTTATTCTCATCCGCATCGCTCCCGTGCCCGTCTCGCCGGCCGTCAATCCGCCGTGTCGCCGCCCTTCGGCAGCTTCGACCATGCCTTGCGCCCCGGCAACGGCGACCACGCCGGCCGCGTCTTGCGTGCGCTGTCGATCACGACCAGGTAGCGGCCCGCGATCGGCGTGATGTCGCGATCGCGGCGCAGCACCCACAGCGACTTGCCGGCCTCGACGCGCGCCTGGTAGTCGTCGTCGAGCAGGCCGTGCCGGTCGAAGAACGTATTCAGCGACGCGGGAATGCGCACGCATCCTTTCGAGTGCCGGATGCCGAGCAGCGCTTCGAGGCGATCGGGATCGGTCGCATGCATCTGGAAGCGCATCGGCGACACGCCGCCCTTGCCCCACCCGCGCTCGCCGTCCACCCAGCCGAAGTCGTAGATGCGCATGTCGCGGTGCCCATAGCCGCGAATGCCGTTCTCGTTCGTCGTGCCTTCCGCGCGGAAATCCATGTTGTCCGGCGAGTGATGGAACACGCCGAGCGGCGTCAGGAAATGGTCGTACGTGCCCGGCAGCCCGGTGCCGACCGGCGATGCGCCGATCATCATCCACGCGTTGGCCGGCGTCGCGCGGAAGTAGATGAACAGCGCCTGGACGTTCGGCGCGCGGTCGACCATCGCGATGTATTCGCCGGCCAGGTCGCCGAGGTCCGCATCGACGAGCGCCTTCTGGAGACGCTCGCCGTACGCGCGTTGCTCGTTTGCCGGTACGTTCAGGCGCCGCGTGACCTCCTGCGTGAAGCGCTTGCGCATGTCGATCGCGCGCGCCGTCGCATTTTTTGCCTCTTCGGCCGACAGGGGCGGATGCTGGCGCGGCGGTGTCGGTGCGGGTGCCTCGGCCTCGCTGGCGGGCGCAGCGGAAGCGGCCGATGCAGGTGCGGCGGTGGAAGCTGCGGAAGCTGCGGATGCGCCCGATGCACTCGACGCCGGGCTGGCAGGCTCCACGGGATGCGCGTGTGATGCGGCAGGCGCGGGCTTGGCCGCCGACGCACCCGACGATGCATGCGCCGCCGAAGCGGGATGCACTCGGGAAGCTGCCGACGCGGGTGACTCGACTGATGAGGATGACGTAGCGACGGGCGCCGATACGTCGGACGCCGCCAAGGCAGGCCGCTCGACGAGCATGGAGATCGGCAGTGCCGCGGCGATTCCAATACACGCCGTGGCGACACGGGCAAGACAACGCGGCTTCGCAAATCGCCGCGTGAAGCTGAAAGGCATCATACGTTCGAAGCCATCGGCCGATCCGGCCGCCGCATGCTGCGGGGCGGCGCATCTTCCGCGCGAGCCATCGACACGTCCGGCGCATCGTGTGCGCCCGGCGCCGACGCCTCTTCGCGGCGGAGCCGTTCGCTATTGCAACGCGGTCGGTCCGATGGCGGCTAATGAGTCGTCAGGCCCTTCATTTTACGCGTCCCGGCAAGAATCGGCATGGGCGAACGTCGTGGTTTTGCGCTTCGTCACGCTTTGTTTCAACTCGTTGCCGCTTGCTTGTTCGTTACGTGGCAGTCTGATTTATTGGGCGTTCGCGATCTAGACAGAAAGCGGTGTGATTCGCCACGGCACGACTGGGTCTTCAAATCAATTCGGATGCCAGATCACTCCCGATACGCGGTACATGCCGTATGCGCGATGCAATCGCCATCGCATCGCACGCACGCCGCACGAACCGTGCGACATGCGTGCGCAACCCCCGTTTACTTCGAAATGGTTTCGAGCGCGATGCCCTTCGTGCGCGGCCCCATGAACCCGATCGCGGCCATCACGATCACCATCGCGCCCGCGATGAACGCGAACACGCCGAACGTGCCGAATCCCTTCAGCACCGCCGCGATCACGAACGACGAGAAGATCGCCGAGAAGCGGCTCCACGAATAGACGAAGCCAACGGCCCGTGCGCGGATCGACGTCGGGAACAGCTCGGCCTGATACGCGTGGAAGCTGTACGACATGATGTTGCTGGCGAGCGTGAGGCCGATACCGAGCACGATCAGGAATGCGCCCACCGTCGTCTGGCTGAACAGCAGCCCGCAGACGACGATCGCCGCCGCCATCGCAACGATCACCGACTTGCGCTCGAAGCGGTCGGCGATCACGAGGCCGATCAGCGGGCCGATCGGCGCGGCGAGCGCGATCACGCTCGAATACATCAGGCTCGACGTGATCGTGATGCCCTGCTTGATCAGCAGCGTCGGCACCCAGTTCGCGAAGCCGTAGAAGCCGACCGTCTGGAACACGTTGAAGATCGTCATCATGATCGTGCGGCTGCGATACGGCTGCACCCACATGTCGCGGAAGCTGCCGCGCGGCGGCACGGGCTCGGCAGGCGCGGGCGGCGGCAGCGGCCGGCCGTATTCGGCTTCGACCTTCGCCTCGAGCGCACGCATGATGCGATCGGCTTCTTCGACCCGGCCCTGCTGCGCGAGCCAGCGCGGGCTTTCCGGCAGTTCGCGGCGAATCCACCACACGAAGAGCGCGCCGTGTGCACCGATCAGCACGACCCAGCGCCAGCCGTCGAGGCCGAACGGGGCGTGCGGCACGAGCAGGTACGCGAGGAACGCGACCACCGGTACCGCGACGAACCCGACCGCCTGCTCGCACGCGAATGCGCGGCCGCGGATCTGTTTCGGAACGAGTTCGGAGATGTACGTGCCGATCGTCACCATCTCGACGCCGAGGCCGAGACCGACGACGAAGCGCCAGAAGTTCAGCCCGGCGGCCGTGTCCTGGAACGCCATCACGACGTTGGCGGCCGTGTACCACAGCAGCGACCAGGTGAAGATCGCGCGGCGGCCGAAACGGTCGGCGAGGAAGCCGCATGCGATCGTGCCGATGAAGAGCCCGGAGAACAGCGCGGCGATGAAGCTCGCGACGCCCGTGGTGCCGAACAGGCCGTGCGTCGTTGCCGACAGGATTCCGCTTTTCACGAGGCCGGGGGCGACGTAGCCGCTATAGAGCAGGTCGTAGAGCTCGAAGAAGAAGCCGAGGCTCAGCAGGACGACGAGTTTCCAGACGGTGCGGGTGGGCGGCAGGCGGTCGAGGCGAGCCGAGATGGAGCCGGGGTCGACGTGTGAGGATTGGGCAGGTGCCTGCGAAAGGCTGTCCGTTGAGGCCATCGTGGGCGCGTCTCCTGATCGTGTCGTATTGTTGTCCGGCGACCCGCGAGCCGCCATCGGGCGAATCGCTGCATTGTACCGGCAGGTCCGTCTGGTGCGAGCGCACCCCGGCCCCGATATCTCGAACGCGATGACGTGCAGCCCCCGGCCGCCGAACCGCTTCGGATACCCCATTTTTGCGCCAGATAATGTGTAACTTGCGTAACCGTCTGTCGGGTACGGGAAACGCGCCGGAACGGCTATCCGGCGCCATATCGCGGGGGCGCTGGCCCCACCGTCCGGGCCTGGTGCGCCGTTTCGCGCGGGCACGCACCACCGGAATCACCACAAACGGGGTACGCAATCGGTACAACCACGCGTTCCACACCCCGGTAACATGCTACCGGGCCAACCACCGGCTTCCGGGCGCCTTTCGGCGACCTGAATTGTCGGCAAATCGTAAGCATTCCATGTTCATACAACGACTATCCACCTACGCTCGCCGGATCGCCCTGATCGCGCTGCTGCAGTTCGTGGCGATCGCGACCGCGTCGGCGTTTCCGGCGGCCGCCTCGGCACCGAACGCGAGCGGCGTCGTCGCGCCCGTTCCGGCCATCTCGCTGAACGACGCCGTCGCACAGCTCAAGCAGATGCAGGCCGAACTGGACCGCATCAAACAGCAGACCTCGAACGCGTCCAACAGCAAGGAGCTGGACGGGCTCAGCGACTCGACGCAGGAGTTGAGCACCGATGTCGAGAAGCTGCAGAGCGATCTCGTGCCGCAACGTGCGCAGATCCAGGGGCAGCTCGACGTGCTCGGCCCCCCGCCCGCCGACGGCGCCGCGCCTGAAACGCCGGCCGTCGCGAAGCAACGGGCCACGCTGAACGCGCGCAAGACGCAGCTCGACGCGGCGCTGAAGCAGGCCGCCGACCAGAAAGCCAGCCTCACGAACCTGAACGAGCAGTTCGCGAAGCTGCATCGCGGCCTGCTGAAGAACCAGCTCGCGTTCCGTTCGGGCGGCATTTTCAGTGCGCAGTTCTGGCTGCCGCTGTTCCATCTTTCACCGGACGACGCCCAGCGGCTCGGGGATTTCGACGAAGAAATGCTCGACATGCTGCGCTCGTCGTGGGTGCCCGGACAAAAGGCGATCACGGTGCTGCTGCTGGTTGCCGCGTTCGCGGCATGGATCGGCGGCCGCCGGCTCATCGAGCGCGGGCTCGCGTGGTTCTGCGTGAACCGCCTGCCGGCCACCCGTTTGCGCCGCAGCGCGCTGGCGTTGTCGACCGCGCTGTCGACGCTGCTGGCAACCGCCATCGCCGTCCAGATCTTTTACCTCGCCGTCGCGCGCCAATACGACCTCACGCCGGCGCTGAACGATCTGTGGGACCAGTTCGCGAAGCTCGCCGCAACCTGCGCCCTGATCGCCGGGCTCGGCCGTGCGCTGCTCTGCACGAAGCATCCGTCATGGCGCCTGCCCGCGCTCGCCGATCCGGTCGCGCTCGCGATGAAGCCGTTCCCCGGCATCCTGGCCGCGCTGCTGCTGGTGTCCGGCACGCTCGAATCGATCAACCGGATCGTCGACACCAGCCTGTCGGTCACGCTGTTCGGCCGCGGGATCGTGTCGCTCGTGGTCGCGGTGACGGTCGGTGCATCGCTGCTGCGCTCGAACCGTGCGCGCAGCGCGCTCGCGGCCGCCGGCGAAGCGCCCGAGCAGCGCTCGACGCTCGCCGGGCTGATCCATGCCGCCGTCACGCTGGCCATCATCGCGACCCTGATCGCACTCCTGATCGGCTACATCACGGTCGCGCGCTTCATTACCTACGAGCTCGTGTGGTTCGAGATCGTGCTGGGCGCCACCTACATCCTGATCCAGTTGACGCGCGACGCGAGCGAAAGCCTGTTCTCGTCGAGCCTGACGACGGGCCAGCAGATCAAGCACCTGTTCGCGCTCGAGGATCGCCACCTCGACCAGGCCCGCACGGTCCTGTCCGGCTTCGGCACGAGCCTGCTGATGCTGATCGCGGCCATCGCGCTGCTGACGGGCGGCTTCGGCACGACGCCGGGCGACCTGATGGACAGCGCGGTCGCGATGATCGGCAGCCAGCGGCTGCAGAGCCTGAACATCATGCCCGACCGGATCATGAACGCCGTGATCGGGTTCGCGATCGGCTTCTACCTGCTGCGCTCGCTGCGCCGCTGGCTCGACAGCGAGTTCATGCCCGCGCTCGGCATGGATACCGGGATGCGCGTGTCGCTGATCACGCTGTTCACCAACGTCGGCTACGTGCTGCTCGTGCTGATGACGCTCGGGCTGCTCGGCGTCCGGTGGAACAACCTCGCGTGGATCGTCAGTGCGTTGTCGGTGGGTATCGGTTTCGGCTTGCAGGAGATCGTGAAAAACTTCGTGTCGGGGCTGATCCTGCTGACCGAGCGCCCGGTGAAGGTGGGCGACATGATCAGCATCGCGGGCGTCGAAGGCGACATCCGCCGCATCAACGTGCGCGCGACCGAGATCCAGCTCAGCGACCGCTCGACCGTGATCGTGCCGAACTCGCAACTGATCTCGCAGAACCTGCGCAACGTGACGATGGGCAACAGCACGCAGGGCGTCGCGACGCTGGTGCTGACGTTCCCGCTGAACACCGATCCCGAGCAGGTGCGCGACCTGCTGCTCGAAGCCTATCGCTCGCATGCGGCGATTCTCGAGAAGCCGGCGCCGTCGGTCACGTTCAGCCAGCTCACGCCGGACGGCATCACGCTGAGCGTGACGGGTTACGTGTCGAGCCCGCGGATCGCCGGCTCGACGAAGAGCGACCTGCTGTTCGAGATCCTGAAGCAGTTGCGCGCGGCGGGCATCACGCTGTCGAGCCCGCAGATGCTGGTCGTGCAGAACATGCCGGCGGCGGGAGACGCATGACGCGGCTCGCACGCTTGCCGTCGCGCAGATGAACGAAGGGCCGGCACCACCACGCGGCAGCCGGCCCTTTCTCCTTCTACGCAGCGCCCTCCCGGGCGCCCCGCATCACACGTCGAACTTCACGCCCTGCGCCAGCGGCAGCTGACGGCTGTAGTTGATCGTGTTCGTCGCGCGGCGCATGTAAGCCTTCCACGCATCCGAACCCGACTCGCGGCCGCCGCCCGTTTCCTTCTCGCCGCCGAACGCGCCGCCGATTTCCGCGCCGCTCGTGCCGATGTTCACGTTGACGATCCCGCAGTCGCTGCCCGCTGCCGACATGAACTGCTCGGCCTCGCGCATGTCGTTCGTGAAGATCGCCGACGACAGGCCTTGCGGCACTGCGTTGTGCAGTTCGATCGCATCGTCGAAGTTGTCGTAGACCATCACGTACAGGATCGGTGCGAACGTTTCGCGCTCGACCACCGCCGATTGCTTCGGCATCCGCACGATGGCCGGACGCACGTAGTATGCATCCGCGTGACCGACGTCGACGCGCTCGCCGCCCTTCACTTCACCGCCCTGCTCGCGTGC
Source organism: Burkholderia sp. AU31624 (assembly GCF_020420065.1). NCBI lineage: Bacteria > Pseudomonadati > Pseudomonadota > Betaproteobacteria > Burkholderiales > Burkholderiaceae > Burkholderia > Burkholderia sp. AU31624. Next base: position 1,119,942 of record NZ_JAIZRT010000001.1, read on the forward strand.
ATCGCCCAGCGCCTTCTGCATCGCATCGAACGACGCGCGATCGACCAGCGGGCCGACCAGCGTGCCTTCTTCGAGCGGGTTGCCGACCTTCACCGACGCGTAGGCCTTCTCGATGCGCGGCAGCAGCTGCTCGACCAGGCTGCGATGCACGATCAGGCGGCGCAGCGTCGTGCAGCGCTGGCCGGCCGTGCCGACCGCCGCGAACGTGACCGCGCGCACCACGAGATCCAGATCGGCGCTCGGCGCGACGATCATCCCGTTGTTGCCGCCGAGTTCGAGGATGCCGCGCGCGAGACGCTGGCTCAGCACCTTCGCGACTTCCTGGCCCATCCGCACGCTGCCCGTCGCGCTGACCACCGGCACCTTCTTCGATGCCGTCAGCACCTCGCCGACATCGCGCATGCCGAGCACCAGCTGGCTCAGCTCCGCCGGCGCGACGCCCGGGTGGGTCTTCTCGAACTCGCGGATCGCCTTCTGCAGCAGCACGTGGCATGCGATCGCGGTGAGCGGCGTCTTCTCGGACGGCTTCCACACGACCGAATCGCCGCACACGAATGCGAGCGCGGCATTCCAGGCCCACACGGCGACCGGGAAGTTGAACGCCGAGATCACGCCGCACACGCCGATCGGGTGCCACGTTTCCATCATCCGGTGGCCCGGGCGCTCCGACGCGATCGTGAGGCCGTAAAGCTGGCGCGACAGACCGACCGCGAAATCGCAGATGTCGATCATTTCCTGCACTTCGCCGAGGCCTTCCGACGTGATCTTGCCGGCTTCGAGCGTGACGAGGCGGCCGAGCTCGGCCTTGTGCTCGCGCAGCACGTTGCCGAACACGCGCACGAGTTCGCCGCGCACCGGCGCCGGCACCGTGCGCCACTTGAGGAATGCGTCGTGCGCGGCGTCGATCTTGCGCTCGGCGTCGGCGGGCGTGTCGACGGCCAGCGTCGCGAGCGTCGCGCCGTCGAGCGGCGAACGCGCGGTCAGCGCATTGCCTTTCCACTGGGCGAGATCGATATCGAGCGCGGCAAGAATGTCGTTGAATTGCATCACTTCCTCTTCAGGGACAGATTGATCGGTGCGGCGGCAACGCCGCCCGCGTGATTCGATTGGAGCGCGTTCGCGCGCCCTGTGCAAGCGGATGCGCCGCGCGGCAGGCCCGGTGCGCCATTGGGCGCATCGCGCCGCGCCGCCGCCGGAAGCCCGCCGGACGGCGCGCTCCCGCCTCGCAGGGCACGATCCATGAAACACATTGTCGGTGGCCACAAGTCGGGCCGCTATTGATATTAACTCACGACTTCATTCCGAAAACGCAACACCCGGGCGGGATGACGCCGTGCGTTTCTTCGCTGATATCAGACTTATCCAAGGCCCGTGACCGGGCATCGGCGATGCCGTGACGGTGCACAAGTTGATGACAAAGCCGCATCACCCTGTTCTGAAATATCGTTTGCCGCCCGCGCACCGGGCACACACAATCGTGGCGACGTCGGGGTGCACCGCACCCGGCGCGCCGCCGGCCGCCATCACGGCTGCCGGACGACAGACGAAGGCGACACGCATCGCGGCCCACTCACCCGGCCCGTTTCAGCACCGCATCACCGCGGCCGGCAACGCGTCGCGCTTCGTCACCGAAAAAACAATCCCGGAGACAGCGCCCAGCGCCCGCCATGCATTCAGATGCCCGCCCCGATTCGCCCCGCCCCTCCGGCTCGCCGCCCGCGAAGCCGTCCCTCCACCGTGCGCTGCAGGCACGCCATCTGCGGATGATCGCGATCGGCGGCTCGATCGGCACGGGCCTGTTCGTCGCGTCCGGCGCGTCGATTTCGCAGGCCGGCCCCGGCGGCGCCATGCTCGCGTACATGGTGATCGGCCTGATGGTCTATTTCCTGATGACGAGCCTCGGCGAGATGGCCGCGTTCATGCCGGTGTCGGGTTCGTTCGCGACCTACGGCGCGAAGTTCGTCGACGAAGGCTTCGGCTTCGCGCTCGGCTGGAACTACTGGTACAGCTGGGCCGTGACATTGGCGGTGGAGCTCGTCGCCGGGCAGCTCGTGATGAACTACTGGTTCCCGCATGTGCCGGGCGTCTGGTGGAGCGCGCTGTTCCTCACGCTGATCTTCGCGCTCAACGCGCTGTCGGTGCGCGGCTTCGGCGAAGCCGAATACTGGTTCGCGCTGATCAAGGTGCTGACGGTGCTCGCGTTCGTCGGCGTCGGCCTGCTGATGATCTTCGGGATCATGCAGGGCGGCCCGAGCGCGGGCTGGGGCAACTTCACGATCGGCGACGCGCCGTTCGCCGGCGGCTGGGCGACGATGCTCGGCGTCGCGATGATCGCGGGCTTCTCGTTCCAGGGCACGGAGATGATCGGCGTCGCGGCTGGCGAATCGGAAAACCCGCGCACGACGATCCCGCGTGCGGTGAGCCAGATCTTCTGGCGCATCCTGCTGTTCTACGTGCTGGCGATCTTCGTGATCGGCGTGCTGATTCCCTATACCGACCCGAGCCTGCTGAAGAGCGACGTGACCGACATCGGCGTGAGCCCGTTCACGCTCGTGTTCCGCCACGCGGGCCTCGCGTTCGCGGCCGGCGTGATGAACGCGGTGATCCTGACGGCCGTGCTGTCGGCCGGCAACTCGGGCATGTATGCATCGACGCGGATGCTCTACAACCTCGCGGTCGAAGGCCGTGCGCCGAAGATCTTCGCGAAGCTGTCGCGCGGCGGCGTGCCGCGCAACGCGCTGTATGCGACGACGGCCGTCGGCGCCTTGTGTTTCCTCACGTCGCTGTACGGCGACAAGACCGTGTACCTGTGGCTGCTGAACACGTCGGGCATGGCCGGCTTCATCACGTGGCTCGGCATCGCGGTCAGCCACTACCGCTTCCGCAAGGGCTTCCTGAAGCAGGGCTACCGGCTCGACCAGTTGCCGTACCGGTCGAAGTGGTTCCCGTTCGGCCCGCTGTTCGCGTTCGCGCTGTGCGCGGTGATCGCGCTCGGCCAGGATTACCAGGCGTTCCTCTCCGACAAGATCGACTGGGTCGGCGTCGCCGCGACCTACATCGGCCTGCCGTTCTTCCTCGCGATCTGGCTCGGCTACGCGATCGTGCGCAAATGCCGTCTCGTGCGCTACGAAGACATGGAGATCGCTCCCTGGATCGAACGCAACGCGACGCCCGAGCCCGCCCGCCAAGCTGAAACCGGCTACGCGGGCTACGGCGCCCGTCCGGCCAACCCGACGCCGGGCGCCTGATCGCGCGGATCGGCCTGCACCGCACCGGCCGCCGCCCAGGCGCGGCGGCCGGTGCCCAGACAACCCCCATTCGACGCGCCGCGCACGTTCAGGCAAGATCGACGCGCGCCGCCTGTTTTTCCGCCGTCAAGAGTCAACGAAATCGCATGCAGAACTTCTACGAAGCCACCGTTACCCGCCAGCCCTACCCGCAACTGACCGGCACGATCGACACGCAGGTCTGCATCGTCGGCGGCGGCCTCGCCGGCCTGTGCACGGCGCTCGGCCTCGTCGAGCGCGGCGTGCATGACGTCGTCGTGCTCGACAGCGAACGCGTCGGCTTCGGCGCATCGGGTCGCAACGGCGGCTTCGTCTTCGGCGGCTACAGCCTCGACAACGCCGACCTGCTGCGCACGCTCGGCCGCGACGAGGGGCGCCGGCTGTACCGGCTCACCGTCGACGCGGTCGACCTGATCCGCGCGCGGATCGCGCGCTACGGCATCGACTGCGACATCGTCGACCAGGGCGTGATGCTCGCGAACTGGTTCGACGATCCGTCCCGGCTCGACAGCGTGCGCACGCTGATGAAGGACGAACTCGGCGTCGACTGGGAACCCGTTTCGACCGACGCGCTGCGCAAGCGGCTGAAGACGCAGCGCTACTACGGCGGCCTGTTCGAACCGAACGCCTTCCACTTCCATCCGCTCAAGTACGTGCTCGGCGTCGCGGCGGCCGCGTCGCGCGGCGGTGCGCGGGTGTACGAACGCTCGGCCGCGCTCGGCATCGCGCGCGAAGGCGCCGGGTACGTCGTGCGCACGGCGCAGGGCACGGTGCGCGCGAAGGACGTCGTGTTCGCCGGTGGCGGCTACGCGCGCGGCGTGTCGCCGCGCATCGAGCGCGCGGTGCTGCCGATCGCGACCTACGTTATCGCGACCGAACCGCTCGGCGCGCGCCTGCCGGACGCGATCGACGCACCGTACGCGATCTACGACACGCGTTTCGCATTCGACTATTACCGCCCGCTGAAGGACACGCGCATCCTGTGGGGCGGCCGGATCTCCGTGCTCGACCGCGGCCCCGACGCGATCGCGCGCCTGCTGCGGCGCGACCTGCTGCGCGTGTATCCGCAACTGGAAGGCGTGAAGGTCGACTACGCGTGGGGCGGGCTGATGAGCTACGCGCGGCACAAGATGCCGCAGATCGGCCGCGACGCGGACGGCGTGTGGCACGCGATCGCGTTCGGCGGCCACGGGATGGCGCCGACCACGGTGGCCGGCGAGGTGCTCGCGGCCACGCTGGCCGAAGGCCGGCCGGTGCCGGAAGGCTTCAACGCGTTCGGGCTCACGCGCACGTTCGGGCTGGCGGGCCTCGCTGCCGCCCAGCTCACGTACACGGCGTACCAGGCCCGCGACGCGCTCGCGTCCTGCCGCCGCTGAGCGGCGGCCACGGCGGCCGAAGCCGCCCTGCCGATTAGAGCGGAAGGTCGGCCGGGCGGGAATTTCCCACATGCTAGAATGGCTTTTCCAAGCCGCCGAAGCCACAATAAAGCCACATGAAAGCAGGAAGCAAGGCCGCCACGTCCGACACCCGCGCGCTTCCGTCCGATGCGCGGCGCAAATACGATCCCGAGCAAACCAAGCGCAACATCCTCGACGTCGCCACGCAGGAGTTCTCCGCGATGGGCCTCGCCGGCGCGCGCGTCGATGCCATCGCCGAGCGCACGAACACGACGAAGCGGATGCTCTATTACTACTTCGAAAGCAAGGAAGGCTTGTACGAGGCCGTGCTGGAGAAGGTGTACGGCGACATCCGCGCGCTCGAGCAGGAGTTGCACGTCGGCGACATGGAGCCGCGCGAGGGCATGCGCCGCCTCGTCGAATTCACGTTCGACTATCACGACAAGCATCGCGACTTCGTCCGCCTCGTGTCGATCGAGAACATCCACGGCGCGAAGTATCTCGAACAGCTCAAGTCGTTCAAGAACCGCAACGTCAGCATCATCAAGACGCTCGAGGAACTGGTCGAGCGCGGCGCGGCGAGCGGCGCGTTCCGCAAGGACATCGACGCATTCGACCTGCACCTGTTGATCAGCTCGTTCTGCTTCCACCGCGTGTCGAACCGCTACACGTTCGGCGCCGCATTCGGCCGCGACCCGTCGGCGCCGCGCCTGCGCGCGCGGCACCGCGACACGATCGCCGACGCCGTGCTGCGCTACGTCGCCGCATAAGCAGACGGTTTCTCTGCCAGACTCGAACCGGGCGCGCGACATCCGCGCCCGGCATGCTCTCGTGGGTCAATCCGTCGGCGCGGTCGACGCCAGTGCGATCCGCGCCTTCGCCTCCGGGCTTCCCGCCACGTAATACTTCTTCGCCCAGCTCGAATCGGGTGCAAGCGCGAGCCGCGCATGCGCGCCCGTGCCCCCGTCCGTGCCGTGCTGCTTCGCATTGATCGCCAGCGCCCGCGCGCGATAGTGCTCGTACAGCCGAAGGAATTCCGCGAGATAGATCGCCGCGATCCGCTGGTCGCGGATCTCGAGCAGGTTCTCGTCGTTGTACTGCTCGGAATTGCGGCTCATGTTCGCCGAGCCCGTATAGACGACCGGATTCGCGCCCTCCGCATCGATCACGATGAACTTGTGATGGATCACGACGGGCGGAAAGGCCGGCGCCGGCTCGCCCGGAAACAACCGCAATTCCGGCTCGAAACCCTGCGGCACGGTGGCCGGCGAGAAATACGCGGCATCGATCACGTCGTGGTTGTCGCGGCTGCGGTGGTACAGATCGAGGTTCGCGAGCGTCGCGGCATCGAGCGTCTGGCCGCCCTGCTGCCCGGCATCGGCCTTCGTCGCGCTGCCGACGTTGATCTTGTTCACCAGCCCGAACATCATCAGCCCGCGGTCGCCGGCCGCGAAACACGCGTCGCGCAGCGCCGCGTCGGTCGGCATGAACAGGCAGAAGCACACCGAATGCTTCGCGGCCGCGATCGCGGCGACGATCGTGTCGATCTCGGTGCGCTGCCCCGCCGGCTCCGGCGAAAACGCGAGCCGCACCTGCGCGCTGCCGATCGTCATCGGTGCCGACCAGCCCGCCGACAGCTTCGCCGTCTCCGCGATCGACGGATTCCCGGCCAGCGCATGCGCGCGATCGTTGTACAGCGCGGCGAGCGCGGGCGAGTCGAATGCGTGCAGCACGTTCGCCTGCTCCGTGAGCCCTTCGGTCGTGAAGTTCGCGGAACCGGTCAGCACGCGCGAGGGCGCCGCATTCGACGACGCATCGGTCACGATGAACTTGTCGTGCATGATGTGCGTCTTGTCGCGCGGCGCGAGCGTCGCGAGACCCTGCAGCGCGTCGACGGCCGGCTGGTTCGGCGACGGCAGCGGCGGCTTGCCCTTGCGCGCCGTCGTATGCGCGTCGTAGACGATCGCGAGCGACGCTTCACCGTGCTGGCGCCCGAACGCTTCGAACGCGGGCAGCGCCCACAGCGTGTCGGTCAGGTGATAGACCGCCGACGCCGCGCGCGACGCGGGGTCGAGCATCTCCGCGAACACCTGCTCCATGTCGTTCGCGAGCCATGTGCGCAGCTTCAGCGCCTGCGCGGCGCTCGGCGCCGCATTCGGCGCGAGGCCCAGCGCCGCCACCTGCCTCGCGAAGGCCTGCGAGCTGACCACCGCGCGGTTGAACCACGTGCCGATGCCGTCCTCGATATGCGCGGGCAGCACGACGTCGCACACGCCGGCTTGCGCGTCGAGCACCTGCAGGTTCGCCGGCGTGCCGACGACCGGATACACGTCGTAGCGGAACGCCGCGCCGCGATCCTGCGGATCGATGCGTGCATCCCACCACATGAATTTCTGGATCGGCGCCTGGTCGGTCGGCGCATCGCCCTGCGTGTGTGCGGCCGGGCCATCGAACGTCAGGCGGTTCGGCAGCCAGCTGTTCGGCGCGCGCGTCTTGCCGTCGGCCGACCAGAACCCCGGCGTGCGCCGGATCGCGAAGCCGAGGAAATCGGATCGCGACGCCGCATCGGGCCAGTCGAAGGCCAGCAGGACCAGGGTGGGGGAAAGATAGCTGCGCACGCTGACGGTCATTCGTTGCTCCCTGGCCTGGCGGCCGGTCGAGGTGAATGGGTCAGTCTTGACGGCAGTTCTTCCCTGCGGATGACGGTTCGATGAACCTTGTATGTCGGACGCGCGTCAGTCGCACACGAGCAGCTCGATCCCGCGCGCGGTCAGTGCACGGCGCACGGCCTTGTCGGGCGCGCGTTCGGTCACGAGATAGCGGGCCGCCGCCGTGCCGTTGATCCGCACCGGCGTCACGCGGCCGAATTTCGAATGGTCGGCGACGATCATCGCGGTGCCGGCCGCCGCGATCATCCGGCTGCGCACCTCGGCCGCGAGCCGCGAGTAGTCGGTGCATTCGCCGTCGGGCGTGATGCCGCCGGCGCCGACGAACGCGAAATCGACGTGGTACTGCGCAAGCTGCTGGATCGTGTCGAGCCCGAAGGTGGCGTCCTCGTCGTCGGACAGCTCGCCGCCGAGCAGCGTCACGCGGTTGCCGTTGCGCCGCGCGAGCACGAACGCGGTACGCCAGTCGTTCGTGTAGATCGACAGCCGGTGCCGGTCGGCGAGCGCGAGCGCCACCGCATGCGGCGTGCTGCCCGAATCGATCAGCACCGACGCATCGTCGGGCACGAACTCGGCCGCGCGCCGCCCGATCGTGCGCTTCGCCTCCGCGTTCGCGGCTTCGCGCTCGGACAGGCTCGGCTCGCGGCGATCCGCGGCCAGCGCGCCGCCGTGCGTCATCACGAGCAGGCCGCGTGCGGCCAGTGCGTTCAGGTCGCGCCGCACGGTCTCGCGCGACACGTCGAGCGAGCGGACCAGCTCCGCGACCGACAATGCGCCCGACCGTCCGAGTTCCGACAGGATGAATTGATGACGTTGTTCCGCCAGCATCGCGTATGCGCCCGAGGCGACTGGTTATGGGTAAGCCGGCCATTGTATTACGGCCGTTTGACCGGCATTTGACTGCGGCGGGAAACCCGTCGGGCCGCGTTTCCCGAAAGCGAAATTCTGTATTGCCTGACGCGCGCGAATCGGCGCGGCGCCGGTTGCTACACTTTGCGCTTCGCCGAACGACCGACCAAGCAAAGGGGCTCGCGCCATGTATCGCAAAGGCAGTGTGATCGAAATCCAGTTTCCGCCCGAACGTCTCAACGACGCGGCCGGCGATCCTTACTGGATCGACCTGACGCTCGACGAGGCCCGCCGGCTCTACGAACAGCTCGCCGCGCGCTTCGCGACCGACGCACGCGCCAACCAGCCGCTCGACACGTTCTCGATCGACTGATCGCGGCGGCTTCACGCTCGCCCGCTCCGCATCCCGGGGCGGCGCCCCGCCTTCTCCCGGCACAGCCGGCCGCCTACGCGGCACGCGGCATGAGTGCAGGATTCGACAAGACGCCCGCGTCGCTTCCCCCGATACTGGCCGACTTCACGATTCTGTCCGGCCGCGTCGCGGCCCGCCACGCATGCTGACCTCGCTCGTCGCCGCCGCTTTCGTCGCCCTCTGGTCCACCGGCTTCATCGTTGCGCGGGCAATCAAGCCCTATGCCGATCCGAACCTGTTCCTGCTCGCGCGCTTCGCGGGCACGGCCGCGCTGTTCGGCGCGGTGGCGCTCGTTTCCCGCGCGCCGTGGCCGGCCCGGCGCGAATGGCCGCGCCACCTGATCGCGGGCGCGCTGCTGCAGGGCGTCTATCTCGGCGCGAGCTACTGGGCCGTCGCGCAAGGGCTGAACGCCGGCGTCATGGCGCTGCTCGGCGCACTGCAGCCGCTCGCCACCGCCGTGCTCGCCGTCCCGCTGTTCAACGAGCGCCTGCCCGCGCGCGGCTGGTTCGGGATGGCGCTCGGCCTCGCCGGCGTCGCGCTCGTGCTGGCGCCGAAGGTCACGGGCGGCGTCGCGCCGCCGCCGGGCGCCGCGCCGGCGTGGCTCGTCGTTGCCGTCTCGGTGCTCGCGGTCGGGTCGATCACCGCCGGCTCGCTGTACCAGAAAGGCAAGCTCGCGCAGAGCGACCTGCGCACGGCGGTTGCCATCCAGAACTTCGGTGCGGCCATCGTCGCGGCCATCTTCGTCGCGCTGCTGCACGAGACGCGCTGGATCGGCGCGCCGGCGCTGTGGGTATCGCTCGTGTGGGGCGTTGTGTTCCTGTCCGGCGGCGCGGTCACGATGCTGATGTGGATGCTGCGGCGCGGCAACGCCGCACGCGCGACGTCGCTGCTGTTCCTCGCGCCGCCGCTGGCCGCGCTGCAGGGCTACTGGCTGTTCGGCGAGACGCTCGCGGCGATCCAGCTCGCCGGCTTCGCGCTCGCGCTGGTGGGCGTCGTGCTCGCGCGGCGCTGACGCGGCCGACCGTGTGGGGCGCCATGCAGCCGCGCCCACACCAGCCGCCACGCGCATCGCATACCGGCCGCGCGAACGCCCGTTACACGACATCGCTGCACCCGCCCGGCGCACCGTGCACCACGGCGAGGCGGCCCGTCTCGCCGAAGCAACGCGAAATCGCCGGATCGCACGCCCGGCGCGGCGCCGCGCCGCGATTGCGCTTATGATGGGCGCCTTGATTTCGTTCCGGAACTCCTTTCATGACATCCGCCGATTACGCCAGCCGCCAACGCGCGATCATTGCCGAACTGAACGTCGCCCCGCACTTCGACGCCGAGGCCGAAATCGCCCGCCGCGTCGAGTTCCTCGCGCAATACCTGCGTTCGACCGGCCTGCGGACCTACGTGCTCGGCATCAGCGGCGGCGTCGATTCGTCGACGGCCGGCCGGCTCGCCCAGCTGTCGGTCGAAAAGCTGCGCGCCGGCGGCTACGATGCCCGCTTCATCGCGATGCGCTTGCCGAACGGCGTGCAGAACGACGAAGCCGATGCACAGCGCGCGCTCGCGTTCGTCCGCGCGGACGAGGAACTGACCGTCAACGTGAAGCCGGCCGCCGACGCGATGCTCGCCGCGCTGGTCGCGTCCGGCCATGCGTTCGAGACGCCTGCCCAGCAGGACTTCGTGCACGGCAACGTCAAGGCGCGCGAGCGCATGATCGCGCAGTACGCGGTGGCCGGCGCGCGGCGCGGCATCGTGATCGGCACCGATCACGCGGCCGAGTCGCTGATGGGTTTCTTCACGAAGTTCGGCGACGGCGGCGCGGACATCCTGCCGCTCGCGGGGCTGAACAAGCGTCGCGTGCGTGCGGTGGCCCGTGCGCTCGGCGGCGACGAACTGATCGTGATGAAGGTGCCGACCGCCGACCTCGAGGAACTGCGCCCGCTGCGCCCCGACGAGCATGCGTACGGCGTCACCTACGACGAGATCGACGATTTCCTCGAAGGCAAGCCCGTCGCCGACCACGTGTACGAAACCGTGCTGCGCTTCTACGACGCGTCGCGCCACAAGCGCGCGCTGCCGTACACGATGTTCGACTGGCCGGCCGCCTAAGCCGGCCAGGTTAAAAAAACGCCGCGCGCACCGTCATGGCTGCGCGCGGCGTCTTACTGACGGGCACCGCTACGCGTGGCCGCCCGTCTTCGTCGCCTGCAGCGCACGAATCCGCATCCGCGCACCCGTATCGCTGACCGTCGCGTCGTACATTGCCGCGAGATCGCGCTTGAGCGCGGTACGCGAGCCGCCGTCGAGATACACCATGTGCCCCGACGGATAGAAACGCGCGGACAGGTTCTGCCGCACCTTCTGATCCTCGAGCGGCATCTGCTGCAGGTCGATCACGGTCTGGTAGAACGGCGTGACGAAATCGTAGAGGCCGTTCGCCGACAGTACCTTCAGGTCGACGTTCAACGCCATCACCGCCGCGAGATCGCCGGCCGTGTAGAGGATCACGTTCCCCTGCGCATCGATGCCCTGCTGCGCGCCGGTCGGGTCGGTGTGATGGAAATCCCAGTTCTGGAACGCCTGGTCGTTCAGGTCGGTGAACGCGGAACTCGACGTGAACTTCAACTGCTCGTTCAGGTAACTGTTCCACATCGCCGTATAGACGCCCGTCACGGCCGTCATCGTCGGATCGTTGCCGCCGGAGTTCGGGTCGATCTTGCCGGCGATGCCCGACGAGATCCCGGTCACGCGGCCGTCGTACGAACCGAGCGCCAGCCCCTGTGCCTGCAACAACGTCGTCAGGAACAGTGAATTGCCGCGCGCGTTGTAACCCGCAATGTCGAGCCCCCACGTCTGCAGCGTCGCCGTGTCGATGCCCGTGTATTGCGACAGCTTCTTCACGGCAGCGGGGTCGGCATGCGGCACGTTGCGCAATGCGGTCAGGTAGTCGGTGCGCGCGAACTGCGCGACTTCCTCGACGAACGCGCCGAGATCGGTCGGCGCCGGCGTGACGCCGAGTTTCTTGTGATACCACGCATCGGCCGCGGCGGTCGGCAGCGCGCCGACCGGGTTGCCGGCCTGCCGGTAGTCGAGGATCGACGACTGCAGCGTGATGCCGTTCAGGTCGACGCCGTCCTCGTGCAGCTTGTACGCGAGCACGCAGCTGCGCGCGGTGCCGTACGATTCGCCGAACAGGTATTTCGGCGAATTCCAGCGGTTGTTCTTCGTCAGGTAGCGCTTGATGAACTGCTTCAGCGAATCCGCATCCTGGTCGACGCCCCAGAAGTTGCGATTCTTGTTCGGCGCAACCGCTGCCGAATAGCCGGTGCCGACCGGGTTGATGAACACCAGGTCGCTGTGGTCGATCATGCTGTCCGGGTTGTCCTCCATCTGGTACGGCGCGGGCGGCGTGAACCCCGGCATCGACGTCTTGATGCGCTTCGGCGCGAACGACCCCAGCAGCACGAACACCGACGACGAGCCTGGCCCGCCGTTATAGAAGAACGTCACGGGCCGCGTTTCTTCCTTCGCGCCGTCGGCCGTGAACGCGACGTAGAAGAGCTTCGCGGCCGGCTGCGAACTGCTCGGGTCGACCGTCACGAGGTGGCCGGCCGTCGCCGTATACGCGATGCGCTTCCCGTCGATCAGGATCGTGTGATGCGTGATCGCAGCCGCCTCGGTCGTGTCGGTCACCGAGTCGTCGGGGCCGTTGCCGTATGCGACCGGATCGAAGAACGGCTGGTCGCGCCCGTGGCTCAGCGCGACCGGGTTGATGGTCGGCGGCACGCCATGCGAGTTGTGGTCGCCGTGATGCAGCGGATACACGCCGCCGGAAGATGCGGAATCGATGCCCATCGTGCTGCTCCTGGAGGTGAGAAAAAGGCGCGGACAGGAAGCCCGCGCCATACGGAAAGACGTGTAACGCGGCCGTCAGCTCGACGGCTTGCGCGTCAGGATCGCGGCGAGCTGCGCGCCGTTCGGGCTGCCGAGGCCCGTACACGCATCCCAGCCCTGCGCGGCCGCGTACGTACCGTTCGATCCTTGCGTGATGTCGCGCAGCGCACCCGGATTCTTGTAAAGCACCGGATTGATCCAGCCGGCAGTCGCACCGCCCGCCGCCGCACTCGCCGCCGCATTGATCCGTGCAATCAACGCGGCCCACAGCGGCGCGACCGCGCTCGTGCCGCCCATCACCGTGGCCGTGCCGGCGATCGACACTTCGTAGCCGGTCTGCGGCGACGCGTCGCCGGCCACGTCCGGCACGCCGCGCTTCGCGAGCGGTGTGCTGCTGCCATCGGTGCGCGTGACGGTGAGCCCCTGCTGCCACGCCGGCAGGTCGAACAGCGTGCTGACGCCGCCCCCGCCCGCGCCGCCGCCGGCCGCCTCGTCGTTCCACGTGACCTCGCTGCGGATACCCTGCCCGGGCAGCGCGTCGAGCTGCGTGCCGCCGCAGCCGAGCACGTACGGGCTCGATGCGGGGAAGTCGACATGATCGGCGCCGTCCTGCAGCCCGTCGCCCGAACCGCTGTCGCCCGATGCCGCGCACACCGTGATGCCCTGCGCGGCGGCCGCCTGCAGCACGCGGTTGAACGCCTGCGCGGACTGAGCCTGCCAGATCGCCTCCGGGCCGCCCCAGCTGATCGAGATCACCGACGGCTTGTGGGTCGTGTCGCTGACGGCCGCGTTGACGGCCTGGATGAAGCCCGCGTCGCTGTTCGGCGCGAAGTAGACGGCAATCTTCGCGGCCGGCGCGATCGCGCCGGCGATCTCGATGTCGAGCGCGACTTCGCCGTCCGGGCCGCTCGGGTCGCCGGTCGGCGTGTTGCGGCCGGTGCCGACGTTCACATCGACGAGCGTCGGCGGCGTCGTGATGCCGAGCCCGCGGAAATACTGCTGGATGTCGGCCGCGCGGTAACCGCCGCCGAGCTCGATGATCGCGATGCATTGCCCGGCGCCATCGCCGGCCGGGAAGCCGTACAGCGAGGCCAGTTGGATCGGGGTGAACGTGACGCCCGCCGCACCGCCGCGCGCGGGCTTGAACGGCGGTCGCAGCCGGAAGTGCGGCCGCGCCTGCGGGCGGCTGTCGAGGCCGAGCACGGCCGTGACGGCATCGCCAAGATCGTCGGGCAGCGCGATCGGGCCGGAGCGGCCGCGATACTGGCCGATCGACCGATGCTCGAAGCGCTCGAGCTTGACGCTGAACGCGGCTTCGAACTGCTGGATCGTGCCGGACAGCACGACGACGCTTTCAACGGGATCGACTCGATCGACCGTCAGCTGATGACGATGCGCGAAGTCCTCGGCCTTGCGAATATCGTCGGGATTGGCGGAAAAGCGTTGCGCGAAGGTGGCGCGCGACACCGGTTTCGCTTGCGCGTCGCCGGTGGCGAGCTGGTGAAGCAGCGTATCGAGTTGCCCTTCTTCCTGCCGCCGCAACATGATCGTGACGTGGATGCGTTCTGCCGGATCGCACGGGCCGAGGCACTTGGACTCGGCGACGATTCGGGGTTCACGGTCGGCGTGAAGATGCCTTGCCATGTTCAGACCCTCCTTGGTACCGCGTTGCACGGAACAGCCAGGAAATCGGACAGGGCCGGCGGGAGACGGTTCCGTTCGGTCGGTCGGGTTCGCGCAGCGCGAAGTAACAGGGAGTTTAGAACAGTCAGACGATTTGCGCGCACGCCCTTCTGCGACGGGGCGCACGCGCGGGCCGGCGTTGCGCACGGCCTGCATCGAGTGCGGCGACGCGCCGCGCGACCTGCGCCGGCGCGCCGCCGCATCGGCACTCAGTCCATCGACAGGCGCAGCGCGAAGCCGATCAGCGCCGCGGAAAACGTCCAGCGCTGCACCGTCTGCGCGAGCGGATGCGCGCGCATCCACGCGGCGATCCGCGACGCGCCGAACACGCACGCGAGGTCGAAGCACACGCCGGCCGCCACCAGCAGTGCGCCCAGCTCGAACATCTGCAACACGACCGGCCCGGTCTCGGGACGCACGAACTGCGGCAGCAGCACCGAGCAGAACAGCAGCGCCTTCGGGTTCAGCAGGTTGGTGAGCAGGCCCTTCACGAACGACTGGCGCAGTTCGCCCGCCGAGGCCGCCGCATCGCCGTCGCCGAGCGCGAACACGGGCGAGCGGAACACCTGGATCGCGACATAGGCGAGATAGAGCGCGCCGCCGTAGCGGATCACTTCGTACAGCCACGGCGCGCTGCGAATCAGCGCGGCGACGCCGCAGGCGGACAGCGTCACGTGCGCGGTGCGCGCGAGCGACAGGCCGGCCGCCGCCGCCATCCCCGGCCGCACGCCGCGGCCGATGCTGGTCTGCAGCACCAGCGCCATGTCCGGCCCCGGCACCGCGTAAATGGCCGCCAGCGCGGCGAGATAAATCAACAGCAAATGCGTGGAAATCATGGTCTGCCCCTGTCCTCTTACGACGATATGTTGCCGCCAGAGGGCGAGGGATTATTGGCCATCTTTGGTTCAGGATTGGCGATCCGTAGGGGAATCCGCCACAATCATGAAATCCATAAAAGGATTCCGCCAACATGACCGAACTCGACAAAACCGACCGCGCCATCCTTGCCGCGGTGCAGCGCGACGGCCGCCTGCCGATCGCGCGCCTGGCCGATTCCGTGGGTCTTTCCGAGACGCCCTGCGCGCGGCGCCTGAAGCGCCTCGAAAACGACGGCTATATCGAGCGCTACCGCGCGCAGTTGTCACGCCAGGCGCTCGGTTTCGGCGTCGTCGCATTCGTGCTCGTGCGGTTCGCGACCCACGACCGCAAGACCGCCGACCGCTTCGAGCGGGAAGTCCTTGGCATCGAGCGGATCCTGGCGTGCCACAACGTGGCGGGCACGGCCGACTATCTGCTGCAGGTCGTGGCGCGCGACCTCGACGACTACGGCACGTTCCTGCGCGAATCGCTGCGGATGCTGCCGGGCGTGACGTCGATCGAATCGGCGCTGTCGCTGCGCGAGGTCAAGCACGACGCGGGGCTGCCGGTGCCGTGATGCCGGCGGGTGGCCGCCACGCGCAAGCCGCACCCGGCGCCCGATCCGTCACGTCGACGCCGATCGATATGGGCCGCGTCGAGCCGCACCGCCGCAACACTCGTCCACATTGTTGAGGCCGGCAGCCTATGCGATGTCGGGCGGCTGGTGCGCGCGTTCGAGATCCTCGAGAAACGCTTCCACGAGCGGATTGCCGCGCCCGTTGCGCGCGACGACCATGTGGAACGTCACGTCGTAGCGCAACTGCTCCGGATTGAGCGGCGCGAGCAGTCCCTGCGCGACGTACGGCGCCGCGAAGTGCTGCGGCAGGTAGCCGAGGTGGTGGCCGGACAGGATCAGCAGCGCGACGGCCTCCATGTTGTCGGCGGTCGCGGTCACGCGGTCGGGCGTCGTCGACATCTGCGCTTCGGGCAGCGGATACGAGCGCCACGCCCATTCGAAGCCCGCGACGTCAGCCGGCGTCAGCGCGCCGGCGCCGTCGAACAGCGGATGGCCGCGCCCGCAGTATGCGACCTGGCGCTCGATGAACAGCGGCGTGTAGTGCAGCGTCGGCACCCGGTGCCAGAAGTAGCCAACCGCGATCTGGATCTCGTCGCTCAGCAGCTTCTCCTCGAGATCGCCCGGCGCGCGCACGGAAATCGAGAAACGCACGGCCTCGTCGCGGGTGCGGAACGCGGCGATCGCCTCGGCGATCCGCGCGTTCTGGCTCACCGGCGTATGGCCGATCAGGCCGATGTGCAGCGTGCCGACCAGCTGGCGGTCCATGTGCCGCGCTGCCATCCCGAATTCGTCGAGCGCGGCGAGCAGCTTGCGGCTCATCGCGTGAAACCGCTCGCCCTTCGGCGTAAGCCGGAAACCGCTGCGGCCGCGCTCGCAAAGCCGGTAGCCGAGCCGCGTCTCGAGCGACGAAAGCTGCGCGCTGATCGTCGACTGCCCGACGTTCAGCACCGCCTGCGCGGCCGAGACGCCGCCCGCGTCCGTGACCGCGAGAAACACGCGGATCAACCGCAGATCGAGGGTCGACAGATTCCCCAGCACGTTCATCCCCTTCCATACATCGATGAAAATCGATGTTTACGTCGATATCTTCGCATTCTTCTTTGCGGGCCGAGCGCGTAAAACTGTGCGTCAAGCCGCGTCGCATGATACGGCAACCCCACATCGGAAGAGACAGCCCCATGAACGACCACACCCATTTCCAGCCGCTCGGCGGCAATGAAATGCCGCGCTGCGGCGGCATCGCGACGATGATGCGCCTGCCGCACGTGGCGAGCGCCGAAGGCCTCGACGCCTGTTTCGTCGGCGTGCCGTTCGATCTCGGCACCTCCAACCGCACCGGCGCGCGCTTCGGCCCGCGCCAGATCCGTACCGAATCCGTGCTGCTGCGCCCGTATAACATGGCCACGCGCGCCGCACCGTTCGATTCGCTGCAGATCGCCGATATCGGCGACGTCGCGATCAATCCGTACAACCTGCACGATTCCATCGCGCGCATCGAAGCCGCGTACGACGCGATCCTCGAGCACGACTGCAAGCCGATCACGCTCGGCGGCGACCATACGATCGCGCTGCCGATCCTGCGCGCGATCCACCGCAAGCACGGCAAGGTTGCATTGATCCACGTCGATGCACACGCCGACGTGAACGACACGATGATGGGCGAAAAGATCGCGCACGGCACGCCGTTCCGCCGCGCGGTCGAGGAAGGCCTGCTGCACGGAAACAAGGTCACGCAGATCGGCCTGCGCGGCACCGGCTACGCCGCCGAGGATTTCGACTGGTGCCGCGAGCAGGGCTTCCGCGTCGTGCAGGCCGAGGAATGCTGGAACAAGTCGCTCGCGCCGCTGATGGAAGAAGTGCGCGCGCGCGTCGGCGACACGCCCGTCTACATCAGCTTCGACATCGACGGCATCGATCCGGCGTACGCGCCGGGCACCGGCACGCCGGAGATCGCGGGCCTCACGGTGCCGCAGGCGCTCGAGATCATTCGCGGCGCGAAGGGGCTGAACATCGTCGGCTGCGATCTCGTCGAAGTCGCGCCGCCGTACGACCCGTTCGGCACCACGGCGCTGCTCGGCGCGAACCTCGCGTACGAGTTGCTGTGCGTGCTGCCGGGCGTCGCGTACCGCGACTGATCCCCGCGCCGCCACCTATTCCAAATCAGAGGATTCAGAGGAGCACACATAAAGATGGGGACTTCCGTCAAGCAACCCAAGCGGGCGGCGCTCGCGTCGTTCGTCGGCACCACGATCGAGTGGTACGACTTCTATAGCTACGCGACCGCCGCCGCCATCGTGTTCGGGCCGCTGTTCTTTCCCGGCGAAAACCGCTTCATCAGCCTGCTCGCGTCGTTCGGCTCGTTCGCGGTCGGCTTCTTCGCGCGGCCGCTCGGCGGCGTGATGTTCGGCTACCTCGGCGACCGCTTCGGCCGCAAGCGCTCGCTGCTCGCGACGCTGATGCTGATGGCCGTGTCGACCGTCGCGATCGGCCTGCTGCCGACCCATGCGCAAGCCGGCGTGATCGCACCGATCCTGCTCGTGCTGATGCGCGTGCTGCAAGGCATCGCGGTCGGCGGCGAATGGGGCGGCGCGGTGCTGCTCGCCGGAGAGCATGCACCGGAAGGCAAGCGCACGTTCTTCGCGTCGTTCGCGCAGCTCGGCAGCGCGAGCGGCCTGATCCTGTCGATGCTCGCGTTCGGCGCGATCAGCACGCTGTCGAAGGAAGACATGATGAGCTGGGGCTGGCGCGTGCCGTTCCTGGCAAGCTCCGTACTGCTGATCGTCGGCTTCGTGATCCGCGCGAGCGTGTCGGAGTCTCCCGAGTTCGAGGAAGTCAAGAAGAGCGGCAACATCGCGCAAAAGCCGCTGCGCGAAGCGCTCAAGTACTGGCCGCTGCTGCTGCTCGCGATCGGCGCGAACGTGTACGGCATCGCCGGCGTGTATTTCAGCAACATCTTCATGATCAGCTATGCGACGCAATTCCTGTCGCTCGACCGGTCGATGGTGCTGCATTGCATGACGATCGTCGCCGTGCTGCAGTTCGTCGTGCAGCTCGCGGCCGCGTTCCTCGCGCAGCGCTTCGGCACCACGCGCGTGCTGCTGATCACCGGCGCATGGGCCGCGATCGTCCCGTTCGTCATGCTGCCGCTCGTGCACCTGGGCACGCCGCTGTCGATCACGGTCGGCGTCGGCCTCGCGACGCTCGCGGAATCCGGCTACTACTCGGTGGTCGCAGGCTTCGTCAGCGGCATCTTCGTCGCACGCATCCGCTACACGGCGATCTCGATCGCGTACCAGGTGTGCGGCGCGCTCGCCGGCGGCCTCACGCCGCTCGTCGCGACCATCATCGCGCAGAACTCCGCGCCGCAATGGTGGCCGCTTGCGCTCCAGTACACGAGCGCCGCGATCCTGTCGTCGCTGTGCGTGTGGCTGATCTCGCGCCGCGTGAGCATCGACGATGCGGGCGCGGCGAACCGGAAGGAAACGCCGCTGCCGCGCGGCGCACGCACCGCGTAACCGCTCGCAACGGGCAGGCCCCTCGCCTGCCCGTTTTTCGTTGCACGCCCCGACGGTGCGTCGCACCGCCTCCCGGTTCCACGCTATTCATCGCTTGCCACGCGGACGTCGCGGCAGGCGGGCGCACGCGGTCGCCCTGCCGAACCGCGCACGACCCAGGAGACAAGTCGTCATGACCCGCCCCGACACCCTCGATCTCGGTCGCACCGAATCGGCCCGCCTTGCGATCGAGCACCACTCGATCGACTACATTCCCGAACACGAGCGCCACGCGAAGCTCGCCAGCCAGGGGCCGTTCTGGTTCCTCGGCAACTTCCATTTCTTCACGATCTCGATCGGCTTCGTCGGGCCCGGCATGGGCCTGTCCGCCGGCTGGACGACGCTCGCGGGCGCGCTCGGGATCATGTTCGGCACGATCTTCATGGCGTTTCACGGCTCGCAGGGGCCCGAGATGGGGCTGCCGCAGATGATCCAGTCGCGCGCGCAGTTCGGCTATCGCGGCGTGATCGTCGCGCTGCTCGCGACGTTGTTCGTGTTCGTCGGCTTCAACGTCGTCAACGTGTCGTTGATGGTCGACGGCGTGCACAACGTATTCGGCATCGATGGCGGCTTCGTCGCCGTCGCCGCCGTGACGACGGGCGCGCTGCTCGCCATTTACGGTCATGACCTGATGCATCGGACTTTCACGTGGGCGCTGATCGCGACACTGCCGCTCTACGCGCTCGTGACACTCACGCTCGCGTTCGGCCATGTGACGCCGGCACCCACCACCGTTGCGCCGGTTGCCGCGCCAGGCTTCAACTGGATCGCGTTCGCCACGCAATTCGCGATCGCCGCGAGCTACAACATTTCGTATGCCCCGTATGTGTCGGACTATTCGCGCTATCTGCCGAAAAACACGCGCCGCGCGAAGCTGATCGCCGTGATCTTCGCCGGCGCGTCGCTGTCGGGCACCTGGATGATCGGCCTCGGCGCGTGGCTCGCGCAGAAGCTGCATGCGGCCGATGCGCTGGTCGCGATGAACGACGTCGGCACGTCACTCGTGCCGGGCCTCGGCAAGCTGATCGCGATCGTCTCGCTGGTCGGCTTCCTGCCGATCATCGCGCTCAACGCGTACAGCGCGATGCTGACCGTACTGACCGCCGCCGATTCGATCGTGCCGATCCGGCCGACGCGCCGCGCGCGCGTTGCATCGATCATCGCGATCAGCACGTTCGTGCTTGCCTGCGTATTCGCGATCCGCGGCAACGGCATCGCGCTGCTGCAGACGTTCCTGACGCTGATGCTCTACTTCCTCGTGCCGTGGACCGCCGTGAATCTCGTCGACTATTTCTTCGTGCGCCGCGGTCACTATGCGATCGCGCACTTCTTCGTGCCGAACGGGCTCTACGGCGCGTGGCAACCGCGCGGCATCGTCGCCTACCTCGTCGGCTTCGCGGCGATGGTGCCGTTCTTCTACATCTTCGATGCCGAAGCAAACCGCGAGATTTTCGTCGGGCCGTTCGCTCGCATGCTCGGCGGCGTGGATATCGCGTGGCTCGTCGGCCTGGTCGTCGCGGGCGCTGCGTACTGGCTGCTGTCGCGGTCGCTCGACCTCGCACGCGAACGCCGCATCATTGCCGAGACGCCATCACCCGAGACGCTCACGGGGCCCCTCGAACACGAGCGCGCATGATCCCGCACTGCCCGTGACACCGGGCCCGCCCGTCACGGCATGAATCACGCCGCCGGCCGCCCCGCCCGACCATCGAGCGCGGCGGCCGGCACGCAACCTGCGCGCGTTATTGCACCGCGTTGCGCAGCGTCTTCGCGGCGGCGACCATGTTCGTCAGCGCTGGAATCACCTCCGCCCACTGGCGCGTCTTCAGGCCGCAGTCCGGGTTCACCCACAGGCGTTCCGCCGGAATCCGCTCGGCCGCCTTCTTCATCAGGCCGACGATGTGCTCCTGCGTCGGGATGTTCGGCGAATGAATGTCGTACACGCCCGGCCCGATTTCGTTCGGATACTTGAAGGTGTCGAACGCGTCGAGCAGCTCCATGTCCGAGCGCGACGTCTCGATCGTGATCACGTCCGCATCCATGTCGGCGATCGACGCGATGATGTCGTTGAACTCCGAATAGCACATGTGCGTGTGGATCTGCGTATCGTCCTGCACGCCGTTCGCGGTGATGCGGAACGATTCGACCGCCCACTTCAGGTACTCGCCCCACTGCGCGCGGCGCAGCGGCAGCCCTTCGCGCAGCGCGGCCTCGTCGATCTGGATCACGCGCACGCCGGCCTTCTCGAGATTGAGCACTTCTTCACGGATCGCCAGTGCAAGCTGGTAGCACGACACCGAGCGCGGCTGGTCGTCACGCACGAACGACCAGTTCAGGATCGTCACCGGGCCGGTCAGCATGCCCTTCATCGGCTTGTTCGTCAGCGACTGCGCGTACGTGATCCATTCGACCGTCATCGCCTTCGGGCGGCTGATGTCGCCGAACAGGATCGGCGGCTTCACGCAGCGCGAACCGTACGACTGCACCCAGCCGAACTGGCTGAACGCGTAGCCGTCGAGCTGCTCGCCGAAGTACTCGACCATGTCGTTGCGCTCGGCTTCGCCGTGCACGAGCACGTCGAGTTCGAGCGATTCCTGCTCGCGCACGCTGCGTTCGATCTCGGCGTGCATCGCCGCGCGGTAACCGGCTTCATCCAGCGCGCCGGCCTTGAACCGGCTGCGGGCCTGGCGGATTTCGCCGGTCTGCGGGAACGAGCCGATCGTCGTCGTCGGGAACGCCGGCAGGTTCAGGCGTGCCGACTGCTTCGGCGCGCGTTGCGTATAGGGGCTCGCGCGGTTGCCAAGCTGCGCGTCGATCCGGGCGATCGCGGCCTTCACAGCCGGGTTGTTCACGCGCGGCGACTGGCGGCGCGAATGAATCGCGGCGGCGTTCGCGGCCAGCGCGTCGGCCACCTTGTCGCGGCCTTCGTTCAGTGCGGTCGCGAGGACCTTCAGCTCGTCGAGCTTCTGCAGCGCGAACGCGAGCCATGAACGGATTTCCGCATCGAGCTTCTCCTCGCTCGCGAGATCGACCGGCACGTGCAGCAGCGAGCACGACGGTGCGAGCCACAGGCGATCGCCCAGTTGCTTCGCGAGCGGCTCGAGCCAGTCGAGCGTCGCGTTCAGGTCGGTCTTCCAGATGTTGCGGCCGTTGATCGCGCCCACCGACAGCACGCGCGCGGCCGGCAGGTCCCGCACCAACGCGTCGACTTCATCGCGTGCGTTGATCGCATCGACATGCAGGCCGTCGACCGACAGCGAGCTCGCGAGCGCCAGATTGCCCTGCAGTTGGCCGAAATACGTCGCGAGCAGCACCTTGATGCGGCGCGTTTCGAGCGCGGCGTACGCGGTCTTGAACGCTTGTTGCCATGCGTCGTCGAGTTCCGTGACGAGGATCGGCTCGTCGATCTGCACCCATTCGACGCCCTGCGCGGTCAGCGTGTCGAGCAGCGCGCCGTACACCGGCAGCAGCTTCGGCAGCAGTGCGAGGCGGTCGGAATCGTCCTTCGCCTTGCCGAGCCACAGATACGTGACGGGGCCGAGGATCACCGGCTTCGCGGCCACGCCCTGCGCCTGCGCTTCCGCCAGTTGCTGGAGCAGGCGCGACGGGTCGAGCGAGAAGTTCGTGTCCGCGTGGAATTCCGGCACGATGTAGTGATAGTTCGTATCGAACCACTTCGTCATTTCACCGGCCGCGACGCCGCCGCAGCACGCGGCATGCGCGTCCGCCGACTGCGCCGAACGGCCGCGCGCGACACGGAAATAGTTGTCGAGCACGTCGCCGTGGAAACCCTGCACGCGCTTCGGCAGGTTGCCGAGCGTGAAGCTCATGTCGAGCACCTGATCGTAGAACGCGAAGTCGCCGATCGACACCAGGTCCAGACCGCGCTGGTCGTTCCAGTGACGCTGGCGCAACTCGGCGCCAAGCGCCTTCAGCTCGTCGCGCGACGATTCGCCTTTCCAGTAGCGTTCGAGACCGAACTTGAGTTCGCGCTTCGCGCCGATGCGCGGAAAACCGAGGTTGTGTGTCGTGACCATGAGCTGCCGTCCAGAAGAGAAATTGCATGTCCGGGAGCCATGATAGGGATTTCAAATCATGAAATAAAATGGAATTATTTCATTTATCCATTAAAGTTATTCATGCACCTGTTGCGCGAGCGATATCCATGCTGGAACGATTCCATCTCGTCGTCATTCGTGAGGTCGAGCGCCAGGGCTCGCTGACCGCGGCCGCCCATGTGCTGCACCTCACGCAATCGGCGCTCAGCCATACCGGCATCGATCGACTATCTGGCCGCGTTCGTCGCGCTGGCGCGCGAATCGACGTGGAGCGCGCCACGCATGCTGCGCTAGGCACGCCCCGTTGCAATGTGCGTCAGGCGGCGCGCATGCCGATGCGTTCGCCGCGCTCGACCCACGCGCCGAACAGCAGGCCGATCGTCGTCCACATGATCACCTGCATGCCGATGGCCGCCACGCGGAACTTCCACAGCAAGGCCGCCGGGAACTCGGCCGGCAACTCGCTGACCGACGGCAGCCCGATCTGCACGGCCGCGATGATCGCGACGAACACGAGGCCGGCGACGATCGACGCGTTCCACTGCCCGAGCTTCGCCAGCAGATGGCGGCGCACGCTGACCGAGAACACCATCGTCGCGACCGAGATCGCGATCATCAGGAAGAACAACCCCGTGCGATAGCCGATCGTGTCGGGGTCGCCGACCGACGGCGGATTCGCCGGGTACTTGAGGTTCGGCACGATCACGAGCGCGACGAACGACGCCAGCGCGAGCCACGCAGCCAGCGGCCGTGCCGGGAGACGGCTGCCTCGGCCATACGCGTACGCAAAGACGAGCGAGAACAACCCGCCGAATGCCGCGCCGTAGGTCACGACGCCCGTCAGCAGACCGAGGCCGGCTTGCGTGTGGCGGCTGACCAGTTCGGGTTCCGGTGCTTCGCCTCGGGCGGCTTCGGTTTTTTCCTCGAAGGAGATTGCCTGATCGACTTGCGGTTCGCCGACGATTTTCGCGAAACCGAACGTGAGGAGGCCTGCGGCGATGCCTGCGAGCATCCCGCGCATGAGCAGCTTTCCGACCATCGTGAACTCCGCGTCAGTGGCAGGGGAAGCCGAGCAGATGGCGGCCGTCGTGGACGAACTCGTGGACATACATGCCCGGCACCAGCGACGTCGCGCCTTGTTCCGCACCGACGAAATACAGCGCGAGCAATAGGATCAGGCCGACGAACACGGCCCACGGCAACAGTTCGCGGACGGGGATGGGTGCCGGCACGACCGCCGGCTTCAGCACTGCTTCGCTCATGGATGCACCTCAGGGGAATCGCGCCCCGACAAATGTTGGATGGGTACGAAGGCAGGTCTGGCTTCCGGGATCATGGATCACCGGTTACAGTGGCGCGACCGCGCCGGAATTGCACCGGCTTCCGCGTTTCGTATCGGGCGAATTGTACGCGCGAACGTTCGCGTATTGAAGCGGCGACGGGTGATCGAATTCGCTCGTCCCGGATCATCCGCACAACGACATGAACATGCCTGCCTCGCTGCGCCTGATCGCGCACGCCTCGACCCGGGCAATGCGCACCGGTACGTTTCCCGACGACGACCCGCTCGACGCGCACGGGCTCGCCGACGCCGCGGCGCTGCACGACCGGTGGGCACGCGTGACCGGCGCGCGCGTGCTGTGCAGCCCGGCCCGCTGTGCGGTGCAGACCGCCGATGCGCTCGGCCTGCGTGCCGCCATCGATGACGCGCTGCGCGACATCGACTACGCAAACTGGCGCGGCAAGCGGCTGCACGACCTCGCGCGCGACCTGCCTGACGAATTGGGCGCGTGGATCGGCGATCCCTCCGCGTCCCCGCACGGCGGCGAATCGTTCGATGCAGCGATGCGCCGCGTCGGCACATGGTTGAACGCGCTGCAACACGGCCGCGACATCGTCGCCATCACGCATGCGCCGATCGTTCGCGCGGCCGTCGCGCATGCGCTGCGAATGGATCCCGGCGCGGCAATCCGCATCGACGTCGCACCACTGTCGTGCACGAGATTCGCTGCGTCGCCGCACGGATGGACGTTGATCGCCGCCGACGACCGGCGCGACACTGCGACGTAGCCGCTCGCCGTGTTGCATTGGCAATATCAGGCACGACACGAGCCGACGTGTCGCGTCGTATCGCGATTGCCTGGCGACGTTCACCTTACGCCGCTGCAAGACACGCCGTTCGTTGTCCCTGCTGTCATCAAACTGACTGCTAGCCGAAGCTAGGATCAGTCGCGGTTCCCTTACGAGATACCGTCATGAATCAGCCTGCTTCGTCTGCCCCGAACAATTCGGGTTCCGTCGAGCGCACCAAGCAGCTCGGCTACGCCGTCTTCCTGCTGGTGCTCGCGATCGGTGCGGTGTATATCGCCACGCACCTGATCGACGATCTGTCGCCGATGCGCGAAGGATCGCTGTTCCCGTACCTGATGCTCGGCGCCGCGCTGCTGATCGCGCTCGGCTTCGAATTCGTCAACGGTTTCCACGACACCGCGAACGCGGTGGCCACCGTGATCTATACGCACTCGCTGACACCGAACGTCGCGGTGATCTGGTCCGGCCTGTGGAACTTCCTCGGCGTGATGATCTCGAGCGGCGCCGTCGCGTTCGGCATCCTGCAACTGCTGCCGGTCGAGCTGATCCTGCAGGTCGGCAGCGGTGCGGGCTTCGCGATGGTGTTCGCGCTGCTGATCGCCGCGATCGTATGGAACCTCGCGACCTGGTATTTCGGGTTGCCGTCGTCGAGCTCGCATACGCTGATCGGGTCGATCATCGGCGTCGGGCTGATGAACCAGCTGATGCACGGGCCGTCCGGCACGAGCGGCGTCGACTGGGGCCAGGCGCTCGGCGTCGGCAAGTCGCTGCTGCTCTCGCCGCTCGTCGGCTTCCTGTGCGCGGCGCTGCTGCTGCTCGTGCTGAAAACCCTCGTGCGGATTCCGGAGCTGTACAAGGAGCCGCCGAAGGACCAGCCGCCGCCGTTCTGGATTCGTTGCCTGCTGATCCTGACCTGCACGGGCGTGTCGTTCGCGCACGGCTCGAACGACGGCCAGAAAGGGATGGGGCTCATCATGCTGATCCTGATCGGCACGGTGCCGACCGCCTATGCGCTGAACAAGGCCGTCACACCGGCCGAGACGCAGACCTTCGTGGCGGTCGCGAACCAGGCCGCCGCGACGTTCGGGAAGTACACGAACGGCGTTGCACCGTCCGCGAACCCGCGTGCCGACGTCGAGCTTTACGTCCAGCATCGCGAACTGACGCCGGCCGTGATCCCCGCCGTACAGCAGTTGTCCGCGTCGCTCGCCACCGCCGTCGGTGCATCGGGCTCGATGGCGGCCGTGCCGCAACGCGACGTCGACAACGTGCGCAACACGATGTATCTGGTCTCCGAAGCCATCCGCCTGATCGAGAAGTCCGGCCGGCCCGCGTTCGCCGCCGACGACAAGCTCGCGATCGACAACTATCGCAAGCAGCTCGACCACGCGACGAAGTTCATTCCGACGTGGGTGAAGGTGGCGGTCGCGATCGCACTGGGCCTCGGCACGATGGTGGGCTGGAAGCGGATCGTCGTGACCGTGGGCGAGAAAATCGGCAAGCAGCATCTGACGTACGGACAGGGCGCATCGGCCGAACTCGTCGCGATGCTCACGATCGGCGCGGCCGACGTGTACGGATTGCCGGTGTCGACGACGCACGTGTTGTCGTCGGGCGTCGCAGGCACGATGGCGGCGAACGGATCGGGCTTGCAGTGGGGCACGGTGCGCAGCCTCGTGCTGGCGTGGGTGCTGACGCTGCCGGCGTCGATCGTGCTTGCCGGCGGGCTCTACTGGCTGTTCCGGTCGGTGGCGTAAGCGGTGATGCAGCGGGTGGTCGGGAGGAGCCGGCTACCTGCTGGAGATGATTCGACCCTCGTCCCTCGCTGTTCCGCTGTTCCGTCTCGCCAATCCGACTCGTCGAGGCATTCGGTGCGTCCATGCCGTCGCGAATGCTCACCCTCTCCCTTTCCCGAATTGAAGCGCAAGATCTGGAGCGCGCCGGCGCATCGATATCCGTAGACTGGGCTCATCAACATTTACCGTGGACTCGACCGTGCGGACGACGTGCCCGAAGCATTCCGCACGACTGCATGGCGCCACATTGCTGACGAACCGAGCTATGCCCGTGAACATTGCCGACCTGCAACCCGCCGTCGAATCACTGGAAATTGCGCAACGCGTCGATGCGATCGACTGGACGACTGTCGATGCCGATCTCGATCGCTACGGATGCGCGCGCGCGCCGGGCCTGCTCTCGGCCAGCGAATGCGCGACGCTCGCGTCGCTCTATCCTCACGATGCGCTCTATCGCTCGCGCGTCGTGATGGCGCGGCACGGGTTCGGTCGCGGCGAATACAAGTATTTCGCGTATCCGCTCCCCGCGGTCGTCGCCGAGCTGCGTGCGACGCTCTACCCGCATCTCGCGCCCATCGCGAATCGCTGGAACACGGCACTCGGGATCGACGTCCGCTATCCGGCAGACCACGCGGTCTTCCTCGCTCGCTGCCATGCAGCAGGACAGACGCGACCGACGCCGCTGATCCTGCAATACGGCGCCGACGACTACAACTGCCTCCATCAGGACCTGTATGGCGAGCATGTCTTTCCGCTCCAGGTCGCGATCCTGCTGTCGGCGCCCGGCCGTGATTTCACGGGTGGGGAGTTCGTGCTGACGGAACAGCGACCACGCATGCAATCGCGCGCGGAAGTGGTGCCGCTGACACAAGGCGACGCCGTCATCTTTGCCGTGCACGGCAGGCCCGTGCAGGGAACGCGCGGCGTCTATCGCGTCAACCTGCGCCACGGCGTCAGCCGGATTCGGAGCGGCCATCGCCACACGGTCGGCATCATCTTCCATGACGCGCAGTGACGGCGAGCGGAATACGCACGATGCTCGCAGGCCATCCGTCACGCAGACGGATTTGTGCGGGAAATGCCGCGCATCCGGCATGCCAATCGCTCGTTACCCATCCGGATTCTTTGCAAACGGACATCGGCGCGCGACCAGTTCATCCATCCAATCCGGCAGATGACCGCTTTCGATTCGCTGCAGACCGTCGCGACTCGTCGGATCGACGTCTCAAGTGAGCGACAGGAAGCAGAAGCACTCACCTGTCGCAGCACAAGGTCGATGGGACCCGACCTACCCGCGCGCCACATTCGCCCGCAATCGATCACCCGCATCGGAGGCGAGCCGTGCGTAGCCCGGCAACGTCAGCAATGCGAGCACGCCCGCTGCGACGAATGCCCAGCGAAAGTCGTCGAGTACGTAGTGCATGCCGGCCGCATCGCCCCGCACCAACGCTGCGAGTCGAAGCGACAACGCACCGAACGCGATGCCCATTCCGATCGTCATCTGCTGAGCAGCGCTCCACAACGTGCTGGCCGCGCTTGTCTGCTGGGCCGGGATATCCGCATAGGCCAGCGTCGCGAGCGTCGTGAACTGCATCGACCGCGTCAGTCCGTAGACAAATACGACGAACAGCGTGATCGCCAGTGGCGTCGATGCAGTCAGCCAGCCGCACGCGATCGTGAAGAGGCCGACTATCGTCACGTCGACGAGTGCGACGCGCCGAAAGCCGTAGCGGTCGAGAATCCACGACGTTCCCGCCTTCATCCCGAGATTGCCGAGCGCACTCGCGAGCAGCAGCAGGCCGGACTGGAACGGCGACAGCCCGAAACCGATCTGGAACAGCAGCGGCAGCAGGTACGGCACGGCATTGATGGCCATCCTCGTGATCGACCCGGTGATCACGGTCACCGAGAACGTCGGCACTTTCAATGTCGTGAAGTCGAGCAGCGGATGTGCACAACGTTGCGCATGCCACCAGGCGGCGATGCCGAACACCACGCTCGCGCCCACCAGGACGGCTGCGCGCGTAAAGTGGACGTCCTGCTGGCCGGCCGCTTCGGTGCCGATCAACAGACAGGTCAGCGCACCTCCGGCGAGTACGAAGCCGCCCCAGTCGAGCGGTCGTTGCTCGTCGGCCCGCGTGTTCCGGACGATCAGCCAGGTACAGACCAGTGCGGCAATGCCGAACGGGACGTTCAGCAGGAAGATCCACCGCCATGATGCATAGGTCGTGATGAAGCCGCCGATCGGCGGCCCGACGACAGGAGCGACGATGCCTGGCCACGTGATCGTCGCGATCGCGCGCATCAGCTTCGCCTTCTCGGTGCTGCGAACGACGATCATGCGCCCGACCGGCACCATCATCGCCCCGCCGACGCCTTGCAGCAGGCGCGCAGCGGTGAATGTCACGACACCTTCGGACAACCCGCACAGCACCGACGCACCGGTAAAGACGACGATTGCACTGGCGAACACCGTGCGCGAGCCATACCGGTCCGCGATCCAGCCGCTGATCGGGATGAACACTGCCAGTGCCAGCATGTAGGCCGTCATCCCGAGGCTCAGCGCATTCGGCCCGACACCGAACGAGCGCGCCATTTGCGGTAGCGCGGTCGCGATCACGGTCGTGTCGAGGTACTCCATGAAGAACGTTGCGGCGACGAGATACGGCAAGAAGTCGGTCGTCCGACCACTTTGGGCAGGGCTATCAGTCATGAACGGTGCGGGAGACGGGATACGGCGGACCCCGACCGCCGGCGGTTGCCTGGAAGCACCGGGGATCGGGACGAACGGTGATATTACCCCGAAGGGCTTGCACCCCGCTCTGCAGGGCATGTCGCGCGAATGGACTTTATGCGCATAGATTTTTGTGATGATTTAGCGCTGAGTTTGTTGTGTGTGCCGGCGATCACGTCGATACACCGCGTCGAAGGACCGGTAGATGGTGCAAGATGCCTTTTGCCCGAACACATCAATTGCCAGCCATTTTCGACAAAACATCGCCCATCGTCAGCCATCATCGCGCCATTCGTGGATAAATCGACGTCTGATGGGGACTAATGGGAGGCCGATGGATGTGTGGTCCAGAGAGAGCGTCGGGAGAACATTGGAGGCCTGGGTCGACGCATTCGCCCCCCGGTTTCCGCCAGATCGAGGTGTGGCGCTGGGAAACGTGCCTGGAGGTAGGAGTGACGCGGAGCTGTATCCAGCCTGCTGTCCATCCCGCCGCAAAGCATTTCCGCCGCTGAAATGCAAAAACCCCCGCCTTTCGGGCGGGGGTTTCTGGCTTAGGGAGCCTGACGATTACCTACTTTCACACGGGAATCCGCACTATCATCGGCGTAGAGTCGTTTCACGGTCCTGTTCGGGATGGGAAGGGGTGGGACCGACTCGCTATGGTCATCAGGCAAAGAGGGTTGTTGTGCTGGCTTCGCAGCACAACCAATCTTGGAAGAAGCAGTAGTTTCGTTGGGTTGTGAGGTTGTATCTCACACATACGCGGTAGTTCAACCGCTGTACGTCGAGTGCCTTGCACTCGACGTTCGACATTCGTAGAGCGCTGAAGCGCTAACGACTGTCGAAACAGACTTGTTATAGGATCAAGCCTTACGGGCAATTAGTATCAGTTAGCTGAACGCATTACTGCGCTTACACACCTGACCTATCAACGTCCTGGTCTCGAACGACCCTTCAAGGGGATCTAGT